>NZ_JBKBHT010000001.1:0-1120143 GCF_046297595.1 Ferrovibrio sp.
CAGTCCGTCCCCTTTAGCCACTCGGGCACCCCTCCGACCGGCCCCCCGATTACCGAAGGGATATCCGTCCGTCAATGGATAAACGCGACAAAAGCACCATCATCGCCCCCCTGCCCTCAAAACTTTAGAGTTCGGGCGGCAATGTTGTTGCTTTTACCAACCGGCAGTATAAGACCCGCCATGTCCAGACGCAAGCCGGATGCCCGGAACCCCAAACGCCCCTCGTCCCACTCCAGCGCCTCCCATGGCGGCAAAGGGGGCGGCAAACCCAGCCGGGGCCCGCGCCGTGATGGCGGAGCGGAAGGGCATGGCCGCCCAGAGAAGCCCATCAAGGCCGGGAAACAGGGCAAATTCGCCCCTGGTCAGGCCTATGGTCAGTCTCGCGGTCAACGCGCCCATGACCGCAATGCCGGCGGCAAGGGCCCGAATCGTCCGGAACGGACCGGTCGGGATGATCACCGGCCGGACCCGCGCCATGAAAGGCACGATCGGGACCCGGACCGGAGCTTTGACCGCCCCCGGCATGGCCCCCGTTCCCAGAGCCAGGGCAATCGCGAGCTGCCGACCTGGCTGTACGGCAGCCATGCCTGCCTGGCCGCCCTGCACAATCCGGAACGCTATCATCGCCGCCTGCTGTTGACCCGCGAGGCGCGCGAGACCCTGGCCGGCGACCTGCCGGCCAATCCCCAGCCCGAAACGGTCGACCGCGCGCGGCTGGATGCCCTGCTGCCCCCCGGTGCCGTACACCAGGGCATCGCCCTGCTGACCGACCCCTTGGAAGACCCAGGCGTGGAATCCCTGAAAGAGCCTCTGGACGAGGCCGGGGACGACGCCCGGGAAACCGTGCTGCTGCTGGACCATGTGACGGACCCCCGCAATGTCGGCGCCATTCTTCGTTCAGCCGCCGCGTTCGGCGCGCGGGCAGTGATTGTCACCGACCGCCATGCCCCCGAAGCCACCGGGGCCCTGGCCAAGGCGGCCTCGGGCGGGCTGGAGGTCGTGCCGCTGATCCGGGTGACCAATCTGTCGCGGGCCCTGGATCTGCTGGCCGAATACGGCTTCTGGCGCGTGGGCCTGGAGATGGAAACCGAAAAATCCCTGGCCCAGGCCGTAAGCGGCATCCGCCGCCTGGCCCTGGTGCTGGGCGCGGAGGACGAAGGCTTGCGTCGGCTGACCCGCGAGAAATGCGACTTCCTCGCGAAGCTGCCGATGAGCGGCGCCGTGGAAAGCCTGAATGTTTCAGCCGCTGCGGCCGTCGCCCTGTACGAGGCCGCTCGGGGCAGCGCCGGCACCAAGGATTCCCTTTAAAGACTTGGTAAGTATTGTAGCCTGAGACTGCCCAGAATTTCAGGATAGGCGGTTTCATGTCCATCACATTGCAGGAATATGAAAAGCTGTTCCCCGCCGCCAAGGTGATGCGGGACGGGCGCAAGCTGACATACATGACGCCCAATTCGGGTTGCCTGTGGCGCGTGCAGTCGCTGCTTACCAAGGAACCGAGCACCATCGAATGGCTCGACAGTTTTCCGATGGGCAGCAGGATGCTGGATGTCGGCGCCAATGTGGGCATGTATTCGATCTACGCAGGCGTGATGCGCGACGCCGCCGTCTACGCCTTCGAGCCGGAATCCCAGAACTATGCCACGCTGTGCCGGAATATCGTCGCCAATAATCTGAGCGATCGGGTCATCGCCTGGAGCGCCGCACTGTCCGATGTCGAGGCCTTCGACCGGCTGCATCTGTCGCAATTCCAGGCTGGCTCATCCTGTCATTCCTTCGGGCAATCGCTTGATCCCTATCTGAAGGAAAAGAAGAACCCCTTCATCCAGGGCTGCTATTCCACCACGGTCGACAGGCTGATCGACACCGGCGCAATCCCTGTGCCGAACTTCATCAAGATCGATGTCGACGGAATCGAGCACAAGATCGTCAAAGGCGCGGAAAAAACGCTCCAGAACCCCGAAGTTGCCTCTCTTTTGATCGAGATCAATCCACATCTCGCCGAACACCGCTGGATTCTGGACCACCTGGCAACGCTGGGCTTCCGCTACGATCCCGAACAGGTGGCCAAAGCCTCCCGGACGGATGGCTATTTCGAGGGTGTGGGTGAATATGTCTTCCGTCGATAAATTTTCTGCCGCCAAACTCCATGCGATGTATCAGATCCTGAATGCTCCGCTCAGGACCTGGCCCTTCCCGCATATCTGCGTTCACAACATCCTGCCGGCGGATTTTTATGCCGAATTGATGCGCAACCGCCTGGACGACGACTGCTTCACTCGACTGGTGGATACTGGCCGGGTCGGCATGGGTTACAGCGGCGCGCGCGCATGCGTGTTCCCCAAGGAAGTAGATAGCCTGCCAACATCGGAAGAGAAGCGCAGCTTCTGGAAACAGCTGTTCGAAACCTTCCGCGATGCGGAATTCAGCAGCATCTGGCTTTCAGTCTTCAAGCAGGGCATGGCCGAGAAGCTGGCCGACAACAAGATGACGGTTGCCGACCTTAAGCTTTACAATGAAATGTTCCTGATGCGGGACACCACGACCTATTCCCTGGGGCCGCATACCGACACGCCGCGCAAGATGGTCTCGGTGCTGTTCTATATGCCACCAGACGACAGCAACAGCCATCTGGGCACATCTGCTTATATTCCGAAGGACCGCAAATTCACATGCATGGGGGGGCCGCACCATCCGTTCGAAAATTTCGAACTGGTGGCAAGCATGCCCTATGTGCCGAACACGTTGGTCGCCTTCCCGCAGACCAAGCGCAGCTTCCACGGCGTGGAGCCGGTTGCCCGCGAAGGCGATGTGCGCGACCTGATTCTGTTCGATCTCAAGACTAGGCTGCCCGGCGACGACGCCTGAATTATAGGCCCGGATACAGCTGCGGCGGCCCGGCTTTCACGCCGACAGGCCGCCGCAATTTTTTGACGTATCGGCTTACGAGGGCGAGCCGTCGCCCATCTGGCTCTGCAGGTAATTCTGCAGGCCCACCTTCTCTACCAGGTCGAGCTGGGTTTCCAGATGGTCGATATGTTCCTCGGTGTCGTCGAGGATCTCGGTGAGAATTTCGCGGCTGACGTAATCCTGCACGCTTTCGCAATGGGCGATCGCTGCGATCAGGTCGGCGCGGCCCTTGCGTTCAAGGTCGAGATTGGCCTGCAAGCCTTCGGGCACGGTTTCGCCGATCTTCAGCTTGCCGAGATCCTGCAGGTTGGGCACGCCTTCGAGCAGCAGCACGCGCTCGATGATCTTGTCGGCGTGCTTCATCTCCTCGATCGATTCTTTGTATTCGTGATGGCCGAGGCGCTCGAAGCCCCAGCTCTTCCACATGCGGGCATGCAGGAAATACTGGTTGATGGCGGTGAGTTCGTTCTTCAGCACACCGTTGAGATGCTGAATCACCTTCTTGTCGCCCTTCATCCCTGAACCTCCTCTGCTGCTGGCGCTGCGCCGGAATCGGTATCGACGCGCTGAGAGGAGGCTTACGCCGCGTTACACGCGGGCTCAAGAGAAATGCGTGTGATTACAAATCACTCGCAAAGAAAATCAGTCTTTTCGCCCTGATTTCCGCGAGTGAGTTTCATGATCGGTGAGGTTGCGCATCACTCGCAGCTTGCAGGCCAGAACCACCATGCCGCCGCAACAGGCGGCCACGATCAGGGCCGTGCCGATCACGCCGCGCTTTCGGCCTGCGCCATCGCCGCACAGGGCATGGCATGGCCGCCATTGGCATTGCCGGCGCGATGTTCGTTCACCATGCAGCGCACGTCGGGCACGCATTTGCCGCATTGCGGCCGGTCGGCGAGTTGGCGGTAGACCCCCGCCACCGAGCGGCAGCCGCCATCCAGCGCCTTGCGCACATCGCCGTCGGTGAAGCCGTGGCAGAGACAGACATACATCGCCGTCCCCCCTTAATGCACCAGCAGCGACAGCGGCTGCGCCGTCGTCGTGCGGGCCGGGTTGCGCTGCCGCGTGCGATACGGCAGGTCATGGCCGCTGCCGCTCAGGCATTCGGCCAGATCGTCCAGTGCGGCCACGAAATCCTGCACGCCCTCGCGACGCACCAGCCATTGCGCCATGGCGCTGGCGGCCTGATGCGCCCCGCTCTGCAGGGCGGCGACGATGGACAGGAAACAGACCTCGTCGGCGCCCAGGCAGGCGCAACAGGGCTGGTGGTAGACGATGGTGCGGCGGGCATGGCGGGTCAGCCCGCTCAGCGCGCTGTCCAGGGCCTGCAGCGCCAGCCGCGCCTCGGCGCGACGGAACTGGCGGTCGAATTCGCGCGCCAGCAAGGGCAGATGCTGCGGGCCGGATACCCAGCGGCGGAAGGCCCAGACGACCAGGCGCTCGCCCTCGCTCAGGTCCTGCACATGGGTCGGCCAGGAGCCGCCCGCTCCGTCGACCGACTGGGAAATCTGCGCTGTCACTGCGTCTGCCCCGTCTCGATAATCTGAACTGCAACTCATTCGCAGGATCAAAGCTAGAGAAGTTGCGAGTGATTATCAAGTGCCTATTTGTCGCAGGCCATGGGCTGGGCGACCGACTTACGGCCGGGACCGGGCGGCCGCCCTTGCCCCCGGCCGCCGGGTCACGTAAATAGCCGCGGAACGACGCGTTTGCCGGATTAGCTCAGCGGTAGAGCAGCGGTTTTGTAAACCGAAGGTCGGGGGTTCAATCCCCTCATCCGGCACCATTCCCCTAGATTATCTGAATTTCAGGGCTCCCATGATCGCGGCACTGTCCTGCGGCCCAAGGGGCCGGCCAGACGACGTGCTGCAGTAATAGCCGCGCACAGAGGTATCTCCGGAAGCCATGCCCTCGCCGTAGAGCAACTGCGACGACACACCGCCATTGGTCAGCCCGCCGAAAGCAAGGCAGGCACGACCCTCCGATTGGAATGGCCGGGTCTGCAGGCTGCCCAGACCATCCGTCTTCGCCAGCGCCGGAGAATCGGCCACGAACTCCGTCTTGCGAGTGGCGAATTCAGTCAAACCCTGTATGGCCTGCCATTGCGGCTGGGTGGAGAAGTAGATGTTGGAATCCCGAATTTGGGAGAGTGCGATCCAGGCGAAAGCGCCCTCGCCGGCAAACGGATTGCCCCAGCGATACTGGAAGCTGCGTACCTTATTGTTGTTCGAGGAATTGCCCTTCAGTTCCCAGCCGCGACTGGGCTTTCCACTCAGGCCCGGGGCAGAGAATTCCAGCCGGCTTTGACTGACCGGGAACTGCTCCCAGGATGTCTGGGCCGCTGCCGGCGACGACAGCATAAGAACCGCCCCGTAGATACAGAGATACGTCCCGCGCATGACTCCCCCTAAGTTCCCTGCTCACACACATTACGCTAGCTTACAGAAAAAATAACCACCATAGGTATGCTGCGCGCACTTGATAAAATATACCCATTCAGTCGGCCTGCTGCGGTTCTCCCAAGACCGGGCTGCCCATGATGAACCAGGCCCGGGCAATCCTTTTTCCGGCCAGTTCGTAGATCCCGATCACGTCGATCTGCCCTTTCCCCTCCGGGAAATTACGCGTCACCACTTCGCGGTCCACCACGCGGTTGCCGACCGACATGCGGTTGACCAGCCGGCCGAACAGGTCGGGCTCCTGGAACCGCACGAGGTGCCGTGTCCGGATTTCCGATGCGCCATCGGCCAGCAGACGGTTGGGGAATTCGTATATCCGCGCCTCTTCGGCCCAGCAGGCCATGAAGGCCTCGATGTCGCGGGCGTTATAGGCATCGAGCTGTTTCTGCACGACGGCTTCGGCACTGGAATCCATGACTGCGCTCTCCGTTGGGGACGCGCACTATAGCCAGCCGGCAGACAACACAGAATCGCGGAATTGTCCCGATGCAATCGGCAGACGCCGCCGCTCAGTTGCCCGCTACGGGTTCGTCGTAAAGCTGGCGGATCGCGGGTGCGCCATGCTCGAAGGCCGCCAGGACGGCAGGATCGAAATGCGACGGGCTGGTGCGGTCGTCGCCGCGCAGGATCAGGTTCACGGCCTTCTCATGGTTCAGGGCCGGCTTGTAGGGGCGTTCGGAGCGCAGCGCGTCATACACATCGGCCACCGCGATGACGCGTGCCGGCAGCGGAATGGCGAGGCCGGCGATGCCATGGGGATAGCCGCCGCCATCGAAACGTTCATGATGATGCAGGGCGGCATCGGCGGCGCAGTCGAGCCAGGGATGGCCGAAATCGCGCAACATGCCATGGCCGTTGGAGGTATGCTCCATCATCTGGCGGTATTCGTCGGGCGTGAGCCGGCCGGGCTTGAACAGCACGGTCTCGGGCAGCGTGCTTTTCCCGATATCGTGCAGCAGCGCGCAGACGCCGATCCGACCCACCTCCTCGCCACCCAGCCCCAGGCGGGTTGCCAGCAGATCGCAGACCGGGCGCATCCGGCAGCCATGCTCGAAAGTATCGCCGTCATTGGCATGGGCCTGGCGGGCAAGGCCGTTGGCTATGGAAAAAATATCGAGCGACCGCTCCACGGCCATGGAATGCCTCTTTATCGATCAGAGGACGTCCCGCAGCGTGACACTACCGGGACGGATCAGGACTACTGGTACGGATCAGGAGCGCCTGCTTTTAGAGTGAAACGCCCATCGGAAATTGATCAGGATCAACAGAGGTCGGAATACTGCGGGCCTATTCCCCCAGCAGGAAATCCTTGGCCCGGTTGATCTGCGCCGCCAGGAACGTCGATCCGCCCTGATCCGGATGGAATTTCTTCATCAGCCGGCGATGCGCGGCGCGGATATCATCGGGGCCGGCACCCGGCTGCAGTCCGAGGATATCCAGGGCCTGTTCGTGGGTCATCGTCGCGCCGGCACCGGCCGTGCCGGCCGCATCACCCGGATCACCGCGCGCCGCCTTTTCGCGCCAGTCCTCGCCGACCGTGCGGTCGAGATAGGCTTCCAGCAGAGCGGCGGCCTGGTTGTCGGCCGCCCGACAATCGCGCAGCAGCAGGATCAGGTCTTCGAAAGCCAGCGACGCCAGCGTGCGACCGGCGAACCGCCCCTGCAGCACTTCGCCATGCATGCGTCCGGTGGCGTGGTCGAGCTGCATGCGCAGCCAGGATGTCTCGACCTGCGACTGCTGGCCACCACCAGCGCCGCCTTCGGTTTGTTCATAGCCCGTGCGCGCCTTCTGCCAGCCTGACGCGGCGCCACGCCCGCCGAACAACCCGCCAAACGGCCGCAGGCCGCGCGGCAGATAACCTAGCGCGGCAGCACCCGCGGCGCCCAGCATCATCGCCACGTCGATGCGGCCACGAACCAGGAAGAACACCGCCAGCCCGCCGCAGAGGATCGCGCCGGCATATCGGATGCCTCGTGCCAGCAGGCGCGGATCGGCATTGACGAAGGCCTTGCCGCCCAGCCAGAGCAGAATGACGCCCACAACACCAAGCGCGAACCACGCCACCATCACATCACCGCATCTGGCCGATCAGCAACTGCGCGCTGCCGCCGGACCGTTTGGCATAATCCTCCAGCGCCCTGATGCCGCCCGCCGCATAAACGGCCACCGCCGAAAGCAGGTCGCGCAGCGTAGCCGCGCTGGAGCGGTCGAAGGCGCAATAGGCACCGCGGGTCAGGCGCGCCATGTCGCGGAAACAGGCCTGCGCCAGCGGTTCCTGCCCTTCCTGGAAGGCGAAGATCGGCACGCCCATCAGGCCCAGCTCGCCGGCGCGCCGGGCAACCTCGTCGGAATCTTCCTCCATGCAGTCGCCCACATAGACCAGCGCGTTTATCCTGCCTTCCCGCGCCTCGGCGATGGTGTGGCGCAGCACACGCTCGATCTGCGTGTAACCTCCCACGCATTCGACCTGCCGCATCAGGCGCAGCAGCGTGCCTGTGTCGGAGACCCAACCCGAAGCACGGCATTCGCCCTGGCCACGAAAAAAGACCAACTGGATATCGAGCCCGCCGATACCGGCCGTGGCGCGGAACATATCGGCCTGGATATCCTGCGCCTCATCCCAGGTTGGCCTGCGGCTGGCCGTGGCATCCATGGCGAAAACCAGCCGGCCGCGACCGCCGGACGGCACATCGACGCGGGGACTGAGCGCCACCTGCCGCAGGAAGGCGTCAACCTCCTGACTGGAGGATTTGGTCGGGACATGCCCCGAATCAGATGCCTTGCGATGACCGTTCACGCGTTGATCTCTCTGAGACTACACGTCAAAATATAGGCAGATCGCGGCCTAATGCCAGAAGGGCTCAATAAAGATCGCCAGCCCCGCATGGCGGGCCGACGATAACGCTGGTCTTGTTGGTCGCAATCGTTATCCTATCTTGGCAGAAGCGGCAGCAAACCGCCGTTGCGAGGAAACGTTAATAACCGGGAGGACACGCATGATCGCGTCAACATTCAAAGCCCTTGGTCTGGCAGCCGTGGCGGCCGTCGCTTTTGCGGGCGCGGCTCAGGCCCAGTCGAAATCGCTGACCCTGGGCACCGCCTCGGTGGGCGGCACGTATTTCATCTATGGCGGCGTGGTGGCCACCCTGGTGACAGAGAAAACCGGGATCAACGTCTCGACCCAGCAGACCCAGGGCCCGAACCAGAACCTGCTGCTGGTCGACAGCAAGGCGATCGAACTCGGCATGGTGACTATGGGCGTCGCCCTGCACGGCTGGAACGGCACCGGCTGGGCCAACGGCAAGAAATACCAGAATGCCCGTGCGCTCTTCCCGATGTACGACACGCCTTTCCATTTCATCACCACCGAGAAGTCCGGGATCAAGTCGGTGGCCGAGATGAACGGCAAGAATGTGGGCGTGGGTCCCCGCGCCGGCACGCCCGGCACCTACTTCCCGCTGATGTTCGAGGCATTGGGCATCAAGGCCACCATCCGTAACGGCGGCGCTTCCGACATGTCGAGCCAGCTCGGCGACGGCCTGCTCGATGTCTTCGCCTTCGCGGCGGGCGTGCCGATCTCGGCCTTCTCCGAACTGGAAGCCCAGCGTCCGGTGAAGTTCATCACCTTCACCGACGCCCAGCTCAAGACCCTGCAGGAGAAGATTCCGGAGCTGTCCCCGTCGGTGATTCCGAAGGGCACCTACCGGACCCTGACCGAGGACCACAAGACCCTCGGCCTGTACAACTTCGCGATTGCACACAAGGACCTGTCGGATGACGATGCCTACAAGATCGTCAAGGCGGTGATGGACAACAACGACGCCATGGTGAAGGGCCACTCGGCCGCCAAGGAAACCATTGCCAAGAATGCCGACAAGAACACCTTCCTGCCCTTCCATCCGGGTGCGGTGAAGTACTTCAAGGAAAAGGGCATCGCCCTCAACCCGAAGACCATGATGTAAGCGCCAGTCGCGCTATCGGCTGATATTTGCCGGCCATCCCCTGCCCGCCTATCGACGGGCAGGGGATTTTGTTATGAATGGCGTGTCGTACCGGACACAGAGCCGGATGCCGCGCCGGGGAGGCTAAGAAATGACCGTCAAGACCAACGCCCAGGATCCGGGCGCCAAGACTGCCGAGAAAATTCAGGAACAGGCCGAAATCGGCGGCAATGTTCGCATCCTGCGAGGCTGGGAAACCCAGCTTCTATTCTGGAGTTGCGTGGTCTTCACTGTTTTCCATCTGGCGGTCCTCAACCTTTACCCGATCGACCCCTGGCTGTTCCGCAGCGTCCACGTCTCCTTCGGGTCGGCCATCGGTTTTCTGATGTTCTCGGCGGCGTCGCGCCCGCGTCGTGCCGGCGTGCCCTGGTATGACTGGATCCTGATCGCGGTCAGCATCGCCTGCTTCGTCTATATCTACGACAATCTCGACGGCCTGCTGTTTCGCGCCGGTGCCGCGCCTACCCAGTGGGACATGGTGATCGGCATCGCCGGCACGCTGCTAATCCTCGAGATCACCCGCCGCAGCGCCGGTCTGGCCCTGCCGATCATCGCGGGCATCTTCCTGCTCTATTGCGTGGTCGGCCCCTGGATGCCCGGCGTGCTTTATCACAAGGGTATCCGGATCGATCACCTGTTCTCGTTCATCTATTCGATGGAAGGTGTGTTCGGCCCCACGACAGCGGTTTCCTCCACCTACATCATCCTGTTCATCGCTTTTGCCGGTTTCCTGCAGGTCTCAAAGATCGGCGACTATTTCGTCAACTTCTCCTTCTCGCTCGCCGGCCAGGCGCGCGGCGGCCCGGCCAAGGTGGCGGTACTGTCCAGCGCGCTGATGGGCACGATCAATGGCACCTCGGCCGGCAACGTGGCCGCCACGGGCACCTTCACCATCCCGATGATGAAGAAGGTCGGGTACCCGCCGCGCAGCGCGGGCGCCATCGAGGCGGCGGCTTCCACCGGCGGCCAAATCATGCCGCCGGTGATGGGGGCTGGCGCCTTCATCATGGCCGAGATCACGGGCATCCCCTACACGGAGCTGATGATCGCGGCCGTGTTGCCGGCCATCCTGTATTTCCTCGCGGTCTATTTCATGGTCGACAACGAGGCCAAGCGCATGAACATGCGCGGACTGCCGCGCTCCGAGTTGCCGCAGTTCAACGTGATGATCCGCCGGGTATTCCTGTTCATCCCGCTGGTGGTTCTGATCACGGGTCTGGTTTCGGGCTATTCGGTGATTCGCTCCGGCACGCTTGGCATGGTCACCGCGCTGGTGGTCAGCTGGATACTGCCCGACACCCGGATGGGGCCGCGCGCGGTTCTTGAAGCTTTGCATCTGGGTGCAAAAGGCACCATTCAGCTGATCGCGGTGTGCGCCTGTGCCGGCATCATCGTCGGGGTGATTGGCCTGACCGGCATTGGCCTGCGTTTCTCATCCATGATCCTGGCGATTGCCGGCGAGAGCCAGCTTTTTGCCCTGATCTTTGCCATGATCATCGCGATCATCCTGGGCATGGGCATGCCAACCACGGCGGCCTATGCCGTGGCGGCATCGGTGGTGGCACCAGGCCTGATCAAGCTGGGCATCTCACCCCTGGTAGCCCACATGTTCGTGTTCTACTACGCGGTGATCTCGGCCATCACACCGCCGGTGGCGCTGGCCGGTTATGCCGGCGCGGCGATTGCCGGCAGCGACCCGATGAAAACCTCCGTCACGTCGTTCGTCTATGGCATGGCGGCGTTCATCGTGCCGTTCATGTTCTTCTACAGCCCGGCCCTGCTCGCCCAGGGCGACTGGACCCAGGTGGCGCATTACGGCGCCACCGCCTGTATCGGCGTCTACCTGCTGGCCGGCGCGTTGCAGGCCTGGTATTTCGGCCCGATCAGTGTGCCGCTCCGGATCGTGCTGTTCGCCGGTTCGTTGCTACTCATCTATGGCGGCCTCGCCACCGACGTGGCCGGCCTGGCCATCGCCATGCTGCTGGCGATCTGGCAATACAGCCGCCGCAAGGTCCGCTAGTTCAGCAGCCCTTAGCCATGAAACGCCGCCGGCAAAACCGGCGGCGTTTTTCTTGGCGCGGATTACTCAGTCTTCCGTGATCAGGTTCAGCCCCAGCAGCAGGTTACGAACCTCCTGCCGTGCAGCCGCCTGCGCCATGTTCAGGCCGCCGGTACCGCCCGAAAGTCCAGTGCGGTCGAGGTCCATCAGGGTGAGGCCCGAGAGGAACAATTCGCGGAAGATCACCCGCTCCGATAATCCCGGCAGGAAGCGGAATCCGATCCGCTTCTGCAGGGCTTCAAGTACCTGCCCGACATTGCGCTTGTTGCGTGCATCGAGATGCGACAGGCGATTGCGGATCACCACCCAGTCCACGGTCTGGCGGTCGCGGGCGAAACGCTGCTTGCGCTGTTCCCACACCATGACGGCGTAGCGGCTGGGCTTGAGCACTTTCAGCGTATCCGGATCGACGCTGGCCAGCAGGTCGAGATCGATGAAGCTGTCATTCACCGGCGTGACCAGCAGATCGGCATAGGAGTGGCCGACGCGCGACAGGTTGGTGTCGCTACCCGGGCAGTCGATCAGAATGAAATCGTGTCGCTGCGACAGGTCGGCGATGGCCGCTGCAAGTCGCGTGGCCTCGTCGGCCTCGGCCTCGGGTTTCAGCGGGTTGTCGCTTTCGCCAACAACCACATGCTCGGGCATGGCGAGATTCAGGCCGTGACGGGCAACGAAAGCCGCGCGATTCTCCAGATAACGGCTCAGCGTGCGTTGCTTGGCATCCAGATCGATGGCCGCGATCCGCCCGCCCTCCAGCAGCAGGGCGATAAGAATGTGCATCGCCGTGGTGAATTTTCCCGAACCGCCTTTTTCGTTGCCGACAACGATGATGCGCGCCCGCGCCTGAGCGTCCATGATACCCCCGGAATCAGATGACGCTTGGTATTACAGCAGGCCGAGGTCGCGCAACTGCGCCGCCATCTCGGGCGGCATCTCGGCCGCGCCCTTGCCCAGATCGGCCAGGTCGGGCGGGGCATCCTCGGCTTCCAGATAGCGCCAGCCCTGATGCGGCCGGCGCGGCTGCGGCACCACCGGAATCAGCTCGCACTTCATCACGATGCCGCAATGCGGGCCTTTGTTCTCCAGCACGGCTTCTTCCAGCCGCACGATGGGGCAGCGCACCGCGATATAGCCCTTCACGATCCAGTAAAGCGAACCGCCGGCCAGAACTTCCTCTGACCGCTTGGGCATGTGCCGGGTGTAATGCGTGAAGGTCTTGCCCTGTTTGCGGCGGATTTTGATGCGCTCGCGGAAATGCTCGACGCTTTCGATGCCGACCGCGATCTTGAGCAGGTGTACCGGCTGGGGCCGTTTCACAGGCATTTCGATTTCAGCGCGCGGGCCACGCGCGAGACCGGCGGCCGGCCGAGCCGGTCAGAGATCCACCACGCGGTCTGCACCAGCTTCTTCAGGTCAACGCCGGTCTCTATGCCCATGCCATCCAGCATGTAGACCAGATCCTCGGTCGCCACGTTGCCGGTGGCGCCCGGCGCATAGGGACAGCCGCCCAGTCCCGCCACCGAGGCATCGTGCCGCGCCACGCCGCATTCCAGTGCTGCCAGCGTATTGGCCAGGGCCTGGCCGTAGGTATCGTGGAAATGGCCGCCCAGCACCTCAAGCGGCACCTGCGCGGCACAGGCCTCGATCATGGCCTTCACCTTGCCGGGTGTTCCCACACCGATGGTGTCGCCCAGGCCGATATCGTCGCAGCCCAGATCGTGCATCATCTTCACGACCTTGGCGGTCTGCTGCGGCGCGATGGCACCCTCGAAGGGGCAGCCGACCACCACCGAAACGAAGCCGCGCACCTTAACGCCGTCGCGTTTGGCGGCTTCCACCACCGGCCGGAAACGCTCGATGCTTTCGGCAACGCTGCAATTGATGTTCTTCTGCGAAAAGCTTTCGCTGGCGGCCGCGAAAATGCCCACCGCCTCGGCGCCGGCCGCCCGCGCGCCTTCATAGCCCTTCATGTTGGGCGTCAGCACCTGATAAGTGACGCCCGGGCGGCGCTTCAGTTGCGCCATCACCTCGTTATGGTCACCCATCTGCGGCACCCATTTGGGCGAGACGAAGCTGGTGGCCTCGATATGGGTCAGGCCGCAATCGGCCAGACGGTCGATCAGTTCGACCTTCACCTCGGTCGGCACCACGCCCGGTTCGTTCTGCAGGCCATCGCGCGGCCCGGCTTCCCAAAGCGTGATCCGCTGCGGCATTGCCATGGCTTCAGTCCTCGGTTTCCAGATGCAGCAGCACGGCGCCCTCGGGCACCTGATCGCCGGCCCGGAAGGGCAACTTGGCAACCGTGCCGCGCGCGGGTGCGCTGATCGTGTGTTCCATCTTCATGGCTTCCAGGATCAGCAGCGGCTGGCCCTTATCTACCTTCGCGCCCTCGGCCACCAACACCTGCACGATCTTGCCCGGCATCGGCGCGGTGAGCTGGCCACCGCCGCCCTCCTCCGCGTCGCCGGCGGCGCGCGGATCGACGATGGTCAGGCGGTGACTCTCGCCCGGCAGCAGCACGACGACATCATCGTTCTGCCGCACAATCCCGACACGGATACGACGCCCTTCGATCACGGCATCCAGCCCGCCGTCACCATCCAGGCTGCCCTGCACGACCAGGGCGCTTTCCGGCCCATGCACGCGCAGATCGCCATCGGCCAGATACTCGATGCGGCAATGAATGTCGGACTCGCGTTCACGCAGAATCAGTTCGTCCCAGCCCTGGTCGTTCATGCGCCAGCCATTCACGGCAGACCAGGGCGACCAGGGGTCGCCGCTCTGGGCCGATTGCCGCGCTACCGCCTCGCGACGTTCCAGCGTCACGGCCAGGGCGACCAGCGCCAGGATCATGGTGCTGGCCGGCTGCGGCGTCGGGATCAGGTCGGCGCGGAAACGCTCGATGAAGCCGGTATCGAGGTCGCCAGCCATGAAGGCCGGGTGGCCGGCCAGGGCGATCAGGAAAGCGGTATTGGTGGCCACACCGGCCACCTGGTACTCCGCCAGCGCCTGGCGCATGCGGCGCAGGGCAGAAAGTCGATCTCGATCCCACACGATCAGCTTGGCGATCATCGGGTCGTAATAGGGTGTGACGGCATCTCCTTCGCGCACGCCGGTATCGACGCGGACATGCGCGTCTTCCGCCGGCGGCCGCAGGCGATGCAGCGTACCGACTGAGGGCAGGAAGTTCTTCTGCGGATCTTCGGCGTAGATGCGCGCCTCGACGGCATGACCGTCGATGGCGAGATCCTTCTGGGTCAGCGGCAGGCGCTCGCCGGAGGCCACGCGCAGCTGCCATTCCACCAGGTCCTGCCCGGTGATCATTTCGGTGACCGGATGCTCCACCTGCAGGCGGGTATTCATTTCCATGAAATAGAAACGGTCCGGCTTCAGGCCCTCGGAAACATCGGCGATGAATTCCACCGTGCCGGCGCCGACATAGCCGATTGCCTTGGCGGCCGCCACCGCCGCCTCGCCCATCGCGGCGCGCATGGCCGGCGGCATGTCGGGGGCCGGGGCTTCCTCCAGCACCTTCTGGTGGCGACGCTGCACCGAGCAGTCGCGTTCGAACAGATGCACGGCATTGCCATGGCCGTCGGCAAAGACCTGGATTTCGATGTGCCGCGGCTTAACCAGATATTTTTCCAGCAGCACCTTGTCGTCGCCGAAGGCATTGGCGGCTTCGCGCTGCGCGCCGGCCAGGGCGGCCGCAAAATCCTTGGGCGTATCCACGCGGCGCATGCCCTTGCCGCCGCCACCGGCCACAGCCTTGATCAGCACGGGATAGCCGATGCGCTCGGCTTCCTTAGCCAGCAGGTCGGGCGACTGGTCGTCGCCGTGATACCCCGGCACCACCGGCACCCTGGCCTTTTCCATCAGCGCCTTCGCCGCGCCTTTCAGCCCCATGGCCTCGATAGCGGCGGGCGGCGGGCCGATGAAGACCAGCCCGGCTTCGGCACAGGCCCTGGCAAAGCCGGCATTCTCAGACAGGAAACCATAACCGGGATGGATCGCCTGGGCACCGGTGAGCTTTGCCGCATTGATGACGCGCTCGGCCACCAGATAGCTGTCGCGCACGGCAGCGCCGCCGATATGCACGGCCTCATCGGCCATGGCGACATGGCGTGCCCTGGCATCGGCATCGGAATAGACGGCCACGGTGGCCACGCCCAGCCGCTTGGCGGTGCGGATGACCCGGCAGGCGATCTCGCCGCGATTGGCGATCAGGATCTTGCGGAACACGCGCTCAACTCCACTCAGGATGCCCAGCTTGGCTTGCGCTTCTCGAAGAAGGCGGCAAGTCCTTCCTGTCCCTCCGCGCTGGCGCGGCGGTCGGCAATGTTGCGGGCGGTGAATTCCATGATCTCGTCGTCGACGCTGCGGTTGGCGACGCGCCCGATCAGCAACTTGCTGTCGCGGATCGCGCCCGGCGCGCCCTGCAACAGCGCCGCCACCAGTTCGAGCCCGCGGGTTTCCAGCGCGCCTTCGTCGGCCACCACGTCATGCACCAGACCGATGCGACAGGCTTCCTCGGCGCCGAACCGTTCGCCGGTGAGGAAATAGCGCCGCGCCTGCCGCGCGCCCATCGCTGCCACCACATAGGGCGATATGGTGGCGGGCGTCAGGCCCAGCCGCACTTCCGTCAGCGCAAACTGCGCCGCTTTGGTGGCCACCACGATATCGGCGCCCGAGGCTAGGCCGGTGCCGCCGGCCATGCAGTTGCCCTGCACCAGCGCCAGCACGGCCTGCGGCAGGTCGTTCAGCTGCTTCAACATGCGCGCCATGTTCAGGGTGCTGGCACGGTTCTGTTCCGGCGTCGCCTGGCCGGACTTGCGCATCCAGTCGAGGTCGCCGCCGGCGGAAAAGCTCTTGCCCGCGCCGCGCAGCACCACCACGCGCACATCCTTGCGGCTGGCCAGATCGCCCCAGATCGCGCCCAGGCGCTGCACCACGTCGTCGTTGAAGGCATTATGGATATGCGGCCGGTTCAGCGTCACCGTGGCGACACCGCGCGGATCGATTTCCAGCAGAACCAGTTCCTGCGTCTCGCTCATGGCGCTTTCCCTGCCCTTACATTCTGAACACGCCGAACTTCGTCGGCTCGATCGGTGCGTTATGGGCCATGCTGAGGCCAAGGCCAAGCACGGTGCGGGTATCGGCCGGATCGATGATGCCGTCGTCCCACAGGCGCGCCGAGGCGTAATACGGATGCCCCTGGCGGTCGTATTGCGCACGGATCGGGTTCTTGAAGGCCTCTTCCTCGTCCTTGCTCCAGGCGCCGCCTGAGGCCTCGATGCCGTCGCGCTTCACCGTCGCCAGCACGCTGGCGGCCTGCTCGCCACCCATCACCGAGATACGGGCATTCGGCCACATGATCAGCAGGCGTGGCGAATAGGCGCGGCCGCACATGCCGTAATTGCCGGCACCATAGGAACCGCCGATGATCACCGTGAATTTCGGCACTTTCGCGCAGGACACCGCCGTTACCAGTTTGGCG
Organism: Ferrovibrio sp.; assembly: GCF_046297595.1. GTDB lineage: Bacteria > Pseudomonadota > Alphaproteobacteria > Ferrovibrionales > Ferrovibrionaceae > Ferrovibrio. The sequence goes on from NZ_JBKBHT010000001.1 coordinate 16,930, forward strand.
CCGTCGCGGGCGATGCCGCCGGACTCGTATTTCTTGCCGACCATGAAGCCGGTGATGTTCTGCAGGAACAGCAGCGGAATGTTGCGCTGGCAGCAAAGCTCGATGAAATGCGCCCCCTTCAGGGCACTTTCCGAGAACAGGATGCCATTGTTGGCGATGATGCCGACCGGATAGCCGTGGATGCGGGCGAAACCGCAGACCAGCGTCGTGCCATACAGCTTCTTGAATTCATCCAGTTCGGAATCGTCCACGATGCGGGCGATGATCTCGCGCACGTCGAAGGGGACTCGGCCATCCTTCGGGATCACGCCATAAAGCTCGGCCGGATCATAGCGCGGCGGCAGCGGCGGGCGGATATCCCCCGTGACCTGCTTCACGCCATTGAGATTGCCGACAATGCGACGGGCCAGCCCCAGGGCATGGGTATCGTTCATGGCATAATGGTCGCTGACGCCGGAAACGCGCGCATGCACGTCGGCACCGCCCAATTCCTCGGCCGAGACGATCTCGCCCGTTGCGGCTTTCACCAGCGGCGGGCCACCGAGGAAAATGGTGCCCTGGTTGCGCACGATGATCGATTCATCCGACATCGCCGGTACATAGGCACCGCCTGCCGTGCAGGACCCCATCACCACGGCGATCTGCGGGATGCCGTCGGCCGACATGTTGGCCTGATTGTAGAAGATGCGGCCGAAATGCTCGCGGTCGGGAAACACGTCGTCCCAAGTCGGCAGGTTGGCGCCGCCGGAATCGACCAGATACAGACAGGGCAGCCGATTCTGCCAGGCGATTTCCTGCGCCCGCAGATGTTTCTTCACCGTCATCGGGAAGTAGGTGCCGCCCTTCACAGTGGCATCGTTGCAGACGATGACACATTCGCGGCCCATCACCCGGCCGACACCGGTGATCACGCCAGCCGCATGGATGTCGCCGCCATACATGTCCCAGGCGGCGAACTGGCTGAGTTCCAGGAACGGCGAGCCCGGATCCAGCAGGGTGCGGACGCGGTCGCGCGGCAGCAGCTTGCCGCGGGACAGATGTTTCTCGCGGGCCTTGTCACCGCCGCCCTGCTTGATCAGCTGGACCTTGGCTTTGAGATCGTCGACCAGCGCCTGCATCTGGGCCGCGTTATCGCGGAAGGCTGCCGAACGGGTATCGAGTTGGCTGGTTAGCGCGCTCATGACCTTGCGTTCTGCTTTATCTTTCTCGGGCAATACCGGGCGAACATGCCAGCGCCCCCCGCCCACCGCAAGGGGTGCGAGCCCCGTCTTGACGCGAAAAGCATGGGTGCCGGATAGTGGGCGGTGAATTTGCTCTATCTATTGGCAACATCGACAAAATCTATGGAGGGAACATGGCCGGCAAAGGCTTCGATCTGAACGGCAAGGTGGCCCTGGTGACCGGCGGCAACGGCGGCATCGGACTGGGTATGGCCGAGGGCCTGGCGCAGGCCGGCTGCGATCTCGTGATCTGGGGCGGCAACCCAAACAAGAATGCCGCCGCGGAAGCGAAACTGAAGGCCCATGGCCGTCGCGTGCTGGTACAGAAGGTGGATGTTGCCGATGAAGCCCAGGTCGAGGCCGGCTTTGCCGAAGCCCTGAAGGTGATGGGCCGGATCGATGGCTGCTTTGCGAATGCCGGTGTCAGCCAGGCCCGCGCCGCTTTCCACGAATTGAGCACGGCGGAATGGCGCCGGGTGCTGTCGGTCAATCTCGATGGTGCTTTCTTCACCCTGCGTGCCGCCGCCCGTCACATGGTGGAGCGCGGCAAGAATGGCGACACGTCGGGTGGTCGCCTGGTCGGCATGGCCAGCACCGCTTCGGTGCATGGCGCCGCCCGCGCCCAGTCCTATGCCGCCAGCAAGGGCGCCATGGTATCGGTGATCCGGGCGCTCGCCGTCGAGATGGCGCGTTATAACGTGACGGCGAATTCGATCCTGCCCGGCTGGATCGAGACCGAGATGACGGCTGCCGGCGTGGCCGATCCGAAATTCAGCGGCAACGTGCTGCCGCGCATCCCGGCCCGCCGCTGGGGGCAGGGTTCGGATTTCGCCGGCATCGCGGTCTACCTGATGAGCGACGCCAGCAGCTATCACACCGGCGATAGCTTCGTGATCGACGGCGCCTATACCATCTTCTGAGGCCGGATCGACCGGGCCTGCAGCCATTGCATGCGCACGACGCCGGCGAGGATCAACATCCCGCCGGCGATCTGCTGCAGCGTGACCGTACTGCCGAAGAAGGCCGCCGCCACGCCGACGGAAAAGACCGGCGCCAGGCTGGTATAAAGCGTGGCGACCGGCACGCCGACATGGCTGACGCCGAAATTCCAGAACAGGATCGCCAGCCCCGCCCCGCCGATGCCGACCCAGGCCAGCATGCCCAGCACCGTGGCCGAGGGCATTTCTACCGGCAGACGCGTTGGCTGCAATGACGCGAGCGCGGCGAACAGCGCGCAGATCAGGATGCCGCCCGCCAGCGAGGTCAGACAGGTGATGCGCATCTGGCTCCAGCCAAGCGGCCCAAGCCAGGCCTGCACCTTGATCGAGTACCAGCTCCAGCTCACCATCGCGAGCACCAGCAGCGCCTCGCCGGCATAGCCGGTGTCGCCCGCGCTGCCCGCCCGCGGCCGCACGGCATCCAGGGCCACGAGGCTCGCGCCGATCACGGCGCTGACCGCCGCCGGCCAGAAGCCGCGCGCCAGCGGCACACGCAGCATCAGTTTGGTGAGCAGGGCCGCAACGAGCGGCCCACAACTCATCGCAATCGCGGCCCGCACCGGATCGGACAGCATGATGCCGATGGTGTAGAAGATCGAAAAACAGGCCATGCCGCCCCCCAGCTTGAACACCGTGGGCCAGGGCAGCGGCGCGCGAAATGGCGAACGCCGGTCGAACAGGAACACCATGCCTATCAGCAGCGGCGCGGGAATCAGGTAGCGGATCGCCGAGACGAAGAACGGATCGAGATGCTTCGTCGCCAGCGCATGGGTCATCGGGATCATCGCGCCCCAAAGGAGCGCGGTGGCCACGAGGCCGGCCGAGGCTAGCAGACTGCCGCCGGCGGGTTTACCGGTCATCGGATCAGGCCTTGCGGGCCAGCCATCTGTCGATCTGGTCGATACGGTCCGAGCCCCAGAACATCTCGCCATCGACCATGAAGGTCGGCGTGCCGAAGGCCTTCAGCGCGATCGCCTCGGCGGTGGAGTCCAGCACGGCCTGCCGGGCAGCGGGATCTTCAGCTGCAGCAGCGATTTCGGCTTCGGGGATACCGAGAAATTTGACGATGCCCGCCAGATGCTCCGGCCTGGCGATATCCTTCCCCTCGCCCCAGTATTGCCGATAGGCCGCCAGGGCAAAGGCCCTGGCCTTGGCAACATCCTGCGCCTTGAGGCGATAGAACAGCAGGCGAGGCAGCTTGGCGTCGGTGGGGAACGGATCGGGCGTCGTGACGATGGGCAGGCCGGCCAGCTGGGCCGAGCGCGTCCAGTCGTGCATCATGTAATCCATCTTGATCTTCGGAAACGGCGTACGGTCCGGGATCGCCTTCCACAGATGGCCGATGGAAACCGGCCGCCAGTCGACGCTGCGGCCATGTTTCGCCGCCACAGCCTCGATCTGGTTGGCGCCGATATAGGCATAGGGTGACGGGAAATCCCAGTAAAACACAATCGGGTCGGCCATCGGTCGTTTCCTTGTTGTTATGTACTGAAATTCACCAGCCGCCGCGCTGCAGCCAGCGGTCGATCTGGTCCAGCCGGTCGGCGCCCCAGAAGGGTTCGCCGTCGACAAACACATAGGGTGAGCCGAATACGCCGCGATTATGGATCGCGTCTTCCGTCACCTCGCGCAGCTTCGCCTTGATCTCCGGATTTTCGATGCCCTCCAGAAAGGCTTTCCGGTCGACGCCGAGGCCGGCTGCGATATCAGCCACAACCTCCGGCGACGAGATATCCTTCCCATCGACGAAATAGGCGGCATAGACAGCCTTGATGAATGGCACTGCTTTTTCCGGCAATACCTGCTTCAACCAATACGCGCCGCGGGCCGCACCCTGAGTCGGCAAAGGAAATGTCGCCGGCATATTGAAGGCGATGCCATGTTCGCGCGCCGAGCGCTGAAAGTCATGAGTGGAGTATTTGCCCTTCAACGGATACTCGGTCAGCGGCTTGCTGCCCGCCACCTTGAACACCGCCCCCAGCAGCATCGGCCGCCAGTCGACGCTACGGCCATGCCTGGCCGCGATCTGGTCGATCCGTTGGGCGGCGATATAGGCATAAGGCGAAGAAAAATCGAAATAGAATTCCACCGGGGCCGGCATGGTTTCCTCCATCGTTTCTTGTTCTGTGCAGTCTAGTCGAAGCCGAAGGCACGGCGGAAGCCGCGCAGGATCGGATGTTCCTCCGGTTCCAGTTCGATACCAACCGAGGTAATGCGGTCATTGCGGATTTCACGCACCACGAACTCCACCGGACCAGCCCGCACGCGGTCGCCCACCACGGCACGGTGTCTCAGTTTGCGGCGAACATAGGTCCCCACCGAATCCTTGCGATCTTTGTCATCGACCGGAATGCCATACAGCATCGAAACCTCGCCCATCAGGGTGTCGCCGGTCAGGATGAACTCGCCGAACACTTCCTCGCCGCGTTCGGCCCGCTTACGCTCACGCTTGCTCTGGCGACGCGCCGTGAACAGGCGATCGAGCTGGAAGAAATGCTCGGCCGGGGCCAGCACCAGCAGATAATCGCCCGGGGCCAGGTTCTCCAGCTTGGTGCGGTCCATCACGGCACCGTCACGTATCACGCTGATGATACGCGAACGGCGCGGCAGAGGCAGTTCGCTGTAGCGATATCCCAGTGCCGGGGCATCGGCCTCTACGCGATAGCTGGCCACATCGCGATCCAGCGTTGATCCAAGTTCCAGATCGGTACGACTGACCGCCTCGGGTTTGGGCGGCAACTCCAAGCCGAAGAAGCGCGCCACCGGTCCGATGGTCCAGCCCTGAACGGTGAGCGAGGCAAGCACGCAGACAAAGGCCGCAGTGACATACAGCTCGGAACCGGGCAAATCGGCCAGCACGGGAATGGTGGCGAGGAAAATCGGCACCGCGCCGCGCAGGCCCACCCACGACACGAAGCCGATCTCGCGCCAAGTATAGCGGAACGGCAGCAGGCAGAGCAGCACGGCCGCCGGCCGCGCCACCAGGATCAGCATTGCCGCAACGATGCCGCTGCCCACCGCATAGGGCGTCATTTCCTCGGGCGTCATCAGCAGGCCCAGCAGCAGGAACATGACGATCTGGCCCAGCCAGCTTAAGCCATCGTAGAAGCGCAGGATCACCTGCGCGCCGCGATGGCGGCGGTTGCCGAGCACCAGACCGGCGACATAAACGGCGACAAAGCCCGAGGCCTGCAGAAAATTGGCGCCGGAAAAGATCAGCAGCGCCGCGGCCATGGCCACAATCGGGTACAAGCCGCCAGCCACCGGCACACGGTTGAACAGCGCGACCAGCAGGAACCCGCCAACCACGCCGACCACCAGGCCGCCCAGCATCTGGATGCTGAAGAGCAGGACCAGCTCAAGGCTGTCCGGCGGCTGGCCGAGCCGGAGCAGCTCGACGCAAACCATGGTGAGGAAAATCGCCATGGGATCGTTGATGCCGGACTCGACTTCCAGGGTGCCGCTGACGCGCTTCTGCAGCGCCATGCCCTTCATGTTGAGCAGGAAGAACACGGCCGCGGCGTCGGTCGAGCCGACGATGGCGCCGACCAGGAAGGATTCAAGCAGGCCCAGCCCCAGCGCGAAATGCGCCGCCACACCAACCAGGGCGGCGGTTCCGACCACGCCCACCGTGGCCAGCGCAAAGGCAGGCCCTGCCACCAGACGAACCGTGGCGAAATTGGTACGCAGGCCGCCGTCGAACAGGATGATGCCCAAAGCCGCCGAGCCGACGGCATAGGTGAGCTGATAGTCGCGGAACACGATGCCGCCCGGGCCGCCCTCGCCCGCGAAGATGCCCAGACCGAGGAAGACCAGCAGGAAGGGCACACCGAAACGGCTGGAGGCCGATCCGGCGAAGATGCTCACCAGGACCAACAGAGATGCGACAAAAAGTATCTCGTTGGCCTGGTTCAATCCTCGTTCCTTTGTCTACAGGCCTCCGCCTGCGGGCGGCTAGCTTCCCGTCAATGCCCGGCTGATGACCAGCCGCTGCACATCGCTGGTGCCCTCGTAGATCTGGCAGACCCGGACATCGCGATAGATGCGCTCGACCGGGAAGTCGGCGAGGTAGCCGTAACCGCCGTGAATCTGGATGGCATCCGAGCATACGCGTTCGGCCATTTCGGATGCAAACAATTTGGCCATGCTGGCCTCTTTCAGGCAGGGCTGGCCAGCATCTTTCAGCCGCGCGGCATTCAGCACCAGCTGGCGCGCCGCCTCGATGCGGGTGGCCATGTCGGCCAGCCGGAATCCCACCGCCTGGTGGTTGATGATGGCGGTGCCGAAGGCCTCACGCTGGCCGGCATAGGCCAGGGCGGCCTCGAAAGCCGCCCGCGCCATGCCAGTGGCCTGGGCGGCGATGCCGATGCGGCCGGATTCCAGGTTGGCCAGCGCGATGCGATAGCCCTCGCCCTCCTCGCCCAGCAGGGCGTCATTACCCACTTTCAGATTGTCGAACACGATCTGGCAGGTATCGGAACATTTCTGTCCCAGTTTCCTTTCCACGCTGGCCACCGTGTAGCCGGGCGTGTCGGTCGGCACCAGGAAACAGGAAATCCCCCGTTTGCCGGCCCCGGGATCGCTGACGGCAAAGACCAAAGCCAGTTTTCCGATGGAGCCAGAGGTGATGAACTGCTTCACGCCATTGATCACCCAGCCATCGCCTTCGCGCCGCGCCCGGGTCTTCAGCGCCGAGGCGTCGGAACCGGCCTGTGGTTCGGTCAGGCAGAAGGCGCCGATCCATTCGCCGCGCGCCAGCGGCTTGAGGAAGTGTTCTTTCTGGGCCGGCGTGCCGTAGCGCAGCAGGGCGGCGCATACAGGTGAATTATTGACGGACATGATGGTACTCACCGCGCCATCGGCGGCCGCGATTTCTTCCAGCGCCAGGACATAGGACACGAAATCGGCACCCGCCCCGTCCCATTCCTCGGGCACGCCCATGCCCATCAGGCCCAACGCCCCCATGTCGCGCAGCAGGTCGCGCGGGGGTTCGGCCGTGCGGTCGCGCTCGGCGGCACCCGGCGCCAGCTTCTCGCGGGCAAAATCGCGCGCCATGTCGCGCACCATCTGGTGTTCCTGGCTCAGCATCGCCGTCGCCCTCCCGGTTCTTTTCAGTTTTTCGCCGGCTGCAGCTTCATGCCGGCGGCATAAGCCAGCACCTGCTGCGGCGTCAGCGGCTGGCCGGCCGCCGCGCAGTAGACACCGTCCAGCCGCAGGCTGCCCTCGGCCAGCGGCTCTTCCCTGGCCGTCGTGGCGCCATTCGGCTTGTCCTGCGGTTCGGCATAGAATCCCAGCACCAGGCATTGCCGCAGCCCAAGCTCGAACCGCCGGGCCAGCACCGGGCCTTGGCCGGTGGCGACCATCTGGTCCGCGGCTTCCAGCGCCTTGGGCGTCGGCGCTTCCAGACCTTTGAGCATAGTGGTGGCGAATTTCATCAGGTCGACCGGGCCGCTGAGGTAATGATCGTCCTCGCTCAGGTCGCGCAGGATGGCCAGGGCGAACGCACCGGCCGGCTTCTGGGCCTTCCACAGATAACGTTCGACGCGATAGCCCATCGGCGCCGTGAAGGTCTCGGCGATCTGCGGCGCGGCGGTCAGCCCTTCGGCCGCCCAGCCGACACGCTGCTGGGACCCGCCCAGCGGTTCCCAGCGCATGTCAGGCTCGGCCGCTGCCGCGGAGCCAGCGAACAGCAGGCCGGCAAGAAAAAAGGGCAAACGCCTCACTTGGTCTCCTCGAAGATTTCGCGGCCGATCAACATGCGCCGGATTTCCGATGTGCCCGCACCGATTTCATACAGCTTGGCATCGCGCAGCAGGCGGCCAGTCGGATAATCGTTGATATAGCCGTTGCCGCCGAGAATCTGAATCGCATCCAGCGCAAGCTTGGTCGCCTTCTCGGCGGCGAACAGGATCGCACCGGCTGCATCCTTGCGTGTGGTCTGGCCGCGGTCGCAGGCGCGCGCCACGGCATAAACATAGGCGCGGGCCGCATTCATCTCGGTATACATGTCGGCAACCTTGCCTTGGATCAGCTGGAAGCTGCCGATGGGCTGGCCGAACTGCTGGCGCTCGTGGATGTATGGCAGCACGACGTCAAGCGCGGCCTGCATGATGCCGATCGGACCGGCCGCCAGCACGGCGCGTTCGTAATCCAGGCCGCTCATCAGCACGTTCACGCCACGCCCGACCTGGCCGAGCACGTTCTCCTCCGGTACCTCGCAATCCTCGAACACCAACTCGCCGGTATCCGAGCCACGCATGCCCAGCTTGTCGAGCTTCTGCGCGGTGGAGAAGCCCTTGAAGCTCTTCTCGATCAGGAAGGCGGTGATGCCGCGTGGACCGGCGGCGGGATCGGTCTTGGCATAGACCACCAGCACATCGGCCTGCGGGCCGTTGGTGATCCACATTTTGTTGCCGTTGAGGATATAGCGGTCGCCCTTCTTCTCCGCGCGCAACTTCATCGACACCACATCGGAACCGGCATTCGGCTCACTCATTGCCAGCGCGCCGAGGTGTTCGCCCGAGATCAGCTTGGGCAGATACCGCTTCTTCTGTTGCTCATTGCCATTGCGGCGCAGCTGGTTGACACACAGATTGGAATGCGCGCCATAGGACAGGCCCACCGAGGCCGAGCCGCGGCTGACTTCCTCCATGGCGATGCAGTGTTCGAGATAGCCCAGGCCCGAGCCGCCATATTCCTCTTCCACCGTGATGCCATGCAGACCCAGATCGCCGAACTTGGTCCACAGATCGCGCGGGAAATGGTTGCTCTTGTCGATCTCGTCGGCGCGTGGCGCCAGCTCGCTGTCGACAAAACCGCGCACGCTCTGGCGCAGCATGTCGGCGGTCTCGCCCAGACCGAAATCGAGCGTCGGATAGGAATTGGCGATCATGGTTGTACCCTTCTGTGACAGAAATGCTCTGAATCGGGTGGCGGGATATTAGCGGATCAAACCAGGCTGCGCATCCCGCGGGCCGTCATTGCGGCCCATGATGCACATCATGGTCGCGAGGCCCGTGGCACAATGCGTCATCTTGTCGTTTTTGTGGCCAAACACGTCGAGTGAACAGATCGTCAGCGTCCGGCCGTGGCGGGTGACGATGCTGCGGGCCACGAGACGGTCGGCATCGGCCGGGGCCATCAGGTTGAGTTTGTACTCCACCGTCAGCACCGTGGATTCCGCCGGAAACAGGCTATAGGCCGCATAACCGGCGGCGGAATCGGCGATCATGCCGACGATGCCGCCATGCACGAAACCGTGCTGCTGGGTCACTTTCGGTTCGCGCAGCAATTCGATTTCGCAATGGCCGGGTCGTGCCACGATCATGCGGGCCCCGATCAGGTGCATGGCCGGCTGGCGCTCGAAACTGTCGCGCACGCGGGCCTTGAAATCCGGATCCTGCGGCTTGTAATCCGGGATTGTTGTCATGCTGCTGCTCCCCTGGGCGCGACTGGCGTGATTCCGAACGTGGCCGCGATCCGTTCGACGAAATCGGACGGAAAAGCGCGCGAACGGCGCTGCACCAGATCGATGCAAACCCCGGTCAGCCGGGCCGACATGGCCAGTTTCTCGTCGCCGACGCGGATCAGGCGATGACGGAACACGATCTTGCGCTCGGCAATGCTTTCCACGTTGGTTTCCATCCGCACCATGTCGCCGCCGCGCAACTCGGCCTGATAGTCGATTTCCATGCGTACGGCAGCGGTGCCGACCTGCTCTGCCTCCGCCCGCTCGCGCGGCATGCCATGCATGGCGCCGATGGCAAAAGCGGCATCCCCCAGCCAGCCCACATAGAAGCTGACATTCACATGCCCCAAATGGTCGCATTGCCAGGCTTGGGTCATCAGCCGCAGGGTCTCGACGTAGCGTTCGGCCATCGTCCGCTCCTTTCCGGTGTTTCCTCGCCTGCTTCTATAGCGCCCACAACAAAATAGAGAAAATCAATTGTCTTTATGATCTGGATAGGGTTTTTCTATAATCCATGAACCTGACCCTGATCCGCTATTTCATGGCCGTGGCCGAAACCGGCAGTTTCACGCGTGGCGCCGAGCGCGCCAACGTAACCCAGCCGACGCTCTCAGCCGGTATCAAGCGGCTGGAGGAATCCCTGGGGGTCAGCCTGTTCGAGCGCGGTCGCGCCGCCCAGCTCACGCCGGCTGGCGCCCGCTTCCTGCCCCGCGCGCGGCTCTTGCTGCAGGAATGGACCGCCGCCCGGCGCGAATTGCGCCAGGAAGGCAGGCCGGCACGGCAGCGCCTGCGCCTGGGTTACGTATCCGGCCTGCCGCAGGCCCGGCTGGCCGCCCTGCTGGGCAGCTTCACCGCCGCGCATCCTGACACGGCAATGGAAACCCTGGAGGCGCCGGCCGCCACCCTGCATCGCCGGCTCGACATGGGCCGCATCGATGCCGCCATCCTGCCCCTGCCCGACGATGCCGACGACATGGCGCTCAGCCTGTTTCGGCAGCGCTACCTGCTGGCGGTGCCGCCGCAGCATGCGCTGGCGCATCGCAGCACGGCACGGATCGTCGACCTGCAGGACCAGCCTTTCGTGATCCGCCCGCAGGCCGAGATCATGCCGGCCGCCGAAAAACTGTTCGCCACATTGAACGTGCGGCCGCGCATCATCGGCCGTGCCGAAAGCGACCATGGCCTGCTGGCCCTGGTGGGCGCCGGGATCGGTGTCGCCATCCTGCCACACTGGCTGACCGACGATTCAGTCGCGACCCTCACGCTGCCGGAACTGCGGGACATTCATCGCATCGGACTGGTCTGGCGCAAAAGCAGCGAAGCGACCACGCGGCCGTTCCGCGATTTCGCTGCCGGCCACGACTGGGATGCCGCTGCGCGGCATCCCGTGATCGGTCACTAACCGCGGCCCATCACGCCATCGGCGTGGTCCTGCGCATCCACGACTGCCACCGCGCTCATGTTGACCAGGCCGCGCACCGTGACATTGCGCGACACGATATGGGCCGACTTGCCCATGCCCATCAGGATCGGGCCGACATAAAAGCCCTGCTCCATCTGGCGCACCAGATTGGCGGCGATATTCGCGGCATCCAGGTTCGGCATCACCAGCAGGTTGGCACTGCCCTTCAGGCTGCCATCGGGCATCAGCTTCTCGCGGATGGTTTCCGAGATCGCGGCATCGGCCTTCATCTCGCCCTCGATCTCGACATCCGGCATCAGTTCGTGCAGGCGGCGGGTCGCCTCGCGCATTTTCACCGCCGAGGCTGCCGAGGAGGTGCCGAAGTTGGAATGCGACAGCAGGGCGATCTTCGGCACCAGGCCGAAGCGGCGCACCTCGTCGGCCGCCATCTGCGTGATCGCCACGATCTCGTCGGCGTTTGGATCCAGGTTCACGTTGCTGTCGGTGATGAACAGCATGCCATGCGGCAGCACCAGCAGCTGCATCGCCGCCGGCAGCGCCGCGCCGCCGCGCAATCCGATCACATCACAGATATGCGGCAGATGCTGGTCATACTGCCCGACAGCGCCGCAGATCATCGCATCGGCTTCGCCGCGATGCACCGCCATGGCCGCGATCACCGTGGTATTGGTGCGGATCACGGTGCGGGCATCGTCGGGCGCCACGCCCTTGCGCTTCATCAGTCCCAGATAACCGGTCCAGTATTCGTGGTAGCGGTCGTCGCGTTCGGGATCGATCAGTTCGACATTCTGCCCGGGCTTCAGCCGCAGGCCCAGCTTCTCGATGCGCCGTTCCACCACTGCGCGGCGGCCGATCAGGATCGGCTGCGCCACCTTGTCGTCCAGCACGATCTGGGCGGCGCGCAACACCCGCTCGTCCTCGCCCTCGGCATAGATCAGGCGCATCGGCCGGCGCTTGGCGCGCTCGAAGGTCGGCCGCATCACAAAACCGGTGCGGTAGACGAAACGCTCCAGGCTGTGGCGATAGGCCTCCATGTCGGCAATCGGGCGGGTCGCCACGCCGCTGTCCATCGCCGCCTGCGCCACGGCCGGCGCGATCTGCAGGATCAGGCGCGGATCGAAGGGCTTGGGGATGAAATAATCCGGGCCGAAACTCAGTTCCTCGTCGTTGCCATAGGCGCGGGCGACAACGTCGGAAATTTCGGCCATTGCCAGATCGGCAATGGCACGCACGGCGGCCAGTTCCATCTGCGTGTTGATCGTGGTGGCCCCCACATCCAGCGCGCCGCGGAACAGGAACGGGAAGCACAGCACGTTGTTGACCTGGTTCGGGTAGTCCGAACGGCCGGTCGCGATCACCACATCGGGGCGGGCCTTCTTGGCCACTTCCGGCAGGATTTCCGGCGTCGGGTTCGCCAGCGCCAGGATCAGCGGCTTGGGTCCCATCTTCTCGACCATCTCGGCCTTCAGCACATTGGCCGCCGAAAGACCGAGGAACACGTCGGCGCCAACGATGGCGTCACCCAGGGTGCGATGGTTGGTCGGCCGCGCATACCGCGCCTTGAATTCGTCCATCTGCTCGGTGCGGCCCTCGTAGACCACGCCGACGATGTCGCTGACGACGATATTCTCTTTCTTCACGCCCAGTTCGACCAGCAGGTCGAGGCAGGCCAACGCGGCGGCACCGGCGCCCGAGGCCACCAGCCGCACATCACCGATCTTCTTGCCCACCACACGCAGGCCGTTCAGCACGGCGGCCGCCACGGTGATCGCCGTGCCATGCTGGTCGTCGTGGAAGACCGGAATCTTCATCTTCTGGCGCAGGGCGCGCTCGACCACAAAGCATTCCGGCGACTTGATGTCTTCCAGGTTGATGCCGCCGAAGGTCGGCTCGAGCGCCGCGATGATATCGATCAGCCTGGCCGGGTCGGTCTCGTTGATTTCGATGTCGAAAACGTCGATGCCGGCGAATTTCTTGAACAGGACGGCCTTGCCCTCCATCACCGGCTTGGAGGCCAGCGGGCCGATATTGCCAAGGCCGAGCACGGCGGTGCCGTTGGAGATGACGCCGATCAGGTTGCCCCGGCCGGTCAGTTCAGCCGCCTGGGCCGGATCGGCCACGATGGCGTTGCAGGCCGCCGCAACACCCGGGCTGTAGGCCAGCGCCAGGTCGCGCTGGGTGCCGAGCGGTTTGGTGGGGGTGATTTCCAGCTTACCGGGCTTGGGCAACCGGTGGTATTCCAGCGCCGCACGGTCGAGATCGGAGGTCATCGAAGCACTCGTGAGATCGACATGATCAATATCGCCCGGCATCGGCAGAATTGCCGCCGGGGAAAGCAGGCTTACAACAGCCGTATCCGGGATGAAAGTGGGAAGGCCGCCATTAGGGGGATAATACCCCTGCCTTCAGAGAATGGTGCGGTCGAAAAGACTCGAACTTTCACGGCCTTTCGGCCACAGCGACCTCAACGCTGCGCGTCTACCAATTCCGCCACGACCGCATTTTTCGGGCGACGCGGGGGAATAGCAAATCCGGCCGGGGTATTCAAGGCCGGGCGGGCCTATTCCTGAGCGGGCCAGCCGGCCCTCAATCGTCCGACATGGTGTCGGTGATCGAGACCGCGACCTTCTCGCCGGAAATGACGATTTCACCCCGGGCGATCAGCTTGTTGTTGGCGAAGATCCAGGCATGGTCGTCGACGCTGGCATCCAGTTCGATCACGGCGCCGCGGCCTACCTTCAGCACCTGGTGGATCGGCATGGTGGCCTTGCCCAGGACGACCGAGATTTCGACCGAGACGTCGTTGACAGCGGTATTGATGGCCATGCCGCACCTTCCTTCGGGGCTCTGCAGACGCTAAGTAACCCGGGCAAGGTTAGCACAGCGTTAAGGTTCGCGTTACCCCGCATGGCCCTCCTTCCCCCGTCTTCCGATCTGATCGACACCCCCGCCGGCCCGGTGGAATGGGTCATCAGCGACAGCCCGGTTCCCTATGAGGATGCCCTGGCCGCCATGGAAGCCCGCGTGGCCGCCATCCGCGCCGGCGAGGCCCGCGAGGCCGTCTGGCTGCTGGAGCACCCGGCACTCTACACCGCAGGTACCTCGGCCAGGCCGGCCGACCTGCTGAACCCGCGTTTCCCGGTCTACACCGCCGGCCGCGGCGGCCAGTACACCTATCACGGCCCGGGCCAGCGGGTGGTTTATCTGATGCTCAACCTCAACCTGCGCGGGAAGGACGTGCGCGCCTTCGTCTGCCGGATGGAGGACTGGGTGATCGCCACCCTGGCCCGTTTCAACATCAAGGGTGAAATCCGCGATGGCCGCGTGGGCGTCTGGGTCGCCCGGCCGGACCAGGGCCCGGGCCGGGAGGACAAGATCGCCGCCATCGGGGTCCGGGTCCGCCACTGGGTGACCTTCCATGGCCTGAGCCTGAATGTCGACCCCGCCCTCGACCATTACGACGGCATCGTGGCCTGCGGAATCCAGAATACCGAGGCCGAGCCTTTCGGCGTCACCTCGCTGGCCGATCTGGGCCATACCGCCAGCCTGCCGGAAGTGGACCTGGTCCTGCGCGATACGCTCCGCACGGCCCTGCTGGAACGGCTCGGGTCGGAATGTAAGGTTTAAAGTAAATTTATAATTATAATATATTGAAATAATTAAATTTTACTCTTTCTTTTAAGCGCCCGCTTTTGCTGCCGCGACATCCCTTCGGCAGGGACCTGCTTGGGCTGCTTCGTCGCCTGGCCCGCCAGATAGAACACGTAAGCAGCCGTAAAGGCGACCAAAACACCGCCGCCAATCCAGGGATTGTCAGTGCCCCACCATGTGATGCCACCGAACCCGATGGAACCCGTGTAGCAGATTAGCCATTGCCGCCAAGTCAATTTGAATTTCTTATTATTTTCCATTTATATAAATCTCATTTATGAAGTTACAGGTGAGATAAAGACGCATTCCCGGATTACAGGGTGGGTGTCTGCTCGAAGGCAGTAGCGCCCGCAGCCAGTTCGGCCTCCTCTGGGCTCACCGGGCCAGGCTCGACGCCCTGGACCAGGGCAGCCGGTGGTCCATCCGCAAGCTCGCGCTCCAGATTGCTCAGGGCTTCGGTTTCGCCATAGGCGAGGATTTCGACCCGGCCGTCCCTGCGGTTTCGCACCCAGCCAACCAGGCCATAATGCTTCGCTCGGCCGGCGGCCCAGTATCGGAAGCCGACACCCTGAACCCGTCCGGTCACGAAATAGCGGCGCGCCATCTTGCTCATGGCGCGAGTTTAAACCGGCGGCGCCCGACCCTTCCAGAGGGTCGGACGCCAGCCCGGCCTATGCCTTGGTCTTACTTAGTCGGCCGATTTCATTGGGCAGGTATTGATCCCCAGCAGGCTGTAGGCCGGGCAGAACCGGAACAGGCCGGTCGCCAGGGGCACCAGCCCGATCAGCCCGAACCAGCGGGCCTCGCCCGGATACCAGACCAGCAGGGAGATCAGGCCCAGCCCGACGAGGATACGGACGGCGCGGTCGATGCCGCCGACATTGCTTTTCATGGGAGGCTTCCTTTTCTGCTTTCAGGATTGCGGGGCAATGCGGGGGCTGCCCGAAGGCATGGAGCGGTCGGCATCGCCATCGACATTGCGGCCAAGTTCGCTCCGCCAGGGACGCCAGCGTTCCATGATCACCAGCAGCACGACCAGCAAAGCCGCCAAAGCCAGCGCGACCAGCCAGAACGGCAGGCCCATCGTCTGGTCGAGGGTCAGCTTGCCCGGCCCGCCGGAAATCCATGGCTTCAGGGTCGGTTCCAGATAGCCGAAGGCCATGGCGCCGCAGATGCCGCCGGCCAGGGTGACCCAGGCATCGCGGTAGCCGGCGCCAACCTGCGCCAGAACGGTGCCCGGACAGGCACCGGCCAGGGTGATGCCGGCGCCCAGGATCAGGCCGCCGACGATATCGGCGGTATACAGCGTGGCCTTGGGGGCCAGCTTGATGATCCCGAAGCCATTCATGACTGCCAGCACCACGAGGCCGGTGGCGACGGCGGTGAGGAACACCTTCAGCATGGTGAAATTGCGCAGCTGCATCTGGCCGACGATCACGCCGGGCTCAAAAACCCGCGATTTCTCAAGCGCCAGACCGAAGACCAGACCCATGGCCAGACCAACAAGGATGGCGGATAGCACGCTCATGATCCCCTCCTCCTCTTACACGCGCCGCAGGAACAGGGCGGTGGCGATGCCGCCGGCGAACATCGCCGCCACGGCGATGAACGAACCGATGGAAAGCTGGGCGATGCCGGAAAGGCCATGGCCGCTGGTGCAGCCATCGGCGATGCGGGCGCCGAACAGCATGATGAAGCCGGCCACGAAGGCGAGCGGCAAGCGGCCCGACAGGCTGGTGATGCCCAGGCCACGTTCCCAGACATAGGACATGGCGGGACGCTTCGCCCCGGACAGGCGCGAAGACAGTAAGGCACCAAGGGCCACGCCGATCACCAGCGCGACCTGCCACCAGTTCTTGGCACCGGCCAGGTGTTTGGCGAAGTAGTCGATCTTGGCCACGGCCGGATCGACGAAACCGGCGAGATGGCCGGCGACCGTGACGTAGGACGATGAGGCGCCGAGCGCCGTGTTGATCAGCAGGAATGCCGGAATTTGCAGCAGCCCGATCAGGATGCCGGCCGCATAAGGCGACCAGGCTTTTTCGCGTAGCGAATACATGTCCACCTCCCCGGCCGAATCATGAGGACCAGCCGACGAGGCTATTTATACACTAATTTTGTGTTTTAGATTGACCTGAATCAAGCACGCGATCCATTTCCTCGTGGAACCAGATGCAGCCCTGCTCGAAGCGGCCGAAGGTGACATGGCTGTTGGCGCCGGAGCGGAAGCCGGGCTGGATCGCCTGCGCCATCTGGAAATCCTCATCCAGCGCATCCCAGAAGATTTTCACGTTCCTGTCCCAGTGCAGGCGGGCCTTGTCATTTTGCGGCGGTTCGGGGATCAGCGCCCCGCCCTGCACGATGCAGGTATCGGTGCCCTGCGGAAACACCGCCATCACCGTGGCATGATCCGGCTGCACAAGGATCACCAGATTGGGGAAGATATAATAAAGAGGATTGCCATAGTCGCGTACCGACTTGCCTTCCAGCGGCTGGCCCTGCAGCTCGGCGGCGTTGCGCTTGGTGAAATAGAGCCGCGCATGGCGGCCGAGCCGGTCGGCCACCGCGACATTGTCCGCGAACATCGGCGCGATGGTGGCGCGATGGGCCTGGCGGACGTGATAGGTTTCCAGCCCGCCTTCCACCACCAGCTTCCAGTTGCCGGCAATGCCGATCTCGCGTTCGTCGTAGAGCACATGGCTGCCCAGGCCAAAACTGTCGAGATCATCCCGCAGCGTGGTGAAGAACCCGTCGAAGTCGTAATCCTCGCCCGGCTGCGGCACCACGAAGACAATGCCGAAGGCCTCGGCCACCTGCAGGCGTGCCAGACCATGCGTCGCCCTGTCGAGCTGGGTGAAACCTTCCTCGTGCGGGATGCCGCGTAAGCGGCCGACCAGATCGTAGGTCCAGGCGTGATAGGGACAGACCAGCGACCGCTGGCCGCATTGCTCGCGCTGCCAGACCAGCTTGGCGCCGCGATGGCGGCAGACATTGAGGAAGGCGTTCAGCCGCCCCTCGCGGTCGCGCGTCAGCAGGATCGGGATCCCGAGCAGATCGTGGGTCACCACATCGCCCGGATGCGCCAGCTTGGATGAAAAACTCACCGCCATGGGATGGCGGCGGAAAATCAGGTCCTGTTCGCGCGCCAGTCGCGCCGGATCGGTATACCGCGCCACGTCGATGCGGGCGATGCTGTCCACCATGTCGCTGGCGCCGGCCGCCATGTTGCGGCGGGTCCGCTCCAGCCAGTCGATCTGCTGCGCCGCCTGCATGGCCTGCTCCCTATCGCTGTTTCTTTCTGGCCTGCGACGGATTGAACCGGGCCGTGCCGGCGATGAACTGCCAGAGCTGTTCGGTCACTTTCGCCTGCGCCGGCCGCTTCGCTGCCGCCAGTGCCTGGCCGATGGCCTGCCGCAGGCCGCCCAGGATCATGGCGCCAAGCAGGCTGGCATCGAGGTCGGCCGGAATTTCACCGCGCTCCTGCGCGATCTCGATATTGCGCGCGGCCAGGTCGATATGCCGGGCCAGACGGGTCGCCTCCACTGCCGCCACGTCTGGGGTGCGGCTGAGCCGCGTGAGGATCAGCGGCGCCAGCGGTTCGGCATAGTGAAACGCCACCATGCGTTCCAGCCGCAACCTTTCGCGTTCGCCCCAGGTCGCGCCGGGCTTGGGATTCACGTCCATCACGGCGGCTTCGAAACGGTCGTAGAAGGCCTCGACCACGGCAGCGATCAAGCCGGCCTTGGAAGTGAAATAGTGATAGCTCAACCCCGCCGACACGCCGGCCGCACGCGCCACATCGGCGATCTCGCATTGTCCGTCGCCGGCCACCAGCACTTTGGCCGCCGCCTTCAGGATGCGCTCGCGCGTCTCGCCGCCGCGCGCAGAGGCAGGCAGTTCGGGCGGCAGGAGCTGGGCGGCGGAGGCACGGAGACGCGGGGGCATGGCACTACCTTAATTGAATTCAATTCAATGTCGAGGACAAAGATGCGGTATGGCTCTTTCCCCGCCTGCTTCAGAATTCGACCGGATAGCTCAGATAGCCCCTGAACCGCGCCCTGCCCCCGCGCACCGGCTCGCCGCTGCGACGATAGTTGGGGAAGCGCGCCAGCAGTCGGCCGATGGCGATCTGGCCTTCGATGCGCGCCAGCGACATGCCGGCACAGGCATGGATGCCGGCGCCGAAAGCCAGGTGCCGGTTCGGCTGGCGGCCGACATCGAGGCGGTCGGGCTCGGGGAACTGCGCCGGGTCGCGGTTGGCCGCGCCGATGCACAGCGTCACCAGCGTGCCGGGTGCAAACGTCACGCCGCCGATCTCGACCTCCTCGACCACGCGTCGGTTGCCGAGCTGGTTGGAGGATTCAAAGCGCAGTAATTCCTCCACCGCCGTTTTCATCAGCCCGGGATCGTCGATCAGGCGCTGCTTCTGGTCGGGCCAGTCCAGCAGGGCCGCCGCGCCGTTGCCGATCAGGTTGGCAGTGGTCTCATGACCGGCATTGAGCAGGAAGATGCAGTTCTGGACGAGTTCGTCGGCGGTCAGGCGCTCGCCATTCTCGCCGCGGATCAGGCCGGCCAGCACATCGCCGAAACCGTCGCTGCCGGCATCCCCATCCTGCTCGACGCGCCGGTGCCATTCGCCCAGGTGGCCATCGAGATAGGCCTCGAATTCCAGCATGGCCCGGTTGCCGGCCTCGGCCCGTTCCGGTGTCAGCACCGGTTCCAGCGCGCCGAGGATGGCCAGCGACCAGTCGCGCAGCAGATGGCGGTCGGCCGGCGGCACGGCCAGCATGTCGCCGATGATTTCCACCGGCAGTGCGGCCGCGTAATCGGTGACGACATCCATGCCGCCCTGCTTGGCGGCGCGATCCAGCAGCCGATCAACCAGGGCGACGAAGCGCGCCTCCAGCAGTTTCAGCGCACGCGGCGTGAAGGCCGGCGCCAGCAGGCGCCGCACGCGGGTATGCAGCGGCGGGTCGTTGAACACCAGGCTGGTGGTGTGATGCCGATAGAGCGGCGTATCGCCGAATTTCGGTTTGAACTCGATCTTCTTGTCGGAGCTGAAGCGTTTGCTGTCGCGATAGACCGCCTGCAGGTCGTCGTAGCGGGTCAGGAAATAGCTGCCATCCGGCATCTGCCGCACCGGATCGTAATGGCGCAGCAGGTGATACATCGGATAGGGATCGTCAAGAAAGCCCCGATCCAGCGCGCGCAGGTCGAAAGTCGCCACGGCCGCGCGCTGTTGCGCCTCGCCGATGCCGGCGAAACGCCCGAGATTCAGGCCGCCAAGGCCCGCCTCAGGGGGTGAAACCGCCGTCGCCATTCCCGGGTTGGGCATTGCCATTTCCTCCGCCGGCCTTCTTTGAAGCCGTTATGGATGCCGCCAGTTCGGGCGGCACGATCACGCCGCAGGAAATGATCAGCTTCATCGCCTGGTCGACCGAGGTCGACAGGATTTTGATGTCCCTGCGCCGGTAATACACCATGTAGCCGCCGGTGGGGTTCGGTGTGGTCGGCACATAGACCGTCACGAGGTCGTCGCCCAGATGATCCGACACCTCGTTACCCTGCACGTAATTGGTGACAAAGGCGATGGTCCACGAACCCGAGGATGGCCAAGGCACCAGCGCGACCTGGCGGAACGACTGGCCCGACTGGCTGAACACGGTTTCGAAAATCTGCTTCAGCGCGGAGTAGAGCCCGCGGATGACCGGCATGCGGGCCACCAGCCGCTCGCTCACCCGCAGCAGCGTACGCCCCAGCAGGTTGGTGGCGAGAAAACCGATCAATGTCAGAATGACCAGCGCGGCCAGCACGCCGAGGCCCGGAATACCGAAGGGAAGCTGATAGGGGATCAGCCGCTCGGGCTCGTAACCGGTGGGCACCAGGCCGCGCACGTTGCGGTCGATCGCCTGGATGGTGATGACGACAAGGTAGATCGTCAGGCCGATCGGCGCGGTGACGATGATGCCGGCCAGGAAATAGTTACGCAGGCGGGCCAGGAAACTCAGCTTCGGAGCCGGCGCGATGATCTGCGGCGCTTCAGATTCGGGAGGATGCCCCGACGGTGGTGTCTCGCTCATCTCGGTCAGCTCGCAAAGAAACGGCGCAGGGCCGCATAGGTTTCATCGGGCGCTTCCTCGGGCAGGAAATGCCCGCTCGGCACAGCATGGCCCTCGACACTGCCAGCCGCCTTCTCGCGCCAGGTGCCCAGCACGTCATAGGCCTTGTGCATCAGTCCCTTCTCGCCCCACAGCACCAGCAGCGGGCAACGGATGCGACTGTCCCCGTCGGCGCGGTCATGCTCCAGGTCGATGGAGGCCGCCGCGCGGTAATCCTCGCAGGAGGCATGGATGGTGGCCGGATCGCGGAAGCAGAGCAGGTATTCCGCCATCGCCTCGTCATCGAACTGATGCCCGGCACCCGACCACTGGCCGGTCTTCTTGCGGAAATAATATTCCGGGTCGGCACCGATCATGCGTTCCGGCATGTCGAAGGGCTGGATCAGGAAGAACCAGTGGTAATAGCCGGTGGCGACCTGCTGGTTCACGGTCTCGAACAGCGTACGCGTCGGAATGATATCCAGCACCGCCAGCTTCTCGACCCGTTCCGGGAAATCCAGCGCCAGGCGATGCGCCACCCGCCCGCCGCGGTCATGGCCGGCCAGCCGGAAGGTCTCGAAACCCAGTGTCGTCATCACGGCGGCCATATCGGCGGCAGTGGCCCGCTTGGAATAGGAGGAATGATCGGGCTGCGTCGCCGGCTTGGAACTGTCGCCATAGCCGCGCAGGTCGGCGCAGATCACGGTGTAGTCCTCGGCCAGTTTCGGCGCGATCCTGTGCCACATGGCATGCGTCTGCGGATAGCCGTGCAGCAGCAGAAGCGCCGGCCCCTTGCCGCCAATCCGCAGGTTGATTTCGGCGCCCGCGCCATTCACCCGCTTTTGATCGAAACCCGGAAACAGCACGTCTCGTCTCCCTATTGCCGGCCATGGCCGGCTGCCGGAAAAACCCGGCCGACCGGCGGCGGCGACGCGTTTCGGATAGCCGCCCTGCGACCACGCTTGTGTTGTGCCTATACCGGTTTGGGGTCGCTGTCGAGATGCGCCTCCCGACAGCGCCCTCCAGCCCCGAAAACCGGCCATCCCGGGCGAATCACTTGCACGGGCCGGATGACGGGCTAGAGTGGCCATGGAGTTTTACAAAGGGATTTCCGGGAGGATTCAGGATGCGTCTGGCGAACAAGGTGGCAATCGTGACCGGTGGCGGCTCGGGGTTTGGCGAGGGCATCGCCAAGCGGTATGCCCTGGAAGGCGCCGCAGTGGTGATCGGCGACCTGAACGTCGCCGCCGCCGAAAAGGTTGCCGGCGACATCAACAAGGCCGGCCACCGGGCCCTGCCCGTCGCCGTCGACGTCTCCCAGAACAAGCAGATGAAGAGCCTGGTCGAGAAGACGGTGGAGGCCTTCGGCGGCCTCGACATCATGGTGAACAATGCCGGCATGCCCCAGCGCAATGCCTCGCTGCTGGACACCGACGAAGCCACCTTCGACAAGATATTCGCCGTCAACGTCAAGAGCATCTACAATTCGGCGATGCATGCCGTGCCCATGATGCGCAAGCGCGGCGGTGGCGCCTTCATCAACATTGCCTCCACCGCCGGCGTGCGCCCCCGCCCCGGCCTGGTCTGGTATAACGGCAGCAAGGGCGCCGTGATCACGCTGACCAAAGCCATGGCCGTGGAACTGGCGCCCGAGCAGATCCGCGTCAATGCACTGAACCCCGTGGCCGGCCTGACGCCGATGCTGAAGGAATTCATGGGCGGCGAGGAAACCGAGGAGATGAAGGCCAAGTTCGTGAGCACAATCCCGATCGGCCGCTTCTCGACGCCGCAGGACATCGCCAACGCGGCCCTCTATTTCGCCTCCGACGAGGCGAATTTCATCACCGGCGTCTGC
The DNA here is from genome assembly GCF_046297595.1 of Ferrovibrio sp. Lineage (GTDB taxonomy): Bacteria > Pseudomonadota > Alphaproteobacteria > Ferrovibrionales > Ferrovibrionaceae > Ferrovibrio. Next base: position 39,643 of record NZ_JBKBHT010000001.1, read on the forward strand.
ATGGAGGTCGATGGCGGCCGATGCATATAGGCAAATCCCTGTCGTTCATGGCGGCCCTGCTTGTGGCAGGGCCCGCCGCCGCGCAGACCCAGGCGCCGGCAACTCAGGCACCGGCAACTCAGGCACCGGCAGCTCAGGCCCCCGCGACTCAAACGCCCGCCCAGATGCAGGGCACCACGCCGCCCACGCCCAGCACCACCGATCCCCGCGCGGCAGCCGAACCGCAGACCCAGCCTATCAAACCCCAAACTGCCCCCAAGGCAGCACCAAAGCCCGCGCCAAAAAATGCCAACGCGCCGCCGCGCAACCAGACCATGGCCTTCACCCTGCCCGACCTGGTGCCCATCGCGGAAATCCCGCGCGGCAAGGCGGTGATGCTGCAGGGCGTGGTGATGTCGCCGCAGGCCACCACCTTCGTGCTGAACGACGGCAATGCCAGCCAGGTGATCAACCTGGGCCCGAGCTGGCGCGATCTGACCAAGGTGAAAGCCGGCGACCGCGTGCGCGTGATCGGCCAGATGGACCCCTACGGCGCGCCGGTCTTCCGCGCCGGCAGCGTGGTGCTGGAAAACAACAGGATCGTGGTGGTGCCGAACGGCTGACCTACTGGCCCGCTGCACCGCCGCGCCGGCGCGGGCATTGCTTGAACGTGGTCTTCACCTGCCCCAGCACGGTCATGCGTACGTGCCGCATGTAGGCGTCCCAGTCGTTGAACGAGCCGACCAGATCAAGCAGGGCGGAACATTCCTCGGCTGGAATCTCGGTCAGCTGCCGCGAGGCCACCACGGCATTGGTGGCGCGCTGCTCGGCATAGGGATCATCGGGATAATTGCGTTTGTACGAGTCCGAGCGCAGCTGCACGGCATCGCGGAACTGCTGCGCATTAGCCTGGTCGAACGCGGCCCACAAGGGCAGGATCGAGCCGTCATGGCCCAGCCGGGCGCAGTCGCGGGCATAGCCGCGGATGATCATGCCGGTGCGCACGACGGCTTCGGCTTCCATCTCGGGCGCGGTCATGCATATGTCCGGACTTTTCGGCCGGCGGCCGGGCCCAAGTCCTTCCTGGGCCAGTCCTGCCTGGGCCAGTGCCGGCAGCGCGATGCCGGCCACAAGGCACACGGCAATACCGCGTTGTAGCAGCCTGCTCACCGCTTGTTGTGCGTGATCGCCGCGACGAAGGTGGCGGCGGCATCGGCGGCCTGATCGACCTGCTTAGAGGGAATGGCCGGCATCTGGTCCAGCGCCTGGCGCACGGCCAGCGCTTCCTGCGGCGGCAGACGCTTGAGGATTTCCGCCGTGCGCTCAGGCCCGGCGACGCGCAGGAAAGCCACCAGCTTTTCCCGGCTCATTGCCCTAGCCCTTGGCCTTGGGCGCCGATTTCATCATCGCCAGATACATCGGCATCACCACGTTGGTGAATTTGTTCTGGCCGTATTGCAGTTCATCCATCGCCGCCTTCACCATCTCGACGGTGGGATAATACGGCACGATCACGTAACCATGCTTGCGCAATTCCGTCACCACGGCATTGGCCTGCTTGGTGTAGTTTTCGAAGAAATAGCTGGTATCGGCCTTCTTGATGGCTTCCGAAATCACTTCCACCGCCGGGATCGGCTTGATCGCCTGCGGCCGCCAGGTATAGCCCTCGGGCGGCTGGTTGGCGTTGCGGTCATCGGACGAGGCCATGGCAAAAATCCAGTACAGGCAACGGCTCAGTTGGCCGGCAGGCGCACGCCGTTCGGCCACTGCCGGGCGGTCTGCTTCAGGTCGGGGTTCTGCACCGACGGCGCGCGCTTGCTGTCGAGTTGACGCACGGCCGTCGCCACCTTGTGCTCGACCGCCACTTCCGACGGCGAGCGCAGACGCATCTTCACATAGGCTTCGCGCAGCGCCTCGGCTACCCGGCGCTCCAGCACGCTGCCCGGCCCGGTGATGCGCCGGCGCACGATGATGTTCAGCGCGTCGATATTCAGGCCGATGATGGCATGCAACCTTGTCGACGGCTGGGTCAGGCCGCCGCACAGGTTCTTGAGGTTGTCGGCATAGAGCGTGACCAGCGGATAGCCAAACAGGCTGCCCTGCCCCTTCAGTTCCAGCGCGAGGTCGTGGATCCATTCGTAATAGCGGCCACGGCCGATGGAGTTGAAGGCGGCCGAACCCCAGGCTTCCTTCATGGTCTGCATGGTGTCGCGCGCGCTGCGTTCGAAGTCCGCCTGGTTTTCCACGATCACCTTCTCGATCTGGCCACGCAGTTCGGGCGTCAGACGCATATCCTGCCCCCGCTTGTAATTCACGGCCTTACGCTTCAGGTCGCCGCGGTTGGCGACCAGCCGGCCGGCGGCGTGGGGATCGAACATTGCTAGTCCTCGCTCCAGGCGGGCCGAATCGGGCCGTCCCGCCATGAAATCATCATGGCAGGCGAAGCAGTTAGCAACTGGGAAAGCAGGCCCCGCCCGGCTGGCGGGGCAATCGCGCCTCAGGCGTCGCGCTGGATGACGCGCAGGCGGTGATTGCAGATATCGATCTTGTCGGCCATGCGGGCACGCCAGACCTGGTCGGCCTCGCGCTCGGTCTGGAACGGACCATAGCGTTCCTCGGTGCCGGCCATCGGCGCCGGATCGGCCAAGTCCTTGAAAATACCGCCTTCAACGTAAAACACGGGCATCGTCCTCATCCTCCGGCCTGTCTTCCGGATACAGGATATTATTCCGCAACTGCGAAGAAAAATACAGGCCCTCGAAGGTTGTAAGTTGGTAACGGACCCTACGGTTTTGGCCCGAATTGGACCCTGAGTGCATCCACGACCTCGGTCAGCGGGGCATTCCAGTCCCCGGGATGCGGCTGCCGGAAACACCGCATGGCCGGATAGAACGGGCTGTCAGCACGATCCAGGAACCAATACCAGAGCAGGCCGTAGCCCGGAGCGGACAGCAGCAGCCAGACAGGCAGGCCCAGGGCCCCGGCCAGATGGGCGACCGTATTGCTGACAGTGATGACCAGATCGAGTCCCGCATACTGGGCCGCCGCCCCGTCCAGTTCCTGCAGCGGGTCGACGGTGCTGTCGCGCCAAAGTGAGACGCCCTGCCCCGTCTCGAGAGCAGCCCTTTCCGCCGTGGTCTCGCCATACTGCAAATCGACCCAGAAGGCATCGACGGCGGCAAAGATCGGCGCGAAATCGCCGAGCCGCAGGGACTTCTGCGGGCCGAAATCGGCATTGGCACTGCGCCAGGACAGGCCGATGCGGGGCCGCCCGCCGGCCATGTCGGCGAGGCGCCGGCGTTGGGCGCCCGCCATGACTGGGTCGGGTAACAGGAAACCGGAAACCATTGCAGCAGCTTAAGCATCCCCGCATGCTGGCGCCAGAGATGTCGAAGAACCCCAAAACATCCCCCGCCGCGCTCATGCAGGCCGCTCTCCGGGCCCTGAAGGACGGAAACACGGCCGCCGCCATCCAGCATTTCGCCACGGCACGTCGGTTCCTGCCAACCGATGCAGGTCTGCTGCACAGCCTTGCCATACTGTATCGGCAGGAACGCCGCTGGGCCGAATCCTGGTCGGCGGCAGAAACCGGTCTGCGCCTGCAACCCGATAGTGCGGATTGCGGCGCCGCACGCGCGGCCGCGCTGGGTTGTCTGCTGCTGGATCAGGGCGCGGCAAGCGAGGCCCTCTTCTGGCTGCGGCAGGCGCTGGCCGCGCAGCCGGAATGGCCCGAGATTCTAAGCCAAGCGGCAGAAGCAGCCTATCGCAGTGGTGAAATGACTTCGGCCCGCAGCTATCTGGATCGCGCCGTCGCGCTGGAGCCGGACAATCGGACCCTGCGCATGGCCCGCGCCACCATTCTGCTGAGCCAGCAGATATGGATGCCGGGCCTGCAGGATTACGAATACCGCCTGCGCCCCACGCCGGGGCTTGAAGTGTTGCGCGACGGACTGCACTCGCCGCGCTGGCAGGGAGAGGATATGGCGGGGCGTTGTCTGCTGGTGGTGGCGGAACAGGGTATCGGCGACCAGATCCGTTTCGCCGGCGATCTGCGCGACCTCGTGTCACTATGTGGCCGGCTTATCGTCGAATGCGAATCCCGGCTAGTCCCGCTGCTGGCACGCAGCCTACCCGCCATAACGGTGGCGCCGAGCCGTCAGCGGCGCAACGGCAACCGGTATGTCTTCGATTACGGCTGGCTTGCCGAACTGGGGCCGGTGGACGCCTGGATCGAAATCGGCAGCCTGGCCCTGCGATTGTTCGAACGGAACCTGCCACCGGACCGCCTCCGGCGATAAAACTGGGCTCTTGCCGCCCGGCCGCATCGTTCTAGCTCTCTTTTCAAAGAGTTAGACTGGAATGAATATCCCATGCGCCATCGCCTGCTCCTCCTGCTGCTGCCTTTCGCCCTCCTGTCGCTTGCCGCCTGCGGAACCGACCGCCCGGACCCAGCCGGCCAGGCCGCCTATGGGTCTTTCGAGCTGGAACGGTATTTCACGGGCCGGGTGAAGGCTTGGGGCCTGTTCGAACCCCGCTTCGGGGGGGCGGTACGCCAGTTCACGGTCGATATCCGGGGCAGCCGGGATGGCAATGCCATCGTGCTGGACGAGGATTTCCGTTTCAGCGACGGGGAGATCCAGAAACGCGTCTGGCGCATCCAGCCCGATGGCGCCGGCAACTACTCCGGCACAGCCGACGATGTGCTGGGCGTCGCCCAAGGCCAGACGCGGGGCAGCGCGCTGGCTTGGGCCTATGATCTGCGGCTGAAGACCCAGTCCGGCGGCATCGATGTCGGCTTCGACGACTGGCTCTACCGCTTCGACGACGAGATCGTGCTGAATCGCGCCACGGTGACGAAATGGGGCCTGCCGGTGGGCAGCGTGACCCTGGCTTTTCGCAAGATCGAGTAGGTTGACGGGGCCGGGCGACCGACCTATGGTCGCCGCGCTTTTGGGGCCCGGCGGTAAGGTTAACTGTCTGGCCAATCAAGCAGACCTCTGTGAGCCCGTAGCTCAGCTGGTAGAGCAAGCGACTTTTAATCGAGAGGTCCCGGGTTCGAATCCCGGCGGGCTCACCACCTCTGCCTCCCCACACGCCCATTTTATTCGTGATCTGGTTGCTTCATCGGCTATGCTGCTGATGAACAGGGGGGAAACTCCGTGAACAGGCAGATCGTCGAGAGCAGGTTCCGCCTCGATCCGAGCCTGCGTTTCGACCGCCCCGAGCTGCGAGAACTGGCGGCCTTGTGGGAGGAGAAACGCGCCGGACGGATTGCGCCTGACCGGGCCGATTTCTCCCCTTTTGTCCTGCGCCCCTACCTGCCCCGCATCCTGATCTACGAAGTCGCGCGCAGCGAAGCCGGACGGCGCTTCCGTATCCGCCTGTATGGCACGCTGATCAGCCAGTATTCCGGCCGCGATCCGACCGGCAAATACGTTGACGAGATCATGAACGAACAGGCCTATGCCGATTTCAATCGCGGCCTGTCATGGGTGGTGGATGAAGCAAAACCGCTGCGCGCCGCTGGCAGTTACTATTTCGTCGACCGCAGCTTCGTGACGTTTGAATCGATCACCATGCCCCTCATTGTCGACAACAGCGAGCAGATCGATCAATTGCTGAATGTCACGTATTACGACGACGAGGCTTAAAACCAGTCGCGGGTCAGCCGGAACACAAGGCTGACAAGCCCATAGGCAATCGCGGCGAACACGGCGGCAATGGCAAAAACCCGCAGGTGCCGCAGCAGCATCGCTAAAGCGGTTCTATGTCGCCGAGTGCCTGGCCGGCGTGGAAATCGGCGGCAAAGGCCTGCAGCCGGCCTTCGGCAATGGCGCCGCGCATGCCGACCATCAGATCCTGGTAATAGGTCAGGTTATGCTGGGTCATCAGCATGGCACCGAGGATTTCGTCAGAGCGCACCAGGTGATGCAGATAGGCCCGGCTGTAGTCGCGGCAAGCGGGGCAGCGGCAATGCTCGTCCAGCGGCCGCGGGTCTTCGGCATGGCGCGCATTGCGGATGTTGATGCTGCCGCGCCGCGTGAAAGCCTGGCCGGTGCGGCCCGAGCGGGTCGGCATCACGCAGTCGAACATGTCGATGCCGCGCATAACGGCACCCACCAGATCAGAAGGCTTGCCCACACCCATCAGATAGCGCGGGCGGTCGGCGGGCAGATGCGGCACGGTCACATCCAGCGTAGCGAACATCTCCTCCTGCGTCTCGCCCACCGCAAGGCCGCCCACGGCATAGCCGTCGAAACCGATGCCGAGCAGGCCTTTGGCGGATTCCTCACGCAACGCGGCATTGGTGCCGCCCTGCACGATGCCGAACAGGCCATAGCCGTCGCGCTGTCGGAAAGCCGTCTTGCAGCGTTCGGCCCAGCGGATGGACAGCCGCATCGCCTCGGCGGCGCGCTTCTCGGTGGCGGGCAGCTTGACGCATTCGTCCAGCTGCATGGTGATGGTGGCGTCCAGCAGATGCTGGATCTCGATGGACCGTTCGGGCGTCAGTTCATGGCGCGCGCCATCGATATGCGACTGGAAAGTGACGCCCTGTTCGGTCACTTTGTTGAGCTGCGACAGCGACATCACCTGGAAACCGCCGGAATCGGTGAGAATCGGCCCCGGCCAGTTCATGAACTTGTGCAGGCCGCCCAGCTTCGCCACGCGCTCGGCCGTCGGCCGCAGCATCAGGTGATAGGTGTTGCCCAGGATGATCTGCGCGCCGGTTTCGCGCACCGCCTCGGGCGTCATGGCCTTGACAGTTGCCGCAGTGCCAACCGGCATGAAGGTCGGCGTCTCGATCACGCCATGGGCGGTTTCGAGTCTGGCCCGGCGGGCGGCGCCATCGGTGGCGCTGACGGAAAAATGGAGGGTCATTTCGGAGCCTGTCTGAACAGCAGGCTTGTATCGCCGTAGGAATAGAAACGGAAGCCCTTCTCCACCGCATGGTGGTAGATCGCGCGCTGGCCATCCAGCCCGACAAAGGCCGCCACCAGCATCAGCAGGGTGGATTTGGGCAGGTGGAAATTGGTCATCAGGCCATTGGCGACGCGGAAATCGAAACCGGGCGTGATGAAGATGTCGGTCTCCCCAGCAAATGGCTGCAGATCGCCGGTGGCGCGCGCGGCAGTTTCCAGTAGGCGCAGCGAGGTGGTGCCGATGGCGATCACCCGCCCGCCTGCGGCTTTGGCCTCCTGCACGGCTGTCACGGTCTCGGGCGTCACCTCGCCCCATTCGGCATGCATTTTATGTTCTTCGACCCGCTCGGCCTTCACCGGCAGGAAGGTGCCGGCACCGACATGCAGGGTGACGCGGGCAAAGCGAATGCCGATGCTTTTCAGTTGTCCGATCAGGTCCGGGGTGAAATGCAGGCCGGCGGTGGGCGCGGCCACGGCACCGGCCTTTTCGGCGAACACGGTCTGGTAGTCGCTGCGGTCACGCGCATCGGCCGGGCGCTGGGCCGCGATGTATGGCGGCAGCGGCATGGCGCCAGCAGTTTCCAGCGCCATCAGCAGTTCGCCATCGTCGCGGTCAAAGGCCAGAACGATCTGCTCGCCCTCGCGCCCCACGGTTTCGGCACGGATGCCGCCATCGAAAACAATCATGTCGCCCGGCTTCAGCCGCCGGGCGGGCTTGGCCATCGCCGTCCAGCGACGGTTGCCAAGGCTTTTCAGCAGCAGGGCCTCGACCTTTACCTCGGCGGGGCCGCGGTCGCGCCGGCCGAACAGCCGCGCCGGGATCACCTTGGTATCGTTGAAAACAAGCAGGTCGCGTGGCCGTAGCAGCAGAGGCAGGTCGCGCACCACCCAGTCCTTCGGGTCGATCCTGCCGTCATGAAAATGCAGCAGCCGGGCGGCCTCACGCGGCACTGCCGGCCGCTCGGCGATCAGCGCGGGCGGCAGGGTGAAGTCAAAGTCAGATACCAGCATGGCTCAGCCTCCCGGATGGGAGGCGCAGGCGTCAGGCGACGTCGGCGGCGACGCGCAGCGAGACGATCTTGTCGGGATCCGTAACGCTGCCATTGCGGGCCTGGTCACCGCGCTTGATGGCGTCGACATGCTCCATACCCTCCACCACCTCACCCCAGACGGTATACTGGCGGTCAAGGAAACGGGCATCGGCGAAGCAGATGAAGAACTGGCTGTCGGCGCTGTTCGGGTTCTGGGCACGGGCCATCGAGCAGGTGCCACGCTTGTGCGGGGCGTCGTTGAACTCGGCATCCAGCTTCTGGCCCGAACCGCCGCTGCCATCGCCGCGCGGATCGCCGGTCTGGGCCATGAAGCCCTCGATCACGCGATGAAATTTCAGGCCGTCATAGAAATTCTGCCGCGCCAGCTCCTTGATGCGGGCGACATGATTGGGCGCCAGATCGGGACGCAGCGCGATGGTTACGCGGCCATCCTTCAGTTCCAGATACAGGGTGTTTTCGAGATCGGCGCTCATCGGAATTCCTCGACGTTACTTGATGTCAGCCGCGACGCGCAGCCGGATGATCTTGTCAGGGTCGGTGACCTGGCCACTGCCGGGTGCACCCTTCTTGATGCGGTCCACCGCCTCCATGCCCGAGATCACCTTGCCCCAGACGGTATACTGGCCATCCAGGAAAGAGGCATCCTCGAAGCAGATGAAGAACTGGCTGTCGGCGCTGTTCGGGCTTTGGGCGCGGGCCATCGACACGGTACCGCGCTTATGCGGTTCGCGGCTGAATTCGGCATTCAGCTTCTGACCCGAGCCGCCGGTCCCGGTGCCGGTGGGATCCCCGGTCTGGGCCATGAAACCGCGAATGACACGATGGAACACGATGCCGTCATAGAAGCCTTTGCGCACCAGCTCCTTGATGCGGGCGACATGCTTGGGCGCCAGGTCCGGACGCATGGCGATCACCACCTTGCCGCCGTCCTTCAGTTCCATGACCAGGGTGTTTTCGGGATCGTCGATGCGCTGGGCGTGGGCGGCCACCGGCCAGGCCAGCGCGGCAGCCAGCGCGAGGGTCAGCAGGTGGCGACGGAGGATCGGCATGTCAGGCATCGCCATTGGCTTTCAGGGCCGCGACGCGGGCGCGCATGCGCTCGGCCACGCGGGGCGAGACGAAGGGATTGATGTCGCCGCCCAGCATGGCGATTTCCTTCACCAGGCGCGAGGCGATGAACTGATGATTGTCGGAGGCCATCAGGAAAACGGTCTCGATCTCGGCATTCAGGCGGGCATTCATGCCGACCATCTGGAATTCGTATTCGAAATCCGACACGGCGCGCAGGCCGCGGATGATCATGACCGCGCCGATGTCCATGGCGAAATGCATCAGCAGGTTGGAGAACGGCTTGACCTCGAACTCGGTGGCACCCGGCATCAGCGGGCCGATTTCCTCGCGGACCATCTCGACACGTTCTTCCAGCGAGAAGAATGGCCCCTTGCCTATATTCACGGCAACGCCCACCACCAGCTTGTCGACCAGTTTGCCGGCCCGCTTGATGATGTCGTAATGACCCTTGGTTACCGGATCGAACGTGCCCGGGTACAACCCGATGCGCTGCTTGGTCATCACTCCTCCCCAGAGTCACCTGCATCGTCATTCGCGGACGAGCCGTCATCCTGGCCCTCGTCCTGCGCGGGGCCACTTTCCGGCAAATGGGCGACCGACGCAACCTTCTCGCCCTCGCCGAGCTTGAAGATGATGACGCCCTGGGTATTGCGGCCGGCGATACGGATGCCGTCCACGGGGCAACGGATCACCTGGCCGCCATCGGTAACCAGCATGATCTGATCGTCATGCTCGACCGGGAAAGCGGCCGTGACGTTGCCGTTCTTGGGGGTAGTCTCGATATTGATGATGCCCGAGCCGCCGCGGCTGGTGATGCGGTATTCATAGGCCGAGCTGCGTTTGCCGAATCCCTTTTCCGTAGCGGTCAGGATGAACTGCTCTGCCGCCTGCAGCTCGGTGATCCGCTCCATCGGCAATTCCGAGGCCAGCTCCACGCCGGTCTCGCCCTCGCGGATGCGCCGCTGGGCCGTGGCGTATTTGAGGTAGGCCTCGCGTTCCTCGGCCGAGGTCTCGATATGGCGCAGCACCGACATCGAGATCACGCGGTCGCCCTCGGCCAGCTTCATGCCGCGCACGCCGGTGGAGGCCCGGCTCTGGAAGGTTCGCACATCGGCCACGGGGAAGCGCACGCACTTGCCCTCGTAGGAGGCCAGCAGGATGTCGTCCTGCTCGGTGCAGGGCAACACGCCGACCAGGCTGTCATCGGCATCCTCGCCCTCGAACTTCATGGCGATCTTGCCATTGGCATTGATGGTGACGAAGTCGCTCAGGTCGTTGCGGCGGACATAGCCCTTGGCGGTGGCGAACATGACATGCAGCTCGCCCCACTTCGCCTCGTCCTCGGGCAGCGGCAGCACCTGGGTGATCTTCTCGCCCTCGGCCAGCGGCAGCAGATTGACGAAGGCCTTGCCGCGCGACTGCGGCGTGCCTTCGGGCAGGCGATAGACCTTGAGCTTGTAGACGCGGCCGATATTGGAGAAGAACAGCACCGGCGTATGAGTGCTGGCCACCAGCACGCGGGTGACGAAATCCTCGTTCTTGGTGCTCATGCCGGTGCGGCCCTTGCCGCCGCGCTTCTGCAGGCGGTAGGTCGACAGCGGCGTGCGCTTCACATAGCCGCCGAAACTGACGGTCACGACCATGTCCTCGCGCTGGATCAGGTCTTCGTCATCCTGCTCGAATTCCATCTCGGCGATCTGGGTCCGGCGCGGCACGGCGAAGCGCTCGCGCATCGAAACCAGCTCGGCGCGCAGAATGCCCATCAGCTTCTCGCGGCTGCCGAGGATGGAGAGATATTCGTTGATCTCGCTGGCGAGCGTCTTCATCTCGTCGCCGATCTCGTCGCGGCCCAGCGCGGTCAGGCGCTGCAGGCGCAGGTCGAGGATGGCGCGCGCCTGGGTTTCCGACAGCTTGTACTTGCCGTCGATCACCTTGTGGCTCAGGTCGTCGATCAGGCCGATCATGTCGGCCACATCGGCGGCCGGCCATTCGCGGGTCATCAACTGCTCGCGCGCCGTCTGCGGGTCGGGCGCGCTGCGGATCAGCTTGATCACCTCGTCGATATTCGCCACCGCGATGGCCAGGCCGACCAACACATGGGCGCGGTCGCGCGCCTTGCCGAGCAGGAAGCGGGTGCGGCGGAGGATCACCTCCTCGCGGAAATTGATGAAGGCGCCGATCAGCTGCTTGATGTTGAGCAGCTCGGGCTTGCCGGCATTGAGCGCCAGCATGTTGACGCCGAAGGAAGTCTGCAGCGGCGTGAAGCGGTAAAGCTGGTTCAGCACCACGTCGGCCATGGCGTCGCGCTTGATCTCGACCACCACGCGCACGCCGTCGCGGTCGGATTCATCGCGCAGATCGGAAATGCCCTCGATCTTCTTGGCGCGCACCAGCTCGGCGATCTTCTCGATCATCGAAGCCTTGTTCACCTGATAGGGAATTTCGGTGACGATGATGGCTTCGCGATCCTTGCGGATTTCCTCCACATGCACCTTGCCGCGCATGATGACCGAGCCACGCCCGGTCCACATCGCCGCCTTGGCACCGGCGCGGCCGAGGATGATGCCGCCGGTGGGGAAATCCGGTGCCGGCAGGATTTCCAGCAGCTGCTCCAGCGTCACATCCGGATTGTCGACATAGGCGCAGCAGGCATCGATCACCTCGCCCATGTTATGCGGCGGGATGTTCGTGGCCATGCCGACGGCGATGCCGTTGGCGCCGTTGACCAGCAGGTTCGGGAACTGCGCCGGCAGCACCGAAGGTTCCTTCGTGCTGTCGTCGTAGTTGGACTGGAAATCGATGGTGTCCTTGTCGATATCCGTCAGCAGGGCTTCCGCCGCCTTTTCCAGGCGGATTTCGGTGTAACGCATCGCCGCGGCCTTATCGCCGTCCATCGAACCGAAATTGCCCTGGCCATCGAGCAGAAGCTGGCTCATGGAGAATGGCTGCGCCATGCGCACCATGGCGTCGTAGATCGACTGGTCGCCATGGGGGTGGTATTTACCCATCACGTCACCGACCACGCGGGCCGACTTGCGGTAGGGTTTGTCGGACAGATAGCCGTTCTCGTGCATCGAATAGAGGATGCGGCGATGCACGGGCTTCAGGCCGTCGCGCGCATCGGGTAAGGCGCGCGACACGATCACGCTCATGGCGTAACCGAGATACGAACGCTGCATCTCCTCTTCGATGGAGATGGGCTGGATGTCGTGCGGAAGCTGCGGCTGATCGGTCACGAAACGGGCGTCCGGAATAAGGGTTTTTATGGGTCGAATCGGGTGCCCGAACAGGCCCTCTGCGGCCCTGGAATCAGGCCCCGGAAACTACCATGGCGAGGGTGGCCGCAGCAATGCCGGGAGCCCCTCTAACAGGGGGGAAATCAGGGGTCAAAAAGACCGGTTTTCAGCCAGTTCCACTGGTCTTCGCCGCAGGCCGCCAGCATGGGGCTGCCCCACGGCTTGTCGGCGGCGCGATGCAGGGCGCCAGCCGGAGGATCGGAGGCCCGATAAGGCGTGCCGTCGAGCCGGCGCACCACCCCGCCGGCCTCGGTCAGCAGCAATGCGCCGGGCGCGTGGTCCCACGGGATACAGCGGCCGTAAATGCCATAATGGATCTGCCCCAGCGCCATCGCCGGATATTCCTGACCCGAGCAGCGCATGTTCAGCACGCCGGCAGTGCGGTCGAGCCGATAGGCAATCCGCGCGGCCAGGTCGCGGTCCTTCATGCGGAAATTGGCCACGCCGGCAATATGCGCCAGCGATGGCGGATTGGCGGTGCGCAGCCGTTGCAGGCTGCCATCCGGTTCACGCAGGAAAGCCCCGGCGCCCTTCTCCGCCATGTGCAGGCGACCGGTGGGAGGATCGAGAATCCAGCCCGCCACGGCATCGCCGTCCTTCACCAGGGCGACCATGCAGGCAAAAAGTGCAGAGCCGGCGGCAAAACTGGCGGTACCGTCGATCGGATCGATCACCCAGTGATAGCCGGGTTCGCCCAGCAGGCCGATCAGGGCGGGATTGGCGCTGACGGCCTCCTCGCCCACGGTACGCGAGCCAGGCAGCAGGGCTTCCAGCCGTGGCGTCAGGAAAGCTTCCGCCTCCTCATCGGCGATGGTGACCAGATCAGCCTGGGCTTTTTCGCGGATGTCATCAACACGCAACCGGCGGAACCGCGGCATGATGATCTCGCGCCCGACCTGCCGCAGCAGATCGCCCACGGCTTCCATGTCGATGGTCATGGCAGGATCAGGGGTCGAAGATGCCGGCCTTGAGCCAGTTCCACTGATCCTCGCCGCAGGCCGCCACCAGGGGGCTGCCCCAGGGTTTGTCGGCGGCGCGATAGAGGCTGCCGTCCAGGCGTTTCGCCACGCCGCCGGCCTCGGTGATCAGCAGGCAGCCGGCCGCATGGTCCCATGGCAGGGCGCGGTTATAGACGGCGTAGTGGATATGGCCGTCGGCGATGGCAAGGTATTCCTGCCCGGCGCAGCGCAGGATCAGCACGCCGGCGGTCTTGTCGGCGCGGTGGCCGATGCGGGCGGCGAAATCGCGGTCGCCGTAGCGGATATTGGGCGCACCGGAAAGATGCGCCAGCGAAGGCGGCTTTGGCGTGGCTAGCCGGCGCTGGCTGCCATCGGCCTCGCGCATCCAGGCACCGCCGCCTTTCTCGGCCATGGCAGTAATGCCGCGCACCGGGTCGTGGATCCAGCTCGCCACGGCATCGCCATCCTGCACCAGCGCGACCATCACGGCGAACAGCGCATTGCCGACGGCGAAATTGGCAGTGCCGTCCACCGGATCGATCAGCCAGGCCGCACCGGGACGACGCAGGGCGTCCATGATGCTCTCCTCAGCGCTGGCTGCCTCCTCACCCACCACGGTGGAACCCGGGATAAGGTCCTGCAGTCGCGGGGTCAGGAAAGCCTCGGAATCCTTGTCCGCAATGGTCACGACGTCATGCGGCCCGGCCTTCTGGTCGATATCGCCGGTCTTGAGCTGGCGGAACCGCGGCATGATCGCCGTGTGTGCCGCCTCCTCGATCAGCAGCCGCACCACATCCATGTCGATCCTTGCGGTCATGCCCGCTGTCCTTCCTGTCGTTTGAGCCATTTGCCGGCTTCGGCCTGCGACAAGGCGACCGAAAGTTTCAGATGGCCGTCCTGTTCCCGTATATCCAGCACTTCGCCATGCCTGTGCAGCCAAGCCAAAGCCGCGCCGTCGCCGGCATCCAGCGTGACGGCCAGCTCGACCCGGTCGCTGGCCAGCATGCCATCGATCCGTTGCAGCAATGCGTCGCAACCCGCGCCCTCCAGGGCGGAAATCACGATGGCGTCCTGCTGGCGCGCGGCCTGGTTCTGCAGGGTTTCGCGCGCCTCGGGATCGAGCTGGTCGGCCTTGTTCCAGGCCTCAAACAGGCGATGGCCGCTGTCTTCCGTCACGCCCAGCGAAGCCAGCACATCGCGCACATCGGCGGCCTGCGCTTCGCAATCGGGATGCGACATGTCGCGCACATGCAGGATCAGGTCGGCCGAGATCACCTCTTCCAGCGTGGCACGGAAGGCCGCCACCAGATGGGTCGGCAGTTCGGAGATGAAACCAACCGTGTCGCTGAGGATCACGTTCCGGCCCGATGGCAGGCGCACCGTGCGCATGGTCGGGTCCAGCGTGGCGAACAGCAGGTCCTTGGCCATCACCTCGGCCGCCGTCAGGCGATTGAACAGGGTGGATTTACCGGCATTCGTGTAGCCCACCAGCGCCACGACCGGATAGGGCACCTTCTGCCGCGCCCGGCGATGCAGCGAGCGGGTATTCACCACCTGCTCGAGGTCGATCCTGATGCGGGCGATGCGCTCGCCGATCAGGCGGCGATCGATTTCGAGCTGGCTTTCGCCGGGGCCGCCAAGGAAGCCGAAGCCGCCGCGCTGCCGCTCAAGGTGGGTCCAGGACCGCACCAGCCGCGAGCGTTGGTAGTTCAGGTGCGCCAGTTCGACCTGCAGGCGGCCTTCCTTGGTGCGGGCGCGGGCGCCGAAGATTTCGAGGATCAGGCCGGTGCGGTCGATCACCTTGGCCTTCAGCGCGCGTTCCAGATTGCGCTGCTGCACCGGGGTTACGGCCGCATCCACGATCACGACATCGACCGGATGCTCGGCGATCCAGGCCGCCAGTTCCTCGGTCTTGCCGCTACCGATCAGGGTGGCGGGCCGCCAGGCCGACAGCCAGACGACCTCGGCATGCACGACCTCAAGGTCGATGGCGGCGGCCAGGCCAACCGCCTCGGCCAGGCGAGCCTCGGGGCGGCGGCGCAAGTCGGCTGCCGTTGCCTTGGGACCGGGGGATTTGAGCGTGGGATGCAGGACGAGCGCACGCCGGGTGCGCTCGTCGCCGCCTTCGATGTGATCTGGCATTACCGCCATATAAGCAATGCCCGCGGGATTACCAACCGGGACATCGCCATCGGGAACAAAAAAGGCTTAGCCCTGCTCTCCCGCCGACTGGGCGCCGCCGCCCTGGGCGGCCGGGTCGAACAGCTGGATCGGGCCGGACGGCATCACCGTGGAGATGGCGTGCTTGTAGACCAGCTGCATGTGACCGTCCCGGCGCAGCAGCACCGAGAAATTGTCGAACCAGCTGATGATGCCCTGCAGCTTGACGCCGTTGACGAGAAAGACCGTGACGGGGGTTTTGGTTTTGCGGATGTGGTTGAGGAAGACATCCTGGACGTTTTGAGGCTTGTCGGCGGCCATAGTTGTTGGACCTTTCTTTTCTTATCTTGTTGTCTTTGTTTTGTTTTTTACGCAATTCGGCCAAGTCGCACCGGACTGCACATGCGGAGGCGGCGGCCGCAGCCCCACGCATGTGCAGATTAAATCACTAATTGGCGAAAGTGGCAAAACAATGGCGCCTTCCGGCCAGCCGTCGGGCCGTGACGGGCATCACCAATGGTTGCTACAGAGACGAAATCAGGGAGCGAGGAACCCGGCTTCCCAGTCGGCAGAGCCGGCACCATGACTTGCGGCATGCGCTTCATAAAGCGCCCGCAGCCGGGCCGCCACCACACCGGGGCCGCCATTGCCGATCAGCTGGCCATCGAGGCTGACCACCGGCATGGCATAGGAGGTGGTCGAAGTGACGAAAGCCTCCTTGGCCGCCCGGGCTTCATCCACCGTGAAGGCCCGGTTTTCGACTTTCAGGCCTTCGCGGCGGGCCAGTTCCAGCACCGCGCTGCGGGTGATGCCGCCCAGGATGGCCGTGCTGAGCGCCCGGGTCACCAGCACGTTGTCCTTGGTCACGATCCAGGCGTTGGACGAACTGCCTTCCGTCACATACCCGTCGCGGTCGACCAGCCAGGCCTCATAGGCCCCGGCCTCCTTCGCCGCCTGCTTGGCCAGCGCGGCCGGCAGCAGCCCGACCGACTTGATGTCGCAGCGGCCCCAGCGGATGTCCGGACGAGTGATCGCCGCCACGCCCTTGGCAGCATTGGCTGCCGCCTTGGTCATGTCGACGCTGCGGGCAATCGCCACCACCGTCGGCGGAATATCGCCGGGGAAAGCGAATTCGCGCCGCGCCGCGCCGCGAGTGATCTGCAGATAGATATTGCCCTGCCTCACCCGGTTGCGGCGGATCGTTTCATTCAGCACCACCGTCAGGGCCGCACGGCTCATGGGATGCGGGATCCGCAATTCATCGAGGCTGCGCTCCAGCCGGACCAGATGCCCTTCCGCATCCACCAGCCGGCCATTCAGGATGGCGATCACCTCGTAGACGCCATCGGCGAACTGGAAGCCGCGGTCCTCGACATGAACGGCGGCCTGGCCGTAGGGAACATACTGGCCGTTGACATAAACGACGCGTGCCATCGCGCATTACCTTTGCTGGGAAATTAAAAGAATTCGAGACGTACGGCGAAGAGTTTTTCGACTTTCTTCACCGCATCGCGGCGCGCGAACAGGATCACCCTGTCGCCGGCCTCGATTTCGCTGTCGCCGCGCGCAATCATCACCCTGTCGCCCCTGATGATGGCGCCGATCATCAGGCCATCGGGAAGATTCAGCTCCGACAATGGACGGCCGACCAACGCACTGGTTTCCACTGCCTCCGCCTCGATCACCTCGGCCGCGCCATCCATCAGCGAATGAACCCCGCGGATGCGGCCGCGCCGCACATGCTGGAGGATGGAGGAGACGGTCGTAGAGCGGGGATTGACCACCACATCGACGCCCAGCGAACCGATCAGTGGTTCGTAGGCCGGATTGTTGACCAGCGTGATCGCCCTTTGTGCACCGGCACGCTTGGCCAGCAGGGACGTCAGGATATTCACTTCGTCGTCGTTGGTCAGCGCGATGATGGCTTCCGCCGCGCCCACCTTCGCCTCGTTCAGAATGTCCATATCGAGGGAATCACCATTCAGCACGACGGCATTCTTGAGCTGCCCGGCGACGAATTCGGCGCGGTCGCGGCTGGCCTCCACCACCTTCAGCAGCACCGAAGGCTGCGCCGCCTCGATTTCGCGCGCCAGGAACATGCCGATATTGCCGCCGCCACAGAGCACGATACGACGGGCTTCGCGTTCCTCGTGGCCGAACAGGCGCATGCCGCGCTGCACATGGTCCTTCAGGGCGCAGAAATAGATTTCGTCGCCGGCCTCGAGGTGGTCGTTGGCGTCCGGCACCAGCAGCGCGCCATTGCGGTTGATGCCGCAGACATTGATCGCCAGATCGGGGAAGAGCCCGGTCAGCTGACGCAACGGCGTGTTCAGGACCGGGCAATCCTCATCGAGGCGCACGCCGATCAGGCGCAACCTGTCGTCGGCAAAGGGGATCATGTCGAACGCTCCCGGCGTCATGATGCGGCGATGAATCGCCCGCGCCACTTCGATCTCGGGAGAAATGATGTAGTCGATTGAAATGTGTTTCTGGTTGAACAGGTCGGCCCATTCCGGCTTCAGATAGCTCTGCGCGCGCACGCGGGCGATCTTGGTCGGCACATTGAACAGGGCATGCGCAACCTCGCAGGCCACCATATTCACCTCGTCGGCGAAGGTGACCGCGATCAGCATGTCTGAATCTGCGGCGCCGGCCTGCTCCAGCACATCGGGATGCGAGGCATGACCGACGATGCCGCGCAGGTCGTAGCTTTCCGCCGCCTTGTTGGCGCGGTCGGACGACACGTCGATCATGGTCACTTCATTGCCATCGGCAGCAAGCTGGCGGGCGATGGTTGTTCCCACCAGGCCGGCGCCGCAAACGATTACCTTCATGGCAAATCCCCGCTCCCGTTATCCGTTGCGGTCGAGATTGATGACGCCCAGAGCCTTCAGCTTGCGGTGCAGCGCCGAACGTTCCATGCCGATGAAACTGGCCGTGCGGGAAACATTGCCGCCGAAACGGGTGATCTGTGCAAGCAGGTATTCCCGCTCGAACATTTCCCGTGCATCGCGCAATGGCAAGGCCATCACTTCTGTCGTCGTTTCAGGCCGCAATGCGACAGGTGGAGTCGCTCCCAGATCGGGAGGCAGCATATCCGCATGGATGGCACCCTTCTGGTCGGCAGGCATCATGATCAGCAGGCGCGCCAGCGCATTGCGCAACTCGCGGACATTGCCGGGCCATTCCGCCGATTGCAGAGCCAGAAGGGCATCTTCCGCCAGTTCACGCTCCGGCACGCCCTGGCGCTGGGCCTCGATACGGATGAAATGACGTGCCAGCAGCGGGATGTCCTCGCGCCGGTCACGCAGGGCAACGACTTTCAGCGGCACGACATTCAGCCGATGAAACAGGTCCTGACGAAAAGCCCCCTGCCCGACGCGTATGGAAAGATCATGCGACGTGCAGGATATGATACGGACGTCAACCTGCACCCGGGTGCGCCCGCCGACACGCTCGAAACCCTGCTCGGTCAGTACGCGCAGCAGCTTGGCCTGGGCCTCGGCCGACATTTCCGCCACTTCGTCGAGGAACAGCGTGCCGCCATGGGCTTCTTCCAGCACGCCGATCTTGTGCTGGCGCTGGCCATTTGTGACCTCCTCGATGCCGAAAAGCTGCGCCTCGACCTGATCGGGCGACATCGCCGCGACATTGAGGCTCACGAAAGGCCCGCCGGCACGCCGAGACCGTTTATGCAGAAGCCGCGCAACGAGTTCCTTGCCGCCGCCAGCCGGCCCGGAAATCAGGACGCGGCTATTGGTGGGCGCAATCCGCTCGATGGCCTGACGCAACGCGACGATGGCAGGTGACGAGCCAACCAGTTCCGAAACGGTCCCGGAACGCTGGCGTAGATCCTCGTTCTCGCGTTTCAGCCGCGCCTGTTCCAATGCACGCTCGACCAGCAGCAGCAACCGGTCGCTCTTGAAAGGCTTCTCGATGTAGTCGTATGCGCCGCGCTTGATTGCCGACACCGCCGTCTCGATGTTGCCATGACCGGAGATCATGATGACCGGCACATTGGCATGGTCCCGCATGATACGGTCCAGTATCTCCAGGCCATCCAGCTTGCTGCCCTGCAGCCAGATATCGAGGATGACCGCGCTGGGGCGGCGCGCCTCGATCTCGCGCAACGCGCCATCGGAGTCGGAAGCCATCCGGGTCTCATAGCCCTCGTCCTGCAGGATGCCTGCAATCAGATTACGGATGTCAGCTTCGTCGTCGACGATAAGAATATCACGCGCCATGACTACTCGATCCCAGCTTGCGAGCCGCTTCCGCATTGGCGGCCGGCTCGGCCGCGTCGGCATTTCCGACAACAAGATGCGGCAAGCGAATCCGCGCCAAACTACCATTTCCCGCAGCGGGATCAACCGCCGCCGCGTCCGTCAGCGTAATGCTGCCGCCATGTTCTTCGATGATTTTCTTGACGATTGCCAATCCGAGCCCGGTGCCCTTGCTACGCGTCGTGACATAGGGCTCGAACAGGCGATCGCGATTCTCGACCGGCAATCCGCGTCCATTGTCCTGCACCGTGATTTCCGCTGCGCCCGCGGCAACCGCGAGCGAAACGGCAATCCGGCCCTGTGGCAGGGCCTCCCCGGCATGCCGCTCGCGCCCATCGATGGCATCGATGGCATTCTGCAGGATGTTGGTCAGCACCTGGGCGATCTGGCGCGCGTCGCAGCTCAGATGGACAGGTTCGGCCGGGATGGAACTTTCGAAACGGATATCGTTGCGCGCCACCTGCTGCATGAATACGCCCTGCCGCACCAGTTGCCCCAAATCCTCCTCCCGATACACCGGCCGCGGCATCCGGGCGAAGGTCGAGAACTCATCGACCATGCGGCCGATATCGCCGACCTGCCGGATGATCGTGTCCGTGCATTGCGAGAAAACCTCCGGGTCGGTCTGCACTTCCTTCAGATACTTGCGCTTGAGCCGCTCGGCGGAAAGCTGGATCGGCGTCAATGGATTCTTGATTTCATGGGCGATGCGGCGCGCGATATCGGCCCAGGCCGCGTTGCGCTGGGCCGCCATCAGTTCGCTGACATCATCGAAAGTCGCCACATACCCCAGCAATTCGTTACCAGTGGATTCGCGGGCAATACGGACCAACAGGGTGCGATTGCCATCGGGCCGCGACACGACGACCTGCCCACGCTCTACGCTCTCATTATCGCCCCTCGCCAAGCGCTGGAACAATTCAGCCATTTCGGGTGCCACTTCGGCAAACGACCGGCCCACCATCTCATCATACGCTTTTTGCAGCATTGCCTGGGCGGACGGATTCGGCAGCGTCACCAAGCCCTGCGGGTCAATGCCGATCACACCGGCGGACACACCGCCCAGCACCGTTTCGGTGAAGCGGCGCCGTTCGTCGAGCTGGCGGTTGGCCGCGATCAGTTCGGCCTGCTGGGCGGCAAGTTGGCCGGTCATGCGATTGAAGGTGCGGCCCAGCGTGGCGATTTCATCACCATCGGCACGTTCTGTCACAC
Organism: Ferrovibrio sp.; assembly: GCF_046297595.1. Taxonomy (GTDB): domain Bacteria; phylum Pseudomonadota; class Alphaproteobacteria; order Ferrovibrionales; family Ferrovibrionaceae; genus Ferrovibrio. The sequence continues at coordinate 60,575 of NZ_JBKBHT010000001.1, forward strand.
GCGCGGTCAGGTCGCCGCTGCGGATTCGCTCGGCTGCGCCCACGACTTCACCGATTGGTGTCACGAGGCGATTGGCAATCAGCAACGCGAACCAGATCGCCGCCAGCAACAGCAGCAGTGAAACCAACAGAAACAGTATGGCGAAATTGATTTCCAGCGCCGAGCGAGCCTGCTCCAGCCGGCTATACTGCTGCGCCGCCATACGAGTCCGCTCCAACTCTCCCAGAACCTTGGCGTCAATGAAACGCCCCACATACAGGTATGCATCCAGATAGGCATCGAGCCTGACCAGCGCCCTGACGCGATCATCCGTTTCCGCCGTGATGATGACCACCTGGCCGGCATTGGCATCCTGGATGGCCCGCGTGGGGATGCGGTCGAACTCCATCAGCAGGCTAAGTTCGTTGCGTGCGAGGATTTCACCGGTCGAGGTAAAAACAATCGCCTCGCCCAGGCCGCGCAGACGGGAAAGCTGGCGGACGGCCTGTTGAAACGCATAAGGGTTGCGCGTCAGGCGCGGCGCTTCGCGGTTGAGATCAACAGCCATGGCCAGCACGTCGGCGCGTATGGTCTTGCGATGCTCCTGGATATAGGCCTCGGCAATGGCCACCGATGCCTTCACCGCCGAGTTCACCCGCTCGCTGAACCATGTCTGCAGGCCGAGATTGAAGAACAGCACGGCGAATACCGTCATCATCACTGTCGGCAGCGCCGTGACGGCGGCGAATAGCATCACCATGCGGGCATGCAGGCGCGAACCGGCCGCGCCGCGCCGCCGCTGCATCCACAACACCACCAGCCGCCGGGCGACCAGGCTGGTCAGGCTCAGCAGGATCACCAGGTCGGTCAGCAGCAGGATCTGAACGTCGCGCGGCGTCAGTTCCCGGTTGGCTCCCGGCGTCATCGCCAGGTAGGTCAGGGTGCCGGCGACAAGAGCGGCAATCGCGAGCGAAATTTCCAGATGGCGGATCAGCCGGCGGCGCCGGAACCAGTCGACCATCCGGCGCAGCAGACGCAGGGCCGGAGGACCCGCCGGCTGCCCGCTGGCAGCATGGATCGTCTCGTCGGTCATGGCTGGTGAATCACGGGCCGGAACATCCGGCGATCATACTCCAGCCCGGTCTGGCTAGCACCAGTCCGGAGACCGCCCTATTTCAGGCCGCGAATCACCTGGATGTTATGATCCCTGATCTTCTTGCGCAGGGTGTTCCGGTTCAGCCCCAGCATGTGGGCCGCCTTGATCTGGTTGCCGCGCGTGGCCGCCAGGCTCAGGGAAATCAGCGGAATTTCCAGTTCGCGCAGCATCCGGTCATACAGGCCCGGGGGCGGCAGGTCATCGCCCTGGGCCGCAAAATACTTGGTCAGGTGCCGTTCGATGGCGCCGGTCAGGGTCTCTTCCTCACCCGGTTCGGCGGGGCGCGGGGCCTGTGGCGGCTCGGCCAGTTCGTTGTCGATCACCTCGATGCCAATGACGTCGTCGGCATAGAGGGCCGCCAGCCGCCGGACCAGGTTTTCCAGTTCGCGCACGTTGCCCGGCCAGCGATAGCGCCGTATCCGCTCCATGGCTTCCGGCGACACCGTCTTGGTCGGCAGCCCCTGCGCCGAGGCCTGGTTCAGGAAATACCGGACCAGGTCGGGGATATCCTCGCTGCGCTCGCGCAGCGGCGGCAGGCGCAACGGCACGACGTTCAGGCGGTAGAACAGATCCTCGCGGAACAATCCCTGATTCACTGCCTGCCGCAGGTCGCGGTTGGTGGCGGCGACGATGCGCACATCGGTGCGGATCGGCGTGCGGCCGCCCACCGTGGTGTACTCGCCCTGCTGCAGCACGCGCAGCAGCCTAGTCTGCGCCTCGATCGGCATGTCGCCGATCTCATCGAGGAACAGCGTGCCGCCCTCGGCCTGCTCGAAACGGCCGGCATAGCGGTTCGCGGCACCGGTGAAGGCGCCCTTCTCATGGCCGAACAATTCGCTTTCGATCAGTTCGCGCGGGATCGCCGCCATGTTGATGGCGACGAAGGGGCCGTTGCGACGCTTGCCATAATCATGCAGGGCGCGCGCGACCAGTTCCTTGCCGGTGCCGGACTCGCCGTAGATCAGCACGGTGAGGTCCGTGCCCATCAGGCGCGCCATCACGCGGTAGATTTCCTGCATCGCCGGCGAACGGCCGATCAGCGGCAGCTTTTCCTCGTCGGCGGCGGCTTCGATGTCTTCCTGCAGGGCCGCCTTCGGCTGGCTCAGGGCGCGCTCGACGACGCGCAGCAACTCCTTCAGGTCGAAGGGCTTGGGCAGGTAGTCATAGGCGCCGCGTTCGGCGGCCTTCACGGCCGTCAGCAGGGTTTTCTGCGCGCTCATCACGATGATGGGCAGATCGGGTCTGATCCGCTTGATGCGCGGCAGAAGATCAAGGCCATTCTCGTCAGGCATCACCACGTCGGTGATGATCAGTTCGCCCTCACCTTCCGATGCCCAACGCCACAGCGTGGCGGCATTGCCGGTCGAGCGCACCTGATAGCCGACCCGGCCCAGCGCCTGATCCAGCACGGTGCGGATCGAGCGGTCGTCGTCGGCGACAAGAATGGTGCCCTTGTTACTCATTCAGACTCTCCGGATGCTTCCACGGCCGGGTTGTGAACCGGCAAACGCGCACTGAAAACGGTACGGCGCGGGCGGCTGTCGCACTCGATCACGCCGCCATGGTCGCCGATGATCTTGGCAACCAATGCAAGACCGAGGCCAGAACCGCTGACCTTGGTTGTCACAAACGGGTCGAACAAGTGCGGCCGGATGTCTTCCGGCACGCCGGGGCCGTTGTCCTGGACCGAGACTTCAAGCGGCAGGTGCAGACGGTCGCGCGAACCGCGCACGGCCAGCCGCACGCCATGGCGGTAGGCGGTGGTCAGCACGATCTCGCCACCCGGATCGTCGCCAACCGCCTCGACGGCGTTTTTCACCAGATTGAGGAAGACCTGCACCAGCTGATCGCGGTTGCCATAGACCGGTGGCAGCGAGGGATCGTAGCGCTCGACGAAACGGACATGCTTGCCGAAGCCCGCCTGCGCCACCTTGCGCACATGCTCCAGCACCTGGTGGATGTTGACCGGGCCGCGCTCGATCGGGCGCTTGTCGGAAAACACCTCCATGCTGTCGACCAGGGCGCAGATACGATCCGTCTCATCGCAGATCAGCCGGGTGAGCTCGCGATCCGCCTGGCTGGCATTCAGCTCCAGCAGCTGCGCTGCGCCACGGATGCCGCTCAAGGGATTCTTCACTTCATGCGCCAGCACGGCGGCCATGCCGGTGACCGAACGCGCTGCCCCGCGATGGGTCAGCGCGCGACCGATCTTCGCCGCCATGCTGCGCTCATCGAAGCGCACGATCACATGATCGGGCGCCTCCGGCACCGGGGAAACCTGCACATCCACCAGACGCTCGCCCAGGCGCGGGGTGCCGAGATCGACATCGTATTCCGACACGCTGTAGCGTTCGCGGAAAACCTGACTGACAAGCTGCAACACCGGGCTGCCGAAGGGCACCAGATCGCGCAGGTTCTGCCGCGCCAGTACGGCAGCGCCAGAGTCGAAAAACTGCTCGGCCGCCGGGTTGGCGTATGTGATGTCGCCCTGCCGGCCGATCACCAGAATGGGGTTCGGAATGGCGCCGAGAACCTGCGTCGCATCGATCGGCGGCGCGACCACCTGGTGTTCAGCCGACTGCATCAGGCCGCCATCCTGTCGAGTTGTGGCGCATAGAAATCACGCACGGCCTGACGGACCTGCGCGGGTTCGTCGATCTGCATGATGCGGGTACGGAACTCGGCCGAGCCGGGCAGGCCCTTGGAATACCAGACCACATGCTTGCGTGCGATCTTCAGGCCTGTCTGCACGCCATAATGCTCAAGCATGGCGTCGTAATGCTCCAGCACCGTATCGCGCTGGTCCTGCAGCGACGGATCGGGCAGGCGTGCGCCGGACTTCAGGAATTCCATCACCTGGCGCAGGAACCACGGACGGCCATAGGCACCACGGCCGATCATCACGCCATCGGCGCCCGATTGCTCCAGTGCATCCCGAGCCTCTTCCAGCGTGGTGATGTCGCCATTCACGATCACCGGGATCGAAACGCTTTCCTTCACCTTGCGCACAAACGCCCAGTCGGCGCGGCCGTTATACATCTGGTTGCGCGTGCGTCCGTGCACGGTAAGCATCCGGATGCCCTCGCCCTCGGCGATACGCGCCAGTTCAGGCGCGTTGCGGTTGGCTTCATCCCAACCAGTGCGCATCTTCAGCGTCACCGGCAGCTTCACGGCCTTCACGGTGGCGGTGAGCAGGCCCTTGGCATGCTGCAGATCGCGCATCAGCGCGGAACCGGCATGGCCGTTCACCACCTTCTTCACCGGGCAGCCCATGTTGATGTCGATGATCGCGGCGCCCTTGTCTTCGTTCAGCCGCGCGGCTTCCGCCATCACATGGCCTTCGCAGCCGGCAAGCTGCACCGACATTGGAAATTCTTCCGGCGCAACCTCGGCCATCTTCAGGGACTGGCGCGATGACCGCACCATGGCCTCCGAGGCGATCATTTCCGACACGACAAGACCCGCTCCGCTGCGTTTCACCAGACGGCGGAACGGCAGATCGGTGACGCCTGACATCGGTGCCAGGATCACAGGGTCTTCAATCGAGACGGGACCAATCTTTATGCTCATTTTTTGCACACATTCCTGAGTGCCCAGTTGTTGTTCACTCTAGGGCCTTTCCTACTGCGCTGCAACATCATTCCGCGACCGGATTAAACCGCACCAGGAAAACGGTACAAAGCCTGACCTTTGCCGGCTTGCGCCGCTCAGGCTAGGGTGCGGCCATGACAGCCACGGCCCTGATCGTCGCCGCCGGCCGGGGAAGCCGGGCCGGCGGAGAGAAACCAAAACAATACCAGATGCTTGGGGGAAAACCCCTCCTCCGGCACAGCATCGATGCCTTCCTAGCGCACGGGGCAATAGCACGGGTCATGGCCGTGATCCACCCCAGTGATATGGATGAGTATCGCGCCGCGACAAAAGGCCTCGAATACGAACCCCGCCTGCTACCGCCCTGCCTGGGCGGCTCGGCCCGACAGGACAGCGTAAGGCTCGGCCTGGAGGCGCTGGCCCATGAACCGCCCTCCTTTGTGCTGATTCATGACGCAGCCCGCCCATTTCTGAGGCAGGACCGGATCGACGCCCTGCTCGACATGCTCAAACAGGCGCCAGGTGCCATTCTGGCCATCCCGGTGGTCGATACCCTGAAGCGGGATGGCCAGGGTCTGGCCCATGGCGGCGTGGAGCGCCAGGGCCTGTGGCGCGCCCAGACCCCGCAGGCTTTCCGCTTCAGCGACATCCTGGCCGCCCATCGCCAGAGTGCCGGCCTCGCCCTCACCGACGATGCGGCCGTGGCCGAGCATGCCGGCCTCGGCGTGCGCCTGGTGCCGGGCATGGAGGAGAACTTCAAGGTGACCGAACCGGCGGATTTCGCCCGCGCCGAACGCCAGCTGCTGATGCAGCTGGCCGATATCCGCACCGGCCAGGGTTTCGATGTGCATGCCTTCAGCGACCAGCCCGGTCGCAAGCTGATGATCGGCGGCATCGAGATCGCCCACGACCGTGGCCTGGCCGGCCATTCCGATGCCGATGTGGCCCTGCATGCTTTGACCGATGCCATCCTCGGCGCATTGGCGGAAGGCGATATCGGCCAGCATTTCCCGCCCTCCGATGCGCGCTGGAAGAATGCCGATTCCGCCGCCTTCCTGCGCCATGCCGCCGACATGGTGGTTCAGCGTGGCGGCATCATCGCCCATTGCGATGTCACGATCATCTGCGAGGCGCCGAAGATCGGCCCGCACCGCGATGCGATCCGCGCGCGCATCGCCGATATCCTCGGCATCGCCATCGACCGCGTGAGCGTGAAGGCGACAACCACGGAAAAGCTTGGCTTCACCGGCCGGCGTGAAGGCATCGCCGCGCAGGCCGTCGCCACGATCCGGCTGCCGGCGTGATGCGCAACATCGCCTTCCTGCTCTGCACCTGGTTCGGCTTGGGCAAGCTGCCGAAAGTGCCGGGCACCTGGGGTTCGGCCGGCGCCCTGCCCTTCGCCTGGGCGCTGCAATCCCTGGGCGGACCATGGTTGCTGGCCGTTGCCGCCATGGCCGTTGCCCTGCTGTCGCTATGGGCCATCCGCCTGTATCTCTCGCATTGGCCGGGCGAAGATCCCGGTGAAATCGTGATCGACGAGGTGGCCGGCCAGTGGCTGACGCTTGTGTTTGTGCCGCTCGATCCTGTGCTCTACCTGATCGGCTTCGTCGTTTTCCGTTTTTTCGACATGACGAAAATCTGGCCGGCCTCCTGGGCCGACCGCAACTTGAGCGGTGCGCCGGGCGTTCTGATCGACGACCTGTTTGCCGGCCTGTATGGCATGGGCGTCATGCTGGCACTGACGTATTACTGGTGGTGACACGATGGACGACACCCTGATCCGACTGGCCGAATCCTTGCTGGCCGAATGCCGCAAGCACAATGCCATGCTGGCCACGGCAGAATCCTGCACCGGCGGCCTGATCGCCGCGACGCTGACCGAAATCGCCGGTTCGTCGGATGTGTTTGAGCGCGGCTTCGTCACCTATTCCAATGCGGCGAAATCGGCCTCACTGGGCGTGCCGGCGGAAATCATCGCCGGCCATGGCGCCGTTTCGGAAGCGGTCGCCCGCGCCATGGCTGAAGGCTGCCTGCGCAAGAGCGAAGCCGACATCGCCATCGCCTGCACCGGCATCGCCGGCCCGGGCGGCGGCAGCGACGAGAAACCGGTGGGGCTGGTGCATATCGCGGTCGCCGGCGCGGGACAGGAAACCATGCACCAGCGCATGACCTATGGCGATATCGGCCGCGCCGCCGTGCGCGCCGCGACAGTCGAAGATGCCCTCACGCTGGCCGGCGAGATGCTGAAGCAGATGGTGGCCGCCGCCGATTAAAGATCGGCCAGCCGCTTAACCTCGCCGGACGCAGCCACAGTTCCCTCGCGCACGAAGCGTTCGTGGTTCTGGTCGATATCGTCCAGGCGATAGAGGTAATTCACCATCATGCCGGCCGACTGTTTCATGCCGTTCTTTGAGCGGTCGCCCAGCCAGTTCAGGCGATGCACGGTCGCGCCGTTGCTCAAATGGAAACGCGCCACCGGATCGCGCGGTTTGCCGCCCTTGTCCTGGGCTGACAGCAGATACCGCGCACACAGCCGCAACAGCACGGGCTTCAGCGCATCGGCCAGGGCCGCATTCTCGGCCCAGCTCCGATCCTGCAACAGGCCCGGCAGCATGCCCTTGGAGAAACGCTGCCCCAGCACCTCGCGCAATGCATCGCGCGCCTTGGCATCCACCAGGTCGGGCGCACCCTCGGCGATGGTCTCGTCCAGCCAGGCGCGGAAACCCGGAATGGGCGACAATGTCGAGAACTGCTTCAGGTTCGGCAGGTCGCGACTCAGGTCATCCACCACGCGCTTGATCAGGAAATTGCCGAAGGAAATGCCGCGCAGGCCGGTCTGCGTGTTCGAGATCGAGTAGAAGATCGCCGTATCCGCCTCGCGCGCATCCATCACCGGCTGGGTCTGGTCGAGCAGCGCCTGCACATTGCCGGCGATGCCCTTCACCAGCGCCACCTCCACGAAGATCAGCGGTTCCAGCGGCATGCGCGGATGGAAGAAGGCATAACAGCGCCGGTCGGCATCCAGCCGGTTGCGCAGGTCGTCCCAGCTTTCGATGGCATGCACGGCTTCGTAGGCGATCAGCTTTTCCAGCAACGCCGCCGGGCTGTTCCAGGAAATACGCTGCAGCTCCAGGAAACCCACATCGAACCAGGCGATGAACAGGTCTTCCAGGTCGGCATCCACGATGGCCAGTTCCGGCGCCTCCTTGCGGAAGCGCAGGGCATCGGCGCGCAGGTCGACCAGGAATTTCACGCCCTGCGGCAAAGCCGTGAACTGGGTCAGCAATCGCTGCCGCGGCGGCGTCAGGGCCTGCCGCAGCTTGCGTTCGGCCTTGTGCCGTGCCGCCGGGTCGGCGGCCTGCTGCATGTCCGCGATTTTTTTATCCAGCAGGCCGGGATCGGCACCGAAGCCGCCGGCAAGCACCTTCAGGAAGCTCACCTTCCCGGCATCGTTCAGCCCCAGGTAAAGCCGGCCCAGGGCCGCCGCGCGGGCACGCGCGGAAACCTCGCCGCCGCGGGCTTCCAGGCAGTCGTTGAACAGGCCGCGCAGGCGTTCGATATCCCGGGCATCCAGTTCCCCGCTGCGGCCGAGCTGGGCCGTCTCGTCGCCGCCGGCAATGCCGCGCCAGGCACCGACCAGGCTGCGTAAACCGCGCTCCAGCAGGGTGCCGGACATCGAGATGTTGGGAAGTGTCGGCAAGGCAACCATCGGACTCTCCGTTCGGGGCCCGGATGTAACGTCCGGGACGTTTCAGAGTGCCGTTATCGTAGCACCGGGCGCGAGGGATAATCCATTCTCGCCGTAAAGCTGCCGCGCCCTTGTCTCAAAGGCGCCGACCATGCGCTTGACGGCCTCGTTGAACAGCAGCTCGATGGTTTTCTGCAGCAGTTTGGAGCGGAATTCGAAATCGACATAAAAATCGATCTCGCAGCCCTGGGGATGCGGCCGAAATATCCAGTGGTTCTTCAGGTATTTGAACGGGCCGTCGGTGTATTCCACGTCGATCCGCTTGGCTTCCGGGTTCAGCGTCACACGCGATGTGAAGCGTTCGCGGAACATTTTGAAACCGATGATCAGGTCGGCCACCATCAGCCGCTCGCTGCGTTCGCGGATGCGCGCGCCCAGGCACCAGGGCAGGAATTTCGGGTAATGCTCCACGCCGGCCACCAGCGCATAAAGCTGGTCCGGCGTGTATGGCAGGATGCGTTTCTCGGCGTGGGTGGGCACGGCCCGGTCAGGCTCCGGCCTGTGCCAGCCGTGCGGCGCGGTTCGCCTTCAGCCGGGCGAAATCGGCACCGGCATGATGCGACGAGCGGGTCAGTGGCGAAGCCGAGACCATCAGGAAGCCCTTGGAATTGGCAATCGTCGTATAGGAGGCGAACTCGTCCGGCGTGACGAAGCTTTTCACCTCGGCATGCTTGCGGGTCGGCTGCAGGTATTGCCCAATGGTCAGGAAATCCACATCGGCGGCGCGCAGGTCGTCCATCACCTGCATGATCTCGATCTTCTCCTCGCCCAGGCCGACCATCAGGCCGGACTTGGTGAACATCGCGGGATCGAGTTCCTTCACTTTCGCCAGAAGCTGCAGCGAGGCGAAATAGCGCGCGCCGGGGCGGATGGTGGGATAGAGCCGCGGCACGGTCTCGAGGTTGTGGTTGAACACATCCGGCTTTGCGGCCACCACGGCCTCGATGGCGCCGGGCTTGCGGATGAAATCGGGCGTCAGGATCTCGATCGTGGTGCCGGGCGAGGCCTTGCGGATTTCCTCGATGGTGCGCACGAACTGCGAGGCGCCGCCATCGGCCAGGTCGTCGCGGTCGACCGAGGTGATCACCACATGGTGCAGGCCGAGCTGACCCACCGCCTCGGCCACATGCTGGGGCTCGTCGGCATCCACCGCCAGCGGCTTGCCGGTGGCGACGTTGCAGAAGGAGCAGGCCCGGGTGCAGATCGCGCCCAGGATCATGAAGGTGGCGTGCTTCTGCTTCCAGCATTCGCCCAGGTTCGGGCAGGCCGCTTCCTCGCAGACGGTGTGCAGTTTCAGGTCGCGCATCAGCCGGCGCGTCTCGGCCGCCTCCTCCGAGGTCGGTGCCTTGACGCGGATCCAGTCCGGCTTGCGCAGCACCGGCTTGTCGGGCTTGTGCGCCTTCTCGGGGTGACGGACGGGAACGGGATGGATGTTGACGACCACGATTGCAAAACCTTCTGCCAACCTCGGGGATTGAGGTAGCGCGGGCCCAGTATACAGAAAAGCCCCCGCCCCCGCACCTGACGGCAAAATGCTAGTAATTCAGCGCCTTGCCATACGCATCCAGCACCGATTCATGCATCATTTCCGACAGGGTTGGATGCGGGAAGATGGCATGCATCAGCTCGGCCTCGGTGGTCTCCAGGGTCTTGGCGATGCCGAAGCCCTGGATCATCTCGGTCACTTCGGCGCCGATCATATGCGCGCCGAGCAGCTCGCCGGTCTTGGCGTCGAACACGGTCTTGACCAGACCTTCCGGCTCGCCCAGCGCAATGGCCTTGCCGTTGGCGAGGAAGGGATAGCGCCCCACCCGCACCTCATGCCCCTTCGCCTTGGCGGCCGCTTCGGTGAGGCCCACGCTGGCGATCTGCGGCGTGCAATAGGTGCAGCCGGGGATGTTGCTCACATTCAGCGGATGCACGTCCTTCACGCCGGCGATCTTCTCGACGCAGATCACGCCTTCATGGCCGGCCTTGTGCGCCAGCCAGGGCGGACCGGTCAGGTCACCGATGGCATAGATGCCGGGCTCTGCCGTGCGGCTGTATTCATCGATCACCACATGGGTCTTCTCGACCTTCACCTTGGTGGTCTCCAGGCCGATATTCTCGACATTGCCGACGATGCCGACGGCCAGGATCACGCGCTCGACGGTGATCTGGCTTTCCTTGCCGGCCTTGTCCTTCAGCGTCGCCGTCACGCTGTCGGCGCCTTTCTTGAGCGCCGTAACGGTTGTGCCGGTGAAGATCTTCATGCCCTGCTTCTCGAAGGCCTTCTTGGCCAGGCCGGAGATTTCCTCGTCTTCCACCGGCAGCACACGATCCATCACCTCAACGACCGTCACCTCGGCGCCGAGCGTGCGGTAGAAGCTGGCGAATTCGATGCCGATGGCGCCTGAGCCGATCACCAGCAATGATTTCGGCAGGGCCGGCGGCACCATGGCTTCCTTGTAGGTCCAGACCAGCTTGCCATCCGGCTCCAGGCCGGGCAGCGCGCGGGCGCGGGCACCGGTGGCAAGGATGATGTGCTTGGCGGTCAGGTCCGCGACCGGCTTGCCATCTTTGGTCACCTTGACCTTGCCGGCACCATTCAGCGTGCCATGGCCGTCGAACACCGTGACCTTGTTCTTTTTCATCAGGTGCTTCACGCCGCCGGAAAGCTGCGCCGCCACCTTGCGCGACCGTTCCACCACCTTGGCGGCATTGATCGTCACCTTGCCCTCGACCGTGAAACCGAAGGCCTCGGCATGCTTGATGTTGGAATAGATCTCGGCCGAGCGCAGCAAGGCCTTGGTCGGGATGCAGCCCCAGTTCAGGCAGATGCCGCCCAGATGCTCGCGCTCGATGATCGCCGTCTTCATCCCAAGCTGGGAAGCGCGGATCGCCGTGGTGTAACCGCCCGGGCCGCTGCCGACCACGATCACATCGAAACTGGTGTCAGACATGGTGGCTCTCCTCAGACAGAGCGGGTAATGCCGCCGTCGACGCGGATATTCTGGCCGGTGATGTAGCTCGCCTGTTCCGATAGCAGGAAGGCGACCGTGTCGGCGATCTCGCGCACCGTGCCGTAACGCTTCATCGGAATACGCGCCACGCGCTGTTCCTTGGCCGGCAGGCTGTCGATGAAGCCGGGCAGCACGTTGTTCATGCGGATGCCCTGTGCGGCATACTGGTCGGCATAGACTTTCGAGAAAGCCGCCACCGCCGCGCGCACCGGCCCGGAAATCGGAAAATCGGCCTCGGGCTCGAAAGTGGCATAGGTGAGCAGGTTCACGAAGGCGCCCTTGCCCTGTTTGAGCATCACCGGCGTCACCAGTCGCACCATGCGGATCACCGCCAGATGCACCAGCTCGAAACCGGTGAGCCAGGCGGCATCGTCCAGATCCAGCAGCGCGCCCTTGGGCGGATGCCCGGTGTTGTTCACCACCGCGTCGATGCGGCCGTACTTATCCAGCGTCAGGTCGACCAACGCCTTGATATCTTCGGCCTTGGCATTCGAACCGTTGACGCCGACACCACCCAGGCTCTCGGCCAGCGTCTTGGCCGCGCCGGACGGCGACATGGCCGCCACGCGATAGCCGTCGGCGGCGAGCTTCTTCAGGATGCCCGCGCCCATGCCCTTACCGGCGCCGGTGACGATAGCGACCTTCTCCGTCATTGCCGTCGCCTCACAGCAGCATGGTCAGCGGGTCGTCGATGAAGCCCTTGAAGGCCTGCAGGAACTGCGCGCCCACCGCGCCATCCACCGCGCGGTGATCGACCGACAGCGTGCAGGTCATGATCGTGGCCGGCACGATCTGGCCGTTTTTCACCACCGGACGCTGCTCGCCCATGCCGATGGCGAGGATGCAGCCCTGCGGTGGATTGATCACCGCTTCGAACTGCTTCACGCCGAACATGCCGAGATTGGAGATCGAGAAGGTGCCGCCCTGGTATTCGTCAGGCTTGAGCTTGCCATCCCTTGCCCGCGCCGCGAGATCCTTCATCTCGCCGGCAATCTGGGTCAGGCCCTTGGCTTCAGCCTGCTTGATGATCGGCGTGATCAGGCCGTTCGGCGTGGCCACCGCCACCGAAATATCGGCATGCTCGTAATACATCATGCCGCTGTCATCATAGCTGGCATTGGCCTCGGGCACTTTCTTCAGCGCCAGCGCCACCGCGCGGATGACAAAATCGTTCACGCTGATCTTGGTATCTGTCTTGTCGTTGAGCCGCTTGCGCAGACTCAGCAGCTCGTCGATCTCGGTGTCGATGGTGAGATAGAAATGCGGCACCGTCTGCTTGGACTCGGTCAGGCGGCGCGCGATGGTCTTGCGCATGCCTGAAAGCGGCTCGAGCCGGTAGGGCATCTTGAGCAGGTCGGCGAGCTGACGTGCACCCGGGCCGGATGCGACCGGCGCGGCCGCTGCCTTCGCGGCTGGGGCGGCGGCGCCTTTCGGTGCTTTCTCCACATCGGCCTTCACGATGCGGCCATGCGGGCCGCTGCCCGTCACGGCTTTCAGGTCGATATTGTTCTGCTGGGCAATGCGGCGCGCCAGCGGCGAAGCGAAGACGCGGTCGCCGCTTTTCGCAGCGGGCGCCGCGGCAGGCGCTGGTGCAGCCGCCGGCTTGGCCGGTGCTGTCGGCACGGCAGGCGCGGCGGCAGCCGGCTTGGCGGCAGGCTGGGCTGCCGGAGCCGCCTTCACGTCGGAAGCGCTTTCACCCTCTTCCAGCAGCACGGCAATCGGCGTGTTCACGGCAACGCCCTCGGTGCCCTCGGGCACCAGGATCTTGCCGATCTTGCCTTCATCCACGGCCTCGAATTCCATCGTGGCCTTGTCGGTCTCGATCTCAGCCATGATGTCGCCGGCCTTGACCGTGTCGCCTTCCTTGACCAGCCACTTGCCCAGCTTGCCCTCGGTCATGGTGGGCGACAGGGCGGGCATCAGGATTTCTATCGGCATGATGCGCCTCCCGTTCAGCGGTAACAGACGGCCTTGGCCGCCTGCACGATCTCGTCCACCGTCACCAGCGCCAGCTTTTCCAGGTTGGCGGCATAGGGCATCGGCACGTCCTTGCCGGTAACGCGGGTGACCGGTGCGTCGAGATAGTCGAAGGCGGCTTCCATGATCGCCGCCGAGATTTCGGCGCCGACACCCGATTGCGGGAAGCCTTCTTCCACGGTGACCAGGCGGTTGGTCTTCTGCACCGACTTCACGATGGTTTCCTTGTCCATCGGGCGGATGGTGCGCAAATCGATCACCTCGGCCTCGATGCCTTCGGCGGCCAGCTTCTCGGCGGCAGCCAGCGCATGGCCGACGGCAATCGAATAGCCCACCAGCGTCACGTCCTTGCCCTCGCGGGCGATGCGCGCCTTGCCGATCGGCACGACGTAATCGTCCAGCTTCGGCACCTCGAAGCTGCGGCCGTAAAGGATTTCGTTTTCCAGGAACACGACCGGATTCGGGTCGCGGATGGCGGCCTTGATCAGGCCCTTGAAGTCGGCCGCCGAATACGGCGCCACAACCTTCAGGCCCGGGATATGCGAATACCAGGCGGCATAGCACTGGCTGTGCTGCGCGGCGACGCGGGCGGCGGCGCCGTTCGGGCCGCGGAACACGATGGGGCAGCCCATCTGGCCGCCGGACATATACAATGTCTTGGCTGCCGAGTTGACGATCTGGTCGATGGCCTGCATCGAGAAATTGAAGGTCATGAACTCGACGATGGGCCGCAGGCCGCCGAAGGCGGCGCCAACGCCCAGGCCGGCGAAACCCTGCTCGGTGATCGGCGTATCGATCACGCGGTCGGGCCCGAATTCATCCAGCATGCCCTGGCTGATCTTGTAGGCACCCTGGTACTGCGCCACTTCCTCGCCCATCAGGAACACGCGCGGATCGCGGCGCATCTCTTCCGACATGCCCTCGCGGATCGCCTCGCGCACCGTCATGGTGACGAATTCGGTGCCGGCTGGAATGGCCGGATCCTTCAACTCCGGCGCCGGTGTCTTTGCCGCGGCGACGGCGGATTCCTTCGCCGATGTCTCCTCAGGCTGTTTCTTTTCGCCGGCCGGCTGTTTCGCCGCCGTCGCAGGCGCCGACTGCGCGGGTGTAGCGCCCGCCTTTTCGTCTTCGCCACGCAGCTTGGCAATCGGCGTGTTCACCGCAACGCCTTCGGTGCCTTCCGGCACCAGAATCTTTTCGATCACGCCTTCATCGACCGCCTCGAATTCCATCGTGGCCTTGTCGGTCTCGATCTCGGCCATGATGTCGCCGGCTTTCACGGTGTCGCCTTCACGCACGAACCATTTGGCCAGCTTGCCTTCCGTCATGGTCGGCGACAGGGCGGGCATCAGAATCTCGATGGACATCTTCAAATCCTCCCGACCCGCTCAGGCTTCCACATACACATCGGTCCAGAGTTCCGACGGATCGGGCTCCGGGCTTTCCTGTGCGAAGTCAGCGGCCTTCTGGACGATGTCCTTCACTTCCTTGTCGATGGCCTTCAGCGCATCTTCATCGGCCAGCTTGTTGCCCAGTAGCATGCTGCGCACCTGATCGATCGGATCATGCTCCGAGCGCATCTTGCTGACCTCGTCTTTGGAGCGGTATTTCTGCGGATCGGACATCGAATGGCCGCGATAGCGGTAGGTCATCATTTCAAGAATGATCGGGCCCTTGCCGGCGCGGCAATGGGCCACGGCTTCCTCGCCGGCCTCCTTCACCGCCAGCACGTTCATGCCATCGACCTGGCGGCCGGGCAGACCGAAGCTTTCGCCACGCTTGTACAAGGCCGGCTGCGCCGAGGACCGCGTGATCGCGGTACCCATGGCATACTGGTTGTTCTCGATCACGTAGATGACCGGCAGTTTCCACAACTCGGCCATATTGAAGCTCTCGTAGACCTGGCCCTGGTTGGCCGAGCCGTCGCCGAAATAGCAGAAGGTGACATTGTCGGTCTTGTTGTACTTCTGGGCGAAGGCCAGGCCGGTGCCCAGCGGCACCTGCGCGCCGACGATGCCGTGGCCGCCGTAGAAATGCTTCTCGCGGCTGAACATGTGCATCGAGCCGCCCTTGCCCTTGGAATAGCCGCCGATGCGCCCGGTCAGTTCGGCCATCACGCCGCCGGCATCCATGCCGGTGGCCAGCATGTGGCCGTGGTCGCGGTAAGAGGTGATGACGGCATCGCCCAGCTTGGCGCAGGCCTGCAGGCCGACCACGACGGCTTCCTGGCCGATATAGAGGTGGCAGAAACCACCGATCAGGCCCATGCCGTATAGCTGGCCGGCCTTCTCCTCGAAGCGGCGGATCAGCAGCATGTCGCGGTAATAGCGGAGCATCTCGTCGGCGGGCGGCAGTTTCGCCTTCTTGCCCGCGGCGGATTCACCCGCCTTGCCCGGTTTCGCCATGGTTTTCCTCCCGACTTCCCTTACGGCATTGCCTGATCAATACCACCGATGGAAGGGGAAGATGGAGGCTAACTTTAGTTAAAACAATGGTTTTTCGATAATTAACTTGATTTCAGTTAATTCAGGTAATTCCGTTTCCCGGAACCCCGGCTTCAGCGTCCGAGAATTACCAGATCGCCCGGCCGGACCAGCCCGAGCACCCGGCGCGCCTGCTCGTCCAGCATGTCGGCATCCAGTCCGTCGGCCGACAGCAGCGCGACCCGGGCCTCCAGCGTCCGCCGTTCGGCCGTCACCTCGGCCAGGGCGGCCTGGGTATCCTGGATCTGCAAGGTCAGCCGGGTATAGGCATTGATGCCGTGTTCGCCTTCCATGGCATGATAGGCGAAATAGCCGATGGCGGCGAAACAGATCACCGGAATGATGGCTGCCAGGGAGTGACGGCGGATTTCGTATAGGGCACTCATGCGATTCGCAGCGAATCACATCCGAGTCGCGGGGTCAACGCGTTTCCGAGTCGCGCGCCCGATTCTCGCCAAGGAGTCAAAGAATTAGATGAAATTTCGGCATTCCGGCCGCAACTGCCCTTTCCTTGCCCCAACCCCGCCCTTATCTTCAGGCCATGCGCAAATCCCGTGTCATCCGCTTAGCCCTGCTTGGAACCGTCGGCCTGGTCGGCCTCACCGCCTGCGAGGAGAACGACCCGCTGGCCGGGCATGACGTGCTACGCGACCAGAAGGAATGCGCCTCGCGGCCCGATCCCGATGGCTGCCGCATCGCCCTGGCCGATGCCCGGGCCCAGCACGTGCAGACCGCGCCCCGCTTCACCAGTCGCGAGGATTGCGAGACCCAGTTCGGCCTCGGAAATTGCGGCACACCCCAGCAGATCCTGAGCGCCAACGACGAATTCTCCACGGCGCAGCCAGCACCCCAAACTGCACCACTGACCGGCGAGCAGGCCCAGCAGCAGCAGGCCCAGTCTTCTGGCGGCATCTTCATGCCCATGCTGATGGGCTACATGATCGGCCGCAGCCTGTCCGGCCCAAGCCCCTGGGCCAACCGCGGCGCGGCCCAGCCGCTCTACCGCGATCCGGGCAACACGGCCTATACCGGCAACCGGCCGCTGGGCCAGCTCAGCGCCAACCGGTTTCCCGATGCGCCCAAGGCCGCGCCCGGCTATGTCAGCCGCGGCGGCTTCGGGCGCACCGGCAGCAGCTATTCCGCTGCCAGCTAGCAAGGTTTTCAAAACATGGAACGCCTAGCCGTCGAGCCCCGCCCCGACTGGCGCGAGCGTGCCGAGAAGATCGGTTTCGCCTTTCACACCATCAACGGCGAACCCTATTGGTGCGAGGACGCCGCCTACAGCTTCACGCCGGCCCAGATCGACGAACTGGACGATGCGGCCCAGCGACTGGAGGACATGTGCCTCGAACTGGTCGATGGAATCATCCAGCGCGGCGATTACGCGGCCTTCCACCTGCCCGACAATGCGGTCGCCCTGATCGAACAATCCTGGCAGCGCCAGGACAAGAACCTCTACGGCCGCTTCGACCTGGCCTGGAACGGCAGCGGCGCGCCGAAGCTGCTCGAATACAATGCCGACACCCCGACCGCACTCTATGAAGCCAGCGTGGTGCAGTGGGAATGGCTCGACAGCTTCTGCAATCACTGCGACCAGTTCAACGGCATCCACGAGACGCTGATCGAGGCGTGGAAGCATTTTGGCCTCTGGGGCCATCGCGTGCATTTCACCTGCGTGCGCGACCATGAGGAGGATTTCGGCACGGCCGAATACCTGCGCGATACCGCCGTGCAGGCCGGGTTGGATACCGACCGCCTCTACATCGACGAGATCGGCTGGAACGGCAAACGCTTCGTCGACCTCGCGGCCAAGCCGATCACCGTGCTGTTCAAGCTCTATCCCTGGGAATGGCTGCTGCGGGAGGATTTCGCGGCCAACATCCAGCCCTCCGGCATCCGCATGATCGAGCCGGCCTGGAAGATGCTGCTCTCCACCAAGGCGATCCTGCCGCTGCTGTGGGACAAATGGCCCGATCACGAAAACCTGCTGCCGGCCAGTTTCGACCGCGCCGCCATCAGGGGGCCCTGCATGGCCAAGCCCTTCTGGGGCCGCGAAGGCGCAGGCATCAGCCACCTGTCGGAAACCGGCTCAACGCTCGACAGCGTGCCGGCGCAGGGCGATCCCTCACCCGAATTGCAGATTTACCAGCAGGCCATCGAGATGCCCTGCTTCGACGGCTTCTATCCCGTGCTGGGCGTATGGGTGATCGCATCCCGCGCCTGCGGTTTGGGCATTCGTGAGGATCGCAGCCCGATCACCCGCAATACCAGCCGCTTCGTGCCGCACCTGTTCGAATGAAATTGCGCAACGATCAAAAAGGATTCTGGGGATACCGATGATCAGCACCACGCCGCCGAATTTCAGCCGCTATCTTTATACCCTGCCCGATTTCGCGCTGTATTTCGTGTGCGCGCTGATCATGCTGATGCTGTTCCTGGCGATCTATACCCGCCTGACGCCCCAGCGCGAATGGCGCCTGATCAAGGACGGCAACCAAGCCGCCGCGATCTCGCTGGGCGGCGCCATACTGGGCTTTGCCATGCCGCTGGGCAGCGCGATCATGAACTCGCAGAGCCTGATCGACATGCTGGTCTGGGGCGCCGTGGCGCTGGTGGTGCAATGCCTCACCTTCCTGGCCGCCCGCATGCTGTTCCCGCGCCTGCCGGAACGGATCAGCCGCGGCGAAACCGCCGCCGCCATCGCCGTGGCCGCGCTCTCGCTGGCCGTCGGGCTGCTGAACGCAGCGAGTATGACCTACTAGGCCTTTGCCGGCTCCGCCTGCCGATCAGCTGGCCACACCCAGACAGCCACGCTCTGCTCCCGGCCATCGAGTTGAACGATGCCGGCCGAGGCGAAAGCCGGCAGGTCGGCGACATGCTTTTGCGCCGTCGCCAGGCAATCGGCCGAGACCGCGATGCGGCAGCCCAGCCGGCGGGTCAGGGTTTCCAGGCGGCTGGCGATATTCACGGCATCGCCCACGACAGAGAATTCCAGCCGGCGGTCGCTGCCTATATTGCCCACCACGACCGGGCCGCAATGCACGCCGGTCGACAGCCGGATCGTGTCGGCACCGCGCATGGCCCGCTTGGCATTCCAGCGCTCGAGCTCATGCTGCAGGTCGATGGCGCAGCGCACGGCAAGGGCCGCGGCATCGGGAGCGTCGGAAATCGTGCCGAAGGTGGCGAGAAAGCCGTCGCCCATATACTTGTCGAGCGTGCCGCCATGGCGGAACACCACCCGGCTGCCGCGTTCGTGGAAGCTTTTCAGCAGCCGCACCACCCGATCCGGCGGCAGCCGTTCCGATAATGCAGTGAAACCGACGATATCGGCGAACAGCACCGCCACGTCACGCGTGGTCGGCACGCCGAAGGTTCGGTCGGATGCGATGATGGCATCGGCGACGTCGGGCGACACATAGCGCGCCAGATCGGCGCGGGCGATCTCGGCCCGGGTCTGGCGCAGCAGCATGCGGCGCGACCGCCACACGGCGGCGGCAAGGATCGCGGTGGCGATGATGGCCAGCACCAGCTGGTTCATCAGGTTGAAGTAGCCGACGAAATACGGATCGGTGACAAGGCGGAGTATGGCTTCCGGCGAAGCCTCGGCCGCCGGATCGTATTGCCGGGTATCGGCCCGCATCTGCACCAGGAAAACGCCGATGCCCCAGGCCATGACAACGCAGAACCCGGTCCAGATCACCTGCAGCGGCGAGTAGGACAAGGCCGCGCCGACGATCAGCAGCATCAGATAAAGGAATTCCGGGCCGCGCACCCGCATCTGGATCGGAAAACCGGAATCGATATCGCCCGGGGGCGTCAGGACGATCACCGCCGTGATCAGGATGGCATCCAGCAGCACGAAGGCGAGCCGGATCGGCACGGCGTGGCGATGATGCCGCAGCAGATGGGGGATCGCCCCGAGCAGGAGCAGGACGAAACTGACCGACAGATAATATAGCTGCCGCTGCGGTTCGATCAGTAGCACCAGCCAGAGCATCACCGCGATGACGGCGATGACGCGCGCCCGGAATGCGAAGACCAACCCGCGCTGTTCCTCGTCGGTAATGGCGTGGCTGAGTCGGATACCGAGAGAGCTGCGCGGCTGGCGTTTGGGCCAGACCATCATTGCAATGCCACACGACTGCTTGGCGTTGCTAGGTTCCGTTTTCCCCCCATTGCCGCACCTCCCGCCAATCTGGATCACCGATGCGGCAGTATTCTACCGTCGCGTGGCTTTCATCATAGCGGTTCGGCTGGGATCAGGCTGTGACGCCCGCCGCATATCCGGCCGAGGCCGGGGGTTGGGGAAATCCGCTCTACCGGCATTTCACCAGGCGGCGATCGGCCTCGATGGTCTCGTCGAAGGCCACCAGGCGGGTAGCCGTCAGGTCCAGGATGATCAGCGCCAGTTCGCGGTCGGGTTCGGCCTCGTCCAGCAGGACGATGCGGTCGGCGCCGGTACGGTAACTGCCCTGGCGGGTGGCGTCCTCATCCAGCGTCGAGACGAATTTGCCGTCCGCGCCGAATTCGATGCTTTCGGTGGCGCAGCGCTCCTGGCTCACCGCCCACCGGCCCTGCACCGGCAGCGAAGCCTGCGCGACGGCGGCACCGGAAACCAGCGCCGCCGCCAGGACGATGAGTCCGCCGCGCGGCATCAGCGCTTCAGCGCCGCCAGGCCCGGATACTTCGCCGCCACATCCAGCTGCTCCTCGATGCGGATCAACTGGTTGTACTTGGCCATGCGGTCGGAACGCGCCAGCGAGCCGGTCTTGATCTGGCCGCAATTGGTGGCCACGGCCAGGTCGGCGATGGTGTTGTCTTCGGTCTCGCCCGAACGATGTGACATCACGGCGCGATAGCCGTTCTTGTGCGCCAGCTCCACGGCTTCCAGCGTCTCGGTCAGGGTGCCGATCTGGTTCACCTTCACCAGGATGGCGTTGCCGACGCCCTTGGCGATGCCGTCGGCCAGGCGGGCCGGATTGGTGACGAACAGGTCGTCGCCGACGAGCTGGCACTTGGCGCCGATGGTATCGGTCAGCTGCTTCCAGCCGGCCCAGTCATCCTCGGCCATGCCATCCTCGATGGAAACGATGGGATAATCGCCCACCAGCTTCTCCCAGTATTTCACCATACCGGCCGGATCGAGCTTCAGGTTCTCGCCGTCCAGGTGGTATTTGCCGTCCTTGAAGAATTCGGTGCTGGCGGCATCCAGCGCGATCATCACGTCCGAGCCTGCCTTGTAGCCCGCCGCCTCGATGGCCTGCATGATGAAATCCAGCGCGCCGCGCGTGCTGGGCAGGTTCGGAGCAAAGCCGCCCTCGTCGCCCACATTGGTGTTGTGGCCGGCATCTTTGAGCTTCTTCTTCAGCGTGTGGAACACTTCGGCGCCCATGCGCACGGCATCGGCCACCGTCTGGGCGGCCACCGGCATGATCATGAATTCCTGCACGTCGATGGGATTGTCGGCATGGGCGCCGCCATTGATGATGTTCATCATCGGCACCGGCAGCACATGGGCGGCCGCGCCGCCGACATAACGATAGAGCGGCAGGTCGGCTTCCTGCGCCGCCGCCTTGGCCACGGCCATCGAGACGCCCAGAATGGCGTTCGCACCCAGACGCGACTTGTTGGGCGTACCGTCAAGCGCGATCATGGTGCGGTCGATCTTGAGCTGCTCGCTGGCCTCAAAGCCGGCGATGGCGTCGTAAATCTCGGTGTTGACGGCCTCGACGGCCTTCAGCACGCCCTTGCCTAGATAGCGGCCCTTGTCGCCATCGCGCAGTTCCACGGCTTCATGGGCACCGGTCGAGGCGCCCGAGGGCACGGCGGCGCGGCCGAAGGCGCCGCTTTCCAGCACCACGTCGACCTCGACGGTCGGGTTGCCGCGGGAATCGAGAATTTCGCGTGCCACAATGTCGGTGATGCCGCTCATGCCGAAGGTCCTCTTGAGGCTGGAAGGCAGGAAAAAGATGGCCGAAGGGATAGCCCGGCGGGGCGGTTCGGGCAAGGCCCGAACCATGGCTATACGGTGGCAAAACCCGGGAAAACCGGCCCTTGGCCCTCCCTTGAAATGCCGGCCCGGGCCGGCCGCGACACCGGCAGGAAGCGGCTTAGTTCTCTCGCGAGCTTTCCCTGGGCCGGTGGCGCAGGATCAACGGCGTCTGCGCCATCATGAAGGCCACGGTCAGCCCGATCAGGCCAAAGACCTTGAAAGCGACCCAGACATCCGTGCTCTGGGTGCGCCAGACCAGTTCGTTCAGGCCGGCCAGCACGGCAAAAAACAGGCCGAGCCGCAGGGTCAGCTGGCGCCAGCCGGTCTCGGTCATCGGCAACGACGTGCCGAGCACCAGCTGCAGCGGATACCGGCGGATGGCATGGCCACCGAGCAGGATGGCGGCGAAGATCGCATTGATGATGGTGGGCTTCATCTTGATGAAGGTCTCGTCCTGCAGCCACAGGGTCAGGCCGCCGAAGACGCCGACCACCCCGGCGGTGACCAGCGGCATCATCGGCACGCGGCGCAGGAAAAACAGCGACAGCAACAGACCCAGAGCGGTCGCCGCCAGCAGTACCGCCGTCGCCGGCAGCAGGCCTTCCACGCTGTAGGCGATGAAGAACAGCGCCAGCGGCCCGTATTCGGTGGCGGGCTTCAGCCAGCGCGGTGCCGTGCGTTGCATGAGCCGTCTTTACCGCAGGGCGGCCGCGATATTGCCGCCGTCCACCGTGGCCACGGCCGCCGTGGTCTTGCTCGCCACGGCCAGCTGCACGAAGGCCTGGGCCACGTCGGCCGCCTTCACCTCGCGCTTCAGCAGGTTGCCCGACATGTAATCCTTTTCCGACACGCCGCGCGCCTTCGAGCGCTTGGCCACCATCTCGTCCGTGAGAAGCCCCGAGCGGATGCGGTCGGCATTCACGGCCGAGGAACGGATGCCCTGATCGCCGTAATCCAGCGCATACTGCCGCGACAGGAACAAGGTGGCCGCCTTGGGCAGGCCATAGGGCCCGAAATCCGGGCCCGGATTCACCGCCTGCTTGGAGGCGTTGAACAGCAGGCAGCCGCCGGTCTTCTGCGCCAGCATGACCTTGGTCGCCGCCTGCGCCACATATTGATGGCTGAAGAAGTTCAGCTCGAACGACTTGCGCAGCAGATCGTCAGAGACCTCGCCGATCCTGCCGCCCCAGGCATTACCGGCGTTTGAGACCACGATGTCGACGCCACCGAAATGCTGCACGACTTTGGCAAAGGCCGCCTGCACGGCTTCCGGTTTCGTCACGTCGCAGGCAACGCCGATGCCGCCCAGTTTCTTCGCGACTTCAGTGGCCCTGGCGCCATCGAGATCGAACACCGCCACTTCGGCGCCCTCGGCGGCGAAAGCCTTGGCCGTTGCCGCGCCGATGGCCCCTGCCCCGCCGGTGATGACGACAACCTGCCGCGACAGCGGCTTCTCAGCCCCCTTGCCCAGCTTGGCCTGTTCCAGCGACCAGTATTCGACATCGAAGATGTCGCGTTCCCGGATGCTGGTGAATTTGCCAATGGCTTCGGCCCTGGTGATGATGCTGACGGCCATTTCGGCCACGTCGCCGGCGATCACCGCATCCTTGCGTGTCTTGCCCACGCCGACCAGACCAAGGCCCGGGATCAGCAGAGCACGCGGCATCGGATCCAGCATGATCTTCTTCGGCTGCGCCTTGGCATTGTGACGCTCGAAATAGGCCTTGTATTTCTTGATATAGCCGTCCACCGCCTTCTGCGCCGCCGCCTTGAAGGCATCCAGCTTGCCGGCTTCCGGCGCCGGCAGCACCAGCGGCCAGGGCTTGGTGCGGATCACATGGTCCGGCGTCACCGTGCCGGCCTGGCTGTAGCGCATCACATCCTTGCCGCGCGCAAAGGCCTGGATCTCGTCGCTGTTGCGCAGGTTGAAGACCCAGCGCGTGAAGGCGCCGTCATCGCCCGCCGGCAGGCTGAGCAGACCGCGTAGGATCGGCAGCACCTCTTCCGCCGCCGCGACCTTCTTCGGCAGCGCCTTGCCCGGCACGAAGGGCTGCTTCCTGCCCTTGGCGAGATGACGCTCGGCCTTGCTGACAAATTCGATCATCAGGTCGTAGGCTTCCTTCGCCGTCTCGGCGAAGGTGAAGATGCCATGCTTGAGCAGGATCAGGCCCTGGGCCTGCGGATTGGCCTTATAAGCAGCAGCCGCTTTCTTGGCGAGGCCGAAACCCGGCATCTCATAATCCACCAGGGCCACGCGGTTGCCGTAGAGCTTTTTGCAGATCTCGGCACCGTCCGGCTGATCGGTGATCGCCAGCACGGCCGAGGCATGGGTGTGGTCGATAAACTTGTGTGGCAGGAAGGCATGGAACAGCGTCTCCACCGACGGATTGGGCGAGCTGCTGTCCAGCAGGTTGCAGCGCTGGATGTTGACCATGTCCTCGTCGGTGAGGGTTTTAAGCGCGATCAGTTCCTGCAGCGGCTGCAGCTTCACGGCCGGCAGGCCCGGCGGCTCGATCACCGCCATGTCCCAGCCCGAACCCTTCACGCAGAGCACATCCACCGGCTTGCCCAGCGGATCGGGCATCTGCGTCTTCACCGAGGTATTGCCCCCACCATGCTGCACCAGGTCGGGCACGCCGCCGAGCAGGCGCGTGGTGTAGGTGCGCAGGGCCAGATCCTCGTTCACGCCCTGCCTGGCGTAATGGGCGATGGCGGCCTTGGCGTCGCGGTCGGACCAGAGATTCTTCATTAGGATGTTCCTACTCTTTACGCGAATTCGGGATAGAGCTTGGTAAGGCCGGCTTCACTCGCCGCGCAGACACCGCGTTCGGTGACCAGCCCGGTGACAAGCCGCGCCGGCGTGACATCGAAGCCGAAATTGGCGGCCCTGGTGCCCTCGGGCGTGATGGTGACGGGCACGACCTCGCCCGTTGCCGTGCGGCCGCTCATCACCGTCACTTCTTCCTGGACCCGTTCCTCGATGGGGATTTCCTTCACGCCATCGCGGATCGTCCAGTCGATGGTGGAATGCGGCAGCGCGACGTAGAACGGCACGCCGTTGTCCTTCGCCGCCAGCGCCTTGAGATACGTGCCGATCTTGTTGCAGACGTCGCCATCGCGGGTGGTGCGGTCGGTGCCGACGATGCACATGTCGACGCTGCCATGCTGCATCAGGTGGCCGCCGGCATTGTCGACGATCACGGTATGCGGCACGCCATGGCTGTTCAGTTCCCAGGCGGTCAAGGATGCGCCCTGGTTGCGCGGACGCGTCTCGTCGACCCAGACATGCACCGGGATGCCCTTGTCATGCGCCTTGTAGATCGGCGCGATCGCCGTGCCCCAGTCCACTGTCGCCAGCCAGCCGGCATTGCAATGGGTCAGGATGTTGATCGTGCGTTTGCGACCCGCCTTCTCGTACAGGTCCTCGATGATCCTCAGTCCGTGGTCGCCGATGGCCGAGCAGGTGGCCACATCGTCGTCGCAGATGTCGGCCGCCACTTTATAGGCTGCCGCCGCACGCTGCTCGATGGGCAGGTTATGCAGCGCGTTGCGCACACGATCCAGCGCCCAGCGCAGGTTGATCGCCGTCGGCCGCGTCTCGTTGATCACGTGATACGCCTTGTCCAGCATGGCATCGGACGGATCGATCCGCATCGCCAGCGCCAGGCCATAAGCCCCGGTGGCGCCGATCAGCGGTGCGCCGCGCACCACCATCGCCTTGATGGCGTGCGCCGCCTCTTCCCAGGTCTTCAGGCTGGTGGTGACGAAGGCATGCGGCAGCCGGGTCTGGTCGATGATCCCGACCGACCAGCCGTCGGAATTGACCCAGATCGTGCGGTAGGCTACGCCTTTAACCTTCATGTCTCGCCCTTTGAAAAGCGGCCCGAAAATCGCGCGGCCAAAAAACGCGCGGAAAGTAGCGGACCCGGCCCCCGGGGGCAATGCCGGATTCCGGCCAAAAGGCCTCTTGTCACAGAGGTTTCGCTGAATGTTGCCGGTTCTGCTGCTGACCGTGGTGATCGACCTGATCGGCTTCGGCCTGATCCTGCCGCTGCTGCCGTTTTACGCGACCAGTTTCGGCGCTTCGCCCTTCACTATTGCCATGCTGGCGGCGGTGTTTTCCATCGCCCAGTTCCTCTCTGCGACACCCCTCGGCGGCCTGTCGGACCGGATCGGCCGCCGGCCGGTTTTCCTCGGCTGCATGGCACTCTCCGTGGTCGGTTACACCTGGCTGGCCAACGCCGACAGCCTGCTGGCGATTTTCCTGGCGCGCACCATCGCCGGCATCGGCAGCGGCAAGATCGGCGTCGCGCGCGCCATCATCGCCGACAGCACCCCACCGGAACAGCGCGCCCGCGGCATGGGCCTGATCGGCGGCGCTTTCGGCATCGGCATGATCCTGGGGCCCCTGATCGGCGGCCTGCTGGTCGGCCCCGATCCGCTGCATCCGAACTATACCCTGCCGGCGCTGGCCGCTGCAGGCACCTCGGGCCTCGCCCTGCTGCTCGCCGTCTTCGTGATCCGCGAGACGCGCCCCGATGCCCCGCATACCCTGGCCGGACTGCAACTGTGGCGGAATCCCTTCGCATCCCTCTCGCAGTTGAGCCGCACCGTGCTGGCGCTGATCGCGATCAACTGCGTCATCAACTTCGTTTTCTCGCAGATCGAAGTGCTGTTTCCGCTGTTCTCGGCAGCACGGCTCGACTGGCATGCCTATGAGGTCGGGCTTGCCTTCACCTTCATCGGCAGCATCGTGGTGACCATGCAGGGCGTCCTGATCGGACCACTGACCCGGCTGTTCGGCGAGCGCCGGCTGCTGACGCTTGGCATGATCAACCTCACTGTCGGCACCGCGATGGCACATCTGATTGTCTCCACCCCGATGATGGGCCTCTCGATCCTGCTCACCGCAACAGGGGTGGCGATGATCGGCCCGACGATCAGCAGCCTGGTCTCGCGCAGCGCCCCTGCGACGCAGCAAGGCATCGCACTGGGCACCATGGAATCGCTGGCGGCACTCGGCCGTACCTTCGGGCCGCTCTGGGGCGGCTGGCTGTTCGGCTCTGCTGGCATCAACGTGCCGTACTGGATCGGCGGCGCGCTCCTGCTGACAACGCTGGCGCTGGGCTGGCGCGCGATCCACCCGAAAGCCACGCTGTGACGGAAACCTATCGTGCCATGCTCTGTCGCCGGCTTGGGCCGCCCGAACTGCTGGAAGACGCGCAACTGCCGCGCCGTGGACTGCAGCCCGGCGAAGTCCGCGTCGCCATCCGGGCGGCGGGGATCAACTTCCCCGACCTGCTGCAGATCGCCGGCGAATACCAGCACAAGCCGTCCCTGCCCTTCGTGCCGGGCTTCGAGGCGGCCGGCGAGATCGTCGAAACGGCGCCGGACGTAAAAGAAGAATACAAGGCGGGCGATGCGGTCATCCTGCGCCTGCGCGGCGGCGGCTATGCCGAGGAGGCCGTGACAAGGGCGGAAACGCTGCTGCCCAAACCCGATGACTGGAGCTTCGAGGAAGCCGCCGCCTTCCCGGTTGCCGCCATCACGGCCTGGACGGCGCTGGTCCAGCGCGGCCGCCTGCGGGCCGGCGAAACCCTGCTGGTGCTGGGCGCCGGCGGCGGCACCGGACTGGCCGCAGTCACGCTCGGAGCCCGGTTGGGCGCGCGCGTGGTCGCCGTCGCTTCATCGGAAGATAAACGCGGCGCGGCACGCGAGGCCGGCGCCACGCTTTGCCTCGATCCGGCCCAGCCGGACTGGTGGCGGGATGTGCGGGCCGATGTCGTCTTCGATCCGGTCGGCGGCGCGCTGTTCGACCAGGCGTTTCGCGCCCTGGCGCCGGCCGGCCGCTGGCTGGTGATCGGTTTTGCCGGCGGCGCCAGCCCAGCACCGGCCGCCAACCGCCTGCTGCTGCGCGAGGTCGAACTGATCGGCGTGCGGGCCGGCGAACAGGGCCGCCGGAATCCGGCCGCCGGAGCGGAGCAGGAAAAGGCGTTGCGAGCGTGGTTAGTCAGCAGCCAGGGGCGGCCGCGGCTCGGCGCTGTCTACCAGCTTGATCAGGCTGGGGCCGCGCTCCGCCGCTTGGCCGACCGGATGGCCACCGGAAAAATCGTGCTGCGCGTCGGCTAACAATCCGCCCAGCGGGCCGGGCCGGCAGCGTTCCGCCGGCAGGGTCACGGTCACCGTGGTGCCCTCGCCCAGGCGGCTCTCCAGATGCAGCTCGCCGCCATGCAGCGCGATCAGGTTGCGCGACAGCGACAGGCCCAGGCCGGTGCCTTCGTGGCTGCGCGACAGGGCATTGGCCACCTGGCTGAAGGGCTGCTGCACGCGTTCGATGTCTTCCTCCGCGATGCCGATGCCGGTATCGGCCACCGCGACCTCCAGCCGCCCGTCGGGCAGGATTTCGCAGCGCACGTCCACGCTGCCGCCCTGCGGCGTGAACTTCACGGCATTGCTCAGCAGGTTGATCCAGACCTGGCGCAGGCGCCGCGTATCGCCCCACACCGCCGGCGCGGGGCCGGGCAGGGTCTTGCGCAGGGCAATCTGACCGCTCAGGGCATGCTCGCGCACCAGCAGCAGGGCGGCCTCCAGGCTTTCATTCAGATCCAGCCATTCCTCGTCCAGCGCCATCTTGCCGGACTCGACCTTCGCCATGTCCAGGATATCGCCGATCAGCGCCAGCAGGTGCTCCCCGCTCTGCACGATGTCGCGGCAGTATTCGCGATACTTGGCATTGCCCAGCGGCCCCATCATTTCGTCCAGCAGCACCTGGCTGAAGCCCAGGATGGCATTCAGCGGGGTGCGCAGTTCGTGGCTCATATTGGCCAGGAAGTCCGATTTCGCCCGGTTGGCCTCCTCGGCCTGCTCCTTGGCCTGCAGAAGCTGCAGCTCGGCGCGGCGCTGCGTGCTGACATCGCGGAACATGCCCTCGATCATCACCACGCTGCCCTGCTCGTCGGCCACACGGCGCAGCGTCTTGGCGACCCAGATCGTGCTGCCGTCGCAGCGGCGCATCTCGGACCGGAAGTCCCGCACCAGGCCGTAGCGTTCCAGGTGGCGCATCATCTCGCGGCGGCGCTCGGGGTTCACATAGAGCTGCTCGCCGGCCCGCGTCACGGTGGCCAGCATCTCTTCCGGCGAATGGAAACCGAAAATCGCCGCGCCGGCGCGGTTGACCGCCAGCACCCGGCCCTCCGGCGTCACCTGGATGATGCCCTCGTGCACATTGTCGAAAATCTGGCGGTATTTGGCTTCGGCCTGCCGCAGGCGGATCTGGGCGCGCTTGCGCAGCGTGATATCGGTGAAGACCGAGACATAGCCGCCCGTGGCCAGACGGCGCCAATCGAAATTCAGCCAGGTGCCGTCGGTGAGGCGGACTTCCTGCTTGCGGTCGGCCTTGGTGGAGGCGTCGATATAGGCATTGATCCAGGCCGTCGCCTCCTCGGCGCGGATGGTGAGCACACCGCGCGCAACCAGCAGCGCGAGGAAATCGCGGGCCGGCAGGCCGCGCCAGAGCGCGTTGTCGGGCAGGCCGAACAGTTCGGCCAGACGGCGGTTGAAATGGATCAGGTTCGGGCCGGCATCCCAGACCGCCAGCCCCTCGCCCATCGTGTCGAGTGCGGCATAGAGCAGGGATTCTTCGTTCGGCGGCTCCGGTGCCGGCGCAGACTCGTCCGCCGCCTCGCGATGGCGCGCGAGTGACGACAGAAACCGGTCTTCGCCGAACGGCGGTTCGCTCACCTCACCCCCCTTGCCCGGACCCACGGCGGATGCAACGCCGTCGAACCTCCGGGTCCGTTGATCAAAGCTGGGGCCGGGGCGGCCTGCAACCGACCCCCACGCCGATCACCCGACAATTTAAGCTGATTCTTATCGTTTTACGCGTTTTCCGGGCGCAAATTTGTCACACAGGGCGCCGCCGGCCGCAACACAAAATCGGCCTTTCCATTATAGACGATGGATTTAGGCAAATGCGGGTTGGCCGAAAGGGACAACCGATGCTCACAGAGGTAGCAATGGCCATAAAAAAGCCGGCCGCTTGCGCGGCCGGCTTTTTGCTCCCACCGGAACCGTCGGGTTGGCTACGTCAGATGCAGTAGCTCTTCAGCGGCGGAAAGCCGTTGAAGCCGACCGACGAATAGGTCGTCGTATAGGCGCCGGTGGACAGGATCTGGATTTTGTCGCCCACCTCGAGTGCCAGCGGCATCTCGTAGGCGGTCTTCTCGTACAGGATGTCGGCGCTGTCGCAGCTCGGACCGGCCAGCGACACCGGACCGGTCGGGCCACCGTCGCGGGGCGTGACGATCCGGTACTTGATCGCCTCGTCCATCGTCTCGGCCAAGCCGGAGAACTTGCCGATATCCAGATACACCCAGCGGCGATCCTCTTCGTAATCCTTGCGCGAGATCAGCACGACCTCGGCCTGGATCACGCCGGCATCGCCCACCAGGCTGCGGCCCGGCTCGATGATCATGTCCGGCAGGTTGTTGCCGAAATGCTTGGTCATCGCCTGGCTGACGGCCTGGGCATAGGCTTCCAGCATCGGAATGTCGGACCGGTAGCGCGCCGGGAAACCGCCGCCCAAGTTGATCATGCGCAGATCGACATCGGCCTGCTGCAGCACGGTGAACATCTGGGCGACCTGGGCCACCGCCTTGTCCCACTGCGACAGGTCGGTCTGCTGCGAGCCGACATGGAAGGAAATGCCATAGGGGTCGAGGCCCATCTGGCGCGCCTTCACCAGCAGGTCGGCCGCCATCTCCGGCGCGCAGCCGAACTTGCGCGACAGCGGCCATTCGGCGCCCTCGCACTGCATCAGCACGCGGCAGAAGACCTGCGAGCCCGGGGCAACCTCGGCCAGCTTCTCCAGCTCGCACAGCGAGTCGAAGGCATAGAGGCGCACGCCCTTCTCATAGGCCCAGGCGATGTCGCGCTTCTTCTTGATGGTGTTGCCGAAGGAGATGCGGTCCGGCGTGACGCCCTGATTCAGGCACTGCTGGATTTCGTTGGCCGAAGCCGTATCGAAGCAGGAACCAAGCGAACGCAGGCGGCGCAGGATTTCCGGCGCCGGGTTGGCCTTGATCGCGTAGTAGACCTTGGCCAGCGGCAGCAGGCGGCGCAGCTCGCGGTAGTTATGCTCGACCACGTCGACATCGACGACGAGGAACGGCTCGGAGTCCTTCGCCTCGGCGAGGAACTTCTGCATCTTCGGGGTGAGTAGACCCGGCTCAATACGCGACTTGGACGAAGAACGTCGCAGACGGGTGTTGGTGCGGCCAGCGGCTGCAAGCATCGAAACCTCCCTCTCGGACCGGCTTTGAACCGGCACAGCTCACGCTGTGCGACCAAAAAGGACGCGTTCGTCGTTGCATAACCTGCCAGGGGCCATCGGCACGTGCGGGTGCGTCGTTGAAAGCGGTATTTACAGCATCGCGTCCCCATTGCAATAGGAAATCGCGGGCCGGCCAAAATTTTTTCCCGGCCGCTGCCGCGAGGCCGCGCGAGCAGGCCGACGCGACACCGTCACGACCAACAAAAAAGCCGCATGGAATGCGGCTTTCTTCAAATCAGACTTCGGCGCGGGTCCACGTCGGCGGCGAGCGGCAGTGTGATAAAAAAACAATAACCTTCCTCTGCGCCACGCCTCGCCGCCGGCTCGCCGCGCCTCGGAGCGCAGCCCAGACGAGTCTCCCGGCGCGCCGGCGACTCAGCGGGCGGCGATCTGGCTGGTGAGGCCCGTCAGATCCTGCAGCGCCTGAGGCGACAGCGGGGCCGGCTGGCTCGGAGCGCCGAGGCCAAGGATGCGCGTGGCATCACCGATAGTCTCCAGCCGCACGCTCTGGCCGCCAAAGCCCGTCACTTCGGCGCGGCCGGCGCTGAGCAGCGCGATCTGGGTGCTGTCGGGGCCGATGCGGCCGGCCACGATGGCGCTGCGCACGGTCACCGTGCCGGTCGGCAGCACGACATAGATGCTGCCCGGATTGGCGGAATCGAGGTGGAAACTGCCGCGCTCGAGCCGCAGCACGACCCGGTCGGCGGCGAATTCCTCGACGCTGATCACGCTGTTCGGGCCGATAATCACCACGCTGCGGTCGTTGAGGGTGAACTTGACCCCCGAGCCCGGGCCGCTGGCGATGCGACCGCCCAGGGCGACCGGCTGGCCACGGCGGCTTTCCTGGCCCACCACCTTCGCGGCCGGCCCCATGGCAGCCGCCACCGGCAGCGCCGGCAGGTCGGCAGCCAGTTCGATGCGGTCCGAGGCGGCGCGGCTGTCGGCCGCCCAGCTGCTGGCAGCAAGGCCTGCCGCAACGGCAGCGGCGAGGGTAAATGTGACGCGCAGGGCGCGGCGAAGGGCGACAGCCATGACACGGCTCCGGGGTTGTGGTGGGTTGCGGCTACTGTGCAACCCATCTGGTACATCCGCAGCGGGATGCCAGTCCGGAAACTGTGACGGCAGCTACGAAGCTGCGCGCTGCGACAGGCTGTGAGGCTATTTCGTGCCGTAGATGCGGTCGCCGGCATCGCCGAGGCCCGGGCGGATATAGCCATGGCCGTCGAGCTGGCGGTCGATGGCGCAGGTATAGACCATCACGTCGGGATGCTCGTCCTGCATGACGCGCAGGCCCTCGGGAACCGTCAGCAGGCAGACGAACTTGATCTGGCTTGCCCCCGCCTCTTTCAGGCGGGTGACGGCGGCGGCGGCGGAATGGCCAGTGGCCAGCATGGGATCGACCACGATCACCAGGCGCTCGCGCACATCATCGGGCAGCTTCAGGTAATACTCCACCGGCACCAGCGTTTCGGGGTCGCGGTAGAGGCCCACATGGCCCACGCGGGCCGAGGGCACGAGGTCGAGCATGCCGTCCAGGATGCCGTTGCCGGCGCGCAGGATGGAGACGAAGCACAGCTTCTTGCCGGCCAGGATCGGGGCCTGCATCTCCTCCAGCGGGGTTTCGATGGAAACCTTCTCCAGCGGCAGGTCGCGGGTGACCTCGTAGCAGAGCAGCAGGCTCAGCTCGCGCACCAGGCGGCGGAATTCGGCGGTCGAGACCTCCTTGCGGCGCAGGAGCGTCAGCTTGTGCTGCACCAGCGGATGATTGACCACCGTCGCATTCGGAAAGGCGTTCATTGTGTGTCTTCCCCCAAGAAATCAGAAACCGCGTCGGAAATCAGAAAACCGTGCCGTCGCTGGCGATGCTGAGCGGCGGGCCGCCATCGGCGCGCTTCTCCCTGGCGATCTTGCGCCCGGCCGCCCAGGTGCCGCCTTCCAGGATGCGCGCCAGCGGCATCTCGGCCGCCGTCTTGCCCAGGATGGCCCGCACCGGATCGGCGATGCGGTCGAGCAAAGCCACGGTCAGCGCGCGCCATTCCACCACGGCCTCGTCCTCGACCGGGATGGGATATTTCAGCAGCGCCTCGTGCCGCACGCTCAGCACGCCCGTGTCAATGAACAGGCCGCCGTTGCGGTATTCCGGCAGGCCGGTCAGATCGTCCAGCCCGCTTACCGCGATGCCGGCATCCTCGAAGATTTCCACCAGCGAGTAGCTCAGCCACTGCGACAGCTTGTGGAACGGCACCAGACCCGAGGTGAGGTCGCCGCTGACGATGCCGCGATGGCGCCACACATCGCCGAGATTGACGCCATCCAGTGTCATGCGCGACGGCCAGATCGGGCCCAGCCCATCCAGCACCGCCGCCAGGATCGCGCTGGCGGCGAGTTTGCCATTCTTCACCTGCGCCTTGAGGTGATCATATAGCCGGCCGATGCGGGCTTCCGCACCGAACAGGTCCGGTCGGGCCTTCAGCGCCGCGCCCAGGTTGCGCATCAGCGCCGCGCGGCCGTCCAGTCCCAGCAGCGGATTGGTATCGTCGGCCTGGAAGGCATGGGCGATGGCATTGGGCGCCAGCGGCATCAGGCCGGCGGCATCGGCGCGCAGGGGCTGCGCCTTGTCGCCCGAGAACAGCCCGCTTTTGAAGGCATGCAGGCTGGCCACCGCCAGGCCTTCCGAGCGCGCGATCTTGCGCCCCTCTTCCGTGAAGGCCCATTGCGCACCCGCGCCGGCATCCAGCAGCACGCTGACCACGCAGAGGTCGAAGCGGATGCGGGCGACCTCGTCGGCATCCACGCCTTTCAGCGTTGCCGCAAGCTGCCCCCAGCGGTCGACGCCACCGGCGGCGAAATGGCGCCAGCGCGCATGATAGGGGATCTGCAGGGTCGGATAATTCTCGCGGATCACCTGCGCCACATATTCCGCCGTCGCCGGCATGGCTTCCAGATGCATCTCGAAATTCGGCAGCGCATCGCGCTCGGCCAGCATGAAAAGCTGGTTGCAGCGGTCGCGCACCGCCTGCGGCGTACGCAGCCAGGCAACGGCCTGGGCCGGATCGTTCAGGTTACCCACTGATACCTACTCCTCGAGACCAAATTATTCCTCAAGACCGCGGCCCTTGGCCTTCTTCAGTTCGTCTTCGTCCGGCACCCTATCGGTGAAATAGCCGGCCGCCTTCTTGGCATCCATCTCCACCCTGGCATCGGCGGGGATCAGTTCGTCGGGGATCGGCACACGCTCGACCACCTGGATGCCGCTGTCGACGATCGGCTGGAACTTCATGTTGCTCATCGAGACCAGCCGGTCGATCCGGCCGATGCCCAGCCAGTGCAGGATGTCGGGCATCAGCTCCTGGAAACGCATGTCCTGCACGCCGGCTACGCATTCGGTGCGCTGGAAATAGGCCTCGGCGCGGTCGCCGCCTTCCTGCCGCTTGCGCGCATTGTAGACCAGGAACTTGGTCACCTCGCCCAATGCGCGGCCTTCCTTGCGGTTATAGACGATCACGCCCACGCCGCCCTGCTGCGCCTCTTCGATGCAGACCTCGATGCCATGCGCGAGGTAGGGCCGGCAGGTGCAGATATCCGAACCGAACACATCCGAGCCGTTGCATTCGTCATGGATGCGGCAGGCGATCTTGGTTTCCTTTTTGCCCAGCTTCGAGACATCGCCGAACAGGTAGACGGTCATGCCGCCGATGGGCGGCAGGAATACCTTCAGGTCGGGCCGCGTCACCAGCTCGGGGAACATGCCGCCGGTCTGCTCGAACAGGCCGCGGCGCAGTTCGGTCTCGCTGATCTTGAAGCGCTTCGCGACGCCGGGCAGCCACCAGACCGGCTCGACCGCCATCTTGGTCACCTTCACGTCGCCATTGGCGGCCAGGATGTCGCCGTCGGGCTTCAGCCGGCCGGCCTGGATGGCCTGGTGCAGCTCGGGCATGTTGATATGCGCCTTGGTCACCGCGATGGTTGGCCGGATGTCCCATCCGGCGGCGATCTGCGCTGCGAAGACGTCCGTCGTCATATGGCCCCACGGGTCCATCGAGACGATCTTTTCCGGATCCGCCCATTGCGGGAACGGGCCGATGGGTTCGGCCGGCGCAGTGTTGGTCAGGTCGGGCTTGTGCTCGGCCTTGAGCTGGCCGGCGGCGATGGCCAATGCGCGATACAGCGAATAGGCGCCCGAATGCGTGCCGATGGCATTCTTGCCGCCGGGATTCTTCAGCGTCGCCACAACAGGTCCGCGCTGGCGCGGATCGGCGGCGCCCCACTCCACCGGCAGCGGCTTGGCGCTCGCCGAAGTGCTGGGATGCGAAGTCAGGACAATCGACTTCGGCGCGGCTTTCTTCTCGTTCGGGATATTGGGGATGTCTGTCGTACTCATGGTCTGTACCCAAAGCTTGAGGGACCGGTTTTACGCAAAGGGGCCGCCAGGTTGGCGAATTCGCACAGCAGCGGACGGGTGTCGCGCGGATCGATGATCTCTTCCACCAGGAAGGCTTCTGCCGTGCGGAACGGCGAGCGCACGCGGTTCAGCCGTTCTTCGATATCCTTCAGCAGCGCGGCGGGGTCCTCGGCCTTCTCCAGGTCGGCGCGATAGGCCGCCTCGATGCCGCCTTCCAGCGGCAGGCTGCCCCAGTCGCCCGACGGCCAGGCATAACGGTAGCGCAGCCGCGTGTGATTGGAATGGGCCGCGCCGGCCACGCCGAAAGCCTTGCGCAGGATGATCGAGCACCAGGGCACGGTGGCCTGATACACGGCAGTGAGCGCGCGGGCGCCATGGCGGATGGTGCCGCTCTGCTCGGCCTCGGGGCCGATCAGGAAGCCGGGAATGTCGACGAAATGCACCACCGGCAGGTGGAAGGTCTCGGCCAGGTCGATAAAGCGCGTGATCTTGTGCGCGGCATCGGCGGTCCAGCCGCCGCCATAATGATAGGGATCGCTGGCCAGGATTGCGACGGGCCAGCCATCCAGCCGTGCCAGGCCGGTGATCACCGAACGGCCATACAGCCGCCCCATCTCGAAGAAGCTGCCCTCGTCCAGCACGGCATCCAGGATCTCGCGCGTCTTGTAGACGCGGCGGCGGTCGCGCGGGATCACGGACAGCAGTTTCTCGACCCGGCGCTGCGGATCGTCCTGCGGTGCGATGCGCGGCGGCAGGTCGTAAACCGATTGCGGCAGGTAGGACAGGAAGCGTTTCGCAGCAGTGAACGCCTCTTCCTCGCTGGCCACCGCCAGGTCGATGGCGCCGGCGCGGGCATGGATCTCGCTGCCGCCCAGTTCCTCCTTGGTCATTTCCACGCCGGTGCGCGCCACAACGGGGGGCCCGGCGATGAACATCTGCGAGATGCCTTCCACCATCACCGAGAAATGGCTGGTGACAGTGCGGGCAGCACCGAGGCCGGCCACCGAACCCAGCGCCAGCGCCACCACCGGCACGGTGCTCAGGTTCGTCACGCAATGTTCCCAGCCGGGCAGCAGCGGAACGTAGGTGCGGCCTTCCATCTCCAGCGATTTCACCGAACCGCCGCCGCCGGTGCCATCCACCAGGCGGATCATCGGGATGCGCAGTTCATGCGCCATCTGTTCGGCCATCACCTGCTTCTGCCAGATGGCGGCATCGGCCGCGCCGCCGCGCACGGTAAAATCGTCGCCGCCCACCACCACGGGCCGCGCATCGACCTTGCCGCGACCGAACACGAAATTGGTTGGCGAAAAATCCTGCAGCTGGCCGGTGGCGTCGTAGACGGCGCGACCGGCAATGGCACCGATTTCGTGGAAGGAACCAGGGTCGAGCAGCTGGTCGATGCGTTCGCGCACCGTCAGCTTGCCGCCGTCATGCTGGCGCTTGATCTTGTCGGGCCCGCCCATCCGGCGGGCCATCTCTTCACGCCGCCGCAACTCGGCGATCTCGGCTTCCCAGCTCATGTTTTTTGGCCTCTTGGCACTGGAAAGCGATGGAGTCTAACGCCGCCCGCAGGCCGGCACAATGGCCGGAATGGCTCTGTAACCGCCTGTCCCCAAAGCTTAACGCGGCGGCAGGACAGGATTTGCCCTGGCCGGCTGTCACACCGGCCATCCCTGCCCCGTCTTTGTCATGAGCGCGCATGGTGCGCGCAGGAGAAAAGCGATGACCCCCCGACTGAAATACCCGCACAAATCCGCCCCCGACGGCATCAAGGCCATGATGGCGCTGGAAGCCAGCTTCGAAAAAAGCGGCCCGGAAGAAAGCCTGCGCCATCTGGTGAAGCTGCGCGCCTCGCAGATCAACGGCTGCGCCTTCTGCATCCACATGCACGCCACCGACGCCCGCAAGCATGGCGACAGCGAAATGCGGCTTTACATGCTGAATGCCTGGCGCGAGAGCACGCTTTACAGCGACCGCGAACGGGCGGCACTGGCCTGGACCGAGGCGCTCACCCTGCTGCCGCAGACCGGTGCGCCGAATACCGATTACGAGCTGGTCAAGGCGCAGTTCTCGGAAGCCGAACAGGTACAGCTCACCCTGCTGATCGGCGCGATCAACGTGTGGAACCGC
Organism: Ferrovibrio sp.; assembly: GCF_046297595.1. Classification (GTDB taxonomy): domain Bacteria; phylum Pseudomonadota; class Alphaproteobacteria; order Ferrovibrionales; family Ferrovibrionaceae; genus Ferrovibrio. The sequence continues at coordinate 98,369 of NZ_JBKBHT010000001.1, forward strand.
CTGCAGGTCGGCTTCCGCGCCTCGCACCCGGTGGATGAGAAGGACAAGGCTCCGGCGTGACCAAGTCCGTCATCCCGGCCTTGAGCCGGGATCCCATTCTGTTGATGGAAAATGGGGCCCCGGGTCAAGCCCGGGGTGACAACTATGGGTTACACCCGCGCGATCGTCGCCAGCGCCGTGGCGACGATCCGCTCCTGCCCGTCCTTCACGGCAAAAACATCGGCGCGCGTCACCACCTGGCGCTTGCCGGCCTTCACCACGATGCCGGTGGCGACCAGGCTGTCGCCCACCGCCGGCGCCAGCAGGTTGAGCTTGTATTCCGAGGTCACCACGTCGCCCACCACCGAGGCCGCCGCCCAGGCACAGACCGTATCGGCCATGTAGCCGACGATGGCGCCATGGGCGAAGCCATGGTGCTGCGTCATGTCGTTTCGCACGTCGATGGCGATCTTCACCGCGCCGGGTTCGAAATCCACCAGCTTCGTGCCGACCCAGTTGGTGAAGGGGCTGATGGCGATGGCCTGTTCCAGATGCGCGCGGGTGAACCGGGCTTCCGTCGTTTGTGGTTCGCTCATTTCAGACTCCTTCTCAGCAGGCGGCCGATCTGCCGCAGCGGCTCGGCGGAATGTTGCGTCCGCGCCAGGATCACGGCGCCTTCCAGCGACGTGACGGCCAGCAAGGCAAGGTCGGCGGCTTCCGCCGGTTTCCTGCCCTCGGCGCGCAGGGCAGCGGCAATCGCCTCGGCCCAGTCGCGATAGCCGGCCTCGCAGGCCAGGCGCAAAGGCTCGATGAATGGCCCGGTCTCGACAGCGACGATGGTGAGCGGCGAGCCGTCGCGGAATTTCGATGCCTCCAGCCAGCCAGCGATGGTCTCGGCCAGATTGCCGATGGCTTCGGCCACCGTGCCGCTGGCGGCCAGTTCATCGTGCAACGTGGCCATGAACCGCGCCGATGCCCAGTCCACGGCGGCGGCGGCCAGCTGCTCCTTGCCTGCGGGGAAATAGTGATAGAGCGAGCCTTTCGGCGCGCCGCTTTTTTCCACGATCTCGTTTAAGCCCGTGCCGGCATAGCCGCGCCGCGACATCAGCTTCGCCGTCATGGCGACGAAGCGGTCGCGGGCGGAAACGCGGGGTTGTTTCGCGGCGGCGGTCGATCTGGCCATGTCATAATTATATAGACTGGTCTAATTATGACAAGGCCCGAAAGAAGGGGCCCGGCGGCCCCTTCTCCGTTATCGGCGGTTCAGAAGCTGCCCGGATAATTGCCGCCGTCCAGCAGCACATTCTGGCCGGTCATGTAGGCCGCCTGCACCGAGCAGAGGAAAGCGCAGACCTGGCCGAATTCCTCGGCCGTGCCGAAGCGGCCGGCAGGGATGCTGGCGGCCTGTTTCTCGAATTCGGCCGCCAGCTCAGATCCGCTCTTGCCGGTCTGCGCGCCGATGGTCTGTTTCAGCCGGTCGGTCAGGAAACGGCCGGGCAGCAGGTTGTTGATGGTGACGCCATCCTTGGCCACCTGGCGCGACGCGCCGGCGACGAAACCATGCAGGCCCGAGCGCGCGCCGTTCGAAAGCCCGAGGATCGGGATCGGCGCCTTCACCGCGCTGGAGGTGATGTTGACGATGCGGCCGAACTTGCGCGCCGCCATGCCGTCCACCACCGCCTTGATCAGCAGGATCGGCGTGATCATGTTGGCGTCCACCGCCTTGATCCAGTCCTCGCGCCCCCAGTCGCGGAAATTGCCCGGCGGCGGGCCGCCCGCATTGTTGACCAGGATGTCGATCTGGCCGGCGGTTTCCAGCGCCTGCTGGCGGCCGGCCTCGGTGGTGATGTCGCCCGCCACGGTCTTCACCGTCACACCCGGCGCCTCGGCGCGGATCTTCGCGGCCGCCTGTTCCAGCACCTCGGCGCCGCGCGCCGTGATGGTGACATTCACGCCTTCCTTCGCCAGCGCCACAGCGCAGCCCAGCCCCAGACCCTTGCTGGCGGCGCAGACCAGAGCGTTACGGCCCCTGATGCCGAAATCCATGACTCGTTCTCCTGATGATCGGATCGAATAAAACCGCTCAACAGATAGCGCTACCGTGCCCCAGCTGCAATCGCTGCGGCAACTACTGGGCCGTCAGGCCGCCATCGACCAGCAGTTCCGAGCCGGTGGTGAATTTCGATTCATCGCTGGCCAGGTAGAGGATCGCCTGCGCCACATCCTCCACCGTGCCCATATGCCCGATGGGATGCAGGCCTTCCAGGAAGCGGCGCGTCTTCTCAGGGTCGCGCGAGCCGTTGATGTGGCTTTGCACCAGCGCGGTCTCGACATAGGCCGGATGCACGGAATTGACGCGGATGTTCCAGCGGCCATAGGCCGCTTCCATCGCCAGCGCCTTGGTGAACAGCGTGACGGCGCCTTTCGAGGCGCAATAGGCGCTCATCTGCGGCGCACCGACCTTGCCGGCAACGGATGCCACGTTGACGATCGAGCCGCCGCCGCCCGGTTTATCAGACGTAGATTGCCTCATCAGCGGAATGGCATGCTTGCAGCCGAGGAACACGCCGTCGGAATTCACCGCCTGCACCAGCCGCCATTCCGCCAGCGTCATCTCGGTGACGTTGCGATGCAGGCCGATGCCGGCATTGTTGACCAGCACGTCCAGCCGGCCTTCCCGTGCCGCCACATCGGCGACCACGGACCGCCACTGGTCTTCCTTAGTCACGTCCAGCGACAGGAAACGCGCCTTGGGGCCAAGCGCCGCTGCAACAGCCGCGCCATCGTTGCGGTCGGTGAGGATCACCTGCGCGCCCTCGGCAACAAAAAGTTCGGCGGCGGCCCGGCCGAAGCCCGATGCCGCGCCGCTGATCAGCGCGACCTTGCCCTGCAGGCGCGCCATGTCAGCTTTCCTTCGCCGCAAGGCCCCAGTCGCGCAGGGCCGCCTCGCCGCCCTCGCCGCGCTTCGGCGGCTGGTTGCGAATGGCGCCCGGCGTGCGCGAGAAACGCGGCGCCGGCGCCGGCTGCGTCACGCCGTCGGGCGCGACAAAACTCTGTCGCGCCGCCATATGGGCATGCTTCGGCGCTTCCTCCAGGCTCAGCACCGGCGCGAAGCAGATGTCGCTGCCTTCCATGATGGCGCACCATTCGTCGCGCGTTTTCGTGCGGAAGGTGGCGGCGATGGCGGCCTGCAGCGAGGGCCAGCGTTTGCGGTCATGCTGCTTGGGCAGGATGGCCGGATCGAGGCCCAGCTTCTGGATCAGCTCGGCATAGAACTTGCCCTCGATGGAGCCGATGGCGACGAAGCGGCCATCGCTGCACTCGAAGGTGCCATACCACGGCGCGCCGCCATCCAGCATGTTGGTGCCGCGCTGGTCGCTCCACAGGCCGGCCGCCTTCATGCCGTAGAACATGGTCATCAGCGATGCCGCGCCATCCACCATGGCGGCATCCACCACCTGGCCCCTGCCCGATTGCTGGCGCTCGTACAAAGCCGCCAGCAGACCCATCGCCAGATACAGCGAGCCGCCGCCGAAATCGCCCACCAGGTTGAGCGGCGGCACCGGCTGGCCGGTCGTGCCGATGGCATGCAGCGCGCCGGTCAGCGCGATGTAGTTGATGTCGTGGCCGGCCGCCGGCGCCATCGGGCCCTCCTGGCCCCAGCCGGTCATGCGGCCATAGACCAGCTTCGGATTGCGCTGCAGCGCTACGTCCGGCCCGAGGCCCAGGCGCTCCATCACGCCGGGGCGGAATCCTTCCAGCACCATATCGGCCTTCGCCATCAGGTCGAGCACCAGCGCGATGGCCTTCGGGTCTTTCAGGTCGAGCGCCAGCGAGCGTTTGCCGCGGCCGAGCAGTTCGTATTTCGGTTCGATGGGCAGGCCGAGATCGACATCGCCGGTGCGGTCGATGCGCAGCACGGCGGCGCCCAGATCGGCCAGCAGCATGCCGCAGAACGGCACCGGGCCGATGGCCGGCATCTCGATCACTTTCAACCCAGAGAGCGGACCGCTCATTTCTTTTCACCGTCGCTCTTGGGGCTCTTCGGCTGCCATTCGGCCACCGGCAGGCCCTGCTTCTTCCACTCGCCGAAGCCGCCTTCGATATGGGCGAGCTTTTCCAGCCCCATCTCCTTGGCGGTTTTGGTCGCCAGCGCCGAGCGCAGGCCGCCGGCGCAGTAGAAGATGAATTCCTTGTCCTCGGCGAAGGTCTTGCGGTGATACGGGCTTTCCGGATCGATCCAGAATTCCAGCATGCCGCGCGTGGCATGCAGCGCGTTGGGGATCATGCCGTCGCGTTCCAGCTCGCGCGGATCGCGGATATCGACGAACACGACATTCGGATCGTTGAATTTCGCGGCCGCCTGCTGCGGCGTGAGCGTGACGATTTCCGCCATCGCCTCGGCGACCAGGGCCTTGTAGCCTTTGCGCATCGGGTTTCCTCCGTATCCTGATGCGCCGACTATAGGTCAGCCTTTCGGATCAGGCCATGCCCACTCCGGAATCAGGCCCGGCCACAGTTGCGGCCACAAACGCGGCTGCCAGTCCCAGCCGGCTTCCGTCACGGCATGGCGCACCGCCGCGATCAGCGCGTCGTTCTCCTCGATCAGCAGCGTGTTGCCGCGCCAGCGTTCCGGCGGCGACGGCGCCTGGCCCAGTTCGCTCGCGGCATCGGGCCGGCCCACCACCGGCAAGACATTGACGACGCTGCGTTCGGAATCGAACGCGAGATCGAGTCCGGTGATCCAGTCGCGTCCGGCCAGCCGATCGAGGTCCTGCCGGCGCAGATCGGCGGTATGGCCGGCCAGCAGCAGCCGGCCGCTCCGCGGATCGTACATCGCCTCGATGCGCAGGTCGGCCGAGTTCAGGTCTTCCAGCCGCTCGCGCAGGTCGGCCAGTTCCACCGGCGCGGTTTTGCCGCCCCGGAAGGCGGCCTGTTCCAGCCACATCCCCGCCACCGCCAGATGCAGCGCCAGCCACAAGGCCACGACCACGCCATGGCCGGTGCGGCCATGCAGCAGGCGCAGCGGACCGGGGAAACGCCGCGCGCGCAAAGCCGGCGTGGCGCGGCGGCGCTGGACCAGCGCGTCGCTATGCGGGCCGTAGAAGGCGAACAGCGTATCGCCGATCACCAGCCACTGGCCACGCGCATACCCCTTCTTCTCTCCGCCGGTCTGGAACGACATGCCTGCATCGGCATATTCGACGCCGGCGGAAGCGAAATTGGCGAAACGCAATTCGGCCGCCTGTTCCGCTGCGCGCGCCGAGCGGAAGCGCGCCGCGATGCAGGCGGTGCCGTCGTGGAAGCGCGCCAGTTCGGCGGCCAGCGCCTCGGGGAACAGCGGATGCAGGTCGCGGTATTCGCTGGCATGGCGGCCGAACACCGCCCAGGAATTCATGAAGCCGCCATAGCGCGTGGCCAGCGCCACGGTGTCGATGCCCAGCCGCCGCGCCGCCCAGCGGTCGAACAGCGCATAGAGCCCCGCCGGCACGCCAATGCCGCTCACCAGCACCAGCAGCACGGCCAGCCACGGGCCATCGGCCGGCCAGTCGACTCCCGTTGCCGCCAGAATCTGGGCGATACGCTCCACCACCGCTTCCCCGCCTGCCCCGATTGCCACCCTTAAGATACTGAGGCGACAATAGAATATCCGTTACCCAGATGTTAACGGAATCTTTGCCCCGACTCCTATAAGCAGGACGGGATCAAAACAGGTTTCCGGACCCATGGCCCCGCTGCCGCCCTTCTCCGCCGCCCTCAATGCCGCCCGCGCCGACAGCTACCGCGTCGGCGGCCACCAGGTGAGCTACGAGCTGCTCAGCACGCTGAAGCAGGCCAGCAGCCGCACGGGCGTCGACTTCGCCTATCTGGTCGCCCAGGCCGGGCAGGAGAGCGGCTTCCGCCCCGATGCCCAGGCGAAGACCAGTTCGGCGCGCGGCCTGTTCCAGTTCATCGAAAGCACCTGGCTGGAGATGGTGCGCGATCATGGTGCCAAATACGGCCTGGCCGAACAGGCCGCCCAGATCAGCGCCGGCGGCGACGGCCGCCCGCGCGTGGCCGATACCGAGGCACGCAAATCCATCCTGGCCCTGCGCGACGATCCGCGCATCGCCGCCGCCATGGCCGCCGAATACGCGCGCAGCAACCAGCAGATCCTCGCCCGCGAATTCGGCGTCGATGCGCAGAAGGTCGACCTCTATCTCGGCCATTTCCTCGGCGCGAACGGCGCCACGAAATTCCTTGCCGCCCTGAAGGATAATCCGGCACAGAACGCCGCCAGCCTGCTGCCCGAGGCCGCCGCCGCCAACCAGGGCGTGTTCTACACCTCGGAAGGCAAGGCGCGGTCGCTGGGCGACATCTACGCCTTCTTCAAGGACAAGCTGAACAGCAAGGCCACCGGCCTTGAAGCCGTGCCGCTGGACGATGCCGCCGCCATCGCGCGCAGCGGCGGCGCCGGCCGGTCATCGGTTCAGAGCCAGCTCGACGAGCAGCGCCGCCTCACCGATGCCAGCGTGAAGATGATGGCGATGGAAATGCTGCACAAGATGATGCTGGGCCGGGCCAACGCCTTCGGCCGCAGCAGCGATACCGACAGCAGCTGGTAAGTATTACACCACTTTCGTCAACACCGGCTGGCCGGCGAAGAACGCCAGGATATTCTTCAGCACCAGATCGCCCATCGCCTGCCGCGTGGCATGGGTGGCCGAGCCGACATGGGGCGCCAGCGTCACGCTGTCGAGTTTCCACAGCGCCTCGGGCACGTTCGGCTCGTCGGCGAACACGTCCAGCCCCGCCCCGGCCAGCTTGCCGTCCACCAGCGCCTGCACCAGCGCCGGCTCCACCACCACCGAGCCGCGCGCGATGTTGACCACATAGCCCTTCGGCCCCAGCGCGTCGATCACCGCCTGGTTCACCAGCCCTTCGGTTTCCTTGCCGCCCGGGCAGGCGACCATCAGGATGTCGACATCCTTCGCCATCGCCACCAGGTTGTCGTAATAGCGCCAGGCAATGTCGGCCTTTTTGCGCGGGCCGAAATAGCTGATCTCGACATTGAAGGGTTCGGCGCGGCGCGCGATGGCCTGGCCGATGCGGCCCAGCCCCAGCACGCCCATCTTCTTGCCGCCGAGTTTGTCGGTGAGCGGGAATTTGTCCTTCGGCCAGCGGCCCTGGCGTACGAACTGGTCGCCCTGCGGAATGCGGCGCATCATGCCCAGCAGCAGCGCCATGGCGGTGTCGGCCACGTCGTCGGTCAGCACGTCGGGCGTGTTGGTCACCGTCACGCCGCGCTCCTTGGCGCAGCCGATATCGATGGAGTCGTAGCCCACGCCGAAACTGGAAATCATCTCCAGCTTGGGCAAGGCCTCGATCAGCGCACGATTGGCGCCGACGCCGCCCGAGGTGACCATGCCGCGCACATTGGGCGCCACCTGCTTCACCAGCGCGTCGCGGTCGGCCGCCTCCCACAGGCGATGCACCTTGAATTCCCGGTCCAGCACCTGCTGGATCGCCGGCGGCATGGCGGTGGTCTGCACGATCTCGACGGCCATGGTCTCCTCCCTCTAACTGATATATCAGTGGCAAACCTAGCGGCAGGGCCGGGTTTCCCGCAAGTCGCAGGCGCGGCGAACCAGATGGACCAATCCGCCCTGGACATTCGGCCCGCGAGAGATTGACAGGCGGTGCGTGTTGTTCCGATCCTGCCCGCCCCACAGGAGTTCAGAATGTCGAAGCCCTCGCCCAAAGGCATGCAGCGCAACCTCGCCAATTACGGCGATGCCGGTTTTTCCGTTTTCCTGCGCAAGGCCTTCATCAAGGCGCTGGGTTATACCGACGAGGCCCTCTCGCGCCCGATCATCGGCATCGTTGATACGGCGTCCGGCTACAATGCCTGCCACCGCAACGTGCCCGAGCTGATCGAGGCGGCCTCGCGCGGCGTGATGCTGGCCGGCGGCATCCCCGTGCCCTTCCCCGTGATCTCGATCCAGGAAAGCTTCGCCAATCCCACCAGCATGTATCTGCGCAACCTGATGGCCATGGACGCGGAAGAGATGATCCGCGCCCAGCCGATGGATGCCGTGATCCTGCTCGGCGGCTGCGACAAGACCGTGCCGGCGCTTCTGATGGGCGCGGCCAGCGCCAACGTGCCGGCCATTATGCTTGTAACGGGTCCCATGCTTGCAGGGTCATGGCGCGGCGAAAAGCTGGGCGCCTGCACCGATTGCCGCCGCTTCTGGGCGCGCTATCGCGCCGGCGAGATGACCGACGCCGAGATCAACGAGGTGAATGCCGAACTTGCCCCCACCATCGGCACCTGCGGCGTGATGGGTACGGCCAGCACCATGGCCCTGACGGTGGAAGCCATGGGCATGATGCTGCCCGGCGGCGCGGCCGTGCCGGCCGTGCATGCCGAACGCCGCCGCCTGGCCGAGCAGACCGGAGCGCGCGCCGTATCGATGGCGGCCGAGGGCCTGACGCCCGACAAAATCATGACGCCGGCCGCGTTCAGGAATGCGCTGCGTGTTCTGCTCGCCGTGGGCGGCAGCACCAATGCGCTGATCCATCTCACCGCCATGGCGGGGCGGCTGGGCATTGGCATCGACCTTGAAGGCTTCGACAAACTCGGCCGCGAGACGCCGGTGCTGGTCGATCTCAAGCCCACCGGCCAGCATTACATGGAAGACCTCTACAAGGCCGGCGGCCTGACGCCGATCCTGCGCGAGCTGGGTCCGCTGATCGACCGCGCCTGCCTCACGGTCACGGGCAAAACGCTGGGCGAGAATATCGACGCCGCGCCGCAATCGTGGAAGCAGGACGTGATCCGGCCGCTTGGGAATCCCGTCTATGCCAACGGCGCGATGGCCGTTTTGCGCGGCAACCTCGCGCCCGACGGCGCCATCATCAAGCAGGCCGCCGCCACACAGAGCCTGTTGCAGCATGAAGGCCGCGCCGTGGTGTTCGACGGCCTGCCCGATCTGGCGGCACGGCTGGACTCACCCGACCTCGACGTGAAACCTGATGACATTCTGGTGCTGCGCAATGCCGGGCCGAAAGGCGCACCCGGCATGCCCGAGGCCGGCTATATCCCGATCCCCAAGAAACTGGCGTTACAGGGCGTGAAGGACATGGTGCGCATTTCCGATGCGCGCATGAGCGGCACGGCCTATGGCACCATCGTGCTGCATATCGCGCCGGAATCCGCAGCGGGAGGCCCGCTCGCCCTGGTGCAGACCGGCGACCGCATCCGGCTGGATACTGCCGGCCGCCGCATCGACCTGCTGGTGGATGAGGCCGAACTGGCCCAGCGCCGCGCGGCATTGCCGCCCCTGCCAACGGGCACAGGCCGGCGCGGCTACGAGAAACTCTATTTCGACAGCGTGACCCAGGCGGATAGCGGCTGCGACTTCGATTTCGCGGTGCCGGGGATCAGGGAATGGGTACGATAGCGAAAATAATTGTTGTCGCTATGATGAGTGACTAACATCCACCTTGCATGTGGAAGTTCATTATAAGGATAATTTGGACCGAAAGGAGCCTCGCTCAACGCGTCGGGCAGGCAATAGCATTTGGTCTGCCACAGTTAGCGGCGATACTAAGTCCATACCTTGGTGGCGCAACATTCCACTGGACGCATCTAACTCTAATCGGGTTCGCCGCTCTTTCATTTATTATTGCGTGGCACTGCCTTTCAAAAGCTTATGCTTACGAATTAGAAAAACAGCCTGTCTTTAAACATAATGTTCAATGGCTTGAGAATAATCTCCAACTTTCGCTGAAAAATGCATCCAGTCGAAGCATAGAGAATTGCTGCGTCAAAGTTCGCAATCAACGTACATTAGACGGAAGCATGCTTATCGAGATGCAAAAGGTTTTGACACCACTGGATGGAGGACCATCCAGATTTACGATTGATCCGAATGATTGGCGTTATTTTAACTTCGCTCGCATTGCACGGATCCGTGATCAAGAAACATTAGTAATTGGTCCAGATGAACATGGAAAATTTTATGAAGCCGCCGGGCGTGATTGCGCTGTAAAAATTGGCATAACCTTCAAAGATATCGCGATGCCTGTTTTTCATATTCTAATTAAATTGGATGCTAGTGAAGCTCGAATAGCTTCAAGACATGAAGCGAAATACTACAAAAATATTCGGCGGAGCAATCCAACCCCAAGGAAAATGCCAACAGAAGTAATTTTAGATGAATAGATTACTTCTTACGGCGAACCTTGAACCGGCCCTTCGCCGCCCTACTTAATTCTCATCGCTCTTGCCCATCGTGAATCAGCATGTCCGTGCCGGCCCGCCAGCCGGCATTTTGCATTTTCAGGCCCCGGCGCGAACGGGATCGAACTGGCCCTGAACGGGATCGAACGGGTATCCAACTGGATCGAACTGGCATCGAACCGGCCATCAACTGGCCCGAACTGGTCGCCAACCGGCCCCAACAGGCCGCCGCTTCCGGCGCGGGATTGGCCGGAATTGGCAATCATTGGCGATAATTGTCGATTATTGTCGATAATTGGCGAGGGTCTGGCCGGCCCGGAACACCGCCCTGGCCGTCACGCCACCGCCTTCGCCGGGCCGTGTCGCGCAGACCGGCCCAGCTTTATCAGCAGCTTGTCGGCTATTCCGCCGCCGCCGATGCCTTGCCGCCCTGGGCCATGGCCGCCGGCTCAGGTTTCGCCTTGGCCAGCGGCACGAGGTTGTTCAGGAACTGGTCGGTGCAGGCATCCCAGGAATACTGCAAAGCCAGCGCGCGGCACGCTTCGGGCGATTTGCCCAGCGCTTTTTTGATCGCCACCGCCAGGTCCTCGTGCAGGGCGCCCACCTCCGGGTGCGGCCCCACGATGTCGATGGGCCCGGTCACCGGATAGGCCGCCACCGGCACGCCCGAGGCCAAAGCCTCCAGCAGCACCAGGCCGAAAGTGTCGGTCAGGCTGGGGAAGACGAACACGTCGGCGGCGGCGAAATAGCTGGCCAGGTGGCCGTTCTCCAGATAGCCGGCGAACACGGCCTCGGGGTATTTGGCGCGATAGCCTTCCAGGTCGGGGCCGATGCCCACCACCAGCTTGGTGCCGTCGAGCTTGAGCTGCAGGAAGGCCTCGATGTTCTTGTCCACCACCACGCGGCCGGCATAGAGATAGATCGGCCGCGGCAGATCGAGGATGTCTTTCGGGCGCGGCTTGAAGCGTTCGATGTCCACGCCGCGCGACCAGGTCTTCAGGTTCCTGAAGCCCCAGTCCGACAGGCTCTTGGCCAGGCTGTCGGTCGCCACCATCACGCCGGCCGAGCCGCCATGGAACCAGCGCATGAAGGCATAGCTCCATTTCAGCGGCAGCTTCGTGCGCTCGTGAATATATTCGGGGAATTTGGTGTGATAGGCGGTGGTGAAGATCAGGCCGTTGCGCTTGCAGTATTTGCGCGCCGCCATGCCCAGCGGCCCCTCGGTGGCGATGTGGATCGCATCCGGGTTGAAGGCCTCGATCAGTTTCACCAGCCGGCGATAGGGCAGGATCGAAAGCTCGATCTCGGGGTAAGTGGGGCATGGCACGCGGCGGAACTGCTCCGGCCCGATTACCTCCACCACATGGCCGCGGCGCTCCAGCACCTCGCGGGTCTTGGTCAGGGTCCGCACCACGCCGTTCACCTGCGGGTGCCATGCATCGGAAACGATCAGAATGCGCATGGATTGATCTCGCTTTTTTATCCGGGCCGACCAGCCGTGATTCACCGATTCCCGATCCCATCACGATTCGATGACAGGGCGATGAAAGCCTGGGGATAAGTCGGAGACAGTCGTGACACCCGCGTGACAATCCACAGGGCTGCGCCGTCGCGCCGTTTCGCTCTGGAGGCCTGCTGAGCTGCGGCATCCGGCATTGCTGCGACCGGCCGGCCTTGTCATAATTCGGCCATCCACGGGGAGCCGACCATGCGCCACAGCCGTCCTTTCGCCATCCTTGCCGCCGCCGCCCTCGCCCTGGCGGTCGCCGCCTTCGGCCCGGCCGTCCGGGCCCAGGACAAGGTGGTGAACATCTACAACTGGTCGGATTACATCGATCCGCAGGTGCTGAAGGATTTCGAGGCCGAGACCGGCATCCGCGTGCGCTACGACGTCTACGATTCCAACGACACGCTGGAATCCAAGCTGCTGGCCGGCAAGACCGGCTACGACATCGTGGTGCCGACGCAATACTACATGGCGCGCCAGGTGCAGGCCAAACTGCTGCGGCCGCTCGACAAGGCCAAGATCCCCAACCTGAAGAATCTCGACCCCGAGCTGATGCAGCGTCTGGCGAAGTTCGACCCGGAGAACAGACACGCCGCCATCTATCTGTGGGGCACAAGCGGCATTGGCCTGAACCCCGACAAGATCAAGCAGCGCATGCCCAACCCGCCGGCCAATTCCCTGCGCATGCTGTTCGATCCGGCGGTGGTGTCGAAATTCGCCGATTGCGGGGTGGTGGTGCTGGATGCGCCCGACGAGCTGATGACGGCGGCGCTGAAATATCTCGGCCTCGATCCCAACGCCAAGGATGCCGACAGCATCGGCAAGGCCGAGGCCGTGCTGATGAAGGTGCGGCCCTATATCCGCAAATTCCACTCCTCGCAGTACATCAACGATCTGGCCAATGGCGATGCCTGCCTGGCCTATGGTTTCTCGGGCGATATCCTGCAGGCCCGCACCCGCGCCGAGGAAGCCAAGAAGGGCGTGCGCGTGCAATACCTGCTGCCCAAGGAAGGCGCGCAGCAATGGTTCGACGTGATGGCGATTCCCGCCGATGCGCCGAATGCCGACAACGCCCATGCCTTCATCAACTACATCCTGCAGCCCAAGGTGATCGCGAAAATCACCAATGCCGTGCAGTATCCCAATGCCGTCCCGGCCTCGCTGCCCTTCGTCGACAAGGAGGCGATGGCAGACAAGGACGTGTTCCCCACCGCCGAGATCATCAAGACGCTGTATACCGTGCAGCCCTTCAACCAGAGCGAACAGCGCCTGCTGACCCGCGCCTGGACCCGCGTGAAGGGCGGCAACTGAGATCATGGCGCTGCTGGAGCTGCGCGGCGTCGCCAAGCAATACGGTGGCGAAACGGCGGTCGATGCCATCGACCTGAATGTCGAGGCCGGGGAAATCCTGGTCCTGCTCGGCCCTTCGGGCTGCGGCAAGTCCACCCTGCTGCGCATGATCGCCGGCCTGGAACTGCCCGATGGCGGCCGCATCCTGCTGGATGGGCAGGACATCACATCCCTGCCCGCCTATCGCCGGCCGGTGAACATGATGTTCCAGTCCTATGCCTTGTTCCCGCATCTTTCGGTGCGCGACAACATCGCCTTCGGCCTGCGCCGCGAGGGCCTGCCTTCGCCTGAAATCACCACGCGCGTGGATGAGGCCATGGCGATGCTCGAGATCGCCGGCTTCGCCGGCCGCAAACCTGATCAGCTTTCCGGCGGCCAGCAGCAGCGTGTTGCGCTGGCCCGCGCGCTGGTGAAACGGCCGCGCCTGCTGCTGCTGGATGAACCGCTCGGCGCGCTCGACAAGCGCCTGCGCCAGCAGACCCAGGCCGAACTGCGCCGGCTCAACCGCCAGACCGGCATCGCCTTCGTGTTTGTGACCCACGACAACGACGAAGCCATGGCGCTGGCCGACCGCATCGCCGTGATGCAGGCCGGCCGCCTGCGCCAGGTGGATCATCCGCGCCGCATCTATGATCGCCCGGTGGATCGTTTCGTCGCTAGCCTGATGTGCGACATCAACCTGTTCGACGCCGAGGTGCAGGCCGAAAGCGGCGACCTCGTTGTTGCCAAGGCCGGCAGCCTAGACCTGCGTTTTCCCGCCGATGCCACGCCGCGCGCGGCCGGCGGCCGGCAGTTGCTCGGCCTGCGGCTGGAGCAGATCGAGATTTCGCGCGAACCCCTGCCCGCCGCGCCCAACACGGCCTCGGGTGTGGTCACCGATATCGAGTATATCGGCGACATGACCACCATCGCGGCGAAGCTGGCCGATGGCCGCATCCTCAAGGCCTCGCAGCTCAACGCCATCCACGAGCCGCTGCTGGAGCTGGACCAGACCGTCTGGCTGCAATGGGAAGCGGCCGCCGTGATTCCGCTGGCCGACTGAGATGACCCGACGCGGCTTTGTCCTGATCGCCCTGCCGGCCCTGTGGACCGCGCTGCTGGTGGCCGTGCCGCTGCTGATGGTGCTGAAGATCAGTTTCGCCGAACCGCAGATGGCGCAGCCGCCCTATACGCCGCTATTTGCCGACGGCGCGCTGAGAATCCACTTCGGCAACTACGCCCTGCTGATGGCGGACGCGCTGTATCTGCGCGCGCTGGGCAACAGCCTGCTCTATGCCGGCATCGGCACGATCTGTTGCCTCGCGCTAGGCCTCGCCATCGCCCGCGCGGTGGAGCGCGCGGCGCCGCGCTGGCAGCCCTTTCTGCTGGTGCTGATCATCCTGCCCTTCTGGACCTCCTTCCTGATCCGCGTCTATGCCTGGATCGCGCTGCTGAAACCCGAAGGCCTGATCAATGCCGCACTGATCTGGCTCGGCCTGATCGACGAGCCGCTGGTGATGATCAACACCGGTTTCGGCGTGGCTTTGGGCATGACCTATTCCTACCTGCCGTTTGCCATCCTGCCGATCTATGCCAGCCTGGTGGGCCAGTCGCCGAAACTCACCGAGGCTGCCGTCGATCTCGGCGCCTCGCCGCTGCAGGCCTTCTGGCTGGTCACCCTGCCCCTGGCGCGGCCCGGCCTGATCGCCGCCGGCCTGATGGTGTTCATCCCCATGGTCGGCGAATTCGTGATCCCCGACCTGCTCGGCGGTTCGGCCACCATCATGCTGGGCCAGACCCTGTGGAGCGAATTCTTCTCCAACCGCGACTGGACCATGGCCAGCGCGCTGGCCGTTCTGCTCACCCTGCTGCTGCTCGGGCCGGCCTTGTGGCTGCAGCGGCTGGAACTGGGGGGCCGCACGCGATGAGGCGGTTCAGCGGCATCAACCTCGCGGCTTTGGCCTTCGGGCTGGCCTTCCTCTACCTGCCGATCCTGCTGGTGGTGATCTTTTCCTTCAACGCCTCCAAGCTGGTCACGGTCTGGGGCGGCTTTTCGCTGCACTGGTATGGCGTGCTGTTCTCCAATCCAGCCTATCTGGAAGCCGCGCTGCATTCCCTGCAGATCGCCGTCGCCGCCGCCACGCTGGCAACCCTGCTCGGCACGCTCGGCGCGCTGGCGCTCACCCGGCTTGGCCGTTTCCCCGGCCGGCAGCTTTTCGGCGGCCTGATGCTGGCGCCGATGGTGCTGCCCGAGGTGATCCTCGGCGTCTCTGCTTTGATGCTGTTCGTCGCCCTCGACCTGGAACGTGGCCTGCTCACCGTGGCGCTGGCCCATGCCACCTTCGGCACGGCCTTTGCGCTGGTGATCATCCAGTCGAAACTCGTCAGCCTCGATCCCAACCTGGAAGCCGCCGCGCGCGACCTCGGCGCCGGCCCGGTCTCGGCCTTCCTGCTGGTGACGGTGCCCAGCCTGCTGCCGGCCCTGGTGGCAAGCTGGCTGCTGGCCTTCACGCTGTCGCTCGACGACGTGGTGATCGCCTCCTTCGTCAACGGCCCCGGTGCGACCACCCTGCCCGTGCGGGTCTACAGCGCCGTGCGGTTGGGCGTCTCACCCGAGATCAACGCGATCTCGACCATCATGCTGGCGCTGGTCAGCCTCTGCGTCATCGTCGCCAGCCTGCTGCACAAGCGTACGCTGGTCGCCAGCCGCTGAGCACGGGCAGGTACGACGCAGGCGCTGGCAGAGCCGTCTCCGCCAGCACCCGCCCGCCTGTTCGTCCCGGTCAGATGACCTGGCCACCGGAGACCTCGATCCGCTGGGCATTGATCCAGCGGTTGTCCTCCGACAGCAGGTTGGCGATCATCGGGCCGATGTCATCCGGCAGGCCCACGCGGCCAAGCGCGGTCATGTCGGCGAAGGCCTTGTTGATTTCCGCATTGTCGCGCACCGCGCCGCCACCGAAGTCGGTCTCGATGGCGCCCGGCGCCACCGTGTTGACCGCGATGCCGCGCGAGCCCAGCTCCTTGGCCAGATATACGCTCAGCACTTCGATAGCCCCCTTCACTGCCGCATAGGCGGCGTAGCCGGGATAGGATATCCGGGTCAGGCCCGATGACAGGTTGACGATGCGGCCGCCATCGGCGATCAGCGGCAGCAGCGTCTGCGTCAGGAAGTAGACGCCCTTGAAGTGGACGTTAACCAGACCATCGAACTGCGCCTCGGTGGTCTCGCCGATCAGCGCATAGTCGCCATGGCCGGCATTGTTCACCAGATGGTCGAAAGTCTCGCGCCCCCAGATGTCCCGCAGGGCCGCCCGCAGCCGCTCGGCGAAGGGTGCAAAGGCGGTCATGTCGCCGCTGTCGAGTTGGAAAGCGACCGCCTTGCGACCCATGGCCTGAATCTCCGCCACCACGGCCTCCGCATCGGCGCTGCGGCTCTGGTAGGTCAGGATGACGTCGCCGCCCCGGCGGGCGATGCTGAGGGCGGCGTTGCGGCCGAGGCCGCGGCTGGCGCCAGTAATCAAGGTGATCTTGCTCATGTCGGGCTCCTGGGCTGGGGTGTCGTGACACCCTGAATATCTCCCTGGAAAACCGCCCTTTGTTGCCGGATGCTCGGCGTTCCTTGCCTAATCCTCCAAAACCTCGTGCGTCGACGGCAGCGACCCGCTAGGCTGTCGGCATGACCATGCTGCTGAACACGGCCCGCCGCTATGCCGACGCCCATGCCGATGCGAACGGCATCGCGCAGACGCCGATCCCCGGCCTGTTCCTCGTGCGCGCGACCATGCCCAGCGACCTGGTTTATGCGATCTCGCGGCCGATGGTCTGTCTCGTCCTACAGGGCAGCAAGCATGTCACCATGGGCATGCAGGGCTTCGCCTTCACCGCCGGCGATTCTCTGCTGGTCACCGCCGACGTGCCGACCGTGAGCCAGATCACGCGCGCCAGTGCCGGCGCGCCCTATTATTCGCTCGTGCTGGACCTTGACCTGCCTGTCATCGCCGAGCTGGCGGTGGAGATGAAAGCGGCGCATGTGGCCGACCCTGCCCCCGTGCGGGTCGATCCCACCGATACCGAAGTCGCCGACGCTGCGTTGCGGTTGATGCGTCTGCTGGACCGCCCGTCATCCGTGCCGGTGCTGCAGGCGCAGCTGCTGCGCGAAATGCATTACTGGCTGTTGACCGGGCGGCACGGATCGGCGATCCGGCGTCTGGGCTGGCCGGACGGCCATGTCCAGCGCGTGGCGCGGGCGGTGGCCGTGCTGAGGGCCGAGTTCGCCCAGCGCGTGCCGGTCGAACGTCTGGCGGCCGTGGCCGGGATGAGCCCGTCATCCTTCCACCAGCACTTCCGCGCCGTCACTTCGCTGTCGCCGCTGCAGTTCCAGAAGCAGCTGCGCATGATCGAGGCCCGTCGGCTGATGCTGTCGGAGGGTTTGAGCGCGAGCAACGCCGCCTTCGCTGTCGGCTATGAGAGCGTATCGCAGTTCACCCGCGAATATGGCCGGCTGTTCGGCCTGCCGCCCGTGCGGGACATAGAAGCCGCAAAGGCGAGGCTACGCTCGGTCGCCTAGAGCGAGAAACCCTAAAGCGCGGCGTCGAAACGCCGCCAGAATTCCGTTTCGTCGGCAGGCAGGCCAAACCGCATCCAGTGCGGCTGGTGCTTGAAGATGCGCACATGCACGCCCTGTTGCCTCAGCGCCGCCGCCAGCTTCGCCGCGTCGGGTATCTCGGCCAGGCGATACAGGCTGGTACCGCCCAGCACAGGGATGCCGCGCGCACGCAGGCCAAGATCGAAGCGTTCGGCGCGGGCGCGCAACTCATTCCGCATGGCGGCCTGCCAGGCTGCGTCGTTCAGCGCCGCAGCGCCAATCGTCAGCGCCGGGCCACTCACCGCCCATGGCCCCAGCGATGCACGCAGTGCCTCTGCCATCGCCGGCTGTGCCAGCACAAAACCCAGCCGCAGGCCGGCCAGGCCAAAGAACTTGCCGAACGAGCGCAGGACGATCAGCCCCTCGGTGCCAGCTTCCTTGGCAAGGCTTGCTTCCGGCGTCACGTCGGCAAAGGCCTCATCGATCACCAGCACGCCGCCCTTCGCCGCCAGCGCCTGCCGCCAGTGCCGCAGTATCTCGGGCTCAACCACGCGGCCATCGGGATTGTTGGGATTCACCACGACCAAGATGTCGGTATCCGCCAGATTGCCGGGCAGTCCCTCAAGCTCGGTCACGCTATGCCCCAGCAGACCCCAGGCATAGGCATGTTCGGCATAGGTGGGGCCGAGGATCGTCACCCGCGCCGGTTTGAACAGGCGCGGCAATACCTGGATCGCCGCCTGCGTGCCGGGCAGTGCGACGATGCCGGCCTCGACCGTGCAGCCATAGGCCTTGCGCGCCGCCGCCAGCAGATCGTCCAAGGCGGCAGCGGACGGCAGTCGCGTCCAGTCGTCGGCCAATAGCGGCGGCAGCGGATAGGCAAACGGATTGATGCCCGTGCTGAGGTCCAGCCAGTCGCCGGCATAGGCACCCGGCATGGTTTTCAACGCACTGAGATCGCCGCCATGAACCGGCGGCATATCTCCGGGGGCAGGTTGACGGGATGGCAAAGCCTCGCCCATGGTGGTGTTCTCTTTCATCGGCGGCGATCTTACGGTGTACTCGGCAACGATCAACCTCTGGCTCCTCGTCATCGCGCTCGGGCTCGATGCCGCTTTCGGCTGGCCGGATGCGCTCTATCGCGCCATCCGCCATCCGGTAGTGTGGATCGGCGCACTGATCGGCCTGCTCGACCGCAGCCTCAACCGCCCGGCCTGGCGTGTCTGGCAGCGGCAGATGGCCGGTATCATTGCCCTGCTGATCCTGCTGGGCATCTGCATTGGCACGGCCGCCGTGATCAGCGCATTCCTGCGCGCCCTGCCCTGGGGCTGGCTGATCGAAGGCCTGCTGGCCGCCAGCCTGATCGCCCAACGCAGTCTGTACGACCATGTCGCCGCCGTGGCGCGTGGACTGGAACTGGATGGCCTGGCCGGCGGCCGCAGGGCCGTGGCGATGATCGTCGGCCGCGATCCTGAAAGCCTGGATGAAGCCGGCGTCAGCCGCGCCGCCATCGAAAGTCTGGCCGAGAATTTTTCCGACGGCGTGGTGGCGCCGGCCGTCTGGCTGGCCCTGCTCGGCCTGCCCGGCATCGTGCTCTACAAGGCCGCCAACACGGCCGACAGCATGATCGGCCACAGGAACGACAAATACCGCGCCTTCGGCTGGGCGGCGGCGCGGTTCGACGACCTGCTCAACCTGCCGGCCTCGCGGCTTTCCGCCCTGCTGCTGATCCTGGCCGCGCTGCTTACGCCCAAGGCTTCGCCCGCCGACGCCTTCGCCGCCGTTGAGCGCGACGCCGGCCAGCACAAATCCCCCAATGCCGGCTGGCCTGAGGCCGCCATGGCCGGCGCGCTTGACCTGAAGCTGGCCGGGCCGCGCCGCTATGGCGAGCGCTGGGTCGAGGATCACTGGATGGGGCATGGCAGCGAAAACGCCAATGCGGCCGACATCCGCCGCGCATTACGGCTGTTTGTCGTCGCCTGCCTGTTGCTGTTCGCTGCGGCCGTGCTGGCGGCTATCGCGCTGCGCTGATCAGCGCATCGACATCCAGATGTAGCTCGATGGCGGCGGCCAGGGCATCCAGCGCGCTGTCCACGCCGGCCTCGTAATTGCCCGGCGCCACGTCGCGCCCGCCCAGCAGCGTCAGATAGGCTGCGCGAAAGGCATCGGATGCAAACAGGCCATGCAGGTAACACCCGGCCACGCTGCCATCGGCCGAGACGGCACCGTCATGTCGGTTGTCCAGCCGCAGCAGGGGCCGTTCCGCATCGGGGCCGGTGGTGCGGCCCACATGCATCTCGTAACCGCGCACGGCCTCGCCGGTGAAACGCTCGAAGCCTTCCGCCTCGTGCAGCGCCTTATTGCCGGTCAGCTCGGTCTCGACATCCAGCAGGCCAAGCCCTTCTACGGTTTCCGGCTTCCCTTCGATGCCTTGCGGATCGCTCACCGCACGCCCTAGCATCTGGTAACCGCCGCAGATACCGAGTACACGTCCGCCGCGCCGCAGATGGCCGGCCATATCCACGTCCCAGCCCTGCTGGCGCAGGAATTTCAGGTCGGCGATGGTGGCCTTGGAACCCGGCAGGATCACCAGCGCGGCATCGGCCGGCAGCGGTTGGCCGGCCGGCACAAAAACCAGCTTCACCCCGGACTGCTGCCGCAGCGGGTCGAAATCGTCGAAATTGGCGATATGGGCCAGACGCGGTACGGCGATGACGATGCCGCCATCCGTGGCCGTGGCACCGTCCAGCGCCACGCTGTCCTCGGCCGGAAGGCGCGCCACCTCGGACAGATGCGGCAGCACGCCAAAACTGCGCCAGCCGGTGCGCTGGCTGATGATCCGCAGGCCATCGTCGAACAGGCTGACATCGCCGCGAAACTTGTTGATCAGGAAGCCGACAATCTGCGCCGCCTCGTCCGGCTCCAGCAAAGCCGCCGTGCCGACCAGCGAGGCGATCACGCCGCCCCGGTCGATATCGCCCACCAACACGACCGGAACACCGGCACGGGTGGCGAAACCCATATTGGCGATGTCGTTGGCGCGCAGGTTCACCTCGGCCGGCGAACCGGCGCCTTCCACCACCACGAAATCGGCATCCTGCTTCAACCTGTCGAAGCTCTCGGCAACGAAGGGCCACAGCTCGGCCTTCTTCGCCAGATAGCCGCGCGCATCGGTGCTGCCATGGATGCGGCCCTGCACCACGATCTGGCTGGTGCGGTCGCCCTGCGGTTTCAGCAGCACGGGATTCATGTGCACGCTGGGCGCCACGCCGGCGGCACGCGCCTGCAGGGCCTGGGCACGGCCGATCTCGCCGCCATCGGCGGTGACGGCGGCATTGTTCGACATGTTCTGCGGCTTGAACGGCCGCACGCTGTGGCCGCGCCTCACCAGCGCCCGGATCACGCCGGCGCAGAGCACCGACTTGCCGACATCCGAGCCGGTGCCCTGGAACATCAGGCAGCGCGCGGTCATTTCAGAAACCCGTCACTTCAGCACCAGCGGCAGGCCCGCCGCCATGAACACGGCATGGTCGGCCCGCGCCGCGACGGCCTGGTTCAGGCGGCCCTGATGGTCGCGGAAGTCACGGGCGAGTTTGTTGTCCGGCACGATACCCAGCCCGACCTCGTTGGAGACCAGCAGCACGGGGAACCGCACGGCATCGAGCGCGGTCAGCAGGCCGGCGGTTTCCGCCGCGATGTCGCGGTTGGCATGCATAAGGTTGGACAGCCACAACGTCAGGCAATCGACCAGCACCGCGCCGGTATCGGCCGGAAGGGCCCGCAGCACCTCGGCGATGGCAATCGGCGCCTCGATATCGTGCCAGCGGTCGCCGCGCCGAGCCTTGTGTTCGGCGATGCGGGTGCGCATCTCGTCGTCCCAGGCTTCCGCCGTGGCGATATAGACCAGCTTGCCGTTGCGCTTCTGCGCCAGGTCTTCGGCCAGGCGCGACTTGCCCGACCGCGCGCCGCCGAGGATCAGGGTGATCTTCGCATCGGCACGCGCAGACGACATTATGCCTTCACCTTCTCGCGCAGGGTGACGAATTCCTCAGCTGCCGTCGGATGGATGCCCACGGTGGCATCGAAATCGGTCTTGGTGGCCTTGGCCTTGATGGCGATGGCGATGCCCTGGATGATCTCGCCGGCCTCCGGCCCCACCATGTGGGCGCCGACCACGCGATCAGACTTCGCATCCACCACCAGCTTCATCAGGATGCGTTCCTCGCGACCCGAGACGGTGGCGCGCATCGGTCGGAAGGTGGTGCGATAGACATCCACCTCGCCATAGGTCTTGCGCGCATCCTCCTCGCTCAGGCCCACGGTGCCGACGCTGGGCTGGCTGAACACGGCGGCCGGCACGTCGTTATGGTCGGCCTTGCGCGGTTTGTTGCCGAACACGGTATCGGCGAAGGCATGGCCCTCGCGGATCGCCACCGGTGTCAGGTTGATGCGGTTGGTCACATCGCCCACGGCGTAGATGTTTTCCACGCTGGAGCGCGAATAGGCATCCACCACCACCGCGCCATCGGCATCGGTCTTCACACCCACGGCGTCCAGGCCCAAGCCATCGGTGTTGGGCTTGCGGCCGGTGGCGGCCATCACGGCATCGACTTCCATCGTGCTGCCATCGGTGAGGTGCGCCAGCAGGCCGCCGGCCACCTTCTCGATCTTGGTGACGTCGGTTTTCAGTTTCAGGTCGATGCCGCTTTTAACCAACTCGCCGGCCAGGTGGTTGCGGATATCGTGATCGAAGCCGCGCAGGATCTGCTCGCCGCGATAAAGCTGCGTCACCTTCGCGCCGAAGCCATTGAAGATGCCGGCGAACTCGCAGGCGATGTAACCACCGCCGATCACGATGATCCGCTTCGGCATCTCCTTCAGATGAAACGCCTCGTTGGAGGTGATCATCAGCTCGGCGCCGGGGATGGCCGGCTTCACCGGATGGCCGCCCGTGGCGATCAGGATCGTGCCGGCCGTGACGGGCTTGTCGTTGATCAGAACGGTATGGGCGTCTTTCAGTGTGGCGCGGCCGTCGAAGGTCTTGGCGCCGGCATTCTCGAACAGGCCGCGGTAGATTTTCTCCAGCCGGCCGATTTCCTTGTCCTTGGCGGCGATCATCGCCGGCCAGTCGAAGCGGCTTTCGCCCACACTCCAGCCGAAGCCGGCCGCGTCCTCGAAGGCATGGGAGAATTCCGAGCCGTAGACCAGCAGTTTCTTGGGCACGCAGCCGCGGATCACGCAGGTGCCGCCATAGCGGTATTCCTCGGCCACCGCGACACGGGCGCCATGGCCGGCCGCGATCCGCCCGGCGCGCACGCCGCCGGAGCCGCCGCCGATCACAAAGAGGTCGAAATCATACTGGCTCATGAGGGCCGGATCCTTCCACAGCATATTCCGCAGGCAATTCATGCCCACGACCGACGCTGGAGATCAAGGTCCGAACCTCGGGATAACGATGGGCTGTGGCAATGTGGTGCAGCCGCAGGGCTTCGACAAGCGCGCCGCCCAGGCCCAGCATGCGGTCGGCATGACGGATCATGACGGTATTGGGCCAGGTCTGCGGCCGGATTTCGGCCAGCGTGGCGAAAATATCCGCCTCGCGGCCAGGATTGCGCTGCGCCATCAGGCTGACGGCCGCCGCCGTGGAGCGCGACACGCCGGCGAAGCAATGCACCAGCAGGTGATCGACGCGATCGGCCGCCAGGCGGTCACCCACTTCCAGGATGGCGGCGACATCCCGCTCGCCCGGCAGATCGCGGCCTTCGCTCGGCGTCACGATATCGTAGAAGCGGAATTCGTTGCGCCGGGCCGCCGGATGATGGGCGTAACCATCGGGCTGCGGCGTGCCGGGGTCGAGAATGCCGAGAATATGCGTCACGTCGCCGGCAAACTGATGCAGCTCCGCCACGCCGCAGATGCTGAGGCGGAACGGCAGCAGGCCACGCGCGACGACACTCATAGCATCCCTTTCAGTTGTACTTCTTCATAATGCGGTGATACGCATCGGTAACAACAGTTATTATATCTTGACTGCCGGAAAATCGGATAACGAGTGGCTTTATATTGTAGCCCGGCGTTGAGTTTCTCTCGGCTTCAAGCCATGCCGCCAGGCTTTGATAGAAAGCCTCCGGCAAATCGTTCAGATCAGCGTAGTCCTTTGAGGCGATCATCAGATCGCCATTGTCCAATGCTCGCCGCGGGTCTTGATAAACCAGCCGGCGCTGATCCTGATACAGGAAATGACGAATCACAATGACCAGATGACCGACATCCGTATCCACCCAGACAAAACCCTTCTCAGGGCAGAAATGCGGTCGACACGCGCTCGCGACGATATAGCGTTTATCGACCATACGGACCGGGTTTGGGGGGGCTCCTAATAGTATCCCAATGTGATGTCGCAGCATCTCCTCATGCTGCGATGTGCCGAGATAAAGCGGCATCGGGTTCGGTACCGCCCCGTCAAGTAACTGCTGGAACTTCCGTTCCCCAACCAGCTGATTTGTAGACAGTCCAGGCTTTGCCGCTACGTAACCAGCCAACCACTCAACTAAATCCGCTCGCTCCGGATCGCTGGCAGGCTTTGCATTTATTGGCGTCGCCATGACGAGCGCCACCACGGCGGCCCAGCCAACGATGTTTCGAAGCGCTGCCCTCATTCAACCGTAACCGATTTCGCTAGGTTGCGCGGCTGGTCCACATCGGTGCCCTTCAGCACGGCGACGTGATAGGCCAGCAGCTGCACCGGAATGGCGTAAAGGATCGGCGCCACGAAAGGCTCGACCTCGGGCAGTTCCACGGTGGCGAAAGTGCGTTCGTCGATATGCCTGAAGCCGGCCTTGTCCGACATGAAGATCACCTTGCCGCCGCGCGCCATCACTTCCTGCATGTTCGAGATGGTCTTCTCGAACAGGCTGTCGCTCGGCGCGATCACGATCACCGGCACCTGCTCGTCGATCAGGGCGATCGGGCCATGCTTCAACTCGCCGGCGGCGTAACCTTCGGCATGGATATAGGAGATTTCCTTCAGTTTGAGCGCGCCTTCCAGCGCCAGCGGGAAGCAGGCGCCGCGGCCGATATACAGCACGTCGCGCGCATCCATGATCTTCTCGGCCAGGGCCTGCAGGTCGTCGTCGTGATTGAGCACCTCGGCGGCCCGCGCCGGCACCTCGATCAGCGCCGCCATCAGCCGAGCGGCATCATCCTGGCTCAGCGACTTGCGCGCATGGGCGATGGCAAGGCTGAAGGCGGCCAGCGTGACCAGCTGACAGGTGAAGGCCTTGGTCGAGGCCACACCGATCTCGGGCCCGGCCTTGGTCGGCAGCACGCCGTCGGCCTCCCGCGCCATACTGCTTTCCGGCACGTTCACAATGGTCAGCGTACGCCCGCCATTCTGCTTCACGTAACGCAGCGCGGCGAGCGTGTCGGCCGTCTCGCCGGATTGGGAGATGAAGATGGCCAGACCCTTCGGGTCGACCGGCGCCTCGCGGTAACGGAATTCCGAGGCGACATCCACCTCGACATTGATGCGGGCGTAGCGCTCCAGCCAGTATTTCGCCACCAGGCCGGAATAATACGATGTGCCGCAGGCCACGATGGTGATGCGGGAAACCTGCGCCAGGTCGAGCCCCAGATCGGGCAGGTGCACCCAGCGGTCGGTCGGGCTGACCACGGTGTTGATGGTATCGCCCATCACCGCCGGCTGCTCGTAGATTTCCTTCTGCATGTAGTGGCGATAATTGCCCTTGCCGATCATCGCGCCGCTGATCGCGGTGGGCCGCACGGCACGGTCGACCGGGTTGTTGTCGGCATCGAAGAAGCGCGCCGATCCACGGCTCAACACCACCCAGTCGCCCTCTTCCAGATAGGCGATCTTGTCGGTCAGCGGCGCCAGCGCCAGCGCATCGGAACCGAGATACATCTCGCCATTGCCAAACCCGACCGCCAGCGGCGCGCCGCGACGGGCGCCGATCAGCAGGTCGTCCTTGCCGTGGAACAGGATGCCCAGCGCGAAAGCACCGCGCAGGCGACCCAATGCCGCCTTCACGGCCGCCTCGGGATCGTTACCCTCGGCCAGATACTGGTCGATCAGCCGCATGGCGACTTCGGTATCGGTCTGGCTCTGGAAGCTCTGTCCCTTGGCGATCAGTTCCTCGGCCAGCTCGCGGTAATTCTCGATGATGCCGTTATGCACCAGGGCGACGCGTTCGGTGGCATGGGGATGGGCATTGGATTCATTCGGCGCGCCATGGGTGGCCCAGCGGGTATGGGCAATGCCGATCATGCCCTGCAATGGCTGTTCGCCCAACCGGCCTTCCAGGTTGACGATCTTGCCCTCGGCACGACGCCGTTCGATGATCCCCTTGCCGCTCAGCGTGGCGACGCCGGCGGAATCATAACCGCGATATTCCAGCCTTTTCAGGCCGTCGATCAGCAATGGCACGACATCCCGCGTACCGACGACGCCGACAATTCCGCACATACGCCCTGCTCCTATTTCTTTTTCTTACGCGCCGCCTTCATGGCGCGGAATTTCGCCGCGAAGCCCGGCTTGTCGTCCTGGCGGCCGCGCGCCACGGTCAGGGCATCAGCCGGCACGTCGCGCGTCACCACGCTGCCGGCCGCCACCATGGCGCCGTCGCCGATCTTCACCGGCGCCACCAGCGCCGAATTCGAACCGATGAAAGCCCCCGCGCCGATATCGGTATGGTGTTTCTCGAAACCGTCGTAATTGCAGGTGATGGTGCCGGCGCCGACATTGGCCTGCGCGCCGACGCGGGCATCGCCGATATAGGTCAGGTGGTTGACCTTGGCGCCCTTCTCCACGCGGGCATTCTTGACCTCGACGAAATTGCCGATATGGGCCTGTTCGTCGATCCGGGCGCCGGGCCGCAGGCGGGCGAACGGCCCGATGGTGGCACCCGATGCGATGCTGGCACCTTCGATATGGCTGTGGCTGCGGATCGTCACGTCGTCGGCCACAGTCACGCCGGGGCCGAACACCACGAAGGGTTCAATCACCACATCGCGGCCGAGTTTTGTGTCGCTGCGCAGGTATACCGTCTCGGGCGCCGTCATGGTCACGCCGTTCGCCATGGCGGCGGCGCGCAGGCGCTGCTGCATCGCGGCTTCGGCCACGCTCAGCTCGGCGCGCGTATTGATGCCCATCACCTCGACCGGATCGGCCTCCACCACGCGGCAGGTCCAGCCCTGCGCGCTGGCATGCTCGACCACATCGGTCAGCAGGTATTCGCCCTGGGCGTTTTTGTTGCTCAGCTTCTTCAGCAGGGCCGACAGCCGCGCGCCGTCCAGCGCCATCAGGCCGCCATTGCACAGCCGCACGGCGCGCTCCTCGGCCGAGGCATTCTTGTATTCGACGATCTTCTGCAGCTGCCCCCTCGCATCGACAATCAGCCGGCCATAGGCGGCAGGATCGGCCGGCCGGAAGCCGACGATCACGGCGGCCGGATCGCTTTTCTGGCGGCGGGCCGCCACCAGGCCTTTCAGCAAATCGGCCGTCAGCAGCGGCGTGTCGCCGAACACCACCAGCACATCGCCACTGAAACCCTTCAGCGCCGGCAGGGCCGCCATCACCGCATGGCCGGTGCCCTGGGGCGGATGCTGCACCACCGTGCGGGCCGGCCTGGCGGCATCCACCACGGCGGCCTGGTCCTTGCCGGTGACGACGATGACGCGCTCGGGCTTCAGGCTGGCCGCCGCATCCAGCACGTGATGCAGCATCGCGCGGCCGGCCACCGGATGCAGAACCTTGGGCAGGCGTGACTTCATCCGCGTGCCCTGGCCAGCCGCCAGCACCACGACGGCCACACTCCGTCCCGTCGTCTTTCGCTTTGCCATTTTCCGTTTTACCGGGGGCCGTTTCGCCATCACCCTGTTCCGTGTACAAAAACGCGATTCGCCGCATTCGGCGCGGCGGGACTGTGTCATAGCCGCCCGGGGCAACGGAAATCAAATGCTCTTTCCGTCTGTTTCAGGGTCTTTCGAAATGTAACACCATGACTCGCAAGGCAATTCTGTTCGATCTCGATGGCACGCTGGTCGACACGGCACCCGACCTGGCCGCCGCCACCGACTACGCCCTCACCCGCGCCGGCCGGCCCGCCATTGGGCTGGATGCCGTGCGCAGCATGGTGGGCGACGGCGCGCGCGCCCTGCTGCAAAAGGGTTTCACGGCCAGCGGGGGGATGCCGGCGCCCGAGCAGTTCGAAAACGCATTCGCGGATTTCATGGTCTATTACGGCCAGCATCTGACCGATACCAGCCGGCCCTTTCCGGGCGTTCTGACCTGTCTCGCCGCGTTGGCGGAACAGGATTACGCGCTGGCCGTCTGCACCAACAAACCGGAAGGCCTCAGCCGCAGCCTGCTGGGCCAGCTCGGCATGCTCGACCTGTTCGGTGCGGTGGTGGGCGGCGACAGCCTCGCCATGCGCAAGCCCGATCCCGGCCATATCCACGGCACCGTGGATGCCCTGAATGCGCGGCTGGGTGCCATCCATGGCTGGGCGGCGATGGTGGGCGATTCCGCCAATGACGTGAATGCCGCCAAGGCCGCCGGCCTGCCCTGCGTGGTGGTCAGTTTCGGTTACACACGGATTCCGCCTCACGAGCTGGGCGGCGACCGCCTGATCGACCATTTCGCCGACCTGCCCGAAGCCATCGTCGCGCTGGGCGGCTGAGAACCCGTTTTATTCCGCGTCGGGCTGCTTGTCCGGCGCAGCCTTCGCAAAAGCCTCGAGCCGGCGGCATTCGGCATCGATCCGCACCACCGTCGGGAAGGCCGAGAGGTCGCAGTCGAAGCGGCGGGCATTGGCCACCTGCGGCACGAGGCAGATATCGGCCATGGTCGGGCTGTCGCCATGGCAGAAACGGCCGGTGGCCGGGCTGCCGGCCAGCATCTTCTCCACCGCCTGGAAGCCGTTTTCGATCCAGTGCTGGTACCACTGGTTCTTCTTCTCCTCCGGCAGGCCCATTTCCTTGACCAGGTATCGCAGCACGCGAAGGTTGTTGAGCGGGTGGATATCGCAAGCGATGGCGAGCGCCAGCGCGCGCACGCGGGCTTTCTCGGCGGGATCGGCCGGCAGGAAGGCCGGATCGGGATGAGTTTCGTCCAGATATTCGATGATCGCCAGCGACTGGGTCAGCATCGTGCCGTCATCGACCAGGGCGGGCACCTGCTTCTGGGGGTTCAGCCGGGCATAGTCGTCCGATAGCTGGTCGTTCTTTGCCAGATGAATGAATCGGTTGTCGTAGGCCAGCCCCTTCAGATTGAGCGCGATCCGCACCCGATAGGCGGCCGAGGACCGGAAATACCCGTACAGCAGCATGTAAAACCCTCCCGGAAAGGGCCGGATCGTAGCGCAATACCGTTGTGTTACAAAGCCTTCGGGGGAAATAGGACCAATGGAAGGGTTGCCCGGCCGGCACCCCCCGCTCTATTGTCTGCGCGCCCATCGGACCCCATCTGACCGATATGGCCAACAAGACCGCGCGTAGGCAGGGTAGCGCAGAGCATGCAGTTGACGATCAATGGTGAAGCCCGCGAGATGGGCGGCGCAGCAACGGTGGCGGAGCTTCTGACCGCCCTGTCGCTCGATGCGCGCAAGATTGCCATCGAACTCAATCGGGAAATCGTGCCGCGTTCGGCCTATGCCGAGACCGGGCTCAACGACGGCGACAAAATCGAGATCGTGCATTTCATCGGCGGCGGCAATGCCCCGCTGAAACCCGCCGAAGATGATTATTTCGAAGTGGCGGGCAAACGGTTCCGCTCCCGCCTGCTGGTCGGCACCGGCAAATACAAGGATTTCGAGCAGACCAGGCTGGCCATCGAAGCCTCGGGCGCCGAGATCGTCACCGTCGCGGTGCGCCGCGTGAACGTCACCGACCCGAACCAGCCGATGCTGGTCGATTACGTCGACCCGAAGAAATACACCTACCTGCCCAACACCGCCGGCTGTTTCACCGCCGACGATGCCGTGCGCACCCTGCGACTGGCGCGCGAGGCCGGCGGCTGGAAGCTGGTGAAGTTGGAAGTGCTGGGCGACCAGAAGACGCTCTATCCCGACATGGAAGCCACGCTGGAAGCCACCAAGCTGCTGGTGAAGGATGGCTTCGACGTCATGGTCTACTGCGCCGACGATCCGATTGCGGCGAAGAAGCTGGAAGACCTCGGCGCCTGCGCAATCATGCCGCTGGCCGCGCCCATCGGCTCGGGCCTCGGCATCCAGAACCCGGTCAATATCCGCATCATCATCGAGAATGCGAAAGTGCCCGTGCTGGTCGATGCCGGCGTCGGCACGGCTTCCGATGCCGCCATTGCCATGGAACTGGGCTGCGACGGCGTGCTGATGAACACCGCGATTGCCGAAGCGAAAGACCCGATCCGCATGGCCCGGGCCATGAAGCTGGCCATCGAAGCCGGCCGCCTTGCCTATCAGGCCGGCCGCATGCCCAAAAGACGTTATGCCGATCCCTCTTCGCCGCTTGCCGGCCTGATCTGAACCGGCGATACGGGGGAGTCCAGTGGATATCGATATTTACGGCCTCATCGAACAGTATCGCGACTGGTTCTACATCATCACCTTCATCTGGACCTTCCTGGAAGGTGAGACCTTTGTGATCTTCGCCGGTGCGGCGGCCAGCCAGGGCATGCTGCACATGTACTGGCTGATCGCGGCCGCATGGCTCGGCAGTTTCTCAGGCGACCAGCTCTATTTCTGGATCGGCCGCAAATACGGCCATCGCCTGCTAAAGCGCTTCCCCAAGCTGCAGGGCGGCGTGAATGTCGCTCTCGACATGCTGCACAAATACCATGTCGGCTTCATCCTCAGCTTCCGCTTCATCTACGGCGTGCGCAATTTCTCGTCGCTGGCGATGGGCATGAGCATGATCTCATGGCCGCGTTTCGCGGCGCTCAACTTCATCGCCGCCGGCCTGTGGGCGAATGCCTTCTCCTGGGCCGGCTATCTGCTCGGCGTCGCCTTCGAGACCGTGCTGGGCGATATCGCCAAGGATTTCGGCCTCATCATGCTGGCCATTTTTGCCCTGGTGGGTGTGGTGCTTTTCCTGGTGCATCGTCGCGGTAAGGCCCGCTTCGAAGCCCAGATCGCCGCCCAGCAGGCCAAGCAGGTGGTGCCGCCCGCTTCGGAGTGAATATACGCTGAGGAGCGACTCCGGCTTAACGTTCGGCCGTCAGCACATCCATTTTCCCATTCAGCTTGTCGATGATGCGGTCCAACTGGGCCGCCTCCTCGGCGCTCAGTGCCGTCAGCAGATCGCGCTCGAAACTCAGGGCCAGCGGCGCGATCTCGGCATAGACCTTTTGCCCCTGCTCCGACAGGGTGAGCCGCGAACGGCGTTTGTCGCCGTCGTCGCGCTCGCGCTCCAGCAGGCCCTTGGCCTCCAGCGCCGCCACCGCGCGGCTGACCGTCACCTTGTCCATGGCCGAACGTTCCGCCACCTGGTTGGCGCTCAGGCCCGCATAGCGGCCAAGGATCGCAATCACCCGCCATTCCGGGATGCCGATGCCGAAACGGTCGGCGTAATGCCGTGACAGCGCCCCGCTGACCCGGTTGGTCAGCACCGACAGCCGGTAGGGCAGAAACCGCTCCAGTGCCAGCGGCGCTTTGGCCATCTTGATATCCCCCATGACGATCTTCGGCCTTGAATATAGTTGCAAATGTAACTATTATGCGACTCAATCGCAATCCTGTTTTGGGAGGATAATCCCCATGGCCGACCTGTTCGACAACCCGATGGGCACCGACGGCTTCGAATTCATCGAATATGCCGCGCCCGAACCCGAGAAGCTCGCCGCCCTTTTCGAGCGCATGGGCTTTGCCGCCGTCGCGAAGCACCGCTCCAAGAACGTGACGCTCTATCGCCAGGGCGACGTCAATTTCATCCTGAATGCCGAGCCGGCCAGCTTCGCCCAGAGCTTCGCCCGCATCCACGGCCCCTCCATCTGCGCCATGGCCTTCCGCGTGAAGGACGCTGCCAAGGCCTACAAGCGCGCCACCGAACTGGGCGCCTGGGGCGTCGAGGCCCAGCCCGGCCCGATGGAACTGAACATTCCCGCCATCAAGGGCATCGGCGACAGCCTGATCTACCTGGTGGACCGCTATGGCGAGCGCGGCACCATCTACGATGTCGATTTCGTGCCCCTGCCCGGTGTGGAGCGTAATCCGAAGGGCGTCGGCCTCACCTATGTCGACCACCTCACCCACAACGTGCATCGCGGCCGCATGAACGAATGGGCGGAATTCTACGAGCGCCTCTTCAATTTCCGCGAGATCAAGTATTTTGACATCGAGGGCCAGCTCACCGGCCTGAAGTCCAAGGCGATGACCAGCCCCTGTGGCAAGATCCGCATTCCGATCAACGAAAGCTCGGACGACAAGTCGCAGATCGTGGAATACCTCAACGCCTATCACGGCGAAGGCATCCAGCATGTGGCTCTGGGCACCGACGACATCTACACCACCGTCAGCACCATGCGCGGCCGCGACGTGCCGTTCCAGTCGACTCTCGACACCTATTACGACCAGGTCGAGGGTCGTGTGCCGGGCCATGGCGAGAACCTGGCCCGCCTGAAGGAGCTGCAGATCCTGATCGATGGCGCGCCGACCCAGAACCAGGGCCTGCTGCTGCAGATCTTCACCGACACCGTGATCGGCCCGATCTTCTTCGAGATCATCCAGCGCAAGGGCAACGAGGGCTTTGGCGAGGGCAACTTCAAGGCCCTGTTCGAATCGATCGAACTCGACCAGATCCGGCGCGGCGTGCTGAAGGCCAATTGATCAGACCAAAAGAGTCAGGAGGAAACGCCCCATGGCCAAGACCTGGATACCCATGACCCACAGCGAGGGCCAGTCCGCGCGGCAGGCCCATGTCGCCCTGCCCCAGGGCACTTATGAGCGCGAGATGGGCAAGGAAGGCTTCTTCGGCCCCGCCGCCCATCTCTATCACCAGAATCCGCCCACCGGCTGGATCGACTGGGAAGGCCCGCTCAAGCCCCGCGCCTTCGACACGGCGAAATTCGCCGATGCCGCCGACTGCCCGTGGAAGGCAAAGCTGCTGATGGGCAACGCCCATGTGAAATACCGCCACCTGCTGATCACCCAGGCGATGGATCACCTGGTGCGCAACGGCGATGGCGACGAGCTGCTGTTCGTGCATGAAGGCAGCGGCGCGCTGTTCTGCGACTTCGGCCACATGGAATACGGCGAAGGCGACTACATCATGCTGCCGCGCGGCACCATGTGGCGGCTCGAGCCGGCCACGCCCAGCAAGATCCTGATGATGGAAGCGACCAACGACAGCTATCGCCTGCCCGACAAGGGCCTGCTGGGGCCGCATGCCATCTTCGATCCCGGCGTGCTGCAGATTCCGCGCATCGACGATCCCTTCCGCGCACAGCAGAAGAAGGGCCCGGTCTCGGGCGGCAGCAACTGGCGCGTGGTGATCAAGCGCCGCGACCAGCTCTCCACCGTCACCTATCCCTTCAATCCGCTCGACGTGGTGGGCTGGAAGGGCGACCTGACGACGGTGAAGCTGAACTGGCGCGATATCCGGCCGCTGATGAGCCACCGCTATCACTTGCCGCCCAGCGCGCATACCACCTTCCTGGCCTCGCGCTTCGTGGTCTGCACCTTCGTGCCGCGCCCGATCGAGTCCGATCCGGAGGCCTTGAAGGTGCCGTTCTTCCACAACAACGACGATTACGACGAGGTGATCTTCTATCACCAGGGCCAGTTCTTCAGCCGCGACAACATCCATCCCGGCATGATCACCGTGCATCCCTGCGGCTTCCCGCATGGCCCGCATCCCAAGGCCTTCGCAGCCGGCGCGAAAGCGGCCCGCAAGGAAACCGACGAGGTGGCGGTGATGCTGGATACCCGCGATGCGCTCGATATCGCGCCTGCCGCCGAAAGCGTCGAGTTCAAGGGCTATGTCGGCACCTGGAACCCCGAAGGCTTCAAGCAGGCCGCCGAGTAGCCTTCTTCATTACTGTCATTCCCGCCCAGAGAAGTCTTTCTTGGCGGGAATCCCATTTTTAATGGGATGCCGGGTCAAGCCCGGCATGACGATCTAAATTTCGCTCAGGGAGATAAACGCTTATGAAACTCGCCTCGCTGCGGCATGGCCGCGACGGACGCCTTTGTGTGGTCAGCCGCGACCTCACCCGCATGCTGCCAGTCGACCAGCTCTGCCCCACTTTGCAGATGGCCCTCGATTCCTGGGCCGTGATGGCGCCGAAGCTGCAGGCCGTGTACGACGCCCTGAACAAGGGCGAAGCGACCGACGCGATTCCGTTCGATGCCGGCAAGCTGGCCTCGCCGCTGCCGCGCGCCTATCAATGGTGCGACGGCTCGGCCTATCTCAATCATGTCGAGCTGGTGCGCAAAGCACGCGGCGCGCAGATGCCGCCGGAATTCCTGCATGATCCGCTGATGTATCAGGGCGGCTCGGATGACTTCTTAGCCCCCACCGCCGACATCCCGGTGGCCGACGAGGCCTATGGCATCGATTTCGAGGGCGAGGTCGCCGCCATCACCGGCGATGTGCCGATGGGGGCCTCCAGTGCCGAGGCGGCGAAGCATATCCGCCTGCTGATGCTGGTGAACGATGTTTCGCTCCGCAACCTGATCCCGGCCGAACTGGCCAAGGGTTTCGGCTTCTTCCACGGCAAACCCTCCACCGCCTTCTCGCCGGTGGCCGTCACGCCCGACGAGCTGGGCGATGCCTGGAAGGATTCGAAGGTCTGTCGTCCGCTGGTGACGCATCTGAACGGCAAAAAGTTCGGCGAACCCGATGCCGGCGCCGACATGCAGTTCAGCCTGGCCGACCTGGCTGCCCATGCGGCGAAGACCCGCAACCTGAAGGCCGGCTGCATCGTCGGTTCGGGCACGGTGTCCAACCGCGACGCCTCGAAGGGCTTCTCCTGCTTGGCCGAGATCCGCATGATCGAGACGATCAACGAGGGCAAGCCGAAGACGCCGTTCATGAAGTTCGGCGACCATGTGCGCATCGAGATGTTCGATGCCGCCGGTAAGTCGATCTTCGGCGCCATCGACCAGACAGTGGTCAGGTACTCCCTCTGATCTCCCAATCGTCATGGCCGGACTTGTTCCGGCCATCCACGTCTTGGCACTGTCAAAAAAACTCGTGGATGCCCGGGCCAAGCCCGGGCATGACGTGTATGTTATGGTGATTGCTTGATGCTCACCTTGATCGCCCACCATGGACATCACCACCGAAATCCTGATCGATGCGCCGCCGGCCCGGGTCTGGGCCGTGCTGGCCGACTTCGCCACCTATGGCGCGTGGAACCCCTTCATGCCGCAGATTTTCGGCACACCGCAGGCCGGCGCGCGCCTGCGCGTACGCATCGTGCCGCCCGGCAGCGGTGGCATGACCTTCCGTCCCCGCCTGCTGACTGTCACGCCCGAACGGGAACTGCGCTGGCGCGGCCACCTGCTGGTCCCCGGCCTGTTCGATGGCGAACACCGTTTCCGGCTTGAGCCAACCGATGGCGGGCAACGCACGCTGTTCCGCCATGGCGAGTCGTTCTCCGGCCTGCTGCTGCCGGTGATCTTCGGGGCCCGCGCACAGGCCGCGACCCGCGCCGGCTTCGAGGCGATGAATGCCGCCCTCAAGCGACGTGCCGAGTCGGCCGCGACCGCGTGACAGCCCTATGTGACAGCCGTCACGTTGATATTGCTCCGCCCTCCTCTAGCTGGGCTATGCTGCCGCAGCCATCGCATGGGAGGGGATCATGGCACTGACTTTCTACTACGGTTCGGGTTCGCCTTTTGCCTGGCGCGTCTGGCTGGCGCTCGAACACAAGGGCCTCAGCTATGACCTGAAGGTCCTCTCCTTCGACAAACGCGAACACAAGACACCGGAATTCCTGGCGATCAATCCGCGCGGCGAGGTGCCGGCCCTGGTGGATGACGGTTTCGCCATCTTCGAATCCAACGCCATCGTGGAATACATCGCCGAGCGCTGGCCCGAAGGCCCTTCGCTGCTCCCGGCCGATCTGCACCAGCGCGCCATCCAGCGCCGCATGATCCGCGAGATCGACAACCATTTCGTCGAAGCGGTCGAGATGATGGTCCGACCGCTGCTCGAACCCGGCCTGCCCGATGCCGCCGAACGCACGGCCAAAGGCCTCGCCGCCCTGCGCACGGAATTCGCCTATTGGGAAAAGCTGCTGACCAGCGACTGGTTCGGCGGCGGCGCGCCTTCGGCGGCCGATTTCACGCTCTATCCCAGCGTCGCCATGCTGGGCCGCATCGAGACCCGCAAGCCCGGCACGGTACCGGCCGATCTGGTCACGCCGAAGATGGGCGCCTGGCAGCAGCGCATGCGCGCCCTGCCGATCACCGAGAAAACCTGGCCGCCACACTGGCGGTGAAATTATCACTTTCAGAACTAATGACACTAAAGCCGAAAAACAGACCTGCGTAGCTGGTGTTGGTCACAATTAGCCAACACCAGACTCCTGCCTTAGCGCATCCTCGAAGTCAGCCAAATCTGCAATTTCCTCCACTAATGGCGATGTAGTAAAAAATCCCGCGTCATCAAAAGTCGGTGGAGTTATGACCAAGCCTGAGCGCATAGCGCTAGTTAACGCAGCGCGCAAATGTTCATCAGTGAGAAAATATTTCGGCACCGCCACAGTAACCAGCACGCGCCATAATTCTTCACAGTTGACGAAATCACCCTCAAGCTTGGTTTTGTGAAGCAGCATTATTGCAAGGACTTCTGCCCTCGACAGCATGGACAGAATATCTGCATAGCGAAAAAAATCCTCAGTGTATAAGCGATCTCGCGTAGCTTGGCCGGCCATAACTTTAGCCATAAGCCTTAAATTCAAACGGGCCTTATTTTCGCGGATAGCCGAGAAATATCTAAACAATACTCCGCCAAGCTCATCTTCACTTTCTACATTCAGTTTGTCGATTTTTGCTTTTCGAAATTCATCAATAAGGATGTCTCTCGCCTGCTCAAAGCGCCTTTTCAGATACGATCCGATAGCCGTCTGCGCAGCGAGACCAGTTATAGCTGAGCCGTTTATGCTAAAAGCAGCAAGCATGTCGCCAATAGCCGCGCCAATTAGTGATGGTAAATTTTCGCGCTCCATTGCTCTCCCTCCGCTTAGGGCGCAGGTTATTACATCCTTACTTTGAATGTTCGATCCCCAGCGCGCGGTCCGACACAAAGGGATTGCCCTGCCGCTCCTGCCCGAAGGTGGAGAGCGGGCCGTGGCCGGGCACGAAGGTGATGTCGTCGCCCAGCGGGAACAGGCGTTCGCGGATCGAGCGGATCAGGTCGGCATGGTTGCCGCGCGGAAAATCCGTGCGGCCGATCGACCCCTGGAACAGCACGTCGCCCACCAAAGCCACGCGCGACGGCGCATGCACGAACACCACGTGGCCCGGCGTGTGGCCGGGGCAGTGGTAGACATCCAGGGTGAGGTTGCCCACCGTCACCGTGTCGCCGTTTTCCAGCCAGCGGTCGGGCGTGAAGCTGCGCGAAGGCGGAAAACCATACTGCTTGGCCGCCTGCGGCATGCCCTCGATCCAGAAGGCATCGTCGCGATGCGGCCCCTCGATGGGCAGGTTCAGCTTTTCGGCAATGTCCTTCACCGCGCCGGCATGATCCAGATGCCCGTGCGTGACCAGCAGTTTTTCCAGTGTCACGCCGCGCCGTTCGGCGGCGGCCAGGAGTTGCTCGGCTTCGCCCCCGGCATCCACCAGCGCGCCGCGCATGGTCTCCGGGCACCAGATCAGCGAGCAGTTCTGCTGAAACGGGGTGACGGGGTTGATCTCGGCATGCAGGCGGGGCTGCGGGGCGGATGTCTCGGCAGTCATGCTATCGGCTTAGCCCGCAAATGCCGGATTGGCAATCGCCCAGGAGTGGAACAGCGGGCTCAGATCGTGCTGTCGAGATAACGGCCCGATCCCAGGGTGGACAACCCGGAACCCGATTGCCCATATCCGGTCAGACCGGGAGTCAGACGGTCGGATTCATCGCGGTCGAAACCGAAGCCCTTGCTGGCGTCGCGCGTGTCGCCGTCATCGATGCCGAACCGGTTGCGGTCCTTATCTTCCTCGTCGTCGGACAGGGTCACCAGTGCCTGCAGGTTCGGCACCGGCGGCGGCGGTTCGCTCAGTTTGCGCAAAGGCTGGAACTGGTCCTGGACGGCCTGATAGACCGCCACCACCCGCTCCACGATCTCCACCCTCGGCACCAGCGTGGTTTCTTCCGTCACCACCAGCTCTTTCAAGCCCGGAGTAGCCGGAACCGCCGGCTGGCCGGGAACCACCACTGTCTGGGTCGTGTTCGTCACGCTGGCATAACGATCGAGGATACTCTCCAGGCCTTCCGTGGCCTGCTGCCGCAGCCGGTCATCGGCATTGCCGGCGATGTCCTGCAGGGTGGAGACATCCTTCAGCGCCGTCTGCAGCCGCTGGATCGCCTGCAGATCGAGCGAACCGCCGCGCAGGTCGTTCAGCGTCTGGTCCAGGATGTCGGCGATCCGTGCGGCATAACGGCCATTGCCGTTCGAGGGTTCGCCGCCGATCCGCTGCAGGAAGTTTTCCAGTGCCGGCACGGCATTGGGCTCATCGTCCAGCGCCCGGCCCAGCCGCTCGATGGCCGAACCTACGGCGCGCAGGGAATCGTTGCGCGGATTGCCGTCATACAGCCGGCGGTCGCCCAGCCGGAAGATCACGTCGCGCAAAGCATCGGCAGCACGGCCGTTGGTGCTGGAGGCCAGTTCGCCCAGGCCGGCGGCGATCTTGATGAAAAAGCCCGGATCACGGAACAGGTCGGAGAATTGCAGGCCATCCTCGCCGATCACGCTGTTCTCGATGCGGCGGATGATGCCGGCCAGGGCATCGCCGGCCTCGGCGCTGCCGATCTTGTTACTGAACTGCTGCAATTCGCGGGTCAGGGCCGGCACAAAACGCGACGGCAATTCGCCGCTGCCGCGGCGGAACTGCTCGATCAGTTCATTAAGGGCGCCAAGCGCGTTCTGGTCTAGGCGACCCTCGGTGACCGTGGTGGTGGTCGTGCTGTCGGGTGTGCCCGGGCTGCCGGGCGTGCCGCCGGTCTCGATCACCTGGATGCGGCGGCGGATTTCGGCCTCCAGCCGGGTCCGCTCCTCCAGCGTCACCTCCTGGCGCACCGTGTTCAGTATCGCGCCATTCTGCAGCGCGGCGAATGTATTGTTGCTGATACGCGGGGTGTCGAAGCGCAGAATCGCCGGGGCCCGCTGCGCGCCGTTTTTTTCCGGCTGGTTCAACGGGGACGGCAGCAATGGATTCTTCCGATTGCCGGTATTTTCCGCCGTGGATGAGCCTGTCAGGACGGAGAGCGCAGCGCGCCCCCCCACGGCATCAACCATGAGGTTGTCTTAACACAACTAACAATTATGCCAATACCGCAGTTCCGCGAGCTTCCCGGCGCACCGCAACCCAGGCGTTAAGTATAAATTGCGCCGATAATTATCAGTAAACGGCGAAAATGAAGCGCGGCGGGCAAATTGCCGTTAACCTTACCCGCGCCCCGCACCACCACCGAAACGAGTACATCCTGTGGTCAGGAACAGACCTGCATTCCCATACCTATGCGGGATGCCGTAATGCAGGTTCGCCTTTTCATAGATAGAATGGCCTAGTCCGATCCGGGCGGGAGCAGCCCAGGGCGCACACCCAGCGCCGCCGGGACGGCGCGCCACCCCTTCCGCC
Source organism: Ferrovibrio sp. (assembly GCF_046297595.1). Taxonomy (GTDB): domain Bacteria; phylum Pseudomonadota; class Alphaproteobacteria; order Ferrovibrionales; family Ferrovibrionaceae; genus Ferrovibrio. Next base: position 137,776 of record NZ_JBKBHT010000001.1, read on the forward strand.
CCTGCCCTGCTTGATCAACGGGTTGCCCGGGACGAAACGATAGTGTACGGCAAATGCCGGTCATTCGGAGCGATCACATCTCATGGCGCAGCAGCGGAAAAAGTCGGGCGGCAAGGCTTCCGGATCGAAGGCTTCCTCGCCGAAGACCTCCACGCCCGTGATCTACGTGCTGAACGGCCCGAACCTGAACATGCTGGGCCTGCGCCAGCCCGAGATTTACGGCCGCGATACCCTGGCCGACGTGGAAAAGCTGTGCCAGGCCGCCGCCAGGCGCCTGGGCATGGCCATCGTGTTCCGCCAGAGCAATCACGAGGGCGAACTGGTCGACTGGATCCAGGAGTCGCGCACCCATGCCGATGGCATCGTGCTCAATGCTGGGGCCTATACTCATACATCGGTCGCCCTGCTCGATGCGCTGAATGCCGCCGAGAAGCCCTGTGTCGAGGTGCATCTGTCCAATATCCACCGGCGTGAGGAATTCCGCCATCATTCCTATATCTCGCTTGCCGCGAAGGGGATGATCTGCGGTTTCGGCCCGAAGGGATACGTGCTGGCGCTGGAAGCGCTGGCCGATATCGTCTGAACCCATTCACAGTCTACGCATCACAGGAGTAGCGCATGGCATCCGCGCCCAAGGATAAAGCCGCCAAGCCGGCCAGCAGCCGCATCGACCAGCAGATGATCCGCGACCTCGCCGACCTGCTGAACGAAACCGGCCTGACCGAGATCGAATGGAACGAAGGTGCGCTGAAAGTGCGCGTCACCAAGGGCGGCACCGTGATGGCCGCCGCCCCCATGCCGGCCTATGCCCCGGCACCGGCCGGCGCGGCGGCGGCCGCTTCGGCGCCAGCCGCCGGCAGCGACGACGCCAATCACCCGGGCGCCGTGAAGTCGCCGATGGTCGGCACCGTCTACGTGGCGCCCGAGCCCGGCGCGGCGGCCTTCGTGAAGGTTGGCGACAGCGTCAATGCAGGACAAACCGTGCTGATCGTCGAGGCCATGAAGACGATGAACCCGATCACCGCGCCGAAGGGCGGCCGCGTGGCCCGCATCCTGATCGAGAACCAGCAGCCGGTCGAATTCGGCCAGGTCCTGCTGGTCATCGAATAAGCGCCGGCCGCCTCCATGTTTGACAAGGTGCTGATCGCCAATCGCGGCGAGATCGCGCTCCGCATCCATCGCGCCTGCCGCGAAATGGGCATCCGCACCGTGGCGGTGCATTCCACCGCCGATGCCGATGCCATGCATGTGCGCATCGCCGATGAATCCGTCTGTATCGGCCCGCCGCCCTCCAGCCAGAGTTACCTGAACATCCCGGCCATCATCTCGGCCGCCGAGATCACCGGCGCCGATGCGATCCATCCCGGTTATGGTTTCCTGTCGGAGAATGCCAAGTTCGCCGAGATCGTCGAGGCCCATGGCATCACCTTCATCGGCCCGACCTCGGAACACATCAAGCTGATGGGCGACAAGATCACCGCCAAGGACGCGGCGCGCGACCTCGGCATCCCGGTCGTGCCTGGCTCGAAGGGCGCGGTGGAGGCCGAGGAAGACGGTCTGAAACTTGCCGCCGATATGGGCTATCCGGTGCTGATCAAGGCCACCGCCGGCGGCGGCGGCCGCGGCATGAAGGTGGTGCGCTCGCCGGCCGAATTCGGCCCAGCCCTGCAGCAGGCACGCACCGAAGCGCGCAATGCCTTCGGCAACGACCAAGTCTATGTCGAGAAGTATCTCGCCCGTCCGCGCCATATCGAAATCCAGATCTTCGGCGACGGCCAGGGCGGCGCAGTGCATCTGGGCGAACGCGACTGCTCGCTGCAGCGCCGCCACCAGAAGGTACTGGAAGAAGCCCGCTCGCCCGCGCTGAACGACAGCCAGCGCAAGAAGATCGGCGACATCGCCGCCAATGCGATCGCCAAGCTGAAATATCGCGGCGCCGGCACCATCGAATTCCTGTTCGAGAATGGCGAGTTCTATTTCATCGAGATGAACACGCGCCTGCAGGTGGAGCATCCCGTCACCGAGATGATCACCGGCCTCGACCTGGTGCGCGAACAGCTGCGCATCGCCAATGGCGCGCCGCTGGGCTACACGCAGGACGACATCAAGTTCAACGGCCACGCCATCGAGTGCCGCATCAATGCCGAGAACCCGCGGACCTTTGCGCCCTCGCCCGGCCGCGTCACCGATTATCACGTGCCCGGCGGGCTGGGCGTGCGCGTCGATTCAGCGCTCTACACCGGCTATCAGATCCCGCCGCATTACGACTCGCTGATCGGCAAGCTGATCGTACACGGCACCAGCCGCAACGAATGCCTGATGCGCCTGCGCCGCTCGCTGGAGGAATATGTGATCGGCGGGCTGGAGACCACCATCCCGCTGCACTTGGCCCTGATCAACGAGTCCGATTTCGTCAACGGCGCCTACGACATCCACTGGCTGGAAGAATTCATCGCCCGCCAGGGTTAGGGATTTTCGGGATGCGCACTAGCTCCTGGCCATGAGCACGCATCCCGAACCGCTCACGCCCGAACTGCTGCTGCAGGCCTATGCCCGCGGCTATTTCCCGATGGCCGACAGTGCCGAAGATCCGGGTTATTTCTGGGTCTACCCCACGCGGCGCGGCATCATTCCGCTGGACGGGTTCCACCTGCCGCACCGGCTGGCCCGCACCGTGCGGGCCGCGCCCTATACAGTGAGGGTGGATAGCGATTTTCCGGCCGTGATCGCGGCCTGCGCCGAACCGACGTCGCATCCCCAGCGCCAGTCGACCTGGATCAACGCAACGATCCGCAATGCCTATACCGAGCTGCATCGCCTGGGCTTCGCCCACAGCGTGGAATGTTATGACGATGCCGGCGCGCTGGTCGGCGGATTATACGGCGTACGGCTGGGCGCGGCCTTCTTCGGCGAGAGCATGTTCAGCCGCGCTACCGACGCCTCCAAGATCGCCCTGGTGCATCTGGTGGGCCGGCTGATCGCCGGCGGTTTCGTGCTGCTGGATACGCAGTTCGTGACACCGCACCTGAAGCAGTTCGGTGCCATCGAGGTACCGCGCGCGCAGTATCTGGACCTGCTGTTCGACGCGTTGCCGCGCCGGGCCGATTTCTATTGCCTGCCGCCCGACGCGCCGCCGGAACTGGTTTTGCAGTCGATCACCCACACGTCGTAGACTGGGTGCTCCAGCGGGTTCAGGCCCGGGCTGGAGGCGAACATCCAACCCTTGAACAGGGCATTGGCCTCCTGCTCCGGCCGCTGCTCGACGATTTCGAGGAAGGCCGCGCTTTCCGGCGGATATTCCGGCGGCCGCTTGCGGCAGACCCGCACGGTCACTTTCAGGGTGCCGAAACCGATGGTCTGGTCCACCGGCGCCTCGAAGGTGTAGATGCGGGCGGTGATCTTGTCCAAGCCCTGCAGCACCGCGACCGGCATCGGCGTGGAGGGATATTGCGTCTGCGGTTCGGGAAACTGCGCAAATGCTGCCGGCGCGATCAGCAGCGCGGCGAAGAAAAACAAACGACGCGACAGGAAACGCACGGGCTCAGTTGGCCTTGGGCAGCGGGCTCAGCGTGGCGTCGCCGCCCTTCTCTTTGTCCTTGTCGTTGCCGGCGCCCGTGGCGCTGAAGATCGCCTGACCGATCAGGTCCATCAGGTTCACCGACCCTTGCGTGAACTGCACGAAGCTGCCGGGTTTCAGCATCTTGTCGCTGCCGCCCGGCTCGACCGAGAGGTAGTTGCCGCCCAGCAGGCCCTCGGAAGCGATCTTGAGCGCGGTATCCTCGGGCAGCTCATAACGGCTGTCGACCGTGAAGGTGACCACAGCGTCATAGGTCTTGGGGTCGAGGCTCTGCTTGGTGATGGTGCCGATCTTGATGCCACTGAGCCGCACGTCGCCGCCGATCACCAGGCCGTCGGCGCGGTTGAAGCGCGCCTGCAGTTCATAGCCCGAGACCCGGCCGCTGCCCACGCCGCCGGTGGAATAGGCGAAGGCCAGGAAAAAGCCGGCCACCAGCAGCACGACCGCGCCGATCAGGGTCTCAACAAGATTCCCGCTCATGCCGCCCTCGCCTGCCTGCTTATTCCGGTTGCCAGGCCTGGTAATCGCCCGTCGCCGCCGGACGATGGCCGCTCTTGGCCACGCTGCCTTCCGGCCGGTAGGCATAGGGCGTGCCGCTCAGGTTCGGCAGATGCTCTTTTTCCCAGGGCTTGTGCTGCACGCCATGCACCGGCGCATCGTCGGTGGTGTAATGCAGCCAGGCATGCCATTCCGGCGGCACTTTCGAGGCCTCGGGCTTGCCCTTGTAGATCACCCAGCGCTTGCGGCTGCCATCCTTGGCGCGGAAATAGCGGTTGCCGAAGGTATCCTGGCCAACGGCCTCGCCCTTCCACCAGGTAAAAAGCTTGGTGCCGATCAGACTCATGCTGTGCAACCCCGTCCCAATTCCCCTGGGCCAATAGCCACCGGGAATCCACTGGAAATTCGGGCGGACTATGGCATCGCCGCCCCGGCAGGGCAAGCCCTGCCCATCCCGGTAAACCGGCCTAACGTGCGGTAATCAGGGCGATTTCCTGGGCGAATTCGCGCTGCAGCTCGGCCCGCGCCTTGCTCTCGAAAGCCGGGTATTTGACGGCGGCCGCCTGCAAAGCCGGATTGTCGCGCGGCAGTTCCTCGGGCTTGAGGATGTCGCTGCCCTTCACCTGCCCCTTCTGGCCCAGGCCCAGCACGGCGCGGGTGATGGCGGTGGTCAGCAGGCGCTGGCCCTCGCCGCTGGCAAAATAGGCATCCAGCGCCTCCAGCTCCGAGCGGCTATAGCTCTGCGCCGCCGCGTTCACCACGGCGCCGCGAAAGCGCGGCCCGGCGGTGGGCGCGCGCTGGCGCAGGTCGGCGGCGCGCTGCTGCTCGGCCGGCGTGCCGGAAGGCAGGAAGTTGAGATAGAGCTGGGTCACCATGTCGACCCGTTTCTCGAGTCCAATGGTGGTCATCAGCTTCTCGGCCGCGGCCCGCGCCCCCTTGTCCTGGGCCAGACTCGGGCCGGCAGCCAGCCCCGCCAGCAGGGCGGAGACAATCATCACAACGGTAGGCAAAAGGCGGCGCATCGGCGAATCCTGAATAACTCAACGAGTCATAGTCATACGCCAAAATATGGCGAAATCCAGTCAAGGGAACACAAAACGAACAAGGCCAAATATAGTAAGATTTCTCGTTTGATATCCCTCGCCACACTCCACTAGATTTAGCCCTCGTTGCGGCTTTCGGTAACCAGATGTTGGGATTTTGCCCCGATAATCACAGGACCATCCAGAGCACAACATCCTGATTTTCTTAAGGTTCGGGCGGGGAGATTACGATGCGGATTCAGCGGCATTTCACGGTTGCGGGGCAAGATGCTTACGCGGGGCTGGAGTGGAAGACCACCACCAGCGAGATTCGCAATCCCGATGGCAGCGTCGTGTTCAAGCTCGACCAGCTCGAAGTGCCCGCTGGCTGGAGCCAGGTGGCCGCCGACGTGCTGGCGCAGAAGTATTTCCGCCGCGCCGGCGTGCCGGTCGCGCTGAAGCCGGTGGAAGAAGCCGACGTGCCGGATTTCCTGTGGCGCCGCGAGGCCGACACGGAAGCGCTGGCCGCCCTGCCCGAGAAGGACCGCACCACCCAGGAGACCAGCGGCAAGGAAGTCTTCGACCGTCTCGCCGGCACCTGGGCCTATTGGGGCTGGAAGGGCGGCTATTTCGATTCCGAGGACGACGCCAGCGCCTTCTTCGACGAAATGCGCTTCATGCTGGCGGCCCAGATCGCCGCGCCGAACTCGCCGCAATGGTTCAACACCGGCCTGCACTGGGCCTATGGCATCGATGGTCCCGCCCAGGGCCATTACTACGTCGATTTCAAAACTGGCGAGCTGACCAAGTCGGCCTCGGCCTATGAGCATCCGCAGCCGCATGCCTGCTTCATCCAGTCGGTGCAGGACGACCTCGTCAACGAGGGCGGCATCATGGACCTGTGGGTGCGCGAGGCGCGCCTGTTCAAATACGGCTCGGGCACCGGCAGCAATTTCAGCCGCCTGCGCGGCGAGAACGAGCGCCTGTCGGGCGGCGGCAAATCGTCGGGTCTGATGAGCTTCCTCAAGATCGGCGACCGCGCCGCCGGGGCCATCAAGTCGGGCGGCACCACGCGCCGCGCCGCCAAGATGGTGATCTGCGACATCGACCATCCCGATATCGAGCAGTTCATCGACTGGAAGGTGATCGAGGAGCAGAAGGTGGCCGCCCTGGTGGCCGGTTCCAAGACCTCGCAGAAACACCTGAACGCGATCATGGCCGCCTGCCAGCTCGGCAGCGGCGAGAGCCGTTTTGACGCGAAGAAGAACACCCAGCTGCGCCGCGAGATCGTCGCCGCCCGCAAGGCGATGATCCCGGAAAACTACATCCAGCGCGTGATCCAGTTCGCCAAGCAGGGTTACACCGAGATCGAATTCCCCACCTACGACACCGACTGGGATTCGGAAGCCTATCTCTCGGTCTCGGGCCAGAATTCCAACAACTCGGTGCGCGTCAACGACGACTTCCTGCAGGCCGTCGAACAGGATGGCGACTGGAACCTGATCCGCCGCGGCGACGGCAAGCCGGCGAAGACGCTCAAGGCCCGCCAATTGTGGGACCGCGTCGGCTATGCCGCCTGGGCCTCGGCCGATCCGGGCATCCAGTTCGACACCACGATCAACGACTGGCATACCTGCCCCGCCGATGGCCGCATCAATGCGTCGAACCCGTGCTCGGAATACATGTTCCTCGACGACACGGCCTGCAACCTCGCCTCGATGAACCTGATGTGCTTCCGCCAGGCGGATGGCAAATTCGACATCGAAGGCTTCCGGCATGCCACCCGCCTGTGGACCGTGGTGCTGGAGATCAGCGTGCTGATGGCGCAGTTCCCCAGCAAGGAAATCGCCGAACTGTCCTACAAGTTCCGCACGCTGGGCCTGGGCTATGCCAATCTCGGCGCCCTGCTGATGTCCTGCGGCTTCTCGTATGACAGCGACCAGGGCCGCGCGCTCTGCGGCGCCATCACCGCGCTGATGACCGGCGTCTCTTACGCCACCTCGGCCGAGATGGCCGGCGAGCTGGGCGCCTTCCCCGGCTACGCGCCGAATGCCGACAACATGCTGCGCGTGATCCGCAACCATCGCCGCGCCGCCCGGGGTGACCATTTCGGCTATGAAGGCCTGTCCACCATGCCGGTGCCGCTGGATCATGCCAGCTGCCCCGACCAGGCACTGCTCAATGCCGCAGAAGCCGCCTGGGATCAGGCGCTGGAGCTGGGCGAGCAGCACGGCTTCCGCAACGCGCAGGTCAGCGTGATCGCCCCCACCGGCACCATCGGCCTGGTGATGGATTGCGACACCACCGGCATCGAGCCGGACTTCGCCCTGGTGAAGTTCAAGAAGCTGGCCGGCGGCGGCTATTTCAAGATCATCAACCGCACCGTGCCGCTGGCGCTGAAGACGCTCGGCTACAATGACGGCCAGATCAAGGCCATCATCGACCATGCCGTGGGCCATGGCACGCTGGACGGCGCGCCCGGCGTGAACCACGAGACGCTGAAGGCCAAAGGCTTCACCGACGAGGCCATCGCCAAGGCCGAAAAAGGCCTGCGCGGCGCCTTCGACATCAAGTTCGTGCTGAACCGCTGGACCCTGGGTGCGGATTTCTGCCGCGGCCTCGGCTTCACCGATGCCCAGCTCGACGATCCCGCCTTCGACCTGCTCTCCGCGCTGGGCTTCTCCAGTGCCGAGATCGCCGCTGCCAATCTGTATTGCTGCGGCTCGATGACGGTGGAAGGCGCGCCGGGCCTGCGCGACATGCACCTGTCGGTGTTCGATTGCGCCAATCCCTGCGGCAAGGACGGCGTGCGCTTCCTGTCGGCGGAAAGCCATATCCGCATGATGGCGGCCGCCCAGCCCTTCATTACCGGCGCGATCTCGAAAACCATCAACATGCCCAACCTCGCCACCGTCGAGGATTGCAAGCTGGCCTACATGCTGTCGTGGAAACTCGGCTGCAAGGCGATGGCGCTATATCGCGACGGTTCCAAGCTCAGCCAGCCGCTGCAGGCGCAGGTTCTGGAAGACGATGTTGACGACGCCGTCGGCGAGACCGTCGCCGAACAGGTGGCGGAAGCTCCGATGGCCGCGCGCGCGCAGATCATCGCCGAGCGCATCGTCGAGAAGCACATCGCCGGCCGCCAGAAGCTGCCGCTGCGCCGCAAGGGCTACACCCAGAAGGCCGTGGTGGGTGGCCACAAGGTCTATCTGCGTACCGGCGAATACGACCACGGCAAGCTGGGCGAAATCTTCATCGACATGCACAAGGAAGGCGCCGCCTTCCGCAGCCTGATGAACAACTTCGCGATCGCCATCTCCATCGGCCTGCAATACGGCGTGCCGCTGGAGGAATTTGTGGATGCCTTCACCTTCACCCGCTTCGAGCCTTCGGGCATGGTGGAAGGCAACGACGTCATCAAGATGTCGACCTCGATCCTCGATTATGTGTTCCGCGAACTGGCCGTCAGCTATCTGGGCCGCACCGACCTGGCCCATGTGCAGCCCGACGACCTGCGGCACGATACGCTCGGCGCCAAGGAAAGCCCGGCATCGATCAAGCTGCAGGTGGAGAAGGAAGCCATCAAGGTGGCCTCGACCGGCTACATCCGCTCCAACCTCTATGTGCTCAAGGGTGGCCAGGATCGCGGCGAAGTGGCCGAGTTGCAGGCCACCGGCACGGATGGCCCGACCATGTCGGTCATGCATGTCAGCGCCGACACGCATACCCATGTCGAGATGTCGGCCACCGCCATGGGCGGCGGCGGCACCAAGATGGAGCGCATCGCCGAGGCGCGCATGAAGGGCTATGAGGGCGATGCCTGCCCCGAATGCGGCAACTTCACCCTGGTGCGCAACGGCACCTGCCTGAAATGCGACAGCTGCGGCAGCACGACGGGCTGTTCGTAAGGGGACTGCCCGTAAAAACGAATAAGCCGGTCTCCTCCGGCCCGCCCCGATGGCCTCCCGGCCATCGGGGCTTTTTAATGCGTCCCGGCAGCTTTTGCCGGGGTGGCAGGGATTGCCCAATGCCGGCAGCAAATCGACACTGTGTTTCAATAGGTTAAGCGCAACATTTGGTGGCCTGTCGCTTGCAAGTCCGTATCCGGACTTAAAACAGCGAGCCGCCCATGACCACGATCAACAGCGCCTATGGCTACACCGCCACCATCCTGGCCGGCACCGCCAAGCCTGCCAGCGAGCAGACCGGCGGCAGTAGCGGCGGCAGCACGCAGAAGCCGGTGATGGTCGCCACCGACCTGCGCCAGGACCTGGGCGTCGAGGTCACGTTGTCGCCGGCCGCGCTGAAGGCGCTGGCCGAACAGGCCAAGGCGGCGGCCACGCCGGACGAGGAAGAGCAGATCACCCAGAAGATGAAGGAAATCCTTTCCGCCATCTTCCTGACCAGTTCCAAACAGGCCGATGCCGCCGATACCGCCCTGCCCCCGCTCACCGGCGATGCCGCCGCCGATACCGCCCGCAAGGCCGCCGCCAAGCAGGCCAGCGACTTCCTAGACGGCAAGACGGCCAATCCCTTCCGCGGCAAGACACCAGCCGAACTGGCCGCCGTGATCGTCGATGCCGAGGGCAAATACACGGTGAACGAACGCCGCGCCGCCTTCGCCGAATTCGCCCGGCAGGACCATGTGCTGACCATGGATACGCTGACGCCGAAAAACGAATTCGAAAAGAAGGCCAACGATGCGGAAGTGCCACCATCGGGCACGGCCGAACGCCTGGCCTCGGCCAAGAAGGCGACCGACTTCCTGAACGGCAAGGGCACCAATCCCTTTGCCGCGCTGAACCGCGACCAGCTTACTGCCATCATCGCCAATGACGGCGGCGACTACACGGTGAATGAACGCCGGGCCGCGCTGGCCCGGCGCGACGAACTGGAAAAGGCCGTGCTGGCCAAAGCGGCGAAAGAGCTGAGCTATGCCGAAAAGGCGATTGCCAACAACGAAAGCGTGACCGGCACGCCCGAGCGCGTCGAGCGTGCCCGGCTGGCCACCCGTTTCCTCAATGGCTGGGACAAGACCAATCCCTTTGCTGGCCTGACCCGCGACGAACTGAACGCGATCGTCTTCGACGAAACCAAGAGTTACACCACCAACGAACAGCGCGCCGCCCTGGCCGAACTGAAGCAGTATCTGCCGGCCGGTGCGATCCCGGAGGAACCGAAAAAGGCGAATACCGACAAGACCAAGACCGGCACGAAAACCGGCACCGACAAGTCCAAGGCCGACGATCCCTACAATACCCAAGGCGCCTACAGCGCACGCCTGATGCAGCAGGCGATGCGCGCCAGCAACACGCAATACCTGCTGGGCCTGTTCGGTGGCGGCGGCTCCTTCGGTGGCGGCCTGAGCAGCTATCTCGGCGGCGGCCGCTTCGCCTGATCCCTGAAAAGCAAACCGCCTCTGCCGGGGGGCGGCAGAGGCGGTCTTCAGTCCGGGGCTACTTACTCGGGGGGAGGAAACGCTTACGCGGACAAATCGATCTGGCTGCCGATGCCGGCCTTCAGCGGACCGCGCTGGTCCGGCTTCAGTACAACGGCGCCTTGCGCCACGGGTTCCACGGGCTGGGCCAGCGGGCGGGGCGTGACAACGAGGCTGCCGCTGGCTTTGAGGGGTTCAATCACCGTGGACACGCAACGCTCCTGAAATCGTATTCATCGCACCTCTACGGCGCGGTAACCATGAGTCGAAGCCTAGACCCGAGCGGGCGCCGACGCAGCTAAAAAGCCGGTAACGTGGCCGGGCGCGGGTGACGGCCGGCCCTCGCGCAGACGGAAGTCTGCCTCACCTGCCCTTATCGCCAGTCTTGGCTGATGCATACGCCGTTAGCACACGCGCGCCGACACAGCGTTCCAGCGCTGTAACGATGCCCGGCTGCTATGCCGCTCTCTGCTTATGCCGCTCTCTGGGCCAGCGCGGCTTCCACCTGGGCGTCCAGATGCGCGCGCAGCTCCGGCGGCAGGTTCATCCGCGTCGCCAGCAGTGCGAGGTATTCGCGTTCGGCCGGCTGGTCGGGATCGATGGCAAGCCGCGAGGCCAGATAGAGTTCCGCCGCCTGCTCCTCGTTGCCGGCGCTGGCCACGATCTCCTCCAGCTTCACCGGATTGGCCAGCATGGCAAACACGGCGCTCTTGGCTTCCGAGTCCAGCGCCATGCGTTCGATCTCGGCGAACACGCGCTGTTGCTCGGTCGCATCCAGATGGCCGTCGGCCTTGGCGGCAGAGATCATGGCGCGGATCAGCGCCAGCTCGAACGGATTGCCGTCGGCGGCCGGCGCGGCCGATGGCAGGTATTTCGGCGCCATCTGCGGCATGTCGCCCGGCTGCGCCACGGGGCCTGAGGCCGGCTTCTGCCCGTCCTGCCAGTTGCGATAAGCGCGCCAGGCCAGCAGCCCAAGCGCCGCCGCGCCGCCATAGACGGCGACATTGCCAGCCATCTTGCGCGCCTTCTTGTTGGCCAGCAGCAGGCCAAGCACGCCGCCCACGGCCAGGCCGCCGGTGCCGCCCAGCCCATCGATGCCGCGTTTGGCCTGGCCGGCCTGGCCGAGGAACTGGTCCAGCAGGGATTTCGCGTCGAGCATGTCTGCGTTAGCCTCCTGATATGTCCAGATCAGGAAATCGGCGCGGCGGGTGCGGAATTCAAGTGCTGTTCTTCTGCGCGCTGCTGATGCTTGCGCCATATTTCTGCCGCAATGCGGCGGCGATGGAGTCCGAGTGGCGTGCCGAGATTCTGCATCATGTGAACGCGGCGCGCGCCGGTGCCGGCCTCGCGCCGCTCACCTGGAACAGCCGCCTCGCCGACGCGGCGACGCGTCATGCGGCCGACCTGCAATCCTGCGGCAAACTCGCCCATGACGGCTGCGACGGCAGCAACCTGCCGCAGCGCCTGGACCGCGTCGCCTATCGCTATCGTGCGGCGGCCGAGAATCTGGCGCTCTGCGCCTGCGATGCCGCTGGTGTGGTGCAATTGTGGCTGGGCAGCGAAGGCCACCGCCGCAACCTGCTCAATCCCGCTGTCACCGAACTCGGCGCCGACACGCGCGTGGACATCACCGATCCGCGCCGCGCGCTGTGGGTGCTGGTGCTGGGTCGGGAGTGATCGGCCCTAGGCCTGCCCAAACGCCAGCTTGAGCGCCACGCCCATTTCGGCCAGGGCCTGGTTGGCCTGCGGGATCGCCTTGCCCATCACCACGAAGCCGTGGATCTGGCCGGGGAATTCGCGGAAGGCCACGGGCACGCCGGCCTTTTTCAGCGCCATGGCATAGGCCTCGCCCTCGTCGCGCAGCGGATCATGGCCGGCCACCACCACATAGGCCGGCGGCAGGCCGGCCAGACTTTTGGCGCGCAGCGGCGAGGCGCGCCAGTCGTCGCGGTCGGCCTCGTTGTTCAGATACTGCAGCTGGAACCAGTCCATCGCCGAGCGCGTCAACAGATGGCCCTCGCCGAAGCGTTTATGCGAGTCCGTGGTCATGTGCATGTCGGTGGCCGGATAGATCAGCAGCTGGTAGACGATCTTCGGCACGCCGCTTTCGCCCGCCCTGGTCTTCTCGCGCACGGCGATGCAGACCACGGCCGCGAGATTGCCACCGGCGGAATCGCCGCCCACCGCGATGCGGGCCGGGTCGATGCGCAGGCGCTTGGCCTCTTCGGCCACCCACAGCAGGGCGGCATAGGCATCGTCCACCGCGCAGGGAAATTTGTTTTCCGGCCCCATGCGGTAATCGACCGAGACCACGGCGCAGCGCGCCTCGTTGGCCAGCGTGCGGCAGGCCACGTCATGGGTATCGAGGTCGCCGATCACCCAGCCGCCGCCGTGATAGAACACCACGGCCGGCAACGGTTCCTTCTTGTCCACGCCGGCCGGACGGTAATAGCGCAGCGGGATCGGCCCATGCGGACCGGGCGCCGCGATATTGTCGACCTCGGAAACCTCGGGCGGCGGCGGGGTCACGGCGCCGCGCGTATCCTTGTAGAGCTTGCGCGCGCCGGCTGCGCCCAGATCGGCATATTCCGGTCGGTTCGCCGCTTTCACGGCATCCAGCAGGGCCTTGGCTTCCGGGTCGAGCATGGCGAGGCGATCTTTCTTTTTGTGTCAGCCCGTCTTTTGTATCTGTATCAGCCCAGGGCGGGAAACAGGCCGCGCAATCCGTTGGCGAAGATTTGAACCGCAACGGCGGCCAGCAGCAAGCCGAAAATGCGGTTGAGGATGTTGAGCCCGGTGCGGCCGAGCCGGTCGCCGATGGGCTGCGCCAGCCGGAGCACCACCCAGATGCCGAAGCAGATCAGCGCCAGGATCGCCACGCTTAACCCCTTATGCTGCCAGCCGGCGCCGCGCTCCATGTAGATGATGGTGGCCGAGATCGAGCCGGGGCCGACCAGCAGCGGCATGGCGATCGGCACCACGCCCAGGGCCGAACGGTCCGTGGCCTCGCTGGCCTCCTCGGGCGTCTGCTGCTGCGGGCTGAGCTGCGCGTTGATCATGCTCAGCGCCATCAGGAACAGCACGATGCCGCCGCCGACCTGGAAGGCCGGCAGGCTGGCGCCCAGCAGGCGCAGGATCAGGTCGCCGGAAAAGCCGGCGATCACCAGGGCGGCAAAGACGGTCAGGGCGGCGGTGCGCGCGGTGGCCGAACGCTGGCCTGGCGAACGGCCGTCGGTCAGCAGCAGAAACAGCGGAATGGCCGCGAAGGGATCGAGGATCGAAAACAGCGTGACGCCGAAGCGGACATAATCGAGGCTGTCGAGCATGGCCGCTTCGCCGTCACATGATCAGGTGGACTTCTTTTCCGCGTCAGGCGCGACGACGCGGATATGCAGCTCGCGCAGCTGCTTCATCGTCACCTCGCTCGGCGCCTGCATCATCAGGTCCTGGGCCTGCTGGTTCATCGGGAACAGCACCACCTCGCGGATATTCGGCTCGTCGGCCAGCAGCATGACGATGCGGTCGATGCCCGGCGCGATGCCGCCATGGGGCGGGGCGCCGAACTTGAACGCGTTCAGCATGCCGCCGAACTTGCCTTCCACCACTTCCGGCCCGTAACCCGCGATCTCGAAGGCCTTGTACATGATCTCCGGACGATGGTTACGGATGGCGCCGGACGAAAGTTCCACGCCGTTGCAGACGATGTCGTACTGGTAGGCCAGGATATCCAGCGGATCCTTGGTGTTCAGCGCCTCCAGCCCGCCCTGCGGCATCGAGAAGGGGTTGTGGCTGAAATCGATCTTCTTGTCGTCCTCGTTATACTCGAACATCGGGAAATCGACGATCCAGCAGAACTTGAAGACATTCTTCTCGCAGATATCCAGCTCATCACCAATACGAATGCGCGCCTGGCCGGCCAGCTTGGCCGCCGGCAGCTCCTTGTCGCAGGCGAAGAAGATGGCGTCGCCATCCTTCACATTGCCGAGCTTTTTCAGCAGCGCGACGCGGTCGGCATCCAGGAACTTGGCGATCGGGCCTTTCGCTTCGCCATTGTCGAAGATGATGTAGCCCAGGCCAGCGGCGCCTTCCTGGCGCGCCCAGTCATTCATCTTGTCGAAGAAGCTGCGCGGACGGCCGGCCGCACCTGGCGCCGGGATGCCGCGCACGACCGCACCATTCTCGATGTTGCGGGCGAATACGCCAAAGCCCGAGCCGCGGAACACCTCGGTCACGTCGGCCAGGATGATCGGGTTGCGCAGGTCCGGCTTGTCCGAACCATATTTCAGCATCGCCTCGCGATAGGGAATGCGCGGGAAGTCCAGCGGGCCGCAATCGCGGCCGTTGGCGAATTCCTGGAACACGCCATGGATCACTGGGCCGACGGCGTTGAACACGTCGTCCTGCTCCACGAAGCTCATCTCGACATCGAGCTGGTAGAACTCGCCCGGGCTGCGGTCCTTGCGGGCATCCTCGTCGCGGAAGCAGGGCGCGATCTGGAAATAGCGGTCGAAGCCCGAGACCATGATCAGCTGCTTGAACTGCTGCGGCGCCTGCGGCAGGGCGTAGAAACGGCCCGGATGGATACGGCTGGGCACCAGGAAGTCGCGCGCGCCTTCCGGCGACGACGCCGTCAGGATCGGCGTCTGGAATTCCATGAAGCCCTGGTCGGTCATGCGCCGGCGGATCGACGAGATCACCTTGCTGCGCAGGATGATGTTGTTGTGCAGGCGTTCGCGGCGCAGGTCGAGGAAACGGTATTTCAGGCGGATGTCTTCGGGATATTCCTGCTCGCCGAACACCGGCATCGGCAGTTCCTGAGCCTCGCCCAGCACCTCGATGCTGGAGACCACCACTTCAACGCTGCCCGTGGGCAGGTTCGGGTTCACCGTCTCGGGCGTGCGGGCCACCACCTTGCCCACCGCGCTGATCACGTATTCCGAACGCAGGCCTTCCATCTGCCTGAAGGCATCCGAGCCGCTCTCGGCCACGATCTGGGTGATGCCGTAATGGTCGCGCAGGTCGATGAACAGCAGGTTGCCGTGGTCGCGCTTGCGGTGGACCCAGCCGGCCAGCTTGACCTCGGAACCGACCTCGGCCGGACGGAGCTGGCCACAGGTATGCGTACGATAACGGGACATCGGGGAATCCGTTGAAAAAGCAGTGGAAATCAAAGCGGGAACAGGCCCCGCCAGAGGCGGAAAGTCAAGGCCGATCCTAGGGGAAAATCGCCGCCCGGAACAGCCTGCGGGGTTGGGTCGCGGCCCCCGGCATGCTATGAGCCCCAACCATGCGTACCGACCCCGCCCCGAACACCGCCCCGATCACCGCCACCGACGAACTCAGCCGTTTCTGCGCCTCGCTGGCCACGGCCCCCTACGTGACCGTGGATACCGAGTTCATGCGGGAGACCACCTTCTGGCCCATGGTCTGCCTGATCCAGGTGGCCGGCCCCGAGGAAGCCCGGGCGATCGACCCGCTGGCCGAAGGCCTGTCGCTGGAACCGCTGTTCGAGCTGCTGCGCAACCGCGCCGTGCTGAAGGTGTTCCATGCCGCCCGGCAGGATCTGGAAATCTTCACCAAGCTGATGGGCGAAGTCCCCGCCCCGCTGTTCGACACCCAGGTCGCCGCCATGGTCTGCGGCTTCGGCGACCAGGTGTCGTACGAGCAGCTTGCCTCCAAGCTGGCCGGGGCGCAGATCGACAAATCCTCGCGCTTCACCGACTGGGCACGCCGCCCGCTGACCGACAAGCAGGTGCGCTACGCGCTGTCCGACGTGACGCATCTGCGCAAATGCTTCGACAAGCTGCGCGCGCGCCTGCTGAAGTCGGGCCGCGCCGACTGGCTGAACGAGGAAATGGCCCTGCTGGCCGATCCGGCCACCTATGAAATCCCGCCCGAGAATGCCTGGAAGCGGCTCAAGCCGCGCACCACCAAGCCGGAATACCTCGCCGTGCTGCAGGCCGCCGCCGCCTGGCGCGAGATCGAGGCGCGCAACCGCGACATCCCGCGCCAGCGCATCATCCGCGACGAGACCCTGATGGAAATCGCCGCCCATCCGCCGAAGGTGGCCGACGATCTGGAACGCATGCGCGGCCTGTCGAAAGGTTTCGCGGAAGGCAAGATGGGCGCCGGACTCCTAGCGGCCATCGCCGAGAAGCTGGCCAGTCCGCGCGAGACCTGGCCGGTGGTGGAAAAGGAAGCCGAGTTGCCGCGCGGCATCGGCCCGCTGGTCGAGCTGCTGAAGGTACTGCTGAAGATGAAATGCGACGATTTCGACGTCGCGCAGAAGCTGGTCGCCTCCTCCTCCGATCTCGACAAGATCGCCGCCGACGACAAAGCCGTCGTGCCCGCCCTGCAGGGCTGGCGCCGCGAGATTTTCGGCAACGATGCCCTGCGCCTGAAACACGGCGAACTGGCGCTGGCCGCCGAAGGCAACCGCATCAAGCTGGTCGAACTGAAGAAATAAGGCCTAGCGCTTCGCCACGCGCACTTCGCCGGCGCGGTTCAGCGCCTTGGCGAAGGCTTCCATGCGGCGCTGCACGGCCTCGCCGTCCAGGGCGGCATGCTGGGCCGGGATTTCCAGCACGATGCCGTTGCCGTTCGGCCGCAATTTGCAATCTGAAAGTATGCCCGGCACGCCGCCCGACAGGGTCTGGCCCAGCCGCATGGCCAGGCCGATGCGTTGGGCATAATCGATCTGCTCGGCATTCAGCATCTGCCAGGCCGGCGCAGCGGTGGGATCGCTGGCGGTGCCGACATAGCGCGTGAATACGATCAGGGCCAGCAGCGCGCGCTCGTCCTGGGTGATGGCCCCGAACGGTGCGTGCAGGATGATGCCCATCGACTGCTCGCCGCGATAATCGGGATGCACGCGCCAGGCCGTATCGGCCAGGATCGCTGCCGCCAGCCTGATGCGGGCACGGTCGGTCGGATCGCGGTCGAAAATCGGCGCGATGAAACGGTCGAGTTCGGCGCCATGCTCGGCGAAGCGGCTTTCGCGCTCGGCCATGTGCCGGCAATAGGCCAGCAGCGGATCTTCCGCGCGCTGCTTCTCGTTCAGCAGAGCATAGGCCAGACCCTCGCGCAGGCCATTGGCCGAAAACACCACGTCCTTGGGTTCCAGCGCCTTGATCACACGGCGCATCACCAGGGCGGCTAGCGGCAGCGCATCCTGGCGCCGGCGCGGCACGCCTTCCACGCGCAGCAGCGATTCCTTGCTCTGCTTGGCGATCAGGCGGGTGAAGTCGCTCGCCTCACCGCGCCCCAGCGTATACTGGTGAATGATGTGCAGCGGGCTGTGCTTCTGCGCCATGTGCACGCGGGCGATGGCGCGCCACGACCCGCCCACGGCATAAAGCGACCTGCCCTTCCATTTCTTCAGCCACTCGACGCCGGCAATCTTCTCGTCGATGAAGCTTTTGACCACGCCGTAATTGCCCAGATTGGCGATGCGCAGCGGGCCAAGCGGCAAGGTGACGCTGTCGCCCAGTTTGTTCCCGTCCAGCGACACCAGTTCCAGGCTGCCGCCGCCCAGGTCGCCCATCACACCACAGGCATCGGGAATACCCGAAAGGACGCCATAGGCCGAATAGGTCGCCTCTTCCTGTCCGCTCAGCACGCGCACGTTTTCGCCGGTGTCGCGTTCGATCTGCGCGACGAATTCGGCGCCGTTGCTGGCATCGCGCACGGCGGCCGTCGCCACGATCTGCAGTGAGCGCACCTCCATGTGACGCGCCAGCGTCACGAAGCGCCGGATCGCGCCTAACGCCTGCGCCGCACCATCGGCATCCAGCGCGCCGCTTTCGCTCAAGCCCCGGCCCAGGCCGCACAGCACCTTTTCATTGAACATGGCGGTCGGCAGGCGCAGCGGCTCGCCGAACACCACCAGACGCACCGAATTGGAGCCTACATCGATGACTCCGAACGGCAGCGGCGAAACCGCCTGCGAGGGGGCAACCTTACTGATTGTTTGCGCGACGGCCACTCTTGCCTACCAGGGTTTCGGCCGGCATCTCGCCCAGCCCGTCCTTGAGTTTGAGGCGCGGGATCGCCTCCGGTTTCTTCAGCGCCTTGCCACGGCCCGACAGGCTGGGATTGGTCATGAAATAGGTATGCGCGCTGAAGGCATCCGGCGCCTCGGAGGCGCGCAGATACTGGTCGTCGGCGCCGAGCCACCAGCTCTGCGCCTGGTCCTTCAGGTTGGCCACCATGATCTGGTCCATGATCTGCTCATGCACCGTCGCGTTCTCGATCGGGATCAGAACTTCCACGCGGCGGTCGAAGTTCCGCGGCATCCAGTCGGCCGAGGAGATGAAGATTTTCGCCTCCGGCGAAGGCAGCCCCTTGCCGCCACCGAAACAGACGATGCGCGAATGCTCCAGGAACCGCCCGATCAGGCTTTTCACCCGGATATTCTCCGACAGGCCCGGCACACCCGGCCGCAGGCAGCAGATGCCGCGCACGATCAGGTCGATCTGCACGCCGGCCTGGCTGGCCTGATACAGCGCGTCGATCACCACCGGATCGACCAGGCTGTTCATCTTGGCCCAGATCGCCGCCGGACGCCCCGCCTCGGCATGCTTGATTTCCTCGTTGATCAGCTCCAGCAGTCGCGGGCGCAGTGTGTAGGGCGAGATCGCCACCTTCTTCAGATTCTCCGGCGCGGCATAGCCGGTCAGGAAGTTGAACAGGCAGGTGGCGTCGTGGCCCAGGTCGTTGTCGTCGGTGAAGAAGCTGAGGTCGGTGTAGACCCGCGCCGTATAGGGGTGATAGTTGCCGGTGCCGAAATGCAC
The DNA here is from genome assembly GCF_046297595.1 of Ferrovibrio sp. GTDB lineage: Bacteria > Pseudomonadota > Alphaproteobacteria > Ferrovibrionales > Ferrovibrionaceae > Ferrovibrio. The sequence continues at coordinate 157,102 of NZ_JBKBHT010000001.1, forward strand.
ATAGGTATTCAGGTGCCCGCTCTCGCGCCGCACCACCAGCGAAATCTTGGCGTGCGTCTTCAGCTCGATGAAGCCATAGACCACCTGCACGCCGACACGTTCCATGTCGCGCGCCCACTTGATGTTCGCAGCCTCGTCGAACCGCGCCTTCAGCTCGACCAGCGCGGTCACCGATTTGCCGGCTTCGGCGGCTTCGATCAGGGCGCGCACGATGGGGCTGTCGTCCGAGGTGCGGTACAACGTCTGCTTGATCGCCACCACATGGGGATCGGCCGCCGCCTGCCGCAGGAACTGCACCACCACGTCGAAACTTTCGTAGGGGTGGTGCACCACCAGGTCCTTGGCGCGGATGGCGGCGAAGCAGTCGCCGCCGAAATCGCGGATGCGCTCGGGGAAACGCGGCGAGAATGGCGGGAATTTCAGGTCCGGCAGGTCGTCAACGATCAGCCGCTTGGTATCGGCCAGGCCGAGGATGCCGTCCACTACGATCACCGCCTGCGGGCTGACTTCCAGTTCCTCGCACACGAAGCGGCGCAGATCTTCCGGCATGCCGGCATTGATCTTGAGGCGGATCACGGTGCCGCGGCGACGGCGTTTCAGCGCCGTCTCGAACAGCCGGACCAGATCCTCGGCCTCTTCCTCGATTTCGATATCGCTGTCGCGGGTGATGCGGAACAGGCCCGAGCCGAGGATTTCGTAGCCCGGGAACAGCTTGTTGAGGAACAGACCGACCAGGTTTTCCAGCGATACGAACCGGATGCCGTCGCCCGGCAGGCGGGTGAAGCGGTCGACCTGGCTCGGCAGCGGCAGCAGCGCGTTCAGACTGCGACCGTCACGAACCCGTCGCATTTGCATCACCATCGCGAAACCCAGATTCGGGATAAACGGGAAAGGATGGGCCGGATCGATCGCCAGCGGGGTCAGGACGGGAAACACATGGGCGAGGAAATAATCTTCCAGCCAGCGCCGGTCGTCGGCCGTGAGCTGCCCGGGCTGCAGCACATGGATGCCGGCCTCGGCCAGTTCGACGGTCAGCGAACCCCAGCAGGCCTGCTGGCGGTTCATCAGGTCGCCGGCGGCCTCGTTGATGCGGGCAAGCTGCTGGGCCGGCGTCAGGCCGTCCTGGCTGTGCTCCTCGATGCCGGCCTTGATCTGGCCATGCAGGCCGGCCACGCGCACCATGAAGAATTCGTCCAGGTTGTTGGCCGAGATCGAGAGGAAACGCAGGCGCTCCAGCAGCGGGTAGCGCTTGTTGTTGGCCTCTTCCATGACCCGCAGGTTGAAGGCCAGCCACGACAATTCGCGATTGATGAAGCGGTCGCGCGGGCTGACCGTGATCGGCGGGCGGCTGGGCAAAGCCACACCGCTGGTCGACGGGGTCTGGAGAATATCGGCCACTTGCTGCATATCAGATGCCTCTGTCGTTACCGGCCATCCGCCCGAACCCACCGCCGGTCGACGCCTTCGGGTATAGGTCTAACGGGGGTTTATGTCAAAGCGGCGACAGGTCGCGGCTACCCCGAAAAAATAGGATAAGTCCATGTTGCGTCTATGGCTTTTGCGCCATGCCAAATCCGCCTGGGACGACCCGGAACTGGACGACTTCGCCCGGCCCTTGAGCCCCCGGGGCAAAAAGGCCTGCCGCCTGCTGGCCCGCCATATGGCCGAGCGCAATATCAGCCCCGGCCTGGTGCTCTGCTCGCCCGCCACCCGCACGCGGCAGACCTGGGAACGGCTGCAAAAGCGCCTGAGCGGCGGCGCGCCCGACCGTATCCAGGCCCGCTTCGATCCCAGCCTCTATCTGGCCGAGCCCGCGGCCCTGCTGGCCCTCACCCGCGCCGCCCCCACCGATTGCCGCGAGCTGATGCTGATCGGCCATAATCCCGGGCTGGAGGAATTCGCCGCCAGCCTGTCGGGCAGCGCCGCCGGCGACGCGCTGGATCGCCTCGCTGAAAAATTCCCCACCGGGGGCCTGGCCGAGATCGTCTTCCCGGCCAAGGCCTGGGCCCAGGTCGCGCCCAAGGCGGGTTTCCTGGCCAGCTTCGTGGTGCCGGCGCAGCTTAAAGACGGGTAGGATGCCGCCATGGGCGACGTGCTGAATTTCAACAAGGCGCGCAAGACGCGCGAGCGCGACGAAGCGAAGGAACGCGCGGCGGAGAACCGTGCGAAATTCGGCCAGCCGAAGGCCACGCGCGAGAAGCAGAAAAAAGAAACCGCGCGCGCCGCGAAAGACCTCGACGGCAAGAAGCTGGATTAATCCGCTGCCTGCTCCAGCAGCCTGCGCGCCAGCGCCACGGTCACGGCGCGGCTTTCGGCCAAGGCGGCGGCATCCAGCGCCGCCACCCAGTGCCGCGCGGCATGGAACGAGCGCTCGATGCGCGGCACCAGGTATTTCACCACCTCTTCGCCCACGGCGAGCTGGCGGTCGGCAAACAGCTTGACCAGCACGGCGCCTAGCAATGCGTCGCCGGGTTCGGCGATGCCCTGCGCCGGCATCGCCTTCAGGCGCGACATCAGGTCGGGCAATGTGAACGGCCATTTTGCCGGCGGTGCGCTGCCGGTCAGCAGCAGGGAATGACCGCGTTCGCGCATCAGGTTGATGAGATGGAACAGCGCGGCAGGAGCGGCCACGCCGTCGGCATCGTCGACGCAGAGCGCGCCCTGCGCCAGGGCATCGACGCCGGCGGCGGTGACGGCATCGGCACCGACGATGCGTGCATTCGACTGCGTCGCCCAGATCTGCGCCAGATGGGTCTTGCCGCTGCCCGGCGGGCCGTAGAGCACGAGGATGCCGTTCGGCCAGTCGGGCCAGCGGTCGATCCAGGCGAGCGCATCGGCATTGCCGTCGGCGACGAGGAAATCCTCGCGCACCCACGAGGTCGGCAGGCTGAGGCCGAGACTGAGCTGCTTGTGCGCCATCAGATGCTACTCGGGTTTCTTCGGCGCGCCCGGTTTATACAGCCAGCTCTCGCGGTAGCGCTCCAGCGCGAAGCGGAACAGCACGCCGATCACGGCAAAAATCGGCACCGCCAGCAGGATGCCGACGAAGCCGAACAGGCTGCCGCCCGCCAGCAGCGCGAAGATGATCCACACCGGATGCAGGCCGACGCGGTCGCCGATCAGCACCGGATGCAGGAAGTTGCCCTCGATCACCTGGCCCAGGATGAACAACCCGGCCACCAGGCCGATCCACAGCGGATCGTCCCAGTATTGCGCCAGCGCCACGCCCACGCTGGTGACGAAACCCAAGGTCGTGCCGACATAGGGAATGAACGAGATCATGCCGGCGGTAATCCCGATGAACAGGCCGAACTGCAGGCCCAGCGCGGTGAGCCCGATGCCATAGAAGGCGGCAAGGCTGAGGCAGACCAGCAGCTGGCCGCGCACGAAGCCGGCCAGCACCTTGTCGATTTCGCCGGCCTGTTCGCGGATCGTGGCGGCATGATCCAGCGGCAGATAGGAATCAACCTTGCTCACCAGCCGGTCCCAGTCGCGCAGCAGGTAGAAGCTCACCACCGGCGTGATCACCATCAGCGACAGCAGGGTGAACACCGCCTGCCCGCCGCCCAGCAGGCCGGTGAGAATGCCGCCCAGCACCTTCATGATCTGCTCGCGGTTGCCGTTCAGCGCCGACTTGATATCCATGCTGAAGTCGAAACCCAGCCGCTCGGCCCAGCCCAGCAGCCAGGGCAGCACGCGCTCCTGGAACAGCGCGGCATATTCGGGCAGATGGGTGAGGAAGCGGTCGAACTGGTCGCGCACCAGCGGCACCAGCAGCACGAAGACCAGCCCCACCGCCACGAAGAACAGCGACAGGATCAGCAAGGTGGCGAGCCAGCGCGGCACGCGGCGGCGTTCCAGCCAGTCGGCGGCGGGATCGAGGAAATAGGCCACCGCCATGCCGGCCACGAAGGGCAGCAGGATGTCGCGCAGCACCAGGATCAGCGCCACAGCGACGATGAGGATGCCGCTCCAGGCGACCATCTGCTCGCGCCGTGTCATGGCTGGCGCCTCTGCATGGTCCAGTAGCCGTCCTGCTGCTGCAGCAGGATGTCGCGCTGCGCCAGCGCGGTGCCGAGCTGACCCGGCTCGCCGTAGTAATCGAGCAGCAGCTGGGCGTTGCGATGCGAGAGCTGCAGTACCTCCACCTTGCGCAGGGTCGGCACCGCGGCCAAAGCCGCGCGCAGCCTGGTCCATTCCGCCAGGCTGCCGAAGGCGGCCATGGCACTGATCTGGCCCTGCTTTTCCAGGTCGATCACGGTGGCGTATTTCCAGCGCGCCTCGATGCGGCGCGTCAGTTCGAGCGCTGCGGTCAGCAGCGTTTCTTCCTGCGTGCCGCCGGTGACCGTCATGGTCTCCAGTCCGTTCAGGAAGGCGGCCCCACCTTGATGATGCACATAGAGGTCGATGCGCATGTTGCCCGGATCGGCCTGCTGCAAGGTGGCAGTCAACACCAGGGCATCGTCGAAGCTGCCCTTGCGCATCATGCCCTGCAGCTCTTCGGGGCTGCCGAGCAGCCGCTCCAGCGACGGGCCGCCGCCATCGGGCGTGGCCGGCGCGATGCTCAGCGGCACCAGGCTGTCGCCTTCGGGCCGGCGCTGCCAGGCTTCGCGCCACGGATTGCCGGCCTCCCAGATGCGCACACCCTCCGCCGTCTGCCAGACCGGCACCACCAGCACCGGCCGGCTGGTCGTCTCGGAATACGGGATGCGCGCCTCCTGCAGCAGGCGGCGCACGGCGTCCGGCCGGAACTGCACGGTGATTTTTCCGATATAGCGCGTGGCCGAGGTGCGTTCCTCGTCGATGCCGAAACCGGCCACAGTGTCGTTCAGCAAGGCCTCGCTGGGGCGCGGCAGGCGGCCGTAATCCTCGGGCAGGGTCAGGCGGCGCAGCAGCTGGGCGAAGGCGCGGCGCTGCCCCTCGGCCAGCGCCAGCGGACGGGCGGCCGCCGCGCTCTCGGCGCTGGCATCCACCGCGATGCCGCGCACGCTGAACGGATCGGCCGGGCGCATCTGCTGGGTGGCGGCCTGAGTCACGCCCTGCGCCATGGCCGGCAGGCTGCCGCCCAGGCCCGCCACTGCGGCAAAAATCAAGAGAAAACAGGCCGTTAGCGGTCGCCGAAGGAGCATTGCAAAGACAGGGGGAATGAGTATGTTGCCACGATTAGCGCACACCGCCCACCATAGCCCATCGTGGAGGCCACCATCAACACGTCGCCGCTTTATAAGGCCGCCGGAGTCGACATCGACGCTGGCGAGGCCCTGGTCGATGCCATCAAGCCGCTGGCCGCCTCCACCCGCCGCAAGGGCGCCGATGCCAGCCTCGGCGGTTTCGGCGCGCTGTTCGACCTCAAGGCCGCGGGCTTCCAGGACCCCATTCTTGTGTCGTCGACAGACGGCGTCGGCACCAAGCTGAAAATCGCCATCGAGACCGGCCGGCATGACGGCGTGGGCATCGATCTGGTGGCCATGGTGGTGAACGACATCCTGGTGCAGGGCGCCGAGCCGCTGTTCTTCCTCGACTACTACGCCACCGGCAAGCTCGACGTCGCCGTCGCCACCAAGGTGGTGGCCGGCATCGCCGAGGGCTGCCGCCAGGCCGGCTGCGCGCTGACGGGGGGCGAAACCGCCGAGATGCCCGGCATGTATGCCGCCAAGGATTACGACCTCGCCGGTTTCGCCGTGGGCGCCGCCGAACGCGGCAAACTGCTGCCGCGCGACGTGAAGCCGGGCGATGTGCTGCTGGGCATCGAATCCTCGGGCGTGCATTCCAATGGCTTCTCGCTGGTGCGCAAGGTGATCGCCGACAATGGCCTCACCTTCGAATCGCCCGCGCCGTTCGAAACATCGAAGCCGCTGGCCGAGATCCTGATGATGCCAACGCGCATCTATGTGAAAAGTTGCATGCCGCTGGTGCGCGAGGGCCTGATCAAGGCGATGGCGCATATCACCGGCGGCGGCCTGGTCGACAACATCCCGCGCGTGCTGCCCGACGGCACCGATGCCATCGTCGACGCCAGTGGCTGGACCCTGCCGCCGGTATTCCGCTGGCTGAAATCGGCCGGCAGGATCGACGACGCCGAGATGGCGCGCGCCTTCAATTGCGGCATCGGCCTGGTAGTGGTGGTGGCGAAGGAAAAGGCCGACACCGTGATGCAGAAGCTGAAAACTGCCGGCGAACAGGTGCACCGCATCGGCGTGATCGAGGCGCAGCAGGACCGCGGCGCCGAGCCGATGGTGAGCATGCGCAACTGCGACACGGCCTGGAACTAAGCAGATCATGCCCGCGCGTAAACGTGTCGCCGTGCTGATCTCCGGGCGCGGCAGCAACCTGCGCGCCCTGATCGAGGCCAGCGAAACCGGCGCCGACTACCCCGCCCGCATCGCCCTGGTGCTTTCGAATAAAGCCGATGCCGAAGGCCTGCGGATCGCGCGCGAACACGGCATCGAAACGGCGGTGATCGAAAGCAGGGGCAAGGAGCGCGCGGCGTTTGACGCCGAGATGCATGCCCTGCTGCAATCCAAAGGCATCGAGCTGATCTGCCTGGCCGGCTTCATGCGGCTGCTGACGCCTGAATTCGTGCAGGCCTGGTATGGCCGCATGATCAACATCCATCCCTCCCTCTTGCCGGCCTTCAAGGGCACGCAGGTGCATGAACGCGTGGTGGCCAGCGGCGTGCGCGTCACCGGCTGCACCGTGCATTTCGTCAGCCCGGAAATGGACGAAGGCCCGATCATTTTACAGGCCACCGTGCCCGTGCCGCCGGATGCCACGCCGCAGAGCGTGGCGGCTGCCGTGCTGGAACAGGAACACGCGCTTTATCCGCAGGCGCTTAGGCTGCTGGCGGAGGGAAAGCTGACGATTGAGGGGCAAAGGGTGCGGGTTCTATAGAGCGAAAGGGCAAAAACCATCGCTTGGGCGATCAAAATTTTAGTATTATGTCCCTATGGGACCGATAACTCTTATTGATAAATCATTTCTTCAATCATTGAGCTTCGATGAAGCCGCAATATTCGATTGCCTCTACGCAACGAACATTTGCCCCATTTTCTTCGTCGAGACTTTGGCCGACCTAAAGAAGAATTTCCCCAATTCTAAACCTGAAGATGAGGTTGGCCGCATTGCAGGACGAACCCCCGCGATGCATTCGTATCCCAACGTCCACCATCGTGAATTATGTCTCGGCAATTTGCTGGGGCAGCCTATCGAAATGAGCCGAGTCCCCACAGTCGGGGGTGGCGTTCCCGTACGAAGTAAAGATGGAAAGGTCGGGATATACTTCGAGAGTCCGCCAGAGCAAAAAGCTATGTCTCGATGGCATCAGGGGAGGTTCCACGAAATTGAGCAAGACTTTGCAGCAACGTGGCGCAAGCAACTCCAACTCAGCGATCTCAAATCGGAAACTGATAAGTTTCTGTCGCGCCTTGGGTATTCAGGAAATCCTAAAAACTTAGTTGAAGCCAAGAATTTGGCCGAAGAGTTAGTACGTGGCAACGGAAGGCGCTTTGCAACTTTGAAGGCCATTTGGAGCAGCCTGGGACTTCGCCCGCAATACTGGCCTCAAGTTTTGAGAAAATGGAAAGATGCCGGCGGCCCGTCACTCAATATTTTCGCCCCCTATGCGGCATTTTGTTTGACGATAGATGTGTTCTTTTACATCTGCATCAAAAAAGGACTCATTTCAGCCGAGCGGGCCAGCAACAAAGTCGATGTTGGTTATCTTTATTATCTACCTTTTTGCATGCTTTTTGTTTCCAATGATCGATTACATGCCCAGATCGCACCACTATTCTTGACTGACGCTCAAATCTTCGTGCCCGGCGCCGAGCTGAAAGCGGAACTGAACAAGCTAAATTTGTATTATAGCGCAATGGAAGAGGTCATCGCTAAAGAAGGGCTCATTCGCGTCGCCAGCAGACCGCCACCAGGTGATTTTTTAACGCGTAGACTTTGGGAGTCCGCATTTCAAACTAAAGTTCCGGACAGCCTGCCGCTTCCAATGAAAGCTGCAAAAGCGCCACAGACACTTCTCGATGAAGTAAAGGAAATGCAGAATGTTGCGAAGAAATCTGCTGGCACCAGTTTCTCCAGACAGCAACTCGCAGACCCAGATCGTGTTACATTGGAACGCCATGTCCGAATAAATATGGGCAAATGGAGGCTGTTCCCGGAGGGGATAAACCCAATGAGCGACGTCGACGAATAAAACCTCGCCGGTTCAATCGTCTCAAACAGATTGGGGATTACACGCTCTCCCAAAACCCACGTAGACCATCGTCCATTCACGCCGCCTTCAGCGTGAAATCGACGTGGATCGCGTCATAGGGAAACACGTATTTCGTCTCGTCGCGGTCGATGACGCCGGCTTTGGCCAGAGCCTGCAGGTCGGTATGCACGCCCTTAACATCCCGCTCGACCAGACGGGCGATTTCCCGCACGCCCAGAGCACCCGCGCCGGTCATGGCCTTCAGGATGGCCCAGCGTTTCGGCGTCAGAATTTTCCACATCAGTTCGTGGCTGGGGAAAGTGATGCGCGCGCCCTGCTTCCTGCCCGTGAAGGCCGCGGCAACGCGCTGCTTTACTGCATCGAGAGATTCGACGGCGATTGTCACGGTACTCATCGGCGCCTCCAGAGATCCACATCGGTCCAGAAATCGACCTGCAACTGACCAGGGTCGGTAAAGGCATAGGCGGTTTCCCTGCCGCGGATATGCCGGTGATCGCCCTTGCCGGCCTCGTTGTCGTACCGGATGACACAGACGTCATTCTCGATATAGGCGAGGCGGTATTTGTAGCGGTGCCCGGAGCCCGGCAACGCCCGCGGCAGATGCCAGACGACCAGATCGGCAAAACTGGCCTCGTCGAGCGGGACATGCTCGCGGAGCAGCAGATCTGCTTTGTTGGAATTCATTCCAACATAACCGCAGAGGTGTTGTCAACGATTACAACAACCGGCTGGCTGTTCTGCATTCCCCTCCTCCACGGCCCAAACTTGACTTTGCGGCTTTGATTATGTACACTGTTTGTTCTCTATACTCAAGCCGCATCCCGAGATGCGGCGCGACGGACATCGTGAATACTGAGATATGCACCCGGCTTCCGGCCGGCGATAGCGTGCGATAGGCGATTTTAAGCGGCGATGGATGCCGATAGGCCGCTATATGCAGGGATAAGCGCCGATATGCGCCGATGGCCCAAACGAACACGAACGAACCGGAATGAACCAAAACGGACCTGAATGGACCCGCATGGATCAAAATGGACCTGAATGGACCGGAATGAACCCGGATGGACCTGAATGGGACTTTTAAGACGTGGATCCTCGGGTCAAGCCCGAGGATGACGATTATGGGGGTAATTAATAATGAGACGTGATGCGCGAAGGCCGGCGTGAAACCCGCGCAAAACAAAAGGCCCGGCATTGCTGCCGGGCCCTGGTCTAGTCCGGAGACTGAGGTGTTTATGTCAGCCGACGATTTCGGTGCCCGAGAAGAAATAGGCGATTTCCACGGCGGCCGTTTCCGGCGCGTCCGAGCCGTGCACCGAGTTGGCTTCGATGCTCTCGGCGAATTCCTTGCGGATGGTGCCCGGGGCGGCATTGGCCGGGTTGGTGGCGCCCATCACGTCGCGGTACTTGGCGATGGCGTTCTCGCCTTCCAGCACCTGCACGACAACGGGGCCCGAGATCATGAAGCTGACCAGGTCCTTGAAGAACGGGCGCGCGGCATGCACGCCGTAGAAGGTCTCGGCCTGCTTCTGGCTCATCCAGATGCGCTTCTGCGCCACGATGCGCAGGCCGGCGGCCTCGATCTTGGCATTGATCGCGCCGGTCAGGTTGCGGCGGGTCGCGTCCGGCTTGATGATCGAAAAGGTGCGTTCGAGCGCCATGGAGGTCCGTCCTTTGGGTCTTGTGGGTCTTGGCTAAAATTCGGTGGCGGGTATATAGAGGCTCCGCCCAAAAGTCGCAACCCGGGGCCGCAACCGTCGCGGCCCGTGCAAAACCCGGCCGCCCCTCCCCGGCCCCTTATTTAAGTCCTTAAAAATGCTCTCTTTTCGCGACCTGACCTACCGGATTGCCGGCCGTGTGCTGCTCGACCATGTGTCGGCCACCATCCCGGCCGGGCACAAGGTGGGTCTGGTCGGCCGCAACGGCACCGGCAAATCGACGCTGTTCAAGATCATCTGCGGCGAGCTGCAGACCGAAACCGGCGGCGTCGAACTGCCCAACGACTGCAAGATCGCCAAGCTGCCGCAGGAACCGCCCGACGGCGAGCAGACGCCGATCCAGTATGTGCTGGCCGCCGACACCGAGCGCGAGGCCCTGCTGATCGAGGCCGAGGCGCTGGAAGACTCCTCCAGCATGGAGGATGCCGAGCGCATCGCCGCCGTGCACATGCGCCTGGCCGAGATCGACGCCCATAGCGCGCCGGCCCGCGCCGCCGTGATCCTGGCGGGCTTAGGATTTGACGAGGCGATGCAGAACCGGCCGCTGAGTTCCTTCTCGGGCGGCTGGCGCATGCGCGTGGCCCTGGCCGGCTGCCTGTTCGCCGAGCCCGATCTGCTGCTGCTCGACGAGCCGACCAACCATCTCGACCTCGAAGCCTCGCTGTGGCTGGAAGGGTATTTGAAGACCTATCCGCGCACGTTCCTGCTGATCAGCCACGACCGGCATTTCCTGAATTCCGCCATCGAGCACATCCTTCATATCGACAATATGAAACTTGTGCTCTATCGCGGCAATTACGACACCTTCGAGACCGAACGCCGCCTGCGCATGGAACAGCAGACGGCCTTCGCCCAGCGCCAGGCCGAGCAGCGCAAGCATATGGAGGAATTCGTCGCGCGTTTCCGCGCCTCGGCCTCCAAGGCGCGCCAGGCCCAGAGCCGGCTCAAGATGCTGGCCAAGATGCAGCCCATCGCGGCCGCCGTGGAAGATCCCAGCGTGATCTTCCGCCTGCCCGACCCGGAAGAACTGCCGCCGCCGCTGATCGTGCTCGATCACCTCTCGGCCGGCTACACGCCCGACAAACCGGTTTTGCGCAACATCGACCTGCGCATCGACATGGAAGACCGCATCGCCATGCTGGGCGCCAACGGCAACGGCAAGTCCACGCTGGCGAAAATCCTGGCTGGCACGCTCAAGCCCCAGGGCGGCAAGCTGCAGCGCTCGGGCAAGCTGCGCATCGGCTATTTCGCCCAGGACCAGGACGACGTGCTGGACGAAAACCGCACGCCGGTCGAGCATCTGCAGGATCTGATGAAGACCGCCACGGTGGAACAGCTGCGCACCCGGCTCGGCAGCTTCGGCCTGACGCGCGAAAAGGCGCAGACGGTGGCGGGCAAACTGTCGGGCGGCGAACGCGCGCGCCTGCTGTTTGCCATGGTGACGCATCACGCGCCGCACCTGCTCATCCTCGACGAGCCGACCAACCATCTCGACATGGATACGCGCGACGCGCTCGTGCAGGCGGTGAACGAATACAAGGGTGCGGTCATTCTCGTCAGCCATGATCGCCACATGGCCGAGGCCTGCGCCGACCGCTTCTGGCTGGTGGCCGATGGCGGCGTGAAGGATTTCGACGGCGATCTCGACGATTACGCCAAATACCTGGCCGACAAGCGCCGCGCGGCCGCCACGGTGAAGCTGAAGGGCGGCGGCAAAGCTGAAGACAGCGCAAGTGATCGCAAGGCCGACCGCAAGGCCGCGGCGGCCGCGCGCCAGGCGCTCGCACCGCTACGCATCGCCGTGCAGACCGCGGAAAAGGCGATGGCCAGGCTCAATGCCGAAAAGATGCGGCTGGATGCCACGCTGGCCGACCCGGACACCTATACAAAGATGAGTGCCACCAAGCAGGCCGAGCTGCAGAAGCAGCATGGCGAGGTGGTGAAGAAACTCGAAGCGGCGGAGGAAGCCTGGCTCGACGCCCAGTCAAAGCTCGAAGAAGCGCAGGGCGAAGCAGCGTAACCTATGACGACGCGGCACTTCATCCTTCTCCTCGCCATGATAGCTGCCGCCTGCGGGCCAGCAGAGAACCCGGATTCCGTGATCCTGCCGCCATCAATGGCCACTGAATTGCTCGCGCAATGTTCACGCGAGGCACCATCGGCAAGCGAAGGGACCTGGTTGCCAAGCAGAGCTGATATCGAAGCCCTGGAGGCCGCGCTCTCCGTCACCCTGACTTCAATTCAATATGAGGATTCTTCTCGGTTCCCGACCGGCTGGAGACGTCAGTATGTCGGGATACTGGAGGACGGCGAGCGTGTCATCTATGGAAACTTCTTCCCGATCAGCACGCCAGTACCATCGCAGGATCTTAGCAAACCAGTGGTGGTTTGCGATGGGGGAACCAAATATTTCGGCGTTGAGTATGACGTGAAGGCCAGACACATCATGCATATAGCATTCAACGGTTCGGCTTAGCTCTCGGCCTTCTTGACCCAGCCGCCGGTCTCGCTCTGCTGCCAGTAGGTCAGGGTGTGCCCGGCATCCTTGGCGCGTTTCCATCTTGCGCGCGCGGCCTGTACGGCATCCTCGTCGTTGCCGTCGAACAGGTCGCAGACGCGGGCATAGGCCGAAACGTTTTCGGCATCGGCGCCGTCGACCAGGAACAGCACGTCGGCGTTGTTGGGGCGCTCGTCCTCGGTGGTCAGATACACCGGCTGTCTGTCGGCAAAGCCGTCGGCCTTCACGCCATGGGGCAGGAAGCTGGCCCGGCCATAAGTCCACAGATCGCCGTTGAGCTGCTGGATGCGCTCCTCCGAGCCGCCCTTCACGACAGCCTTCCAGCCGCGCTGCAGCGTTTTTTCCAGCAGCTCCGGCAGCACCTGTTCCAGGCGCCGCCGGGTCAGATGGTAGAACAACAGCTCGGCCATGGGCGGCGGGCCTGGATTACTTGTCTTCGTAATAATCCGCCACCAGGCGGTTCAGCACGCGCACGCCAAAGCCGGTCGCGCCCTTGGGCACGGTCGGCTTGTCCTTCTTGCTCCAGGCGGTGCCAGCGATGTCGAGATGCGCCCAGGGGGTCTTGTCGACCACGAAGCGCTGCAGGAACTGCGCCGCGGTGATCGAACCGGCGCCAAAGCCGGGGCCGGCGATGTTCTGCATGTCGGCGATCGGCGAGTTCAGCCCGGAATCATAGGCCTCCGACAGCGGCATGCGCCACAGCAGCTCGTCCTCGGCCTTGCCGGCATTGGTCAGCTGCTCGGAAAGTTTGTCGTTGTTGGAGAACAGGCCAGCATGCTCATGGCCCAGCGAGATGATGATCGCGCCGGTCAGCGTGGCGAGATCGACCATCAGCTGCGGCTTGAAGCGCTGCTGGGTATACCACATGGCGTCGCACAGGATCAGGCGGCCCTCGGCGTCGGTGTTCAGCACCTCGATGGTCTGTCCCGACATGGAGGTGACGATATCGCCCGGCCGCTGCGCCGTGCCGGAGGGCATGTTCTCCACCAGCGCGACAACACCCACCACATTGGCTTTCGCCTTGCGGCCGGCGATGGCAGCCATGGCGCCGATCACCGCGCCGGCGCCGCCCATGTCCCACTTCATCTCTTCCATGCCCAAGGCAGGCTTGATCGAGATGCCGCCGGTGTCGAAGCACACGCCCTTGCCCACGAAGGAAACCGGCTTGGCGCCCTTCTTGCCGCCATTCCACTGCATCACGACCAGCTGCGATTCGCGATCCGAGCCCTGGCCCACGCCCAGCAGCGCGCCCATGCCCAGCTTCTTCATCTCGCGCTCGCCCAGCACCTCGACCTTGACGCCCAGGCGGGCCAGCTTGCGGCATTCGGCGGCCAGGCTGGCCGGATAGATCACGTTGGCCGGCTCGGTGACCAGATTGCGGGTCAGCGTCACGCCGTCGGCCAGCTTGTCGAGCGGCTGGTAAAGCTTCCTGGCGGCCGGAACGGCGCTGCTCAGCACCGATACAACCTTGAGGGAGGGCTTCTCCCGGTCCTTCATCTTGGTGCGGTATTTGTCGAAGCGGTAGCCGCCCAGCCGGGCGCCCAGGGCGGCCCGCGCGGCGGCCTCGGCGGCCGGCAGCACGGTGGCTTTCAGGACTTCGGCCGCAATGGCCAGCTCGGCCTCGCCCGTGGTGGCCAGCCGGCGCACGGCCTCGCCGCCGATGGCCTCGTAGGCGGCGGCCTTCACGTCCGGGGCCTTGCCCAGGCCGGCCAGCAGCACCCGCGACAATCCGGCGCCGGGACTCACGACCTCCAGCCACTGGCCCTTGCCGCCGGTAAACCGCGGCGCCGCCTTCATCGCCCGGGTCAGGGCACCGCCGAGCTGCTTGTCGAGGCCCAGGCCGAAGGTGCCCAGATGCCCGCCCTCGCCCACCACGATGACCAGGCTGCCGCGCTTGGGGGATTTGGCTTCGACAATCTCGATTTTCATGATGCTCCGATCCGGCTGAAAGACTGAGAATTCCGACCCGGCACTATAGCGGCCGGGCTGCCGGCCGATCAATCGGCACTAGCCTGACGAATCGCCGATTCTTCGTTATGGACCAAGTCCTTCTTTTCGTTTTGCGGTGGTGGCGATGGGGGGCGGAATGGGTATACTGCCCGCCATGCGCGGGGTTACCCTTTACATCATGCGCCAGATCGCCTGGCCGCTGGTTTTCGCCACCCTCACCCTGACTGGGGTGATCTGGCTGACCCAGGCCCTGCGCTTCATCGACCGGATCGTCAACAACAACCTAGCTTTCCTCGATTTCCTTTATCTGACTATGCTGGTGCTGCCCAGCATCACGGCCATCATCCTGCCCATCGCCGCCTTCTGCGCCACCCTCTATGCCTTCCATCGTATGGCTGGCGATTCCGAGGTGGTGGTGCTGTCATCCACCGGTTTCAGCCGACTCGCCCTGGCCCGACCGGCGCTCTACATCTCGATCGCGATTATCGCGATCATGTACGCCATCACGCTTTACCTGATGCCGCTGGGATCGCGCACCCTGCGCGCCACGCAGTATGAATTCCGCAACGATCTGGCCGGCATGGCCCTGCTGGAAGGCGTTTTCAACACGCCGACCGACAAGTTGACCGTCTACATCCGCGAACGCGACGTCAACGGCGACATGCTGGGTGTTCTAGTGCACGATGTCCGCGACGGCACACAGCCGATCACCATGATGGCCGAGAAAGCCACCCTGCTCCGCACCCCGCAGGGGCCGCGCCTCTATATGGTGAACGGCAACCGCCAGCAGATCGACCCGGAGCGGAAGTCGCTGTCACTGCTGTATTTCGACAATTACAGCCTGGACCTGAATTCCTATTCTAAACAAGAGGGACAGGGCTGGCGCGAACCATCGGAGCGTTATCTGCACGAATTGTTCCGGCCGAACATGCAGGATGCCGATGACGTCAACAACTACAACAAGCTGATCGTAGAGGGGCATCGCCGTCTGGTATCCCCGCTCTATGCCCCGGCGCTGATCCTGATCGCCATCGCCGGCGTGATCGGCGGAGAGTTCAACCGTCGGGGTCAGGGGCAGCGGTTGATCGCCGCTGGCGCGGTGGCCATCGCGCTGCAGATCCTCAGTCTTGGCGTTTCCCATCTGGCGACCAAGTCCATCATTCTGATTCCTCTGCTGTACATAACGCCGGTCGCCTTCATGGCTGCGGCTGTATTCATGCTGCGGGAACCGGGCATGCGCCCCAGGCTGCGTGAGGCCTGATGCGATCATCCTTCACGCTATCGCTTTATTTCGGCCGTCAGTTCCTGTTTGGAATATTGACTGTGCTGATCGTGCTTGCAGTGCTGGCCTACAGCTTCGACACCGTCGAACTGCTGCGCCGCGCCAGCGGCAGGGCCGATGCCTCCTTCGATCTGGTGCTGCAGCTCTCGCTGCTCAAGCTTCCGACCCTGATGACCAAGCTGTTCCCCTTCGCGGTCCTGTTCGGAAGCATGCTGGCGCTCAGCCGCCTGACCCGCTCTCAGGAACTCACTGTCAGCCGCGCGGCTGGCGTATCTGTCTGGCAGTTCCTGTTCCCCGGCATTGCCCTCGCGTTGCTGCTCGGCGTCTTCCTTGTCACGGTTTACAACCCGCTGAGCGCCGCGATGCTCGCGCGTTATGAATCGATCGAAGCCAAGGTGTTGCGCGGCCGGAGCAGTATGCTGGCCGTATCGTCCGGCGGACTTTGGCTCCGCGAGGCTGACGCAACGGGACAGATTGTCGTGCATGCCCTGCGCGTCGCGCAGCAAGGCATCGAACTGCGCGATGCGATCCTGTTTTATTATGAAGGCAAGGATGTCTTCGTGAAGCGGATCGACGCATCCTCGGCATTGCTTCAGGACGGCAACTGGCTGCTTGAAAACGCCATCATCAGTTATCCGGACAAGCCGGCAGACCGTCATGCGCAACTCCGCGTCCCAACCACCCTGACTTTCGACCGGATCCAGGAGAGCTTCGCCTCTCCCAACACGGTTTCATTCTGGGAATTGCCCAGCTTCATCGCCACCCTTGAGGATGCCGGATTTTCGGCTGTGAAGCATCGTCTGTATTACTACGGCCTCCTTGCCTCTCCCGTCCTGCTTTGCGCGATGCTGCTGATTGCAGCCAGCTTCAGTCTGCGTCTGACGCGCCGCGGCGGCATCGGCATGATGCTGGCTGGCGGCGTGGGCGCGGGTTTCCTGCTTTATCTCAGCGTGGAACTGATGCAGCCCTTCGGCCTCAACGGTACGCTGCCGGTTCTGCTTGCTGCCTGGGCGCCGACCGCGGTGTTTATCATGCTTGGCGTTTCAATGCTTTTCCATTTGGAGGATGGATGACCGCGAAGCCCGGCCGCCTATCCCATGTAGTACTGATTGGGTTGCTACTCATAGCTGCGGCCCCGGCCCGCGCGCAGAGCGATCCGCCCGTGCTGATCACGGCCGACACCCTGAATTACGATCAGTCCCTGGGTCTAGTCACCGCCGAGGGCAAGGTCGAACTCGTGCAGGGCGGCCGGACCTTGCTCGCGGATACCGTCAGCTACAGCGAAAAAGACGACAAGGTCATCGCCAGCGGAAATGTGTCGTTGCTGGAAAACGACGGCACGGTTCTATTCGCCGACTACATGGAATTGTTCGCTGGCATGAAGAACGGTTTCATCCGAGACGCCGCCATGCTGCTGTCGGATAACTCACGCGGCGCGGCGGCCTCGGCAGAACGCCGGGATGGCAATCGCACAATACTGCGCAAAGCCGTGTACACGACTTGCAGTCTTTGCGAACAGGATCGCAGCCGCGCTCCCTTGTGGCAATTGAAAGGCGAACGGGTCGAGCATAACCAAGCGGCACAGGAAATCGTATATCGGAACGCCGTCTTCGAAATGTTCGGCATTCCGATCCTCTATACGCCCTATCTCAGCCATCCCGACCCGACCGTGAACCGCCGCAGCGGTATCCTGCCGCCGAGTTACATCAAGGATACCTTTTTCGGCCACCGAGTACGGATGCCCTATTACTACGTTATCGACGGTCAAAGTGACTTGACGCTGACCCCCCAATACTCGACCGATCAGGGTGCGCATTTAACTGCGGAATATCGCAACCGCACAGCCACCGGCGAGATGGAATTCGACGGCAGCATCACCGAGGAAGACTCCTCCGGCAATGTGCGTGGGCATTTCCGCACCAACATGGCATTCCGTGCCAAAGACGACGTCACCTTTGGCGCCAACATACTACGCGCCTCGGATGACACCTATCTGAACCGGTACAGCGTCCAGAACCGCCCCTACACCAACACCCTGACCAGTCGCGTCTACGCAGAAGGGATCAACAACCGCCATTTCGCTGCAGTGAACGCCTTCTCATTCCAGAATCTGCGTTCTGACGTCCGCAATGGCAACGTTCCCATCGCGGTACCGATCATGGACTACTCGGCCGTGTTCGAACCTGGCGACTATGGTGGGCGCTGGGCCTTCGACGCGAATATGGCGTCCCTGTATCGCAGCAGCGGCACTGATACGCGGCGTCTTTCGTCCACGATTTCGTGGGCACAGCCCTATTATGCCCCCAGCGGCGAGGTCTTCACGGCAACAGCAATGCTGCGTGCCGATGGCTACTGGGCGGACAGCGTCGATCAATCCCTCGCCAGCACCACCAACAGCGATGGGACGGAAGTAACCGGCCGTGTCATACCGGCTGTGGCGCTTGACTGGCGGTACCCGCTGGTGCGCGACAGCCGGTATATGCGGCAACTGATTGAACCGATCGTGATGGCTGTCGTCACGCCATATGGCGGAAACCCAGGTACCATCCCGAACGAAGATTCGCTCAGTTTCGAATTCGATGAAACCAACCTTTTCAGCATTAACCGTTTCCCCGGCTATGATCGCTGGGACGGCGGCCCGAAACTGAACTATGGCGTCCGCAGCGCCGTCTACGGCAATAACGGCGGTTATGCCGAGTTGCTGGCCGGCCAGTCCGTTCGCGCCAAATCCGACGACACTTTCACGGCCGGTTCAGATCTGTCCGATAGCATGTCGGATTATGTGGCCCGGCTCACCTTCTCGCCCGGACGCTACATTAGTTTTGTGGATCGCGTGCGCCTCGCCCAGAACAGCCAGTTGAGCGTCCAGCGCCACGAAATCGGCACCACCCTGGGGACCAGCACCAATTTTCTGTCCCTGTCTTATGCAAAACTGGCCGATGCCGATTTCGTGGATGATACCGGTGAACGCGAAGCGATTTCCGGCACTTTGCGCGCCCAACTCACCAAATTCTGGTCCACCGAACTTCGCCATACACGCGATTTGGGCGATAATGGCGGTGCTTTGCTCAACTTCGGCGGCTTGCGCTATACTGATGAGTGTTTCGACATCGTTCTGTTCGCCGAACGGACCTTTACCGTGAATCGGGACATCCAACCGACAACCACCATCGGCGTCCGCTTCCGGATCGCGACTTTCAATTGAGCTGCCCATGATTCGCCTGATCGCACTTCTAATCATCATGACCGGACTCGGCGGCGCAATCGCTCAGGCCCAGGACCTGCAGCGCATCGTGGCGCTTGTGAACGACGAAGTGATTTCGTTGCGCGACATCAACGAGCGCGCCCGCATCATCATGGCCACCACCCGACTGCCCGACACGGCGGATATCCGGCGTGCCGTGCGCGATCAGGCTCTGCGCTCCCTGGTTGACGAGCGCCTGCAGATGCAGGAAGCCAAGCGTCGGGGTATCTCCGTCAGCCAGCAGGAGGTCGATGCCGCGATCGCGACGGTGGAACGCCAGATGAATATCCCGGCCGGACGCTTCGAAGAATTCGCGCAGCGTTCCGGCATCGACCCGGCTGCCATCATCAACCAGATCAGAACCGAACTGATCTGGTCCCGCATGGTTCGCGGTCGACTGACGGCGACCTCCACCGTTACCGACCAGGAGATCGACGAAGCCATCGCCAAACTGAAAAACAATGCCGGCCAGACCGAAGACCTGATCGCGGAAATCCTGATCCCGGTCGACAACCCCGACCAGGAAGAACCGCAACGCCAGACCGCCCAGCGGATCATCGAGCAGATCCGCAACGGCGCGCCCTTCCCCGCCCTGGCCCGGCAGTTCAGCCGCGGCACCACGGCTGCCAATGGCGGCGAGGTCGGCTGGGTGCCGCGCGGCACCCTGCCCGAGGAAGTGGAAAGCGTGGTGGCGAAGATGAACAAGGGCGATGTCTCGGTTCCGATCCGCACTGTTGGCGGCTACCAGATCATCCTGCTGCGCGACCGCCGCCTGATCAGCCTGCCCGGCGCGGGAGATGCCAAAGTCACGCTGAAACAGGTCCTCGTCTCCCTGCCACAAAACCCCAGCAATGCCGATGTCCAGGCCGCCATGGCCAAGGCGCAGCAGGCCCGTAGCGCCATTCGCAGCTGCGACGACGTCGAAGCCGCCGCCGAGCAAATCCAGGTGCAAGGATCGGGCAGCCTGGGAACCCTGCGCCTGGCCGACATGCCGGAAGCCTTCCGCCGTGCCGTCGAGCCGCTGAAGGTGAATGAGAGTTCGCAGCCGGTGACCTCTTCGCGGGCTATCCATGTCTTCACGCTCTGCGCCAGGGAAGAGGCCAGCGGCATCGACCGCAATCAGGTGCGCCAGAGCATTCTGGTGCGGCGTGCCGAGCTGATGGCCCAGCGCTATATCCGCGAATTGCGGCGCGATGCCACGATCGAATTCCGCTGAGCCGGGCAACCGCCTTCTCCCTCTTGCCCTGACCATGGGAGAACCCGCCGGCATCGGCGGGGAAATCGCCCTGCAGGCCTGGCAGCAACGCCATGACCAGTCTCTGCCGCCCTTCCTGGTGATCGACGACCCCCAGCGGCTGCAGGCCATCAGCACCCGCCTTGGCTGGGAGATTCCCCTGCGGGTCATCGACGATCCGGCCATGGCATCGGAGGTTTTCCGCGAAGCCCTGCCGGTGCTGCCAGCCCCCCTGCCCGCACCAGTCCAGCCCGGCATTCCTGATCGCCGCAATGCACCGGCCGTCCTGCATGCCATCGAACTGGCCACGGCGCTCTGCCGCAAAGGCGAAGTCGGCGCCGTGGTGACCAACCCGATCCACAAGGCCGCGCTCTACGATGCCGGTTTCACCCATCCCGGACATACCGAATTCCTGGCCGCCCTGTGCGAGGCACCGCGGCCGGTGATGATGCTGGCTTCCGAGCGGCTGCGCGTCGTGCCGGTCACCATCCATGTCTCGCTACGACAGGCGATTGACCAGCTCACGCCCGACCTGATCGTCGAGACCGCGCGCATCACCGCCGCGGACCTGCGCGACAAATTCGGCATCGCCCGGCCCCGTCTGGCCATTGCGGGCCTCAACCCCCATGCGGGGGAAGCCGGCAGCATGGGTAATGAGGATGCCTTGATCGTCGCTCCCGCCGTGGAACGGTTGCGCGCGGAGGGCATCGATGCGCGCGGCCCGCTGCCGCCCGATACGATGTTCCATGCCGAGGCCCGCGCCGGCTACGATGCGGCGATCTGCATGTATCATGACCAGGCGCTGATCCCGATCAAGACGTTGGATTTCGATCGCGGCGTGAATGTCACCTTGGGCCTGCCGATCATTCGCACCTCGCCCGATCATGGCACCGCCTTCGACATCGCGGGCAAGGGCATCGCCAAACCCGACAGCCTGATCGCCGCCCTGCGGCTGGCGGGAAATATGGCCGCGCATCGCCGCCATGTCTGATCCCATCGAGGCGTTGCCGCCGCTGCGCGAGGTGATTGCGCAGCACGACCTGACCGCGCGCAAGGCGCTGGGACAGAACTTCCTGCTCGACCTCAACCTCACCCGCAAGATCGCCCGCGCCGCCATGCCCTGGACGGCTGGCACGGTGATCGAGATCGGCCCCGGCCCCGGCGGCCTGACGCGCGCGCTGCTGCTGGAAGGCGCGCCGCGTGTGATCGCGGTCGAACGCGACGAACGCTGCATCGCCGCGCTGCAGCCACTGGCAGAGGCCGCCGGCGGACGCCTGGCCGTGCATCCGGGCGATGCGCTGGAAACCGGTTTCGTAGATCTTGCGCCGCCGCCCTGGCAGGTGGTCGCCAACCTGCCCTACAACATCGCCACGCCACTGATCCTGAACTGGGTGGCGCGCGCCGAGCAATTCGCCCGCATCACCGTGCTGGTGCAGAAGGAAGTGGCGGAACGGCTGGCGGCGAAACCGGGCAGCAAGACCTATGGCCGGCTCAGCGTGGCGGCGCAATGGCGCTGCGGGGTGCGGATGCTGTTCGATATCGGCCCCAAGGCCTTCGTGCCGCCGCCCAAGGTGACGTCGACACTGGTGGAACTGCAACCGCGTGAGCGGCCTCTGGCCGAGGCCGATCCGCGAAAACTGGAACGGGTGACGGCGGCGGCCTTCAACCAGCGCCGCAAGATGCTGCGGGCGGCGCTGAAACCGCTATGGGCCGATGCGGATGCCAAGCTGCAGGAAGCCGGCATCGACCCGACCCGACGGGCAGAAACCCTATCGATCGAGGAATTCTGCGCGCTCGCCAGATTGTTGTAATCGGCCGGTCAGCGCCCCTCGCGGAGCTGCTTGACGAAATCCACCAGGCCGACGCCGCGATGACGCTTCAGCCGCTCGGCGCGCAGGATCGCGTGGACTTGGGCGAGGCAGCGTTCAACGTCGTCGTTGATCACGACATAGTCGTATTCGGCCCAGTGGCTGATCTCATCGGCCGCCTTGGACATGCGCTTGGCGACCACCTCGGCCGAATCCTGAGCCCGGGTATGCAGCCGCTTCTCAAGGTCCTTGGTGGACGGCGGCAGGATGAAGACACTGACCAAATCGTCGCGCGCGCGCTGGCGCAGCTGCTGCGTGCCCTGCCAGTCGATATCGAACAGGATGTCCTGTCCCGAGGACAACCGCTTCTCGACCTGCTCCTTCGGCGTGCCGTAGTAATAGTCGAACACCTTGGCATGCTCGAGCAGCTCCTGGCGGTTGACCATCAGGCCGAAGCTCTCGGTGTCGATGAAATGGTAATGCACGCCATCCACCTCGCCCGGCCGCCGCGTGCGGGTGGTGACGGATACCGAGAGATGCAGTTCGGCATCGGCTTCCAGCAGCCGGCGCGAGATCGTGGTCTTGCCTGCGCCAGAGGGGGACGACAGCACCAGCATCAGACCGCGCCGGGCAATGGTGGTGGAGGGAGATGCGTCGTTCATCTCAGGTCACTCGACATTCTGGGCCTGCTCACGCAGCCGGTCGATCACCAGCTTGAGGTCGAGGCCGATGGCGGTCAAACCGGCATCGAAGGCCTTGGAGCAGAGCGTATTGGCTTCACGGTTGAATTCCTGCGCCAGGAAATCGAGCTTGCGCCCGACCCCGCACCCATCGCCTGATTTGATCAGGCCACGCGTCGTATCGATATGGGCCTTCAGCCGATCCAGCTCCTCGCGGATATCCAGCCGGGTGATCTGCAGCGCCAGCTCCTGGGCCAGCCGATCCTCGCTCACCGGCGGCTGCTGGGCCAGCAGGTCGTCCAGTTGCTGGCGCAGGCGACGGCGCAGGGCCTCGGGCCGCACGGCCTCGACTTCGGCGGCACGGCCGGTCAGGCCGGCGATCTCATCAAGCAGCCCGCCCAGCACGGTGGCCAGTTTGCCGCCTTCGACCGTCCGGCTCTGCACCAGGCGATCCAGCGCGGCGGAGAAGCTCTCGCGGATCGCCTTCTCCAGCTCGGCGCGGCCTTCTTCGGTTTCGGCACTGCCCACCGGCTCGACCACGCCGCGCACGGCCAGCAGGCCATCCAGTCGCGGCGCGCCGATGCCGCGCGATTCCAGCTTTGTGCCCAGCGCCAGCAGCTGCTCCAGCAGCGACTCGTTCAGGCGATAGGCCGGCGGCGGCGCATCGGCGGTCTCGGTGAATTGCAGATTGAGCGTGACATTGCCACGCACCAGTTTCGCCTGGGCCAGGCCGCGCAGTTCCGCCTCCAGCCCGTCGAAACCCGGCGGCAGGCGGAAGCGCAGCTCCAGGCCGCGGCCATTCACCGATTTCAGTTCCCATATCCAGCTTTTGCCTGCGGCGCGTCCATCGACGCGCGCGAAGCCGGTCATGCTGATGAGCGACACGATTCCCCCGGAGGTGTTACGCTGCGCGGCACTATAGTGGGAAACCGCCAGAGTGTCGAGGCTAAGCCATGGATCAAACACCGCTTTCCGGCATCGTCATCACCGGTGCCTCCAGCGGAATCGGTGCCGCCCTGGCCGAGCTGTACGCCGGCCCGGGCGTCCTGCTGGCCCTGACCGGCCGCGATGCCAGCCGGCTGGAAGAGATGGCCGAACGCTGCCGGGCGCGCGGGGCGACGGTGATCGCCGAAACCGTACCGGTGACCGATGTAGACGGTATGCACAGGTTTATCACCGGCGTTGCCGCCGCCGCGCGGCTGGATCTGGTGATCGCCAACGCCGGCGTTTCCGGCGGGTTCAAGAGCTGGGACGATTTCGACGCCTACGTGCGCGGCATCACCAGCGTGAATATCGACGGCGTGCTGAACACGGTGAACCCCGCTGTGCCGATCATGGTACGCCAGCGCTCGGGCCAGATCGCCGTGGTCGCCTCAATGGCAGGTTTTCTCGCCATGCCTGGGGCGGTGCCCTATTCCTCGTCCAAACATTTCGCCCGCGCCTATGCCGAGGAACTGCGCGGCAGGCTGGCGCCCGAGGGCATCCGCGTTTCCGCCATCTGCCCCGGTTTCGTGGTGTCGCGCATGACCGCGCGCAACAAATTCCCGATGCCCTTCCTGATGGACACGGCAAAGGCCGCCCGCATCATCCGCGACGGGCTGGCGCGTAATCGTGGCCGCATCGCCTTCCCCTGGCCGATGGTGGCGATCATGGGTGCTCTCGGCCTGCTGCCTTATCCGCTGCTCGACTGGCTGCTGCGCCGCGCACCCGGGAAGGACTAAGCGCGGCGTTCGTACCAGTCCTTGCTGGCATTCACGATATGCACGACCGACAGCATGACGGGCACCTCGATCAGCACACCAACCACGGTGGCCAGCGCTGCGCCCGACTGGAAGCCAAACAGGCTGATCGCGGCAGCCACGGCCAGTTCGAAGAAATTGCTGGCACCGATCAGGGCCGAGGGTCCGGCCACGCAATGGGCCACGCCAAAATGGCGGTTCAGCAGATAGGCCAGGCCGGAATTGAAATAGACCTGGATCAGGATCGGCACGGCAAGTAGCGCGATCACCAGCGGCTGTGCCAGTATCTGCCCCCCCTGGAAGGCGAACAGCAATACCAGCGTGGTCAGCAACGCGATCAGCGACAGAGGCCCCAGGCGGCGCAGCACGGCCTGCAATGCCGCCTCGCCGCCACCGGCCATGATCCTGCCGCGCCAGATCTGCGCCAGCACTACCGGCACGACGATATAAAGCACCACCGACAGCAGCAGGGTCTGCCACGGCACCACGATGGACGACAGGCCGAGCAGCAAACCAACAATGGGGGCAAAGGCCACCACCATGATGGCATCGTTCAGCGCCACCTGGCTTAAGGTGAAATGCGGCTCGCCGCGCGTGAGGTTGCTCCAGACGAACACCATCGCCGTGCAGGGCGCCGCCGCCAGCAGGATCAGGCCGGCGATGTAAGCCTCAACTTGGTCGACCGGCAGCCAGGGCCGGAACAGCCAGCCGATGAACAGCCAGCCCAGCAGGGCCATGGAAAACGGCTTCACCGCCCAGTTGATGAACAGCGTGACGCCGATGCCGCGCCAGTGCTGCTTTACTTCGCCAAGCGCTGCGAAATCGATCTTCAGCAGCATCGGAATGATCATCAGCCAGATTAGCACGGCCACCGGCAGATTGACCTGTGCAACCTCCATGGCGCCGATGGCCTGCACCGGCCCGGGCAACCAATGGCCGATGGCGATGCCGACGACGATACACAGGACCACCCAGAGCGTCAGGTAACGCTCAAACGTGGTCATTGCGGGTTTCGCGGCAGGCTGCGCCGCGTCCGATACTGCCGACATGACGGCTTACGATGCTTCGGCCAGCGAACGGCCGATATCGTCGATCCGCTTTTGCAGCGCCATTTCATCCAATGCCTTGATCGGCAGGTTGACGAAGATGCCGATGCGATTGCGCAGCATGCGATACGTATCGGCGAAAGCCAGGCGCTGCTCGGCCTCGCTGCCTTCAACGGCGGCCGGATCCGGCAGGCCCCAATGGGCCGTCATCGGCTGGCCTGGCCAGATCGGACAGACCTCGTTCGCGGCGTTGTCGCAGACGGTGAAGACGAAATCCATCTTGGGCGCATCCGGTGCGGCGAATTCGTCCCAGGATTTCGAACGCAGGCCATCAATCGGGTGACCGGATTTCTGCAGCAGGTCGATAGCCATGGGGTGTGGCTGGCCCTTCGGCATGCTGCCGGCGCTGAAGCCGCGGAAACGACCGGCGCCCATCTCGTTCATGATCGCTTCGGCCAGGATGCTGCGCGCCGAGTTGCCGGTGCACAGGAACAGAACGTTATAAATGCGGTCAGACATGTCTCGCTCCCTCAGGCGCAGCAGGATTGCACAGTTTTGACAACAGGTTTGGCTGGCCGTGCGGCACAACATGTGCCCTCGGCCTTCTCGGCAGCGGTAGCCGCGCCATAAACAGTACTCTCGCCATGGGTCAGAAATGTTTCCCAGGCGATGCCCTGGGGATCGCTGATCCAGCTTTTTTCAGATTCGGCGTAACAGCAGGTGACGCGCCCCTGCTCCAGCACCGGTGCATCGGCCTGTTTCAGGCGGGCATAGACTTCGTGCAATTCGGCTTCGTCCTCCACCTGGATTCCCAGATGATCGATGCCGTGCTTGGTGCCGCGCGCCGCGATAGCGAAATTCACCCGCGGATCTTCCAGCATCCATTTGGCGTAATCGGGTTTGCGCACCGTCGGTTCGGCGGCGAACAGGGCCGAATAGAACCGGATCGACTCATCGAGACTCTCAACCGCGACGTTGACGTGCAGGCGCTTCATCGGAAGGCTCCTTGGCAGGGGAAACGGACGGCTGGCAGACTGGCGCGCAAACCGTGGTGCCGCCGCAGCAGTTTTCAGTGAGGAAGGCGACCAGATCGTTCACCGCCATGAAATCGGCGGCATAGAACAACTGCCGCCCCACGCGGCGCTGGGTGATCAGGCCGGCATGCAGCAATTGCTGCAGGTGGAAGGTGAGCGACGACGGCACGATGCCAAGCTGTTCGGCCAACATGCCGGCCGGCAGGCCGTCCGGCCCCTGCCGCACCAGCAGGCGATAGGCCGCCAGCCGGTTTTCATGGGCCAGCGCGCCAAGGGCGGCAATGGCAGGTTTGGTTTCCATGCTCACGCTCCGATATTACGAATAATATCGAAATATAGAGCCTGCTCGTCGGAGTCAACGATATTTTGAAGAAAATCGTACTATCTGAAAGGCAGTTCAGCGCCGCTGGCTTGCGCGATAGGCGGCCACGTTGCGCAGGTGTTGGTCGTAGGTCTGGGCAAACAGGTGCCCGCCCTTCCCGTCTGCCACGAAGAACAGGAAATCGTGGCTTTCGGGCTGAAGCGTGGCCGCCAGACTGGCCCGGCCCGGATGGTTGATCGGCGTGGGCGGCAGGCCGTCGCTGGTATAGGTGTTCCAGGGACTGGGCCGGGCGAGATCGTCGCGGCTGAGCGGCCGTTCCAGTTCCTTCTCGCCCCGGGTGATGCCATAGGCCACCGTGGGGTCGGCCTGCAGCCGCATGCCGCGTTTCAGGCGGTTCAGGTAGACACCAGCCACCCGGGGCCGCTCAGCCGCCAGGGGCGTTTCCGCCTCCACGATCGAGGCCAGGATCATCGCCTGGCCCGGATCAGCCAGCGGCAGACCGGCGGCCCGCCTGCCCCATAATCCGGCCAGCAATTCATCGCGCGCCTTGCGCATGCGTGCCACCAGTTCGGGGCGGCTGTCGCCGTATACATAGTGATAAGTCTCGGGCAGCAGGCTGCCTTCCGGGATCGCTTCGACCGGCCAGGCGCCGGTCATGGCCTCGGCCGCTTCGACCAGCCGCCGGATTTCGGCGCTGGTCTGCCCTTCGGGGATGGTCAGGCGGCGCACCAGCACGCGTCCAGCGGCGATCCGCTCCAGCACGGCGCGTGGGCTTTCGGCCGGGGGAAACTGATATTCGCCAGCCTTCAGCGCGGCAGACAGGCCGCCCTGCCAGACGGCCAGTTCCAGCAGGCGGGCATGATCCACCACACCGGCCTCGGTCAGACGCTGGGCAATACCCGAGACGCCGGTGCCGCGAGGCACAAGAACAACGGCTTCGCGCTGTCCCGGTCCCGGCGCGTCTAGCCAGGATAGGAACCAGACATAGCCGCCGGCGCAGGCCAGCGCCGCCGCCAGCAGAACCGCCAGCAGCGCGCGCGTGAGCGGCTTCATCGTTTGGATTTAACCTTCGTAGCACTTCAGCACGAGCGAAGCATTGGTGCCGCCGAACCCAAAAGAGTTCGACAGCGCCGCGCGCACGTCGCGCTGCTTGGCCTTGTGCGGCACCAGATCGAGGCCAACCGCCACGTCGCTGGGATCGTCCAGGTTCAGGGTCGGCGGCACGATGCCGGTCTTGATCGCGAGCGTCGAGAAGATCGCTTCCACCGCGCCGGCAGCACCGAGCAGATGGCCGATCGACGACTTGGTGGACGACATCGACAGGCTGCCCATGGCATTGCCGAACAGTCGCTTCACCGCACCCAGTTCGATCTCGTCGCCCAGCGGCGTCGAGGTACCGTGCGCGTTGACGTAATCGATATCGGACGGCTGCATGCCGGCACGCTTCAACGCCATCTGCATGCAGCGGAAGGCGCCGTCGCCGCTCTCGTGCGGGGCGGTGATGTGATAGGCATCGCCCGACAGGCCATAGCCAACCACTTCAGCGTAAATCGTGGCACCGCGGCGCTTGGCATGCTCGAGTTCCTCAAGCACCACGACGCCGGCACCCTCGCCCATCACGAAACCGTCGCGGCCCTTGTCCCAGGGACGCGAGCCCTTGGTCGGCTCGTCGTTGAAACCGGTGGACAGCGCGCGGGCCGCGCAGAAGCCGGCCACGCCGAGCGGGCCAATGGTGGCTTCGGCACCGCCGGCCACCATGACGTCGGCGTCGTCCCACATGATCAGACGAGCGGCATCGCCGATGGCATGGGCACCGGTCGAGCAGGCCGTCACTACAGCGTGGTTCGGGCCCTTGAAGCCGTATTCGATGGAAACGTGACCGGACACCAGATTGATCAGGCGCCCGGGCACGAAGAACGGGCTGATGCGGCGATGGCCCTTTTCCTTGAGCGTGATCGCCGCCTCTTCGATGCCGTTGAGGCCGCCGATGCCGGAACCGATCAGCACGCCGGTACGGCAGCGCTGCTCCTCATCGGCCGGCACCCAGCCGGAATCCTTCACGGCCTGTTTCGCCGCCGCCAAGCCGAAGACGATGAAATCGTCAACGCGCTTGCGCTCCTTGGCTTCCATCCATTCGTCGGGATCGAAGGCATCGGCACGATCAGGAAAATCCGCTTTCAACGGCACCTGACCGGCAATACGCGCCGGCATTTCGGAGGCGTCGAAACGGGTGATCTTACCAAGGCCGGACTCGCCGTTGATCAACCGGGTCCAAGTCGCTTCCACGCCGCAAGCGAGCGGCGTAACCAGGCCGAGGCCGGTGACGACGACACGACGCATGGCTGAACCTTTCGAGACGAATAAAAGGAAATAAAGAGCGCGGCGGCGGCGTCAGCCGGGCTTACGACGCCGAACGCTCCTTGATGAAGTCGATCGCGTCCTTGACGGTCAGGATCTTCTCGGCGGCATCGTCGGGGATCTCAACGCCGAACTCTTCTTCGAACGCCATCACCAGCTCGACCGTGTCCAAGCTGTCGGCGCCCAGGTCGTCGATGAAGCTCGCGTTCTCGGTGACCTTTTCTTCCTCGACGCCCAGATGCTCGACGACGATCTTCTTCACGCGCTCAGCAATGTCGCTCATTTCCTAAATCCTTGTGGTTGTGGCTGCCCGCACCGCGCCTGAAGCGGCGGCAGCCGGCAGATGGGGGCCTCCCTTAGCATAGAAACCCCGCGCTTCCAAGCTGTTCCCAAACGGCGGGAAAGGCTGATTCGGTGCCGGATTTCCTTAGGAAATCATGGCCATGCCGCCGTTAACATGCAAGGTCTGTCCGGTCACGTAGGCGGCTTCTTCCGAGGCCAGATAAACCACCGCAGCGGCGATTTCCGGGCTCTGGCCGAGTCGACCCGCCGGAATCTTCTGGGAAATCATTTCCTTCTGCTGGTCGGACAGCACATCGGTCATCGCGGTCTGGATGAAACCGGGGGCGACGCAGTTCGCCGTGATGTTGCGGGAAGCCACTTCCTGGGCCAGCGACTTGGTCATCCCGGTCAGGCCGGCCTTGGCGGCGGCGTAATTGAGCTGCCCCGGATTGCCGGTCGCGCCGACCACCGAGGTGATGCTGATGATGCGGCCCCAGCGGCGCTTCATCATGCCCTTCAGGCTGGCCCGGGCCAGACGGAAAGCCGCCGTCAGGTTGACGTCCAGCACGGTCTGCCAGTCCTCGTCCTTCATGCGCATGGCCAGGCCATCGCGGGTGATGCCGGCATTGTTGACCAGGATATCCACCTGGCCCATGGCGGCCTCGGCCTGGCCGATCAGGCTATTCACCGCATCAGCATCGCCCAGATTGCAGGGCAACACATGCACACGGCTGCCCAGCTTGGCCGCAACCTCCTGCAGAACGGCTTCGCGGGTGCCCGACAGGCCCACGGTGGCGCCCTGGGCATGCAGGGCGGCGGCGATGGCCCCGCCGATACCGCCGGTGGCGCCGGTGACGAGGGCAAATTTGCCGGTCAGGTCGAACATCGCTTCAGTCTCCTAATGAGGACGGTCTGTTTCAGAGGGCCTTGGCCCAGGCTTCCAGCTCGGCCGGCGAGCCAACGCTGAGCGGCTCGATTTCCTTGTCGATGCGCTTCACCAGGCCGGCCAGCACCTTGCCCGAGCCCAGCTCTACCACCTGCGCCACACCTTGGGATTTCAGCCACAACACGCCTTCGCGCCAGCGCACCAGACCCGTCACCTGCTGCACCAGCAGCTTCTTGATGTCTTCAGGGTTGGATTCGCCCCTGGCCGTCACGTTGGACACGATCGGCAGTTTGGGCGCCTTCAGCGCCACCTTGCCCAGCGCCTCGGCCATGGCATCGGCAGCCGGCTGCATCATCGCGCAATGGAACGGCGCACTGACAGGCAGCAGCATGGCCCGCTTCACGCCCTTGGCCTTGGCCACCTCGATGGCGCGCTCGACGGCGCTTTTCTTGCCCGAGATCACCACCTGGCCGCCGCCATTGTCGTTGGCGCAGCCGACGACTTCGCCCTGCTGCGCTTCCGCCACGACCTGTTCGGCCAGATCAAGCTCGGCACCCAGCAGAGCGGCCATGGCACCCTCGCCCACCGGCACCGCCTTCTGCATCGACTGGCCGCGCAGCTTCAGCAGGCGGGCCGTATCGGCCACCGACAACGCGCCCATGGCACAGAGCGCGGAATACTCGCCCAGCGAATGGCCGGCGGCAAAGGCGCCCTTGGCGGCCAGGTCGACGCCAAAATCCTTCTCCGCAACACGCACCACCGCCAGACTGACGGCCATCAGGGCCGGCTGGGCATTCTCGGTCAGCGTCAGGTCGGCCTCCGGCCCCTCGAACATCAGGGTGGACAGCTTCTGCGACAGTGCGTCGTCGACTTCCTGGAACAGGTGGCGGGCGGTGGCGAAGGCTTCGGCCAGCTCCTTGCCCATGCCAACGGCCTGGCTGCCCTGGCCCGGAAAGAGGAACGCACGGCTCATTCTATGACTCCCGATAGCGATATGCCGGCAAGCGGCGAAAATGCCGCGCCAGTCATAAGCCCCGCCCCCGCCCTGTCAAGCGTCCAGGTCAGGCCGTCAACATCAGAGCCTTACGATAAGCCTTTGAAATATCGCCACTTGTCGGCTGGCGCCAACGGGCCGCCACATGCTGGTCCGGCCGCAGCAGATAGACCGTACCCGGTTTAGCCGCATAACGCTGGGCCGCCACGCCCTCGGCCGGCAGGCTTACCATATTCACCCGGCCTTCCAGGTCCTGCGGCAGCGTCATGGCATCCGCCCCGAAGCTCAACAGGGTGAAACGGCCATCGGCGCAGCGCCGCAGCAGCCAGTGATGCCCTGCGTCATCCAGCGGTGCATCCACCATCGGCGCACCGGGTATGGGTCCGGCGGCGAAGGCATCGCGGTCAGGCGTGGAGAGCGGCGTGTCGCGGTAGGTGGTGGGCAGCGACAGGCGGCCGGAATTCACCAGCCGGCGTGCGAAGGCATGATCGGCAGCGAGATCCAGAACGGCATCGCGCAGCGCTTTTGCCGTGGCGGATTTCGGCACGATGAAATCGGTGCTGCGGGTGGAGTTGAGGATATTCTCGTCGGCTGCCGCGACGCGTTCGCTGTCATAGGTATCGAGCAAGGCGTCCGGCGCCTCGCCGTTCAGCACATGCGTCAGCTTCCACACCAGGTTGTCGGCATCCTGCACGCCGGAATTGGCGCCGCGCGCGCCGAAGGGCGAGACCTGATGCGCGGCATCGCCGATGAAGATCACGCGGCCATGGCGGAAACGATCCAGCCGGCGACACTGGAAGGTATAGACGCTGACCCAGTCGAGATCGAACTGCACGTCATCGCCCAGCATGGCCTTTAGGCGCGGAATCACGCGTTCCGGCTGTCGTTCGGCTTCCGGATCAGCCTGCCAACCGAGCTGCAAGTCGATGCGCCACACATCATCGGGCTGCTTGTGCAGCAGCGCCGAACCGCCGGCATGAAACGGCGGATCGAACCAGAACCAGCGCTCGGACGGGAAGTCCGCCTTCATATGCACGTCGGCGATCAGGAAGCGGTCCTCGAAGACCTGGCCGCGGAAATCGAGGCCCAGCTTGCGCCGCATCGTGGATCGCGCGCCATCGGCGGCCAGCACGTAATCGGCCACCAGCGTGTAGTCGCCATCGGGCGTCTCGACGCTTAAGCGCACGCCGTCATTGCCGGGAACGGCATCGGAGACGCGATGCTTCCAGCGCATCTCGATCAGCGGCTGCTCGCGCGCCGCCTCCACCAGGTAAAGTTCGGCGTAATATTGCTGCAGGTTGATGAAGGCGGGAAACTTGTGGCCGCTCTCGGGCAGCAGGTCGAAGCTGTAGCGCTGGTGCGGTCCGTGGAAGACCTTGCCGATCTGCCAGGTCACGCCCTTGTCGAGCATGCGCTGTCCCGCACCGAGGCGGTCCCAGATTTCCAGCGTGCGCTTGGCGTAACAGATCGCGCGGCTGCCGACCGAGACGCTGTCTTCCTCGTCCAACAGGACGCAGCCAATGCCATGCGCTGCCAGATCGAGGGCCGCGCTCAGGCCGACAGGTCCGCCGCCGACGATGGCCACCCGGCAGCGTTCAGTCCCCCCGGGCGGCACCTTGGGCGGCTGGTAACCGAATTGCGGATAGGCAAATGACGCCATCCATTCCTCCCGGGCGGTGTTTTTTGGTTACATTTGCAACCAAATTAGCCGGTCAGGCGACATCCGCCAAGTATTTGCGTGCCGGGACAGATGGATAAGGCTTTGCCCGCGGCGCTCTTCAGGGTAAACTTCGGTTAACTTTCGCCGAGGCAGACATGGCAGAATTGTCGGGTATCAAGCAGGAACTGTATTTCGTCGGGCTGAAGATCGCCCGCGACCAGCAGCTTGCCGTGCTGAGCGCTGTTTCGGACAGCCTGGAGAATATCAAGCAGATCACGGCCCCCGCCTCGTCGCCGACGGCCTCAGGCACCGGTAAACAGGTCGATATCAGCGCCTGACCCAGCCCTGACGCTGGCGCGTAAAGCACAAAAAAAGCCGACCCATTCGGGTCGGCTTTTTTGTGTTCGGTGAACCGGCGCTTACTTGTCGAAGGCGCCCGAACGGATGGTTTCCGGCAGCTTTTCCAGGCCATGGGCGGTGACCGCCTTGCCGAACAGGGAGGTGAGTTCCGCCAGGGCCATGCTCATGGCGATCGCCGCCACCAGCTCACGGTTGACGCCGCCATTGACCAAGGCCTCCCAGGTGGCCACGAACGACTCGCGTGTGACCTTGCTCTGCTCTTCTTCCGTCATCGCCATGGGTAGCCCCCTTCGTTTTGCGAATCGGTTTCTGTATCCGTCCCTTACTTCGCATGGTTTGGTTTAGCGAAAGTAAACAGCACGGCCGAATAGAAAAATTCGTCCGAGATACTATCACGGAATCCCGCCGGCGCGATGTGCTTTAGGTGCGCACAAACTGCGCGCGCATCTCCCTGAACATCTTCAGGGCACGGCTCATCATCGAGGCGACACCCTCGCCCGGACTTGCACGACAGATCCGGACCGAGGGATACCACGGTGTCGTTTCCCCCTCCGTCCCCCAATACCAGAGCTGCCCACGGGTGCCGGGCAGCAGGAGAAGGGTCGGCACGCCAAGTGCCGCCGCCAGATGCGCCGCCGCGGTGCTGACCGTCATCACCATGTCGAGAGCCGCGATCTGCGCCGCCTGGGCATCGATATCCGCGAGGGGATCCACCTCGGCGTCATGGCGCAAAGGCACATGATTTTGCCGCGCGAAGGGCTCCGCCTCTGCCGCCGCTTTTCCGTATTGCAGGGATATGAAGGCAACTCCCGGTTCGCGCAGCAGCGGCAGCATGTCGTCCAGCGATACCGACTTGCTGCTCCCGGTGCGCAGGTTGCGGCTGTTCCATGAAATGCCGACCAGCAGATCGCGACCCGAGACATACCGCTGATGGAATATCTGCCGGCGCTCGGGATCGGCTTTCAGGTAATTCCGTGGATGATGCGCAAGGCTTTCTGCATCCGGGCGCAGGATGCCACCCAGATCGCCGAAAGGCCGCTGGCAAACCAGCTTGAGGGCGGCGACATCCACGGGCTCGTTATTGGGGCGGAACTTGATGCCCGGAAACGAACGCGCGAATAACGGCACCAGCCGCCGATCCGTTGCCACGACAGCATCCGCACCACGATCACGAAGCTCCGGCAGCAAGCTGGAGAACACGATTTCGTCGCCAATGCCCTGTTCCTGCCAGATCAGCAGCCGGCCAGGAGGCGGGAAAACGCCATCCCAGGACGGAAGGCCGCGGCTGGTATCCGGCGAGGTCCAACCGCTGCTCTTGGACCGCCAGGCGAAATGCGGCCAGGCCTCCGCATAGCGCCCCAGCTTGAGCAGCATCAAGCCCAGATTATTATGCGCTTCGGCATCCTCTGGATTCCGAGCAAGCAGGTCGAGATTTAGTTGCTCGGCTTCCTGGTAGCGTCCTTGCACTTCATGGATATTGGCGAGGTTACCAGCCGCAAGACGGCTATCTGGATTCAGTTCAAGGGCCCGCTGGCAAGCCGCCTCGGCGTTTTCTATGCGATCACGACGCAACTCGACGCCGGCAAGATTACCATAAATTTGCGCGGTAATTATATCATCTCGAGAAAGCGCCAGGGCGCGTTCATAAACGGCGCAGGACTCGTCCAGACGGTTCAGCTTGCCCAGCACATGGCCATAAGAAACCAGCAGGGCCACCTTGTTTGGTTGGCCGACCAACTCTCTTTCAAGCAGTTCAGCGGCATGTTGCTCTTTGTGGCACCCGCAATAGGCGGTAGCCAACAATGCAATAGTCTGGGTGTCATCCGGCTTAAGCTCGTAGGCCCGCTCCAGTAGCGGCGCGGCGACAGTTTCTTCGGAAGCATCAATCAGAATGCGCCCAAGGGCCCGCAGGGCATCGGGAAAATCCGGTTTGATTGCAATCGCAATATGATATTTATGCCGGGCCGTGTCCAAATCCCCCTGCAGTTCGGCCACTCCACCCTGAAGATACTGCCATTCAAAAACAGCCAACCCTTTGCCCTCAAGAAACGCCGTGAGTTTCTGCAGGGCATCAGAATGCCGCTGTTCCAGTTCGGAACGCGCCAGAATGAACAGTTTTCGCAAAAGGTCAGGATTGCGCTGCATCAGGTGCGCGAAGGACGCAACTGCTCTCTCCCTGTCGCCGGCATGCCAGTCGGTAACCGCCAGATTGAATGCAGCTTCGATAAAACCTGGATTTGCTTTTAGGGCTGCATTGAAATGCCGGCTTGCGGTGGCCCAATCCTTGCGACCTTGAGCAAGCAGTCCGAGATTGTTATGCGCATCGGCATTATCGGCATCAAGCTGCAAGGCACGCTGATAGGCGGCAACGGCTTTGTCGATGTCTTCCAGGGCTTTGTATATGTTGCCCAAACTATTGCAATAGGCGGCAATGCCGGGCTCCGCTGCGATCGCCTGCTCAACAAAAGGCAGCCCCTCCTGCGGGCGCCCCAGTTGCTCGAGCGCCATTCCTAGAAGATGCAGGGCATCATCGTTTTCGGGTTGCTGCTGCAGGACGACGCGATATAGCTGGCAGGCTTCTTCCAGCTTTCCGGCTTGATGCAAACGAACGGCGAGTCCCAGCGCCTTATGCCAATGCATCTCCATGGCACGCGCCTTTCAGGGCCACTCGCCGCACGGCTCGTTTATTTCAGACCATCCATTATGTTGCGATTGATCTCGATCAGGGCTTCGATGTCCTTCGATTCTCCCTGCGTGATCTTGTCGGTCTGTTTATTGACGAAAATGCAGATATTGATCAACGAGACCTTGACCTCCTTGCTCAAGGTGTTGGCCTCGTCCAGCACTTCCGGCATCAGGTGATTCCAGACATCCCGGTTCCAGCCGATGGCAGAGGCGATCTTGGCCACGTCGGCTGGATGCCCGCTGTTCATGAGCGGCCGGATATCCATCAGCGCGCGGGTTACCGCCGAGAAAAGGCGATATTCAAGCTGTCGCGGGGTTTCAAGGGCGTTTTGCGCCGTCAGGTATGGGTTCTTTCCCGCCATCGAGCAGTCTCCTCTCAACTTCCATAAGCCGGCGCGCCAGTTTCAGCAGGCGGAAGTAATCGCGCTGTACCAAGGCAGCACCAATACTGGCTATCAGAGCATTGGTACTCGGAGCAGCCTTAACGAACTCCAAACAGAGCTCCCTAATCTTGGGGTAATATTCGTCGAATTTGTCGTCCCACAGATACGCCAACTGACAGAAATAATAGATTTCCTTGGCAATCGTATCGATATCTTCGGGCTTCATGATGTGTTTCTCGCGGAGAAACGAAGCCTTGTTCTCAATGATAATGCTGGCCGATTTCGACAGGCTGAGCACGGCGCGATTGAGAATGAACTTCTCACCGGCCTTGAGTGTGATGATGAGCGGCACGCGCACGGAAGGGGGCTGCCCTTCCTCCCTGATTGCTTCGGACTGCAACAGGGCTATCCCTGTTGCGCCGCCACGTCAAGGAATCCTAAGGTTTTGCCTGGTGCTGAAAAAGAAAAGGGGGCCTCGCGGCCCCCTTTCCGGGATAGTCGTTCAGACTGCCGATTAACGGAACAGGCTGAGCAGGGTATTCGGCTGCTGGTTGGCAATCGACAGCGCCTGGATGTTCAGCTGCTGACGGACCTGCAGGGACTGCAGGGTCGCGCTTTCCGAAGCAACGTCGGCGTCGACCAGGGCGCCAAGGCCCTTCTTGGTCGCGTCGACCAGGTCGTCCACGAAGCCCTTCTGCAGGCTGATCGAACGCGACTGGGCAGCGATTTCCGCCGACATCGAGTTGAGGATGCCCTCGAATACCGAAATGTGCGCGATAGCCGAACCATACAGACCCGCGCTGGTGTAAGCGGTGATCGCCGAAGTCAGGATAGCCGTCGTCGAGGACGAGAGGCTGGTGCCGGTCGACAGGGTGAGCGTGGTGCCAGACACGTCGGCCACGAAGGTCACCGAGGTGCCGCCGGTACCGCCGTTCAGCAGGTTCTTGCCGTTATAGGTAGCCTGGGTGATGTAGTTGGTGATCTGGCTGACCAGCTGCTTGGCGTCGTTCGAGTACACCGTACGCTGCTCAGAAGTCAGCGAGCCGTCGGCCAGGTTGGCGAACTTCGCCTTCAGGTCGCCGAACAGGTTCGAGACGCCGGTCAGAGCGGCGGCGGTCACCTGGCCAAGGCCTTCACCGGCAGCCAGCGAGGACTGCACCGAGGCATAGGCCTTGATGTTGCCGCGGATGCCCTGGGCCACCGCGAACACGGCGGCGTCATCGGAAGCATCGGCAACGCGGAAGCCGGTCTGGACGCGCTTGGAGGTCTTGTCGAGTTCGCTGTTGATGCCGCGCAGGGACGACAGGGCGACAAGGGCGCCAACGTTGGTATTTACGGAATTAGCCATTTTAAGCTCCTGTTCTAGGATAAAGGGCGGGATGCCCGATTAGCCCTCTTTTGAGAACTATGGTGGGATGAATACACGATCTCCCAGCCCGCCGTCAACAGGGAATCTGTCGTCTTTTTATGTAACCATCTGATAAGTTTAACAGATCGTTAATATTGCATGAAAAGCTGGCTATGCCATTGCCGCAACAAGGCTTTCCAATACCGAATTCCAGTCTCCGGGTCGTTTCTGCCGGATAATCCGCAGACTGTGATACCATGGCGTCACCTCGCCTTCCGCCGGCCAGTACCATAGCCGCCCCCGGCCGGATGCCAGCAGAAGCCAAGCCTGTACGCCCAGCGTGCCGGCCACATGCACTGTTGTGGTGCTGACCGTGATCACACCATCGAGTGCGGCTACCTGGGCGGCGAACCCATCCATGTCGCGCAGGCCGTCAATCGTGGGGTCGTGATGGATCGCAATGCCGGCCTGCTGTAATTGCGCAATCTCGGCGTCAACATCGCCATATTGCAGGTTGATCCAGAAGATGTCCGGCCTGCGCAGGATCGGCAACAGCGTATCGAGCGGTATGCTTTTGTGCTCACCGATGGCGATATTCGCGCTGCGCCAGGCGATACCGAGCAACCGCCGGCCACCGGCCAGCGCGCGATAACGTTCGCGCAGGGACTGCCGCAATTCAGGGGCGGCATGCAGATACTGTCCGGTGCCCGAGAAATCCTCCTGGGCCAGCCGCAAGATACCGCCCATGCTGCCGAACGGGCATTGCGCGACGGCGTCTACCGCCTCGCCGCGCGCAACCACCGTCATGCCGTATCCAGCCAGCGAGCGGCGATACAGGTCGATCAGCCGACGCTCCACTGCCACGACGATGTGAGCGCGGCTACGCCGCTGCGCATCCAGCAGCATAGTACCGTAGAGAAGCTGGTCGCCGACGCCCTGCTCGCCCCATAGCAGCAAGCCCTTGCCGTCGAGCGGTTCGCCGCGCCAGCGCGGCAACCCCATCGACCAGTCGCGTTCCTTGAATTCCGGATTGCGCCAGCGCCATTCGTACTCCGTCCAGCCCTCGGCATAAGCGCCATGCGCCAGCCGGAACAGGCCGTGGTTCATATGTCCGGCGGCCCAGTCCGGCGCCATGGCCAGCAGCAACCTGAAATGCCGTTCGGCTGCCGCGTGATCGCCCAGATCCTCCCACAACAGCATGGCCAGATTGTTGCGGCACTGGATGTGGCCGGGCTGCAGCGTCAGGACCTTTTCGAAACGCTCGCGCGCTGCCGCTACATTACCTGCTGCGCGCAGCAGGTTACCGAGATTGTAATGACCCTCGATGTAACTCGGATCGAGACTGATTGCGTGGCGATAGGCATCCTCGGCCGCTTCGGTACGTCCCAGCGCCAGCAAAGCCGTGCCGAGATTGCCGTGAAACTCCGCCGCCTGCGGCGACTGCGCAATGGCACGCCGGATCAGGTCGACGGCGATCTCATGCTCGCCGCGTTGGTCGCAGATCACGCCAAGCAGATGCAGGGCGTCCGGCTGCTCGGAATGCTGTGTCAGCACCGCACGGTACGATCGTTCCGCCGTGGCCAGATCGCCGGCCTGGTGCGCCCGCACACCATCGCGCAGCGTCCGGATCACATCCGCATTCAGTCGATCAGAAGGCTGCATCCAGCACCTCGCCCAGACGATCCAGCACCCCCGACCAGTCTCCCGGCCTCGACTGCCGCAACAACCTGATGCTGTCGTACCACGGCGTCCGTTCGCCTTCGCGCGGCCAGTACCACATCCGGCCTCGGCCGGCCGGCAACAGAACCCAGCATGGTTTGCCCAGCGCGCCGGCGAAATGAACCGTCGAATTACTGATGCTCGCCACACCGTCCAGGGCCGCGATCTGCGCAGCCAGTCCGTCGAGATCATTGGTCGGATCGATTTCGGAATCCTGATGCACCTCGATGCCATGGCGTTGTGTGAAAGCGGCGATCTCGTCTTCCACCCGGCCGTACTGCAGCGATACCCAAGCGATGTCGGGTTTCCGCAGCACGGGCAGCAGCGTTTCCAGATCGAGACTTTTGTAATCGCCAACATGCCAGTTAGTACTGCGCCAGGACAGGCCGATGCGCCGTTTCACCGTCGGCCAGCGCTCGGCGTAGCGTCGGCGGATGGCCTCCACGCGATTGCCGTCGGCTCTGAGATAACGGCCGGATCCGCATTCCCGCGGCGAGTGCCGCAGCCAGGTGCCAAGACTGCCGAGCGGGCATTGCACATCCGCCTGGACCTGCTCGCCGCGGGTGACCACCCCAATGCCGTCATCCGCCAGCGATCGCGCGAACAGCGACACCAGTCGCGCTTCCACAGCTAGCGTGACACGGCCGGCGGCGCGGCGCGCCACATCCGGCAGCATGGTGCCATACAGAACATGATCACCAACCCCCTGCTCTCCCCACAGCAGCAGATGCCGCCCGGCCAGTGGCGAACCGTCCCAGCGCGGCAGCCCGCCGCCCCAGTTGGGTTCGGTGAAGCCGGGGAAAGACCAGCGATGTTCATATTCCCGCCAGCCAGCGACATAGTCGCCGAGTGACAGCAGGAAGAGACCATAATCCATGTGGCCTTCATGAAAATCCGGCGCCAGTTCAAACAGGCGGGCGAAAGCGGCCTTGGCACCATCGACATCGTTGTCGAGGTTGAGCGTATAGGCGAGATTCTTATGCGCCTTGAGGAAGGCTGGTCGCACGGCGACCGCACGCCGGTAATACGCCGCCGCTTCGGGGAAGCGCTCTTTCTCCAGACAGTCGTTGCCCAACCCGTTCAGGGCGTTTGCATCCTGCGGATTGAGTGAAACTGCCTTGTTGAACGCATCCCGCGCTGAAGCCCGGTCGCCAGTGCGACGCAGGGCAATACCCAGCAGGGTATGGGCATCGGGATTTTCCGGTGCCAGCGCGACAGCTCGCTGCAGCAGCGGAATCGCACCAGGCACATCCTGACGGTCAATCCGGCATTGCGCCTTCTCCAGCAGCAGAGCCGCATCTTCAGCCAGCCCCGGCATCACGGCATCGAGCAGGGCCTCACTCCGCTCAGGCTGCCCTGCTTCACGCCAGATCGCAGACAGTAACCGGATCGCGGCTGCATCTTTCGGATGTCTGGCAATCAGATCCGATAACAGCTGAATGGCCTTGTCCGCCTGCCCCTGCTGACGGGCGATCAGCGCCAGCCGCTGCAGCGCGCCAGGGTGCCAGGGTTCGAGTTGCAGAATCAGCATGCAGGCACGACGCGAGTCGTCCAGCCGGCCGGCGCGATAGAACGTCTTGGCCGCTTTCAGGGCATTGGCGATTTTTTCGGCGTATGAGTCCGGCTGCATGTTATCCTTAGATGATTATGCCATGAGCGTTAACGGAGTCGAAAGGCCCGGCGGGAATAAGCGGTCGTCCCCCGGCGCCACCCGGAAAGCAGCAGATCCGTGTCGCATCTATCCGCTCCCTCGCCCGCATCGGCCGTTCCGGCTTCCGGGCGTCAGACATCGACTGGCGCGCCCGAACATCTGGTCGGCGTCAGGGATTTTACTGTCGCACTGCGATACGATTTCACCAGCTACCTGTTTTCGCTTGGCCTGCTGCAGTTGGGCAACCTCCTGGTCCTGCCGCTGGTCACCGCACACCTCACCGGTGCGGATGTAGGCCTGTACAGCCTGGTCGAGGCCGCCCTCCTACAGGGCATGACCCTCAGCCTGCTGGGCCTGAAATTCGCCTACCTTTATTACTATGCCCAGATGGAGCCTGCGCAGCGACAGCGGCTGCTCGGCACCTGCCTGTCGATGACCGTCATCGCCAGCCTGGCCGTAGGCCTGCTGCTGACCATGCCTTTCTCGTCCGCGCCAATCATGGGCCTGTTCGACAGCGCGACCCTGCCCCATGCCTGGCTGCTGATGCCGCTGCTGTTGACCGGAGCGGTCCAGACCGTGCTGCTGACCGAACTGCGCGCCGCGCGCCGCGTCTGGCTCTCGGGCCTGATCGCGGCTACGCAGATGGCGATCCATCTTCTGCTCGCCTGGCTGCTGATTGCCGGATACCGGGCCGGCCTGACCGGCCTGCTCTCGGCACAGGCGCTCGCCCAGGCGATCTCCTGTCTCGCATCCTTCATCCTGCTGCGGCGTCGCATCGCCGCGGCGCTGGATGTCAAACAGGCCGGCAGACTGTTGCGCTACGGCCTGCCGATGATGACCGGCCTCACGCTGCGCTACAGCCTCGATACCTTATGCCGCTTCCTGCTGGCCGCCCTTGTTTCCATTGAGGCGGCCGGCCTGTTCCTGATCATCAGCGCCATAAGTGCACTGTTCGAAGCGGTCATCGCCAATCCGTTCTATACGGCCTGGGGCGGGCTTGTTCATCATGCGCTGCGCCGGCCGGAAGCCGGCAGCATTCTCGGCCGCGTTACCAGCATCGCCCTCGCCGCAGGTTCGGCCGCTTTCCTGCTGATCCTGGCCTGCCAGCCTCTGCTGTTCACGCTGCTGGCGCATGATCCGATGCCCGAAGCGGCCGGCGCCTTCGCCCTGCTGCTGCTGTCGCGCCTCGTCATGCTGGTGCGTTCGCCGCTGACCGGCGGCCTGCTGCGCACCGGCCGCACGGGATGGGCGGTCAGCAATACCCTGCTGGCGCTTGCCATTTTCGGCATCCTGATCTATCCCGCCGCGACCTATGCGGGACTGGCCGGAATGGCCGGCACGCTGCTGCTCGCCAATGTCGTCGCCTCGGCAGCCCTGACCCTTGCCGCCTGGCGCCATTGTCCGCAGCGACTCGAACCGGCCGCCCTGCTGCTTGGCCTGCTGGCCGCGGCTGCGACGATTTTGACCCTGCTTCAGGGTGGCATGCCGCCATGGCCCTGGGGCATCCTGTTGCCGGCCGCCCTGTTCCTGCTGTTTCGCCTGGG
Source organism: Ferrovibrio sp. (assembly GCF_046297595.1). Lineage (GTDB taxonomy): Bacteria > Pseudomonadota > Alphaproteobacteria > Ferrovibrionales > Ferrovibrionaceae > Ferrovibrio. The sequence goes on from NZ_JBKBHT010000001.1 coordinate 199,774, forward strand.
CCGTCATATTCACGTCAACGATCGGCTATAGTGCTGCGTCATGACCATCCGCAATCTCGATAAACTCTTCGCGCCCCGCTCGGTTGCCGTCATCGGTGCCTCGGACCGGCCTTCCCGCGTCGGCACCGTCGTGCTGGACAACCTGATCAAGGGCGGCTTTGCCGGCGCGATCTGGCCGGTCAATCCGAAATACCGCCATCTGCACGGCCTGCATTGTTATGCCAGCGTCCGTTCGCTGCCGGCCGTGCCGGATTTGGCCGTCATCGCCGTGCCGCCGCAGGCCGTGCCCGAGCAAATCGAAAAACTGGGCCTGATCGGCTGCCGCGCCGCCGTCGTGCTCACGGCAGGATTATCCAGCGAGAAGATGCCTGATGGCCGCACCCTGCAGCAGGCCATGCTCGATGCCGCCAAACCGCATCTGTTGCGCATCCTCGGGCCGAACTGCGTCGGCCTTCTGATCCCTGGCCTGCGGCTGAATGCCAGTTTCGCCCATACCGACGCGCAACCGGGGCAACTGGCCTTCGTCAGCCAGTCTGGCGCGCTGTGCACCATCGTGCTGGACTGGGCCAAGCAGCATGGCATCGGCTTCAGTCACTTCCTCTCAGTCGGTGACTCTGCCGACGTCGATTTCGGCGACATCATCGATTATCTCGCCAGCGACCCGCAGACCCGTGCCATCCTGCTGTATATCGAGTCAGTGAAGAACGCGCGCAAATTCATGTCGGCCGCCCGCGCCGCCGCGCGCAACAAGCCCATCGTGGCGGTCAAGTCCGGCCGCAATGCTCGTGCTGCCCAGGCGGCGGCTTCGCATACGGGCGCGCTGGCCGGCGGTGACGATGTCTATACTGCCGCCCTGCGGCGCGCCGGTATCCTGCGCGTGGACGGCGTCGAAGAGTTGTTCGACACCGTCGAAACGCTGGGCCGCAGCCGCAAGATGCCGGGCGAGCGGCTCGCCATCGTGACCAATGGCGGCGGACCGGGCGTGATGGCCGTCGACACCCTGATCGAGCATGGCGGCACGCTGGCCGACCTGAGCCCGGAAACGATGACAGCCCTCGATGCCGCCCTGCCGGTCACCTGGTCGCGTGGCAACCCTGTCGACATCATCGGCGACGCGCCCAGCAGCCGGTATGCCGATGCGGTGAAGATCGTGCTGGCCGATCCCGGCGTCGATGCCGTGCTGGTGATGCATGCGCCGACCGCCATCGTGCCGTCGCTGGAACCCGCCAAGGCCGTGATCGAGGCGTCGCGCGGCACGGTCAAGAACGTGATCACCTGCTGGTCGGGCGGCGAAGCCGTGCAGGCCGCACGCAAGGCTTTTGCCGAGGCTGGCCTTGCCTCCTATGAAACGCCCGATGCAGCGGTGCGCGCCTTCGCGCATATGGTCGATTACCGCCGCAACATGAAGAACCTGATGGAAATACCGGCCGAACTGCCGGAAGATTTCCAGCCCGACCTCGCGGCCGTGCGCAAGGTGATCGACACCGCCCTGGCGGAAAACCGCACCATGCTGAACGAGATCGAGGGCAAGCGCATCCTCGCCGCCTATGGCATTCCTGCCGTTCCGACTGAAGCCGCGACATCACCCGACGAGGCGGCGGCAGCGGCCGAGCGGATGGGCCTGCCGGTGGCGCTGAAGATTCTGTCGCCCGACATCACGCACAAGTCGGATGTGGGCGGCGTAGCCCTGAACCTGAGCAGCACGGCGGAAGTCCGCACCGCTGCCGAGGCCATGCTGGCCCGCGTGCGCCAGCATCGTCCGCAGGCCCGCATCGACGGTTTCACCGTGCAGCCGATGATTCGCCGCGCCCGCGCACACGAACTGATCGTCGGGGCGCTGACCGATCCGATCTTCGGACCGGCCATCATGTTCGGCCAGGGCGGCGTCGGCGTCGAGGTGATCGGCGACCGCGCCATCGCCCTGCCGCCGCTGAACATGCATCTGGCCGACGACCTGATCGACCGCACCAAGGTCAGCCGCCTGCTGTCGGGCTATCGCGATTTTCCGCCGGTCGACCGTGCCGCGCTGGCCGCGCTGCTGATCCGCGTCTCGCAGCTAATCTCCGACCATGCCGAGATCGCCGAACTCGACATCAACCCGCTCTATGCCGACGACCAGGGAATGATCGCGCTGGACGCGCGTGTCGTGGTGCGGCCCAGCGCGGTGGTGGGCCATGACCGGCTGGCGATCCGTCCCTATCCCAGCGGCCTGGAGCAGATCGTCGAACTGCGCAGCGGCGAAAAAGTGCTGCTGCGTCCGATCCGTCCGGAAGACGAACCCGCCCATGTGGATTTCGTCAACAACGTGTCGGCCGAGGATTATCGACTGCGTTTCTTCTCGCCCATGCGCAGCCTGCCGCATACTGAAATGGCTCGTTTCACCCAGATCGACTACGAACGCGAAATGGCCTTCATCGCCGTGCGTCTGGTCGAAAGCGGCCACCACGAAACGCTGGGTGTGGTGCGTGCCATCACCGACCCCGACAACCAGCGCGCCGAGTTCGCCGTGCTGGTGCGCAGCGACATGAAGGGCCAGGGCCTGGGCGAGCATCTGATGCGCAAGATCATCGATTACTGCCGCCAGCGCGGCACCCGCGAGATCGTGGGCGACATCCTGCGCGAGAACCAGGCCATGCGCACCCTGGCCACGGAACTGGGCTTCAAGCCCAGCGGGCGGACGGCATCCGACGTCGTCGAGGTCATCCTGCCCCTGTAGCCATAAACCGGGCAGACCTGACACGGATCAATCTGCCGCAGCGATTTACTGCCTCCGGAGGGGGCCGGGCTTGTCCCGGCTGCCCCCCCTCTCTATCTTAAGCGCCGGAGGGGGGCCTTTTGCCCCCGGTCATGTTCATGCTCGACCCATTCGGCCGTACGGTTTCCTATCTGCGCGTTTCGGTCACCGACCGCTGCGACTTCCGCTGTGTCTACTGCATGGCGGAAGACATGACCTTTCTGCCCAAGGCCGACCTGCTCAGCCTGGAGGAACTCGACCGGCTCTGCTCGGCCTTTGTCGGCATGGGTGTGCGCAAGCTGCGTCTGACCGGCGGCGAACCTTTGGTGCGTCGTGGCATCATGACCCTGATCGACAGCCTGGGCCGGCACCTGAAGACCGGCGCGCTGGACGAACTGACGCTCACCACCAACGGCAGCCAGCTCGAGAAATATGCTGCAGATCTGTATCGGGCCGGCGTGCGACGAATCAACGTGTCGCTCGACACGCTCGACTCCGCCAAGTTCACCGAACTGACCCGCTGGGGCCGGCTGGACCAGGTTATGGCCGGTCTGCAGGCCGCCAAGGCCGCCGGCCTGGCCGTGAAGATCAATGCCGTGGCCCTGCGCGGCGTGAACGATACGGAATTCGACGACCTGATCGCCTGGTGCGGCCGCGAGGGGTTCGACCTCGTGCTGATCGAGGTGATGCCGATGGGCGAGATCGGCGAGGCCGCCCGGCTCGACCAGTATCTGCCGCTTTCGATGGCCCGCGCCAGCATCCAGCGCAACTGGACTCTGGACGAGACCGATTATCGCACTGGCGGCCCTGCCCGTTATTACACCGTGCGCGAAACCGGCCGGCGGCTCGGTTTCATCACGCCGTTGACCCATAATTTCTGCGAAAGCTGCAACCGCGTGCGGCTCACCTGCACCGGTACCCTCTATATGTGCCTGGGCCAGAACGACGCCGCCGACCTGCGCGCACCGCTGCGCGCTTCCGAAAGCAATGCCCTGCTGGAAGACGCCATCCGCGAGGCGATCTCGCGCAAGCCCAAGGGCCACGACTTCGTCATCGACCGGCGCAAGGCACCCGCCGCCGTGCCGCGCCATATGAGCGTGACCGGCGGCTGAGCCCCGGCATTCACATCATTCGGCGACGACGCCGATTGCCAGCGTGTACTGATCGGCCCGCGCCTTGTAGCTGAATCCCTTGCGCAGGGCCCAGGACGTGATCTCGAAATGCAGCGGTACGATGGCCTGGTCTTCCAGTGCCATCTGCGAAGCACGCTGCAATAGTGTCTGCCGCGCATCGTTGTTCACCGTGCGCAGGGCCTCCTCGATCATGGCATCCAGCGCCGGGTTCGAGTAGCGGCTTTTGTTGGCCGTACCGAAACCCTTTTCACGGTTCACCGTGGTCACCAGCGACCGCAGCGGATTCGACATCTCGCCGGTGCCGGCCGCCCAGCCTACCAGCGCGGCAGAATAACTGAACGCGTCGCGGTTCTTGAAGAACACCGTGCTGGGCACCGCCTCCACCTTCGACTTCACGCCAACGCGGGTCCATTGCGAGGCCACCGCCTGCGCCACATCGGAATCGTTGATGTAGCGGTTGTTGGGCGAACCGATGGTAATACTGAAACCATTCGGGTATCCCGCCTCGGCCAGCAGTTTCTTCGCCGCATCCGGGTTATAGGGATCGGGCTGCGCTTCGCGGCGGGTGCCGAACATCGGATACGGCAGCAGATCGCCGGCCGGCTTGGCCAGGCCTTCGACGATCCGGCTGGTGATCGCATCGCGGTTGATCGCCAGCGACAGCGCCTTGCGCACGCGCCGGTCCTTCAGCGGGTTTTTGCCATCCGCATCGGGGATGCCGGCCGTCGGTTCGCCCACATCCAGCGCGAGGTAGATCAGGCGGTTCGACAGGACTTCGCTGATCTTCACATTGGGATTGGCGCGCAGCTTCTTGATATCGGCCGGCGGCGGATTCTCGATCATGTCGACATCGCCCGCCAGCAGCGCAGCCACACGCGCGGCGTCGTTCGACATCGGGCGATAGATCACCTTCTCCCATTTCGGCTTGCCGCCCCAGTAATCCGGATTGGCCGCCAGCACCAGGCGATTGCCACGGGTCCATTCGACGAATTTATACGGACCAGTGCCGATCAGCCCCTCGCCGCGATTCAGTGCTTCGGTGGCGATACCCTCGGCGAGATCCGCCTTGGCCGCCTTCGACGACATGATCGCCACGCGGCTGAGGTCGTTGGGCAGCAGCGGCGTGGGCGTCTTGGTGAGGAAATGCACGGTATAATCGTCGATCACCTTCACCTCGCTGACCGAGCGGGTGAACAGCGTGAAGGGCGACGGGCTGTTCGGCACCTTGGCCGGGCGTGCCATCGAGAACACCACATCGGCGGCGGTGAAGGGTGAGCCGTCATGGAACTTCACGCCCCTGCGCAGCCTGAATTCCCATGTGGTGTCGTTCAGCGTCTTCCAGCTTTCCGCCAGGCTGGGGGTCAGCTTCTGCGTCTCGTCCTGCTGGATCAGGGTATTGAAGATGGAATAGGCGATCTGGTTGTTCGGTGTGATGTTGTGATAGTTCGGATCCATCGAGCTCGGCTCGGTCGACAGGCCGATCCTCAATTCCTGCGCACCCGCCGTCAGGGGCAGCAGCCCCAGGGAAATCGCCACTACCGCAGCCCGCAACGCCAACGCCATGATCATCGCCTTTCATGCTGAACAGGTCGGGCAGAGTGACGCCTCGGACGGCGGCTGACAAGTGCGCACGTCCCTTGCCGGCCGGGGCTGGCGCGCGCCATGGCCGCCGCTATACTGCGCGTATGAACGCCTTCACAAAGATCGCCTTCGTTGCGGCCCGCGGCGATGCCGCCGAAGCGGCCCGCGACCGCCTGGTTGCCCGTTATGGCGATGCCGCGCCGGAACAGGCCGATGTGGTGGTGGCGCTGGGCGGCGATGGCTTCATGCTGCAGACCCTGCACCAGCATATGTCGACCCGGGTGCCGATCTACGGCATGAACCAGGGCACGGTCGGCTTCCTGATGAACGAATACAACGAGGACGACCTGCCGGCCAGGCTGGCCAGCGCGATCACCACCGTTGTGCATCCTCTGCGCATGCGGGCGACCGCAGCCGACGGCTCGACCCATGAAGCGCTGGCGATCAACGAAGTCGCCCTGCTGCGCCAGACGCGCCAGACCGCCAAGTTGCGCATCGCCATCGACGGCAAGGTGCGGGTCGAGGAACTGGTCTGCGACGGCGCGCTGGTGGCCACGCCGGCCGGCAGCACGGCCTACAATCTTTCCGCCCATGGACCGGTCCTGCCGCTGGATGCCGGCGTGCTGGCCCTGACGCCGATCAGCGCCTTCCGGCCGCGGCGCTGGCGCGGCGCCCTGCTCAGCCGCAAGGCCGTGGTGAAGATCGAGGTGCTGGAAAGCGCCAAGCGGCCCGTCTCGGCCACGGCGGATTTCAACGAAGTGCGCGACGTGATCGCGGTCGAGGTGCGCGAGGCGCCCGATGTCAGCCTCAGGTTGCTCTTCGATCCAGGCCATGGCCTGGAAGAGCGCATCCTCAACGAACAATTCCTGAGCTGAAAAAAGAAAAACGCCGCGGGATTACTCCCGCGGCGTTTCGCTTTGGCCTTGCGGCCGGTCAGTCGCGGCTGACGCCGTTGGCGAAGGTATACTGGTCGGCGCGCGCCTTGTAGCTGAGGCCCTTGCGGGTCGCCCAGGGCGTCACTTCGATATGCAGCGGGATCAGGGCCTGATCGTCGAGCGCCATCTTCGAGGCCTGCTGCAGCAGGGCCTCACGCTTCGGTGCATCGACGGTGCCCAGCGCCTGCTCCAGCACCGCATCCATCTGCGGGTTGGAATACCGGCCCTTGTTGGTGCCGCCGAAACCCTTCTCCTTGATCGGGGTCGCGATCAGCGAGCGCAGCGGATCCGACATCTCGCCGGTGCCCGCGCCCCAGCCAGCCAGATAGGCCGAATAGGCGAAGGCATCGCGGTTCTTGAAGAACACGGTGCGGGTCACGGCCTCCACCTTGGTCTTCACGCCGATGCGGGTCCACTGCGAAGCCACCGCCTGCGCCACTTCAGCATCGTTGATGTAGCGGTCGTTCGGCGTGCCGAGCGTGATGGAGAAGCCGTTCGGATAACCAGCCTCGGCCAGCAGCTTCTTGGCGGCATCCGGATTATAGGCATCCGGCTTGGCATCCTTGCGGGTGCCGAACATCGGATACGGCAGCAGGTCGCCGGTCGGCTGGCCCAGGCCTTCCATGATGCGGCTGGTGATCGCATCGCGGTTGATCGCCATCGACAGCGCCTTGCGCACACGCACGTCCTTCAGCGGGTTCTTGTCGCCGGCATCGGTGATGCCCACGGTGGTCGGCGTGCTGAAGCTGTCGAGATGGATGTAGATCAGACGGTTCGACACCGCCTGGCTGATCTTCACGTTCGGATTCTCGCGCAGCTTCTTCATGTCGGCCGGCGGCGGGTTTTCGATCATGTCCACGTCACCGGCCAGCAGGGCGGCCACGCGGGCAGCATCGTTCGACATCGGGCGATAGACCACCTTCTCCCACTTCGGCTTGTCGCCCCAGTAGTTGGTGTTGGCAGCCAGCACCAGGCGGTTACCGCGCACCCACTCAACAAACTTGTAGGGGCCGGTGCCGACCAGGCCCTCGCCCTTGCTCAGGGCTTCGGTGGTCATGCCTTCGGCGACGTCGGCCTTGGCGGCCTTCGACGACATGATCGCCACGCGGCTGACATCGGTGGGCAGCAACGGCGCCGGCGCCTTGGTGATGAACTGGATGGTGAAGTCGTCGATCACCTTGATCTCGGTGAATGAACGGGTGAACAGCGTGAACGGCGACGGGCTGTTCGGCACCTTGGCCGGACGCGCCATCGAGAAGACGACGTCGGCCGCGGTGAAAGGCGAGCCGTCATGGAACTTCACGCCCTTGCGCAGCTTGAATTCCCAGGTGGTGTCGTTGAGCGGCTTCCAGCTTTCGGCCAGGCCGGGCACCAGCTTCTGCGTCTCGTCCTGCAGGATCAGAGTGTCGAAGATGGTGAAGGCGACCTGGTTGTTGGGACCAAGATTGTGGTAGTGCGGGTCGAGCGCGCTCGGTTCGGCCGAAAGGCCGATCTTGAGTTCCTGGGCCTGCGCCGCCATCGGCGCGGTCACCATGGCGCCAACCGACAGCATCGCGGCCGCCGCCAGCATTTTCCATTGCATCGTCATTACTGATCTCCCCTCAGGTGGCGCAGGACAGCGCCGCATGGGGAGGCAGATTGCCGATTCACGACGGGCCTGACAAGACTTGCCTAGACCGCCAGTGCGATTGCGAAGACGATCAGCACCGCGCCGGCGACGCGGTTGATCCAGCGCCGCGATTCGTCGCCCAGCCGGTGCCGCATCGCAGCAACGGCGCCGCTCAGGATTGCCCACCAAAGCAGCGAACCGGCGAAAACACCGGCAACGGCCGCAGCCGCTGAGTCCAGCCCCGGCTCGGCCGCCAGGCCTAGCCCGGCGAACAGGGCCGCAAACGACAGCACGGTGGCGGGATTGGCGATGGTGAGCGCGAAGGTGACGGCGAACAGCCGCAGCGGCCGACCGCTGAGCGGGGCATCGGCGGCGGCCGTGGCCGGCGACGCCGCGATGGTGCGCCAGCCGAGCCAGGCGATGAAGGCAGCTCCACCCAGCCGCAGGGCCGTTTCCGCCGCACCGAGTTGGCCGGCCAGGGCCGCGAAACCGGCAGCCGCCAGCGCGGCATAGATCGCATCGGCCACCGCCGTGCCGACGCCACCGCTGAAGCCGGCCCAGAAGCCGCCCTGCAACGAGCGCTGGATGCACAGCACGCCGATGGGACCGACTGGCGCGGCGACGGCAAGGCCGAGCAGCACGCCGCGCAGCAGCAGTTCGAGATGCCCGCTCATGGCGTATCAGTGCCAATGGGCAGCGCGGCGGTTTCCTTGGCGGAGGAGAGCGCGATCACCGTCTGGCTGCGCGGGATGCCGGGCAGCGCCTTGATGCGGCGGGCGATCACATCCTCCAGCGCGGCCAGGCTGGCCGCCCGTACCTTCAGCAGATACGACCAGTCGCCGGTGACGTGATGGCATTCCAGGATCGCCGGCTCGTCGCGCACCAGCGCCAGGAAGGCGGCCTCGTGCTCCGGTCGCTCGATCAGCACATGGACGAAGGCGAGCACCGGGCAGCCGGCCGCCTGCGGATCGACCCGCCCGGCCCAGCCCGCGATCACACCCTGCTTTTCCAGCTTTTTCAGCCGCTCGTTGACGGCCGAGACCGAGAGGCCGGCGGCGGCCCCGATCTCGGCATAGGAATCGCGCCCCTGCCGCTGGATATGATCGAGTATTTTCCTGTCTATAGAGTCCATTGCCGCAATATATGCGGCCATAAGTCAGAAATACAGGAAATTATGTGGCGACCTCCAGCCCAACCGGACAGGACACCCCGGTGCCGCCCAAGCCACAGTATCCATTGGGATTTTTCGCCAGATACTGCTGGTGATAGTCCTCGGCGTAATAGAAGTCGGGCGCAGCGAGGATTTCGGTGGTGATCTTACCCCGGCCGGCCTTTTTCAGCGCCGCCTGATAGGCATCGCGCGAGGCTTCGGCGGTTTTGCGCTGGGCTTCGGAATAGACATAGATGCCCGAGCGGTATTGCGTGCCGACGTCGTTGCCCTGGCGCATGCCCTGGGTGGGATCGTGGCTTTCCCAGAAAATCTTCAGCAGCGCGGCGTAGCCGATCACCTTCGGGTCGAACACCACCAGCACGACTTCGTTATGGCCGGTCAGGCCGCTGCAGACCTCTTCATAGGTCGGATTGGGCGTGTAGCCGGCGGCATAGCCCACGGCGGTGGTGTATATGCCGGGCCCGGCCTGCCAGAATTTACGTTCTGCGCCCCAGAAGCAGCCCAGACCGAACACCGCCTGCTCCATGCCAGCGGGAAATGGCGGTTTCAGCGGATTGCCGTTGACGAAATGCTTCGCCGGCACCGGCATCACTGCTGCGCGGCCGGGCAGAGCCTTTTCGCGCGGCGGCATTTCGACTTTGTGACGCGGCACGCTGAACCACATGGCACCAATCCTCCCGGGAGATCGCACAAGGAGATGGGGCCGTCCTGCGCTGGCGTCAAGCCTGCCCTGCGCGCGACCGGGTTTGCGCAGCCCCCCAATCCGGCTAGTGTGCCGGATCAAGCAACCATAACACGCGCTGATGTCTCCCCCCGCCTCGCTCGCCGCCCTGCCCGCCCCGCTTTACGCCCGCCTGTTCGGTTATGGCACGCGCCGCGGCGTGGCCTCGATGATCCTGGGCATGGCCGCCTTTATCATCAACGACACGCTGATCAAGCTGGCCAGCGCCTCGGTGCCGACCGGCCAGCTGATCGCCATGCGCAACATCATGGCAGCCGGACTGATCGTGCTGCTGATCGTGATGACCGGCCAGGCCGCGCATATCCGCCGCGCCGCCGATCGCGTGGTGATCGCGCGCAGCCTGATCGATGTGATCGCCACGCTGTGCTACCTGCTGGCACTGTTCCACATGCCGATCGGCAACGTCACCGCCATCAACATGGCCACGCCGCTGGCGATGACGGCGGCGGCGGCCGTATTCATGAGCGTGCCGGTTGGCTGGCGGCGCTGGAGCGCCATCGCCGCCGGTTTCATCGGCGTGCTGCTGATCGTGCAGCCCGAGGCCGAGGGTTTCAACGCCTATTCCCTGCTGGCGATTGCCGCCGTGGTGTTCATCGTGGCGCGCGACCTGACCACGCGACGCATCGACCACACCATTCCCTCGCTGGTGATCACGCTGACCAACGCGATATTCGTGCTGCTGGGCGCGCTGGCGCTGAGCGCCTGGGAAGGCTGGGTGGCGGTAACCTGGCTGCAGGTGTTGCTGCTGGCGGGCGCCGGCGTGTTCCTGATCGGCGGCTATCTGCTGATCGTGGATGCCTTCCGCCATGGCGACCTCGCCACGGTGGGGCCGTTCCGTTACACCGGCCTGATCTGGGCTTTGCTGTCGGGTTTCCTGGTCTGGGGCGACATCCCCAACCTGCTGGCCTTTGCCGGCATCGTGATCGTGGTGGCGAGCGGCCTGTATGTGCTGCACCGCGAACGCGTGAAGGCGCGCGAGGAAGCGGCCGCGAAGCCGAACAGCTAAGACTGGCGGGTGAACTCTTCCGCCGTCACGTCGGCGGCGCCGATATGGCGGATCATTGCCTGTTCGGCGGCCGGCGCATCGCCCTGCAGGATCGCCTTCACCACCGCATCGTGTTCGGCGAACGAGCTGGCGAGCCGGCCGACCAGGCGGAACTGCGCGCGGCGGAACGGCGACAGGCGGCGGCGCACGGCGGCGGTGTTTTCCACCAGCGCCTGGTTATGGGTACCCTCGTAGATCACGGTGTGGAAGTCGACATTGAGCGCGGCATAGGCCTCGGCCTCGCCGTCGCGCACCATCAGGCGCGAGCGCTCGTGCAGGTCTTCGAGCGTCTTGCGTTCGGCCGCCGTCATGCGCTGGGCGGCATAGCGGGCGCAGATCGATTCCAGTTCGCGCATCACCTCGAACAGGTCGTGCATGTGCTGGCGCGAGGGGATCGCCACCAGGGCGCCGCGATGAGGCCGGATATCCACCAGCCCGGTTTCCACCAGTGCCTTCAGGGCCTCGCGCACCGGCGTGCGGGAGACGCCGAAACGGTCGGCCAGATCCTGTTCCTCCAGCCGCGTGCCGGGCGGCAGCGCGCCCGACAGGATCAGGTCGGCGATGCTCTGGCGCAGGGTGATGGCGAGGGTGGGGCGCCCCGCGGCTTCCGTCTCGATCTCGGGCTTGAGCTGATTCATCGCGGGCCAGTCTAGCAAAGCGAACCCCTACCCTGCTACCGCAGCCTTGCAGGCGACAGCGAACAGGGGCAGGTTGCCGGCATGAGCGAGCCGCGCCTGAAAACCAAGCTGCTGGTGCAGGCCATCCTGCGCCGCTACGACCTGGAGACCATCCCGGCCTATATCCGCCGCAAGGGCGACCCCGATGCCGGCACGGTGCTGCTGAAGATCAGCACCGGCATCAACGAGGCGATCCTGCTGGGCCAGGCGCGCGACGCCGAGGGCCGGGCCGGCTGGCTGAAGATGGGCGGGGCCGAAAGACTTGAGGATGCCGCCGCCGAAGCCCTGATCGAAAAAGCCGTGAAGCGCGACCCCGACCTCTATGTGATCGAGGTGGAGGATGCGAAGGGCCGCCTGCTGGTGGACGGCCTGCTGCTTTAGATTTTCGGAAAGATCGGGCGGAAGATGGTGGCTGGAGGCAGATTTGAACTGCCGACCCAGGGCTTATGAGTCCCTTGCTCTACCAACTGAGCTATCCAGCCTTACCGTCTTCGGCGGCGCATGGAATACGAGGCATCGCCCGGGATGTCAAGCGCGCCGCAACACCTTGTTTCTACGCCGCGATTTCGGCTTTCGCGGGCACGGATTTGCCCGCAGTCCGCGCGATCCAGCCGCCGCCCAGCATGCGTTCGCCCTGATACACCACGCCGGCCTGGCCGGGCGCGATGCCGTATTCGGGTTCGAACAGCTCCAGCCGCGCGGCATTGTTGTCATCGGCGAAGATCGTCGCCGCCACGGCAGGCTGGGCCGAGCGCAGCTTCACGCTCACGGCCAGGCCATCGGCGGGGATCGGATCGCCCAGCCAGTTGAGCTCGCGCAGGTAAACCACACTGCGCGCCAGCGATGCCTTGGGCCCCACCACCACATGGCGTTTCGCCGCATCCAGCCGCAGCACATAAAGCGGTTCAGGCCCGGCGATGCCCAGCCCCTTGCGCTGGCCCACGGTGAAATGGATCACGCCATCGTGCCGGCCCAGCACGCGACCGGCCTCGTCCACGATCTCGCCCGGCTCGGCGGCTTCGGGCCGCAGCTTGGTCACCACCGAGGCATAATCGCCATTGGGCACGAAGCAGATATCCTGGCTGTCCGGCTTGTCGGCCACCGCGAGGCCGAAGTCTTCGGCCAGTCTGCGCACCTCGGGCTTTTCCATATGACCCAGCGGGAAGCGCAGGTAATCCAGCTGCTCCGGCGTGGTGGCATAGAGGAAATAGCTCTGATCGCGGCGCGGATCGGCGCCGCGTAAAAGCTGCGCCTGACCGCCTTCACTCACCACGCGCTGCACGTAATGGCCGGTGGCGAGGCAGTCGGCGCCCAGGTCGCGGGCGGTCTGCAGCAGGTCGCGGAACTTGACCCGCTGGTTGCAGCGGATGCAGGGGATCGGCGTTTCGCCGCGCACGTAACTGTCGGCGAATTCGTCGATCACCGACTGGCGGAAGCGGCTTTCGTAATCCAGCACGTAATGCGGGATGCCCAGGCGCTCGGCTACATTGCGCGCATCATGGATATCCTGCCCGGCGCAGCAGGCACCCTTGCGCGAAATCGCCGCGCCGTGATCGTAAAGCTGCAGCGTGATGCCGATGACCTCATAGCCCTGCCGGACCAGCAGGCCGGCGACCACCGAGGAATCCACGCCGCCCGACATGGCCACCACCACGCGTGTGGACGCGGGGGCCTTCGGGAAACCGAGAGAGTTCAGGGCGGGTGCGGTCATGACGTCTATATATGTGCGGGCGCGGCGGACTATACCCGCGCTTTGCCGCCGGACAAGAAAAGATGGCGGCGGAACTGCACCCGGCCGCGGCGGTTTTGCTTCTGGTCAGGCGTGTTTTGCATCGTTTTGCGCATGTTTTGATGCCTTAACTTATTGAAATGACTTGAACGGACTGTTGCGACCGGTTTGCAGGCCTGCTGGCTGGACAGGCCGGCCGATCCATGAGAACATAACACGAACTTACCATTCCGGCAAGGAGACAGCCATGCTGCCCGCCCCCTCGCAGGCCCCGCCCCTGCCCGCCCGCCATATCGGCGCGACCATCGACCGGCCGTTCGAGCAGGTGAACGCCTTCCTCAGCAATCCGGACAACTGGCCGGCCTGGGCCAGGGGCCTGGGCCGGCTGGAACGCGCGCCGGATCTTCATGGGCTGGGCGGCGCCTGGCGCGCGATCCAGCCGGACGGCAGCGTGGCTACAGTCGTATTCACGCCGCCGAACGACCATGGCGTGTTCGACCATCGCGTGATCCTGGCCGGTGGCCGGATCATCGAAGTGCCGCTGCGCCTGCTGCGCAACAACCGCGGCTGCGAGATCGTGCTGACGCTTTATCGCCAGCCGGAGATGGACGACACGATGTTTGAGAAGGACGCGGCGATGGTGAAGGAGGATTTGGGGAGACTGGCAGCAACGGCATAGCCGCCTTTCCGCTAAGCCTTTTCGAACAATCGTTCCTTATTTTGGTGACTTTACAATACCTACCGGTATTTCGACAATTGTAGTCCAAGAATTGTCATCTTTGTGCCGCCACTGAAATGTCAAATTGCCTGGCTTCTTCACACTGATCGGCACACCTTGGATTACTATTGTTCCCGGATCTTTATTATCTTTCATTGGGAAACGCATATCCTCGCCTTTTGTAATCAAGGCACCATCTTGATCGATCACTTGAAGATCAGCGTTATACTCCCCTTCGCCTTCATATATAACGCGCATCCAAATATTAATTATTACATTCACTGGTAGAGACGGAAACATCATTCCGCCGCTATAGACACCAATAAGAATCTCTTTCCCATTATCTTCTCTTCTTGCGTCATCACAAATAAGCGCGAAGAGAACTTTTATTTTTTTCTTCTGCGTAGTCATTTGGCTTGATCGTTAGGAAACGAAATTACTGCGATATTTTTTGGGCTGCCCGAGATAACAGCCGATTTTAGTTCCATCCAGTGGGGTCCATTCAAATTTCGAGATGGTCGATTGAGAAGTGATGAAGACGCAGGGTCTACCTCTTCTGCACAGATACCCACTAATAGGTCGCTCAGCGTTTCGAATGTCCAATTGCCTGGCGCTCCGAGTAAACGATTCAATACATCCGGACGCTTGTTAATCCTACGCGCCAATTCCGCCTGCGAAAGCCCATTGGCTTGTGCGGTCAAAAATTTCTTCAATACATATTCATAAAAACGATTCTTTGTCCGTTGACGAAGGTACGCCAACTTATGTTCAGGAATTGGGTCACCAACCTGAATCTCAGACAAGAAAGATGTTTGAGACGTAGTCATGAGGAGTGTCCCCTGTGTGCGGATCATAAGTGGGAAACAGCTTTCGCCATTCAGCCTTACACTTGTTAACAATTTGAGGCCAAGCGGGATCGTCAGGTCCGCCTAAGTCTTCCCTGTGGAAATGCATGAGTGCGAGAAAAGTGTCGTATTCACAAAATCGTCCGAACACTCGAATGCCTGGTCGCGGATCACAACTCCTAATTTCCCACACTTCGTCCATGGGAGGGCTCAACCGACACAGATAGGCCGTTTTCTTCTTCTTAAAGGGGTGCTGCCCAACACTGAGAAGTTGCCCTTCCGTGAATTTGTCTAAATCAGCACGAAGGAATCCCATACGCTGCGCCAATGCGGGCGACGGCGAGGTCAGTTCGGTGAGAAGTTCTGTCGACACGAAGATATGCCTTACCGATGGTGACCCAGTAAGGGCATGAGGAAGGTGATGCAGCCGCCCCTGCCCGCATCTGTGATTAATCTCAGATCGTATTGACATATAAGTCAACGTCTTATTTTGTTAAGTGTGTCGTATTGCCGCACCCTTCCTCACGAATTTCCCGGAAATTGATTGCTTACGGCGTAGTTCGGGAAGTTGCGCTGCCTAAAAAGGTCCTCATAGGGATGCGTTTTACTAGATGAACAGAAAAAGAACATAGAGCTTATATCTATTTTTACTATCTCTCGCCGATTCCTTCATGGACAACCGTTCAATAGCGAATATGGGATATTACTTGCATTAGGAAGCATATCGGTATATATCCGGCGGCATGAGCAACGCCACCGCCCTCTCCGCCCTGCTGCGCCTGTTCCGCGCCCAGGCCTTCCTCGATGCCCGGCTGAACCCCGAACTCAATTCGGTGCATGGCCTGGGGCTGAATGAACTGCTGCTGCTGATGCAGTTGGCCCATGCGCCCCTGCATCGCCTGCGCCGCGTCGACCTGGCGCAGCGCCTGCACACCAGCCAGTCCACCATCACGCGCATGTGCCTGCCGCTGGAGAAATCCGGCTTCGTGAAGCGCGAGGCCGATCCGCGCGATGCCCGCGTGGGCTATGTGGTGCTGAGCAAGACCGGCCTCACCCGCGTGGAGGAAGCCGAGAAGACGCTGAAGCGCAAGGCGGCCGAAGTGTTCCGCGACCGCTGGGATTCCGACGAGATCGCCATGCTGGCCGAGCTGCTTGGCCGGTTCACCGCCGCCCTGCCCGGCGACATTCCATAACAAGACCTACAGACCAGCCTCTCAGGCAGAAAGACAAGACCATGAAAATCGGGACTGGACAGGTGGCCGTCATCACCGGCGGCGCCAGCGGGATCGGCTTTGCCCTTGCCAAGGCCCTGCTCGCGCGCGGTGTGACCATCGCGCTGGTGGATATCGAGGCGCCGGCGCTGAATGCCGCCGCAGAGGAGCTTGCCGCCATGCAGCCGGGCGGCAGCGTGGCCGCCTTCACCGCCGATGTGAGCGATGCCGCCACCATGACGGCTTTGGCCCATGAAGTGGCCTCGCGCTTCGGCGGCGTGGACCTGCTGGTAAACAATGCCGGCGTGGGCGGACTGCTCGGGCCCGTGTGGGACAGCCACCCCAACGACTGGCCCTGGGTGTTCGGCGTGAACGTGTTCGGCGTGGTGAACGGCCTGCGCGCCTTTTTGCCGGGCATGCTGGCGCGCGAGCGGGCCGGCCATGCTGCGGGCCATGTGCTGAACGTGGCATCGCTGGCGGGCCTCACCGCGCCGCCGTTTCTCACGGCCTATACGGCGTCCAAGCATGCCGTGGTGGGCCTGAGCGAAAGCCTGGCGCAGGAACTGGCCATCGTGCAGTCGCGCATCCGCGTCTCGGCTGTGTGCCCCGGCGTGGTGCGTTCGCGCATCAAGGAGTCGGTGCGCAACCGGCCGCAGGCGCTGGCGGGCCAGAGCCGCACGCCGCCCGAGATGCTGGCGCGCATCGAGGCGGCCTTTGCGGCGCAGCTGGAAAACCCGATGGAGGGCGAAGACTTCGCCGCGCGCGTGCTGGCCGGCATCGAAGCCGACGAGCCGCTGATCCTCACACACCCTGAGCAGAACCCGCATGCGCTGGCGCGGCTGGAGGGCGTGCGCGCGGCGGTGGCGCGGCAGGCGGGAGACCGGCAGGCGGCGTGAAGGCGATCTAGCGGCGCGGATCGAAACGCGCATCGGGCGGGCGTTTCAGCACGCTGACGCGGCCGTTCGATTCGATCACCACCATGCTGGCCTCGTCCAGGCTGGCCAGGCCATGGGCGCGCAGGCTGGCGATCAGGTCATCCTCGCTGATCCTCTGCGCGCGCACGGCTTTGCGGTCGATGCGGCCCTGCTCCACCACCACGCTGGCATTGCCCTCGATCCAGCGTTCCAGCCGGGGGAAACGCAATGTGAGCTGCTGGATCGACCAGCCGACCAGCAGCAGGGTGGCCATCGAGACGATGCCGCCGGCCAGCGTCTCGTCGCCGCCCAGCATGGCATTCTGCACGGCCTCGCTCACCAGCAGCAGAACCACGAGGTCGGATGGTGTGGTCTGTCCGATCTGGCGCTGGCCGATCAGGCGCAGCAGCCCGAACACCACGCCATAGACCAGCGCGGTGCGGCCGGCCACCAGTAAAAGATCGAGGGGATCGGTCATGGGTTGACCAACGCCGGCGGATGGCGATGGTTCCGCGCAAGCCCCCAATGTCAGGCGACAATTCCGCGCTTGAATGGCGCGTCTGGCGGCCTAGTCTGCCGCCATGCTGAAGATTCTGGGCAAGGCCTCGTCGATCAACGTGCGCAAGGTTCTGTGGGCCTGCGCCGAGATGGACGTGCCCTATGTCCGCGAGGACTGGGGTGCGGGTTTCCAAAGCACCGACGATCCGGCCTTCGCCGCACTCAATCCCAACCGTCTGGTGCCGGTGGTGGTGGATGGCGATTTCGTGCTGTGGGAGTCGAACGCCATCCTGCGCTGGCTGGCGGCGCGCGAGGAACGCTTCGACCTGCTGCCGCGCGCCGATGCACAACATGCCCGCGAGCGGGCGCGGGTCGAGCAGTGGATCGACTGGCAGGCCACCGACTTCAACGCCGCCTGGCGTTATGCCTTCCTGGCGCTGGCCCGCCGCGCGCCGGGTTTCGACGACGCGAAGCAGGTCGAGACTTCGCTGAAAAGCTGGGCCGCGATGCTGGCGATCATCGACGGCCAGTTGCAGAAGACGGGCGGGCATATCGCTGCGCAGGAGTTTACGCTGGCCGACATCCCCGTGGGGCTGGGCGTACATCGCTGGATGATGACGCCCGTCGAGCAATTTGGGGAAACCGCCGGACACGAACGCCCCGCTTTCCCCCATGTCGGCGCCTATTACAACAGGCTGGTCGCGCGGCCGGCTTTCCAGTCGCATGGCAGTGTTGGCGTGGCCTAGCCCAGCAACCAGCGCAGCACAATATACAGCCCGAGCAGCAGCAGGCCGGCATAGAAGACGCGCTTGAAGGCGGTTTCCGACAGATGATGCCGCAGGCGGCGGCCCAGCGCCATGCCGGCCAGCGCCGGCACCAGGCAGGCGGCGGACAGCGCGAGCTGTTCCGGCCCGAGCAGGCTGCGACCGCCCAGGCTGGCGCCGAGGCCAAGGGTGGAGGCCATGAACAAGAGGCCCATGGCCTGCACGAGCTGGTCGCGGCTTAAGCCCAGCGCCTGCAGGTAGGGCACGCCGGGCACCACGAAGCTGCCGGTCAGGCCGGTGAACAGGCCGTTGACGATGCCGGTGAGCGGCCCGGCCCAGGTTTCATGGCGCGCGGCGAGCTTCAGCGGCGGACGCAGCAGCCCGAGCAAAGCGTAGACCACGAGCAGCAACCCGAGCAAAGCGGCCAGCATTTTGCCGTCGACCACGCCGAGCGCAGCGGTGCCGGGCCAGATGGCGATGCCGGCGCAGAGCAGGAAGGGCCAGAGCCGCAGCAGCAGCGCGCGCAGATGGCCGCCATGCAAGGCCTGCCACAGGTTGGTGACCAGATTGGGCGCCAGCAGCAGGATCATCGCCAGCGTGAGGTCCATCGTGGCGGCCAGCAGGCCGAGCGAGATGCTGGGCAGGCCGAGGCCGATCACGCCCTTCACCATGCCGGCGAGCAGGAAGACGGCGACGATCCAGGACAGCGCCAACAGATCGAGAGACTGGACATCGAAAGACTGGACATCAAAAGACATGAAACGACTCCGGAGTGATGACTCCGGGCATCATGGCGCGGAAGCGGCGGGGAATGGTTCGGTACCGGCCGAACTGTCGCGGATGCTCAGAGCCAGAGCAGCAGCAGCGCCAGCACCGCCGGCAGCGTCTGGATATACAGGATCTTGCGCGCCGCCGTGGCCGCGCCATAGAGGCCGGCGACGGCGATACAGGCGAGGAAAAAGCTCTTGATGTGCAGCGCGGCCGCCGCGTCGCCGTATAGCGGCGCGTAGAGCAGGCCGAAGGCGAGCCCGGCGGCGAGGAAGCCGTTATAGAGCCCCTGGTTGGCGGCCAGCACCGCCGTGTCGCGCGCTTTCTCCGGCGTGTTGTTGAAGGCGCGCAGGCCGGCCGGTCTGGTCCAGAGCACCATCTCCAGCACCAGGATGTAGACATGCAGCAGCGCGATCAGCACCACCAGGATATCGGCGAGCAGCATCATGGGGCGAACCACTCCGCGACGGATTTGAACAGGCCCAGGCCGGCGGCCTCGGCCAGGCGGATCTCGGCCCAGGTTTGGCCGAGCAGCACAGATTCCTGGCGCGTGGCGCCATGTTGTCTGAGCAGGCGGCGCAGGCGCTGGGCACGCTGCGCATCGGTATCCATCGGCCGGAACGGCAGCACGAGCAGAGCCTCGGCCTTGCCGTCATGGCGCTGGTTGATCTGTCGCAGCAGCGCACGGCGCGCGGGCGGATCGAGCGGGCCGGTCATTGCCTCGTCGAGCAGCAGGAACAGCCGGCCGTCGAGGCGGGCGATTTTCTCATCGAACTCGGGCGCAGCCGTGATGCGCAATCCGCCATCGCGATCCCGCAGCACCGAAACGACATGATGCAGCGGCAGCAGCAGCACCGAAAGGTGGCAGCCATGATCCAGCAGGGCGAGCGTCACGTCGCGATAATCCAGGCCGAGCCGCGCGGCCCGGCGCAGGCGCGTGGCGACGATCTCGCGCGGCGGCGTCTTCCAGGCCCTGGCATGGGCGCGGCGCCAGGCCACGGCAACGCCCGACATGTCGAGCGGCGGGCCGCCATTGTGGCCAATCCCAGCCAGGCGCGGCGGAACCAGGCCGGAGATCGCCGGAGGCCGGCGCAGCAGGGTTTCCAGATTGGGATGGCGGCTGTGGAAAAAACGGTCGCCCATGGGTCCTCGTTACAATCCCGTAACGCAGTCCAGTCTTCCGCATATGCCGCAGGGCGTCAATCGGGCCGGCTATACCCGTGTCGCGTGGCGTAACCAGATTTCAACTGCCCGGACCGGCGCCGCCTCGCTAGCGTCTCCACCTGCCCCCGGAGCGAGTCATGTCAGTCCTTACCGCCCAGTCCCTGTTTCCCGCCCGCGTCACGTCCGGCCATGGCTGGCCCGAGATTCGGGACCCAAATATGCACACCTTCCTGCGCTGCTGGGCGCAATGGCGCCAGCCGGCGCCGCGTTTCGGCCCGGTGGACGCACCGACCGGCAAGCTGCCGCCACGCCGGCGCGACATCGACCCCATCGCCCTGCGCCACTGCCTGCCGCATCTTTGGATTTTCCGCGTCGATCCGGACCTGCGCAACGCGCGACTCACGCTCGCCGGCGAGGAGATCCTGTTCTACTGGGGCCGCAGCATCATCGGCAACGACGTGAACCAGCTCTGGGGCGATGAACGCCTGGCCCGCACCAGCCTGGACCATCTGGTGCGCTGCGCCGCCACGCCGGCGATCATCCATGGCCAGCCGCAAAACCGCGCGCCGAAGGCCCATGGGCTGCGGATCGAACGGCTGATGCTGCCGCTGATGAACGACGACGGCGCGCCTTTCGGCGTGATCGGCTATAGCCGCTTCGAGCGCGAGACGCACTGGAATACTGCCACGCGGCCGCACCCGAACGAATCCTTGCAGATCTATCCGCTGTCGGAACTGCCCGACACGCTGCCAGATTGAAGGACAGGCCAACTAACAGGGGCCGGACTAGCGGCGCGCCGGACTGACGGAACCGACCCGGGCTGTGCTAGTTTCACGTGGTGCTCTCCGGAGGACTGCGCGTAATGGACCCCCAGATCGTCAAATTCGCGGCTGCCCTTGGCATCGGCCTGCTGATCGGCGCCGAACGCGAACGCCGCAAGGGCGCGCGTTCAGTGGCCGGCATACGCACCTTCACCCTCGCAGCCCTGGCCGGCGCCGCAGCGCAAAGCATCGGCGATGCGCTGCTGCTGACGGTGGCGGTGGCCGGTACCGCCCTGCTCTGCGCCGTCGCCTACCAGCGCCAGGCATCTGCCGCCGAGGCCGCGGACAGCGACGACAATTACGGCCTCACCTCCGAGATCGCGCTGGTGCTGACTGTGCTGCTGGGTGGCCTGTGCATGCTGAAGCCCGTTCTGGCAGCCGGCATCGGCGTCACCGCTGCCATCCTGCTGGCCGCGCGCACGCCGCTGCATGCCTTCGTGCGGCAGACACTGACCGCCGACGAGCTGCGCGATGCCCTGATCTTCGCCGGCGCTACGCTGGTGATCCTGCCGCTGCTACCCGACCGCGCGATGGGGCCCTTCGAAGCCTTCAACCCGGCCAAGGTCTGGATCGTCGTGATCCTGGTCATGGCGATCGGCGGCATCGGCCATATCGCCGTGCGGGCGCTGGGCTCACGCTACGGGCTGCCGCTCGCCGGTTTCGCCGGCGGCTTCATTTCCAGCACCGCGACCATCGGTGCGATGGGCCAGCGTGCCCGCGACGAACAGGCGCGCAGCGCGGCCGTTGCCGGCGCCGTGCTGTCCACCGTCGCCACCGTGGTGCAGATGGCGCTGGTGCTGGCCGCCACCAGCCTGCCCGTGCTGCTGCATATGGCGCTGCCGCTGGCGCTGGCCGGTGCCGCCGCCATCGCCTACGGGGCGATCTTCACTTTCGATGCATTGCGGCGCGCCCGCGACGAGGAAAAAGAACCCGGCCGCGCCTTCAGCCTGAAGGGAGCGCTGGTCTTCGCCAGCCTGCTGGCCGTGATCCTGTTTGCCGCGGCGGCACTGCAGCATTATTTCGGCGCAGCCGGCGTGCTGGCGGCTGCAGCCGCCGCCGGCTTTGCCGATACCCATGCGGCGGCGATCTCGGTGGCCTCGCTGCAGATGGAGCCGCAGGCGGCTGCCATGCCGATCATAGTCGGATTCACCACCAACTCGGTCAGCAAGGCGGTCTTCGCATGGATCGGCGGCGGCATGGCCTATGCCCTGCGCGTCATACCCGGTCTGGTGCTGGTGGCGGGCGCGGCCTGGGTCGGCCTGCTGCTAGGCTAACCGTCAGTCCTCGTCGCGGGCGTAGGGATTCTTGCCCTTGCGCAGATGCATGCGGATCGGCACGCCCTGCAGGTCGAACACCTCGCGCAGCCCGTTGATCAGGTAGCGCAGGTAGGATTCCGGAATGAATTCGGCGCGCGGCGCGAACAGCGCGATGGTCGGCGGCCGCGCCTTCACCTGGGTGGCGTAGCGGATGCGCACGCTGCGCCCGCCGGCCAGCGGCGGCGGATTGCGCGTCGTGACCTCTTCCAGCCAGCGGTTGAGCTGCGATGTCGGGATGCGGCGGTTCCAGCGCTCGTACTGTGCCATCACGGCGGGCAGCAGGCGATCCAGATGCCGGCCGGTGAGCGCGGAGAAGGTAACGACCGGAATGCCACGTGCCTGCGGCAGCGAGGTCTGCAACCGGTCCTCGATCTCCTTCAGCGCCAGCGCACGGTCTTCCACCGCGTCCCACTTGTTCACGGCGATGACCAGCGCGCGGCCTTCCTGCAGTACATGATCCGCGATGGTCAGGTCCTGCTTGTCCATGCCCAGCACGGCATCGAGCGCCAGCACCACCACCTGCGCCATGCGCACGGTGCGCAGCGTGTCGGCGACCGACAGCTTTTCCAGCTTGTGCTCGACGCGCGCCTTGCGGCGCATGCCGGCGGTATCCACCAGTTTCACCCGGCGGCCCTGGTACTCCCATTCGATGGCGATGGCATCGCGGGTCAGCCCCGGCTCCGGGCCGGTCAGCAGGCGGTCGCTGCCGATCAGCTTGTTGATCAGGGTGGATTTGCCCGCATTGGGACGCCCGACCACGGCGAGCTGGATCGGGCGGTTGGGGTCTTCGGCCGGCGCCTCGGCATCGGGATCGATGTCGATATCGGCCTGCACCATGTCGAGTTCGTCGGCATCGTCGGCCGGCACGGCATCGGTGTTGCCCGCGATGTGCTCCATCAAGGCCAGCGAGAGATCGTACATGCCCTCGCCATGCTCGGCCGAAACCGGAATCGGATCGCCGAAGCCCAGGCCATGCGCCTCGGCCACGCCGAAACCGCCGGCGCCGCCCTCGCATTTGTTGGCCAGCAACAGCACGGGGCGCTTCTGCTTGCGCAGCCAGTTGGCGAAATGCCGGTCCAGCGGGGTGACGCCGGCGCGGCCATCGATCACGAACAGCACCGCCGCCGCCTCGCGCACGGCGGCCTCGGTCTGCAGCCGCATGCGGCCGGCCATGCTGTCGTCGTCGGATTCCTCAAGGCCGGCGGTATCGACGGCAGTGAATTCCAGATCGCCGAGATGCGCCGCGCCCTCGCGACGGTCGCGCGTCACGCCAGGCGTATCGTCGACTATGGCGAGCCGCCGGCCGACCAGGCGATTGAACAGCGTCGACTTGCCGACATTCGGCCGGCCGACAATGGCGACTTTTGCGGGCATGACCTGCCTTAGCGATACGCGATCAGTTGCGCGTCGTCGGTGACGACGTAAAGCGTGCCATCGGCCACGACCGGCGCGACCGAGGCCTTGTCGGGAAGCGAGACCTGGCCGATCAGGTCGCCGGTATAGGGCGACACGGCAAACAGGCGCTCGTCGGTGGAGGCCAGCAGCAGGCGGTCGCCCGCCAGCACCGGGCCATACCAGGTGATGATGCCCTTGTTCGTCTTGGCCTTGGGATCCTCGTAACGGCGCAGCTGGCGGATCCATTTCACCTTGCCGTCGCGACGCGACAGGCAGAGCAGCTCGGCGTCGATGGTCACGGCATAGATGAAGTCGCCGGCGGCCCAAGGCGTCTGGATGCTGGGGATCACGCGTTCCCAGATGCGTTCGCCGCTGCGCATGTCGAGGGCGACGAAACGGCCCGACTGGCTGACGGCATAGACGCGGTCGCGGTCGATGACCGGACGGCCATTAATGTCGTTCAATGCGCCGGCCTGACTGATACGGCCCGAGGCGCGGATCAACTGTTCGCTCCAGACCACGACGCCAGTATCGGCGCGCAGGGCGATCAGTTCGCCCGACGAGAACGGCACCACGACGACATTGCCTTCGATGGCTGGATTGGCCGCGCCGAGGAAACCCGCGGTTTCGGCGACGCCGGCGAAGGTCCACAATTCATTGCCTCGGTCGAGGTCGAGCGCATGCACCTGATTATCGTAGGTGATGACGAAGACGCGGTTGCCATCGGCCGCCGCAGCGCCACGGATCGGCTGCTTGAGCGAGGTGACCCAATGCGCGAGGCCGGTGGCGGCCTGCAAGGCAATGACATCGCCGTAACCCGTGGTGACGATCACCTTGCCGGCATGCACGGCCAGGCCGCCGCCGATGGCGCCCGTTTCTTCCTTGCGCGGGGTGAGTTCGACGCGCCACAGGCGCCGGCCGGTGCTGGCGTCGAAGGCGCTGACGCGGGTTTCCGAATCCATCGCATAGACGCGACCCTCGGCCACCACGGGCTGGGCCAGGATTTTCTGTTCCTCGTCGGCGCTGCTGCCGAGATCCGCGGTCCACGCCCGCTGGAGCGTATCGCCCAGGGCCAAGTGATACATGGCGTGGCCGGGATAACCACCGGCCTGCGGCCATTCGGCATTGCGCCACGGCTTGGGCAGCGTGACCGGCGTTTCAGCCAGTTGTGGATCGGGATCGAGCTGGCTGTCGAATGCCAGCACGGAAATGCGCTCGCCGGTGACTACCGGCTTGGGGTCGTCGGCAAACCAGTCGGAGACCGTGTCGCAGCCGGCAAGCACAACGGCGGCGACGGCGATGGCAGCGAAGCGGAACATCGGATGACCCATCTGCATGGCGGCCTGCGGCGGTTGCTGGAGCAGTTACTGGACCGGACCGCCGAGGGCGGCCAGCAATTCGGCGGCGCGCCCGCGCAGGCCGGCCGGCACCAGCGGATCGTCAGCCAATGTTGTGAGCTGCTGGCGCGCGGCATCGCGGTTGCCGGCCTTGAGTTCGGCGAGTGCCTGCAATTCGCGGCCATTGGCATACCACGGGCTGTCGCCCGGGATCGCGGAGACATGCTTGCGCACGCCATCGACGCCCAGCGTGTCGAAGCCGTGGAAGGCGGCAAGGTAATTGGCAAGATCGCGGAAGCGCTGAGCGATGCCGCTGTCGGAGGCGATGGCGGCATAGGCGGCGACGGCCCCGGCGGCGTCCTTGGCCTCGATCAGCATGGCGGCCTGCTGGAAGCGGGCCAGCAGGGCATAGCCATCCTTGCCGCTGGCCGCCATGTCGGCGAAGGCCTTCGCGGCATCGGCGGGCTTACCCGCCTGCGCCTGACCGAGCGCCGCAGTGAAGGCAGCGACGGCGGCGGCGGCCTTCTCGGCCTGCCAGTTCTTCCAGACCTGATGACCGGCCACGCCGATCAGCAGCAGGACGACGAGGCCGATGGCGTAGGGACTCCACCGCTTCCAGGCTTTTTCCAGCCGGTCGCGACGTACTTCCTCGTCGACTTCCTCGATGAAATTGGCCACAGGCGACTCCCTGAACGAACAGCCGGACACACGGCCGGTCTTGCGACCGGTTCAAAACGGCGCGTACCTTACCTGCAACACGGCACGATGGCAAAGCCCGGAAGACCACCAAATTTTGGGGTAACCATTTGATAACACATCGAGTCTTGGCACGACTCGGAAAATCGACTAACCTGCCTGCCGCTCATGCAGTCAGGGACGACAATGCCGGCGGTTCACCGGCAGGCCCTTCAAGGGGGGAATAAAGGAATGTTCGGTTTCCGGAATGCGACAATCGCCGTGGCGCTGCTGGCCGCTGCCGCCAGCCTTGCCGCCTCTGGCGTCGTCGCGACCGGCGCCGCCCAGGCCCAGTCGAAGAAAGGCGGCAAGCCCACCGCCCTGATCCCGTTCGAGGCCGAGCGTGCCAAGGAACGCGGCGACCGCAACCTGATCCGCCTGAACGACGACATCACCCGCATGTCGTCTGCCCGCGTGGTCGAACTGCCTGTGGTGGACGGCCGCATGGGCGACCATGCCCGCCTTGAGGATGTCGAGATTTTCTTCCCCTTCGGCAGCATCGTACTCGCCACCGCCGAATTCCATAAATACCGCCCTGCCCTGGTGGCCAGCGCCGCCGTCACGCCGCTGCCCGACGTGAGCGCCGATCCGCGCTATGACCGGGTAAAGCATTTCGACCATCAGCTGGGCAAGGTCTGCGCCAGCGAGAAACTGAGCGATGGCCAGCGGATCGAGATGCGCATCAGCGCCGAGCGCGTGCTGTCGCTGGTGCATGTGACCCCGGCCAAGTTCCAGGGTCCCACCGCGGCCGACAACCCCTCCTACAAGGTGGTCAGCGCGCTGGAAATGCGGTTCCTGTCGTTCAAGGAACCCGATGCCGAGCGGCTGTACCGCCAGTGCCAGCGCCCCGCTGGCACCAAGGTTTCCCAGAAAGACTGACCGCCAGCGCCGGCCCCGGCGATGAGCGACAACGACTGGCTCCGCCTGGCCGCCCTGGTGATGGCAGCAATGCTGATCATGCCGGCCGTCCTGCGGCTGCCCGGCGCCGTCGGCGGCCGGCGCATCCTGCTTTTCATCGTTGCCTGGCTGGGCATCTTCCTGCTGGTCGGACTGGCCTACAGCTTTTTCGCCGGCTGAGGCTGGCCGTCCGGGCCAAGCGCTCCAGATAAGAGAACGGTTTCACGCGGATTTTATCACCGCGCGATGGCGCGTCGGCCCACAATCCGGCGCCCTGCATGCCACCGTGCCTGTCCGCCACGGGATCGTTTCGTCTCAACCGGAGGAACATATGAACGCCGATCTGCTCAGCCTCGTCCCCAAAGTCGATTTCAACCGTCGTGGCTTCATGGCCACCAGCCTGATCACCGGCTTCACCGTCGCCGCAGGTCCGGTGATGGCACAGACCGCGATCAAGACCGATGCCACCGGCCTCAATGCCGGCGAGGTGGATATCCCAGTCAAGGGCGGCATGATGAAGGCCTATCGCGCCCAGCCGGCCGGCGCCGGCCCCTTCCCCACCATCCTTGTGGTGCAGGAAATCTTCGGCGTGCACGAATACATCAAGGATACCTGCCGCCGCTTCGCCAAGCTGGGCTATCAGGCCATCGCCTCCGACCTTTATGCCCGCCAGGGCGACATGAGCAAGGTGACCGACCTGCAGGGCGCGCTGGCCGTGGCCGGCAAGGTGCCGGACGCGCAGGTGATGGCCGACCTGGACGCCACGGCGGCCTGGGCGGCGAAGAATGGCGGCGACGCCAACAAGCTGGGCATCACCGGTTTCTGCTGGGGCGGCCGTATCACCTGGCTCTATGCCGCGCATAACCCGAAGGTGAAGGCCGGCGTGGCCTGGTATGGCCGCCTGGTCGGCCAGGCCAGCGAGCTGACGCCCAAACATCCGGTCGATATCGCCAAAGACCTGAAAGCGCCGGTGCTGGGCCTGTATGGCGCCGCCGACCAGGGCATCCCGGTTGCCACCGTCGAGCAGATGAAGGCGGCGCTGGAGGCGGCGAAGAAGTTCAACACCTTCTACGTCTATCCCGACACGCCGCATGCCTTCCATGCCGATTACCGCCCGAGCTATCGCAAGGAGCAGGCCGAGGATGCCTGGCAGAAGGCGGTCGGCTTCTTCAAGGTGCATCTGGGCTAAAACGACGGCGGGCCGCCCTGAAAAGCGGCCCGTTTAATTTTGCCGATCAAGCGGGCGGCGGTAGATCGCCCCCAGGATCATGCCGACCGTCTCGGGCGCATCGCCGAGCCCGAGCGGCATCAGCAGGCGCTCGTGGGTGAACCAGCGCTCGCCGATTACATCGTCGAACTTGTAAAGCTGAGGCTCGGCCGCGACGAGCGCTTCCAGGTAGTGCTGATGGACGCGCTCGGCGAAGGATGCCGGCTGCAGCTGGTCGACGTAACGACCGGTCATCTCCTGACCGTAGTCGCGGGCCAGATCGGTGCCCCACAGGCGATAGCGGAACCGGATGGCGGGTTCGCGCTCCACATCCACCAGCAGCACATGACCCAGCGCGTAACCGATATCGAGCGGATCGATATCCTCGCGCAGCGGAAAGCGCCGTCCGCGTCGCCGGTCGTTCCAGTAATCCAGCAGGCGTTCGAGCTGCGGATGCAGAAAATCCACGATCGTTTCCCCCCGCGACCAGTATGGCGGGCGGGAGCGACCGGCAGCAATCCGTAAAAACAGAAAAAGCCTGTCCTTTGCAGGACAGGCTTTTCGTCAAAGATGCCGGCGCGGACGGTACCGCGCGTCTTAAGTGCAGGTCAGAGGGTGTCCTTGAGCTGCTTGGACGCCTTGAAGCGCACCGACTTCGAGGCGGCGATCTTGATCGTCTCGCCGGTCTGCGGATTGCGGCCCTTGCGGGCGCCACGCTTGGACACCTTGAAAGTGCCGAAGCCGACGATGGTGAAGCCGCCTTCCTTCTTCAACGACTTCGCCATCGCCGCGAAGACGGCATCCACGGCGTCGCCGGCGGCAGCCTTGGTGGTGCCGGCGGTTTCGCGCACGATTTCGATCAGATCAGCCTTGTTCATCACACCCTCCAGATTCTGCGGATACGCCCGCCAAACAGAATCGGACGATCCGCAGCGGGTGAGAGCAGTTACCACATCCACCGCGTCAAACAAGGCCAACAAAGGTCGCCCAAAGCCTTGTCATTCGCGGCTTCAGCCGCAATCGCGATTCGACGCAGCGCAAAAAGAGCGAGTCGCTATCCATTGTCGCGTCGACCCGATTTGATCGAGATCAAAGCCGCCGCGGAACGCCGCTGGCTAGCCTCCGGCCACAAGAAACATCGGCAACCGAATCCGGGGGAGACACATCATGCCGTTCACCGAACAGCTCTATCTCATCGGCGCCTGCAGCGCCTTCGTCATCTTCGCCGTGGCGCTGTTATTCTGCCGCGTGACCTCGGCCGACCTGCCGAAGTAAGTCAGCCCAGCAGCGGCCTGTGCAGGAGGGCGCGCAGGGCGCCATCCCGCACCATGGTCTTGGCCGCCGCCAGATCCGGCGCCAGCCAGCGATCCTCGGCCATCATCGGCACGGCATCGCGCAGCAGTTTCTGCGCCTGCTGCAGATGCTTGCTGGTGCGCAGCGGTGCGCGCAGATCGACGCCCTGCGCGGCACAGAGCCATTCCACCGCCATGATGCCGGCCGCGTTCTCGGCCATGGCCAGCAGACGATAACCGGCATGGGCCGCCATGGAGACATGGTCTTCCTGGTTGGCAGATGTCGGGATGGTGTCGATGCTAGCCGGATGGGCGCGCTGCTTGTTCTCGGAGGCCAGCGCGGCGGCCGTCACCTGCGCGATCATGAAACCCGAATTGATGCCGGGATTGGGCGCCAGGAAGGCCGGCAGGCCGCTTAAGACCGGATCGACCAGCAGCGAGATGCGGCGTTCGGAGAGATTGCCGATCTCGGCCAGTGCGATGGCGATGATGTCGGCGGCGAAGGCCACCGGCTCGGCATGGAAGTTGCCGCCGGAGAGGATTTCTCCTTCACCAAAGACCAATGGATTATCCGAAACGCCGTTGGCTTCGCGCTCCAGCGTGGCGGCAGCCTGGCGCAGCAGATCGAGCGCCGCGCCCATCACCTGCGGCTGGCAGCGCAGGCAGTAGGGATCCTGCACGCGCTCATCGCCGGTGCGGTGCGAAGCGCGGATATCGGACCCCTCCAGCAGCTCCAGCAGCAGGGCCGCCACCTCGATCTGGCCCGGCTGGCGCCGCGCGGCATGAATGCGTGGATCGAATGGCGTATCGCTGCCGGCGGCGGCATCGACGGACAGCGCGCCCGTGACCAGCGCCGCCGCCGTCACGTCCTCGGCGGCGAACAGACCCGCCAGCGCCAGCGCGGTGGAAACCTGCGTGCCGTTGAGCAACGCAAGGCCTTCCTTCGCGCCGAGTTTGAGCGGTTGCAGGCCCGCCTTCGCCAGACCTTCGGCGGCCGGGCATTCGCGGCCGGCGATACGCACGCTGCCCTCACCCAGCAAAGGCAGCACCAGATGCGCCAGCGGCGCGAGGTCGCCCGAAGCGCCGACCGAGCCCTGCGCCGGCACGCAGGGCAGCACATCGGCATTGAGCAGGGCCCGAAGCGCTTCGATGGTGTTCCAGTGCACGCCCGACAGGCCCTGGGCCAGGGAGTTGAGTTTCAGCAGCAGGATCAGACGCACGATGGCATCGGGCAGCAGCGGCCCGGTGCCGACCGCATGGCTGAGCACCAGGCGGCGCTGCAATTCGGCCACCTGATCGGGCGCGATGCGCACACGGGCCAGCTTGCCGAAGCCGGTGTTGACGCCATAGACGGCCGCTTCGCCGGCGGCGGCCCGCGCCACGGCTTCGGCGGAGGCCTCGACCGGCGCACGGGCGGAAGCATCGATCTCCAGGCCAAAGGCACCGCCGCGATAGAGCCCGGCCAGATCGGCAAGTGTGAGCGTTCCGGGCGTCAGTCGATAGGCCACGCGCATCCCCAATTCTGCGGCTTGAATCGAGTATAGGCTAAGGCCGGGCCGGTCAGGTTGTCTATACATGATTATTTGACTTGCCGTCTTTCGCGGCACGGTTTTTAATTAGGCATTCGCGCCGGGGCCAATGGCGGCCCCGCCCGCAGCCTTCCGGGGGATCAACCACATGAAAACGATGAAGATTCTGGGCACCGCCGCTGTCCTGGCCCTGTTCGCCGGCGCACCCGCCATGGCGCAGGACATGCCGAAGGTGGTGCTGGGCATGAGCGGCTGGACCGGCTTCGCGCCGCTGACGCTCGCCGCCGATGCCGGCCTGTTCAAGAAGCGCGGCGTGGATGTCGAGATCAAGTTCATCCCGCAGAAGGAACGTCACCTGACGGTGGCCGCCGGCGCCACCCAGGCCGTGGCGACCACGGTCGACACCTTCGTGGCCTGGACCTCGGCCGGCGTGCCGCTGACCCAGGTGCTGCTGCTCGACAAGTCGAAGGGCGGCGACGGCCTGGCCGTGCGCAACAACATCAATTCGGTGAAGGACCTGAAGGGCAAGACCATTGCTGTCGACGGCGCCGGCACCACGCCGTATTTCGTGCTGATGGTGATGCTGAAGCGCAACGGCATGGGCCCGAAGGATGTGCAGTATGCCACCCTGGCGCCGAACCCGGCCGCGCAGGCCTTCGTCGCCGGCCAGTACGATGCCGCCTCGACCTACGAGCCGTATCTGTCGTCGATCCGCAATGCGCCGGACAAGGGCAAGATCCTGCACACCACGATCGAATATCCGGTGGTGGTCGACATGCTGGCCTTCCAGCCCGACTACATCAAGAAGAACCCCAAGACCGTGCAGGCGGTGGTGAACGGCTTCTTCGACGCGCTGGAGATGATCAAGAAGGAACCCGACAAGTCCTACGAGATCATGGGCGCCAAGGTGAAGCAGACCGGCCCGGATTTCGCCAAGTCGGCCGCGTTCATCGCCTGGCAGGACAAGGCCGCCAACCAGGCCTATTTCAAGGGCGACCTGCAGGCCTTCATGAAGGAAGCCGCCGACATCCAGCTTGAATCCGGCGTGATCAAGAAGATCCCCGACCTGAAGCCGATGGTCGACGACAGCTTTATCAAGTAAGGGTTTTCCGTTGTTCGAACCGCTTAAACCCGTTTCCCCAGGGCGCCGCACCGCCCTGGGGATTCTCTTTTTCGTGGTCTTCCTCGGCCTCTGGGCTGCGGTGACCTATGGCGGCATCGTGCCGCCGCTGTTCCTGGCCGATCCGCTGAAGGCGGCGCTGGCCGGCGTATCGCTGTTCACCGAATACGGTTTTGCCGGCGATGTGGGCGTCACCATCTGGCGCGTGGTGGGCGGCTTCGTGATCGCCGCCGTGTTCGCCGTGCCGCTCGGCATCCTGATGGGCGCCTTCAAGAGCGTGGAGGCCTTCTTCGAACCCTTCATTTCCTTCGCGCGCTACCTGCCGGCCTCGGCCTTCATTCCCCTGCTGATCCTGTGGGCCGGCGTGGGCGAGGCACAGAAGCTGGCCGTGATCGTGATCGGCTCGTTCTTCCAGATCGTGCTGATGGTGGCCGTGATCGTGGGCGGCAGCCGCATGGACCTGGTGGAAGCCTCGAAGACTCTGGGTGCCAAGCGCGCCGGCATCGTGCTGCGCGTGCTGCTGCCCGGCGCCGCGCCGCAGATCGCCGAGACATTGCGGCTGGTGCTGGGCTGGGCCTGGACCTATGTGATCGTGGCCGAACTGATCGGCGCGCAGAGCGGCATCGGCCACATGATCATGGACAGCCAGCGCCTGCTCGATACCGGGCAGATGATCTTCGGCATCGTGGTGATTGGCCTGATCGGCCTGATCTCCGACTTCCTGTTCAAGCAGGCCAACGCCCGCCTCTATCCCTGGTATTTTCTCAAGTGAGCAAGCTCAAGATCGACAACGTCAGCCGCGTGTTTCCCGGCGTTCGCGGCGGCGAACCGACCCGGGCGCTGGAACCCACCAGCATCGCGGTGGAAGACAACGACTTCATCACCATCCTCGGCCCCTCGGGTTGCGGCAAGAGTACGTTGCTGCGCATCGTGGCCGGGCTGGACCAGCCCACCACGGGCAGCGTGCTGCTGGACGGCCAGCCAGTGCGCGAGCCGGGGCCGGATCGCGGCATGGTGTTCCAGTCCTACACTTTGTTTCCCTGGCTGACCGTGCGGGAAAATATCTGCTTCGGCCTGCGCGAAAAAGGCGTGGCCGAGGCGCAGCAGCGCGAGATCGTCGCCCGCTACATCGACCAGGTGGGCCTGAAGGGGTTCGAGAATCATTACCCCAAGCAGCTCTCCGGCGGCATGCAGCAGCGCACGGCGCTGGCCCGCGCGCTGGCCAACGACCCGAAGATTCTGCTGCTGGACGAACCCTTCGGCGCGCTGGACAACCAGACCCGCGCCCTGATGCAGGAGCTGCTGCTCGGCATCTGGGAGAAGGCGCAGAAGACCGTGCTGTTCGTCACCCACGATATCGACGAAGCCATCTTCATGGCCAACCGCGTGCTGGTGATGACCGCCCGCCCCGGCCGGGTGAAATGCGACATTGCCATAGACCTGCCGCATCCGCGCCATTACACGGTGAAGACCACGCCGGAATTCGCGGCCTACAAGGCACGGCTGACCGAGGAAATCCGCGTGGAGTCGATCCGTGCCGCCGAAGCTGAACATTAGGCCGTTCCAAGCCGCCGACCGCGCGGCCGTGATCGCGCTGTGGCAGGCCTGCGACCTGACACGGCCGTGGAACGACCCGGACAGCGACATCGCCTTCTGCATGTCGAAACCGGATTCCACCATCCTCGTGGGCGAACAGGATGGCAAGATCGTCGCCAGCGTGATGACCGGCCATGACGGCCATCGCGGCTGGCTCTATTACCTCGCCGTCGAGCCATCGATCCAGAAATCCGGTTTTGGCCGCGCCATGGTGGCGGCGGCGGAAGCCTGGCTGCAGGCACGCGGCGTGCCCAAGGTAATGCTGATGGTGCGGCCAGAGAATGAGCGCGTGCGCGCCTTCTACGACGCGCTGGGCTACACCGAAGAGCCCCGCGTGATCTTCAGCCGCCGGCTGGACGGCAAGTAGACTCTATTTCTTCAGCGCCGCCGCATACTGGTCCGGCTTGAATCCGACCAGCAGTTTGCCGCCGCTGAGTTCCAGCACCGGACGCTTGATCATCGAAGGTTGGGCCTGCATCAGCGCAATCGCCTTCTTCTCGGTAAGCCCTTCCCGCTCGGCCTCGGGCAGCTTGCGGAACGTCGTGCCGGCGCGGTTGAGCAGAATTTCCCAGCCGACCCCTTTGCACCAGGATTCGAGTTTGGCCTTTTCGATGCCGCTGGCCTTGTAGTCGTGGAAAGCATGGGCCACGCCGTGACTTTGAAGCCAGGTGAAGGCCTTTTTCATCGTGTCGCAGTTCTTGATGCCGTAGATCGTGACGGGCATGGAATACTCCCGGAGCGGATGCAGGGACTCTTGTGCCGGATTCCGGCCGGCTGGCGCAAGGGCCGGCTCTGCCATAGTATGACCGCAGACCCCAGCGATCATGAGGCTGCCGTGTCCGCACCGCCCCAGCCAGAACCCGCCGAAAGCCGTTTGCGCCAATACCTGCGCAGCCTGTATTTCGGCGACGACCAGGGTGCGCGCCGCTTCCGCTACGGGCTGGTCGTCTTCGACATATTGACCATCGCGTTTTTCATCCTGGCCGCCACCGTGCAGGACCAGTGGTGGGTGATCCCGATGGATTTTGCGCTGGGTGGCCTGCTGACGCTGGAACTGCTGGCACGGCTTTATGCCGAGACCGACCGCCGCGGGCATATCCTCAGCTTCTCGATGGCGGCCGACATCGCCGTGATCGCCTCGCTGTTCCTGCCGGTGGTGCTGGAGAACCTGGCCTTCCTGCGCATCTTCCGTGCGCTGCGGCTGCTGCGCTCGTACCACCTGCTGAGGGACCTGCGGTCCAGCTCGTTGTGGTTCCGCCTGCATGAGGACGTGATCCAGCGCAGCCTGAACCTGATCGTGTTCATCTTCATCGTCACGTCCTTCGTCTATGTCACGCAGCACAACGTCAACACCGGGATCAGCACCTATGTCGACGCGCTGTATTTCACCATCACCACGCTGACCACCACCGGCTTCGGCGACATCACGCTGCTGGGGCCCGGCGGACGACTGCTGTCTGTGGTGATCATGGTGGTGGGCGTCAGCCTGTTCCTGCGGCTGCTGCAGGCGATCTTCCGGCCGCACAAGGTGCGGTTCGAATGCCCGGACTGCGCCCTGCGCATCCACGATGTGGATGCCGTGCATTGCAAACATTGCGGCCGGGTGCTGCCGATCCCGACAGACGGGGCGGTATAGCCGGCAGGCGCATATCGCCAATACTTAGGTATTGACCTAAGTATATTCCGGGACTATGGTCCGGGCCGAAACGCATTGCCCTCGCCCCGGAGACGCCCTTGCAAACATCCGCCGCCGGCCAATCCCTCGCTACAAATGCGGCCATCGTCGATGGCGTGTTCCGCGCGCTCTCGGATCCGACGCGGCGCCATGTGCTGGAGCGGCTGAGCCGTTCCCCGGCCTCGGTGAGCGAACTGGCCGCGCCTTTCGACATGGCCCTGCCCTCCTTCGTTGCACATATGAAGGTGCTGGAGCAGAGCGGGCTGGTGCAGTCGAAGAAAAGCGGCCGGGTGCGGACCTACCAGCTGGTGCCCAAGCGCCTGAAGCTGGCCGAAGACTGGCTGGGCAAGCAGCGCGCCCTGTGGGAGCGCCGCCTCGATCAGATGGATGCGTATCTTTTGAGCCTGAAGGAGACAGAAACGTGAGCACCGCCCCTGTTTGGACCATCGACCCCAAGCTCGACCTCGTGCTGGAACGCGAGATCGACGTGCCGCCCGCCCTGGTGTGGAAGGTATGGACCCAGCCCGAGCATCTGAAGCACTGGTTCGTGCCGAAGCCCTGGAGCGTGACCGATTGCGAGATCGACCTGCGGCCCGGCGGCATCTTCCGCACCACCATGCGTTCGCCCGAGGGCCAGGAATTCCCCAATCTCGGCTGCTATCTGGAAATCGTGCCGCAGCAGCGGCTGGTCTTCACCGATGCGCTGCTGCCGGGTTTCCGCCCCGCCGAGAAGCCCTTCTTCACCGCCATCCTCAGCCTGACGCCGCAGGGCAGCGGCACGCGCTACACGGCCATTGCCATTCATCGCGATGAAGCCGGCCGCAAGCAGCATGAGGAGATGGGCTTCGAGCACGGCTGGGGCACAGTGGTGACCCAGATGGTTGAATACATCAAGGCGATGTAAGGCCTCAGTCCAGCGCGGCGATGGCTTCCACTTCCAGCAGCAGGTCGGGATTCACCAGGGCGGTGACTCCGACCAGCGTGCTGGCCGGATAGGGGCCATCGCCGAAGCATTTCGCCCGCGCCGCGCGGATCGGCGGCAACATTTCGGGCGTCAGGTTCACCACATAGGTGACCAGCTTGAACACGCGGCCGACATCCGCGCCGCCGGCAGCCAAAGCGGTTTTCAGGTTGGCGAAAACCTGTTCGGCCTGGGCGCCGATATCGCCCTTCCCCACCAGATTGCCACTGGCATCCAGCGCCACCTGGCCGGAGATGTGCAACTGCCGCCCCGCCGGAACGATGGCGATATGCGAATAGCCAGTGGGCTTGGAAAGGCCCGGCGGATTCCTGCGTTCGATGGTCATTGGTCCTGCCTCACGCCTTGTAGCTGATCTTCACCTTGGCCGCGGCCGCCTTTGCCGCGGCGCGGGCGGTATCGACGTCGCCCTGCTTCGCCAGCGCCAGCGCCACGCCCATGCGGCGATAGGGCCGCGTGGTGGGTTTGTTGAAGATGCGCAGATCGAGATCGATGCCCTTTGCTGATGGCGTGAGCGCCTCGGCCAGGCCTTCTACGGTGAAATCCGTGGCGTCGCGGTCGGCCAGGATCACGGCCGAGGCGCTCGGGCCGTTCTGCGTGATGCTGGGGATCGGCAGGCCGAGGATGGCGCGGGCATGCAGGTCGAATTCGGTGAGGTTCTGCGAGATCAGCGTCACCATGCCGGTATCATGCGGGCGCGGCGACAGCTCGGAGAAGATCACTTGATCGTTCTTGACGAAGAATTCCACGCCGAACAGGCCGTAGCCGCCCAGATTGTCGACCACGGCCTTGGCCTGGCGCTGCGCCTCGGCCACCGCACTCTCGGTCATCGGTGTCGGCTGCCAGCTTTCCTGGTAGTCGCCGCGTTCCTGCCGGTGGCCGATGGGTGGGCAGAAGATCACGCCCTGGCGCGTGCGGATGGTGAGCAGGGTGATTTCGTAGTCGAAAGCGATGAAGGCCTCGACGATCACGCGCTTGCGGTCGCCGCGCATGCCGGCCACGGCATAGTCCCAGGCCTTGTCGATGTCGCCCGGCGCCTTCACCGTGCTCTGGCCCTTGCCGGACGAGGACATCACAGGCTTCACCACGCAGGGAATGCCCACTTTCGCCACCGCGTCGCGCATCTCCTCCAGGCTTTCGGCATAGAGGAATTTCGAGGTCGGCAGGCCCAGTTCGTTGGCCGCCACGTCGCGGATGCGGTCGCGGTTCATGGTCATCAGCGTGGCGCGCGCGGACGGCACCACGTTGAAACCGCGATCCTCGAAATCCTTCAGCACCTCGGTGCGGATGGCTTCCACCTCGGGCACGATGAAATCGGGCTTGTGCTTCTCGATGGCGGCGCCCAGGGCCGCGCCATCCAGCATGGAAAACACCTCATGCTCATCGGCCACCTGCATGGCCGGCGCGCCGGCGTAAGCATCGCAGGCCACCACATGGGCGCCGAGCCGCTTGGCGGAAATGACGAATTCGCGACCCAGCTCGCCCGAGCCGAGCAGGAGGATTTTTC
Organism: Ferrovibrio sp.; assembly: GCF_046297595.1. Taxonomy (GTDB): domain Bacteria; phylum Pseudomonadota; class Alphaproteobacteria; order Ferrovibrionales; family Ferrovibrionaceae; genus Ferrovibrio. The sequence goes on from NZ_JBKBHT010000001.1 coordinate 237,418, forward strand.
TGAAAGCGGTCATTGGCCCAATCGTCTCGCCCGTCGTTGCATCCAGGCAAGGCTTATAGCAGCGCCGCCCCCGCCAAGGCAAAGCCCCGCCGCCCCGATGGGAGCCGGCGGGGAAAGGCTTCAGGCCGGCGGCATGGTCGCGAATCTCGGCAGGGCCGGATCGAGCGGGTCCCAGTCATGGGCACGGCTGGCATAGGTCACGACCTGCGGCCTGAATCGCCCGGGTTCGTCCAGGCTGGCGGCGTGGATGGTGAACAGATCCGGCATCGCGGCGAAGGTGAGATGGACCGGCGCGCCGCAGCCGGGGCAGAAGCCGTGCCGCTTCACATTGCCGCTGTCGGCCACGACGTCCCTTTCCTTTGCCGTGCCGGTGAGCGTCACGTCGGCGCGGCTCGCAAAAGTCATGTAGGAGCCATGGCCGGTGCCGCTGACCTGCTGGCAGTCGCGGCACTGGCAATGGTTGGAGAACACCGGCTCGGCCGCGATCTCGTAGCGGATCGCACCGCAGGCGCAGCCGCCGGTATAGGGTTTTGTCATGATGTTTCTCCTGTCATCAGTTTCAGCCATGGCCCGGCATGAAAGACGCTCATCAGGGCATACATGAGGGCCATTCCGTTCAGAGGCAGGCTCTCGGGCGCGGTCAGGCAGAGCGGATCGGGCAGAAGGCCGGTCAGCAGCGCCATGACCGCGAAGGTCGGCGCCGCCGCGAAGCGCAGGGCCTCGGCGGCGACACTATGGCTCAGGCGCAGCACGACGCGCCTGCGGCTTTCTCCGGCACATCGTATTCGTCATGCCGGCGCCACCAGAAGCCGGTCTCTTCCTCGTTGCGGCCCTTCGGCGCGCGGTCGAGCCAGGGATACATGCCCCATATGCCATCCACGCCGCGCGAATAGGCCGAATAGGTGTGATAGACCTCGCCGTCCTGCAGCACGAAGGCACTCATGCCCGGCCGTTCGCGCATGTAGCTGGCCGGATCGGTGCCGCTGGTGGCGGCCATCTCGATCACCGGCGGCGCGGTCACGCCCAGCATCGGCTGGCCCGGACGGTAGTTATAGTCTGCGCCCTCGCGCTGCTGCCGCTCGGTAAACGAGACGGCATAATCGAAATTGAAGTCGCAGCCTGAGGACGAGGCCCAGGGGAAGCTCCAGCCCATGCGGCGCCGGTATGCCAGGAGTTTGGTCAGCGGCGCGCGCGATACCGCCGTGAAGGCGACATCGTGGTTTTCCAGATGCACCGCGATGCCGTTGAAACCATCGGCGATCGCCGAGCAGGACGGACAGCCGGCCGTAAAGTCCGGACCGAACATGAAGTGATACACGATCAGCTGCGACCGGCCGCGGAACAGACCGGCCAGCGAAACCGCGCCCTGTTCGGTATCGAAACTGTATGCCTTGTCGACCCGCACCCAGGGCAGGGCCTGGCGCCGGCGCGCCAGGTCGTCGCCCTGTCGCGTGTATTCTTTTTCCGCCTTCAGCAGATCCAGCCGCGCCTTCAGCCATTCCTCGCGGGTTCCGGTTGCATGCATCGTCATCGCTTTCGCCTCCTTCTAGGGTGTCGTTGGATACAGTTGTCCCGTTCGCCGGAGCGGGATTCTCCGGCGGCGCTTTATTCAGATGATGTGATCGGTGGTTCGGCTCAGTCCTGTTCGTCGGCGACGGCGCTCAGGGTCTGGACACACTTGACCCAGCCCTTGCCCATATTCTGATAGGCCGTGTCGTTCTTCGGCAGCACGAAGCCGGAATGCTCCATGCGAAGCCGTGTGCCGGTCTGCACGCGGGTGAGCGTGAAAGTGACCACCGTGTCGAGCTTCGAGCCGTAGCCGACATTGCCCTCGTGGCCGCCGCGCCAGGCATAGGCGAAACGCTGCAGCGGCACGACCTCCAGCACCTCGCAGTGAATCGTGCCGTCCCAGGCGCCGGCCGGCGTGGTCTGGAAGGTGAAGCGGTTGCCCAGCACGGGCTCAAAACCATTGGGCTTCATCATCCAGCGCGACATCAGGTCGCCGTTGGTGATCGCCTTCCACAGCACCTCGGGCGCATGGGGGAAGACCTCGTCCAGCACGATGGCCTGAGTCGTGGACTGAGCTGTGGATTTCATAGAGAGATCGTTCATGGGTCGATATCCTTCAGCAGGTCGCGCAGGGCGTCGAGGCGCTCGCGCCAGAAGACGGCGTAATCGTTGATCCAGTCGGCCAATGGCGCGAGGCCTTCGGGCTGGGCGCGGTAATAGACGCGGCGGCCCTCCGGCCGTTCGGCCACCAGCCCGGCCTGTTTGAGGGATTTCAGGTGCTGCGAGATGGCGCCCTGGGTCACGCCGCTGCCCTGGGTCAGCTCGGCCACGGTGATCTCGTCGGCGCGCACGACGCGTTCGAAGACGGCGCGCCGCGTGGGATCAGCCAGGGCGCGCATGACGGTATCGATGGGGGTGGTTTCGATCATGGGCCTATAATTAGCCCACGCTAATCAATTAGTCAACACTAATTATTTTGCCCGGAAACCGGCGTTAACCGCCCTTCCCCGCCTCCCGCACCACATCCAGGAAGGCGCGCAGGGCCGGCGGTACGGCGCGGTGGCCGGGATAATAGACCGCCACGGCTTCCGCCGGCGCCATCCAGGCCGTCAGCACCGGACGCAGCCGCCCGGCCTTGAGCGCCGCAGAGGCGGCGATGTCCACCACATAGGCAATGCCCAGTCCCTTGATGGCGGCCTCCGCCATCAGTTCCTCGTCGTCGAGGATCAGGGACGCGGGTGCGTCGACCGTCATCCCCTGCCCGGCGCGCTCGAATTCCCAGCGATAGAGTTTGCCGCCCGGCAGGCGATGGCCGATGCAGCGATGCCGTACCAGATCGTCGGGCGTTTTCGGTGTGCCGGCGCGTTTGAGATAGGCCGGCGACGCGACGCAGACGAAGCCCACCGGTTGCCCGAGCGGCACCGCGATCATGTCGCGTGGAATCGAGCCCATCAGCCGCACGCCGGCATCGAAGCCACCCGAGACGATATCCACCAGCCGGCCCTCCACCACGATATCCACGACGACATCGGGGGAACGCTGCGCCATCACGGGCAGCACATCGCGCACCAGCAGGGCGGCAGGCAGGCGCGGCGTGTTGATACGCACTGTGCCAGCTATAGCGCCGCTGCCGCGAAAGGCCACGACGCTGTCCAGCGCATCGTCCAGCGCGCCGAGTGCGGATTGCAGGCGGCCGAGCAGCGCGGCGCCGGCCTCGGTGGGCGCGACGCTGCGCGTGGTGCGGTTCAAGAGCCGCACGCCCAACCGCTCCTCCAGCGCGCGCATGGCATGGCTGAGCGTGGAGGGCGCGGTGCCGAGCTGATCGGCGGCGCGGCGGAAACTGCGATGGGTGGCGACCGCCACGAAGGCGGCGAGGTCGTTGAGCGACGGCGAGGAAGGGCGACTGGTCATTACTGGTGATTTTGCAGCAACCCATACGGAATTCAACGGCTAATCCGAACAATCCGGATCGCCTATATCGGGGCCAGACCAACCGACCAGAGCAACTGAAAGGCACCCGATGACCAAACGCGACGCCGTCTTCCCCGCCAACCGCCACGCGCTCTACGACCTGCATCAGTATTCGCCCGCCATCCGCTCCGGCGACCTGCTGTTCGTCTCGGGCCAGGTGGGCAGCCGCGACGACGGCTCGCCCGAGCCGGTTTTCGCCGACCAAGTGCGGCGCGCCTTCGCCAATCTGCGCGGCGTGCTGCAGGCGGCCGGCTGCAGCTTCGATGACGTGGTGGATGTCACCACCTTTCACACCAACCCCGATGCCCAGGTGGAAACCGTGCTGGCGATCCGCGCCGAGGAAATCGGCGCACCGCCCTATCCGAACTGGACCGCCGTGGGCGTGACCTGGCTCGCCGGATTCGATTTCGAGATCAAGGTGATCGCGCGGGTGCCGGCTAAGGCGTGATGCGGCAACGACGTTTATAGGTGCGGCCCAGCCATGGCGTAGCGCGTGACGGAGGCGATGCTGCAGATGGTGAAGTTCTATATCGCCGGCCTGCAGGTGACAGAGAAGGATTTAAAAAAGAACTAAAGAAAGGCCCCGCGCCTTCCGTCACGCTTTACCTTCGCTTGCTTTGGTCAAATGATCTAAAATTCGAATTAGAGTTTCATTCCGACTTTCACCAATCTCTTCGGCCCACTTATTGGCCATTACCGCCGGATCACCAAGTTCGGAGAAATCAGGTTTTCCATTTTTCATCGGTAATGTTTTTAACTTCGTTTGAATTATTTCCCTTCGCCGAACCATGTCAGCAACAAAGAAAGACGACATGGCCTCTTGTGATCGAGAAACTCCCAAGACTCTACTTATGCTACCAATTTTCTTTTCAAGTTTCTCCGTTTCAGATCGCTCAATGCCGGCTCGTATATCAAGATAGTCTGTACATCCACTATTAATCAGACTTACTTGACGGGCCACATGAAGAAAGTCTCTTGGTACTTCCGCAACGCCAGGCCTCACGATTATGAGATGGCGGCTCACGGAAAACTCCAACCAATTTCGGATTACCAGATTTATGTGAGAGTCGCCAAAACTGTAGCCAATGCAGATTAGCTCTGAGACGAAATTCACATTCTGCTGAAAATACTTCAGCAGACTCTTCGGCAACGTTTGACTCGCGCGAGCATCGAATTTATAGGCCCCGGCTAAAAGACTGCGACGAAGGAATTGCATTTCGCCTGCATCGTCAGCATAGGCAATTTCGTTAACCACCTTCAATCGACCGTCGGGCGCCCCTGGATCAGGGTAGAAGAGATCGTTGTTCGCGGCTCGGAGCACGTTGAAGACCCCTGCCGATCCCGGCTCTTCCGGCAGAAGACGCAACACATCCCTTCCATCATTGAAAGTGAAAGTATCAAGAGATCCGTGTACTTTGAGAAGATAAAGACCCGGCTTTAAAGGATTTGGGAAATACATGCCCACGTGGTCAAGATCGTGTTGATTTATGACCTCCGCTTTAATTTCTCCGATTTTCCGGCCACGAGCATCACGGCGTGGCAAACAGGCAGTCTGAGGACTGAAGCCGCAGTAAAGCGGAATCCGCAACCGCGCGGCCATAGCTTCAATAATTAAGTCATGATTGAGAGAGAAAACCCACAGCGGGTCATCACCTTGCACAAATGCATTGAGCCCGTCATACAGAGGCAAGTTACGCTCGAAAAACAAATCATTGTTCACTTGGCGACAAGTAAGCAAACTCGACACCAAATCAACAATCCAGGAATATAAGCTGTGATACTCCTGCGCTGTCGTTTGTTGGCGGCGGAATTGGGTTTCGAGATACCCTAAAATCGCTTCGTAATGCATCCCAGAGCGCTCAAGCTCTGTGACCAAGTCCTCGATCACTGTTTCCGAATAACCGCCACCTTGCAGGCGCCATCCATTGTTAAGTTGGCGAAGCTTATCGGGCGTCAGCCAATTCTTAATCTCGTTCGTTAAATCCCACGCAAGGGGCATACCTGCTTCGACGGAAGCACCTGCCCCTAACAAAAGCCCTGTCCGATGCCTCATGGCTGGATATTCCCTCGCCACTCTGCTCTGATCAACACTCTCTATTCACTGATCCAAATACGCTATTGTCCTAGGAATTCCCCCATTCTCACTGCCACATAAGCAGACCCGGCAAACTCAGCGTAATAACGTATGTCAAGCCGATGATACTGAACACTTCAACAAGATATCACCCGCCCGGATGCAGCCCCGGCGCTTCCTGGCCGGTGCGCGCCACATATTCGGTATAGCCGCCGGTGAACTGGTGCACGCCCTCGGGCGTCAGTTCCAGCACGCGGTTGGAGAGCGCGGCCAGGAAGTGGCGGTCATGCGACACGAACAGCATGGTGCCCTCGAAATTCGCCAGCGCCGTCACCAGCATTTCCTTCGTCGCCATGTCGAGATGGTTGGTCGGCTCGTCGAGCACCAGGAAGTTCGGCGGGTCGAACAGCATCATGGCCATCACCAGCCGCGCCTTCTCGCCGCCCGACAGCACACGGCAAGTCTTTTCGATATCGTCGCCGGAGAAGCCGAAACAGCCGGCGAGAGTCCGCAACGTGCCCTGCCCCGCCTGCGGGAAGGCCTTGTCGAGCGTTTCGAAAATCGTGTCGTCGCCGTCCAGCAGATCCATGGAATGCTGGGCGAAATAGCCCATCTTAACGCTGCCGCCCAGCGTCACCGTGCCCTGGTCGGGTTTGGTATCGCCGGCCACCAGTTTCAGCAAGGTGGATTTGCCCGCGCCGTTGGCGCCCAGCACGCACCAGCGTTCCATGCGGCGCACCTGGAAATCGAGGCCGGCATAGATGGTATGATTGCCGTAGCCCTTGTGCACGTTCTTGAACAGCGCCACGTCCTCGCCCGAGCGCGGCGGGCTGCGGAATTCGAACTGCACTGCCTGGCGCCGGCGCGGCGGCTCTATCTTTTCGATCTTGTCGAGTTTCTTCACCCGGCTCTGCACCTGGGCGGCGTGCGAGGCGCGCGCCTTGAAGCGTTCGATGAACTTGATATCCTTGGCCAGCATGGCCTGCTGGCGCTCGAACTGCGCCTGGCGCTGTTTCTCGTTCAGCGCGCGCTGCTGGTCGTAGAAATCGTAATTGCCGGAATAGGTGGTGAGCGTGCCGCCGTCGATCTCCACGATCTTGCCGACGATGCGGTTCATGAACTCGCGGTCATGCGAGGTCATCAGCAGCGCGCCGTCATAGTTCTTCAAAAAACTTTCCAGCCAGATCAGGCTTTCGAGATCCAGATGGTTGCTCGGTTCGTCGAGCAGCATGCCGTCCGGGCGCATCAGCAGAATACGCGCCAGCGCCACGCGCATCTTCCAGCCACCCGAGAGCAGCCCCACATCGCCGTCCATCCGTTCCTGGCTGAAGCTTAAACCCGCCAGCACCTCGCGCGCCTTGGCCTCCAGCGCATAGCCGTCCAGCTCCTGGAACCGCGCCTGCGCCTCGCCATAACGCTCGATCAGGGCTTCCATGTCGTCGGCCTGCTCAGGGTCGACCATGGCGGCCTCAAGCTGCGCCATCTCGGCGGCCAGCGCGCTGACCGGGCCGACGCCATCCATCACGGCGGCGACGGCAGACTGGCCCGACATCTCGCCGACATCCTGGTTGAAATAGCCAATCGTCATGCCGGTATCGATCGACACCTGGCCGTCATCGGGCTTCTCCTCGCCGACGATCATGCGGAACAGCGTGGACTTGCCGGCACCATTCGGCCCGACCAGCCCCGCCTTCTCCCCCTTCTGGAGGCCCATCGAGGCATCGATGAACAGAATCTGGTGGCCGTGCTGCTTGCTGACGTTATCGAGACGAATCATGGGGGCTGCATGGACTGGAGGATGGACATAAACAAACCGGGCCGCATCGGCGGCCCGGGGATGCCCTATCAGGACCGGTGACAAATATCCAGTCGCAACTGCGCCAAGGCCCCCATCACCCCCTTCAGGGTGCAACCGGTATTGGCGTCGAAGGTGGCAGGCCCGCCACTGCATGCCCGGATTGCCTGCCGCGCCCCATGGCGGCAATGCCTTGGGCAAAGCTCACGTGCGGCACATAGCCAAGCTCTGAGCGTGCCTTGGCGATACTGATGGTGAACGGCTTGCCGATCAGGCGCAGCATCTGGCGCGTAATCGGTGGCTCGCCGCCACGCCCCAGCAAACGCCATGCCGCACCCATGATGCCCGCCATCATCCAGGCCAGGCGGAATGGCACGGCCCGGTCTTTCGGCACGATGTCGCGCGTGGCCAGCAACGCCGAGATGACGCTCTTCAGCGTGCCGTTCTCTCCGTCGGACACAAAATAGGTCTCGCCGCCCCGACCATTGTCGACGGCCAGCAGCAGCGCGTCGCAGAGATTGTCGACATGGCAGGTGGACATGGCCTGTCCGCCACCGCCGACCCACTGGAAACGCCCGACCCGCACGGTTTCGACCATGTGATCGAGGGTTGGCATATCCGGGCCCCAGATAAAGGGCGGACGGATGGCGATGGTCTCGAAGCCAGGACGGCGGTTATTGGCGGCCAGCAGCAGGCGCTCGCCTTCGGCCTTCGAGGATGAATAGGGCGCGAAGTCGCGGGTCTGGAGCGGAAGCCTCTCATCGACATCGAGCATCGGCTCCGGATCGCCCATCACGACGGCCGCGGCGCTGACGGCAACCACCCGGCGCAAGCCCTGGGTCGCGGCCGCAGCATCCACCAGCATGCGCATCCCTTCGACATTCACGCGATCAAAGACGGCGCGCGGTCCCCAAAGTTTAAAATGGGCGGCGACGTGGAAAACGACCTCGCAGCCCGCCATTCCGGAGCGCAGGGCGGACGCGTCGGTGAGATCGCCCTGCACCGGGATGGCGCCTGCCCGGCGCACCGCGTCCATCGCCTCCGGGCTGCGCGCCAGCGCTTTGACCTGCCAGCCACGGCTTGCGAGGAGCGCGATCAGGCGGGAGCCGACGAAGCCCGAGCCGCCGGTGACGAAGGCGGATCGTGGGGCAGCCGTGGTCTGTGGCGCGGTCAGTGAACTGGGATTCTGCATGGGAAGCCTCCGGGTAGGGCGTTGATAGGCCTTACTATAGGAGGATTCGGACAATATTCAACGAACATTTTATATATTTTGTTCATCGTTGCATCTGGCGCCACGGTCCCTTAAAACTTCCGGTCATGCAGGCCCCTCGTCCCCCCAGTGATGACCCCTCCTTCCGGGAACAGATTCTCGACGCCGCCCGCACCCAGTTGCGGCGCTTTGGCGAGGCGAAGACGAATGTCGTCGATATCGCCCGCGCCCTCGGAACCTCGCACACCACGATCTATCGCCACTTCCGTTCCAAGGCGGAGATTTTTGACGCCGTGGTGGCTGAAGCCATGCGCGACGAAGAAGAGATGGCGCGGCGCTTCGTGGATGTAGATGGTCCGGCGGCCGAGCGGCTGGAGGCCATGGTGCTGGCCCTGCACGCCCGCAAACGCGAGCGTTTCGCTGGCGACCCGGAGGTCTATCAACTTTACCGGCGCGTCATGGAGGAGCGGCCAGACATCATCGCGGCCTATGCCCGCGCGATGACGGCGCTCATAGCCCAGATCATAGCCGACGGCATCAAGCGACGGGAATTCAAGGTCGACGACGTGACGATCGCGGCCGGTGTGGTGCGGGACGCCCTTACCGTGTTCGTGCACCCGGCTCATGTGGAGGCAGCCGTGAAGGCCGGCCTGCCGACCGAAGCGATGGCAAAGAATGTGGTCCGCAGCCTTGTCGCGGCCTTCCGCGCCGGCATGCTGTACGGACAGGCCAGCTCAGAAGGCTAGCCGCTACCCCGTCGCAGAAGCGGTCGTGACCGCCAGCACCGGCAACAGCTCAGCGAAGGCCGCCAGATCTGACAAGCGGCGGCCGGCACATATCTGCTTGGCCTATCAGGCGGGCGTCACAAGTCGGCTCGAACTGCTCGACGCGCAGCGAACCGTTTACGCCGCCCGGCAGACGATGCTAAGCGTGCGCCACGCCGAACTCACCAGCGCAACCGCCCTCTATCGCGCCCGGGGATGCCCCGTGATGAAAAGACATGAGACAAAGATGGCCCGACCCCTTGTGATGCTCCTTCCCGCGGAGCCAGCCGATTTCCCGGCCTTCAAGCGCGACCTGCAGGCCGCTTTCGCGGTCGCGGTGGTCGAAGAGATGGGAGAACTGCCGGACGGGCCGATCCCGTCCGATGCGGATTTGGATCGCGCGATGGCTGCACCGAATGCGGTCGTCCTGCACATCCTGCACGATGACCGCAGGGTCGGTGGCGCCGTCGTGACGATCAACGGCGATACGCATGCCAACTCCCTCGACCTCTTGTTCATCGCGGTCGGGAACCACGGGCAGGGTCTGGGCAAGGCAGCCTGGTCGGCGATCGAGGCGATGTTCCCCGACACCCACACCTGGGAGACCGTCACGCCATATTTCGAGAAACGGAACATCCATTTCTACGTCAACGTCTGCGGATTCCATATCGTCGAATATTATCATGAACGGAATCCCGACCCCCACGTGCCCAGCCCGACAGGCCTGCCCGACAACAGCGGCATGTTCCGCTTCGTAAAGGAGATGCGGCGGCGACTGGATCAGGGCGACGCCATCTAGCACGGCGGCGACGGCGCTCTGACCCGACGTGTCGCCGACGATCATGCGGATCAGCCGTTGGCTGCCAAGCCGCGCCAGTTGGGCCATCACTCCCACTCAATCGTGCCCGGCGGCTTGGAGGTGATGTCGTAGGTCACGCGGTTCACGCCCTTCACCTCGTTGATGATGCGGGTGGCGACGCGGCCGAGGAAATCGTGCGGGAACGGGTAGTAATCCGCCGTCATGCCGTCGGTGGAGGTGACGGCGCGCAACGCGCAGGCCTGATCGTAGGTGCGGCCATCGCCCATCACGCCCACGGTGCGCACCGGCAGCAGCACGGCGAAGGCCTGCCAGATATCGTCATACAGGCCGGATTTGCGGATTTCATCCAGATACACCGCATCGATCTCGCGCAGCAGGTCGAGCTTTTCCTTCGTGATGTCGCCGGGAATGCGGATGGCCAGGCCCGGGCCCGGGAAGGGATGCCGGCCGACCAGGCTTTCGGGCAGGCCGAGCTCACGACCCAGGTCGCGCACCTCGTCCTTGAACAGCTCGCGCAGGGGCTCGACCAGCTTCATGTTCATGCGTTCGGGCAGCCCGCCCACATTGTGGTGCGACTTGATCGTGACGCTGGGCCCGCCATGGAAGCTGATGCTTTCGATCACGTCGGGATAGAGCGTGCCCTGTGCCAGGAATTCGGCGCCGCCGATCTTTTTGGCTTCTTCCTCGAACACGTCGATGAACAGCGCGCCGATGGTCTTGCGCTTGGTCTCGGGGTCGGAGACGCCGGCCAGCTTGCCCAGGAACAGCGCGGAAGCATCCTTGTGGATCAGCGGGATGTTGTAATGCTCGCGGAAGAGCTGCACCACCTGCTCGCCCTCGCCCTTGCGCAGCAGGCCGTGGTCGACGAAGACGCAGGTGAGCTGGTCGCCGATGGCCTCGTGGATCAGCACCGCCGCCACGGAGGAATCGACGCCGCCGGAAAGGCCGCAGATCACCCGGCCCTTGCCCACCTGGGCACGAATCTTGGCAATCGCCTCGGCGCGGTAGCCCTTCATGCTCCATTCGCCCGAGCAGCCCGCCACCTTGCGCACGAAGTTGCGCAACAGCTTGGCGCCGTCCAAGGTATGCATCACCTCGGGGTGGAACTGCACGGCGTAGATCTTGCGCTTGTCGTCGGCGATGGCGGCATAGGGCGAACCGTCACTGACGCCCACCACGCGGAAGCCATCGGGGATCTTGGTGATCTTGTCGCCGTGGCTCATCCAGACCTGGTGCTTCTCGCCCTTGCCCCAGACGCCGTCGAACAGGCCGCAATCATCCTTGATCTCAAGGAAGGCGCGGCCGAATTCGCGGTGATGGCCGGTCTCGACCTGGCCGCCGAGCTGGGTGCAGATGGTCTGCTCGCCATAACAGATGCCGAAGACCGGCAGGTTGCGCTCGAACACCGCCTGCGGCGCGCGGGGCGAAAACTCTTCCGTGGTGGAGGCCGGACCGCCGGAGAGGATGATGCCTTTCAGTTCGCCATGGGGGCTTTCGGCCGTCAGCGCTTCGGCGGCCTTCTGGAACGGAACGATCTCGCAATAGACGCCGGCCTCGCGTACGCGACGAGCAATCAGCTGGGTGACCTGCGATCCGAAATCGACGATGAGAATACGCTCCGCCATCGGGGTACTTCCGCTCCTGTGGTTGGGGCCGAAGCGAAGAGGCCCCCGGTCGGGGGCCCCTGCTTCAGCTTGCTGGCTTCAGCTTGGTTTGGCCGCCCTGTAGGCGGCGATCTTGTTTTTCAGTTCCGTATACTCGGCGCAGCCGAAGGTGCAAAGGCTGCTGAGCCGTTTCAGATGCTCCTCCGCCTTTTCCGGCTGGTTGGTCTTGAGATACGCCTCGCCGATATATTCATGGGCGCCGCGATGCTTGGGATCGAGTTCCAGCGCCTTGTTATAGGCGATGAAGGCTTTTTCGTAGTCGCCCTGGTTGCGCAGGGCATATCCCAGCCAGTTGAAGGCATCGGCATTCTTGTCGTCCCGGGCCACCACGGCCTGGAATTTGGCAGCGGCCGTGGCGAAGTCCTTGGCGTCGATGGCCTTGCGGCCCTCGGCGAAATCGGGATCGGCCGGCTTGGCGGCCGTTGTCGCAGGGTCGCTGCCCATGGCGAAGACGGTAACAGGCGACAGGGCCAGCAGGGCGGTCAGGAACAGACGACGCAGGATCGACATGGCTTGCTCTCCCTTAACTCGGCTTGCCGGCCTTGAAGGCCGCGATCTTGTTTTTCAGCTCGGTATATTCCGCGCAGCCGAACAGGCAGAGGCTGTCGAGGCGCTTGAGATGCTCCTCGGCCTTCTCAAGCTGGTTGGTCTTCAGATAGGCCTCGCCGATATATTCATGGGCGCCGCGATGGCGCGGATCGATTTCCAGCGCCTTGGTGTAATGGGCGAAGGACTGCTCGTAATTGCCGAGGTTGCGATAGGCATAGCCGAGCCAGTTATAGGCATCGGCATTCTGGGCATCCTTGGCCACCACCGCCTGGAACAGCGGAATCGCCGCAGTGAAGTTCTTCGCGTCGATGGCCTTGCGGCCTTCGGTGAAGTTCGGATCGACCGGCTTGGCGGCCGGGGCCGGGTCGCTGCCGCCGGCGGCATGGGCGGGCGGCACGGCAGCAACCGGAGAAAGGCAAAAGGCGGCGGCCAGCAGAATGGCCGGCAGGATACGGAACACAGACATCGTGAAGCTCCTCGATGCGGATGGCATTATATCCGTCCCGGGCTTCATGGAGCCACCCCCGCGCCCGTCCGCCGGAAGGCGGCGGCGAAAAAGCCGTCGGTACCGTGGCGGTAGGGTGTGAGCGACAGCCGGTTCCCGGAACGCATACGAGAGTCCGTTACACCCTCCCCCCAGGCCTCGGCCAGCGGCAGGGCCATAAATTCCCCGTGATGGTTGAGGAACCAGTCGACCTGCTCGCCATTTTCGGCAGGCAGGATCGAACAGGTGGCATAGACCAGGCGGCCACCCGGCCGCACCAGCCGAGCGCCATCCTCAAGCAGCCCGCGCTGGCGCCGCAGCACCTCGTCCAGGCTGGCGGGATCGTAGCGCCAGCGCGCTTCCGGATTGCGCCGCCAGGTGCCGCTGCCCGAACAGGGCACATCCAGCAACACGCGGTCGGCCTGGCCTTCCAGTTTGCGCAGCAGGTCGGGCATGGCATCGGCCGGGTGCACGGTCACGTTCCGCACGCCGGCGCGTTCCAGCCGCGGGATCAGGCGCTCGATGCGGCGCTGGTCGTTGTCGGCGGCATGCAATTCGCCCTGGTTGCGCATGCAGGCGGCCAGCAGAAGGGTCTTGCCGCCGGCCCCGGCGCAGAGATCGACCACCACCTCGCCCGGCCGCGCATCCACCAGCAGGCCGGCCAGCTGGGCGGCTTCGTCCTGCGGTTCGATCAGGCCGTCGCGGTAAAGATCGTTCATCTCCAGCCGCACGCGTTCCGGAATCCGGATGCCCAAAGGCGAAAACGGCGTGACGGCCGCGGTGATGCCATCGGCCTGCAGCTGCTCCAGCACGATGGCGCGGTTGCTCTTCAGCGTGTTGACGCGCAGATCGAGCGGCGCGCGACCGTTCAGCGCGGCCAGTTCCATTTCCGTATCGGCGCCGAAGGCCTGCTGCACCATCTCGGCCACCGATGGCGGCAGGTTGCCGCGCGCCCAGAGCGGCGCATCCTCATCTGACGGCAGGCGCGACAAAGCGGCGGCTTCATCCTCGCTGAGCGGCGGTGGGGCATAGCGGCTGCCGTCGCAGAGCTGGCGCCAGACATGCAGCGGCGTGGCGGCATCGGCGAATAGCAGCAGGCGCGGCGTGAGTTCCGCCCCGGTCTGCTGCACGCGCCAGCGTCGCATGCCCTGCTCGCGCAGGACGGCATAGACCTGCTCGGCCACGGCGCGGCGGTCCTTGGCGCCGGCATAGCGGCTGCGCCGCTGCCACTCAGCCACCACGCGGTCGGCGGCGGCGGCACGATCCAGGATCTCGGCGATGATCTCGATGCTGGCGGCCAGGCGCGCGGCCGGCGTCATCGAGGCTTAATTCTCCTGCCGGTAATTGGGCGCTTCGCGGGTGATCGCCACGTCATGCACATGGCTTTCACGCAGGCCGGCCGAGGTGATGCGGATGAACTTGCAGTTCGTGCGCATCGCATCCAGCGTGGCATTGCCGGTATAGCCCATGGCGGCGCGCAGGCCACCGACCAGCTGGTGCAGGATGGTGCCGGCCGGGCCCTTGTAGGCGACACGACCCTCGATGCCCTCGGGCACCAGCTTCAGCTTGTCGCCCACTTCCTGCTGGAAATAGCGGTCGGCCGAACCACGCCCCATGGCACCGATGGACCCCATGCCGCGATAGGACTTGTACGAGCGGCCCTGATACAGGAACACCTCGCCCGGGGCTTCATCCGTGCCGGCCAGCAGCGAACCGATCATGCAGGCATTGGCACCGGCAGCGATCGCCTTGGCCAGGTCGCCCGAGAACTTGATGCCGCCATCGGCGATGATCGGAATGCCGGCCTTTTCGGCGATGGCCACTGCATCGGCCACGGCGGTGAGCTGCGGCACACCGACGCCGGCCACGATACGTGTTGTGCAGATCGAACCCGGGCCAATGCCGACCTTCACGCCGTCCACGCCGGCATCGATCAGCGCCTTGGTGCCTTCGCTGGTGGCGACATTGCCGCCGATCACCTGGGTGCGGTTGGACACCTTCTTGATCGCCATGATCGTTTCCAGCACGCGGCTGGAATGGCCATGGGCGGTATCGACGATCAGCACGTCGACGCCGGCATTCATCAGCTCCTGTGCGCGCTCCAAGCCATCCGCGCCGGTGGAGACAGCGGCGGCGCAGCGCAGACGGCCCTGCTCGTCCTTGCAGGCATTGGGATGCAGGCGGGCCTTTTCGATATCCTTCACCGTGATCAAGCCGACGCAGCGATAGGCTTCATCCACCACAAGCAGCTTTTCGATGCGATGCTGGTGCAGCAGACGCTTGGCCTCGTCGATGGAAACACCCTCGCGCACGGTGATCAGCGGATGCTTGGTCATCAGCTCGTGCACCGGTTGGCTCATGTCGGTGGCGAAGCGCACGTCGCGGTTGGTCAGCACGCCGACCAGCTTGCCGCCCTGGGTCTCGGTGACAGGAATTCCGTGGATGCCATGGCGCTCCATCAGCGCCAGCGCATCGGCCAGCGTGGCATCGGGCCGGATGGTGAGCGGATTGACCACCATGCCGGATTCGAATTTCTTCACGGCCGCGACCTCACGGGCCTGTTCCTCGATGGTCAGGTTCTTGTGGATCACGCCGATGCCGCCGGCCTGAGCCATGGCGATGGCCATGCGCGCCTCGGTGACGGTGTCCATCGCCGCGGAGATCAGCGGGATGCCGAGTTCGATGCTGCGGGTCAGACGCGTGCGGGTATCCACTTCGGTGGGCAGCACGCTGGATGCCGCCGGCTCCAGCAATACGTCATCGAAGGTATAGGCTTCACGGAACTGCATGGGATACTCCTTGGGTCACGCGGATTTGGTCTGGGGCTTGTTGTTGTTTTCGGCGGCCGCCTCGGCGGCGAAATCGCCTCCGGAACGGCCTTCCTTCATCAGGTCGGGATAATGCGTCAGCATCGCCTCACGCCATGCGACGAAGGGCAGGTCGGCAAAGCTGCCGCGGTCGGCCACGTATTCCATATGGCGACGGTTGTCGGCATCGAAGGGATGGAATACCGAGTCAGTCTCGCCGTCGAATTCGAGCGGCAGAACGCGGAATTTCTCGCACAGGGCCAGATTGAAAGCCGGCGTGGCCTTCACCCATTTGCCGTCGATGAAGAGTTCCGTATAGCCGTGATAGTAAAAGATATCGGTGCCCATCTGGGCACGCAGGCGTTCAGTGGCCAAGTGGTTCTTCACATCGGCCAGGCCTAAGCGCGAGGGAATGCCCTCGGCGCGCGCCACGGCGGCCAGCAGGATCGCCTTGTTGACGCAGAAGCCCTTGCCGCGTTCGATCACGCCCGATGCGCGCATGCCCTCATGGCTGACTTCGACGCTGTAGGGATCGTAGAGGAAGCGGTCACGCACCGCGTAGTAAAGCCGGATCGCCTTGGCCTTGGGGTCGGTCTCGCCGCCGGCCGCTTCGCGGGCCAGCGCGCGCACGGCCGCATGATCGCTATCGATGAAAGGGGTGGCGGCAAGGTATGCCGGGTCCACCGCGGGCTCGGAAAGGTCCGACGCGGCCATTGGCAAGGCGGCTCCTGAAGGGAGTGAAGTATGTCCTTGCCGCGGAGGATATAGCCCCTCTTCGCCGCCGGGTCCAGCGCCAAAAGCTGCCGGTTTTAGCGGGGGTTAGCCGCGGAAGCCGGTGGCGATGACGTAGGATTCGGCCGAATCCGCCCGACTGGCCGGCGGTTTGACATGCCGCACGGTCCGGAAATCCCGCTTCATGGTGTTGAGCAGCTCGTTTTCGGTGCCGCCGCGCAGCACCTTGGCCACGAAGGCGCCACCCGGATTGAGCACCCGCAGGGCAAAATCCAGCGCCGCCTCGCACAGCATCATGATGCGGATATGGTCGGTCTGGCGGTGACCGGTGGCCGGTGCGGCCATGTCGGACAGCACCAGGTCGGCCTTGCCGCCCAGGGCTTCGATCACCTTCTGGTCGGCGCCCTCGGCCAGGAAATCCTGCTGCATCAGGGTGGCGCCCACGATGGGATCGACCGGGTTGATGTCGACGCCCAGCACGAAGCCGCCAGTTGCATCGCCCGCCTTCACGCGTTTCACCGCCACCTGGGTCCAGCCGCCGGGCGCCGCGCCCAGATCGACCACGCGCATCCCCGGTTTGAGCAGTTTGTACTTCTCGTCGAGTTCGATCAGCTTGTAGGCGGCGCGGCTGCGCCAGCCTTCACTCTTGGCGGCCTGCACGTAAGGATCGTTGAGCTGACGCTGCAGCCAGCGCGCCTGACCCACGGTACGTCCGCGCGCGGTCTTCACCCGCACCTTCAGTCCGGACTTGCGTGGCGGCGCCGTCATCGCCGCCCCCTGTTCCGGTTCGCGTTCTGGCGCGATTGCCGCATCAGCTCCACCAGCACACCCTCGCGCACGCCGCGGTCGGCCACGCGCAGGCGCTGGGCCGGCCAGAAACGATAGAGCGATTCCAGGATGGCGCAGCCCGCCACCACCAGATCGGCGCGTTCCTCGCCGATGCAGGGATGCAGGGCACGCTCGGGCACGCTCTGCGCCGCCAGCTTGTGCGACTGCTCGATCACGGTGGGGAAATCGAGCCAGCAGCCATCGACATGGCGACGTTCGTAGCGCGGCAGACCAAGCAGAACGCCAGCCAGGGTGGTGACCGTACCGGAGGTACCGAGTACCTGCACCGCGCCGCTTTTCAGCTTCTCGCTTAAGCGATGCTTTTCCTCAAAAGGCCGCAGCACGGCCGAGACTTCCTCGATCATGCGTTCGTAGGAGCCGCTGTCATGATCGCCGGGACCAAAACGCTCGGTCAGGTTCACCACGCCATAGGGCAGCGAGATCCAGTCGATCACCTCGGTACGACCACCGCCGGGCAAATTCGCCCAGAGAATTTCGGTAGAGCCCCCGCCGATATCGAACACGATGGCCTCGCGGTGCGGCGGCTCCAGCAGGGGCGCGCAGCCGGTGAGCGCCAGCCTCGCTTCCTCGGCCGTGGAGATGATGTCGAGCTGGATGCCGGTGGCTATCTTCACCTCGTGCAGGAATTCGGCGCCGTTACCGGCACGCCGGCAGGCTTCGGTGGCCACCGCGCGGGCAACGGCCACGCCACGGCGTGCCATCTTCTCGGAACAGATCTTCAGCGCATCGATGGTGCGGGCCATCGCCGCATCCGACAACTGGCCGGAGACCGACAGCCCTTCGCCCAGGCGAACGATGCGCGAGAATGCCTCGATCACCCGGAAACCGTCGCGATGCGGCCGGGCAATCAGCAGGCGGCAGTTGTTGGTGCCCAGGTCGAGCGCGGCAAAGACCGGCGCGATGCCCTGCGACGGCACCCCGGCAGCCATGCCCGGCCTCGCTTCAGGCGCATCAATTGTCACGCAACCATCCTTCGACGCGCCCGATCCGGGGCGATGCAGCCCGGCAGATCGTGGAAATTGCATTCATGACGCCAGTGTAGCCTGCCGCGGGCCCGCGGTTAAGGCTGCCAGATGGTCAATCCAGCAATCCTGCTTGCGGGTCGGATCAATTCTGGGTCTTGGGAGCCGTCGCGCCGTTCGGGGCCGCGCCATTCTTGGGCAGGGCGAATATCTGACCTGGATAAATCAGGTCGGGATCCTGAATCTGAGCCTGATTGGCACGGTAAATCTCGGTGTAGCGGGGTCCCTCGCCATAGACGCGGCGGGCAATGCGCCACAGGCTGTTGCCGGGCTGGACCACCACGCCGGAACCGTCCTCGCTAAACTTGATGTCTTCCGGCCGGGCCCGACTGAAGGGCAGTTCGAGCCGCGAGGCGACCTTGCCGCCGGCCTGCTCGACCTGGTCGACGCGCAGGGAATAAATACCCGGATCGACAGCCTTTTCGGGTTTCAGGCTCCAGCGGCCGTTCTTGTCGGCGGTGGCGACGCCAATGGGCTCATTGTTCAGGTAGATCTGCACAGTGGCGCCGGGCTGGGCGCGGCCCGAGAGGATCAGGTTGCCGGCCTGATCGTATTCGATGGCGTCCAGCGCCAGGCCCTTGCGGGCCGGATCGAGCGGACCATCGGGACGCTGCAGCAGGCGACTGGCGCCTTTGAGCGGCGTAAGCACGGCAATCGCCTGTTCGCCGCCCTCGCCCGGCTGGCATTCCGGCACCACGGCGACCACGCTGGCCTCGGCCTTAATGGGTTCCTGGCCCTGCATCTGGGATTCCAGCACGAATTCCTGGTTGCCTTTTTCCAGCGGCAGATCGGGCACCAGCACCCATTCGCCGCGGCTGTCAGCCGTCACGCGGCCCAGTTCGCGCTGGCCGGTCTTGACCACCACCACCGAGCCCGGCATGGCGCGGCCGGCAAAAACGGAGGTGCAATTGCGGCTGATGCGCACGACATCGAAGCTGGGCGGGGCCTTGGCGACACTGTCGGCCGGCGGCGGCGTGGGTGCGGCCGGCACCGGCGGCGGCGGCGGGATGTTGGCCTGCGGAGTCATGCCGCGCTTATTGGTATCGGCGCCGAAGAAGATCACTGCCAGGATGCCCAGGACAGCGACGCCGAGAAGGATGAAGAAGAAACGACTGCCCCGCACCGTTATGTTCCCGGCTAGCCAAATTGTGAACGACGCAAGAGATTAAGTCCTCGCCAGAGGACCCGCAACACCTCTAACTTGTTCAGAGTTTGCAAATCCTTACCAACTACCGTTTTCCAGCCCCGCCATGCGCCACAACCGTCTTCTGCCCGGCCCCCGCCTGCGACTCCTGCTCGCAGCTATGGCTTTTGCCCTGAGCCATGCCAGCGCCAGCATGGCTCAAACGCCCGCCGGTGCCCCGAATCCCGACGATGCGGTGCAATATGGCGCATACGTGTTCCGGGCGGGCGGCTGCTTCGAATGCCATACCGACACGAAGGCCAAGGGACAGCCCCTGGCCGGCGGACGGGGCCTGCCGACACCATTCGGCACCTTCTATTCGCCCAATATCACGCCGGATCCGGAAACCGGCATCGGCCGCTGGAGCGAGGCGGATTTCGTGAAGGCCATGCGTCAGGGCCTGTCGCCCAAAGGCGAAAACTATTTCCCGTCCTTCCCTTACACCGCCTTTGCCAAGATTACCGAAACCGACATGCGGGCGCTGTGGGTCTATCTGCGGGCGCAGCCGCCGGTGAAACAGCCGAACAAGCCGCATGACGTGCCCTTCCCGTTCAATCTGCGCCTCGCAGTCTGGGGCTGGAAGTTCCTGTATTTCGACGATGCACCCTTCACGCCGGACCCGGCGAAGCCCGCGGCCTGGAACCGTGGCGCCTATCTGGTCAACGCTCTGGGCCATTGCGGCGAATGCCATACCCAGCGCAACCTTCTGGGCGGCCTGAAATCTGACAGGATGTTCGGCGGCTCCACTGACGGCGCCGAAGGCAAGCCGGTCCCCAACATCACGCCGCATCCCTCCGCCGGGATCAGCCGCTGGAGCGAGAAGGATATTGCCGATTTCCTTGGCAGCGGCATGACGCCGGACGGCGATTTCACCGGCGGTCTGATGGGCGACGTGATCGAGCAGAGCACCAAATACCTGACCGCCGAAGACCGCATCGCCATGGCGGCCTACCTGAAAGCGCTGCCGCCGGTCGAAAGCCCGCCGCGCAAGCCAAAATAAAACGGGCCGGCAATGCCGGCCCGTCTGCGATGGAAAGAGTTGCTGCGCTCAGCTCTTGGGCGTGCGGTAGGGTCGGTGGCAGGAACCGCAGGTGCCACCCAGCGCGGCGAAATCCGCCTTCACGGCATCCATGTTGCCCGCTTTGGCCGAAGCCGCCAGCTTCTCGGCTGCAGCCTTGCTGGCCGCTGCCTGCTTCTCGAAATCGGCCCAGTTGGCCCAGATCTCGGGCTTGGCCCAGGTTTCCGCGCCCTTGTCGGAGCCTTTCGGGAACAGGCCGGGCACCTTCGCCGCAGTGGCCGCGATGGTTTCCGCCGGCGCCACGGCATTGGCCGCCGGGCCGTTCTCGTCGACCACCTTCTTGATCGCCGCCATGGCGGCGCCTTGTGCCTTCATCCCCTCCTGCCGGGCCTTGATGATATCGGCCTGAGCCACTGCCAGGCCGGCAGCCGCCGTCACCGCAACGCCAAGCGCCGCTGCCAGTACCGCCTTGTGCCACTTTGCCATTTTGTTTTTTCCCTGCGTTAGAGACCCGTCTGCTGTACCGGGCCAGAATCCTGTATACCCGGTCTGCGGCGCAGCGACGACAAGTCGTTCAATCCTCACGAAGAATTCAACGATCATTACCTGTGGGTAACACCAGGACCTGCGCCCGGCCTGCACTGGCGCTGGCGTCGCCAGGCAGAATCGGCTACCCATCCCCACCCTGAACAAGCCACCTCCCAGTTCGTTTGGACCCGCGATGACCGCCATCCGCTCCGTCTGCGTCTATTGCGGCTCGAGCCTCGGCGAGAGCCAGATCTACACCGCCCAGGCCCAGATCCTCGGACGCCGCCTGGCCGAGAACGGTATCCGCCTGATTTACGGCGGCGGCCGCATCGGCCTGATGGGCGTGATTGCCGATGCCGCGATGAAGGCCGGCGGCGAAGTCGTTGGCATCATCCCCAACCACCTGCATGACTGGGAAGTGGGCCATACCGGCCTGACCGAACTGCATGTCGTCGACAGCATGCATACCCGCAAGCGCATGATGGTCGACATGTCCGACGCCTTCATCGCCATGCCCGGCGGCGTGGGCACCCTCGACGAATTCTTCGAGGTGGTGACCTGGCGGCAGCTCAAGCTGCATGACAAGCCGATCATCGTGCTGAACACGGAAGATTACTGGCATCCCCTGCTGGCCCTGGTGGAGGCCGTGATCGAGCGCGGCTTTGCCCGCCGCACCACCGCCAACCTGTTCACCGTAGTGGACGATGCCGAGGCCGTGGTGGCCGCCCTGCTGGCCGAGCCGGCACCGGAGCGCCCCGCCACGCCCAGCCGGATATGAGGCGAGCGCAGACACCGGCCTCGAAACGGGCGGAAATGGCGGGACTTTGATCTTTTTTCGCCTGCCCTAGAGTTTAAATCCACCTGTCCGCCGGGGGTGTAGGCCTTTGCCCGGCCGGCCTGCTTTGCTAGGGTCCGGCCACCTGACGAAACGCAACCGTGACCGTGGAGGGATCTGTCTTATGGCGAAAATCAAGGTGAAGAATCCGGTCGTCGAGCTCGACGGCGACGAGATGACCCGGATCATCTGGAAGTTCATCAAGGAGAAGCTGATCCTCCCCTATCTCGACGTCGATCTGCTCTATTTCGATCTCGGCGTCGAATACCGCGACCAGACCAACGACCAGGTCACCATCGACTCCGCCCACGCCATCCTCAAGCATGGCGTCGGCGTGAAATGCGCCACCATCACGCCGGACGAAGCCCGCGTGAAGGAATTCAATCTGAAGGAAATGTGGAAGTCGCCGAACGGCACCATCCGCAACATCCTGGGCGGCACGATCTTCCGCGAGCCGATCATCTGCAAGAACGTGCCGCGCCTGGTGCCGCACTGGAACGACCCGATCGTGGTCGGCCGCCATGCCTTCGGCGACCAGTATCGCGCCACCGATTTCCGTTTCCCTGGCAAGGGCACGCTGACCATCAAGTTCGTCGGTGAGGACGGCAAGGTGATCGAGAAGGAAGTCTTCAAGGCTCCCGGCAGCGGCGTCGCCATGGCGATGTACAACCTGGACGACTCGATCCGCGACTTCGCCCGCGCCAGCATGAACTATTCGCTGGCCCGCGGCTGGCCGCTTTACATGTCGACCAAGAACACGATCCTCAAGGCCTATGACGGCCGCTTCAAGGACCTGTTCGAAGAGGTGTTCAACACCGAGTTCGCCGACAAGTTCAAGGCCGCCGGCATCACCTACGAACACCGCCTGATCGACGACATGGTGGCTTGCGCCATCAAGTGGTCGGGCAAGTTCGTCTGGGCCTGCAAGAACTACGACGGCGATGTGCAGTCCGACGTGGTGGCGCAGGGCTTCGGCTCGCTGGGCCTGATGACCAGCGTGCTGATGACGCCGGACGGCAAGACGGTGGAAGCCGAGGCCGCCCACGGCACGGTGACCCGCCACTATCGCGAACACCAGGCTGGCCGCGAGACCTCGACCAACCCGATCGCCTCGATCTTCGCCTGGACGCGCGGCCTGATGCATCGCGCCAAGCTGGATAACAACGCCGATCTGGACAAGTTCGCCAAGACGCTGGAGAAGGTCTGCATCGAGACGGTGGAAGCCGGCTTCATGACCAAGGACCTTGCGATCCTGATCTCGAAGGACCAGCCCTGGCTGACCACCCAGAAGTTCCTCGACAAGATCGACGAGAACCTGAAGAAGGCGCTGGCGTAAGCCGCCGACGCGAGACGTAGCCGATCAGACGGCGGGGGGCGTTTCGCCTCCCGCCGTTTTTCTTTGCGCGGCGCGCTGCTCGGCCAGGCTGGAGATGTGTTCGCGGATTGCCGGATGCACCTGCAGCAGGCGCTGGAAATCGGCCACATCCAGCGTCAGCAGCCGACAGGCCGAGATCGCGCTGACCGTGGCGGTGCGATCGGTGCGATTGAGCAGTGCGATCTCGCCAAAATGCTGCCCAGACCCCAGCACTACGGGTTCGGGCAGGATTTCCACCTCCACCTCGCCGGCCATGATGAAGAACATCGCCTCGGCGCGGTCGCCCTTGCGCACGATTACCGCGCCGGCCGGCACCACCTGGGGCTTGAGCAGGCTGGCGATCTCGGCAATCGAACTGGCATCGAGCTGGCTGAAGATCGGCAGGGATGCCACCGCGCGCCAGGTCACCATGAATTCGCGGCGTTTGAATTCCTCGGCGAAGCCCGAGGCGAGCAGACCGGCGGGGATTGCAAAAGTGGCCACGCCCAGCACGATGACGAAGCCGTTGAACAGCTTGCCCAGCGGCGTGATCGGAATCATGTCGCCATAGCCGACCGAACCGACCGTAACGATGCCCCACCACAAGGCCTGCGGGATCGAGCCGAACACCTCGGGCTGGGTTTCGTTTTCCAGCACATACATGATGCAGGAAGCGATCACCAGCAGCACGCCGACCGTCATTAACGCGGCCCCCAGAGCCGACATTTCCCGCCGCAGCACGCCGGCCACCATACCCAGGCCCGGCAGATAACGCGCCAGCTTGAACAGGGTGAACATTTCAAGCGTCAGGAACAGGTCGCGCGGAAACGGCACGATCAGATTGATCCAGAAGGGCAGGATGACGAGCAGGTCGATGACGCCGAGGAATGACGTCATGTAGCGACGGCGCATCGCCACCGCACCGGTGCGGCCGGCATGGATGTAATCCGGCGCGATCCAGATACGCATAAGATATTCGATCGTGAACAGGATATCGGTGGCTTCGCGCACGCGGTCGAGCCAGAAACCGCTGCGATCATCCAGACCGGGCACGGTCACCAAAATAATGGCCAGCGCGCAAGCCGCGATACCAAGCAGGATCAGGCTGGAGACGAGTCTGTGCCCCAGTCCGGAATCCGTGCGGTCATCGGCAAGCAGGTCGAAACAGAACTGCCGCCAGCCCGCATCAGGCGTGGCGGCAGTGCGGCGGCGCCTGTAGCGCCCTGAGGTCACGCCGCCTTGCCGATCTCGGCCGCGATGGCATCCAGCGCCTTCTCGGCACCGGTCGGGTCGGCACCGCCGCCCTGGGCAAAATCGGGTCGGCCACCGCCGCCCTGGCCACCGATCAGCGGGGTGGCGATCTTGACCAAGTCGGCGGCATTCAGCTTAGCGGTGAGGTCGGCACTGACACCGACCACCACGGCCACCTTGCCATCGGCCACCGAGGTGAGCGCGACAACGCCAGAGCCGAGCTCCTTCTTCAGTGCGTCGACCATGCCGCGCAGGTCCTTGGCCGGCACGCCGTCCAGCCGGCGGGCGGCATATTTCACGCCATTCAGATCCTTCACCTGCGGGCCGCCGGCACCGCCGCCAGTGGCGAGTTGCTTGCGCAGTTCGGAAAGTTCACGCTCCAGCTTGCGCTTTTCTTCCAGCAGGGCGGTCAGGCGCTGCGGCACTTCCTTCGGTTGCGCCTTCAGCGCGTCGGCGGCGGCTTTCAGGGTTTCTTCCTGCTCGGCGAAATAACTGCGCGCCGCCTCGCCGGTCAGCGCCTCGATGCGGCGCACGCCGGCCGCGACGGCACCTTCGTTGACGATCTTGAACAGACCGATATCGCCGGTGCGGCGCACATGGGTGCCACCGCAAAGCTCGACCGAATAATCCTTGTCGCCCAACTTGCCCATGGCCAGCACACGGACCTCGTCGCCGTATTTCTCGCCGAACAGGGCCATGGCGCCGGCGGCGATGGCTTCGTCGGGCGTCATCAGGCGGGTGGTGACATCGCTATTCTGGCGCACGACCTCGTTCACTTCCGCTTCGACGGCCAGGGTTTCATCGACGCTGAGCGGCTTGGGGTGACTGATATCGAAACGGAAACGATCCGGCGAAACCAGCGAGCCCTTCTGCGTGACATGATCGCCCAGCTTCCGGCGCAGGGCCGCGTGCAACAGATGCGTGGCCGAGTGGTTGGCACGGATCGCGCTGCGACGGGCGTGATCGACGGTGAGCGTCGCCATGTCGCCGGTTTTCAGCGTGCCTTCCACCACCTTACCGACATGCACATGCAGCAGGCCGAGCTTCTTCTGGGTATCCGAGACCTGCACCTTCGCGCCGCCCGCGGTGGCGATCACGCCGGTATCGCCGACCTGGCCGCCGGACTCCGCGTAGAACGGCGTCTGGTTCAACACGACGGCAACCTCGGCGCCGGCCTTGGCCTCTTGCACCGGCTGACCGTTCACCACGATGGCATCGATGCGGCCTTCGGCGGCCTCGGTATCGTAACCGAGGAACTCGGTGGCGCCCTGCTCTTCCTTGATGTCGAACCACACCTTCTCGGTGGCCGCCTCGCCCGAACCGGCCCAGGCCTTGCGGGCCTCGGCGCGCTGGGCGGCCATGGCTTCCTGGAAGCCATCGAGATTGACGTTGATGCCGCGCAGGCGCAGGGCATCCTGGGTCAGGTCGAGCGGGAAGCCGTAGGTGTCGTAGAGCTTGAACGCCACCTCCCCCGGCAGCATGTCGCCCTTCGACATGCCGACCGTGGCTTCGTCGAGCAGCTTGAGGCCGCGATCCAGCGTCTGCTTGAAGCGGGTTTCCTCTAATTTGAGCGTCTCGCTGATCAGGCTTTCGGCGCGGCCGAGTTCGGGATAGGCGCGGCCCATCACCGACACCAGCGCCGGCACCAGACGGTGCATCAACGGTTCCTTGCAGCCCATCAGCTGGGCATGGCGCATGGCGCGACGCATGATGCGGCGCAGCACATAGCCGCGGCCTTCGTTGGACGGCAGCACGCCATCGGCGATCAGGAAGCAGGACGAGCGCAGGTGATCGGCGATCACGCGATGGCTCATCTTGAAATCGCCATCGGCGGCAACATGCGCGAAATCGGCCGACGCCTCGATCAGCGTGCGCATGATGTCGATGTCGTAATTGTCGTGCTTGCCCTGCATCACCGCAGTGATGCGCTCGAGGCCCATTCCGGTATCGATCGAGGGTTTAGGCAGGCTGACGCGCTGCTCCTTGGTCACCTGCTCGAACTGCATGAACACGAGATTCCAGATCTCGATATAGCGGTCGCCATCGGCGTCCGGGCTGCCCGGCGGGCCGCCGGCCACCTTGTCGCCGTGATCGTAGAAGATTTCCGAGCAGGGACCGCAGGGGCCGGTATCGCCCATGGCCCAGAAATTGTCCGAGGTGGCGATGCGCACGATGCGCTCGTCGGGCAGGCCGGCCACCTTCTTCCAGATGTTAAAAGCCTCGTCATCGTCGTGATAGACGGTGACCCACAGCTTGTCCTTCGGCAGGCCGTATTCCTTGGTGATCAGGTTCCAGGCGAACGGGATCGCCTCGTCCTTGAAATAGTCGCCGAAGGAGAAGTTGCCGAGCATCTCGAAGAAGGTGTGATGCCGGGCGGTGTAGCCCACATTGTCGAGGTCGTTGTGCTTGCCTCCGGCGCGCACGCATTTCTGCGAGGTGGCGGCGCGGGTATAGGGGCGCTTTTCCTGGCCGGTGAAGACATTCTTGAACTGCACCATGCCGGCATTGGTGAACATCAGGGTGGGGTCGTTGCGCGGCACCAGCGGCGAAGACTCCACCACCTGGTGGCCAGCCTTGGCGAAGTAATCAAGAAAGGCCTGGCGGATATCGCTGGCGGAGGACATGGACTTCACACCCCTGATCTTGGGCCTGGCGGGCGGATCGGCCCCGGCCGGACGTCTGCTGTCTGGGCCGGTGCGGCCGTTAAGGATTTCACCCGACCGGCCCGGCAAGAGGACTTAATTAACGCCCCGGGAAACCCCTGTCCAGCCAGCGGAAAGGCGGGTGGAAAGCCGTTAACTGCACGGCTTTAGGGCAAAAAAAGACCCCGGTACCGAGGTCCGGTACCGGGGTTCCCATGGAGGAGAGAACTCATACGCCGCCAGATAGCGGCGAGAGGGGAAAAATCAATCTGCGTCCTCGGTCTCGGCGGCGTCCGCGCCGGCATCGATGGCGGCGGCCACAATGCCCGAATTGGCCTTGATGGCGGCCTCGATCTTTTCGGCAACCTCCGGATTTTCCTTGAGGAATACCTTGGCAGCCTCGCGGCCCTGGCCGATCCGCTGGCTGTCGAAGGAGAACCAGGAGCCCGACTTGTCGACCACATTGGCCTTCACGCCCAGGTCGATCAGTTCGCCGGTCTTGGAGATGCCCTCGCCGTACATGATGTCGAAATCGACCACCTTGAACGGGGGCGCCACCTTGTTCTTGACCACCTTCACGCGGGTCTGGTTGCCGACCACCTCGTCGCGCACCTTGATCGAGCCGATGCGGCGCACATCGAGGCGGACGGAGGCGTAGAATTTCAGCGCGTTGCCGCCGGTGGTGGTTTCCGGGTTGCCGAACATCACGCCGATCTTCATGCGGATCTGGTTGATGAAGATCACCATGGTGTTCGACTTGGAGATCGAAGCGGTGAGCTTGCGCAGGGCCTGGCTCATCAGGCGGGCCTGCAGGCCGACATGGGTGTCGCCCATCTCGCCTTCCAGTTCGGCCTGCGGCACCAGGGCGGCGACGGAGTCGACCACCAGCACGTCGACGGCGCCCGAGCGCACCAGCGTGTCGGCGATTTCCAGCGCCTGTTCGCCGGTATCGGGCTGCGAGATCAGCAGCTCGCCGATATTGACGCCCAGCTTGCGGGCATAGGACGGGTCCAGGGCATGTTCGGCGTCGATGAAGGCGCAGGTGCCGCCCTTCTTCTGAGCCTCGGCCACCACATGCAGGGCGATGGTGGTCTTGCCCGAGCTTTCCGGACCGTAGACCTCGACGATGCGGCCGCGCGGCAGGCCGCCGATGCCAAGGGCAATGTCGAGGCCGAGCGAGCCGGTCGAGACCGATTCGATCTCGATGCTCTGGCGCGCCCCCAGCTTCATCACGGAACCTTTGCCGAAGGTGCGCTCGATCTGCGAGAGCGCGGCTTCCAGCGCCTTACCCTTGTCCATGTTCTCTTTTTCCACGACGCGAAGATTGGGGGACGACATGCGGGGCATCCTTTCATGGGGCCGGTGGATTTGCAACGATACGCGCTAATGACCCTATATGTTCTCATATCGTTGCCATTGTCCAGCAGAATCAGCAAGCCCCTGCTATGGCAAGGCTTTTTCGTTTAATTCGCAGGATGTTCCGGTTCTATTTATAACCGGTTCGCGGCCGTTCAGGCTGTCGGGCGATTCCCGCCGGGTGGCTCGGCATCCATCACTTCCTTCACTTTTCCGGCCAGCTGGCTGAGGGAAAATGGCTTGGGAAGGAAGTTTACATGGGCGGATTTCGCCATATTCGAGCGTAAACTGTCTTCAGCATAACCAGAGATAAACAGGATTTTCAGGTCCGGCCGGCTCTGCCGCAGGGCGGCGGCCAGGCTGGGGCCGTCCAGATTGGGCATCACCACGTCGGAGATCAGCAGCTCTACCCGGTTGAGCTGTTCGGCCGGCAGGGCCAGCGCCTGCTCGCCCGAGGCCGCCTCGATCACGGTGTAGCCCTTGTTGCGCAGCGCCCGGGCGGCGAAGGCGCGCACGGCATCCTCGTCTTCCACCAGCAGCACGAGGCCGCGGCCGGTAAGGTCTCGGGCATCGATGCGCGCCTCGTTGCGGCTGGCGGCGATTTCCTCGGGTTTGGGCCGGTAGCGCGGCAAGTAGATGCGGAAACAAGCCCCCGCGCCCGGCATGCTCTCGACATGGATGAAGCCGCCAGTCTGCTTGATGATACCGTAGACGGTGGACAGGCCCAGACCGGTGCCGGCACCCACCGCCTTGGTGGTGAAGAAGGGATCGAAGATCTTGGCCATGTGCTCGGGCGCGATACCGTGGCCGGTGTCGGTGACTTCAATCAGCACGTAATCGCCGGGCGGAATGGTCTCGGCGCCCAGTTCAGCAGCGCGTTCGACATGGTGATTGAGCGTGCGGATCTTCAGCTCGCCGCCTTCGCTCATGGCATCGCGCGCATTGACGGCGAGATTAATGATGACCTGCTCGAGCTGACCCTGGTCGACCTTCACCAGACCCAGATCGCGGCCATGAGTCATGGTCAGTGTAATGGTCTCGCCGATCAGGCGACCGATCAAATTGCGCAGGTCGGCCAGCACATCGGTGACATCCAGCACCTTGGGTACCAGAGTCTGCTGGCGCGAGAAGGCCAGCAGCTGGCGCACCAGATTGGCGGCGCGGCTGGCGTTCTGCTTGATCTGCATGATGTCGGCGAAGGACTGGTCGCCGGGCTGATGACGCTGCAACAACAGGTCGCAGAAGCCGATCATCGCAGTCAGCAGATTGTTGAAGTCATGCGCGATACCGCCGGCCAACTGTCCCACCGCCTGCATCTTCTGGCTCTGGTGAAACTGCGTCTGCAGGCTGCGCTGCTCGGTGGTGTCGACCAGATAGACGAGTTGTGCCGACTGGCCATCGTCGCGTTCCGCCGATGAGGCAGCGAAGACCTCGACCACGCGCTCGCGCGGGCCGGCCAGACGCACCTCCAGCGCGCGGCTGAAGGTTTCGCCACGCCGCAAGGCGATCAGGTGCCGCGTCAGCGCCAGCGCATCTTCCTCGCGGACCAGCGCGGCCAGCCGCTGGCCCAGCCAGTCGTCGCGGCCGCAGAGGTTGGCAAAGGCGGCATTCGCCTCGCGGATGGTGCCGGCGGAATCCAGCACCAGGATGCCGACCGGGGCCTGGTCGAAGAAGCGACGGAACTCGGCTTCCACCGGACGCAGCGTGCCGCGCTGGCGCAGTTCCAGCCCCAGATCATGCACCACCGCGCTGTAGCGCAGCGGATGGCCTTCAGGATCGGAGATCGCCGTCTGGCTGACGCTGACCAGACGAAGGCCGGCCTTGTCTTCCCCGGCCTTTTCGCTGCGCACCGGTTTCAGCTTGGCCTCGCCGCCCTCCCAGTCCGGGGTCATCGCCTCGCCTTCGCGGCCCTCGCCATGCTGCAGCACGTCGGAGAGGCCCAGATGGCCGCCGACCAGCTGCTCGGGCTGCAATCCGATCCAGGCGGCGAAGGTGTGGTTGGCGAATAGAAAACGGCCGTCGGGCGCCACCGAATAGAGGCCGACCGGGGCATTGTCGATGAAAGCCGCCAGTTCATCGCGCTGCTGCCGCACCGCGATCAGCGCCGCGGCATTGTCGGGCATTTCCTGGATATCCCAGATCACCCAGTCGCGCCGGCCCGGCGCCAGCATGCCGGTGACGCGCAGAGGCAGGAAGTCGTCGCCCAGCTCGAGCGGGAAATCCTCCTGCACGGCGCGACCCAGCGGCAGCAGGGCGCGCAGGCGCGATAGGGTTTCGACGTTGCCGATCTCGCCACCCAGCAACTGTTCGGGTGGAATGCCGCCTTCCCTGCCCAGCCGGCCGGCCAGCACACGGTAGGCTGTATTCGCCGCCAGCAGCGTGGTGCCGCGCGTGATCGCGCGGGCGAACGGACTCGCTTCGGCCAGCAGCCAGGCGGCGCGCCGACGCGACGATCCGATCAGGGAGAGGAAGGACAGCGACATCGCGTTACTCGACCGTCTCGACCTTGGGCTCGTAGCGCGCGTTGAAGCCATCCTTCAGCCGCATGATGTAGCTGATCACCTCGGCTACCGCGCGGTAATGATCGACGGGGATGGGCTGATCGAGCTCCACCTTGTAGAGCGCGCGCGCCAGCGGCGGGTTCTCGACGATGGGGACCTTGTTCTCGGTCGCGATCTCGCGGATACGCCGCGCCAGCACATCGACGCCCTTGGCCACCACGACTGGCGCTTCCGACTGTCCAGATTCGTATTTCAGCGCCACGGCATAATGCGTCGGATTGGTGATCACGACGCTGGCCTCGGGCACGGCAGCCATCATGCGCTTGCGCACGCGCTGCATGCGCAGCTGACGCAGGCGCGCCTTGATGAGGGGATCGCCCTCGGTTTCCTTGTGCTCGTCCTTGACCTCCTGGCGGGTCATGCGGAGCTGCTTCATGTAATTGTAGCGCTGATACATGTAGTCGGCGACGGACACCACCGCCATGATGACGATCAGCGACCCTAGCAGCTTGAGCACGATGGTGGCGCAGAACGATAATACAACAGCAAGATCGAGGTCGATCAGGGTCTCCAGCCTGTCGAGTTCGGGCATGAGGATCACGAACAGGATGGCGCCAATGATGCAGACCTTGGCCAGATTCTTGATGAATTCGACCGCACCCTGAACCGAGAAAATGCGCTTGAGGCCCGCAATCGGTGACAATTTTGCGATGTCGGGCTTTATCTTCTCAGGCGTGAACTGGGGCGGATTCTGCATGACGCTGGCCGCGAGGCTGAATGCCATGAAGACACCCAGAACCGGACCGAGCACCGTACTGAGATCAAGAATCAGATCCAGCACGAGTCTGGTCAGATGGCTGGGATCGATGGGGATGCGATGCGGCTGCTCGAAGAAGACCAGCGTAGACCCCACCACGCGACGCGATAGCAGGTCTCCCATCAGCCACATCAGCAAGGCGGCGGCCAGAAACACGAACAGGTGACCGACTTCCTGCGACTTGGCGATATTGCCTTTCTTCGCCGCTTCGTCTAGCCGTTTGGCGGATGGGTCTTCTGTTTTGGAGTCTGGATCGGCGTCTTCGGCCATTCCCGCCCCTAGCGCGGCGTCAGGAACTGCGACATCAGTTCCTCATACCGCGTCGTGAACATGATACCGATCGCCGCCAGCGAGAACCCCAGAATGAATAGCGAGGTGGCAATTTGCGGGGCCTGCATGATGAAGAATATCTGCAGCGTTGGCATCAGCCGGTTCAGCAAGCCCAGCGCAACGTTGAAAATGATGCCGTAGACGATGAATGGAGCCGCCATCTTCACGCCGACGGCAAAGCTTGATGCGACCAGTTCGGTAGCGACATTGGCGAAATCGCCAAAAGCCGGCACCCGCAGCGGCGGGAACAGCACGTAACTGTCATACGCCGCCTGAAGCGCCAGCAGATGCAGGTCGGTGGCGAAAATCAAGGCGATGCCGAGGAATACCATCATGCTGCTGAGCAGGGCGCTCTGTGAGCCCTGGTTGGGATCGAAGAACAGGGCGGCCGAGAGACCGGCCTGCAGCGCAATGATGCTCCCGGCCACATGTAATGCCGAGATGATCAGTCGCGAGATGAGCCCCAGAGCCAGACCGAAGCCGATTTCGGTGACCATGAGAAAAGCCAACTGGAATGGCTGGGCCGGTAACGGCGGCAGGCTCGGCCCGAGAATGGGCGTGGACAGGGCGGCCGTGAGCAATGCGATGCTCAGGCGCACGCGCGCCGGTACCGAGCTTTCGCCCACCGCCGGCAGAGCCATCATGGCCGAACCCAGACGGCAGAAAATCAGCATGAATGCGTAGATGTTGCCGGCAACGAAATCCTGCAGCACGGCCGCCCCGCTACTGCAGGCCCGCGATGCGGCTGGCGATCTGCTCCATGAAGGAGATCATGGTGCCGATCATGAACGGCATGGTGAGGATCAGGGTGCCGAAAATGGCCAGGATTTTCGGCACAAAGGTCAGGGTGGGTTCCTGCAACTGGGTGAGGGCCTGGAAAAGCGAAATGGCAATGCCGATCACCAGGCTGACGATCATGGCTGGCCCGGCCACCTTGATCAGAACCCAGATCCCATCGCGCATGATGTCTACTACTTCGACGGCCGTCATCGATTCGCCCTCTGCCGCCGACCATACCGCATTGTCTGCCGCAACCCCAGAGGGGGAAGCGAGTCAGATCGGCATACGCATGATTTCCTGGTAGGCGTTGATGACGCGGTCGCGTACCGCCACCACCGTGTCGAGGGCCACTTCTGCATTTGTCACGGCCGTCACCACGTCGGTGACATCGGCCTTGCCGGCCACGGCCATGGCGGAGGTGGCTTCGGACTGCTTCGCGGCGTCCACGGCCTGCTGCAGCGCCTCGCCCAGCATGTCGCCGAAACCGCCGCCCGCCTTGACCTTGCTGGCATCGCCCGGGGCCAGACTGGCAGTCAATCCGGGAAGGGCACCGCCTATGCGTAGATCAGCCATGGTTCACTCTCCTCTCGCCGGCATCAGTTGCGCAGCAGATCAACCGTGCGGGTGATCATCTGCTTGGCCGAGTCGACGACGTTGAGATTGGCTTCGTAGGTGCGCTGGGCTTCACGCATGTCGGCCATCTCGATCACGGTCTTCACGTTGGGCATTTTGACATAACCATCGGCATTGGCCGACGGATGGCCGGGATCGTATTTCAGTTCGAAATCGGACTTGTCGGTCTTCGGCGGCTGCGCCTTCACCATGTTGGCGCCGGTGGCGCGGTCGAGTTCGCTCTTGAAACTGACCACCTTGCGACGATACGGATCGCCGCCCGGCGTCTTCGCCAGGGAGTCGGCGTTGGCGATGTTTTCCGCCAGGGTCTTGAGACGCTCGCCCTGGGCACGCATGCCCGAGGCCGAGATTTTCATGGCGTTTTTCAGTTCCATGGATCGCCTCCGTTATCCGTCGCAGACATTAGCGCTGTCCGCCGGTGCCGATCGCCTTGCGGAGCATGGTGACCTGCTTGCGATAGAGATTGGTTATCAGGGAATGATCGGCCTGGGTTTCGGCCACATTCATCATCTGCTGTTCGAGGTTAACCTCGTTGCCATTCGGCGAGGTCTCGTATGTGCCCTTGCCGCGCTCGGCTTTCCAGGTATCCGTGCCGCGCGTGCCCAGACCACGGAAATGGCCTGGCTGGGTGGCGCTGGCGGCCATGCCGAGCTGGCTGTTGCGGACCAATTCGCTGAAGCCTACCTGCTTGAGATCCTTGGGCTTGTAGCCCGGGGTATCAGCATTGGCGATATTCTCGGCCAGCACGCGCTGACGCTCGCCCAGCCAGTCCATGCGCCGGGTGATCGCCTTCAGCAGGCTGATGCGGTCGAGATCCATGCCATATCCTTCATCGACGCCGGCCGGAACGGGTTCCGGGCCTGGCCGGGGCGGGCCTTTGCCACTGGCTGGCAGACTGGCCCCCAGCCGTAAAGATTCGGTTAACCCGGGGCCGTGGTAGGATGCCGCGAACCCGCAGCCCCATACCCGGACATGGCCCAGCCCCCCTCCTCCCCACCGCCCGACAAACGAGCCCCGCGCAGCAAGGCGGTCGCCCTGGGATACGACCCCAAACGCGATGAAGCGCCCCGGGTGGTGGCTTCCGGCCAGGGCCATATCGCCGATCAGATCGTCCGCATCGCCTTAGATCACGGTGTTACCGTGCGGCAGGATTCCGACCTGGTGGAAATCCTGTCCAAGCTGGATATCGATGCCCTGATCCCGGTGGAAGCCTTCGCCGCGGTTGCCGAAATCCTCAGTTACATATACCGCAGCCAGGGCAAATCCCTGTCAGAATGACCGGCCAGAGCGGCATACCCGTATCGGCTTGACCCGACTCGGGAGCGGCAACCAAAGTAACGCGCAATCAGGGAACTGGCATGGACAGCATCGATTTCACCCAAGTGGCGATCGCCTTCGGCGGCCTGCTGATTCTGCTGGCTTTGTTCTATTACGGCGCCCGCGCCCTTTCCGGCAGCGCCCGTTTCGGCAAATGGCGGCCCGGCCAGCGTATCGGTGTGGTCGACAGCATGCCGGTGGACGGCGCACGCCGGCTGGTCCTGGTCCGCCGGGACGACACCGAGCACCTGCTGCTGCTCAGCAGCCATGGCGATGTCGTGATCGAAACAGGCATTCCGGCGATCCGGCCGGAGGATAACACCGAAAGCACGGAAACCGGCGGGGGTGGATGGCCGACCCTGCGCGTACCAGGCCGGCAGAGGCAAGACCGCGATGCATAAACGCTGGATACTCAAGAGTGCCGTGTTCGGCCTGGCCGTAACCCTGGCAGGCTTTTTCCTGCTGATGCCCTCTGCATTGATGGCCCAGTCGGTATCCATCGACCTGGGCGAAGGCGGAACCCTGACCGGCCGGGTGATCCAGCTGATCGCCCTGACTACCGTGCTGGCGCTGGCGCCATCGATCCTGGTGGTCATCACCAGCTTCGTGCGCATCGTCGTGGTGCTGTCGTTGTTGCGTAGCGCGCTGGGCACGCAGTCGACGCCGCCCAACACGGTCATGATCAGCCTGGCGCTGTTCCTCACCTTTTTCATCATGCAGCCTGTGCTGGAGCGTGCCTATGCGGACGGCATCCAGCCCCTGATGGAAGAGCAGATCGACGAGCGTGTGGCGTTCGACCGTGCCATCGCGCCATTCCATGAATTCATGCGCAGCCAGGTTCGCGAGAAGGACCTGGCACTTTTCAGCGGTTTTGCCCGTTTGCCGCCACCCGAGAATCCGGAGGCGATTTCCCTGCGCGTGCTGGTGCCGGCCTTCATGATCAGCGAATTGAAGCGCGCCTTCGAGATCGGCTTCCTGCTGTTCATCCCCTTCATCGTTGTGGACCTTGTGGTGGCTTCGGTGCTGATGTCGATGGGCATGATGATGCTGCCGCCGGTGATGATCTCCCTGCCCTTCAAGCTGATTTTCTTTGTGCTGGTGGACGGCTGGAACCTGGTCTGTGCCGCTCTGGTCGAGAGCTTCCTCGGCACCCGTTAGGCGGCACCCGAAGCCGGTTGCTCGCGCTCAGTTGATAGCGCTGAGACCACCTTTGGCGACCCGGTCGCGATAGCGACTCATGAAGGCTTCATACTGACCGATCTGTGCGATGGTCGCCGCCAGCTCGCGGGGATCGCCCGCGGCGCGTGTCACCGTACTGGCCACAGCCGCGAAGGCCGGCGCATCCGGCGTATCCTTGAATTTTGCCTCATATTTGCTGCGCAGGTCGTTCAGCGCGGCAATGTCGTTGACGAGTGAATAGGCAACGCCGAGCTGTAGCACTTGCTTGCGTTCGTCGGGGCTCAGGGGTGCCGGGTCAGCGTGACGGTTACCAAGCCCGAGGCTGACCACGCGGGCGAAGGCGATCCAGTCCTTAGCACGCCAATGCAGGTCTGCCCGCAGGCTCCGCGCTTCCGGGCTCTGGTCCTGCCCCAGAAGGTTCAGTGCCTCGGGGAAACGATCCAGATCGCCCAGAGCCCGCGCCTCCAGCAGGCGGCGTTCCTGCACCACCGCCGGCGACAGGTTTGGCATCAAGGTATTCTGCAGCGACTTCAGGGCAGCTTCAGGATTGCGGTCAAGCAGATAGACAACCGCCAGGCGCGCGCCGGCCTTAGAACGATCCTCGCCACGCAGTCGATAAGTGATCTGGTGTTCGAGCAGTTCTGCCGCGCGGTTGAGGAGGTCGACCGAAACCAAACGATCAGCCAGCTTGCCAATGATCTCGTCGCCTTCCGGTCCGACCGGGGTGAGCTCGCGATAATCGTAATACAGGGCCAGCGCGGTTAACGGCGGCAGGGCCTGGGCGCCGCCATCGAGGAACAGTTTGGCGAATTCGTCGCTCATCTGTTTGGTCAGCAGTGGCACTTCGGGTGATTTCGGAAAATACTTCACGATCTGGCGGAAGGTCGTGATGCCGCCGCGCAGATCGCCGGTGGAGAATTGCAACTCGCCCAGACGGCGCAGCAGATTGAATTCATATGGACCGCCGCGCCAGGCGAACCGCAACTGATCCATGCGCTCGATTGCCTGCGGCACATCGATCAGCTTCCGGGTCAGCATCATGTCGGTCTTGGCGAATTCGGCCAGTGCCCGCGCCCGACGATCACCGCTGCCAGAAGCCTGGTCGAAGTGGCGGATAGCCTCTTCCGGCTTATTGGTGGCGTCGGCCAGCAAACCACGCACATAATTGCCTTCGGCAGCCTGGCCGCGCGTCAGGATGTCCCAGTCCAATGCCTGCAGCTCCGCCGTTGCCGCCGCAATGTCTCCGCCGGCCAGCCAAGCCCGCGCCATGGTCAGGCGGAGATTGGCGCGCAGGTCGGGCGGGAATTTCGCCACGGCCGCGCCAGACAGGGAGAAGGCCCGTCGCGCCGCCGGCCAATCGTCCCGCTCGGCCGCCAGCATACCGCGATAAGCCAGCACATCGGGGTCATCGTCGAATACCTTGGAATCGAGGTCGTTGGCAGCATCCGCCAAACGGCCAAGCCGCAGATACGCAATCCCGCGCAATGCGCGATAGAGCTTATCGCGTTCCAGTTCAGGCTGTTCGGCGCGCGCCTTCGCCAGCACGCCAAGCGCCTCGGGCTGCATGTCATTGGCCGCATAGAATTGCGCCAGCGCTAAACGTTGCTGCTGACGCTGGCCGGGTGGGCTGAGCCCGATGCGGCGCAGGAGATTTTCCTCCTGCTCGGCATAGGTATTGCCCTCGACCTTGCGCCATTCACCGAATTGCAGGATGTCGAGCGTGCCGCTTTTGGGATCAGCACCTCGCGGCGCCGACAGGGACAGGCCATTGGGAGACGCGATCTCGATACCGCGCGGATAACGCCGGATATCCAAGTTGTCGGCATGCGTCTCAATGGCGAAGCCCTGGAAACTGGGCAGCACACTAAGTTCGATGAAGTCACGGCGGCTGGATACGCCGCCGTTGGCGCCGGCATAGGGCACGACGGTAAGCATATCGCCGGTATCGGGATCGGGGATCGCCAGTTGCGGCGAAGGATCATTCGCCGCGAAGAACAGCCGCGCACCGCCATCGGCGTCCAACTGGCGACGCACATCGATTTCCTGCGGCCGGTTGCGCGGCGAGTCCGCGTCCTCGACCAGCACGCCGGGCGCAGTTTCCTTCGGCACCAGCTGTTCGGGCTGAATGGTATTGATGCCGATCTGCCAACCGGTGTTCCGGCGGGTGAAATTCGCAGTGGTGCCGGCGGGCACGGCAAGGCGCAAGACGGTAACACCCGGGACGGGCAGTTGCTCCACGCCATTGATCGCGCCGCTCCAGTCGCGCGTGGTTATCGGGCGCAGATCGACATTGGCAGCGCGATCGAACACCAGCCACAGATTGCCATTGCGCAGAAAGGCCGCCGCCGCGACCGGGCGCGTCCAGGGGAAATTCAGCAAAGGCCCGGTGCGGCTGGAATCCACGCCGGGCACCAGAGGTACGCCTGTGATCGGCCCCGTCGGCGGTGCCGGCATGAAGGCGCCCAATGGCGCAGTCTGCACGGCTGCAACCGGCGCGGCAGCAGGAACGCCCGCGGCGGGAGGCGGTACGGCCGCGGCGGGAGCCGGGGCCGGAGTCTGGGCCGAAGTCGGGGCCTGGGCGGCAGGAGGTGGCGGTGCCACAGTCGTCGCAGGGGCTTTGGGGGTAACGGGCGCGCCAGCGGCTGCGGCTGTCTGGGCTGGTTTTGCCTCGGCAGCCTTTGGTTCAGTTTTTCCCGCCGCAGGTTTGGTTTCGACGGGTTTGGTCTCGGCCGCCTTGGTTTCCGTGGGCTTTGGCGCCGGCCCCGCTTCGGCCGACGCCGATTTGGGTTCGGCGGATGGCGTGATATCGATCACCACCTTCGCGCCATTGCGCCAGGATTTGATGCTCGCCCCTTCCGGGATGGCAAAGCTGACCACGCCGCCATCGCCCTGGGCGCGCCAGGCGAGGTTTTTCACACTACGTGGCGGGAACTGCGGCAAACGACCAAGATCCACCGGCTGCGGGCTGGCGAAGCGGATCGTGGCCTGCTCGCCCTCGGTCGCCACATCGAATTCCACGCGCTGCGGCCAATCGAAAACCAGTCGCGTATAGGTCGGATGTTCGCCAGCGCGCAGGCGGACGGTCGAACCCTCAGCCTGTGCTGGCGCAGCTTGCGCGGGACGGGGCGGCGATGCGGCGGCGGGCTGTGGTGGAGCTGCGGCAGGGCGTCCGATCGGAGGCGTATTGGCCTGCGGTTCGGTCTGCGCCAGAAGAGCCGACGAGAAAAGACCCAGGGCGCCGGCCATTGCAAGGCCGGCAACACCGCTGCGAGCCGAACTGCGCCGGTTCGCCAGAGGTCGCCTGTCGTGCCCTTCTGCCATGCTCCCTGTCTGCGTCGATCTACTTTCGGCGGGGGAATCAGGCCCGCGCTTCGCAATTATAGAAGCGTGGCAGGATAAGGCGATACTGTTAACAGATTGTTCTTTCGACCAGATTGGCAGCAGGGCGAATGATCAGGCCGGGCCAAGAATGCCGGCAAGCCGGGCTTTCAGGGTTGCAGCATCAAATGGCTTGAGGATGAACCCGTCCACCCCCAGACGGCCCGCCTCGGCCACGGAGTCACGGCGGTTTTCCGCCGTGACCAGGATAAACGGGATCCTAGCGTAGTCCGGATCCGCCCGTACGGCCCTGAAGAATGCCAGCCCGTCCATCGGCGCCATGTTCCAGTCCGACAGGATCAGGCGGTAGGGCCGCCGGCGCAGCATGGTCAGAGCGGTGACCGGGTCCCCAACCGTATCGACCTCAGGGAACCCGATATCCCGCAGTTGCCGGGCAATGATCGCCAACATGGTGCGGTGATCGTCGACCACCAGTATCGGGAATTCTTCAGCCGCCATAGGGCAGCCATAGCCGAAAACCGGCGCGCAGCCTAGCCGAGCAGATTCAGCAGATAACTCTGCCCGCCGCCGCTCTCGGCACCCTTGAAGGTCAGGTAACGAGTAATCACCTTGTCGATTTCATTCTGATCGTTCTTGAGCGATTTGACGTCGACCCGCTTCTCAAGCGCTGTTACCTGACTGTCCACTTCCTGGTAGGCCAACTCCTGAGGAAGGTTATTGGCGACAGTGATAACCTCACGCAGGACGCCATCGCCCAGCAGTTGCACCGTCAAGTCAACATCCTTGATGCGCCGCGAAAACTCGATCGCCGCGCGCACGCCAGGCGCCTGCTCATCGAGATACTGCTCGTATTTCACGCGCTCGTATTTCCGCCCCAGATCCAGCGCTGTCGACCCGAGTTTCAGCTTATCTT
This sequence comes from Ferrovibrio sp., assembly GCF_046297595.1. GTDB lineage: Bacteria > Pseudomonadota > Alphaproteobacteria > Ferrovibrionales > Ferrovibrionaceae > Ferrovibrio. Next base: position 277,644 of record NZ_JBKBHT010000001.1, read on the forward strand.
CCTGGAAAATGAAAAACCCCAGATCCTCCGTCATCTTCTTAAAGCGGGGATCCTGAAACCGGTTCGCCAGCGAGTCGACATCCGTGAGATCGCTTTCCAGAATCTTGCGAATTTTGCCGGGATACTTGGCTTCGCTCTCAAGATCGTAGGCAGACAGGACGAATTTCAGCAGGCGCTGATTGTTGAAGAAATCATCCAGCGACTCAATCTGGGTGATGTTCTCCTTGAAATAGGTGATTTCCGATTGCACATCGCTGCGCTGGCGGAAATTCTGGAATTCCGGGCCGTCGAATTCGTAATAGTTGATCGATTTCGTGGTCGTCGGTGCTGCCTCTTCCTCAAGCAGGCCGCGCTTATGATTGGCCGAATAAACGCTAGCGTCTCGCGCCCCTATATCCGGCCCGAAGATCAGCTTTCCATCGTCAGCAGGATTGGTAGAACCTGATGTCACCAATGCCGTGCCGTCGACATCGATCTGCAGTTTGCGCAAACGGGCCAGACCGGGATCAAGCGGCGTAACGTGAGTGCCGTCATTGACGACCTTCCCGTCGGCGTCCAGGCCTACGGTATTGCCATCGGCATCCAAAAGCGTGCCAGTCGCGCCAAAACCATATTTTCTCGCCAGCTCCAGATCCTTCAGCGTTCCCTGACGCGCCACCGAGCCCGGATCGTCCAGATCACTGGTCAGGATATCGCGCAATCTTTGAGGATTGAACCTGAACATGTCGCCATAGCCATTGGCCTCGGCCAGCACCCGTATGAAACGGTCGTCATTGATCAACTCGCTGACGGTCGTGGCCGTGGCCGCGCGGCCCTGGTAATACGCAGCGTCGTTCTGGACCCGCGCGTTTTCTTCCTTGATCTGGCTATTCCGCAGCCTGATAGCGGCATTGTTGAATTCGCGCGCAGTCTTCTTCGCCTGTTCCGCTGCCGCGTCCGGCTTGCTCTTCTCTTCGTTTTCGGCGGCAAGCTTCTGCAGCTTACGATACATCGCAGTCGGCGACATTGTCGCTGAGGATGTACCAGCCCCGCTGTAGAGAATGCTCAGATCAATCGACATCCTTGCTCGCCTCCTGCGGCAGTGATGATCGGCGCAGCCCCTTACTGGGATCGCGCTTGAATTCAGTGGCGTAATTCTATCACGGCGGCCGGATACGGCAAGGCAGGGTTTTCCCTGTCAAGTCAATGGATTAACCCATAATTAACCGTGATTTTCAGCCACCTGTTCCTGCTGGACGGGATGGTGCAGCCGGCGCCGCACCGGGTGCGGTGGCTGCCGCCGGGGCCGTGGGGGCCGGCTGAATCTGAGTTTCCGCGCCGGCGCGCAGGCTGGGCGGAATCTGTTTCCGGGTGGCGAGCCGTACGGTGATGTCCTGCGCCGTAGCCGGGCTCATGTCGGCCAGCACCGCTGCCAGCTTGGCCTCCTTCATCCGCTCGACCACGCCAAGCAGAACATTGGCATCAAGCTTCTCAAAGATGCGAGCGGCATCTTTGGGCTTCATGTTTTCATAAACCTTCACCAGTCCCTGCAGGTTCTGCTCTTCCTGCTTGTCGTATTGCTGGACAATCTGCTTGATGCTGCCTTCCAGCTTCTTGAGTTCGGCGATGCGCTCATCGATGCGCTTCTCGGCTGCTGCCAGCAGGCTTTCACGCAGATCGATCTCGCGGGCTCGCTGCTCAAGCTGGTCGCGGCGCTGCGCCAGATTGGCCAGCAGTTCAATCTCAGCACGCGTGAAAGTCGTCGGGTCGCGGTCGGCAAGTGACTGCACCGTAGAAGATGGCGCCGCAGTCGGGGCCGCGGGAGTGGCGGGCATCGCGGATGCTGCAGGTGCCGGCGATTGGGGCTGCGCCGGAGCTTGGGCCGGAACTTGGGCCGGAGCTTGGGCCGTCTGGGCCGCGGCAGGTGGAGGCGTCAATTGCGTCGGCTGGCCGGCACGCTGGGCCGTGCCCTGCTGCTGCGCGCCAGCGGGCGTGACAAACAGTTCCGCCCTGCCCTGCCACAACGAGCCGATCTTCAGGCCCAGCAGCAGCGCCACGGCCAGAATGGTGAGCGGCAGGATGCGCACACGCGAGGCGAGGCGGGATTTCCCGCTCTGCGTCGTTGCCGCCTGTTGCCGTATCGCCGTCACCGTGCCTGCCTCAGGGCCATGAGCAATTCTCGCTCGGCCTCGGAGCGGGGCTCAATCCTGAAATCCCGATTGCCGGAAGACGTGGCGGCCGCCCGCTTGGCCGGGAATGGAGTCACCGGCTGAGGCCGTTCGGCGGCTGGGCGTTCCTGGCCTCGGTCTTGCGGGCGCTCCTGGCCGCGCGGGACAGCCGCATCCTGCCGGGCCGCCCGGTTGCCGCTGGCTTCACCAGCCAAGCGATCCGCCAGTCGATCGGCTGTCTCGATCATGAAACCAAGCTCGTCGCGCAGAATTTTGGCCTGCTTCATCCGCTCCTCATGCGCGGCATCGGCGCCGGCGGAAGCGGTCTTCAGTTCCGTCATGCCCTGCCGGGCTTTGGTCAGAGCCTTGTCGAATTCGCCGATCAGCCGGCGCATTTCATCCTGGTTGGCCCGTAGGTTGCCCAGGCGCCGGTTCAGCACCAGCGATATGGTAAAGGTGATGACAAGTAGAACCGCAACGACGATTTCGACAATCAGGGTTACCGTCATCATGCACCTCCCAGACTCTTCAGAGTCCGATCGATCTTGACCGCGATATTGTTGCCCATGCGGCCCATGCGACCTTCCACCATGGGAATGCCGCCACAGCGCATCATGATCACGGATTCAGGGGTGGCGTTGAACATGATGGTCTTGCCGACCTCGAGATTCATCACCTGGCCAAGCGTCATCACCTGCTCGTCAAGGACTGCCTCGATTTCAACATCGGTCGACCATAGTTCGGTGGCAAGGTGGTTTTCCCAGATCGAGTCACGGCCGAACTTTTCGCCCATGAACATCTGGAGCAGCAGCTCGCGCACCGGCTCCAGGGTCGCATAGGGCAGCATCAACTCAAGACGGCCGCCGCGATCCTCCATGTCGACGCGCAGGCGGGCAAGGATTGCCGCGTTGGCCGGACGGGCGATGGTAGCGAAACGTGGGTTGGTCTCGATGCGGTCGTACGAGAAATTGACCGGCGCCAGCGGCTCGAAGGCGGCGCGCATATCGTCGAGCACCACGTTGACCATGCGCTCGACCAGATTGCGTTCGATCGTGGTATAGGGACGGCCCTCGATACGCATCGCCGCCGTGCCGCGGCGACCGCCCAGCAGCACGTCGACGATGGAATAGATCAGCGAGCTGTCGACCGTGAGCAAGCCGTAGTTATCCCATTCCACCGCGCGGAACACGCTGAGGATGGCGGGTAGCGGGATCGAGTTCAGGTAATCGCCGAAGCGGATCGAGGTGATGTTGTCGAGCGAGACCTCGACGTTGTCGGAAGTGAAATTGCGCAGAGATGTGGTCATCAGACGCACGAGGCGGTCGAATACCACCTCCAGCATCGGCAGACGTTCATAGGAAACCAGCGCGCTGTTGATGATCGCGCGTATGCCGGCCTTATCCGCATCCTCTTCGACGCTGGCGTCGAAGCCAAGCAGGCTGTCGATTTCATCCTGATTCAGGATGCGCGTGGAACCGCCGGCATCATCGTCGCCGGCCCAGGCAGCGCCGCCGTCTTCCGGGTTATCCACCATGACCGCCTCGTTTCGTCACTGGATCAACATCTCCTTGAACAGGACATCATTGATCTTGATCGGTGCCACCGCCTGGTTTACGCGGATCAGCAATTCTTCCTTCAACCGGTACAGGCCGGCCGACCCCACCAGATCATCCGGCCGCAATTCGCGCAGATAGATCTGGAAGTTGTCGGTGACGCGCGGCAACAGTTCGTTCAGCTTTGGCGTGGCCAGCGGGTCGTTGTGTTCCAGCGCCACCTTCAGCTTGAGATAGGACGCCTGCCGGCCGGTGGAATTGAGGTTTACCAGAATATCCGGCAGATCGTAGAAAACCGTCACTTTAGGCAACTCGGGCTTTACTTCTGCCTCTTCGCTCTGGCCGGCGAACAGGAAGAAATAGGCTGCGCCACCACCGCCCAACACAAGCAGCAGCACGACAGCGGCGGCGATGATGACTATCGCCCGCTTGCCCTTCTTCTTCTTGCCTTCGAGCTCTTCGCCCTCTTGGCCTTCGGTCTCGTCACTCATGCAGGCGAATCCCTGACCTCTGCCGGTCCACTCTAGGCTGCCATTGGTAAGCCCCCACAGTTAACACTTTGTCACCGCCCGGCAGAAATTGCCGGGTCAACCGGAAGGCACCCCGGCCAAAACGCCCCTTTCGGGCAAATTAACCAATTTTTTTATTGATTTTCCGGGTAAAATTTAACTGGCACAAGCCCTGCAGAGTAAGGCCCAGCAACGGCTAACCGCGAGTTTGGTGCCATGGAAAACGCAACCTATATCGGCCTGTCCCGCCTCTCGAGCATGCGGCGCGAGATGGATGTGCTGGCCAACAACCTGGCGAACATGAATTCGAACGCCTACAAGGGCGAGCGTGTGCTGTTCGAGGAATACCTTAAAGGTCCGAACGACGCAAAAAAAGTCAGCTTCGTCAATGACTTCGCCATACTGCGTGATAATCGCATCGGCAATCTGGAGCAGACCGGCAACACCTACGACGTGGCCATCACCGGCAGCGGCTACCTCACCATCGATACCCCGCAGGGTCGCCGCTTCACCCGCGACGGTCACCTTCGACTGGATAACGACCGCCGCCTCGTCACCGCAGGCGGCCACCCCGTGCTCGACAGCCGCGGCCGCGACATCGTGATACCGCAGGATGCCCAGGAAATTCCGACTATCGCCGCCGACGGCACCATTTCGGTAGGCCAGCAGCAGGTCGCGAAGATCGACCTGGTCACCTTCGAGAACGAGCAGGAACTGCGCAAGACGTCGCAGGGCCTTTATGCCACCACCCAGGAGCCGCAGGTGGCCCCCGCCAGCAGCACGCTGGCGCAGGGCATGCTGGAGGCTTCCAACGTTGAACCGATCGTCGAGATGACGGCGATGATGGAATTGCTGCGGCAGTATCAGGGCACACAGAGCCTGATGGATGCCGAGCATGAGCGTATGCGCACCGCAATCCAGCGGCTTGGGCGCACCGCGTAAGAATTAGAGAGCAGGAGAACCGACCATGCGTTCGCTCAGCACCGGTGCCACCGGCATGATGGCCCAGCAGCTCAATGTCGAGGTGATCTCGAACAATATCGCCAACATGAGCACGACGGCGTTTAAGCGCCAGCGTGCGGAATTCCAGGACCTGCTGTACCAGAATATGCGCCGCCCCGGCGCCTCGTCTTCCGATGCCAACACCATCGTGCCGTCGGGCATCCAGATCGGCGTGGGCGTGCGTACGGCCGGCGTCTACCGCATCCACGAACAGGGCAACCTGACCCTCACCGGCAATACCTACGATCTCGCGATCAGCGGCAAGGGCTACTTCCAGGTGACCCTGCCCTCGGGCGAAACCGCCTATACCCGCGCGGGTTCGTTCCAGATCAATGCTCAGGGCCAGATGGTCACGGTCGACGGCTACCTGCTCAATCCGGCCATCACCGTCCCGCAGGGAACCCTGTCGGTGAGCATCGATGCCACCGGCATCGTCGAGGCCCGCATTGCCGGCCAGGTCAACGCGCAGCAGCTCGGTCAGATCCAGCTCGCCACCTTCATCAACGAAGCGGGTCTGGAAGCGACTGGCGACAACCTGTTCCTGGAGACCGCGGCATCCGGTCAGCCCACTGTAGGCAATCCGAATGCCGTTGGTTTCGGCACCCTGCGCCAGGGTTATGTCGAGACCTCGAACGTGAACCCGGTGCAGGAAATCACCAATCTGATCACCGCGCAGCGCGCCTATGAAATGAATTCGAAGACCATCACGGCTTCGGACGAAATGCTGCAGGCGGCGACCCGTCTGCGCTGATGACCTGACACGCCCAACGGAGATCCGCCATGGCCCCGCTTCGCACCATCCTCCTCGCCGGTCTCGCCACCGCCGCCCTCACCCTGCCAGTTGCGGTTATGCATCCGGCTGCGGCGCAAACCCAGATCGCCTCGATGGGCGGTGGTGCAGGCCGGATTATCGGCGAACGCGAGGTGGCCCGCCGGATCGCCGAACTGGTACAGCAGCGAAACGGCGGCCAGCCTGTGGAAATCCATTTCCACGGCATGGACAACATCATCGAAGTGCCAGCCGCCGGTCAGGCTGTGCTGCAGGTAGAAAGCTTTTCCTTCGACTCGCGCAGCGGCCGTTTCCTCGCATCCCTGACCACGCCGGGCCGCAGCGAGGGCGTTCGGTTCACCGGCCGCGCCCAGGCCGTGGAATCCCTGCCCGTGCTGAAGAACCGCGTGGCGGCCGGCGAAACCATCACAAAGTCCGATATCGAATGGGTGAAGGTTCCTGCGGGCCGCTATGGCGGCGGCTACATCGACCGGGTAGAAGACCTGATCGGCCAGACCCCGCGTCGGCCGCTCGCCGCCGGCCGACCGCTGCGCAGCGCCGATATCGGCAAGCCGGAAGTCATCACCAAGAATGGCTTGGTCACCATGGTGGCCCAGGCCCCAGGCCTCACCATCACCACCACCGGCCGCGCCATCGAGGCCGGCAGCCTGGGTGATGTGATCCAGGTGATGAACCTGCAGAGCAAAAAGACCGTGCAGGCGACCGTGATCGGCATGAACCAGGTTCAGGTCATCACCGCTCCCAGCATCGTCGTCACCAACTGAAGATCGCCGAGCAAAGAGGATAATCGCCATGCTCCGCCTGACCTCCACCCCCTTCACCGGCCTGCTACGCCTCGTCGCTGTCGCCGGGCTTGCTGTCACCATGGGTGCCTGCGCCAATATCGGCCGCTTGGCCGATGTCGGCGGTGCACCGCCGTTGAGCAAGATCGGCAATCCGTCGGAAGCGCGTGACTATCGTGCCGTCAGCCTGCCGATGCCGGCGCCGGAAGTGACGCCGCGCCATGCCAATTCGCTGTGGCGGCCGGGTGCGCGGCAGTTCTTCAAGGATCCGCGCGCCACCAAGGTGGGCGACATCCTGACCGTCAATATCAACATCCAGGAACGCGCCCAGATTCAGAACAACTCCTCGACCTCGCGCAACAACAAAGAATCCGCCGGCCTGCCAAACTTCCTCGGCCTCGAAGCCGCGGGCGGCGCGATCGAACGCATCTTCAATGGTGCCGACGTGGACAACCTAGTGGGTATGAACTCGACATCGGGCGTCCAGGGCCAGGGCCAGATCAATCGTCAGGAGCAGATCACGCTCAGCGTCGCGGCTCTGGTTACCCAGATCCTGCCGAACGGCAACATGGTGGTACAGGGTCGCCAGGAAATACGCGTGAACAACGAAATCCGCGAATTGCTGATCAAGGGCATCGTCCGGCCGGAAGACATCACGGCGACCAATACGATCGTGCACACCCAGATGGCCGAAGCCCGCATCTCGTATGGCGGTCGCGGTCAGCTGACCGACGTGCAGCAGGGTCGCTGGGGTCAGCAGATCTTCGACATCATCTCCCCGTTCTAAACGGAGGTGCATGCCCCGCCCGCGACGTGGGCGCGCCAGAAAGTGCGTCAGGATCACAGGAGGCGATCCGCGGCAAAATGCCAGGGGCGTAAAACGCAAAAGGCCGGTCAGAAGACCGGCCTTTTCGTCATTTAGTAGACAGCTATGTCCTATATGTCGTCGCGATGGGTGCGCTCACGGCGTTCGTGACGCTCCTGGGCCTCGATCGACAAGGTAGCAATCGGACGGGCTTCGAGGCGTTTAAGCGAGATCGGTTCTCCGGTTTCCTCGCAATAGCCATATGACCCATCCTCGATCCGCTTCAGCGCCGCATCGATCTTGGAGATCAACTTGCGCTGGCGATCACGGGTGCGGAGTTCCAAGGCACGATCCGTCTCGGTCGAGGCGCGATCGGCGATATCCGGCTCCTGGGTTGTGTCCTCCTGCAGGTGTTGCAGGGTTTGATTCGATTCCCGCAGAATTTCTTCCTTCCAGGCCAGCAGCTTGCGGCGGAAGTATTCCTTCATGCGCGGGTTCATGAAGGCCTCACTCTCGGTCGGCCGATAATTCGCCTTCAATTGGATACCCATGTACGAGACCCTCCAGGCGCCGCGGCGACTCCGGGACCCCCGGCCGCGGCGCGCGGGAGTATATGAATCGGCCCGGCCCGGAGCAAGGCCAGAGAACCTGTTGGAAGCCTTTGATTTTTTGAAAAAATCGTGAAACGTCCGGTGCCGGAGCACCCGATTCAGAGGCCCAGCTTGGCCAACTCGACTTCGCAGCGAAGCTCGATTTCAGCCACCACTTCGGCCAGTTGCGGGTCCTCAATGGCCATTTTTTCGTTGCGCAGCGCCTGGGCCAGGGCCTGCAACCGGGCCGCCGGCATCCGGCCCTCCAGCAGCCCGTGGCGGATTTCGTCGAGTTTTTCCAACAACGTGGAGCCACGGCGGAAGGCCCGCTGCCGGTTCTGCCGACCACCGCCCTGCTCATCAACCGCCTGGATCGCCAGCATGGCATCCAGGGCGGCCACAGGCGCGGTCTGGGCAACCTGGCCGGTCGGCTTCTCGGCGCCTTTTAGCAGGCTGGCGAAATTGGCGCCGCCAGCGCCGCCGCTGCTGGTCGTACGTTTCGGGGCCCCCGGGGCGATGCCGCCTGGACCTTTGACTTTGTTTATGCTCATGGGATTTGCGATCCGTTACGTGCTGCATGGTGCCTGATAAGACTGACCGGGTAAAGCCGGCATTTTTTGCCGCATCAGCATCCCCGTGGCAATCAAAATCCTTTTATTTCAATAGATTAACCATTGGCATGGCCTTCGCATACTTCATGGCGAGAAACGGCCTTCAGGGCCGCAAGTGTGAAGGAAGATGCGAAATGTCCAGCTTCGCCCATGATCGGTTCCAGACCCTGCTGCGTCGCCTGGCCCAGGCGGCCCTGACCTGTGGCCTGCTGCTGGCCGTACTGACAGGCACGGCCCAGGCCGGCTCCCGCATCAAGGACATCGCCGACTTCGAAGGTATCCGCGACAACATGCTGGTCGGTTATGGCCTGGTGGTCGGCCTGGACGGCACCGGCGACAGCCTGACCAACGCACCCTTCACCCGCCAGAGCCTGCAAGCCATGCTGGAACGCTTCGGCGTCAACATCCGCGATGCCGGCACCTTCCGCACCCAGAATCTTGCCGCCGTGATGGTGACGGCCTCCCTGCCCCCCTTCGCCCGGCATGGCAGCCGCATCGATGTGAACGTATCGACCATGGGCGATGCCAAGAGCCTGCAGGGCGGTACCCTGCTGGTTACACCGCTTCTCGGCGCCGATGGCGAGGTTTACGGCGTGGCCCAGGGCGCCATCGCGATCAGTGGTTTCCGCGCCCAGGGCGCCGCCGCCCAGATCACCCGCGGCGTGCCGACATCCGGCCGCATCGCCAACGGCGCCATCGTGGAGCGCGAGGTCGGATTCGAACTGGCCTCGTTGCCTGTCCTGCGGCTGGCCCTGAAGAATCCGGATCTGACCACCGCACGTCGCATCAGCCAGGCGGTCTCCACGCTGGCCGGCGTGCCGACCGCGCGCGCGCTGGATCCCAGCACGGTGCATATCGACATCCCCGAGCGTTTCCGCCGTGACATCATCGGTTTCATGACCGAGGTCGAGCAGTTGCAGGTGGAAACCGACCAGATGGCGCGCGTGATCATCGACGAGCGTTCCGGCACCATCGTGATGGGCCCGAATGTGCGCATCGACACCGTCGCCATCGCACAGGGTTCGCTCACCGTGCGCATCACCGAAACGCCTCAGGTCTCGCAGCCGAACCCGTTCGCGCCGGGCCCGGTCGGCGTGGCCGGCATCGCCGGCACCTCGCCCACGACCGGCACCGTGCAGGTTCCGCGCATCGGTCCCGACGGCCAGCCCGTGAAGGATGCGTCAGGCAACTTCGTCTTCGACACCATCACCCAGGCCGTGCCCGGCACCGGCACGCCCACCGTACCCGGCCAGATCGGCGGCGGCGCACAGACCGTGGTGGTGCCGCGCACCGAAATCGAGGTCGATGAACAGGCCGACCGCCGCCTGGGCATTCTGCGCCGTGGTGTGTCGCTGCAGGAATTGGTCGATGGCCTGAATGCCCTGGGTGTCGGTCCGCGCGACATGATCACCATCCTGCAGGCGATCAAGGCCGCTGGCGCCCTACAGGCTGAAATCCAGGTGATGTGATGACCGCCCTCGTTTCATCGCCCGCCATCCATTCCTACGCCATCGACCAGGCGCGCAGCGAACGCCTGTCTGCCCAAGCCGGGCAGCGTAAGACCGGCGATGCGGCCAAGACAGCGCAGGATTTCGAGGCCTTCTTCCTCACCCAGTTCTTCGAGTTCATGTCGAAGGACCTGAAGACCGACGGACTGATGGGTGGCGGCCAGGCCGAGGCCACATGGCGTTCATTCCTGAACGACCAGTATGGCCGCGAAATGGCCCGCGGTCGCGGCATCGGCATCGCGGACATGGTCTATGACCAGATGCTGAAAATGCAGGAGGCGCAATCATGAATAAGCAGCAGCCCGCTAACCATCGCATGCAGGGCATGCCCGCCCGTGGGGCGCAGCGCATGGGCATCGAGGCAGCCCCACGCCCGGCCGACAATTGCGGCGTGGGTGCCGTGCCACCCACCGTGACGGAACTTAGCGACCTGGTGATCCAGCTCAAAGACATCATGCAGCAGGAAACGGTGATGCTGGAGCGACACGATTACGCTGACCTGCCCCGCACGACCGAACAGAAGCGCATCATAGCAGGCCTACTGCGCGATAAGCAGAAAGTGCTGAAGCAACATCCGGATGCCCTGCATGGTGCGCCGGAAAAGGACCGGGATAAACTCAAATCCCTTTTGAGCGAGATGCGCGAGATCGGCAAGCGCAACGAGATTGTCGTGCGCACGGCGCGCGATGCCAACAAGATGCTGCTTGATGCCGTGATCCGCGGCGCCACCAAGCAGAGCCAGCTTGGTTCAGGTTATGGCAGTACCGGTGCGATGACCGCGCTGACAGCGAATTACGGTGCGCGCCAGCCAGTGTCGCTGTTCAACAACGAGGTCTGTTGAGCAGGCATTTCCCCCCGCCAGTACCCCCTCGCCCCGCCGGTCATGCCGTGCGGGGCGCTTCTTTTTAATGGCGAGGGCCGGATCAAGCTTCGTCTTCTTCGTGGCTGCGGTTGATCGCCCAGAAATCATAAAACACGGCGAACGCTGCCAGCGCCAGGCCGAAAGCCTGCATGCCGCCATCCCGCGCCCCTGCTGCCAGCACGATGCCCAATAGGCCCAGCACGGTCACCAGCGCGGCAATCACCCAATAGCCCATCACGGTCATGATTTTCTCGTTCATTCCTTGCTCCTTTCACGCAATTCAGCATCGGCATCGTCGAACAGCACACGCCGTCCGGCGCCTTCCAGATCGTCCATCTGGCCGGATTTCAGCGCCCAGAGGAAAGCAAACATGCCCAGCAGGCCCAGGCCCAGCGCAGCCGGGATCAGAAACAGCAGGATCGTCATGCCACCTCCCTGCGCCGGCGCAGATCAAGCCGCAACGCATTCCCTACCACTAGGATAGACGAACTCGACATGGCAATAGCCGCGATCAGCGGCGTGACCATGCCGGCAATCGCCAGCGGTACGGCGAACATATTGTAGATTAAAGCCAGCGCCAGATTCTGCTGGGCCAGGCTGCGGCTGCGGCGCGCCACCGCCAGGAATTCCGGCACCGCGGCGAGTTTCTCGCCCTGGAAGACTGCATCGGCGGCATTCTGCGCGATATCGAGGCCTGACGAGGGCGAGAGCGAAGCATCGGCCTCGGCCAGCGCCACGGCATCGTTCAGCCCATCGCCCACCATCAACACATACCGCCCCTGCTGTTTCAGGGCCGCGATGGCCGCCGCTTTGCCGCGCGGATCGATACCGGCCTTCCAGTCGGGAATGCCAAGCTGATCCGCCACGGCAGACACAGCCGCGGCGTGATCGCCAGACAGGATTGCTAATCGGTAGCCCTTCCGGCGCAAAGCATCGACCACCACAGCGGCATCGCTGCGCAGAGTGTCGCGGAAACGGAACCGGCTCGCCGCATGACCGGGTCGAACCATCCACAATTCCGAATAGCCGTCGGCAGGCAGGACAGTGACTCCGGCAAAGCGGGCATTGCCAAGGCGGATTTCGCCTTCGGCCGTCTGCAGCCGCAGACCCTGCCCGGGCAATTCCTCGACCCCATCGGCCGGGATGGCATCGCTACAGGCTTTCAGCAGAGCCTTGCAGAGCGGATGCCGGCTACGTGTTGCGAGCGTGGCGGCAAGGCGCAGGCTTTCGACGTCCCCAATGTCTTCTTCCAGCACACTCGGCTGGCCAAGTGTTAGCGTACCGGTCTTGTCGAACACGATGGTGTCGATGGGCGCAGCCCGCTCCAGCGCCGTGGCGGATTTGAGCAGGATACCCCGACGCATCAGCCGGCTGCTGGCCACCACCTGTACCACCGGTACGGCAAGTGCCAGTGCACAGGGGCAGGTGATGATCAGCACGGCGGCAGCGATCAGCATGGCGCTGCGCCAGTCGGCATCGCCGATGAAAACCCAGCCCAGGAAACTCAACAAAGCCGTAACGTGCACCACTGGCGCATACCAGCGTGCCACCCGTTCGGCCAGGCGCACGTAACGATCCCGGCCTTGTTCGGCAGCTTCCATCAAGCGGGCGATCTCACCCAGCAAAGTGGCGCTGCCCACGGCGGTCACGCGCAGGGTCAGCGGTGCTTCCAGGTTGATCGCGCCGGCGAAGACATGGGTGCCGGCCTCGGCCGGCTGAGGCAGGGTTTCACCGTTGATCAGACTGGCATCCAGCGCCGAGCGACCTTCGACCACCATTCCATCCACCGGCACCCGTTCGCCGGCGGCAACCAGAACACGGTCGTCCACCGCAACGAGATGGGCGGGGCGCTGCATGATACCGGTTTTGGTCAGCACCGAGACCGGCTTGGCGGTCCAGGCCACCAGTCTTTGCGCGGTGCGGCGGGCGAAGCCGCGCGCCCGCAGATCGAGATAGCGGCCCACCAGCAGGAAGAACAGCAGAGTGACGGCGGCATCGAAATAGGCGTGCGGCCCGGAGCGCAGCATCTCGGCCAAGCTGACGGCCACCGCCAGCATGACACCGATGGTGATCGGCACATCCATATTGGTGCGACCCTGACGCAGAACGGCGAAAGCCGAGCGATAGAAAGGCCGGCCAGCATAAGCGATGGCCGGAATGGCGATCAGGGCGGAAATCGCGTGGAACAGGTCGCGGGTGGCGAAGCCCATTTCGCCGACATGCCCCGACCACACCGACACCGACAACAGCATGATATTGGCGGCGGCGAACCCAGCCACTGCCATGGCCCGCAGCAGATCGCGTTCTTCGGCGCTGCCGATCTTTTCGGCCGCATCGGAGGTGAGTCCCAGGCAGCGGTAGCCCAGACGCGTGACGATGCCGGCCAGATCGTTGACCCGCCCTGCCGCGCCTTTCCAGGTCAGGGTCAGGCGGCGGGTGCTTGCTGATAGCCTTGCCTGCTGCACGCCTGGCTGCGCCCGCAGAGCCTGTTCGATCAGCCACAGGCAGGCGGCGCAATGCATGCCTTCAACCAGGAATTCGACACGGCAGGCGCCATCGTTTCCGCTCTGGACGAATTCCTGCCAATCCGCGGCTTCAGCATCGGCCGGCGTTGGCGCGACCGCGTCGCGCAAGGCGTAATAGCGTTCCAGCCCCAGCCCCTTGATCAGGGCATGGGCACCGGCACAGCCACTGCAGCAGAAAGCCGGCTTGCCATCCTCAACCTTGCCCACAACCGGCGCGCCGCAATGGGCGCATAGCGCCGCGGCATTCGCCTGCGGAAGGGCTGCGTCGGACGACAATGCCACCAGCGCCATTGGCTGCTCAGCGGATCAGCAACCGTTCGGCGCCCGAGAATTCCTCGCCGCCACGACGCGCGGAAAGATGCAGGTCCCAGGCCCCCTGCTTGGGCAGTTGCACCTGGCTGCGGTACCGACCGGCGCCAACCGCCTCGAAACCAATGCGCACCGGCGCCATGTTCTCGACCGGGCGCTGCAATTCGCCTTCCAGCGCGAGCCCATCCAACGGCGCCTTGCCGGCATCCGTCCAGCGGACTTCGATGGTGACCGTATCGCCAGCCGGCACCGCCGATACTGCATACTGCCAGCCCAGGCGGGTCTGGGCATCGATCTGCGCCTTGGTCTGGTTATAGGCAAGCCCCTTCTTGTAGGGATGCTCGACGACCAGCCCGCTGAATGTGTCGGTGGCATAGATAATCAGCGTCGTGTTAACAGCGATCACGACGGCAAAGCCGCCCACGAACAGCCAGGGAATCCAGCGCCCGCGCGGTGAAGATGGTTTCTGTGCCATGGCAATGGCCATTATAGCGACTCCGTGCGACCTGGAAGCATCAATTCGGGGCGTTAAAGGTGGATTTGTAGCCGGTCAGCCGTTGCCCCTGCTCGTCCACGACATGGAAGCGCAGGGTGGTCGAGGATTCCTTGATCACCGGGCGGGGCGCCTTCACAAAGACCCGGTATTCACCCACATTGTCGGGCTGCACCAGCAACGGCAGCCGGGTGGCCGGCTCGTCGCCTTCGCCAGCCATGAACATGGTGGCTTGCGGTATGCCCTCGATGGTCAGGTAAAGCCTGTGCTCATCGCGCGTCTTGTTGAGCAGTTTGACGGTATAACCGTTCCGCAGAGAACCGTCGGACAGGGTGACATAAAGCGGCGCACGGTCGTGCAGTACGTTCATCTCCCAGCTCGAGCGGGTAAGCAGTGTGCCGGCCATGATCGCTACCACCAGTGCCAGCATGGCTGCGTAGATCACGGTGCGGGTGCGCAACAGTTTGAGGATGGCAGGCAGTTTGTTGGCGCGGCGATCGAGGTTGGCGATCGACACGAAATCGATCAGCCGCTGGGGCCGACCCACCTTGGTCATGATCTCGTCGCAGGCATCAATGCACAGGCCGCAGCCGATGCATTCGAGCTGCATGCCGTCGCGGATGTCGATGCCGGTGGGGCAGACATTCACGCAGGCCCGGCAATCGACGCAGTCGCCACGCCCTTCCCAGCTTTCACCCGCCTTGTGCTTGCCACGGGTCTCACCGCGCCAGCCCTGATAGGTCACCGCCAGGGTATGCTCGTCCTGCATCGCGGCCTGGAAGCGCGGCCAGGGGCACATATAGGTGCAGACCTGCTCGCGCGCCCAACCGGCCAGCAGATAGGTGGTGCCGGTGAACAGGCCAAAGAAGAAGTACGTGCCGCCCGAAGCTTCGCCGGTGAATATTTCACGCGTCACCGTCGGCGCATCCTGGAAATACATGATCCAAGCGCCGCCGGTGGCTGCGGCGATCACCAGCCAGACCGTATGCTTGGCGACCTTGCGCCAGGCCTTGTTCAGGCTCAGAGGTTGCTGGTCCAGCTTGATGCGGGCATTGCGGTCGCCTTCGATCCAGCGCTCGACCAGCATGTACAGGTCGGTCCAGACCGTCTGCGGGCAGGTATAGCCGCACCAGACGCGACCGAACAAAGCGGTGGCCAGGAACAGGGCGACGGCGCCCAGGATCAGCAGGCCGGTGAGGTAGTATACTTCCTGCGGCCAGATTTCGATCCAGAAGAAATAACCGCGCCGCCCGGCCATATCCAGCAAGAGGGCCTGATCGGGAGCATTCGGGCCGCGATCCCAGCGGATCCAGGGTGCGATATAGTAGACCGCTAGGCAGGCGATCAGGATCGCCCATTTGATATTGCGGAAGCGGCCGGAAACGGCTCGTGGATAGACCTTGACGTGATCGGAATAAAGCGAAGGGGCAAGCAGCCCCAGCATCGCATCGGCGCGATTCTTAGTCTCAGGGGCCATCTGGTTCATGTCGGTCACTCGCACCCTCATGCGCTGCTGGTCTTAATCCCGGATCTCCCCCCGATCCCTTTTTCCGGAATTTAGTGCGCCGCCTACTGACTTAATCTGTGGCGTTTAGGCGCAGCGGCAATCTGCCGCTGCGCCGTGCCATCTTGTGTGATCCTTGCGCCTGCCGGTTACTCGCCGCCGCCTAGGGCATGGACATACAGCGCCAGCATCTTGATCGTGGCGTCGTCCAGACGTCCGGCCCAAGCCGGCATCACGCCGGCACGGGCATAGGCAATCGACTGCACCACGGCAGCCTTGTCGCCGCCATACAGCCAGATCTTGTCGGTCAGGTTGGGGGCGCCAACCTCACGCATGCCCTTGCCCTGCTCGCCATGGCAGGACGCACATTGCTCGGCGAACAGTTGCGCGCCTTCGGCATTCGGTTTGTCGAGGCCCGACAGCGAGAGCACATGCTGGGCCACTGCCTGAACCTGCGGCATGGTCAGCAAGCCATCGGCCAGAAAGCGCGGCATCTGCGATACCCGGGTATCGTCATCATTGGTCGAGCGGATGCCGTGCTGGAGGGTAAGCTGGATGTCCTCCAGCTTGCCACCCCACAGCCAGTCGTCGTCAGCCAGACTGGGGTAGCCTTTGGCGCCGGTACCGCCGGACTGGTGACAGGGCGCGCAGTTCTCGGCGAACAGCACACGACCACCGGCCAGGGCGAAGCGGTTCAGGTCGGTATCGGCCTTGACCGCGGTGATGTCCAGCTTGGCGATCTGGTCCCGGTACTGGGCCTGGGCCGTGCTGGCTTCCTGCAGGCGCTTGGAGACGTCGTCACGTTGGGTGTAGCCCAGCACGCCACCGAAATGGCTGCGCAGATACGGAACCGACGGGTAGAGCACCATCCACACCACCGAGAACAGCACGGTGGCATAGAAGACATACAGCCACCACTTCGGCAGGGGCGAATTCAGCTCCTTGATGCCGTCCCACTCATGGCCCGTGGTTTCAACGCCGGTGACAGAGTCTTTTTCGATCTTGGTGGGCATCAGATCACTCCTTCTCGATGCCGTTATGCGGGGCGCCGTCGCGCAGCGGGATTTGCCCGCGGCTTTCCCAGTCCTTGCGCCTGGACGGCCACATCACCCAGGTGATGATGGCGGCGAACAGCAGGAAGAACCACAGCGTCCATAACGATTTCAGATGCGGATAGATGGCCTCTAGCATGACGGCCTCCTCACTGGCGGAGGCTGCCAGGCTGCACCTTGTCGAATTCGACAAGGGTGCCAAGCATCTGTAGATAAGCGACCAGGGCATCCATTTCGGTGATCTTGGCCGGGTTGCCGTCGAAGTCCCCCAGACGGGCCTTCGGGTAACGGCCAGCCACGGCGTCGGTATCGGCATCCGGCATGGTCTGCGCCTCCAGATCCGCCTTCGCGTTCTGGATCATATCGTCGCTATACGGCACGCCGGTCACCCGTAGTGCCTTCAGATGGTCCGCGATGTCGGCATACTGCAACGGCTTGTCGGCCAGGAAGGCGTATGGCGGCATGATCGACTCCGCGACAACGGCCCGCGGGTCCTTCAGATGCTCGACATGCCATTCGTTGGAGTATTTCCCGCCCACACGGGCCAGGTCCGGACCGGTACGCTTCGAGCCCCACTGGAACGGATGGTCATACATGCTTTCCGCCGCAAGGCTGTAATGGCCGTAACGCTCGACCTCATCGCGCAGGGGGCGAATCTGCTGACTGTGGCAGACATAGCAGCCCTCGCGGATATAGATGTTACGGCCGGCCAGTTCGAGCGGCGAATAGGGTCGCATGCCCTGGACGCGTTCAATCGTGGTCTCGATGGTGAAGAGCGGCACGATCTCGACCAAGCCGCCGATGGCGACCGTGATCAGGGTAAGCACCACCAGCAGGATCGAGTTCTTCTCGACGACTTCGTGACGATAGGCCATGTCCGGCTCTCCTTACTCTGCCGCCGCCGACTGGGCGGGCGCGCGGACGATCGGCGTTTCATCGCGGACATCGCCGCGGGCCGTACGCCACAGGTTGTAGACCATGATCAGGGCGCCGGTCAGGAACAGCAGGCCGCCGGTAGCACGGATCACATAGAAGGGATGCATCGCCTGCACCGTCTCGACGAAGGAATACTGCAGGAAGCCGAGATTGTCGTAGGCGCGCCACATCAGGCCCTGCATGATGCCCGAGACCCACATCGCACTGATGTAGAGCAGGATGCCGATGGTGGCGATCCAGAAGTGGTAGGACACCAGGCGGGTCGAATACAGGCCGGCCCGCTTCCACAGCACCGGCACGAGGTAGTAGAGCGCGCCAAAGGTGATGAAGGCGTTCCAGCCCAGCGCACCCGAATGCACGTGACCGATGGTCCAGTCGGTGTAATGGCTGAGACCGTTCACCTGCCGGATCGACATCACCGGGCCTTCGAAGGTCGACATGCCGTAGAAAGCGACGGCCGTGACCGAGAAACGCAGGGCCGGATCAGTACGCAGCTTGTCCCACGCACCTGACAGGGTCATCAGACCGTTGATCATGCCGCCCCAGGACGGCATCCACAGCATCACCGAGAAGACCATGCCCAGCGTCGAGGCCCAGTCGGGCAGCGCGGTGTAGTGCAGATGGTGCGGGCCGGCCCAGATATAGAGGAAGATCAACGACCAGAAGTGCACGATCGACAGGCGGTAGGAATAAACCGGGCGGTTCGCCTGTTTGGGGATGAAGTAGTACATCATCGCCAGGAAGCCGGCGGTGAGGAAGAAGCCCACCGCATTATGGCCGTACCACCACTGGATCAGCGCGTCCTGCACACCCGAGAACAGGGCGTAGCTCTTGGCGCCGAAGAACGATACCGGGATCGCCAGGTTATTGACGATATGCAGCATCGCGATGGTGACGATGAAGGCGACGAAAAACCAGTTCGCCACATAGATATGCGGCTCCTCACGCTTCATCAGCGTGCCAACGAAAGCCACGAGATAGACCACCCAGACCAGGGTAAGCCAGAGATCGACAAACCATTCCGGTTCGGCATATTCCTTGCTCTGGGTAATGCCGAAAATATAACCCAGTGCCGCCAGCACGATGAAAAGCTGGTAGCCGAAGAACAGGAACCAGGCGACTGCGGGGCCACCGAACAGGCGGGCGCGGCAGGTGCGCTGGACAATATAGAGCGAGGTACCCAGCAGCGCGTTGCCGCCGAAGGCGAAGATCGCCGCCGAAGTGTGCAGCGGCCGCAGCCGGCCGAAGGTGGTCCATTCCAGGCCCAGGTTAAGGACCGGATAGGCCAGTTGGAGGGCGATATAGACACCGGCGGCAAAGGCCGCGACGCCCCAGAAGATCGTCGCGATCACAAACGCCCGGACGGCATCCTCTACATAGGCCTCGGAGCGTGCTCCGGTGACCGAAGTGGCGCCCGTTTGGGCTGCAGCTATGGCTGTCATGGATTCCTCGCAATTACAGCTGGCGATTCGGGGTCCCCCCGCCAGCGTCGGGATAGTCGGCCGGACTGATTAAACCGGCATTGACTCATGTCAATCAGACCCCCTCCCCACCGAACGAAATCAAGGCTATACTGCGGCGCAGTGACGCAGGAGGCAATCAAACAATAAGTCTCCAGGAGGAAGCCCATGATCAGCGTAAGCGAACCGATGCCCGTCAATCCGCCCGGTCTGGTCCGACAGGTCCCACATGACCGTCCCTGGTACTGGCTTATCCAGGGCTGGCGCGACATGACCCGCTCCCCCCAGGTCAGCCTGTCCTATGGTGCAGGCCTGGTGATCATCAGCTATCTGCTGGTGTTCGGCCTGTGGGAAGCCGATCTGGCTTATCTGGTCCTGCCCATGACCGGCGGCTTTTTTCTGATTGCTCCGCTGATTGCTATCGGACTCTATGATACCAGCCGCCGCCTGCAGCTGGGCGAATCAGTCAGCCTCTCGACCGCGCTGCTGAGCTGGCGCCGGCCTCTGCAGATCGCCAGCTTCGGTGTTGTGCTGCTGCTGCTGCATTTCGCCTGGACCCGCGTTGCCCTCCTCTGGTTCGCGCTGTATTTTCACAGCGGAACTCCTCCGCTGGATGCCGTGCCTTTCTACCTGATCGAGGCGCAGAACCTGCCGTTTCTGGTGATCGGCACGTTGATCGGCGGGGCTTTCGCCACCGTCGTGTTCGCGGTGTCGGTGGTTTCCCTGCCGATGCTGCTGGATCGCGATGTCGACGTCATCACCGCGATGGTGGTGAGCGTGCGCGCCGTCCTGCGAAACCCGAAGGCCATGGCCCTGTGGGCCGGGCTGATCGTGCTGTTCACCGCCGTCGGACTGGCAACATTCTTCGTCGGGCTGGGCCTGCTGTTCCCGCTGGTGGCGCATGCCACCTGGCATGCCTACCGCGATATGGTGGTCTAAACCGGGGCGCGATCTAAGCGGCGAACCAGCGCCAGGCCATCAGTCCGGCCAGCAGAGCATTGAACAGCAGTACCGGCACCAGCCACAGGCGCAGTTGCCGGCGCAGTTTCTGGCCTGCCGCAGCGCCCAGCATGCCGATCGCCAACAGCGCAGGCATGGTGCCGACGGCGAAGGCTGCCATCCCGGCTGCCCCAACGCGCCAATCGCCGCTGGCGCCCGCCATTAGCAGCGCGGTGTAGATCAGGCCGCAAGGCAGGAAACCCAGTCCAAGCCCGAGCATATAGCCGGTCAGCCCCACTGGCCGGCTGAACAGAGGGGAAAACAGCCGCTGCCATCCGGCGAACAGCCCGCCGCTCCCGACAAAGGCCGCCCGCGGCGCCCACTGAAAAACCGCCATCGCCAGGAACAGCAGCGCCATCAGGGACAAGGCAAATCCCGGTAACCGGCTGAAACTGGAAATCCCCTGCAGCCCGCCGCTCAGCCCGCCGGCCATGCCTCCCAGCACGGCGTAGGTCGTGCCACGGCCAAGATGATAGGGCAGCAACGCCACCCCCTGCAGGCGGGTCAGGCGGGTCGTGGCAGCCAGATCGGTGGCGGCCAGCCTGTTGCCGACCTGGGCCAGCACAAACGGGCCGCACATTCCGGCGCAATGAGTGAAGCCGCCAACCAACCCCAGCAGCAACAGGCCCATCGGCAAACCGTAGGAAAAAACGCCGGGAGCGGCATCGCCATGCACAATGGCACTGCAGGCAGAGAGAAATGCGGACCAGTCAATCATGCGCGGACTATAACCTTGAAGCGTCGACGGGGGTTGATCCGGATCAATGCAACTCGCGTCCTGCGTCCCTAGCTTGGCGACATGGACGCAACCCGCAATATCCAGCAACTCCGGCCGGCACCGTCGCCTGCGATGCTGCAGATATTAATCGCCCTGCAGAATGATAGCGAGACGATATCTCCGCTGGAGATGCTGGTCGGCCAGCGGCTCAACCTGACCGCTTTCTGCGCCGTGCTGAATGCCCTGCCGAATGTTGCGCCATCAATGGTGCGCGCCCTGGCGCCGGGAATCGCCGCTTTTCTGCGCGAAGATTACCCGGCCATGCTGGCCGAAGAAGAAAACGGCCTGCTGCCCGCCCTGCGCCGCCGACTGCTGCTCGGCGACGATCTCGACCAGGTCATCGATCAATTGATCGATGAACATCAAAGGGATCGCCTGCAGGCTATAAGCCTCGCAAACCGCTGCGAAGAGGTGGCAAACGGGGTCGACGACGACGATCTGCTCACGCTCTGCGCCGGCCTGCGCTCGTTTGCCGAGCACCAGCGTCGCCATCTGGCCTGGGAAGATGCGACAATTTTACCTCTGGCGCAGGTCCGTCTGACGGCGGATGATCTGGCCCGGTGGCACAGGGCCATGCACCGCCGCAACTAAGTACTTCTGCGTATACCGGCGGATATGCGCGGCACCTTACAATAGGCGCCAGTCTGAGGGTGTGTTTCCATGGGCAATGTCCATAGTCTGCCACTGCCGTCCAACCGGCAGGTTCCAAATGCAAAAACCAGCGACCCCTGCGTGAACTGCACGGCGCGCAGCCTGACCATCTGCGCACCGCTGACCCTGCAGGAACAGTGCGATGTCGCGGCATTGTCCACCGGCATGACGCTGAAGCCGCGGCAGATCATTTTCCATGAAGGCGACGAGGCGACCCACGTTTTCAATATCACCAGCGGCAGCGTCGCGTTGTCCAAGTCGATGGCCGACGGCCGCCGCCAGATCACCGGGTTCCTCAGCGCCGGCGATTTCCTCGGCTTCGGCGCGGGTTCGGAATATTCCTTAAGCGCCGAGACGCTGACCGAGGTGCATGCCTGCCGGTTCACCAAACGGAATTTCCAGCAACTGCTGGAGCGCATTCCGACGCTGGAACATCGTCTGCTGTCGCTGGCGGAAATCGAACTGGAGACGGCGCAGAACCAGATCCTGCTGCTGGGCCGCAAGACGGCGATGGAACGCATCGCCTCTTTCCTGCTGCTGCAGATGGAACGGGCGGAAAACCGTGGCATGACCACCTCCCCCCTGCTGCTGCCCATGACCCGCGCCGAGGTCGGCGATTACCTGGGCCTGACGATCGAGACGGTCAGCCGCTGCTTCACCAAGCTGCGCAAGGCCAATATCATCAGCCTGCTCAGCGCGGATCGTGTCTGCATCAATCTCCCCGACAAGCTGGCCGAACTGGCCTCGCCAAGCAGCTGAGCCTCAGCGCAGCTCCTCATTCCAGGCCCAGATAGGCTTTGCGGATTTCCGGCCGTTGCATCAGATCGTGCGCCGGCCCATCCATGACGATCCGGCCCTCTTCCAGCACATAGGCCCGGGTCGCGATATCCATGGCCATGCTGACATTCTGCTCAACCAGCAGGACCGACAGGCCATCGGCATTGATGCGGCGGATCGCATCGAACATGTCCATCACGATAGAAGGCGCGAGGCCAAGCGAGGGTTCGTCGAGCAGCAGCAGCTTGGGCCGCGCCATCAATGCGCGGCCGATGGCCACCATTTGCTGCTGACCGCCCGATAGCGAACCGGCCGGCATGGACAACTTCTGCCGCACAGCAGGGAACAGGTCGCAGACCTGTTCCAGCGTCTCGCGGCGCCGCGCCCTGGCCATAGGCAGATAACTGCCCAGTTCCAGGTTCTCCAGCACCGTCATTTCGGTGAACAGACGCCGGCTCTCCGGCACGATGGCGATGCCCGCTTCGCAGAATTTATGAGGCGCCAGGCGCGTCACGTCCATTCCGTGGAAATCGATGCTGCCACCGGCGGCACGG
Organism: Ferrovibrio sp.; assembly: GCF_046297595.1. Taxonomy (GTDB): domain Bacteria; phylum Pseudomonadota; class Alphaproteobacteria; order Ferrovibrionales; family Ferrovibrionaceae; genus Ferrovibrio. Next base: position 300,841 of record NZ_JBKBHT010000001.1, read on the forward strand.
CTGAGACCGGCAATGGTGTTGATCAGGGTCGTCTTGCCGGCGCCGTTCGGCCCCACCACACAGACCAGTTCCCCGGTATCGACCCGGATACTGACATCCCACAGGGCTGGCGCCGCACCATAGGCGACCTTCAGGTTGCGCACCTCAAGCATGGGCTTTTCCGAGATAGGCGGCCTTCACGGCCTCTTCGTTCATCACAGCCGTCGCATCGCCCTGGGCAATAAGGGCACCGTGGTTCAGCACGACGATCCGGTCGGTCAGCGCCATCACCGCGCGCATCACATGCTCGACGAACACGATGGTCGTGCCACGGTCGCGGATGCGCTGGATCATCTCGATGGCTTCGTTGATCTCGCTGGGCGTAAGACCGGACAAGACCTCGTCTAGCAGCAGCAGTCTGGGCCGAGCCGCCAAGGCGCGCGCAAGCTCGAGGAATTTCCGTTGATGCAGATTCAGGTCGTCAGGCAGCGCATGGGCACGATGGGACAAACCGGCAAATTCGATGAAACTCTGTGCCTCACGCATCGCTTCAGGCCGGCTCATTCCCTGCCCACCGAACATGCCGACCATGGCGACGTTTTCCAGCACAGTCATGTGGCTGAAAGGGCGTGGAATCTGGTAGGTACGGGCGATGCCAGCCTGGGCAAAGCGATGTGCGTCAAGCCGGGCAAGGCTGCGCCCCTCAAACAGGATTTCCCCGGCCGTGGGCTTATAGTGGCCGCTGACCACATTGATGAAGGTGGATTTTCCGGAGCCGTTCGGGCCGATCAGGCCGAGAATCTCCCCTTTGTAGACCTCCAGCGTCACGTCATTGAGTGCCTTCACGCCGCTAAACGCCTTCGACAAGCCCCGCACCTGCAGCAGCGGCTCGCGCGCAACAAGGCGTCGGACCGGAAGATGCGTCACTGGTGTTGCCGAGGCCGCATGAGCCTGCGCATTGGCGGTCGCCTCGGCAGCGGCGCGAGCACGCTTGTTATGCCGCCAGCCCGACACCAGTCCCAGAACACCAGCCGGCATGAACAGGATCACGACCACCAGGATGAAACCGACCGCAGCCCGGCCCAGTATGGCGGTATCACCCGACGTGAAGAAATACAGCAGACAGGTGATCAGCACGGCACCGACCGCTGGGCCGATCCAGTGCCGGCTGCCGCCCAGGATGCTCATCAGCACCACGCTGAGCGGCACGGTGATCGAGAAGGTTTCCGACACGGTGACGTAGGAAACGAAAACGGCATGAATGCCGCCAGCCAGGCCGGCCAGACCGCAGGAGATAGCCAGGGCATACAGCTTGAAGCGATAGGTCGGCACACCCATCACCTCGGCCACGTCCTCGTCGTCATGTATGGCAAACAGACCGGTGCCGAATCTGGAGGCGTAGATCCAGTAGGATATGAAAACCGCCAGGATGCAGGCGATCAGCCCCATCATGTAAATCGATGATGACTGCGATGGTCCAAGGGTCGGAACTTCGACCCCGATCAGGTAGATACCCGGCCCTCCGTCGATCGGTGTGTTCAGGATAATCGTTGCCAGCACGAAGGTGACCGCAAGCGTCAGTAAGGCAAACAGCTCGCCGCGTACACTGGCCACCCGGAATACCACAGCCCCCAAAGCCACGCCCAATGCCGCAGCCACCAAAACTGCCGCCGGAATGGTGGCCAGAAACGGCCAACCGATGCTGCCGGCCAGATAGGCGGTGGCATAGATGCCGGCGCCAAAGAATGCGCCATGGCCAAAGGAAAAATAGCCGGTATAGCCGGACAGGATGTTCCAGGAGACGGCCAGGATCACCCAATGAAACAGCAGGTAGAGGAATGACTCGTAAAAAGTAGGCGCACCCATCCAGGGCAGGAACGCCAGAACGATACCTGTTCCGAGGATTCCAAAAGCAATTTTACGATTCACGATCTTAGGCCTTCCCCGGGCGGAACAGGAGCATGAGGATCAGCAGTGAGAAGGATACGATGGGCGCCCAGGAGGGCGAGAACAGCACCATCGCGATCGCCTCGCTCACACCGATGATGATGCCGGCCACCAGCGGGCCCAGCGCACTACCCAAGCCTCCGAGCATCACGGCGGCGAAAACCACGCCCACCCAGGAGAAAATCTGGGTCGGCGTCAGGGTGAAGGTCAGCGCAAAGCACACGCCCGCTACCGATGCCAATGCCACGCAGGCACCGGACAGCAACAGGGACAGCAGGCGTTGGTTGATGCCGAAAGCGGCCGCTATCGGGCCGTCTTCCGCCATCGCCCGCATCGCCTTGCCCAGATCGGTGAACCGCATGGCTGCCCAGAATGCAGCGGCGAAGAAGATCGCGAGCAGCAAAGTGAGGAATTCCGGCAGTGGCACGAACAGGCCGACAACCTTGAATTTCTCCTCGCCATAACTGGATTGCAGTTTGCGGAAATCGGCCGTCCAGATGTACTGGATCAGGCTTTCGATCATCACCGTGAGCCCGAACGTGACGAGCAGGGAATTGAATGGCGAAATGTGGAATTTCGACAATACCCACTGCATCGCCATGCCGACACCGAAGAATGCCGGCGGCAGGACCAGCAGCATCAGCAGGGGATCAACACCCCAGACCGATGCCGCATGGTAACTGATATAGGCAGACAGAAAAACGAAGCCGAAATGCGCCAGGTTGATTTGCCGCAGCAATCCCCATGATAAGCCCAAGCCCAGACCGATCATCCCGTACATCCCGCCAATGAAGAAACCGGACAGGATGGACTGCGACAAAAGGTTCAGGCTTGGGAGCATCATTTCAATGGCCTCGTCTGATCCGGCGGGTTACTGGGTCCGGATGGTGGTGCCCGGTGCGGCCCATTCCTTCGGCCACACCGTCACCCACTTGCCGTCCTGCACCTGCTTCATGCGCATCAGGTCGTCGCCGAAATTGTTGCCCCGATCAAATCGCAGCGTACCCTGGATGGTCTTGACCTGGCTCTTCTTCAGCCAGTCGGCCATCTTGCGATCATCGAAGCTGTTGGTGGCCTTGACCGCGGCCTCAAGGATCTGCCAGGCCGAGAACGATGCGGCCGCCTGGGTCTCGACGCTGGTGTAAGGTAGGCCCGCCGCCTTGGCCCGTTCGTTGAAAGTCTTCACAAACTGCGCCGCCACCGGGTCGTTGGTATAAGGCGGGTGCTCTTCGAAGATGGTCAGCGACAGCGCGTTCTTGCCTTCCGGGGACGCGGCCAGTGGGCCTGGCGCCGGATAGAGATGCACATGCAGCGGCGGCTCGTAATCGATCTTCTTCATGGCCTCGAGCAGCATGTTGCCTTCCAGGCCAATGTCGCCGATCCAGACCACGTCCGGCTTGGCATCCTTCACCCGAGCCGCAATGGGACCAAAATCGCGATTGCCGAATTCCCATTCGAGGAACAGGATTTCCTGCAGACCGCGCTTTTTCGCCACTTCCCGGGCCCCCAGCGACAAGAAGTGCAGCGACGGGAACTTGCTGGTGACGATGGCGATGGTTTTCGGCGGTTTGGGCAGCGAGGCCAGACCATCGAATACGGTGGCCGGCACCGTGGCGCCCGGATCGGCACCCAGCGACCAGGCTGGGAAATGCATGTCGTATTTGGCCAGCGACGGGATGCCCATCGTATGATGGATCAGTACCTTGTTGTAGCGTTGCGCCACGCCCATTGCCGACAGGATCGCACCGGTCGCGTATGGCCCCATGAGCAGGTCGACCTTGTCGGCGGTGACGAGTTGTTCATAGAGGGTGCGCGCCACTTCCGGCTTGGACTGGTCGTCCTTGACGATCCACTCCACCTTGCGCCCGAGCAGACCGCCGCGCTTGTTCAGGTCTTCGACATAGATTTCGCCGGTGAGTTTATGCACCAGCGCGGTAGCCGAGAGCGGGCCGGTCAGGGCCAGCGTGCTGCCGATACGCACGGGATTGGACTGCGACTGGGCCGGACCTGCAATCAGGCCAAGGCTGCCGGCCGCGATCGCTGCCAGGGCAGCGACGCGTTTCAAGCTTATCATGTGGTTCCTCCCTCAGCTGGTTCTTTTCGACGCGTTACTCGTTCCTGATGGTGTTGCGCAGCACGCCCACCTTTTCGACCTCCACTTCGATCACATCGCCCTGTTTCATGAATATCTGCGGCTTGCGGGCGAACCCCACCCCGGCTGGCGTGCCCGAAATGATCATATCGCCCGGCTGCAGGGCGAAAATCTCCGAACAGGTACTGACCAGGGTCGGCACGTCGAAGATCATGTCCTTGGTGTTGGCATCCTGCATGACCTGGCCGTTCAGCTTCGCCCGGATCTGTAGACCCACCGCGCCCGGCGGCAATTCGTCGGCCGTTACGAGTTCCGGCCCGAAGGACGCCGTGGCGTCAAAATTCTTGCCGATCATCCACTGGTGCGACTTGAACTGGTAATCGCGGACCGACCCATCGTTGAACAGCGAGTAGCCGACAACATGATCAAGCGCCTTGTCCTTGGCTATATAACGACCGGCTTTGCCAATGATCACGGCCAGCTCGGCTTCGTAATCGAACTGATCCGACACCTTCGGCTTGATCAGCGGTTCGTTATGGGCAACCCAGGACGACGGGAAACGGTGGAACAGCACCGGATATTTCGGGGCGTCCTTGTAGGGGCTCTCGGCCGCATGATCGATGTAATTCAGACCGACCGCGATCGCCTTTGATGGATTCAGTACCGGCGGCAGCAGCGTGGCCTGCGCAAAAGGCGTGGTTTCGCCGCCTTTTGCTAGGGCTTCTCGCGCCCTGGCCAGGCCAGCGGCCCCCATCGCTAGCAAGGCGTCGACGCTGTCAGGCAGGCCTGCCGCAGTCAGATCGACGATCATGTCGCCGTTGCGGGCACCCAGGGCACGTTTGCCCACCTTCACGTAATTCAGCAATCGCATAGGGAGACTGTCCTCTTGCAGTTATGGCAAATTTCAGCCGGCCTTGCGGACGGCGGTTTCATGGTTGGTGACAAAATCTTCGGGTGCGGCAGGCCCCCAGAGATAAAATGAATCCTCCGGGGGATGGTCCTGGGCCGGCCAGTCGGTATCGACGCCGACAAAGTCGATATCGTAGGAATATTCCGTGAAACTGCCCCACGGATCGCGCTGGTAATAGAAATAGTTTGAACCCAGCACGTGACGGCCGACGCCCCAGCCGTATTTGTAGCCCTTGTTCAGCATCTGCTCCATGCCAAGGCCGACCTCATCGACACCACGGACGACCCAGCTGGTGTGATGCAGGCCCGGGCCATCCGATTTGGCAAAGGCAAGCAGGTGATGATCGCTGGAATGCACGCCATGCATGAAGGCGATCCCTTCGCCGGACTGATCCGACAGCCGCATGCCGAGGGCTTCGCTGTAGAATTTCAGCGAACGCGGCACATCCGAGCAGAACAGAAGGGCATGGGTGAGCCGCACCGGCTTCACCGGCTGCATCGCACGACGATTGATGCCAATATCGATGCCGATGGGGTTTTTCATGTTGAGCGGGCCAAAAGCCGTACCCTTCGCATTGGGCGACGACTTCTCGGCCACAACGATCTGTAGGGTGATGCCATCGGGATCGCGCAGCCAGAAGCCCTGCTCGTCCACCAATGGATGCGGATCGACCGGTTTCACACCCATCTTGTCGAGATGCCGGCGCAGCGGCTCGTAATCCTCCGCATATACACCCAAGGCCAGATATTCGAGCTTCTTCGGTTTACCGCTTTCGTAGATCGACCCCCAGCGATGGGGATGGCCGAAGGTATAGAGGTCGAGCCGGTTCCCGACCTGGCGGACATCGAGCCCGAAGTCGGTGAAATAGGTCTTGGCGACACCGAGGTCGGGCACGCTGAAGACGAAACGGTCAAGGGAATGGATCGCGGTCACGCCGGACCGCTTTGGCTCGGTCATCTCTGGTTTCCTCCGCTTTGCCCCGATCCGGCTCCGGCCTTGTCAGGGTTCAAACTTTTTTGTATTTTTGTCTTACACATAGATTTAACCTCTAGCAATATATTTTTCGCATGAAAATAATCCACAGCCCTGACACCCCCGTTTCTGAGGCCCTGCCGCCGGAGGCCAATACGGGTACCAAGTCCCATCGCGCCTATACGCAGATCCGCGCCGATATCCTGACCTGCCGGCTCATGCCCGGAACGAAGCTGAATATCGCCGCCCTTGCCAGCGAACTCGATGTCAGCCTCGGCGCGGTCCGCGAGGCGCTTTCGATGCTGCAATCGGAAGCCCTGGTCGTATCGGAACCGCAGCGTGGTTATACGGTCAGCCCCGTTTCACCGAAGGAACTGGCCGATATCACCGAGGCGCGCATCGCCATCGAAACGCTTTGCCTGCGCACGTCGATCGAACGCGGCGACCTCGCCTGGGAAAGCCGGCTGGTCGCCGCCTGGCATCGCCTGTCCCGCCTGAGCCAGTCGGAAGCCGGCAGGGAACAGCATCTAAGCGACGTATGGTCGAAGGCGCATGCCGACTTCCATGCCGAGCTGGTCGGCGCCTGCGGCAACGACTGGCTGCTGCGCATGCGCGCGATGCTGTACGAACAGAGCGAGCGCTACCGCCGCATGTCGGTGCCATTGCAGACCGAAAAACGCGATGTGCCGGCGGAGCACAAGGCGATATTCGACGCGGTGATGGACCGCGATATTCCGCGTGCGGTGGCAGCACTGGAAAATCACCTGCGCAAGACTGCCACCATTGTCCGCACTTCCGTAGCCCTCTAGCATCAGAAGCAATGTCATGACCCGGATCGCAGCCGACGCCCTGAAGCAGATTTTCCTCGATGCCCGCACCCAGAATGGCTGGCTGGACAAACCGATTTCCGACGACCTGCTGCGCGAACTCTACGACATCCTGAAGATGGGGCCGACCTCGATGAATACCCAGCCGATGCGGCTGGTATTCCTGCGCACGCAGCAGGCGAAGCAGCGCCTGGCTCCCGCCCTGTCACCCACGAACCTCGACAAGACCATGGCCGCGCCCGTGACTGCTATCGTCGCACGCGACACCAAATTCTATGAATACATGCCCAAGATCTGGCACAAGCCGGAAGCGCGCGAGACCTTTGCCAATAATGCACCACTGGCCCAGGCCACCGCACAGCGCAATGCCACCTTGCAAGGCGCTTACCTGATCATCGCTGCCCGCGCGCTGGGTCTAGATTGCGGTCCGATGAGCGGCTTCGATGCCGCAAAAGTAAATGCCGAATTCTTCCCCGATGGCCGCTGCCAGGCCGATTTCCTGTGCAACCTGGGTTACGGCGATCCATCGAAACTGTTCGGCCGCCAGCCGCGGCACGCCTTCGAGCGCGCCTGCCTGCTTCTGTAATCGACCTTAGCTATTTTTCCGTTGCCCGCGCAGGGTCGGCAGGCCGATGCCGGTGGAGTCGAAACCACCATCGACGGCGATCACCTGGCCGGTGATGTAGCCGGACTGGTCACCGCACAGGAAGCAGATCGCATTGGCCAGCTCGGCCTCAAGGCCATAGCGGTTGAGCGGGATATGGTCGTGATAATCGGCGCGGATTTCCGGCGTGTGTACCGCCTTGGCCATCGCCGTGTCGACCGGACCGGGTGCAATGGCATTCACACGAATGCCATATTCGCCCAGCTCCGCCGCCTGCTGCTTGGTGAGATGCGCCAGCCCTGCCTTGCTGGTGCCGTAGGCAACCCGCAAGGTCGAGGCGCGCAGTCCGGAAATCGAAGTAATGTTCACGATTGCCCCGCCACCCTGGTCGCGCATCAGCGGTGCCACGGCCTGGGTCATCAGGAACGGCCCGGTGAGATTGACAGCCATCACCCTGCTCCAGTCTTCCAGCGTCACCTCCAGGATCGGCTTGAAAATGGCGATGCCGGCATTATTGACCAGCGCGTCGATGCGGCCGAAGCGTGCCTGTGTCTGGCGCACCGCCGCCGCGACTTTGATCGGATCGGAAACATCGGCCTCCAGCACCAGGACACGTCCGGCCTGATCAAGCCCCGTCACTGCTTCGCGCAGGGTGTCGCCCAGGATATCGAGCATGGCGACGCGCCAGCCCTGATCAAGGAATTTCGTCGCGGTCGCCAGGCCCAGGCCACGGGCCGCACCGGTCACCAGCGCGACCTTGTCCTTGTGACTGCTCATCGTCTGCTCGCTCCCTAATTCTGCTTATGCTGCCGAGCCTAGCCTGCCGGATGGGCGGCAAGCCAGAGCCGGGAGGCCTTTTTCATAAGGCTTAAACGCTGATGCCGGGCTGCCTTTACAGTCAGGGCTGAAAAACAAACGGCGACGCAGAGCCTGCGTCGCCGCTTCCAGTAATAGCGGCGCCTGCGCGCCGAAAGATTACTTGGCGTATTTCTTCGACGCCTCGTAGATGGCATGTGTCCAGGCGCCTTCCGGCTTCTTGGTGATGACCGGATCGGACTTGACCGACAGCAGGATGTTGACGGTGCGGTCGAAATCGGCCGGATCGAGATAACCGGTGCCTGCCTTCGAGCCTTCGACCAGCTTGGCGATTTCGCCCATCATGCGCTTCTGGTGCTTTTCCGTCTGCGCGCCAGTCGTGTCGTTGTCCAGCACGATCATCGCCGCAGCATCCGAGTTCTTCACCGCCCAATCCCAACCCCGGTTCGAAGCCGCGACAAAACGGGCCAGGCGATCGGCATAGGCTGCATCGCCCAGCTTGGCGCCATTGGCATAGATACCATCTTCCATCGTGCCGACGCCCTGCTCGCTGTATTTGAAGACCACGAGGTCGGCAGGCTTGAAGCCGGCATCGATGACCTGCCAATACTCGTTATAGGTCATGGTCGAGATGCAGGCCGCCTGTTTCTGGATGATCGGATCGACATTGAAGCCCTGCTTCAGCACCTTCACGCCCTTCGGGCTGCCATCGGTGGGAATGCCCAGCTTGGCCATCCAGGTCAGGAACGGATATTCGTTGCCATAGAACCAGACACCCAGGGTCTGACCGGGGAATTTATCCGGCGAGGTCACGCCACTGGCCTTCGAGCAGGTCAGCATCATGCCCGACTTCTGGAAAGTCTGCGATACATTGACCAGCGGCACACCCTTTTCGCGGCTGGCCAGCGCCGACGGCATCCAGTCGATAATGGCATCGGCGCCACCGGCAGCCATCACCTGCGGCGGAGCGATATCCGGCCCGCCCGGCTTCACGGTCACATCGAGATTGACGTCTTTGTAAAAGCCCTTGTCCTTGGCGACGTAATAGCCGGCGAACTGCGCCTGCGTCACCCACTTGAGCTGGATGGTGAACTTGTCGGCCGCCTGCGCCGAAACGGCGGCGGCCAGGAAGGCCGCGCCGAGGGCGAGACCCAGAATTGCACGCTGTTTCATCTTATTCTCCTCTCCTGTTGGAAGCACGATGCTTTACGCTTACGACGTCTTACGGAATGAGGGATGCCAGAAGGTGAGCCAGCGCTCGATCAGGGCGATCAGGCCATAACTGAGCGAGCCGGCCAGCGCCGCGACAGCGATGGTGGCCCAGACGGTAGGAATGTTCATGCGGCCCACCTCGGTGGAGATGCGGAAACCCATGCCCATGATCGGCGTGCCGAAGAACTCGGCCACAATGGCACCGATCAGAGCCAGCGTCGCGTTCACCTTCAGCGCGTTGAACACGAACGGCAGGGCAGCCGGCAGACGGGCGGCCAGCAAGGTCTGCAGGTAGCTGGCGGCATAGGTGGTCATCAGGTCGCGCTCGATGCGGCCGAGCGCATTCAGTCCGGCGATGGTGTTCACCAGCATCGGAAAGAAGGTCATGATCACGACCACAGCGGCTTTGGACTGCCAGTCAAAGCCGAACCACATCACCATGATGGGCGCCACGCCGATGATCGGCAATGCGCTGACCAGGTTTCCAACCGGCAGCAGGCCGCGTTGCAGGAATGGCACACGATCGACCAGAACGCCTACCAGGAAACCGGCTGCAGAACCCATGATGAAACCGGGGATCACGGCGCGGATAAAGGTCTGCACGAAATCGATGCCCAGCGTGGGCAGGTTGACCATGATGGCATGGCCGATGGCACTGGGCGGCGGCAACAGCACGGCCGGCACCGCAAAGCCGACCACGACCATTTCCCACAAATATAACAGCCAAATCCCGAGCAGCAGCGGCGCCGAGATCGCACCCAGCAGGCCCGGCCGCATCGTCACCACGACGCTGACGCGATCCAGCATGCGCCAGACCAGCAGGCCAAGACCAAGCAGCGCCAGCCACAAGCCGCCAGCCTCGGCGCCCTTAGCTCCAGCCCCCATAACGGCATACAGCGCCACGGCGCCGAGGAAGCAGCCTGCCACCAGGAGCGTCGCGGCAATGGTGGTACCAAGCGGGCGCGAGAAAACGACCCCACCACCAACCAATGCCAGCAGCCAGCCGGTCAGAGCCACGGGTTGAGCCAGCCAGCTGGTGGCTCCGAGAGGCAGAAGCAATGCTGCCAGGCCGCAGAACAATGCGATTGCCAATACGCCGCCACGCCTGATCATGCCACACCGCCAAAGCGACGATTGAGTCCACGTTGGATACCACCGATCAGGCCAACGCAACCGCCAGCCAATATCGAGGCCATGATCAAAGCCGACCATATCTGCACCGTCTGACCGTAGTAGGAGCCAGCCAGCAGGCGCGCTCCCAGCCCGGCCTGGGCACCGGTGGGCAGTTCACCGACGATAGCGCCGACCACGGCCAGAGAGATCGCGACCTTCAGACCGGCAAACAGGAAGGGCAGCGAAGCCGGCAGCCGCAGATAACGCAGGGTCTGGGTCGTGGAAGCCGAGTAGGTGCGCATCAGATCCAACTGGATCGGCTCGGGCGAAGTCAGTCCCTTCACCATGCTGATGGTGACCGGGAAGAAGCACAGATAAGCCGAGATGATCGCCTTCGGCAGCAGGCCGACGAGGCCGAGCGATCCCAGCACCACAACGATCATCGGCGCGATGGCCAGGATGGGCACGGTCTGGGACGCAATGATCCAGGGCATCAGCGCGCGCTGCAGGCTGGTAACATGCACGATCATGATCGCCAACCCGACACCGAGCAGCGTACCGAGGGCAAAGCCTAGCAGGGCCGATTCCAGCGTGACCCAGGCGTGATAAACCAGACTGCGCCGCGAGGTGATCGCAGTCTGCAGCACGCTGCGATCCAACTCCCGCAACACCTGATGTGGCGCCGGGAGGATCGGGCGCTCCATGGTCATGGTATCGCCGATCAGTTCGCTCCAGGTCCAGCCGCTGCGTCCTGCGCGCTCATACTGGTCCTGGACCAGCGGCGCATTCAGTTTGACGGCGCCCGCATACCAAACCACCAGGATAAACAACAGAACCGTGGCAACCGGTAAGGCCGCGCCCTTGGCAAGGCGCCCAAGCATGGTTCGGGCGGATTGCCGATCAGACATGCTGGTCGTCGTAACTGTGCCCGGCCCGCAGGCCCTCGCGGACGCGATGGGCGATAGCGGCAAATTCGGGCGTTTCTCGGATATCCAGCTTGCGATCCCGCGGCAGATTGCTGTCGATGACGTCGATGATTCGGCCAGGGCGCGGACTCATCACCACAATCTTGGTCGAGAGGAACACCGCCTCAGGGATGGAGTGAGTGACGAACAGCAAAGTCTTGCCGGTGCGACGCCACAGATCGAGCAACTGCTCGTTCAGGTGGTCACGAATGATCTCGTCCAGCGCACCGAAGGGCTCGTCCATCAGCAGCAGCTCTGGATCGACCGACAGGGCGCGCGCAATCGAGACGCGCTGCTGCATACCACCGGAAAGCTGCCAGGGGAATTTCTTCTCGAAACCGGTGAGGTTGACCAGATCGAGCACGCGCTTTGCTCGGGCCAGGCGTTCTGCTTTGGGCAAACCGATGATTTCAAGTGGCAGCGTGATATTGCGTAGGACACTGCGCCAGGGATACAAGGCCGGCGCCTGGAAGACATAGCCATAGGCGCGATCCAGACGGGCCGTCTGCGGGCTGACGCCATTGACCCGCACCTGGCCACTTGTGACCTGCTGCAGGTCGGCGATCACGCGCAGCAGGGTGGTCTTGCCGCACCCCGATGGACCGATGAAGGAAACGAATTCGCCGCGCGGAATGGTGAGGTTAACATCTGCCAGCGCATAGACCGGCGTATCGGCCGCCTGGAACACCAGATTGACACCGGCGATATCCACCGCCGGCATGGCACTGCCTTTCATCGTCTCGACCGATGCTGTCACGTCACGCTCTTCCAATGCCGCAGCCATCGTTACACATATCCACCATTCAGGCTGCGTGTCTCAGCATGGCACGCAGCAAGACATTGCAGCCGGCAGCGAGGTCTTCCGGCAGGGCGGATTCCACTTCATTATGGCTGATACCGTCGGCGCAGGGCACAAAAACCATGCCGGTGGGCGCCACGCGGCTGATATAGCCGGCATCGTGGCCGGCACCTGAAACGATGTCGCGGTGGGCATATCCCGATTCCTCGGCCGCCTTCCGCACGGCGGCGACGCAATCCTTGTCGTAATGGATCGCGGGCGAATTCCAGATTTCCTTGCACTCATAGGTCAAGCCCAGTGCCGCGCAGATTTCGGCACAGGCATCGTGCAGGGACTTTGTCATCCTAGCGAGATCGTCTTCCTGGGGATGGCGCAGATCGACCGTGAAAAATACCGACCCGGGGATGGTATTGCGTGAATTGGGGCTCACCTTAACCAACCCGACCGTCGACACGCCCGGTTTGTTATCCAGGGCGATCTGGTTTACGCGGTCGACAATGCGCGCGCAGCCCAGCATGGCATCCTTACGGCGCGGCATCGGCGTGGTGCCGGCATGGCTTTCCGCACCGGTGATCGTCACCTCGAACCAGCGCATACCCTGGATGCCCTGCACGACACCGATGGTCTTTTTCTCGGCCTCCAGGATGGGGCCCTGCTCGATATGGGCCTCAAAGAAGGCCTTGAACTTGCGGCCGCCGACCGGCAGGTCGCCGAAATAGCCGATGCGCTTGAGTTCCTCGCCGATGGTCTTGCCGTCCAGATCGGCACGGCTGTGACCGTATTCTTCTGTGAATACGCCAGCAAACACGCCAGAAGCGATCATGGCCGGGGCGAAACGCGAGCCTTCCTCATTGGTCCAGACCGACACCTCGACCGGTGCCTCGGTCTCGAACTTATGATCGTTGAGCGTGCGGATGACCTCCAGACCGGCCAGCACGCCATAAACGCCGTCGAACTTGCCGCCAGTCGGCTGGGTGTCAAGATGGCTGCCGGTCACCACTGGGGGCAGGTCGTTGTTCTTGCCGGGCCGGCGCGCAAAGATATTGCCCATGCGGTCGACACTGATGCTGCAGCCGGCTTCTTTGCACCAGCGCACGAACAGGTCGCGTCCCTGCTTATCCAGGTCACTCAGCGCCAGACGCGCGCAGCCGCCCTTGGGGGTGGCGCCGATCTTGGCCATCTCCATCAGGCTTTCCCAGAGACGGTCCTGATTGACCTTGATGTTATGCTCATTCGCCATTGCTTGCTCCTGACTTTTTAGCGCGGCCTATTCGGCCGCCGCCCGCATCGGGTTGTTTGGATGCTGCGTCCAGTTCTGGTACACGCTGCCGTCATCAACCCGTCTCATGGTGATGCAGTTCTCGACCGGGCAGACATGCATGCAAAGATTACAGCCAACGCATTCGTCATCGATCACCGCATAGCGGCGACTGCCATCGAGCCGTTCAGCGGTGATGGCTTGATGTGAAGTGTCCTCGCAGGCGATATGGCAGAGGCCGCATTTGATGCATTTATCCTGATCGATCTGGGCGACGATCTGGTAGGACAGGTTGAGGCTCTTCCAGTCGGTGACATTGGCGGTGGCCAGGCTGCGGAAGTCATCGACCTCGGCATATCCTTTGCCATCCATCCAGCGCGCCAGCCCATCGGCCATGTCGTCGACAATGCGGAAACCGTAATGCATGGCAGCCGTGCAGACCTGCACGCTGCCAGCACCCAGTGCCATGAATTCGGCGGCATCGCGCCAGGTCTCGATTCCCCCGATCCCGGAAATCGGGATGTTCCTGCATTCCGGATCGCGGGCGATCTGCGCCACCATGTTGAGCGCGATGGGCTTCACGGCCGGGCCGCAATAACCGCCCGAAGTGCCTTTGCCATCCACTGTCGGCGTTGGCGCCATCTGGTCAAGGTCGACACTGACGATGGAATTGATGGTGTTGATCAGGCTGACGGCATCGGCGCCGCCGCGCACCGCCGCCCGCGCCGGACCCAGTATATTGGTGATGTTGGGTGTGAGTTTCACAATCACCGGCATGCGGCTGTACTGCTTGCACCAGCGTGTCACCATCTCCACATAATCGGGAACCTGACCCACCGCCGCGCCCATGCCGCGTTCCGGCATGCCATGCGGGCAACCGAAATTCAGTTCCACGCCATCGGCGCCGGTTTCCTCCACACGCCGGAGAATGGCTTTCCAAGCCTCTTCCTCACAGGGCACCATCAGCGACACGATCAGGGCTCGATCTGGCCAGTCGCGCTTCACCTGCTTGATTTCCTGCAGGTTGATCTCCAGCGGCCGGTCGGTGATCAACTCGATATTGTTGAGCCCGGCCACTCTGTTGCCCTTGTAGGAATAAGCACCATACCGCGACGAAACGTTCACGATGGGCGAGCCGTCCTCGCCAAGCGTCTTCCATACCACGCCGCCCCAGCCGGCCTGGAAGGCCCGTACGACGTTATAGGCCTTGTCCGTGGGCGGCGCAGAGGCGAGCCAGAAGGGATTGGGCGACTTGATGCCGGCAAAATGGGTGATCAGGCTGGCCATGACGCATCTCCCTCAGGCTGCCGCACGCTGGATCAGCGCACGATGTATTGCATCCGCCGCCACCTTGCCCGCTTGCACCGCAGCGACCGTGAGATCTTGGCCGCCAGCCACGCAGTCGCCGCCTGCCCAGACCTTGTCGAGCGACGTCCGACCCTCGGCATCGGCAGCGATCCGCCCATGCTTCAGCTCCAACAGGTCGCGGCTTTCCTCGCGCAGCGGGTCGGCGACAAAGATCTGACCGATGGCCTTGAAGACCATATCCGCTTCCAGTGCGAATTGCTCGCCGGTGCCGATCAGCTTGCCGGCCTGATCCAGCGCAGTGCGTTCAAACACCGCACGAGATATGCGACCGCCCTCGCCTTCCAGCCGCAACGGCTGAGCCCAATGCCGGATCACGACGCCATTCTCCTTGGCGAATGCCTGTTCGTGATAGGTGGCGCTCATGGACTCGGCCCCGCGGCGATAGACCAGCGCGACCTCTTCGGCGCCCAGGCGCTTGATCTGCACGGCCATGTCAATGGCGGTATTGCCACCGCCGATCACCACCACACGGCGGCCGACTGGCAGTTCGGCGAAATCTTTTGTCTGCCGCAGATTTGCTATGTAGTCGACGGCGTTCATCACGCCGGCCAGTTGCTCCCCTTCGCAATCCAGTGCCTTGACGCCCGACAGGCCAAGACCGAGGAACACAGCATCAAAATCACGGCGCAGCGCACTTAAATCAATATCGCGACCCAGCTTTTTGCCTGTTTGCACGGCAATGCCGCCGATGCCGAGGATGAATTCAACTTCGTGGCCGGCATAACCATGCGGCACCTTGTATTCCGCCACGCCGTAGCTGTTCAGCCCGCCAAGTTTCTCCCTGGCCTCGAATACAGTTATGTCATGCCCCTGCATGGCCAGACGATGGGCGCAGGCCAAGCCGGCCGGACCGCCACCCACCACTGCGATCCGCTTGCCTGTCACAGCTGCACGAGAGAAGGGATGCTGGTTGGCCGGTGTGCCGTGATCAGTAGCATAACGCTGGAGCAGGCCGATCGGGATGGGCTTGCCTTCTTCCGCCATACGCACGCAGGAGTGTTCGCATAAAATCTCTGTCGGGCAGACCCTGGCGCAGGAACCACCAAAGATATTCTGCTCATAAATGCGCAAGGCCGCACCTGCCGTATTGCCGGTAGCAATCTTGCGGATAAAGCCTGGGATGTCGATCCCGGTTGGGCAGGCTTCGATGCAGGGCGCATCGTAGCAATAATAACACCGATTGGACTCGATCAGAGCCGCCTGCTGATCCAGCGCCGGCACGGCCGCCGAGAACCTGGACTCGTACTCCGCCGCCGACAGGCGGCCGGAACGAATATCAGGCCCAGCGACATTCGCACTAGCCGATTTCATACTGGTATCACCCGCCATGACCTGCTCCCCCATAGGCCTGCGTCGATCATGACATCCTACCGATCCCTCATCGGCAGGATGCCTCGCAAGAAAGATGCCGCGACGCCCTGATCGCCGCTCGGCCTGTCTTGCCTTTGTAACGAGGCTAGGATTTTCTTGACCAAATGGTCAAGTCTGGAGTTGATGATGCGGGGCTAGCCGCATTCCCGCTTTGACAGCGGCAATGTAATCCGCATAAGGAATCTGCATCGGTTGTATGCACTTGCCCGCCTGTTGGGCAGAACGACATGGGAAGGGTCAATGGCGGGCAAGAGAATCCGAAGCATCAGAAAAGACAATCTAGCTGAGGAAGCGAACAGCGGCGGCCATGCCAATGGCCAGGCTGGCGCAATCCGTCGACGCAACGTGGACAAAATCCTGAAGGCAGCGGAATCCGTGTTTGCGAAGAAAGGCTTCGCTGGCGCCAGCACCGCCGAAATCGCCAAAAAGGCTGGCGTGCCGAAGGCCAACCTGCACTATTATTTCCGTACCAAGCAGGAGCTTTACGCCAGCGTACTGGATGCCATCCTTGAGGTCTGGCTCGACGCGCTGCAGGAAATCCAGCCGGATGCCGATCCTGCTACGGCGCTTGGCAATTACATCACCCGCAAGATGGCGGCCTCGCAGCACTCGCCCGAGCCTTCCCGGCTGTGGGCGATCGAGGTGATTGGCGGCGGGCGCCACGTTCAGCCCTTTCTGCGCAACCGCTTGCGTCGTCTGGTAAAAGAGAAAAGCGCGGTAATTGAAGGCTGGATCGCCGAGGGCAAGATCAAGCCGGTCGATCCCGCCCATCTGCTGTTCATGATCTGGGCGATGACGCAGACTTATGCCGACTTCGCCGCCCAAATCGCTGCAGTACTCGACAAGAAAAACTTGGATCACAGGGTTTTCGCAGCAGGCGGCGAAACGATCCGCAGCCTGATCCTTAACGGACTGGGCGCCAAGACGAAAAGCCGTCGCTGACACTGCTGCAAAACCATGCAGCCTGCCTGTGCTTTACCCGCACAGGCATATCCCTGGAATATCCACACGATTTTCTTGACCGTTCGGTCAGGTCATGAGTGAATACCACCATCAGCAGGGAAAACAGGGGGCTGACATGGCGATTCTGGTGCGCGGCGGAACGGTGGTAAATGCGGATTGCAGCCAGCGGGCGGATGTGCTGGTTGATGGCGGCACGATCAAGGCCGTCGGCCCTGATCTGGAAACGCCGGCCGGCGCCGAGGTCGTGGATGCCGGCGGCGCCTATGTGATGCCGGGCGGCATCGATCCGCATACCCATATGGAGTTGCCCTTCATGGGCACGACCGCATCAGAGGATTTTTTCTCCGGTACTACCGCGGCAATGGTGGGCGGCACCACCATGATCATCGACTTCGTCATTCCCGACCCGCAGGAAAACCTGTTGTCGGCTTTCCGGAAATGGCGGGGTTGGTCGGAGAAATCAGCATCCGACTACAGCTTCCATGTCGCCGTCACATGGTGGGATGAAAGCGTACATCGCGACATGGGCACGCTGGTGCAGGAGCACGGCGTGAACAGCTTCAAGCACTTCATGGCCTACAAGAACGCCATTATGTGCGAAGACGAAGTGCTGGTGAACAGCTTCTTGCGTGCTCGTGAACTCGGAGCGCTCTGCACCGTGCATGCCGAGAATGGTGAACTGGTATTCCATCTCCAGAAAGAGATTCTGAAGATGGGCATCACCGGCCCTGAGGGTCACCCACTATCGCGCCCACCGGAGGTCGAGGGAGAAGCCGCCAACCGGGCCATCCGCATCGCCCAGGTTCTGAACGTGCCGCTCTACATCGTGCATAACTCCTGCAAGGAATCGGTTGAAGCGATCATCCGCGCCCGCAACGAGGGGCAGCGGGTGTTCGGCGAGGCCCTGGCCGGCCATCTGCTGATCGACGACAGCGTCTATCGCAACCCCGATTTCGCCACGGCAGCTGCCTATGTGATGAGCCCGCCTTTCCGGTCGAAGGAGCATCAGGCAGCGTTGTGGCGCGCGCTGCAGGCCGGCCACCTGCAGACAACGGCAACCGACCATTGCTGCTTCTGCGCCGATCAGAAGGCAGCCGGACGCAACGACTTCACCAAGATCCCGAACGGCACCGGCGGCGTCGAAGACCGCATGCATGTGCTGTGGCATCATGGCGTGAACAAAGGCCGCCTGACACCGAACGAATTCGTTGCCGTCACCTCGGCCAATGCGGCCAAGATATTCAACCTCTATCCGCACAAGGGCGTGATCCAGGCTGGGGCTGACGCCGATCTTGTGGTATGGGACCCCAAGAAGACCCGGCGCATTTCGGCCAAAACCCACCATCAGAAGGTGGACTTCAACATCTTCGAGGGCATGGAGGTGGAGGGTATCAATACCGTGACGATTTCACAGGGTCGAATTGTCTACAAGGATGGCGACGTGCGCAGCGTTAAGGGCGCCGGCCGCTACATCAATCGCCCGGCCTTCGCTCCCTACTATGCCGCCTTGAACCGCAAGGCCGAACTGGAACAGCCCAAACCGGTCCTGCGCAGCGCGGCAGAATAAATCTCGACTACTTACGAACTATTTTCCGGGTCGTTCAAAACACGACCCGGAAAACACAAAAAAACTAGCCGCTTTCGACTGAGTTGAAACGATCTGACACGGTATCCCGCTCAACAGAAGAGCCGCGAACCGGGTCAATTGTTCACACCTTTGCCTAACTAGTTCGCCAGTTTCTCACTGAGCAGATGAAACTGGCCTGCACAATTCTGTAATTTAACCACCATCCGACATACGCTCCGCAAGATCATTCCAAACCGCCTGATCCAGCAGATGCCCGCTCCGAACCGTGAACCGGTCGATGAACCGTATGCCGGCAAAAGCCGACCCGTCGGGCCAGATGCCTTCCAGCGTGCCGTAACAATAGACCACGGCATGATCCATGCCTGGCACGGTATCGAAGCGTTCATAAACCTTGCCGACCCTCTGATAGCGTGGTTTCGCCCAGGCGATCAGTTCATCCAGCGTTGTGAATCGTGCACCGCCCGGGAATACCATGGCAAAATCCGCGGCCAGAAAGGCATTGGCTGCCGCAAGGTCGCGGCGCTCCATGGCTGCCAGGAAGTCGCGCACGATCTGTTCGGGCGCCGGCGGCGGCGCTTTCGGGGATTTGCGCTGGTTGCCACGCCGATAGTTGGCGGCCTTGACCTCGTCGATCACGGCGGTGATGCCATCGGGCACCGCGCCCAGCACCGTGCGTGTCACCGCACTATAGCCTTCCAGCAGGCGGTCGCGTACCGCCTCATCATACCCTTCAATCAGAGTTACACGGATCACCGGCATGGTCAGGCTCCCTGTTTGACGAGCGCGGCTGCGGTCCGGCCGGCCCTGGCACCAAGCACCGTCGCTGCCAGCAGACCATTCCCCGACAGATAACCATCACGGCCACGCCCGGAAATGCCACAGGCGGCACCGCCGCCAGCCAGCAGATTGGGCAAAGGCCGGCCATCCGCGCGCAGCACGCGGGCGTCGATGTCGATGTCCAGGCCGCCCTGGGTATGGAACAGCGCCCCGGTCACCTTCACAGCATAAAACGGCGCGACCAGCGCGGGCCTGGACGTGAAGTCGCGGCCGAAGCGATCCTGCCGTTGTCCTGAAGCCAGTGCCTGCGTCTCGGCCAGCGTGGCGGCCAGTCTGTCCGTCGGCAGGCTGCAAAGCTCCGCCAGCGCTTCGATGCTGTCGGCCGATTTCACCGCGCCGCCCTTCAGCGCGTCGCGGTAATCCTCGAAATCGAGGCCCAGTTTATGCAGGCGCTCATCGAAGATGTTCCAGGCGACGCCGCCGGGCTGGGCGATCACACGCATGGCCTGCTCGGAATAGCCGTCATGTTCGCAGGAGAAGCGTTCACCATTGGCGTTGACCTGGAAACCGCCTTCCATCATCAGCGCCCAGGTGATCAGGATGGCATGCGGCATCGCCAGCGAGCCATGACCCTGATAGGCACCGAGATGATTCACGGCGGCACCCAACTGTTCGCCCCACAGCAGCGCGTCGCCGCGATTGCCGGTATGGCCGTAATACTGGGCTCCCTTCAGTTCCGGGATATGGCGCGCCACCAGGTCGGCATTGCCGCCGAATCCGGAACAGGCCAGGATCAGGGTTTTGCAGCCTATGCGTTCGGCCGACCCATCCGGCCGCTGCAGTTCCACGCCCCGCACGCGACCATCGGCATCGGCAAACAGCGTCGTGACCATGGTATCGCAGACGATATCGATGCCGGCTGCATTAGCCGCCGCCAGCAGGCCGGCAACCAGATCGGCGCCACTCCGCGAGATCGGCGCATGCATGCGCGCCCGGCTGTGGCCAGGATAGAGGAAGCCTTCCACCAGGGTCAGCGGCACATGATGGGTTTGAACCAGCCAGTCAATCGTGGGGCCTGATGCGGCGCAGATCGCTTCCACCATCGCCGGGTCATTTTCCCCATGGGCCTTGGCCTGGATGTCGGCCGCCATGATGGCCGGAGAATCTTCGATACCGCGCGCCTTCTGCAACGCCGTGCCTGCGGCCGGGATCATGCCCGACGACATGGCGGTGGAACCGCTGGGCGACGGATCGCGCTCCAGCACCAGCACCTCGGCGCCGGCATCGCGCGCCGCCAGCGCCGCCGTCAGGCCGCAGGCGCCGCCGCCGATCACCAGAACCGGGGTCTCCAGCGGAAAATCGATACCCGCGGCCGGCAGAACCCTGCTCATGCCGCTTTGATCAGCGCCGTTGCCTCGGCGCAGGTCAGCCTCGGCGCAATGGTGCCCAAGGAGGCAATGCTGGCCTCATGCGCCTCCTTCGAGAAGGCCGCACAGCCATCGGTCAGCAGCATGGCATGGAAATCGCGCACATGGGCATCGCGCAGGGTACTGGCGACACCGCCGTTGGTGACGATGCCGCCGACCAGCAATGTGTCGATCCCGACCTTGCGCAACACGAATTCAAGCCGCGTCATGTAGAAAGCGGAATAGGCCACCTTCTCGATCATGAAGTCGGCCGGCGCCAGTTCGTCGATCAGGTTGTGCCCCCAGGCACCAGGCTGAAAATCCCCTTTCCGCAAGAAGGGGCGAAGCTGCTTCAGATGCGGACTGATCAGCGGCTCGCCGCCCCGGCCCGGCACCAGGGTAAACTGGGTCGAGACGATCCAGCCGCCGGCTGCCCGCATCGCATCGGCCACTGATTTCATGCTGGCGATCAGCGCCGCCACACCGGGCAGGTTGGCTCCGCCACGGGCATAGGCGCCATCGGCATGCAGAAAATCGTTCTGCAGATCGACGATCAGTAAAGCGGTGTGCTTCAGATCCAGCCCGTTGCTCATGCAGCCTTCCGCTTCACGACCAGGTTGCCGAAATTGTCCACCTCGCCCACCAGATCGGGCTCGATCAGGATCGTGGTATCGGGCTGCTCCAGGATAGCCGGACCGGGGATTACAGCACCAAGCGGCAGTTCCAGCCGGCGATAGATGCCGGCCTCGTGCCAGGCGCCATCGAGCCAGACCTGACGCGTGGTGCGTTTGGCGGCTTCGACCGAGCCTTCTTTCGGCGGGGCCAGCAGGCCGAGGTCGAATTTCTTGCGCCGGCCGATGGCAGCAACACGCAGGTTGAGTACGCGGATGCCGATCTTTTCCAGCACACGACCGAATGCCGCCGCATAAGCAGCCTCAAAGGCAGCCTTGATGCCATCGCGGGTCAGCTTCGCCGGGGTGGCGAAATCACCCGACAACGGAACCGCTACGGTATGGGTCTGGCCCAGATACGACATATCGAGTTCGACCGTGATGCTCCGCCCCTCGAAGGCAATGCCGGCCTGATCGAGCAACCGCGTGCCTTCCGCTGCCGCCTCATTGATGGCCGCATCGAGGATGGCGGTATCTGTGTCGTCCAGGGTCTTATTCACCGTGCGCACAAAATCGTGCCGCATATCGGCGATCACGCAGCCCAAGGCCGAAGTCACGCCGGGGAAGCGCGGCACCAGTGCCGAGGCCAGACCGACTTCCTTGATCAGCGCGCCGACATGCAGCGAACCACCGCCACCAAACGGCATGGCAGCGAAGTCGCGCGGGTTATGACCGCGTTCGATGGAAACCAGTCGGATGGCACCGGCCATGCGCGAATTCGCCACCTTGATGATGGCTTCGGCCGCCGCCATCACGTCGAGCCCCAGCGGCTCGGCAATGTGCTTGCGGATGGCTTCCCTGGCCGCCTCGACATCCAGCCGCTTGAGCTTGCCGCCAATCGGCCGCTCGGCATCGATGCGGCCCATGACGACATTCGCATCGGTGACGGTCGGCCGGTCGTTGCCCAGGCCATAGGCCACTGGGCCCGGATCGGAACCGGCGCTTTCAGGGCCGATCTGCAGGATGCCGCCACGGTCGATCCAGGCGATCGACCCGCCGCCCGCGCCGATGGTGGTGATCTCGATCATCGGCGCGCGCACCACCATGCCGAAGTCGATGGCGGTCTGCGCACTCATGGCCGGCTCGCCACCAGCAATCAGCGAGACGTCGAAGCTGGTGCCGCCCATGTCGCAGGTCACCACATTGGGGAAACCTGCCGCCATGGCGATGTGCTGGCAAGCGATCACACCGGCGGCTGGACCAGAGAGCGCCGTGCGCACGGGGCGGCTGGCGGCGCTGTCCACGCTCATCACGCCACCATTGGACTGCACGATCAGCAGCTGGCCGCCGAAGCCGTCGCCCTGCAGGCGGTCTTCCAGCTTGCGCAGATAACTGCCCACCGGCGGCTGCAGATAGGCATTCAGCGCAGCCGTGGACGTGCGTTCGAATTCACGGATTTCGGGCAGGATGTCGGAAGATGCCGTGACATAGGCATTCGGCCAGACGTCTTTGAGCGCAGCCAATGCGACCCGCTCGTTTTCCGGATTGGCGTAGGCATTCACGAACACGATGGCGACCGCCTCGGCGCCACGGGCCAGCAGCTCCTGCGCCACGCGCTTCACCTCGGCCGGATCGACCGTCTGCCGGATGCTGCCATCGGCCAGCACGCGTTCACCCACTTCCAGGCGCAGGTCGCGCGGTACCACCGGCATGAACTGGCCCCACAGGCCCCAGGTGCTGGGCCGGTCGCGCCGGCGCATCTCCAGCACATCGCGGAAACCACGCGTGGTGATGATGCCCGTGCGCGCACCCTTGCGCTCCAGCAGCGCATTGGTGCCCACCGTGGTGCCATGCACGACCGTGGCGATCTGCTTCGGCTCGGCTTTGGATCGCAGGCCTTCGATGAATCCGGTGGCCTGGTCGCCGCGGGTGGACGGTACCTTGGCGATATCGATGCGGCCCCTGGCCTCGTCGAGAAAAAAGACGTCGGTGAAGGTGCCACCGACATCGACGCCAACGGCAAAACGCGGGATGGTGGTCTGGTCGGTCATTCCGCGGCCTCCTTGGCATTGCGGCCATAATCGCGGGCAACGCCCTCTTCGGTGACATAACCAAGCCGCAAATCCTCTGCGATGCGCTCGGGCTTGCGCTCGGATGGTGGGCCGTAGCCACCGCCGCCCGGCGTCTCAAGCCGGATGCGTTCGCCTTTCTTCAGCTTGGCATCGTGCAACTTCGACACCATGGCCGGCTCTGCAGCCTTGCCGTCCTTGGGATAGAAGAAGCGGTTGTGCTGCGCGGCATGGCCACCCAGAACACCGGCGGGGGCGTATTTGCCGCGCTCGCCGAACAGGAACAGATCGGCCTCCTCTTCCAGCAATTCGATCTCGTAGACCGCACCAAGGCCGCCGCGATTGCGGCCGGCGCCGCCGCTGTCGGCCCGCAGGCTCCATTCGGTGAACATCACCGGATAGGCCGCCTCAAGGATTTCCAGCGGCGGAATCGTCGCCATCGAGATCGGCGCATTGCCGTGATTCAGGCCATCGCCCTGCGGGTGGCCGCCATGGCCGCCGCCAAAGAAACTGAACATCACCCAGCGGCGACCATCCCTGCGATGGCCTGCCAGCGACAGCGCATTGATGGTGCCATAGGCGCAGCCATTCACGCGTTCGGGTGCAATCTGGGCGAAGGCCTGGAAGATCACGTCGATCACACGCAGGATCGTTTCGGTATAGCCACCCACCGGCTTGGGCGCTTTCACACTGATCAGGCTGGTTTCGGGAATGACGAACTTCACCGGCTCCAGCACGCCCGAGTTGGCCGGAACATCGGGGAAGATGTGCTTGATTGCCACGTAACAGGCGGCGATGGCGGTGGAGCGCGCGATATTCAGCGGTCCGGCGCAGGCCGGCGAAGTGCGCGAGAAATCCAGCGTCAGGGTCTCGCCCTCGATCACCACTTCCAGGCCGATACGCAGGGCCTCGTCGCGGATACCGTCATTGTCGAGGAAATCCTCGGCGGCATAGCGACCATCGGGCAGTTCGCGCAGCAGGCTGCGGAACTGGATCGCTGCGCGCTTTTTCAGTTCGGCCAGCGCCTCTGCCACCGTGCCATCGCCGTATTCGTCCAGCAGGGCATGCAGGCGTTTGGCACCGAGATCGAGTGCATTCACCTGGCCATTCATATCGCCATAGAGGCTGTCCGGCAGGCGGGTATTGGCGCGCAGGATATCCACCACATCCTGCCGCAACTGGCCGGCGGCATAAAGCTTCACCGGCGGAATCACCATGCCTTCCTGGAAGGCTTCGGTGGCGACCGGGTTGTAGTTGCCCGGCACGTTGCCGCCGACATCATGCCAGTGACCGACGGAGGCCAGGTAGCAGAAGACCCTGCCGTCGCGGAAAAACGGCCGCACCAGCTTGAAATCGCTCAGGTGCGTGCCGCCGTCGTAGGGATCGTTGAAGATATAGACGTCGCCGTCCTGCAGGTTGCCGTCCTTGGCCGCCTTGTCGATCACGGCCTTCACGGCGAAGGCCATGGCACCGACGAAGATCGGCAGGCCGGACTTGCCCTGCACCAGCGTTTCGCCGGTGGTCGCGTGATACAAGCCATGACTGGCGTCATGCGCCTCGGCAATGATCGGATTGAATGCCGAGCGGAACAGGGTGGCGTCCATTTCGTCGGCGACCTGTTCCAGCCGGCCTTTCAGCACGGCAAGGGTGATGGGATCGATCATGGCCGGTCCTCGTAACGGGAAGGATCATACTGGCGGCCCTGGGCCAGCAATTCTGGCGTACCGATCAGGGCATTGAGAGCGGCGAAATCCAGCATCTGGTCGCGGAACGGCGCCGTGGTGCCGTTCTGCTTCAGCGATGCGAAATAGGCTGTCATGCAATGGGCCAAAGCACGGGTCAGGCCACCTGGGAAGATCACCAGACGATAACCGATCTCGGCCAGGTCGGTGGCCGAGAGCAGCGGCGTCTTGCCGCCTTCCACCATATTAGCCAGCAGCGGCACGCGGTTGCCGAAACGGCTGGTGATGGTGCGCATCTCGTCCACGCTCTGCGGTGCTTCGACGAACAACATGTCGCAGCCGGCTTCCATGTAGCGCGCGGCGCGCTCCATCGCAGCATCGAAGCCTTCCACGGCGATGGCATCGGTACGGGCAACGATCAACGTCTGGTCGGATGTCCGGGCATCCAGGGCGGCCTTGATCTTGCCGACCATCTCGGCCGGAGACACCAGCGTCTTGCCATCCAGATGACCGCAGCGCTTCGGACTGGCCTGATCCTCAAGCTGGATGCCGGATGCGCCGTTGCGCTCGAACAGCCGCACGGTGCGCTGCACGTTCAGCGCATTGCCAAATCCGGTATCAGCATCGACGATGATGTCGGTCTCTACCCGCTCGCGGATGGCGCCCAGCGTGTCGGCTACCTCCGTCATCGAAACCAGACCGATATCCGAGCGACCGAACCGGGTATAGGCAATGCTGGCGCCGGATAGGTACAGCGCCTCAAAACCTGCCTGGGTGGCGACCAGCGCGCTCAGGCCATCATAGACACCCGGCGCGACGACGATCTCGCCGCTCCGCAAACGTTCGCGCAGCTTACTCATGCCTGCGCCTCCTTTGACCGTTGAATTTTCAGTTTCTTTTCCAGATGGGGCAGCAGACCGCCATCGGCGATCATCTGCAGCAGATGCGCCGGCAGCGGTTCGCAGGCATAAGTCTTGCCGGTTTCGATATCGCGCAGCTCGGCACGATGAGCATCCACTGCCAGAACAGAGTCGGCGCGAATCTTGCCGGCTTCCGGGCAGACCAGCGCCAGCAGGCCCAGATTGAGGGCGTTGCGATAGAAGATCCCAGCAAAGCTGGGGGCCACCACGGCGCCGACACCCAGTTCGCGAAGCGCCATCACCGCCTGCTCGCGCGATGAACCCATGCCGAAATTGCGCCCGCCCACCACGATATCGCCGGGCTTCACCTCCCTGGCGAAGCGCGGTTCCACCGCTTCCAGGCAATGTTTCGCCAGTTCGGCCAGCGGGCTTTTCATATACAGGCCGGGCGCCAGCACGTCGGTGTCGATATTGTCGCCGAATTTCCAGACCCGGCCGGTGTTACTTGTCGCCGTCATGACAGGAATTCCCGCGGATCGGCGATGCGTCCGGCCACGGCCGAAGCCGCGACGGTATAGGGCGAACCGAGATAGACCTTCGACGAACCGGCTCCCATGCGGCCCTTGAAGTTGCGGGCCGTGGAGGCGATGCAGGTCTCGTTCTCGGCCAGCACGCCGGCGCCATAGCCGGCACAGGCACCGCAGCCAGACGACAGCAGGATGGCGCCGGCTTCGGTCAGCGTCGCCAACGTGCCATCGGCGGCGGCCTCCGCCGTGGTGCGCGCCGAGGCCGGCGCAATCAGCAGCCGCGTGCCGCCAGCCACCTTCCGTCCCTTCAGCACGCTGGCCGCCATGCGCAGGTCATTGATCTTGGCCCCCGTGCAGGCCCCGATATAGGCCTGGTCGACGGGCACATTTCCGTGTTCGGTGACGGCCGCGCTGTTGGCCGGGCTGTGTGGCGCCGCCACCATGGGCGACAGGCCGGCGGCGTCGAAATCATGGCGTTCGGTCGCCAAGGCATCCTTGTCCGTCTGCCAAGTGGCAAGATCGATGTCGGACGCGGGCACGCCGACGCCCATCAGGTAGTCCTTCGTCACGGCATCGGGCGCAATCATGCCGGCCTGGGCGCCCAGTTCCGCCGCCATGTTGGACAGCGTCATGCGCTCCTGCATGGCCAGCGTGGCGATGGTGTCGCCGGCATACTGAATGGCCTGATAGCGGCCGCCATCCATGCCCAGCCTCGCGCACATGGCCAGGATCATGTCCTTGGCCACGACGCCAGGGCCGAGTTTGCCGGACCAGTGCAGCAGGATGGTTTCCGGCACACGCAGCCAGATTTCACCGGTGACCAGAACGCCGCACATCTCGGTGGCGCCGACGCCGAACATATAGGCCCCGAAGGCACCGCCGGTGGGCGAATGGCTGTCGCCGCCGACCACGAACATGCCCGGCCGCAGATGGCCGCGCTCGGGCAGCACCACATGGCAGATGCCCTGCATGTCGTGGAACTTGGTCACGCCGGCGGCCTTCACCCATTTGCGGGTGAGATCGAGAATGCCGGCGCTCTCGGCATCTACCGCCGGCACGTAATGGTCGGAAATCACCACCACACGATCAGGGTCCCAGAGCTTCGCCTGCAAACGCTCCAGCATTGGCGCCACGCGGCGCGGTCCACCGGAATCATGCATCATGGCGAGGTCGACCCTAGCGGTGACCACCTCGCCCGGCCGCACGCTTTGCAGGCCTGCCGCACGGGCGACCAGTTTCTCGGCGAGAGTCATGGGATGCGTGCCGGTCATGTCACATCCCCAGATACGAGGCCTTCAGCCCCGGATCGTTCATCAGCACCACGGCCGGACCGGACAGCGCGATCAGACCATGCTCCAACACAAAGGCGCGATGCGCGATGGCCAGAGACTGAACCACATTCTGCTCCACCAGCAGGATGGACAGGCCATCGCGGTTGAGTTGCTGGATCAGGCCGAACATCTCCTCCACCAGTAGCGGCGACAGGCCGAGAGAAGGTTCATCGAGGATCAGCAGTTCCGGCTCGGCCATCAGGCCGCGACCGATGGCCAGCATCTGCTGCTCGCCGCCCGACAATGTGCCGGCCAACTGGCCCATGCGCTCCTTCAGGCGGGGAAACACGCCATAGACGCGCTCCAGATTGGCGGCGCGGTTGGCGCGGCCACGGCGATAACTGCCCAATTCCAGGTTTTCCTGAACGCTCAGATTGGGAAAGACGCGCCGCCCCTCCGGCACCTGGATCAGGCCAGCGCTGACGATACTGTCCGCGCTGGCGCCGGTGATGTTCGTGCCCATGAAGCGGATCTCGCCCGCCATCGGCCGATACAGGCCGGACAGGTTGTTGTTCAGTGTCGATTTCCCGACGCCGTTGGCACCCAGCAGCGCAACGATTTCGCCCTTTGCCAGATCGAGATCGATGCCGCGCAACACCGCGACTTCGCCATAGCCGGCCTGCAGACCTCGCACCTCAAGCATGATGCGCCTCCGCCGGCTGAGCCTGCATGCGCGCCGCCGCACCATGGCCGAGATAGGCTTCGATCACCTGGGGATCGGCCGCGATCTGCGCCGGCGTGCCACTGGCGATCAGGCTGCCATTGTTCAGCACCCAGGCATGATCCGACAGATTCATCACGGCGCGCATGACATGCTCGATCAGAAGGATGGTGACGCCCGACTGACGAATGCCGCGGATCACCGGAATGATCTCGTCGATTTCGGCCGGATTGAGGCCCGCCATCACCTCGTCCAGCAGGATTAGTTTGGGGTCGGTCGCCAGCGCCTTGGCCAGTTCCAGCCGCTTGCGCCCGGCAACGGTGAGCGCGGCGGCGGGCTTGTCGAGCTGCGGCCCCAGGCCGACGCGATGGGCAATCGCTTCGGCATGCTCCAGTGCCGCACGACGGCCCGCACGATGCAGATGGGCACCGACAGCGATATTCTCGCGCACATTCAGACCGGCAAAGGGCTGCACGATCTGGAAGGTGCGCGTCACGCCCAGCAGGCAAATCTTTTCCGGCGTCAGGCCAATCAACGAACGATCTTCGAAGCGGATGTCGCCGGCATCGGGTTTATGGAAGCCGGAAATCTGCGCAAAGATGGTGGTCTTGCCGGCACCGTTCGGCCCAATCAGGGCCGAGATGCTGCCGGCCTGCACCGTGAAGCTGACATCGTTCGTGGCGACCAGGCCGCCGAAGCGCTTGGCGAGATTTCTGATCTCAAGCATGGGCGCCCCGCTTGAACAGGCGGCGCAGGGAACCGATGCCGAAACTCGCCTTGCCCAGGCCGAACAGGCCGTTGGGCAGAAACAGGACCATCACCACCAGCAGCAGACCGTAAAGCACAAGATTGAGCCCTGGTGCCTCGCCGAAGACCAGCCGGCCGATTTCGGCGATGGCGTGCAGGGCGAAGGCGCCAAGAACCGGGCCGAAGATAGTGCCCAGCCCACCGATGATCGGGACCAGCAGGGCCTCTACCGACATGGCCGGGCCGTAGGCGATGTTTGGGTCGATATAGAGAAAAAGCTGCACATAGACCGCGCCGGCCGAACCAGCGATGGCCCCCGATGCCGTAATCGCCAGCAGCTTGGTATTGAACGGGTCAACACCCAGCGCGCGTGCAGCATCCTCGTTTTCGCGTACCGCCATCAGGCGGGCGCCAAAGCGGGCATTCTGCAGCCACCAGGTAAACAGCAACCCGGCGACAACGAGCAGCAGCAGCAGCCAGAAGAAACCGGCCTTGGATTCGAACTGCATCTGGGCAATGCCCGGCTGCAGCGGCACCAGGAGACCCACGCCGGCGCCGGTGAAGGCAAAGGTGTTGGCCAGGATGCGGAAAACTTCCGCGAAGGCCAGCGTCACCAGTGCGAAATACGATCCGCGCAGGCCGTAACGGAAGACCAGCCAGCCGGTGCCGGCACCGACGATGCCGGCCGCGATGGCCGCCAGCACGAAACCGGCCCAGGCGTTGATGCCGAACTGGATCTGCATGATCGCCGTGCAATAGGCGCCCGTGCCAAAGAACAGCGCATGGCCGAAGGAAAACTGCCCGCCATAGCCGCCCAGCAGGTTCCAGGCCTGGCCGAGATAGGCATAGAACAGGGCCAGCGTCAGCCAGGTGAGCCAGAAATCCGACTGGATCACGAATGGCAGCGGCAGCAGCGCTGCGAGAAAGACCAGAATAGCCGTCAGGTTGCGCATGTCGTTCAGGCCTTCTGCCCCAGCAATCCGGTCGGCCGGAACAACAGGACGATAATGAAGATCAGGAAGATGCCGAGCTGCCCCAGGCTTTCGCCCAGGAACAGGCCGCCCAGGCTTTCGGTCACGCCGATGATCAGGCCGCCCAGCAGCGCGCCGACAAAGCTGCCCATGCCGCCCAGCACGACCACGGTGAAGGCGACCAGAACGAAGGCATGGCCGACCTGCGGACTGACATAGAAGCTGGGCAGCAGCAGGCAGGCGGCAACACCAAGGCAGGCACAACCGATGCCAAATGACATGGCAAAGATATGCTCGACATTGATGCCGACCAGCTTGGCGCCCTGCCGTTCCTTGGCCAGCGCCCGGATGGCGCGGCCCAGGTCGGTGCGGGCCATCAGAAGCCACAGCAAGGCTGCCACCACCAGCGCCCCGATGAAGGCGATTACTTTCGGCACCGGAATGAAGGCTACGCCGAAATCAAACACCTCAAAGGAATACGGTGTTTCGATGGTGCGTGTGTCTGAACGCCAGAAATAGAGCGCCAGATTCTCGATCACCACCGAGAGGCCCAGGGTGACCAGCAGGATATTCTCGTCCTTGCCGTGGCTGGCCTGACCGATCACGAAACGCTGCAGCCCATAGCCGATGCCGAACAGGGCCACTGCCGCCACGGGCAAGGCCAGATAGGGATCGATGCCGAACAGGCTGTGCAGGAAGAACACGCCATAGAGCGCCAGCATCAGCAGGCTGCCATGGGCGAAGTTGATGATATGCAGCACGCCATAGATCAGCGTGAGGCCCAGCGCGATCAGGGCATAGATCGCCCCGGTGGTCAGGCCGTTCAGGATCGCCGGCAGAAGGATGGAAAATTCAAGCATACCGTCACGCGGGAAAAAGGGCGGCGGGGCACGTCCCTGCCCCGCCGCCTGGGGATCAGGCCTTCGGCGCCGGGAAGACCGGCTTGGCGTTGGCGAACTCCTTGGGGAAGATCACCTTGATGTCCTTGCCAAGCACCTGGGTATTGACCGGGGCGGCGCCGACATTCTGGCCGTTCACGAACTTGGTCGGGCCATAGGGCATGAAATGGTTGCCCCAGCCGGAAGCGGCCAGCGCCTGGGTCACTGCGCCGCGATCGGCCGAACGCGACCGCTCCAGCGCATCGGCCAGCAGGCGCACGCATTCGTGGTTGAGGAACACCTCGTAGGAGAAGAACGCCTTCTCGGCTTCAACCTTTTTCTTCAGTTCCAGCGCCACCGGATTGCGCGGATCGAACCAGTGGTTGCAGTCCATGATATATTCGGCCGCATCGGGGAATTCCTGGACAAAACGATACTGCGACGCAGCACCGCCCAGCACGGCATAGATCGCCTTCGGGCGGATTTTCTGTTGCCGCAGGGTGCGCGCCAGCAGCGCGAATTCGTTGTAGTAGTTGGACGGGATCAGCAGGTCCGGATTGCGGCCCTTGATCTTCAGCGCGATGTTGTTGAAATCGCGCGTCGGGTTGGCATGCGGGATGGTCTCCAGCACCTCGAAGCCCATGGCCGGCAGTTTTTCGTTCAGCGTCTTGGCCATGCCGGCGCCGAAGGCCGATTCCTCATGGACGATCATCACGGTCTTAGCCGGCTTGCCGGCCTGGTTGTTCAGCGCAACCAGGTTCTCGATCGCGGTATCGACGATCTTGCCCAGGCCCGGGCCGAAGCGGAAGGTATTGGTCAGGCCGCGCGTCACCACCTGATCGACCACGCCGACATCGACGACATGGGGAATGCCGTGCTTGGCGGCCGCCTGGGTGGTGGCCAGCGCAATGCCGGATGCGAAGGGGCCGACGATGGCGGTGACGCCGGCCTCATTCAGTTTTTCGACCTCGGCTGCGCCGACATCGGGCTTGGACTGGGCATCGGCATAGATCGGCTCCAGCTTGGCGCCGCCCATCGAGGCGATGCCGCCATTGGCATTGATGGTGTCGATCGCCAACTTGGCGCCCAGGCGGCATTGCTGGCCCGACGGCGCCAGCGGACCGGTCACCGGGTGCAGGATGCCGACCTTGATGGTCTTGGGCTGTGCCTTCAGGATGGCGGGAAATCCGCCGATGCCGGCTGCGGCGGTGACGGCGGTGCCAGCCAGAAAGCGGCGGCGGGATACGCGGAATCCAGTCTTACCATTCGTCATTTTCTTTTCTCCCTGCGGATGGAACGTGGCGACCTCTTTCCCCCTGCCGCCGGCGCCACGCGGGCCGACCAGGTGTTTTGCTCCTCGCCGCGCACGCGGTCGAGGCTCATACGGAACTGGTAGCGGTCTGGCCGGTACAGGCCGACGATGTATTCAACCGGGCGGCCGTCAGCATCCTGCACCACGCGGCCGATCCGCAGCAGCGGCGCCCCCACCACGGTTTTTAGCAGCGGGGCCACCAGGGCATCGGCGAGGGAAGCCGAAATCGTCTGCTCGGCACCGCCGATCGTGACGCCGGACTGTTCCAGAAGCGCGAGCAGCGGTTGGTGCGACAATTCCTTGCGCGAGAATTTGCGACCGATATCGGCAGGAACATAGGTCGTCAGATACGAGAAAGGACCGACATCAAGCGAGCGCACGCGTATGGCGCGCTGCACCTCCTCGCCGGCCTTGATCCGCAACGCAACCGCTACATCCGGCGGCGCCGGTTCATAGCCGAATTCCACCAGGTTCACCTGGGTCTTCAGGCCCATCGCCAGCAGGTTTTCCAGCAGGCCTTCCACGCCGGCGCGAATCGGCGGCGGTTCATTGCGCGCGGTAACATGCGTGCCGCGGCCACGGCCCCGGGTGACAAGGCCTTCGGCTGCCAACTCCGCCAGCGCACGACGGGCCGTTATGCGGGAGACATTGAATTGCCGCGCCAGTTCTTCCTCGCCCGACACCAGCGCGCCCGCCTCGAGGCGGCCATCGAGGATCTGGCTGCGCAGGATCAGGAATATCTGATGGTAGAGCGGCGTCGGCAAACGCTCGTCGATCACCGTGTAATAGCCTGACTTGACCACCATCCACTCCATAAGTCTGATTGTTATACTGATATGACATTCTTGGAGAGTCAAGACTATTGGGCGGCAGCCCAATTCCTCCCATCATCAAACGGCTAAACCGTTTTCTGCTCATAGATTTATGGTGAATGGTTCTCGCGCTCAGCAATCATCCGATCACGTCTCGCGCAATACTACCGCGATCTGAACAATGAATACGCACTGTCAAGCATCATCCAGACCAGTCAGCACTTCTATGGCTGACGGCTTGATGCGCTTTATAACAGGCTCACATGTGCCGAGACGACGCGCCAGCCCTCGGGCAAGCGCAACCATGTCTGGCTCTGCCGGCCGGTCTTCGTGCTGCCGGTACGGCGGAACTCCGTGTTGGCCACGGCAAAATTCGGGCCATAGGTGGTGATCACCGTATTGAAGATTTCGCGCTCCAGTCCGGCTGGTGAGCGGCCTGCTCGAAACGCCTTGATCTGATCATAGCCGTACAGGTTCTCAGTCACGCCGTAGCGGACGGTATGCGGACTGTTGCAGAACAACTCGTCCAGAACAGCCACGTCATTGCTGGTCAGCGCCTCTTCATACCGCATGAAAGCGGCTGTCACCTCGGCAAGCACGTCGGGGATATTCACGTCCATAGCATCCTCACACGGCTTTCGATGCGGCAATTCCAATGGCTTCCAACCGGCGTGCAACACGCAGGGCCAGGTCCTCGCGCCATGGGGCGGCGATAATCTGCACGCCAATCGGCAGTTGGCCTTCCCGCTCAGCCCAGGGTGCTGCCACTACCGGCAGGCCAACGGCAGAGATCGGCTGGGTGAACAGGCCCAGATTGGCCCGCACCGGCATCTCCAACCCATTCAGGGCCATCATTACTTGGCCCAGTTTCGGCGCGGTGCAGGGCGTGGCCGGCGCCAGGATGACATCCACGTCGCGGAACACCTCCATGACGCGGGCGTGGTACCAGCGACGGAAACGATGGGCCTGCACCAGCCAGTCGGACGGCATCATCAGCCCGGCCAGGAAACGGTCGCGCGTAGCCGGGTCGAAATCGTTCGCCCGCACCTTCAGCCGTTCGCGATGCAAATTGGCTCCTTCGGCCGCCGTGATGACATAGGCCGCCGCGCGCCCCCGTGCTGCTTCCGGCACTGTCACGCGGCACGTGCAGCCCAGCGCCCTGGCGAAAGCCGCGACGGCATCATGGACCTCCGGTTCCCCGGTGCTGATGAAATAATCGTCGGCCACGGCAATGCGCAGTCCGTCGATGCCCGCATCAAGTTGCGGCAGCGCAGGCTCGACCGGCTTTTGCGCGCAGGCGGAATCGGCGGCATCGGGTCCCTGCATGGCGTCATAGGCCAACGTGAGGTCGGTGACCGAGCGGGCCATCGGTCCGAGATGGTCGATATCGGCCACGAACAGGAAACTGCCATGGCGGCTGATCCGGCCAAATGTAGGCTTGAGGCCGAACAGCCCGCACAGGGAGGATGGCACGCGGATCGATCCGTTGGTATCCGATCCAAGGCTGAGCGGCACCATGCCGCTGGCCACGGCCGTGCCTGACCCGCCTGACGATCCTCCCGACATCCGTGTCGGATCATGCGGGTTCCGTGACGGACCGTAATGCACGTTCTCGCCGGTGAAGTCATAGGCGTATTCGCCCATGTTGAGCGCGCCGACCAGGATGGCGCCGGCCGCTTCCAGACGCTGTACCAGCGTTGCATCGGCCTGGGCCGGAGGGAGATCGCGGTTGATCTTGGATCCCGCCAGGGTCGGCAGGCCGGCCACATCGAACAGGTTCTTCACCGCAAACGGCACGCCCGCCAATGGGCCGGGATCGTCGCCAGCCTTGCATATGGCATCTATCCGCGCCGCCCTGGCACGGGCCCGGTCAAACGTAACATCGATGAAGGCGTTGAGAGCAGGATTGACCGCTTCGATGCGACGGATTGCCACCTCCACTGCATCGCCAGCCGTGGCCCGGCCACCGCGGATCGCGGCCACAATCTCATGCCCCTTGCTCTGCCAGTCGATCATCTTTGCACGCCTCAGGGCAAGAACCGCGAGGCAGGTTCGGTATCGTCGGGCAACGGAAAGGTCAGGACAGCCTGGGCAATCTGGTG
The DNA here is from genome assembly GCF_046297595.1 of Ferrovibrio sp. Taxonomy (GTDB): domain Bacteria; phylum Pseudomonadota; class Alphaproteobacteria; order Ferrovibrionales; family Ferrovibrionaceae; genus Ferrovibrio. The sequence goes on from NZ_JBKBHT010000001.1 coordinate 336,371, forward strand.
CGACCGCTTCAGATTATCGACCACTCCCGGCTTCCAGGCATCTTCCAGAGACAGGCCAAGCGCCGCGGCGGCGGCTTCCATAAAAACCTCGGCATCGAAGGCAGATTTGCTCATGCAATATCCTCGATCTGGCTGGCGGTGAGCGGAAAATGGCAGGCCACGGCATGCTCCGTGCCGACGGTTTGCAGCGTCGGCATGCTGGCTTCACAGGTCGGCTTGCCGTTCGGGCAGCGTCCGTAAAAACGACACACCGTCGGCGAGGGATCAATCGGGCTGCGCGGTTCGCCCGTTATGCGCAGCCGCGGCACAGTATGGCCTGGCTCAAAATGCGGAATCGCAGACAACAGCGCCTTGGTATAGGGATGCGCGGGATTGCGAAACACCGCTTCGGCCGGCCCGGATTCGACGATCTTGCCCAGATACATCACCATCACGCGGTCGCAGAGCAGGCGCACGACGTTCAGATCGTGGCTGACGAACAGATAGCTCATGCCAAGCCGCGTCTTGATGTCATCAAGCAATTGGAGGATCACCACCTGCACCGAAACATCCAGTGCCGCGGTCGGTTCATCGAGGATCAGCAGATCGGGTTCCACGGCGATGGCCCGGGCGATGCCGACACGCGCCTTCTGGCCACCCGAGAGCTGATGCGGGAAGCGGCTGAGCAGTTCGACCGGCAGACCGCACATCGTTGCCAGGTCTTCTACGCGCTGCTTCAACTGCATATGGGACAGTGGCCGCAAGCGACGGATCGGATCGGCGATGGCGGTAAAAGCCGTGAAACGCGGATTGAGGCTGTCAGTGGCGTCCTGGAACACCATCTGGATACGCGGTCGGTAGGCGGAGCGACCGAACTGTCGGGCCGGCAAGTGGCCTATCTCCTCGCCGTTCAGCCGGATGCTGCCATCGGTGAGGTCGAGCAGACGGGTCAGCAGCCGCACCAGAGTGGATTTGCCACAGCCGCTCTCGCCGACGAGGCCAACAGTTTCACCCCTGGCTACGGCGATGCTGACATCATCCACCGCGTGCAGCTGCGATACCGGTCGAGCGCGGCCCGCCAAACGCTGCAACAGGCTGCTACGCCGGCCGACGGCAAAATGTTTGTGCAGCGACTGGGCATCCAGCAGCAGATTATCCTTAATCTCGGTCATAGCGGATTCCAGCAGGCGACAAGGCTGCCCGGTTCATCGCCCAGCACACGTGGCAGCGCCTGGCTGCAGCGGTCCTGCCGCCGCTCGCAGCGGGCTTCGTAGCGGCAGGCAGGAATGTCGGGCCGGCGCAGATCCGGCAGGTTGCCCGGAATTGAGGCGAGTCCGCTCAAACTGGCGGCCGGTCGCGGCGTGGCGGCGATCAGCCGCGCCGTATAGGGATGACGCGGATGGGCAAACAGCTCTGCCGTCGGCGCCGACTCCACAATATGCCCAGCATGCATGACGACGATGCGGTCGCAATACTCCGCCGCCATGCCCAGATCGTGCGTGATCAGCAGGGTGGCCATGCCCTGCGCGGTACCAAGCTCGGCAATCAAATCCATAATTGCCGCCTGAGTGGTGACATCAAGGCCCGTGGTCGGCTCATCTGCGATCAGCAGTTTTGGCGCACAACTCAGGGCAATAGCGATCATGATACGCTGGCACATCCCGCCGGAAAGTTCGAAAGGATATGCCTTTGCCCGGCGCTCCGGATCGGGGATGCGCACACGCGCCAGCATCTCGATGGCGCGCTTCGCCGCATCCCGGCGGGTCACGCCACCATGCTGCAGCAGAACATCGGCGATCTGATCACCGACACGCCGGATCGGGTTCAGTGCAACACGGGGATTCTGGAAGATCATCGACATCTCGCGACCGCGGATTTCCTGCAGCGCTTCTTCTTTGGCGTTCAACAGGTCGAGGCCGCCGAAGGTTGCCGCACCACCGGTCACACGACCGGCAGGATCGAGGATGCCCATGATGGTATAGGCCGTGACCGACTTGCCCGAACCGGACTCGCCGACAATGGCCACCATCTCGCCCTTGGCGATGTCGAATGCCACCTGCTCCAGCGCCTTGACCACGCCGCCGCGGGTACGGAATTCGACCGCAAGATTGTCGACGGAAAGTACCGGTACAGCGCTCATGTGCGCCCCGTTTTCCAAATGGTCGGCGCACTCATGTGCGCCTCCGGGGATCGACGATGTCGCGCAGACCGTCGCCCAGCAGGTTGAAGCAGAACACCGCCGTCATCAGCGCCAGGCCCGGGAACAGGGGCCACCCACCATTCGCCCGAGATCATGAAGGCAGCGCCCTCGGCCACCAGGATGCCCCATTCCGGCGTCGGCGGCGCAATGCCCAGGCCAATGAAGGATAGGCCAGCCGCATTGAGGATCGCATAGCCCATGGTGAGCGAACATTGCACCATCAGGATCGGCAGGATGTTGGGCAGTATCTGCAGCAGCAGGATGCGCGCCTCTGAATTCCCAGACAGACGGGCCGCCTCCACAAAACCGGCATTGCGGCGAATATTCGCTTCGGCACGCGCTACGCGGATATAAAGCGGCGTGTTGATGATGGCGGTTGCCAGTACGATGTTGCCGACCGTATTGCCCAGAGCGGCAACAATGCCCATGGCCAGCACGAACAGCGGAAACGCCATGATGGTGTCCGACAGTCGGCCGATCACGCGGTCGACCCAGCCGCCGAAGAATCCGGCCGCGATGCCAGCCAGTGCGCCGATGGCGAATGTCAGGATCACCGAGGCGAAAGCAATACCCAGATCCAGCCGGGTGGCGACCAGCACACGGCTGAAGATGTCGCGTCCCAGTGCATCCGTGCCGAACCAGTGCTGCGCCGACGGCGGCTTCAGCGCCATGGCGGCGTTGGTGGCCAATGGGTCGTAGGGCGCAATCCAGGGGCCAAGAATGGCACAAAGGATGATGAAGCCGAACAGTCCAAAAGCAAACAGCGTGACCGGATTCTCGGTCAGCACGTAGCGGATATGGCCCAGCGTCGCGCCCATCATTCAAACCCGACGCGGGGATCGATCACGATGTAGAGAATGTCGATCGCCAGATTGAGTGCCACGTACATCAGCGCCATGGTCAGCACGAAGCCCTGGATCGGTGCGTAGTCCGACGCGATCAGTGCCTCGATGGCGAAGGTACCGATGCCGGGCCAGGAGAATACCTTCTCGACCAGCACATTGGCACCAAGCAGGAAGGAAAACACCATACCCAGCGTCGTAATGACCGGCAGCATAGCGTTGCGGAAGGCATAGCCATACACGATCTTGGCCTTTGGCAGACCAGAGGCGCGCGCCGTGCGGATGAAGTCGCTGCCCAGGACCTCCAGCATGGCGGCACGGGTCATGCGTGCCAGGGGGGCCATGGTGAAGATGGCAAGCGTCGCCACCGGCAGAATCAGTTGTTTGAGTGCGGCGAAAAAAGTCTCGCCATCGCCCTGCAACAGGGTGTCGACGAGATAGAAACCGGTGACATGCGTGGGTGTGGAATAGAAGATATCTAGCCGGCCCAGCGGCGCCGGCGCCCAGCCAAGCTGGTAATAGAGCACATAGACCAACAGCAGACCGGTGAAAAAGGCCGGCAGGCTGACGCCAGCCGTGGCGACCACCCGGCAGGCATGATCGACCAGTGACCCCGGCCGCGTTGCCGCCAGCACACCCAGCGGCACGGCGACAAGCACCGAAACCAGCAGACCCAGCAGGGTCAGCTCCAGCGAAGCCGGCAGGCGGGTCGCGATCTCGGTCAATACCGGCTGGCCGGTGGCGATCGAGTTGCCCAGATCGCCCTGTGCCAGTTCTTTTAGATAGATGACGAACTGCTCCATCAGGTTCTTGTCGAGGCCAAGGCTTTTGCGCACTTCCGCGATTGCCTCAGGCGTGGCGGCTGGCCCGGCGAAGTAAGCCGCCGGGTCGCCCGGCAGGGCACGGGTGAGGAGGAAAGTGACTATCACCACGCCGATCACGCTCGGGATCGCCGTCATGATCCGTTTGCCGATCAGCCCCAACATCACTGCTCCTCACCCACGCTTCTGCGATCACATCTTTTCAATGCTGCGGAAATCGAGCTGCCGGTGGAACCAGTAGGTATAACCCACAATGTTCTTCTGCATGCCCACATCGAGAATCTGCTGGTAGAGCGGGATGCGCGGCACCTCGTCCATCGACAGCTTGATGAAGGATTTCACCGTCTGCTCGTATTTAGCCGGATCATGCTCGTAACGGGCTTGGTCGATCAGCTTGTCCATTGCAGGGTTCTGATACGACATGGTGTTGAACACCGCATTCTGGCCGTGATAGCCCCAGAAGAAGAAGTAATCCAGGAAATTCAGCCAACCGCCAAAGCTGGCGATGTGGATCGGCCGGTTCTTCTGCAGCATGGCATTGCGAAAATTCGCACCGGGAATCTTCTCGATGGTGGTCTTGATGCCGATCTTACCCAGCGCTTCCTGCAGAAGGATGGCCTCTGGCTCAGAGGCGGTAGCATCACCCAGGTCGATGGAGATGGTGGTCTCGAAACCGTTCGGATATCCGGCTTCCGCCAGCAGGGCCTTGGCTTTCTCCAGATCGGTCTTGTAGGGGAAAGGCTGCGGCCAGCTGGCATCCTTGGGCACACCGGCTGGCGCCCCCGACATCGGAATGCCGCGTCCGTAGATCGCCGACTTGTATATCTGTTCATAGGGCACCGCATAGGCGATGGCCTGGCGCACCTTCACATTGTCGAAGGGCTTCATCGTGGTTACGAGGCCTATGTACTTCAGCGAATTCTCGATCGGCACGCCGACCACCTTGTATTTCCCCGAACCCCCCTCAGCGAGAATTTCGGCGGAATCCTTCTGCGGCATGTCGACTGAAATATCCGCGTCCCCGCGTTCCATCAGGGCGCGACGATTGCCGGCCGAGGGCACCTCGCGCAGAATCACGCGCTTGATGCCGGATGGCTTGCCGCCCTTCCAGTCGTCAAACCGGGTCAGTACGGTTTCCTGGCCGGGCGTCCATTTCTCCAGCTTGAAAGCGCCACTGCCGGCATCGTTGGTCTTCATCCATTCCATCGCCCAGGGATCTTTTTCAGTGGCATGCTGCTTGGCGAGCTTGGAATTGAAGATCGCCGGCACCACCACGGCCATGTCCGGCAGCGACAGTTTGTCCTTCTTGGGCAGGTCGACACGGAAGGTATGATCGTCGACCACGACGAACTGCTCGGGCTTCTCCAGGCTGCCGGCCTTCATCTGAAAAGTGGGAAACCCGCCGACGCTGACTGCGCGGTCGTAGGACCATTTCACATCATGGGCCGTAACCGGGCTGCCGTCGTGGAATTTTGCATCCTTGCGAAGCTTGAAGGTGACCGACTTGCCGTCCGCCGCGATGCTGTAGCTCTCGGCCAGCTCCGGCTCGATCTTGCTGTAGTCATAGGACAGGGTGCCATCGGGCAGTGTCTTGCGCCCGAAGGTGACCAGACGGTCGTACATGTTCCAGGCCGCCACGTAGGAGCGGAAGCTGGTGCCGACGCCATGGATGTCGAGGCTGTTCGGGCCATTCTCGACCAGCACGACCAGCGTTTCCTTGCGCGATTGCGCCATGGTTGGCGCGGCAAAATAGGTGGATGCGAGAGTCGCAGTCGCGACCAGAGCAGATGACGCGACCAAAAACAGACGACGATGCATGGCAGGTTCCCCCGTTCCCTTTGAGATACCTGCTGCACTGCAACGGCTGTGCCATGGTTGCGCTGTTGATGTCGTTGCGGCGGTAATGGTCTGAAAGCCAACAGAGAATCCTCATTGCTGGAAACGGGGGGATCTGCCGCGTCCGTTCAGAGGTGGAAATTATGATTAAATATTATGCAAATTAAAAAAGCATTCGGGTTAAATTAGGAGCAATTTTTCCTTTTAATACTTCGATTTTTCAATGATTTATATTTTAATCGCCCCGGCATACCTGTTGCATGCAGTATACGCAAAAGCCTGATTTATCGCCGCTCTTCAAAGGATTCATCAATGAGCGCCAAAACATCGTCTCTGCCCTGCCCGCTGGATTTTGCCAGCCTGAGCGCTGCCTACAGCGCCGGGCGCCTGCGGCCCAGCCAGGTGATCGCGGCGATCTTCGACGACATCGCGGCCCGTGGCAAAGATGGCGTATGGATATCGTTGTCTGACCGCGACGCGGCGATGGCACAGGCAGCGGTACTCGAAACAAAGGGTCCTTCGGCGGAACAACCGCTCTGGGGCATTCCCTTCGCCGCGAAGGACAACATCGATGCTGCCGGCCTGCCGACCACGGCAGCCTGTCCCGACTTCGCCTATATGCCACCGCAATCGGCCACGACGGTGGCGCGGCTGATCGCAGCCGGCGCCATCCTGATCGGCAAGACGAACCTGGACCAGTTCGCCACCGGCCTGGTCGGCACGCGCACGCCCTATGGCGTGGCGCAAAATCCGTTCAACGCTGACTACATTCCGGGCGGCTCAAGCTCCGGTTCGGCCGTCGCAGTCAGCAGTGGTCTGGTTAGCTTTGCGCTGGGCACCGATACCGCCGGCTCAGGCCGCGTGCCGGCCGGCTTCAACAACATCGTTGGCCTCAAGCCCAGCATCGGCCTGCTCAGCGCCCATGGCGTGGTGCCAGCCTGCCGCTCGCTCGACTGCATCTCAGTCTTTGCTCTCACCGTTCACGATACCATGGCCGTGCTGCGCGCCGCCAGCGGCTTCGATGCCGCCGACGACTACAGCCGCGCTGCACCGCCGGGCTGGACCGCCAGCGTGCCCGCAGCACCAACCCAGTTTCGTTTCGGTCTGCCGCGCGGGGCCGACCTGAAATTCTTCGGCAACGCAGAGGCCGAGAAACTGTTCAGCCAGGCCGTGACCCGACTGCAAGCTATGGGTGGCGATCCGGTGGAGATCGACTACACGCCGTTTGCCGAGGCCGCCAGCCTGCTCTACCGGCCGGCTGGCGCAGCCGAACGCACGGCGGCCGTGGCAGATTTCATGACCACCCATGCCGAAGCCATGCATCCCGTTACGCGCCGAATTATCGAAAGCGGTAGGGACGCGAGCGGCGTCGATGTACATCGCATGCATTATCGCCTGCAAGCCCTGCGCCAGCAGACGGCGTCAGTCTGGCGCGACATCGACGTGCTGCTGGTGCCGACCAGCGGCACGATCTATCGCGTCGCCGAGATCGAGGCCGAACCGATCCAACTCAACGCCAACCTCGGCTACTACACCAACTTCGTGAATTACTTCGACCTGACGGCGCTGGCCGTGCCGAATGGATTCCAGTCCGATGGACTGCCAGCGGGCATCACGCTGATCGCGCCACGCTTCCACGAACCGGTCCTGGCCGCCATCGGTGCCGCCGCCCAGCGTGCCGCCAATCTGCCGCTCGGTGCCACCGGCCATGCGTTCCCCGATACGGCCATTGCGCCCACCACACCACCCTATCCTTTTGTGCCGCTGGCCGTGTTCGGCGCGCATCTGAGCGGCCAGCCACTGAACCATGAATTACAGACAATCGATGCACGGCTGGTCGGTCCGGCGCAGACCAGCGCCGATTACAAGCTCTACGCCCTGCCCGGCGCCGTGCAGCGCCCGGGCCTGGTCCGTACCGCCAGCGGCCAGGGCGCAAAGATCGAGTGCGAGGTATGGCTGCTGCCAACGGCTGGATTCGGCAGCTTCGTGGCCCGCATCCCCGGCCCGCTCGGCATCGGAGATGTGACGTTGGATGACGGCCGGGTGATCAAGGGCTTTGTCTGTGAGGCCGCCGGAATATCTGATGCCAACGACATCACCGGCTATGGCGGCTGGCGCGCCTATCGTCAGGCAGCCGACTGAGAGGCCTTGCCTTTCGGCCGGTGTTCCTCGACGAAATCCACCGAAGCCACAGTCACCTTCGAAACATGCTGGCGCATCGCCGTCTCGGCACCATCGGCATCGCCGCGCAGGATCGCCTCCACCACGTCGTCATGCTCGGCATGCGAACTGCTCAGACGGCCAATCACTCGAAACTGAGACTGACGATAGGGCATCACGCGCCGGCGCACCGCCTGTGCGGTTTCCTCCAGGAAGCTGTTCTTGCTGCCGCGATAGATCAGGGCGTGGAATTCCATATTGATGGCTGAATAGCCCGACATGTCGCCCTGCCGCACCAGGCGCAGGGACTGTTGATGAAGAGCTTCCAGGTCGCGGCGATCCTTGGCGGTCATGCGCAGGGCGGCAAAACGGGCGCAAGTGGCTTCCACCTCGGCCATCACCTCGAACATTTCCTCGATGCGCTGGCGGTCTGGCACCGCCACCACCACACCCTTGCGTGGCCGATGCTCCAGCAGGCCCATTGCAGTCAGCGCCTTGAACGCCTCACGCACCGGCGTACGTGACAGACCGACTCGCTTGGCCATTTCCACTTCGTCCAGCCGGGTTCCCGGCGCCAGTTCGCCAGAGACAATCTGCTCGGCAAGCGTCTCTCGAATCTGGTCTGCTAAGGTAAGGAACTGCGACATACGCGGCGACCAACGGTTGGGATTGTTGTGCCCGGGATTATAGACGAAAGGCTGAATTCGGCTGCAGATTTTTATGGGTCAACGCAGAGCTGCGACAATGACGTCAGTCGGTGCCGTCCAGCCAACGATCCCGCCCTGGGCACGGATCATGGCAAGCGCGGCGGCCTTGAATTCGGGAAAATAGCTTTTGGTGGCATCCTCGGCCAGCACGCAGGAAGAACCACGATCATTGGCCTCGCGCATGGTTGTCTGCACGCCGACTTCGGTGGTCACGCCGGCAAAGACCAGGTGTCCACTCCCAGCGACGTCAAAACGTCTCCCAGTTGCGTGGCATAGAATGCACCCTTGCCGGTTTTCAGGATCACCATCTCACCCGGCAGCGGCGCCAATTCGGGCAGGATGTCATTGCCCGGCTCGCCATCATGACGGTCGAGGTGATGGCAGCAGCGAGACTCGAAGCCGAGAGTACAATAGCCAGAGCGCTGGTCTCAGTAACGTCCAAGTTAAGGCGGCTGCCCCAGCGCAGTAGAGCCAGTGCGACCCACTGGGCAATCTCGCCTACAGCGATTGAGGATGGTCGAATTTTGCGATAGTCGCCTGGACGAACCGGCCAATGTCTTGAGCCGCTTTACCGTTTGCTGAGGCCACCTCGCTGCCCGCCAGTTCAGAAGGCACCGGCATGCAATGGGATCGCCCATACAAATATCCCCGTCACGACGCCCGCGACGCATTGATTCTCGATGATCTCGTAGATGGCTTCCATCCGACTCGCCTCTCCTTACAAGGAGAAGGGTAATCTGTTGGGTTCGACCGCGTCACGCACGGCTGGCGCACGCCCATATAGCCTTTAGATTAGCCCGGAATCTTTAAAGTCCACGAGCTCAGGCGCAGGCAGTTCGTTTAGCGAAAACTAGCCAGTGAGAAACTTTCTCACTCCATCAGATGAAACAGAGAAACCGAATATGAGGAGAAAGGCCTAAGCCATTAATTTTCCAAAAGGAAAATGGCGCGCTCGAAGAGATTCGAACTCCTGACCCCCAGATTCGTAGTCTGGTGCTCTATCCAGCTGAGCTACGAGCGCGCAGGCGGTGGGTACCGCAACGGGGGCGGAACCTACTCAATTCGCCGGAACAGCGCAAGGGTCTATCCCGGATTGCTTTGATCCGGCGCAACCCTCGGATTCTACTGGCAGAAGATGCTTGCGGGCGGTTCGGCGCCCTCCTACAATGCCGGGGTTCGCAAAAGGCTTGCGCGGCTGGCTGGTCCAGCGCCGTCGCCGGATGCGACGGGGGGCCCACCAGGCCAGCAGACCAGTGACGATAAACATCAACGCGAGATGGCGTGGCATGGCAAATCCTGTTCATAATGTGGCGTTCGGTCGCCGTATGCTGCTGGCCAGCACGGCATCCTTGGCCCTGCTGCTCTCCGGCTGCTCCTATGTGAGCGACGAACTCTGGCCTTCCCTCACCGGCGAAGACCCGGCCGGCGGCCCGGCCCCGGTCATGACCCAGCAGATTCCGCCCTCGGCCGCCGAGGCCAATCCGAATCCGGTTCTGGGCCAGTCCGGCCCTGCTCCTGCCCAGTCGGCCCCGCTGCAGCCCACTCTGGGCACCACCAATTTCGTCGTCCCGGGCGTCACCCCCGGCCAGGCCACCGGCACGTTCGTGGGCCAGAAGGTGCAGCAGATGCGCGGCGAACTGGCGCAGTTGCAGCAGCAAGTTACCCAGCGGAACCAGCAGTTGCAGGCCGTCCGCGCCAGCGCCACCCAGAATTCTCAGCGTTACCACGGCTTGGTCGCTGCAGTGTCGACCCGCCTGCAGATGGGCACCACGCCGGGCAACCCGATCCTGGTCAGCCAGTGGACCCAGGCCCAGACCGACCTGGACCGTATGGCCGCTGATGTGGGCAACATGAGCAACCTGGCCAACCAGGTGGCCGCCGACTCGGCGATGTCGACCTACCTGCTGCAGTCGATCAAGTCGACCTACAGCATCTCCGGCGCCATCGACGAAGACCATCGCCAGCTCGCCGTGCTGGAAGACGAAACCGCCAAGACCGTCGTGCTGATCGACCGCCTGCTGGGCGAACTGAGCCAGGACGTGGCGCGTCAGACCAATTACATCGGCGCCGAACGCACCAATCTCACCACGCTCTCGGCCGCGATCAAGCAGGGTGAACTGCTCGGCCCGGGCCTTGGCAACCGCGCCAACTTCTATGCCGGCGCGCAGCAATTCGCCGCCATCGACCAGAGCGCCGCGCCGGTGAGCACCGCTGGCCGCACGCCGCTGGTAGTGATCCGTTTCGACCGCGCCGATGTCCCCTACCAGCAGGCGCTGTACAACGCTGTGTCGCAGGCCATCGCGCGCAAGCCGAATGCCGTGTTCGACGTGGTGGCCGTGGCCGCCGGCGGCACCCAGGCCCAGACCGCCAGCAACCAGAACCAAGCACGCCGCAACGCCGACCGCGTGATCCGCTCGCTGGCCGATATGGGCCTGCCGGCGAGCCGCGTGAATGTCTCGGCCGGCAGCAACACCCAGGCCGCCACCAACGAAGTCCATGTCTTCGTGCGCTGACGCGCCACAGCAAACAGACTGACAAAGAAAAAGCCCGCCTTCCGGCGGGCTTTTTTGTTGCTGCGGCTATGGCGGGATTACTGCCAGGCGAGCCTCATTGCCATGCAACGGCCGTCAGATCGTTGACGAAGATCGGCGCATTCACCCAGAAGCCGGTCAGACCCTGCTTGTACACGCCCAGCCGCGGCAGGTTGTAGAGATAGACGTTCACCGCGTCCTCGGCCAGCAGGCGCTGCAGGTCCTGCAAGGCCTTGGTGCGCTCGGCCTTGTCCAGGGTCGAATTGGCCTTGGCGATCAGGTCGCGGGCCTTCTGGCTGTCATACTGATAATAGTAGTCGGGCTCGGCGTATTTCACGACGTCGTTCGGCTCGACATGGCTGACCACCGTCAGGTCAAAATTCTTGTTCCTGAACGTGCCATCCAGCCACTGTGCCCATTCGACATTCTCGATCTTGGCGTTGATGCCCACCTGCGACAGCATGGCCTGCACCACCTCGCCGATTGGCTTGGCATAAGGCGGCGGCGGCAGGCGCAGAGTGATCTCCAGGTTGTTGACACCCGCCTCCTTCAGCAGGGCCTTCGCCTTGGCCGGGTCGTAGGGATACATCTTGGTGAGATCGACATAAGCCGGATCATGCGGCGGGAAATGGCTACCGATCGGCTTGCCATAGCCGGCGGAAGCAGCCTCGATCACCGCGGCACGGTCGATGGCATAAGTGAGCGCGCGGCGCACGCGCACGTCATCGAACGGTTTGCGCTTGTTGTTGATGATCACCATGGTCTCGCCTTCGGTCGAGCCAGCCGTGACCTTGAAACGCTTGTCCTTCTCGAATTCACGCACGTTCTCGCCCAGGATGCCGATGGGCACGGCGTCGATGTCGCCGGCACGCATCGCCGCAACCAGAGCGCCCTGGTCGCCGATAAAGCGCATTTTCACGGTCTTGAGCTTGATCGCCCCGGGATTGCGATAGGCCTCGTTCGCGGCCAGGGTCACGGAATCGCCCTTCACCCATTCCACCAGCTTGTAAGGACCGGTGCCGACCGGCTTGGTGGCATTACTCGCTGCGCTTTCCGGCGCCGTGATCACGGCGGTGTTCTCACCCAGGCTGAACAGGAAGGTCGGATCGGCCTTCTTCAGCGTGATCGCCACTGTCTGCGGATTCGGTGTGGCGATGGATTCAATATTGGCGAATACGGCCTTGCGCTTGTTGGTGCTCTTCTCGCCGCCATAGGTCTCGAACGAGTATTTCACGTCGGCGGCATCGAAGGCCGTGCCGTCGCTGAACTTCACGCCGGATTTCAGCTTGAAGGTGAACACCTTCATGTCAGGCGATACGGTCCAGCTATCGGCCAGCAGCGGGCCCACTTCGCCGTTTTCCAGAATCTTGGTCAGGCCCTCGAAGATGTTGTAATGCACCACTTCGCCGATGGCCGCGGCCGGGGCAATGGTGGGATCCAGACCCGGCGGTTCCAAGGTCATGGCAAGCACCAGCGAGTCCTTCTTGGCCTGCGCCAGGGCCGCAGTCGGCATGGCAGCAATCGCTGCCGCCAGCCCCAGGTGCAGACCAAGCCCCAGCGTTGCAGATAGATAAGTCCAGCGTCGCGTCATTGTTTTCCCTCCTCCTGGCGTCGCAGCAGGGCTGCGGCACTATCTTCGTCTCCCAGCGGCACGGCCGACCACACACCCCGCGCCACGGCGCGGGCCATGCAATCGGCGGCGATGCTGCCGATCCGGGCGATCAGCCAGTTACGGCCCGCCGTATCGCTCTGATCCTGCCACGCGGCAGTGGCCAGCGCAAAGATGGTATCGCCATCCATCGGGGTATGGACCGGCCGTACCGCCCTGGCCAGGCCATCATGGGCCATGGCCGTCACCTGGCGCAGGCCGGTCTTGTCGAGCACGGCATTGGTGGCAACCACGCCAATGCAGGTATGGCCGCCGGGCTGTGCGGATGGTGGATTCGCAGCGGGGGCTGTAATGCGGGCTTCGGCGGCAATGCCGAGATCGACCCCGTCAGGAAAAGCAGTTTTCAGCCCGCCGAATTCGTCGCCCTGCTCCCAGGGCTGCGCCCAGAAGCCCCGATTGCCGGGCGTAAGCACGCTGCCAACCGGATTGGCGGCCACCAATGCCGCCACCACCAGGCCATCTGTCTCCCGCCAGGACGCGCTACCCAACCCGCCTTTCAGCCGGCCGGCCTTGGCGCCATAGCCGGCGCCCGTATTGCCAAGGGGAAAGGCGCCATCCGTGGCCGCCTCGCAGGCGGCATGGCCCAGGCGGCGATAGGGCGGTTCGCTCCCCCAGTTCTTGTCGCCGCCATTGGCAAGATCGAACAGGATCGCGCCCGGCACGATGGGCACGACATGGCCGTGAATGGAAAATCCGCGGCGGCGCTCAGCCAGCCACTGCATGACGCCAGAGGCGGCATCGAGCCCGAAGGCCGAACCGCCGGAGAGGCAAAGCGCATCGACGGCGGGCATGGCCGCTTCCGGCCGCAGCAGGTCGGTTTCGCGCGTGCCCGATCCACCACCCCGTACATCGACCGAACAGGCGGCGCGCCGGTCGGGCAGAAGCACGGTGACACCGGTGCGGATGTGCGTATCGACCGCATGGCCGACCCGCAGGCCGGCCACATCGGTGATCAGGTTCAACGGCCCCGGCGCGCCCATCCTGCCCTCTCCCATCGGCGATACGCTGCCGATGCTAGCCAAGGCGGATGGGCGGAACCAGTGCCAGAGCGCTGCTAGAGGTTGTCGGCCTTTGGCCCCTGGGAGAGTGGATAGCCATAGACCTTGTCCAGCGGCATCGCTGTCGGGTCGATGGCATGCACCGCCAGTTTGCCGCCCATGCAGGCGCCTTCGAAGCTGCCGACATTCAGGCCGGTATAGATCCAGTCGCCGGCCAGCACGAGATTGGCGAAGCCGGAATCCCAGGCTTTGAGGCGATACTTCGTGCTGCCCGGCGGCGATGTGACATAGCGTTCGCTGGGATCAATGTTGGGCTTCCAGAACTGCTGGTCCAGCCGCGCCACGCCCAGGGTAGTGGAATCACTTTTCAGGCAGACGAGTTGGCTGAAATCGAACCCGATCTGGTCGCCCGGCGGATTGACGGCGTTGGTGACCGACTTGGGCAGAAGCGCACCCATGCAGGCCTGCAGGTATTGCTGGGCCTGATACTTCACGCGGGCATATTCGCGTTTCGGGTAATCATGATCGCTGAAGGCCGGCTGGGCCCCGTATTGCGGCGATGCACCCGAGAAATAGAGCAGAGACTGCGGCGCGTTGTCGGCCGGCCATGTTTCCATCGGTATCAGATCGGAAAAATCCGCCACGCCGTCGATCGGATTGACGAAGGTGGCGCCGATCAGCCGGTCGTAATTCTTGAAATCGAAGGGCAGGCCCATCTGCTTCAGCGTGGGCTTCATCCATACCTGCAAGGTCTGGGTCTGCACCGTCTTCACGGCGTCCACCATCTGCGGCCATTTCGGGTTGGCCTGCATCAGCTGCGGCGCCAGGATCGGCAGGGTCGCGATCGACATCGCGGCGATCACGGTATCGAAATCCTCGCCGGCCTTAATTCGCTTTTCAGCCACCGGCTTCCAGGCCGACCAGTAGGATTCAATATCCACGTTGGCCGCCCTCATCGCATCGCCTTCGGCCAGCTGGTCGTAGAGCGGACGATCAGGCCATACCGGCAGCGTCTTGCCACCGAACTGGGCCAGCGGCAGCTCGATCAGAGGATCATAGCCTTTAGCCTTGTCTTTCGGGGTGGCCTGGACATCGAATACCACCTCTCCCGCGCCGTTCGGGCCCGCAGTGATTTCGCGCACCTTGTGGAAAAGCTCGAATTTGACGCCCAGCTTCCTGAGCAGCAGATAGAGCGGCGCGACCACGGTGTCGCCGGTGCCGGCGGCGAACAGCCAGCCGAATGAACCGAGATAGGCGAATTCACGCAGAGTCCAATGCAGATAGGCGCCGGCCGCCATGGCAGGCGGGCGGGTCGTATCGCCATCGGGATACTGGTACGACAGGTTCGGCGTGTTCATCGCCAGCGGTGAGGAAATGGTGAGCATCGAACCGCCATGGCGGGCGAACCATTCCGAGAAATTCTCGTCGTCGAGCTGATCGAACCCCTTGTTCAGCACGTCGTCCTTGATGATGCCGCGGATCATGGTCAGGAAATAATCCAGCGTGATGTAAAGATGGCGCAGGGCGTCGTTGCCCTCGACCAGCTTCTCCACCTGTCGTTTGAACCACAGCCAGAAATCATCCACCGCTTTCAGCAGCGTGCCGCCCTGCCCCTGGGCGATGGCTTCGGCCTCCTCCGACAGACGGTTCATCAGGCCTCGGGCGACGCTGAATTCCAGCGCCGCCGAAGGGATATGCGCGGCATGGCTATCGAACAGCTTGGCCAGAAACTCGACCAGCGCCTTGATCCAGTGCCTGAGCGTGGGCAGCGATTCCGGTTCCCATGGCTTCAGGTCATTGCGTGGTGTCGTGATCTTCCAGTTCACCCAGCGATAGTCGCGGAATTCCCAGCACAGGATCGAATCAATCGGATAGAAAGCCTCTTCAAAGGTGGCAAGCGGCATACCGGCCGGCCGATCCAGCAGCCGGTAGGCCTCGGTCATCATCGACAGCGTGTTGTAGTAGGAGCCGAGGAAACCATGGATGCCATGTTCCTCAATGCGGTTGCCGAATTCGGGATTGCGACCGGTGGCGCATTTACCGCCCAGGCGCCAGCCAATGCAGTAAACCGTGATGTCGTATTTCTCCTGCGCGTCTGGCTGGCTGGCCAGATAGAAGGCGCTCGTCAATGCAGATACACCGCCGCCCAGGATGGCGATTTTACGCTTTTTGCCGTCCGACATGATCCCCCGCTTGCCTGTTGTTGGCCCCATTGCTTGGGCGGGAGATTCGCAGCCTCCCGTCAGGTCCTTATATACATGAAGTAGCGGTCGGGCGGAATTGGCACCGGCATAGGTTGCGGCAACAGGGCCGGGTGATCCATCTTCTGGTCACTGAACAACATGCCACCCGGGGCAAGCAGGGATGGCAATACATTCGCCAACATGATTATCTGGCGGGCGTTTGCTTCCGGATCGCCCAGGCCGGCATCGCTATGGGCCAGGATTGCCCCTTCTCGATGGGTCGTAGCAAAAGCCGGCAGGGTCTCGGCGAACTCGCCCAGGATCAGACGATCCGCCGGCGGATAAGAGCGCGGGTTAGCATTGTTGGCACGGTCGAAAGCATAAATCCGATCCGGCCCCAGACGGCTGCGCAGATGATCGTAGGTGCGGCCGTTGCCAAGCCCGATCTCCAGCACCAAGCCTGCCTTGTCGCCGATGGCTTCCATAGCCCAATTCAAAACATCGCGCTGCGCCTGCAGGCGCCGGATAAAACTGTCAAGTCGGCTCATACCTGGGTTCAACCCTTCAACTTAGCCGACAGGCTGCGCAGATCGGCGGTGGTACGTTCCAGCCTTTGCGCCAACACACGCATGATTTCAATAGCGATCTGCGGGAAATCGGTAATCAGTCGGAAAAACAGGTCTTTTTCGATCCGCAGCGTGGTGACCTCGGTCGAGGCGATGACCGTGGCCGTGCGCGGCACGTCGCAGAGGATGGCGATTTCACCGACAAAATCATTCTGCTTGAGATGCGCCACCTTCAACTGCCCGCCTGGCGTATCGACCATGATATCCGCTTCGCCGCCGATGATGACAAAGGCAGCATCGCCTGGATCGCCCTGCCGAAACAGCACGTCGCCTGGCTTGTAGGTGAGGCGCTGGCTGGTGAACGCCAGCAGTTTCAGCTTGGAGGCCTCGATCTTGGCAAACAGCGGAATACGCCGCAGCAGTTCCACTTCCTCGTTCAGGCTCATGAGAAAACCTCCATCGACTGTGCGCCGTTCAGACCGGCATCAGGCCGGAGCCAGCATTTGCTGGAAACGGCCATGCTTTTCGCAGAGTTCGGCATAAGGCCCGCATTGCGTCACACGGCCGTGCTCGACCACCACCACCAAATCGAACTGCTCGCAATCCGTTGCCCGCTGCAAGGACCAGATCAGTCCTGCATCCTTGCGTGCCTCGACCACCGCTTTCACGACCTGGGCATGGCTGCGGGGATCCAGCGTGGCGGTGGCTTCCGACAGCATCAGCCAGTCCGGCCGCTTGACCAAGGCGCGCGCGATGGCCAGCTTCTGCCGCTGCGCTGCCGTCAGGCGAGCGCCGGCGATGCCGACCTCGAACTGCAGGCCGACCTCGATGATCGGTTCACGTAACTGCATCTGCTCGACCACATCGGCGATCACACGGCCGATCTTTTCCTGCGCCTGCGCCTGACCATACGCGACGCGGCCGAACAGGATGTTGTCGACGATGCTGGATGAAACCGTGAACTGGTCGGGATTGAAGAAAGCGATGGCATCGCGACGCTCGGCCGGCAGGGTCTCAGCGAATATCCTGCGCGCCTTGAGGATCGCATTCCGCTCGGCTTCGTTGAAATGCCCCAGACGATGGCGGGCCAGCACCAGCTTGAAGGGCAACGACATCAGACGCACGCGATCCGCGTCTGCGACCTGATCCAGAGCATCCGGCTTGGTACGTTGCAGCAGGTCCTTGTAATCAGGCAGGTCGTCTGAAGAAATGAAGCTGAACTGCTGGAAGAATTCATGATCCGGCGGCAGATCGGCGAACAATTCGACCATGGTGCCGGCGACTTCATAACCGATCTGCAGGAAACGCTGGCCCAGCCCAACTGCATCCAGCACGCTCAGCACATGCGGATCGCGTGCCAGGTTATCCTCTTGGTACGTGGCATCACGCGCCGTGCCGAACATCAGGTTTTCGGCCACGGTGGCATTGCTGTTATAGCGATTCGCATCCCAGTTCTCGACCAGATCGGCCAACGCACCGCTGCTGAGTTTCTCGCGGAAGGTCATACGGGCAGCCAGCACGCGCTCAGCCACATCGGGTTTTTTCTGCGGATCGATCGTGCCGCGCATGCCGATCTGATAGACATCCTCGTCGAATGCAGCGGTACGCAAGGCGGCAATTGCCACTGCTGCGATATCGTCCGGACCTTGGGCGCCGGCCGCGGCATAATCGGTCCAGTCCGCGTCGGGATCATAAGGTGAGTTGCCGGAAGCGAGCGCTTCACCCAATTCACGCTCAAAGCGCGAGCGCTCGGCACCGGAAAGCTCGCGCGAAACCATCGGCCGGTGGCGCAGGCCAAGGAACAAATTGCTGCCCAGCGTGGTATTGAAGATGTAGCTGGAGGGGCCGACATAGGCGAGACGGCGGCCGGCGACAGTTTCGGGTATATCGGCCAGATTGCGGTCGTTGATGAGTATCTTGCCGCGGCCCGGTGCGATCATCCGCGCGAGAAGTTGCAGCATCTCGTCCCGGCCGTGGTCGCCTACAACGGCCACCCGCGACGGCCAGGGTAGGCTGAGCGTCAGGTTCTCCAGGACCGGCTGGTCCTGGTCATCGCTCAGAACCACACCGGATATGGCGACAGGCCCGGCAAGCGAAACCGGCTCGGCCGGCTCGATATTCTGATCGTCTTCGCCGCGCAGACCGTCAGGCTCGAATTGGCTGATTACCTGCTCGTATTTCTGCTTAACATCCTCACGGGTCTGATAATGATTCAGCAGCTCCTTCCAAGGCGCGCCCATTTCCTTGTGCGCATTCACCGCCGCGATCACCGTACCCACATCCATATGCCCCTGGATGGTGAGGTAGCCGCCGATCGCGTAGAAAAAGAACGGACCAAGCTGCTGAATGAAGTTATTCAGAAACTTGATCATGAACTTGCGCTGGAATATTTCCACGCGAATCCAGTAGCTGATGCTCAGGCGGCGCGTGAACTCCGCCAGCATGGGATGGGCCGCGTCATGGGTGTGCAGTTCAGGAATGCCGCTGATTGTCTCGCCGATGCGATCCGACAATCGGCGCTGGTTCTTGATGCGCTCGCGGCCCAGGGCACGCACCTTGGCCTGCATCCTCGGCACGAAATAGAACTGGATCGGATAGAGCGACACGGCCGCCACTGCCATCAGAGGATTCTGGATCACCAAAAAGGTGAAAATCACCAGCAGCATGCCACCCTGGAAGATCGGCAGCGCGAAACTCTCGCCGATGAAGCCGCCGATCGGCTCCACCTCGGCAATCACCATCGGGATGATTTCGCCCTGGCTGGTGCGCCGAAAGGTTGGCAGCGGAAAACGCAGGATGCGGGCGTAAAGTTCGTAACGCAGGCGCCGCAGCATGCGTTCGCCTGCCACACCCTGGAAATAGTTGATGGCGTATTTGAAGCATTGCTGGACGATCACGAGCCCCAGAAAGCCGACACAGAGCAGGAGCAGATAATGGGGATGATCGAGTTGCAGCAGGCCCAGCCCGAGGACATCGATCGGAAAGCTGACGCCTTTCCCTTCGATGCCCTGGTTGACGATCGTCTTGGGCATGCTGAGGTAGTAATAATACGGAAAGAACGAAACCACCGACAGGACGGTGATGATGACCTGCTGCTTCAGACTGTATTTAAGGATGAAACTGTAGAGATTCTTGTCCACGGAACTTTCTCCGAGCCCGGCCAGACCTTAACCGATCCCCGGCGGCCCGCCAATCGCCGAGACGGAACGGGAACGTGCTAAGAATCACTATCGGCTCAGGGCCTTGGCCTGCCCTGCGGGGCTATGCCATAGTCCCGGCATCACACAGCTCCCATCGGGGAGGGGAATCCGGCATGGTTTCGCGCAGCGACGGCACCCGTGTGCTGATCTACAGCCACGACACCTTCGGCCTCGGCCATCTGCGCCGATGCCGGACCATTGCCCATGCCCTGGTCGAGCGCCATAAGGATATGTCCGTGCTGATCCTGTCGGGCTCGCCGATCATCGGCAGCTTCGATTTTCGCAGCCGAGTCGATTTTGTCCGCATTCCAGGCGTGATCAAGCTGCGTGACGGGCAATACACCTCGTTGAACCTGCCGATGGATATCGAGGAGACCCTGAAAATCAGGGCCGAGATCATCCAGCATACGGCCAAGGTCTTCGATCCCGACATCTTCATCGTGGACAAGGAGCCGCTGGGCCTGCGCGGCGAAGCCCTGGAAACCATGAAGATGCTCAAGGCCGGCGGCACCCGACTCGTGCTCGGCCTGCGCGACGTGATGGATGAGCCCAGCGCCCTGGCCCCGGAATGGGAACGCAAAAACGTCATGCCGGCGCTGAAATCCCTGTTCGACCAGATCTGGGTCTATGGCCTGCCGCAATTCTGCGACCCGCTGGAAGGCATCGCCCTGCCCGAGCGGGTGCGTCGCAAAGTGGTCTATACCGGGTATCTCCCGCGCTTTTCGCCCGAGGCCTCGCCCGAGCATCAGTTGCCGGAAATCACCCAGCGGCCCTTCCTGCTGGTCACGCCGGGCGGCGGTGGCGATGGAGAAGGCCTGATCGAATGGGTCCTGCGCGCCTATGAAAGCAACGAAATGCTGCCCTATCCGGCGCTGATCGTGCTGGGGCCTTTCATGCAGCGCGAACGCCGCGCCGATTTCCTTGGCCGGGTGGCCAAGCTGCCCCGTGTGGAAGCCATCACCTTTGATGCCCATATGGAGCACTTGGTGCAGAATGCCGTCGGTGTCCTGGCGATGGGCGGCTACAACACCTTCTGCGAAATACTCACGCTCGATAAACGGGCCATCATCGTGCCCCGCAAGCGCCCACGTATGGAGCAGTTTATCCGCGCCAGCCGTGCGCAGCAGCTTGGGCTGGTGCGCATGCTGGAGGATGACGGCGTCTACGATCCCGCCGTGATGGCAAATGCCCTGCGCAACCTGCCCCGCCAGCCGCAGCCATCCGAGATTGTCATTCCGGGCCTGCTTGAAGGCCTCGACAATCTAGACCGCCTTGTACAGCCCTGGCTGCGGCCGACTTCGGCGCTTGCCTCGAACGTGGTCGGCCTGCGCGGCTGATCCGCGCGAGAGTCAGTTCTCCATAGTCTATGTCCGAGTCCCCGCCTCATTCGGTTGCCTTCATCCTGAAAGGCTATCCGCGCCTGTCCGAAACCTTCATCGCCCAGGAAATCGCCGCGCTGGAAGCGCGTGGACTGGACATATTGATCGTTTCCCTGCGCCATCCCACTGATACCAAGCGCCATGCCGTGCACGGCCTGATCAGGGCGCCGCTGCTTTATCTGCCGGAATATCTGTACCAGGAACCAATGCGGGTGCTGCGCGGCTGGTGGCAAAGCCGCCGGCTGCCCGGCTATCGCGCCGCACTGGCGCAATGGTGGCGCGATCTCAAACGCGACCGCACGCCGAACCGCATCCGCCGTTTTGGCCAGGCGATGGTCCTGGCTGCAGAGTTGCCCGAACGATACCGCCACCTGCATGCGCATTTCATCCACACGCCTGGCTCGGTGACGCGGTATGCTGCCATGATGCTGGGCCTGCCCTGGTCGGCATCGGCCCATGCGCGCGACATCTGGATCACGCCGGAATGGGAGAAGCGTGAGAAATTGCGCGACTGCTGCTGGGCCGTCACCTGCACGGCCCATAACGTGACGCATCTTTCGGCGCTCAGCGATCCGGCCAAGGTGTCGCTGGTTTATCACGGCATCGATTTTTCGCGTTTCCCTGAGCCGCCGGCATGGCGGCCGCCGCGCGATGGCCGCGATCCGGGTGACCCCGTGCGCCTGGTTTCAGTGGGCCGTGCGGTGGAGAAGAAGGGTTTCGACATCCTGCTGACCGCCCTGGCCCAGTTGCCGAGTGACCTGTACTGGCATTTTACCCATATCGGCGGCGGCCCGCTGCTGCCGACCCTGAAAGCGCAGGCCGAAAGACTGGGCATCGCCGGGCACATCACCTGGCTCGGCGCGCAGGCGCAGGACGATGTGATCGTCGCCTATCGCGAGGCCGATATCTTCGCGCTGGCCAGCCGGCGTGATCGCGACGGCGATATGGATGGCCTGCCGAACGTGCTGATGGAAGCGCAGAGCCAGGCCCTGCCCTGTGCTGCCAGCGCCATCTCGGCTATTCCAGAGCTGATTATCGACGGGGAAACCGGGTTGCTGGTGCCGCCTGACGATGCCGGCGCACTGACCGTGGCGCTCAATCACCTGATCGTCGACCCGGTCCTGCGCGCCAGGCTGGGCCAGGCCGGTGCTCAACGTGTCCGCCGCAGTTTCGGCATGACGGCCGGCATCGATGCCCTGGTCCGCCGCTTTGGCCTAGCCTCCTGAACCGAGGCGGCCCGATGCGGATCGGATTTTACGCCCCCCTCAAGCCGCCGGACCATGTGGCGCCGTCTGGCGACCGCCGCATGGCGCGACTGTTCATTCAGCTGTTGCGCAATCTTGGCCATCAGGTGGACATCCTGTCGACCCTGCGCAGCTATAACCGCGACGGCGATGCGGCACGGGAAACCGATACGGCCATGGCTGCCGCACGCGAGGTTGAACGCCTGGGTATGGCATGGCAGACCGATCCGGCAACGCGACCTGACCTGCTGTTCACCTATCATGTCTATCACAAGGCCGCCGATTACCTGGGGCCGGCGCTGAAGCAGCGCTTTCGCCTGCCCTATGTGATCGCCGAACCTTCAGTGGCGCCGAAACGCGAGCACGGCCCCTGGGCAGCCGGTTATGCCCAGGCCGCCCGCGCCATCCATGCCGCCGATGCCCTGCTGCCAATCACCGCTCTGGACGGGGTTTGTCTTTCCGCCTTTGCCGGCGCCGAGAAAGTGCACGCCTTTCCGCCTTTCCTCGACCCCCGGCCCTTCGCTGCCGCCGCGACTGAGCGTGAAAGGCATCGCGCCACGACTGCGCAACGCTACGGGCTGGCACCAGAGCGACCATGGCTGCTCGCCGTCGGCATGATGCGGGCCGGGGACAAGATGGCCTCGTTCCTGCGTCTGGCCGAGATGCTGGCCCTGACGATCGATACGGACTGGCATCTCCTGCTGGTAGGCGACGGGCCGGAACGCGCCGCGGTCGAACAGGCCTTTTCCTTCGCCGCTGATCGCGTTCATTTTGCCGGCCAGCTGGAAGGTGGCGAATTGCCTGGGCTTTATGCGGCTTGCGATCTGTATGTCTGGCCTGCCATCAACGAGGCCTATGGCATGGCCCTGCTCGAAGCGCAGGCCGCCGGTCTGCCGGTATTGTCGGTCGATACACGCGGTGTGCCCGACATTGTGCGCCATGGCGAAACCGGCTGGCTGACGGCCGACGATAAACCCGCAACCCTGGCTGCTGCGTTGAGCAGCCTGCTGGGCGATGCCGCCCGACGCCATAGCATGGCCGAATCTGCGATCCAGCATGTCGGGACGCATCTTTCGATGGCGGCGGCGCAGCGGCGGCTGCAGGGTATTTTTGCCGGGCTGGGGTTGCCGGCATGATTCGCTTTGCCCTGCTGCGCCATGGCGCGACCGAATGGAACGCAGCTGGCCGGCTGCAGGGCCGCAGGGATATCCCGCTATCTGCCGCAGGCCTGGAACAATTCGCCGACCGCAGTCTGCCGCAGACTTACGGCACACGCGTCTGGTATTGCAGCCCGCTGCAACGCGCCCGCCAGACGGCATCAGCGCTGGGGCTACGGCCCGTTATCGAACCGGCCCTGATCGAGATGGACTGGGGTGATTATGAAGGCCACACCATTGCGGAATTGCAGGCCATGCACGGCCCGGCTTTTGCGGCGAATGAAGACCGCGGCCTCGATCTGCAGCCGCCCGGCGGCGAAAGCCCACGCCAGATTCAGGCCCGCCTGCTGCCCTGGCTGAAAAACCTGGCCGCCACCGGGCAGGATGCCGGCGCGGTGACCCATAAAGGCGTCATCCGGGCCATACTCGCGCTGGCCTTCGACTGGCCGATGCTGGGCAAGCCGCCGGTGAAACTGGATTGGCGCTGCCTGCAGGAATTTCGTATCACTGGTGCCGGTCGGCCCGAATTGCTGGCGGCCAATATTCCGCTGGAGCCGAAGACATGACCGCGTCGCGCGTGATGATCTATGTGCAGCATCTGCTGGGGGTCGGGCACCTGCATCGCGTGGCGGCAATTGCGCGGGCCTTCGCACGCCATGGTTGGGATACCCTGCTGGTCTCTGGCGGCATGCCCGATCCGACCCTTCATGGCTTGGAGGGCGTGCGGTTTGAACAACTGCCGCCGGCACGCGCCCAAGATGCCAGTTTCCGTATCCTGCTGGATGAATCCGGTACGCCGATCACTGACGAATGGCGCGCCATGCGCATCCAGAAACTGCAGGGTATCTTCGACCGCTTCGCTCCCGATGCGCTGCTGACCGAACTCTTCCCCTTCGGTCGCCGGCCGATGCGGTTCGAATTGCTGCCGCTTCTGGCCCACGCCAAGGCCCTGCCGAAGCGGCCCGCCGTGTTCTGTTCAGTGCGCGACATCCTGGTCGACCGCACCAAGCCCGAACGCGACCTCGACAGTATCGCATGGTTGCAGGATTATTACGACGCCGCACTGATCCATGGCGATCCGGCCTTCGTGCCGTTTGAGAAGACCTTCCCGCTGGCCGAGCGCATCGCCGACCGGCTGCATTACACCGGTTATATCGTCGAACGCCATACCATACCGCAGACCAATGCCGGCAAGGGCGAAGTCCTGGTCTCTGCCGGTGGCGGCGCAGTGGGCATGCCCTTATTCCATGCTGCGCTGGCCGCACGTCCGCTCTCCAAGGCATTTGACAAGCCCTGGCGGATACTGGTCAGCTCGCATGAAAAACCCGAAGCGGTGGACGATCTGCGCCGCATGGCGGGTGATGGCGTCATCATCGAAACCGTGCGACCCGATTTCTCCGGCATGTTGCGCCATTGCCTGCTATCGATCAGCAAGGCTGGCTACAATACGGTGATGGAAACCCTGGCCAGCGGCGCGCGCTCTGTGGTGGTGCCCTTTGCGGGCGGCGAGGAAACCGAGCAGGCTTTGCGCGCCAACCTGCTGGCAGAGCGCGGCCTGTTGCAGGTGTTGCGCGAAAGCGACCTCGATCCTGTCAGACTGGCACAGGCCATCGGCCTGGCCCTCACCGCCCCCCGCCCGACAGGCCCCGGCATCCGCCTGGATGGCGCCGATGAAACCGTCCGGCTGGTGCACGGCTTCGTAGGCCGGCGAACGTGACGAACCATCCCGCAGCCTGGGCCGAACTGACGGCGGAACTCGATCTGTGGGCCGCGGAAAACAGGCAGGCCCATTTCTGGTGGCGTGACGACGATGCGACAAAACCAAATTCAGCCCTCGACCGGCTGCTGGAGTTGCAAACCATCACGGGCGCACCCCTGGCTCTGGCCGTTATCCCGGCCCAGGCCGAGGCCGGCCTGACCGAGCGCCTGGTCGGTCTATCTGGCGTTGCTGCATTGCAGCATGGCTATATCCACCATAATCATGCATCGGCCGGTGAGAAGAAATCCGAATTTCCGGCCAGCCGGCCGCTGCGGGCACGACTGACCGATATCCGGCAGGGACAGGAAATCCTGGCTGCAAAGTTTGCCGCCCCGGCCCGCCAGCCGGTCTTTGTGCCACCCTGGAACCGCATGGCGCCCGATATGCTGCCCGGCCTGGCTGAACTGGGCTTCCAAGCGGTCTCGGCCTTCAAACCACGTCAAACTTACTGGGCCGCGCCAGGCCTTGCCTGGCTGAATACCCAGCTCGACCCCATCGACTGGCACGGCAATGACAACCCGGCGGCCACGGCGGCCTGCCTCCAGGCGGCTACTGGCCTGCTGCGCGCCATGCGCGGGGGCATAGTCCTGTTGCAACCTGTGGGCTTCCTGACCCACCACCTGCGCCACGATACCGTCCTGTGGAGCTTTGTGGCAGAGTTCATTGCCGCCATCGCGGCCCATCCGGCCGGCCGGTGGCTGGATACCACGGCGGCCCTGGCCATCGGCCGCCCGGCAGAAATCCCGCCCGCTGTAACGCGGACGTCATGACCCGGCTGTATTACCCCCTCTCCCGGCTCTGGCCGGACTACCTGCGGGCCGGCATCGGGTTCGCCATCTGCCTGGGACTGCTGTTGTTTGCCGAGCCTCAATCTGTCATTTTTGTACTATTGGTCGGATTGAGTTTGCTGCTGGCCTGGCTTGGCGCCGTCACCGCATGGCGCCAACAGATCGAGATCACGCTCGACGCGTCTGGGGCAGCACGATCCGACCGATGGGGTTTGGGGCGGCAGTTGGTCATGCCGTGGTCGGATCTTCGCAAAGTGACCCTGCGGTATTTTTCCACCCGCCGGGATCGCAGCGAGGGCTGGCTGCAGCTGACGATCGAAGGGGAAAACGGAATCTTGCGCGCTGACAGCGATCTGATCGGATTTCCGATCCTGGTCGAGCAGGCCGTCGCCGCCGCCACTGCGCGCGGCGTAGTCCTGAGCGAAGCAACGCGCCTGAATGCTGCGCGGCTGCCGGCCATTGCCCCAAAGGATGCGCGGCGATGACCAATGCCATGACCGGAAACGTGCTCGAGGTCAGGGATCTGCAGGTTCATTTCGACCTGCCCGAAGGTCTGGTCAAGGCTGTGGATGGCATCAGCTTCCAGATTCCGCAAGGCAGTACCGTTGCGCTGGTAGGCGAGTCCGGTTCGGGCAAATCGGTGGTCAGCCAGGCCATCATGGGCATCCTGCCACGCCTGGCCCGCATCGCCGGCGGCCAGATTCTGTACCGCGACCCGCAGAATGCGGAACAGGCAGCCATCGACATCGCCACCTTGCCGCAGGGTTCGCCGCAGATGCGGCAACTGCAGGGCGGGCGTATCTCGATCATTTTCCAGGAGCCGATGACGTCTCTCAGTCCGCTCCATACCATCGGCAACCAGATCACCGAATCCCTGCACCTGCATCGCAAGGTCAGTGACGCCGAAGGCAACGAACTGGCCACCGAGATGTTACGCCTGGTCGGTTTTCCCGATCCGCAGCGCGCCATGCGTACTTATGCCTTCGAATTGTCGGGCGGCCTGCGGCAACGCGCGATGATCGCCATGGCCCTGGTCTGCCGCCCTGCCCTGCTGATCGCCGACGAACCGACCACGGCGCTGGACGTTACCATCCAGGCACAGATCCTGAAGCTGTTGAAGGATCTGCAATCCGAACTCGGCATGGCGATCCTGATGATCACCCATGATCTGGGTGTGGTGGCCAACATGGCAGACGAGATCGTGGTGATGTATCACGGCAAGGTCATGGAGCGCGGCGGCCTGCACGACATATTCGGCGCCCCCCGGCACCCATACCTGCAGGCCCTGCTGAAAGCCGTGCCGCGTTTCGACATGAAGCCCGGCGAACGATTGATGCCGATCCGCGAGATCAAAGGCGAGATTGGCGCCCTGCTGCGCAGCGGCCGCAGCCACCAGCCCGACATCGCCGCCGGTACGCCATTGCTGGAAGTCGAACATGTCAGCAAGTCCTTCACCCTGCGCAAAGGCGGCCTGTTCGGCGGCGGCAAGATCAGCAACGTTCTGGCCGTGGACGATACCAGCTTCAACGTGCTGCGCGGCGAATGCCTTGGCCTGGTGGGCGAGTCCGGCTGCGGCAAAACCACGGCCAGTAAGCTGATCATGCGGGCGATGACGCCCGATAGCGGCAACATCCGCTTTCACGATGGCGACAGGCTGGTGGATGTGCACAGCCTGGAAGACGATGCCCTGTTCAACTACCGGCGCAAGGTGCAGTTCATTTTCCAGGACCCCTTCTCCTCGCTCAACCCACGCATGACGGTGTTCGATATCGTCTCCGAACCTCTGGTGATTCACCAGATCGGCGACGAGGACGAACGTTTCGAACGGGTCAAGGAACTGATGACGCTGGTCGGCCTCGATCCGCGTTTCCTGCGCCGCTATCCGCATTCTTTCTCGGGCGGACAGCGCCAGCGTATCGGCATCGCCCGTGCTCTGGCTCTGCAACCCGACTTGCTGATCTGCGACGAGCCGGTCTCGGCGCTCGACGTCTCGATCCAGGCGCAGATCCTTAATCTGCTGAAAGACCTGAAATCCGAACTCGGCCTGACCTATCTGTTCATCTCCCACAATTTGGCCGTGGTCGATTACATTGCCGACCGCATCGCCGTGATGTGCGCCGGCCGCCTGGTGGAGATCGCGCCGCGCGAGCAGCTTTTCTCCAATCCGGTGCACCCCTACACCAAGGCCCTGCTGGCAGCGGTGCCCAAGCCGGATCCATCCAGTCGGCTCGACCTCCACTTGCTGATGGAAGGCAAGGCCTCCAATCCCCAGGACTGGCCGCAGCCTTTCACCATCGACGGCCGGGCCAGGCCACACATGATCGAGATTGAACGCGGCCACCTTGTGCGCGCTGCCGATACCGCAGATTTCCGGGACCTCGTCGCATGAAGACCGTTTTCCGCCTCGCCTTCCTGGCTGCCGCCCTGGCCGCATCGCTGAACCCGGTCCGCGCCCAGACACCGGACCTGCAGGAAACGCCGATGTTCGCTGCCGATGTTGCGGCCGCCAAGCTGCCGCCGGTCGGCGAGCGGGTTCCGGCCGCGCCACTGATCGTCGAGTTCCAATCCCCACGGGAAGCCGGCCAGCCGGGAGGCGATCTGCGCACTCTGATCGGCCGGGCGCGCGACGTGCGCCTGCTGAACGTAATCGGCTATACGCGATTGGCAGTGTATGATGAGAAATTCCGCTTCGTGCCCGATCTGGCCGAGAAAATCGAGATCGAGGACGAACGCATCTTCACCTTCCGCCTGCGCAAGGGCCATCGCTGGTCGGATGGCCACCCCTTCACTGCGGAGGATTTCCGCTATTACTGGGAAGACGTCGCCAACAACAAGGAACTGAACCCGGCCGGCCCGCAGGCCAGCCTGCTGGTCGATGGCGAAAAACCCAAGGTGGAATTCCTGGACGAGACCACGATCCGTTATAGCTGGTCGAAACGCAACCCGGGCTTCATGCCGCGCATCGCCGGCACATCGGCTTTTTATATCTATCGTCCGGCGCATTACCTGAAACAGTTCCATACCAAATATGCCGATCCGCAGAAGCTGGCGGCACTGGTAACGGCCGAAAAGCGGCCCAACTGGGCAGCGTTGCATAACCGCATGGACAACATGATGGAGAGCGACAATCCGGACCTGCCCGGTCTGGATGCCTGGATCATGACCACGCGACCGCCCGCGATCCGCTTCGTGGCAACGCGCAATCCTTATTTCCACCGCATCGACGCCAATGGCCGGCAGTTGCCTTATATCGACCGCATCCTGTTCAGCCAAGCCGATGCCAAACTGATCCCGGCCAAGGCCGGAGCCGGTGAGGCTGACCTACAGTTCCGCAACATCACCTTCAACAACTTCACCTTCCTGAAGGAGAACGAGAAACGGGCGGGCTACAAGACCCTGCTCTGGCGTACGGCCAAGGGCTCGCATTTCACGCTCTATCCGAACCTGAATGCCAATGATCCGGTCTGGCGGGCGCTGCTGCGCGATGCACGATTCCGGCATGCCCTGTCGCTGGCGATCGACCGCCAGGCCATCAATGAGTCGCTATATTTTGGTCTGGCCATCGAATCCAACAACACCGTTCTGCCCGACAGCCCGCTGTTCAAGCCGGAATACCAGTCGACCAATGCCACCCTCGATGTGGCAACGGCGAACCGGCTGCTGGATAAAATCGGTCTGACCAAGCGCGACGGCAACGGTATCCGCCTGATGGCCAATGGCCGCCCGCTGGAGATTGTGGTGGAGACCGCCGGCGAGGATACCGAACAGACCGACGTGCTGGAGCTGATCGGCGAGAACTGGGCCAAGATCGGCGTCAAGCTGTTTGCCAAACCGAGCCAGCGCGATGTGGTGCGCAACCGGATATTCTCGGGCGAAGCTATCATGTCGGTCTGGAGCGGCCTGGAAAACGGCCTGCCCACTCCTGGCACAAATCCGCACGAACTCGCCCCCACTTCGCAATACGGCCTGCAATGGCCAAAATGGGGCCAGTGGCATGAAACTCGTGGGCAGTCCGGCGAACCGATCGACATGCCGGCGGCACGGGAGCTGTATGATCTTTACGAGGCCTGGATGGCTACGGGCGACGATGCCCAGCGCGAACGCATATGGCATCGCATGCTGACCATCCATGCGGAGCAGACCTTCAGCATCGGCGTGATCAGCGGCGTCTTCCAGCCGATCATCGCCAACAAGAAACTGGTCAACATCCCCAAGGAGGGTGTGTTCAACTGGGATCCCGGTGCCTTCGTCGGCCTGTACCGCACTGAAACCTTCTGGCTGCGGCCATAAGCGAAGATCAGATCGATGCTGCTGTATCTAGCCCGTCGCCTTTTGCTGATGATCCCCACCCTGCTGGTGATCAGCCTGTTCATATTCATCATCATTAAACTGCCGCCTGGCGATTACCTGACCAATCAGATCGCCGAACTGCGCGCCCAGGGCGAGACCAGCGCACTGGAACGCGCCGAATTCCTGCGCAGCCAATACGCGCTGGACCGGCCGCTGCTTGAGCAATACGCAATCTGGATGGGTTTCTGGCCCGGTCCGAACGGCTTCTCCGGCCTGCTGCAGGGCGACTGGGGTTGGTCATTCGAATACAATCGTCCGGTCGGTGAACTGATCGGGGACCGACTGGTGATGACAGCGGTGATCAATTTCTTCACCATCCTGTTCATCTACATCGTCGCCTTCCCCATCGGCGTCTATTCGGCCACCCGGCAGTATTCATGGGGTGATTACGGATTCACCCTGTTTGGCTATATTGGTCTGGCCACGCCGAATTTCCTGCTGGCGCTGGTGCTGCTGTATTACTCGAACCGCTGGTTCGGCGTTTCGATGGGCGGCCTGGTCGATCCAGAACTGATCGACACGCCATGGAATGCGGAAAAGATCGCCTCGCTGATGGCACATATGGTGGTGCCGGTGGTTGTGATCGGCACTTCGGGTACGGCGGCGATGATCCGTCGCCTGCGCGCCAACCTGCTTGACGAACTGCAGAAGCAGTATGTCACCACAGCCCGAGCCAAGGGCCTGCCGCCTCTGCGCCTGCTGGTAAAATACCCGATCCGCATGGCGCTGAACCCGTTCATTTCCGATATCGGCAACCTGCTGCCTTCCGTCGTGTCCGGCTCGGTCATCGTCTCGGTGGTGATGAGTCTGCCGACCGCCGGACCGATGCTGTTGGGCGCCCTGCAATCCCTGGATCAATACCTGGCAGGTTCCTTCCTGATGTTCCTCGCCCTGCTCACCGTGGTTGGCATGCTGATCTCCGATATCCTGCTGGCCCTGCTCGATCCGCGCATTCGCCTCACCGGCGGCATGGCAAAATAGGCCGGTCATGAGCGAGGCATCCCGCAAACCAGAACACTGGGTCAATCCCGCACCTTTCGATCCCTATTCGATCGAAAGCATGACGCCGGAGCAGGAGCGCTATTATCGCGCCTCGCAATGGCAGATGATGTGGTGGAAGTTCCGCCGCCACCGGCTGGGGCTGTGGAGCGGCGTGATCCTGCTGCTGATCTACGCTTCCACCCTGTTCTCGGAATTCATCGCGCCTTACAACCTGCAGACACGCAATCCGCGGGCGATCTATGCGCCGCCGCACGAGATTCACCTGTTCCATGAAGGCGAATTCGTCGGCCCGTTCGTCTATGGCCAGCGTTTCAAGATGAACACCGAGACGCTGAAACGCGAATATTTCCCCGACACCAGCCGGGTGCAGCCGCTGCGTTTCTTCTGCCAGGGCGATGCCTACGAATTCTGGGGCATGATTCCCATGCGCTTCCATTTCGTCTGTCCTGCCGAAGGTGGGCAGTTCTATTTCTTCGGCACCGATCGGCTTGGGCGCGACATATTCTCGCGCATCGTCTACGGCACACGCATTTCGCTCACCGTCGGCCTGATCGGCATCGCCATCAGTTTCCTGATCGGTATCGTGCTGGGCGGTATCTCGGGCTATTACGGCGGCTGGATCGACAGTTCGATCCAGCGCCTGATCGAGCTGATCCGCAGCCTGCCCGAATTGCCGCTGTGGATGGCGCTGTCCGCTGCCCTGCCGGTCACGTGGTCGCCGATCCTGGTTTATTTCGGCATCACCATTATCCTCGGCCTGCTCGACTGGCCGGGTCTGGCGCGTGCCGTCAGATCGAAGCTCTTGGCGTTGCGCGAGGAGGATTTTGCTACGGCGGCACGGCTGATGGGCGCCTCGCCCGGACGCATCATCGGGCGCCACCTGCTGCCC
This sequence comes from Ferrovibrio sp., assembly GCF_046297595.1. GTDB lineage: Bacteria > Pseudomonadota > Alphaproteobacteria > Ferrovibrionales > Ferrovibrionaceae > Ferrovibrio. Next base: position 368,631 of record NZ_JBKBHT010000001.1, read on the forward strand.
AGCTTCATGAGCCACCTGATTGCCTCGGCCACACTGTCGATCCCGTCGATGATCCTGGGTGAAACGGCACTGTCTTTCCTTGGTCTGGGCCTGCGGCCGCCGATCACCTCGTGGGGCGTTCTGCTCAACGAGGCACAGAACATCAACGTGGTGGCGCTATATCCATGGCTGATGACCCCGGCAATCCCGGTCATCATCGTGGTGCTGGCTTTCAATTTCTTCGGCGACGGCCTGCGTGACGCGGCCGACCCTTACCGCTAAGCCTGCTTTTCCAGCCACAGGCTGGCCGGCAGCGCCTCTTCCGCCTGTGGCAGGCGGCCGACAATGCTGCCATGCACGCGGTTGATCATGCGAGTCGCCACATAATGGCTGGCAAATAGCGGGCGGAACCCGCCGATGAGCATCGGCACCACCGCCTGCTGCTCGTTATAACCGCGCCAGGCCCAGCTTCGCGGATAATCGTCGGGCAGGAAGATGTCGTGGATATGCACGACCACGCCAGCAGGCAGCAGGGGCAGCACGCGGCTGAACAGCCAGTCCACATCGGTGCCGGGCATGAGGATATGGCTGGAATCGATGAACAGGATATCGCCGGGCTGCAACGTGGCGAAGATGGCCGGATCGGCCGTCTGCATCACTGCCGGCACGAAACGGATCGGCAGGCCAGCCAGTGTGGCACGCGGCTGCGGATCGATGGCGGTGATCGTCGTCTCCAGCCCGGCATCGGCCGCCGCGCGCGCTAGGAAACGGGTGGAATGGCCGGAGCCAACCTCGATGATGCGCGCGGGTTTCAGCCGCCGCACCAAGGTATAGGCGGCCACGGCATCCAGGGTCGGGAACCAGCTCTGATCAAAGCGCGGGCCGCTGCCACCCGCCTTGCGCTCCGCCGCGATGCGGCTCAGAGCCTCGGCATGGCTGTCGGCCTCCTCCAGCAGATTGCCAAAAGTCAGATCACTGGCCGCGAACAGGTCCGCTACGGGTTCATAAACCGGCTGGTGCGACGCCACGCTGTCGGCATAGCGATAGGGAATGAAAAAGCCCTGCCGCCTCAGTCCAAGCAGCGGAGCCGCCAGGGTCTGCAGCCCCATGCGAAGCCGGCGCCAGGATTTGCTCATCGAAAAATCTTCACGGCGGGGAATCTTCACGGCCGCAGGATCATGCCCTCGCGGGCCACGACCGAACCGGGTCGCGCGACTTCAAGTTCGGCGGCGACGCGATCCATGAAGGCATCGTCATGCTCGGGATCGTGATGGAATACGACGAAGGTCTTCACGCCGGCGGCATCGCAGAGTTTCGCGCCGGCCTGCCAGGTGGAATGGCCCCAACCCTTGCGACAGGCATATTCCTCGTCGGTATACATGGAATCATAGATCACGATATCGGCGCCATGGACCAGATCAAGGATATTCTGGTCCAGCCCTTCGGCCGGATGTTCAGTGTCGGTCAGGTAGCAGATCGACTTGCCGCCATAATCGACGCGATAGCCGGTGGCAAGGTCGGGATGGCTGAGGGGGCCGGTGCGGATAGTGACACCCGGCTTGGGATGCAGCACCTCGCCCTGGCGGAAATCATGGAAACTGAGGTTGGCCTGGAAGATTTCCAGCGGCACCGGAAAGAGCGGCGAGCACATCATCTGCTTCAGCACGCTCTTGATGCCATCGACCTCGGTGACATGGCCGGCATGGATACGGAAGGTATTGCGCGGATCGAAAGCCGGGCAGAAATGCGGCAGACCGCAGACATGGTCGTAATGAGTGTGGGTGAAGAAAAGATCGGCATCCACCGGTGCCTGCGCCTGCTGCAGGGCAATGCCGAGCGCACGAATTCCCGTGCCCGCATCGAAGAGGAAAAGATGCGAACCGCAGCGAATCTCCAGCGCCGACGTGTTACCGCCATAGCGCATCACCTCCGGCGAGCCTACGGCAATGCTGCCACGGACGCCCCAGAAGCGAACGTAAAACTCATCAACCCCCACTGTGGCCTCCTTTTTTATCCCGTCAGCGTCGTGGGATGGAGTGCCGTCTACATGTACCGACCCTTGCCGGTCGGCGGGGTCTGTGCGGAAATGCGACATAGGAAAGATTAAGGGCGGTTTGCGCGATGTCTCAAGCTTTTATTCCAGAAATCCAAGATTTCCGGGCGACCATCACATTCTGCAGGCCAGAAAAGCACAATGCCCTTGAGATCGGCGACCTAGAGGCGCTTGACGCAACGTTAACCGACATGGCGGCGCGGAGCGATATCCGCGTATTGCTGCTGCGCGCCGAAGGCAAGAGTTTCTGCGCGGGTGTGGATTTCGGCTCGGTGGCCGGCCACGACTGGCGCGACAACCCGCTGGAACGTGTGACGGATCGCCTTGAAAACATGCCCTTTCCAACGCTTTGCCTGCTGCAGGGCGGCGTCTATGGCGGCGGCACAGACCTGGCGCTGGCCTGCGATTTCCGCCTTGGGGCGCGCGGCATCAAGTGCTTCATTCCACCGGCAAAACTGGGCATCCAGTATCATCCGCATGGCCTGAAGCGGGCCGCGAGCCGTCTGGGGCTGAACGCAGCCAAGCGGCTGTTCCTCGCCACGGAAACCTTCGACGATGCCGAGATGCTGCGGTGCAATTTCGTTGATTGGTTGGTCGCACCGGAAGATCTGCATGCAAGAGGAGAGGCTTTGGCCGCCATTCTATGCGGACTGGCGCCGCAGGCCGTGCGCGGCATGAAGCAGAGCCTGAATGAGATTGCCGGCGGCCTGTTCGACGAGCGCGCCGCACGGGACCGCGCCGCCGCAAGTTTCCGCACAGAGGATTTCCAGGAGGGCCGCCGCGCGATGGCCGAGAAGCGCCCGCCCGTCTTCACCGGGCGGTGATTGCCTTCACGGCTGCAGGCGGTAACCGCCGGGATCGGTGATCAGCAGCCGCGCCGCGCCGGGATCACGTTCAATCTTCTGGCGCAGGCGATAAATATGGGTCTCCAGCGTGTGGGTGGAAACGCCGGCATTGTAGCCCCAGACCTCGGCTAGCAGGGTTTCGCGCGGCACCGGTTTCAGGCCGGCGCGCAGCAGGTATTTCAGGATCGCGGTTTCCTTTTCGGTCAGCCGCACCTTCTTGCCCGCCTTCTCGTTGTCGAGCAGCAGCTTGCTGGCCGGGCGGAAGGTATATGGCCCGATGCCGAACACGGCATCCTCGCTCTGCTCGAACTGGCGCAACTGCGCGCGAATGCGAGCCAGCAGCACCCCCAGCTTGAAGGGCTTGGTGACATAATCGTTGGCCCCGGATTCCAGGCCCATGATCGTGTCGGCCTCGCCATCGGCGGCGGTGAGCATGATGATCGGGGCCCGCACGCCCTTCTCGCGCAGCTTGCGGCACAGGTCGCGGCCATCCATGTCAGGCAGGCCCACATCGAGTAGCATAAGGTCGAAGTGTTCGCCCGGCACCAGCGCCAGCGCACTGCCGGCGTCGTTCACGCAAACAGCCGAGAATTCCCGGGTGGTTTCCAGTTGCTCGGCCAGCAGGGATTGCAGGGTACGGTCGTCGTCGACCAGCAGCACACGCTTCTGTCCGCTCATTCCCCCTCCTCCTCAGCCCAGCATGCCTGCCATGATGGCCTGCAGATCGGCGCCCGGCTGGGCCATGCCATGTACGATATCGAAATGATGCCGGTCCGGCGCTGTGATCGCGGTCACCTTGCCGCCACGCAGCCTGTAGGCCGTCACGAAATCGTGTTGCTGTTCAAGGAAAGCCGGCGTCTCGGCGCCGCCCACGGCGCAGACCAGCGGCGGCAGCGGCCGCGCCCAGCCCGCCACCAGCGGCAGCGGAGAATTGCGCAGAGCAACCACGTCATCCATGCCCAGACGGTCGTTCAGATAGCAATGGCGGATCGGCATCAGATCGTAGAGACCGGAAATGCTCAGGCCACCCTTCACCAGGTCGGCCGGGGCCGCACCATCCAGCTTCTCCCATTCAGTCAGCGCCGCCATGGCAGTAAGATGCCCGCCAGCGGAATGGCCGCTGACGAAGATGCGGCTGCGGTCGAAATCCAGCGGAGCCGCCTCGCGCCACAGCCACAGCAGGGCGCGGCGGATCGAGGCCACGATACGATCCATGTCGGCCTCGGGCGCCAGCGGATAATTCAGGATCGCCACATTCGCCAAAGGAGAATCTCCTGGGCCGGCAATACCGTTGGCAATGAAGCTGAACGACGATTTATCGAGCGCCTGCCAGTAGCCGCCATGGATGAAAACCATAAGCGGCTTGCCGGGTTCGGATGCCGTGAACAGGTCCAGCGTTTCGCGCGGATGCGCGCCGTAGGCCAGGTCCAGCCGGCAGGGCAGCGCCTGCCGTGCCGTAACGCTTTCGGCCGCCCAGCGGTCGATATCCTGCTGGTGCGTCGGCACTGCCGCACGATTGTTGTACAGCCGGTCGAGAGTCGCGCGATCCATCGGGACTCCCATCGTCCTGCCTCGTATCCTACTTGTACTCGACCGAGACGATCTCGTAGGCCTTGGCGCCACCCGGCGTGGTCACTTCGACGGTATCGCCCTCGGCCTTGCCTACCAGCGCGCGCGCCAGCGGCGCGGTGATCGAGAGCAGGCCAGACTTGATATCGGCCTCGTCGGCACCGACGATCTGGTAGGAGCTTTCTTCGCCGCTGTCTTCATCGGCCAGCACAACCGTGGCGCCGAATTTCACCTTGTCGCCCGACAGTTTGGAGACGTCGATCACCTCGGCCCGGCGCAGCTTGTCCTCTAGCTCGAGGATGCGCGTCTCGATCCAGCCCTGGCGCTCTTTCGCGGCATGGTATTCGGCGTTCTCCGACAAATCGCCATGCTCGCGCGCTTCCGAAATGGCGCGGATGACAGCCGGACGCTCCACCGTCTTCAGATTCTTCAGCTCGGCCTCCAGACGCTGGTAGCCGGTCGCGGTCATCGGAATCTTCTGCATAATTCCCCTTCCTGTCTGACCGTGAAAAAATCAAAAATAGGCCTGCAATGGCACTACCGCAAGGCTTCCTGCCCGCAGCGCCTCGATGGCGCGCACGGCCGCCTTGGCGCCGGCCACGGTAGTGAAGTACGGAATCTTGTTCATCAGAGCCGTACGACGAAGGTCGAAACTATCCCGGATCGAGGCTACGCCTTCCGATGTGTTGAAGACGAGCTGGATTTCACCGTTCTTCATGGAATCCACCACATGCGGGCGGCCTTCCATAACCTTGTTGATGCGCTTCACCGTGATGCCGTGTTCTTCGAAGAAGCGCGCCGTACCCGCCGTTGCCACAACCTCGAAGCCCATGTTGACCAGGCGGCGGGCAGCTTCCACCAGAGCTGGCTTGTCGCCGTCGCGCACCGAGATGAACACGCTGCCGGTCAACGGCAGGACAGTACCAGCGGCGATCTGGGCTTTCGCAAAGGCGGTACCGAAATCGCGGTCGATGCCCATCACCTCGCCGGTCGACTTCATCTCGGGGCCGAGGATGATGTCGACGCCGGGGAAACGCGCGAACGGGAACACGGCTTCTTTCACCGCGATATGGTCGTTTCTGGTTTCATGCAGATTGAAGCTGGCCAGTTTCTCACCCGCCATCACGCGCGAGGCGATCTTGGCCAGCGGCTGACCGATGGCCTTGGCTACGAAAGGCACGGTGCGCGAGGCACGCGGATTGACCTCCAGGATGTAGACCACCCCGTCCTTCACCGCATATTGCACGTTCATCAGGCCAACGACGTTGAGCGCACGCGCCAGGGCCTCGGTCTGCTGCTTGATCTCGTCGATGATCGCCGGGGCCAGGCTGTAGGGCGGCAGGGTGCAGGCGCTGTCGCCGGAATGGATGCCGGCTTCCTCGATATGCTCCATCACGCCGGCAACGAACTGCGTCTCGCCATCGGCCAGGCAGTCGACGTCCACCTCGATGGCATCCGACAGGTAGCTGTCGATCAGCACCGGGGAGGAACCCGACACTTTCACCGCCTCGGTCATGTAGCGTTCGAGCTGTGCGCTGTTGCGCACGATTTCCATGGCGCGGCCGCCCAGCACATAGGACGGGCGGATCACCACCGGATAACCGATCTTGGCCACCACGGCGCGCGCTTCGTCTTCGGAGCGCGCTATGCCGTTGGCGGGCTGCTTGAGATTGAGTTTCTGCAGCAGCTGCTGGAAACGTTCGCGGTCCTCGGCCAGGTCGATGGCATCCGGCGAGGTGCCGAGGATCGGCACATTCGCAGCCTCCAGGCCGGCGGCGAGTTTCAGCGGCGTCTGACCGCCGAACTGCACGATCACGCCCAGCAGTTTTCCCGTCGACTGTTCGACGCGCACGATCTCAAGCACGTCCTCCACGGTCAGCGGCTCGAAATACAGGCGATCCGAAGTGTCATAATCAGTCGAAACGGTTTCCGGGTTGCAGTTGACCATGATGGTCTCGAACCCGGCGTCCTTCAGCGCATAGGCGGCGTGCACACAGCAATAATCGAATTCGATGCCCTGGCCGATGCGGTTCGGTCCACCGCCCAGGATCATCACTTTGGTGCGATCCTGTGGCTGCGCCTCGCATTCCGCCTGCGCGCCAAATTCGTAGGTCGAATACATGTAGGGCGTGCGGCTCTCGAATTCCGCCGCGCAGGTATCCACCCGCTTGAAGACCGGCGTGACGCCCAGCTTGCGCCGCTGCGCCGCCACATCGGCCTCTTTCTGGCCGGCCAGTTCGGCCAGCCGGGCATCAGAGAAGCCCATGCGCTTCAGGCTCAACAGGCTGTCGGCATCCTTGGGCAGACCTTCCTTGCGGATGCGCTGCTCGGTGCGCACGATCTCGGCGATCTGCTCCAGGAACCAGGGATCGTATTTGCAGGCGGCCTGCACCTCAGGCACGCTCAGGCCATGGCGGAAGGCCTGCGCGATCACCAGCAGGCGGTCGGGCGTCGGCCGCGCGAGCGCCGCGACGATGGCTTCCTTGCCGTCAGACTCCTCGGCATCGGGGATCACGACTTCGTTCAGGCCGGTGAGGCCGGTTTCCATCGAGCGCAGCGCCTTCTGCAGGCTTTCCTGGAAGCTGCGCCCCATCGACATCGCCTCGCCCACCGACTTCATCGAGGTGTTCAGCAAGCGATCGGTGCCGGGGAACTTCTCGAAGGTGAAGCGCGGCATCTTGGTGACGATGTAATCGATAGTCGGCTCAAACGACGCCGGCGTCACGCCGGTGATGTCGTTCATCAGTTCGTCCAGCGTGTAGCCGATGGCAAGCTTGGCCGCCACCTTGGCGATGGGGAAGCCCGTCGCCTTGGACGCCAGCGCCGACGAGCGCGACACGCGCGGGTTCATCTCGATCACCACCATGCGGCCATCGGCCGGGTTGACCGCGAACTGCACATTCGAACCGCCGGTCTCCACGCCGATCTCGCGCAGCACCGCCATCGAGGCGTCGCGCATGATCTGGTATTCCTTGTCGGTCAGCGTCAGTGCCGGCGCGACGGTCACACTGTCGCCGGTATGCACGCCCATCGGATCGATATTCTCAATCGAGCAGATGATGATGCAGTTGTCCTTGCGGTCGCGGACAACCTCCATCTCGTATTCCTTCCACCCCAGCACCGATTCATCGATCAGCACTTCCGTGGTGGGCGAGGCATCGAGGCCGCGGGCGACGATCTCGTCGAATTCCTCGCGCGTATAGGCAATACCGCCACCGGTGCCGGCCAGCGTGAACGACGGCCGGATCACCGCCGGCAGGCCGACAGTGGCGAGCAGCGCGCGGGCTTCCTCCAGCGTATGCGCAGTGCCCGAACGCGGCATGTCGAGCTTCAGGCGGTTCATCGCCTGACGGAACTGCTCGCGATCCTCGGCCATCTCGATGGCCTCGCGGGTGGCGCCAATCATCTTGACGCCGAACTTCTTGAGCACGCCCTGCTCGTCCAGCTTCATCGCGGTATTCAGCGCGGTCTGGCCGCCCATGGTGGGCAGCAGCGCGTCGGGCCGCTCTTTCTCGATCACCTTGGCGACGATCTCGGGCGTGATCGGCTCGATATAGGTGGCATCCGCCAGGCCCGGATCGGTCATGATCGTGGCCGGGTTGGAATTGATCAGGATGACGCGATAGCCCTCTTCCCTCAGCGCCTTGCAGGCCTGCGTGCCGGAATAGTCGAATTCGCAGGCCTGGCCGATCACGATGGGACCGGCGCCGATGATGAGGATGCTTTTGATGTCAGTACGTTTGGGCATGATCCACCTGGAAGCGGCGCCGGCTGCTCAGCCGCGCTGCCGCTCCATCAGTTTGACGAAACGATCGAACAGGTAATGGCTGTCCTGCGGGCCGGGCGAGGCTTCGGGATGGTATTGCACCGAGAAGACCGGCTTGTCGGTCAGCTTCAGGCCTTCGTTGGAGCCGTCGAACAGCGAGACATGGCTGCGCACCACATTCTTCGGCAGGCTTTCTTCCACCACGCAGAAACCGTGATTCTGGCTGGTGATCTCCACCTTGCCGGTTTCCAGGTCCTTCACTGGATGGTTGGCGCCGCGATGGCCACGCTCCATCTTCGCGGTCTTGCCGCCCAGCGCCAGTGCCAGCATCTGGTGGCCGAGGCAAATGCCGAAGACCGGCTTGCCGCTGTCGACCAGCGCCTTGATGGTGGGCACGGCATAGACGCCGGTAGCGGCCGGGTCGCCCGGGCCGTTGGAGAGGAACACGCCGTCGGGCTTGTGCCGCAGCACGTCTTCCGCCGTGCTGTTGCCCGGCAGGACGGTGACCTTGCATCCGGCGGTGGCGAGCGACCGCAGAATGTTGCGCTTGATGCCGAAATCGAGCGCGACGACGTGGTATTTCGGCGCGGTCTGCCTGCCGTAACCCTGGCCCAGCTGCCAGCGGGTCTCGTCCCAGCTATAGGTCTGGCGGCAGCTCACCTCGGCGGCGAGGTCCATGCCTTCCAGGCCGGGCCAGTCCTTCGCCTTGGCATGCAGCGCAGCGAGGTCGAACTTGCCGTCTTTCGCATGGGCGACAACGCCGTTGGGCGCGCCCAGGTCGCGGATGCGCCGGGTCATGGCGCGGGTGTCGATGCCCGATACGCCGACCAGGTTGCGCAGCTTCAGCCAATCGTTCAGGTGGCTGTCGGCGCGGAAATTCGACGGTCCGGTGATCGGCGCGCGCAGGATCAGGCCGCGGGCGGCGATGCCCTGAGTCTCGATATCCTCGGGGTTGGTGCCGACATTGCCGATATGCGGAAAGGTAAAGGTGATGATCTGGCCGGCATAGGAGGGATCGGTGAGGATTTCCTGGTAGCCGGTCATCGAGGTGTTGAAGCAGACCTCGCCGACCGCGTCGCCCTCGGCGCCCAGGCCATGGCCCCAGAACACGCTGCCATCCGCCAGCACCACAACGCCGGTATAGCCCGGGCCAGGGGGTGCGGCGTATTTCAGTGTCTCGGCCATTGGGGGCTCCATCAAACTCTAATCAGGCAAACTCAAATCAGGCAGGCTGCAGGCCGCAAAAAACCACCGGAGGGCGATACGGGGAACCCGGCTCCGGCGGTACGGCACAGCTGTTCTACGGTGATTTCGGCGGCGGCGGGCGCCGCGTCAACCGAGGCCGGACCATACCAAAACGCCCGCCAGCGTCAAGGCCGGGCTTACGCCTAAAAGTGCAGAAAAATCATATATTTATTCCTTTTGCGAGTCGTGCCCGCTTGGGCTATGCTGCGCGCCTTTCAAAAACCGCTCCGATTCCGTTACCGCTGGGGGACATACGATGCTGCGCGAGACGCTCAACCAGGCGCTCAAGGATGCCATGAAGGCGAAGGATGCCCAGCGCACCGCCACCCTGCGCCTGATCCTCGCCGCCCTGAAGGACCGCGACATCGCCGCCCGCACCTCTGGCGACGACCGCACCGGAATCCCGGAAGACGCCATCCTGTCTCTGCTCCAGACCATGGTGAAGCAGCGCCGCGAATCGATCACGATGTACGAGCAGGGCGGACGCCAGGACCTGGCCGACAAGGAGAAGTCCGAGATCGCCGTGATCGAGAGCTTCCTGCCCAAGCAGTTGTCGGAGGCCGAGGTCGAGGCCGCCGCCCGGGCCGCCATCGCCGAAGTCGGTGCCCAGGGCATCAAGGACATGGGCAAGGCCATGGGCGTGCTGAAGGCCAAATATGCCGGCCAGATGGACTTCGCCAAGGCTGCGGCTATTCTTAAAAGCCAGCTGAGCTGAGGGCTGCCGAGTCGCCCGAGTCGGGTCGTTCGGGTAGACGGAAACAGGCAGAATCGGCGCAGGGAGAAGCATGGCGTTCCCCGATTCCTTTCTTGAGGAACTGCGCAACCGGCTGCCGTTGTCCGGTGTGATCGGCCGCTCGGTGCGGCTGATCAAGCGCGGCCGCGAATTCACCGGCCTCTGCCCCTTCCACAACGAAAAGTCGCCCTCCTTCACGGTCAACGACGACAAGGGTTTCTTTCATTGCTTCGGCTGCGGCGCCCATGGCGACGTGATCGGCTTCGTCATGCGCAACAGCGGCCTCGCCTTCCCCGAAGCCGTCGAACAACTGGCGCAGGAAGCCGGTCTGGCCGTACCCCAGGTCCGCCCCGAAGACCGCCAGAAGGCCGATCAGGTCGCCACCCTGGGCAAGGCCATGGAAGAGGCCGCCAAATGGTTCCAGGCCCAGTTGCAGGCCGGCGTGGGTGCCGAGGCGCGCGCCTATATCCAGAAACGTGGCCTGAAGCCGGAAACCGTCGAGCGTTTTCGTCTGGGCTACGCGCCGCAGAGCCGCACGGCATTGAAGGAGGCCTTGCTGGCGCGCGGCCTGCCCGAGCCGCTGCTGGTCGAGGCCGGCCTTCTGATCAAGCCCGAGGATGGCGGCCCCAGCTACGACCGTTTCCGCCATCGTGTGATGTTCCCGATTGGCGACCGGCGCGGTCGCGTGATTGCCTTCGGCGGGCGGGCGCTGGACCCCGATGCGCCGGCGAAATACCTGAACTCGCCGGAAACCCCGCTCTTCCACAAAGGGCGCAATCTTTACAACCATGCGCTGGCCCGCGAGGTGGCGCGCGAAAGCGGCACTGTGGTGGTGGTGGAAGGCTACATGGACGTGATCGCGCTGGCCCAGGCCGGCATCGAGCATGCCGTGGCCCCGCTGGGCACCGCGCTGACCGAAGAACAGATCGCCCTGCTCTGGCGCCTGAGCGCCGAGCCGATCCTGTGCTTCGACGGCGACAATGCCGGCATCCGGGCCGCCATGCGGGCGGCCGACCGCGCCCTGCCCCTGCTGGAACCCGGCCACTCCTTCCGCTTTGCCATCCTGCCGGGCGGCCAGGATCCGGACGATCTGGTGCGCAGCCAGGGCCGCCAGGCCATGGAAGAGGTTTTGGCCGCCGCCCTACCCATGGCCGACATCCTCTGGCGCAAGGAAACCGAAGGCCGGCCGCTGGACACCCCGGAGCGCCGGGCCGCCCTGGAGGCTGCCCTGTTCGGCCTGGCCGGCCAGATCCGGAACCCGGCTGTCCAGAATCACTACCGCGACCATTTCCGCAGCCGCCTGCGCACCCTGTTTGCCCCGCCGCCCCGGACCTGGACCCCGCGCAACCGGCCAGGCTTCCCTAACGGAAGGCTGCCGCAGCCCGAGGGATTCCGCGGCCCCATGACCTCCAGCCTGGAAAGGACGGAAAAGGCCCTGCTGGCCGCCGTTCTGGCCCATCCCTGGCTGCTGGAGGAACACGGAGAGGCTTTTGGCGCCCTGGCCTTCCCGCCGGGGCCGCTTGACAGCCTTAAGAGCCGGATTCTAGAAGAAGCCTCCCGCCATCCGGGTCTTGACGGCGAGGCCTTCGCAACCCATCTCAGGCAGCGAGGACTCGGCGCTCAGCTCGACCTTGTGACTGGCGAGGCCGGGCGGATTCTGGAGCCGTTTGCGCGCAGCGAAACCCCACCGGACAAGGTAGAGCGAGGGTGGTGGCAGGCCGTGCAGCGTTACCGGTTGGCGGAACTGGAACAGGAGCTGGCGGCGGCGGAGGCTGAGCTGGCGAACAATACCAATCCCGAGGCATGGCAGCGCTTCATGGCCCTGAAGGCAGAGGTCGGTTCGGCGCGCAGCCAGGTTTCGGCATCGGATACGGATTGAGCCGTTCCCTCAACGGGGCGGCTTTGTGTTTTTTACGAGATAGGAAGAGTTAGGAACCGGCATGGCGAAACAAGCAGCGGCCCCTGACGCCTCGGAAGCGCCCGAAAAGGAAGAGACCGTCGACACCCCGTTGATCGACGCGTCGATGGCAGCCATCAAGCGCATGCTGGCCAAGGCCAAGGAGCGCGGCTACGTCACCTATGACGAGATCAATGCCGTGCTGCCGCCGGAGCAGGTTTCCTCCGAGCAGATCGAAGACACCATGGCGATCCTGTCCGAGATGGGCATCACCATCGTGGAATCCGAGGAACAGGAAGAAGCGCCCGCCGAAAAGGAAGAGGCCGAGCTGGACGGCGAGGCCCCCGAGGGCGAGACCGCGCCGGCCAAGGCCGAGGTGGATCGCACCGACGACCCGGTGCGCATGTACCTGCGCGAGATGGGTTCGGTGGAGCTGCTCTCCCGCGAGGGCGAAATCGCCATCGCCAAGCGCATCGAGGCCGGCCGCGAGAAGATGATCGGCGCGATCTGCGAAAGCCCGCTGACCATCCAGGCCATCGTGAAATGGCGCGACGACCTGGTGGACGGCAAGATTCTGCTGCGCGACGTGGTCGATCTGGAAGCCACGCTGGGCGGCGGCGCCGGTCCGGATAACGCCGCGCTGGAAGGCGTCGAGGAAGAGGAAGCGGCCGCAGCCGCTGCTCCGCCGCCGAAGGTCGAGGCCAAGCCGGCCAAGGCCGAGGCCCCTGCCCCGGTGAAGGTCGAGAAGAAGAAGACCAAGGACGCCGCCGAACCGGAGGCCGAAGCCGCCCCCGCGCCGGAGGAGCTGGACGAGGAAGACGAGGCCAACCTGTCGCTGGCCGCAATGGAAGCCCAGCTCAAGCCACAGGTGCTCGAAGCCTTCGACGCCATCGCCAAGCATTACAAGAAGCTGCAGAAGACGCATGAAGAGCGCCTGCAGGCCGCCCTTGTGCATGCCGATATCGACGCCAAGAAGGACAAGTCCTATCTCAAGCTGAAGCATGAGATGGTGCGCCTGATGGAATCGGTGCACCTGAACAACACCCGCATCGAGATGCTGGTGGAGAACATGTACGGCCTGAACAAGCGGCTGATGATGCTGGAGGGCCGCCTGCTGCGCAGCGCCGAGAGCTTCAAGATTCCGCGCGACGAGTTCCTCAAGCAGTATGAAGGCCAGGAGCTCGATCCGAACTGGCTGGCCAAGGTCGGCAAGCTGAAGACCCATAAGGGCTGGGCCCGCTTCGGCGAAGCCGGCCCGAAGGAAGTCGCTCCGATCCGCGAGCAGATCGCGGCGATTGCCACCGAATTCGGCCTGCCGATCTCGGAATTCAAACGCATCTACAAGCAGGTGCGCGAAGGCGAGCGTGAAGCGGCCGTCGCCAAGAAGGAGATGGTCGAAGCCAACCTGCGCCTCGTCATTTCCATCGCCAAGAAATACACCAACCGCGGCCTGCAGTTCCTCGACCTGATCCAGGAAGGCAATATTGGCCTGATGAAAGCGGTCGATAAATTCGAATACCGCCGCGGCTACAAGTTCTCCACCTACGCCACCTGGTGGATCCGGCAGGCGATCACCCGCTCGATCGCCGATCAGGCCCGCACCATCCGCATCCCGGTGCACATGATCGAGACGATCAACAAGCTGGTGCGCACCAGTCGCCAGATGCTGCACGAGATCGGCCGCGAGCCGACCCCGGAAGAGCTGGCCGCCAAGCTGGGCATGCCGCTGGAAAAGGTGCGCAAGGTGCTCAAGATCGCCAAGGAGCCGATCAGCCTCGAGACGCCTATCGGCGACGAGGAGGATTCGCATCTGGGCGATTTCATCGAGGACAAGAACGCCGTCCTGCCGGTGGATGCCGCCATCAACTCGAACCTGCGCGAAACCACCACGCGGGTTCTGGCCACGCTCACCCCGCGCGAGGAACGCGTGCTGCGCATGCGTTTCGGCATCGGCATGAACACCGACCACACGCTGGAGGAAGTCGGCCAGCAGTTCTCGGTGACGCGCGAGCGTATCCGCCAGATCGAGGCCAAGGCCCTGCGGAAGTTGAAGCATCCGAGCCGCTCGCGTAAATTGCGCTCGTTCCTGGATACGTAAGACCAGCGCCCCGGAACCCCGGGGCGTTCGTTTTCCCGGGAGCGCTTTTCGGGCGGTTTCCGCCCGGAACAGGTGGGGCCTGTAGCTCAACTGGTTAGAGCCGGCCGCTCATAACGGTCTGGTTGCAGGTTCAAGTCCTGCCGGGCCCACCATTTCCCGCCTCCCCCCATGATGTCGGTGACGGCATAAAATGGCACCCAGGCCCATTACCCGTCACTAGTGCCAATTTATACCGCTCTGCCCCAATCCAATAAAACGGTAATGAGTTTGTCGGCAACATCGGCGGGGCAGACCTGCTAGCTGCGAGAACTTTACTTCGAACATCGGGTATGATACCCATTCTTAAAATGGGCATCATACCCGATCTAAGAATGGGTGCCGCACCCGATCTCAGAATGGGCGGCATACCCATTCCGAGGGAAGCAATTGCAGACCATCAAAACGCATGAAGTTCATAAACTGACCGGTCTCTCGGTGCATCAGCTCCGGGAGTGGACTGTTCGCCGCAAATTGATCCAACCCGATGTGCCCGCCCTCAAAAGAGGACAGGAGGCGGAATTTACGTGGCAGACCATCCTTCTTTTAAGGCTAGCTCTGGTTCTGCGCGATCACTTCCACGTTCAGTTACAGGTACACCGTCAGTTGTTGATTACAGCTAGGAAGCTGTTAGCGGGCACATCGTTCCCAATTCTCTGGGGATCAACGTTGGCCATCTATGACTTACATGAATGTGAACTTCTATCTCATCGAGATTCTACCAATCCGAACAGAGATGCGATTCTGCTGCGTTTAGACCCACACCTTGAAGTTCTATCTCAAGGCCTTGGACTAGCTTCTTTGCCGCAAATGTCTCTGTTTCCTGCCGTTGCGTTGCATAGCAATGATTCTGAAAGTCGTCGTCATTCGGTAAAAGGGGTGCGGCGGTGAATGCGGTTCGCGCAATTGAAAAAGAACTGATTGCCATTGGATATAAGTCCGAGGCAATTTTCCGCGATTACGATTTCGCCAATGTTCTCTCAAGTGCGGGAGAATCTCGTAGCGTTGCACTTGCAGCTTTCACCCAAGTTCCAGAATCATACAGATCTGCAGCCTTCGGCGTAATCACCGAAACAGAAAACAACGAGATTACCATCGCTGATCGGCGAGCCCTCGGAGCGCCAATCTTATTCTCCATTGGTGAATCCGATATCGGAGTATGGCGGGTGGGGGCTCAAGGAAGCCCTCGCCTCATTGAACGCGTCACTTTAGATGCGCTACCCGAGCTGTTTCGCCGGAATGCCGACCAGTGGCACCCCCAAGCCATTCATAGAGCAAAATCTCTTGGGCAGAACCAAGCTGCCTATCAATTGGACTTCATTGATCTTGGCCTTCTAGCCGCCATTGAACATGAGGTCGAAGAAAAACTAGACAAACTTCTACAACGAGTAATCGAACAACTTCTGAGCGGACTGAGTAGAGAGAAAGAAGAATCTGCCTTTAGGACAACATTTCGCCTACTTGCGGCAAAAATTCTGTTAGATCGTGGCCATTCGGTTGCCTCGACATGGCGCACCGCTTCCGTGGATAAAGTTTTAAGCGGTATCGAAGCGTATTATCACCTGGGCCATCTCGCATCTAGAAGTCCGGCCGCAGTATCCACAAAAGCCGCGTCAGCAGCTTGGCAAGTCCTGCGCGATGCTATTAGCTTCAGAAATATTTCGTCTGATAGCCTTGCCTTTGTATATGAGAACACGCTCGTCACGGCTGATACTCGGAAACGCTTTGGGACACACAGCACACCGCGCCAAGTTGCTGAGTATGTAGTTAGTCGGCTAAACCTCTCACAATTCAACCTTGAGAATCTTATCATTTATGAGCCTTTTGCAGGAGCAGGTAGCTTCCTCGTTGCCGCACTACGTTACATGCGGGACCTCCTGCCAGACAGCCTATCGGCTGAAGAGCGACACGCATTTCTTGTGCCTAGAATCCGTGGTGCAGAAATCGATGCGTTTGCCTGCGAAGTTGCTACGCTGTCGCTAATTCTTGCTGACTATCCGAATGCTAATGGCTGGCGGATCAAGTGCGAAGACCTCTTCCAACCTGGTGCGCTAGCTCGCGATTTAGCGTCTGCCAAAGTAGTCCTTTGCAATCCACCTTGGGAGGATTTTGATACCGAGGAGCGCGACAACTATCCGGACATGGTTGAGAAGTCTTTTTCGAAACCAATGGCCGTTTTGAAAGCTGTTCTTGAGGAGCGGCCTGCGGGAATTGGCTTTGTATTCCCACAGGGTTTCCTGAGGCAGCAGCAATACTCTGAGCTGAGACAACAAGTTTCTAATCTGTATCAGCGGATTGAGTTGACTTCGCTTCCAGATCGCGTTTTTCAGCGGGCCGGCTTTGAGGCAGCCATCTTAACAGCTAGCGAATTAAGAACAGAGCAGTCCACATCTTCGACAAAATTACTGTCTGCTGTTGTAAGCGATAGCGATCGCGTCGCCTTTCTAGCTCGCGGAGAAATTAGCGCTGAGCGTCGACGTACGAAAATTGTTCAAAGTGGCGATCTCTGGATCGGGGAACTTGAAGAGCTTTGGGAGCATCTTAAACGCTACCCGACTCTCGGTGACGTCGCCGACATCTATCGTGGATTAAAATGGTGGAAACAAGGAGATGGCGTTTCGAGCACTCCCCACAAAGGGTATTCAAAGGGAGTGTTCAAACCTGCCGATTCTCTATCTCAGTATGAGATTGGAAAAACAGTCTATCTAAATACTGATCCAGCAGCCGCAATGCGGCCAGCTCCGCTGACTCGTCCGTGGAATAGACCTAAAGTCTTGACTAATGTTGCACGAATGTCTCGCGGCCCTTGGCGTATGGCAGCCACATACGACACCACCGGACTCGTCGCTTCGCAGGCATTTTTTGGAATTTGGCCAAAGGATTCAAACTTGCCAGGAGAGGCTTTAGAAGCGCTTCTGAATAGCCCGCTTACAAATGCATTTCTATTCGAACATGCTACCAATCAACATTTTACTAACGAACTATTGAAGCAGCTTCCCATCCCCAAAGTCATGGATTGGGATAATATCGTTAAAGCTGTGAATCGATATAGGGACGCGCTGAGCATTCAGCGACAGAATCCTCTAGGTTCGTCACAAATTGACGATCATCTAAATAGACTGCTTGTCGAAGTTGATGCCGAAGTTCTGAAAAATTATAGCCTTCCACCGCGCCTTGAACGACGCTTATTGGAATTTTTCCGAGGACATGAAAATGCCCGCCGTATTAATCATGCCTTTAAAGGATGGATGCCAAAAGATTTCACCGCATTCGTGCCATTACATGAATATTTAGGACCGTTAATTAAAGAAAATCTCGGCTCATGGGTTCTGGAAACCTTCACTCCTGCTCCAAATGAAGAAATTGAACAAATTGAGCAGTACATTGGCGGCTGATGGATACATATCTCCTAGATACTAATTTGATCTCGGTCCTTTATGATGCGCGTCGACCGAACCACGCGGCGGCACGCCAAGCTATCGCGGCGCTAAATCCGAATGCACCTCTATTAATATCAGTGATTACTGTTGCTGAACTGCGTTTTGGACTTTCCCTCTCCAGAGCTGCAGGACAACCGCTCCAGCATATTGAAGCTTGCTTGGAGCGAGCCGAAGAACATCCATTGGCCGAAATCGGACGACATACACCCGAAGCCTTTGCTTACATAAAATCTGAAGTAGCCGTTCAGAGATTGGATATTCGGCGCAGAATTCCTCGATGGGTAGATGGTTGGGCTGATCGCGTCACCGCTCAGTTGCTACAAATTGATGAGCATGATCTCTGGATCTCGGCGCAAGCAGTTGAAAGAAATTATGTTGTGATAACTGGCGACCGAGATTTCACTCAAGTTATATCCCAAGCAGTGCCAGACTTAAGAGTAATGCTTGTTTAGCCGTTTCAAATGAATTCTTGATTTAACTGTAGACACTAACGATCGCCAAACCGCATGTCGCAATCAGTATCCCAGCACCTTGCTGTATTGGCCGACGACTTCTTCATCCTGCCACACCACGACCCATCGGTCGTACCACTTGTCGAATTGTCTCCGGATGCCCATGGCCTCGGCAAGCCGTCGCATTCTAGGGACCGACAACCCATCAAGCTCGATACCGCTCTGCTCAGGACCAATCTTTTTGAGCCGCCGTGTGACGTATATCCAATCGCAAAGAGCTCGCTCTGGCGTGGCGCAAATGTATTGGGGGCAGATACGTCCTCCATCCAGATTATCCCTGTCGGACCCGGCAAAGAAAACTTCCGGCGCCATGCCGTTGATCTGCAGCGGTCCGAGTGTTGTCTCGATTATCCGCTTCCGCGTACCAGGAGCGATCGCAAAATAAATACGGGATGGATTGTTCAAGACACCGGTTTCGCCCAACACCCATATCCAACTCATGCGCGCCTGAGGTGATATGAACGGCAGAAGCTCCGGGCAAGTTACGTAAGGGTGGGCGCGCTCATCATAATAGAGCCCGGGAATTGCCTCGGCATAACCAGCGGCCACAAATTCCTGATCAGAGGGCCTCCCTCTGATGACGCGCGCTCGCTCTGTTTTATTGACCTTCTTTTTCATGCTCAGTCGGCTTCTGGATAATGAAGCTGATCGTTTCTATTCAGGTTTCTATTCAGGCTTCTATTCAGGCTTCTATTCAGGCTTCTATTCAAGAATCTATTCACCGCGTAAGAGGGCGTCGTTTTCTCGCGCCGCTACAACAGATGATACTCGGAGTCCACTGATTTTTCTTGACTTTTTCGATCGCATCGTGTAACGTGCTACATGCTGATCGCGATCCGATATCGACAGCCAAAACAAAACTCTCCTCCCTTGAGAATCCAACTCTGACAACCCATCTCGACGGGTAACCGCTCGTTCGCGGTCACTACTGTTTTGTCCAGATGACGAGGGCTTCATGCCTGTTAAACGCGGCCGCAAACACGGCTTACGCGGACGGAATCTCGCGTCCTTTGCGATTGGCCTTCCTCATGGCGCGATGCCGATCAGCCGCAAAGTCGTGACACGTCGCACCAAGCGCGTGGTCGGATACTTTCAGAGCCTGAAGATGCAATGCGCCTTCCCCTGGGAATCTCAGATCGAGCGCGACTACTTCTACTGTCTGGAGTTCGATCCCAATGTGGCAGCATTTTCTGCCCAGCCAGGCTGCCTCAATCTTCTGGTCAATGGAGAACCGCGGAAGCACTTCCCAGACCTTCTGGTGCAATACCGGCATGGCCAAAAGGCCTTCCACGAGGTCAAAACCGATCGGGACGCCGCGGCACCCGAGAAACAGCCAATCTTCGATGCGGCCAGGCTGCATTGCGCCCAGCATGGGACAGCCTACAGGGTAGTCACAGAAAAAGAGATCCGCCGCCAGCCGCGCCTGCGGAATTGTCAACTGCTCATGCACCACCGCCTGCGCAAGGTCGACCTGGATGACGGCATTCGAATCTCGTCTGCCTTAACGGCGGGCCCTATCCAGTTCGCCTCCCTTCGGGAACTGCTAGCCGACAGGCCTGATGCCGCAGCGGCCATCCTGAACATGGCGGCATCAGGAAGGATCGGCTTTCCACTCGATACAGAGCTGACGGACACAACCAGCTTCCATTTGATGCCCAGCCTATAGGAGACGCCCATGTACCGGATTCCTCCTGGCCAGACCGTACATGTCGATGGCGCCGCCTATCGTATGCACACCATCACCACTGAAGGCAGGTATGTCCTGGAGAACAAGGCTACCCGGGCACCACTTCCGCTGAGTAGCCAAGAGTTCTCCGCCCGGCTGGCTGCCGGAACCTTGGAGCTGGATCCCAGCCAGGCAATGGCAGCCAATGCGCCTCCGGTCGGGCCCGGCTTCGATCCCGTCCGTGCGGATTTCTATAGCCTGCCAGGCGCACTTAAGGAGACTGCCGATCGCCGGCATCGCTATATCGAGGCGCTGCAAGCTCTAAGTGTCCCGAAGACGGAAACCCTCCTGAGACCCGTTCTGGCCAAGCTGGCCGCAGGTTTCAACGATAGCCAGCCACCCAGCCCCAGATCCGTGATCCGCTGGCTAAGCCAGTGGGAACAGGCTGGTGGCCGGGATATCCGGGCCCTGGTGCCAAGTATTCATAAGCGAGGCAACCGGCTCCGGCGGGTGGATAGCGACGTCCTGGACCTGATCGAGACCGTCATCGACGAGCATTACTATCGGCAAGAGAAGACGACGACGATCGCCGTCCATGAACTGGTCTGCGGCAGGCTGAAAGCCCATAACGACAAGCGCCCGCCAGCCGAGCATCTGCCATTTCCGAGCTTGGCCACCGTGCGCCGGGCGATCGCAGCCCGTTCGCCCTATGAAGTGATGGTCGCCCGCAAAGGCAGGCACGCTGCCGATCGGCAGTTCATCCCGGTCCAGGCCGGTCCGCCAGCGACCAGGCCGCTCGAGGTGGTCGAGATCGACCACACGCCCCTCGACATCACCCTGGTCGACGATTTCACCGGCAATGTGATCGGCCGGCCGACCATGACGGCGGCGATCGACAAGTTTTCGCGGATGATCGTCGGCTTCTATATCGGCTACGAACCGGCCGGCACGCATACGGTGATGCTCTGCCTGAAGCATGCGATCCTGACCAAGCAATATGTCCGGGAGAGATATCCCGAGATCGAGAGCGACTGGCCTTGCGAGGGCCTTCCGACGACGATCGTCGTGGACAATGGCCCGGAATTCCACAGCGACGGCTTCCGCAGCGCCTGCGCCCAGCTCGGAATCAACATCACCTACGCCCCCGGCCGGTCGCCCTGGTACAAAAGCGCCATCGAGCGCTTCTTCGGAAACCAGAATACCTCCCTCCTGCATCAGGTGCCCGGCAACACGTTCAGCCGGTCGGCCGAACGCGGGGACTACAATTCCGAGAAGCAGGCGGGCATATCGCTCACTGACCTTCACCACATCGTCCATCTCTGGCTGATCGACTATTACAGCCAGCGCATTCCGCGCTTGCGGGGCCGGTCTCCGATCGAGACCTGGACCAAAGGTGTCGAGATGCATGGGCTGACGCCGCCACGATCAGCGGCCGACCTGGATTGTCTGGTCGGAGGCTACGCCCGCCGCAAACTGACCCGCCGCGGGATCGAGATCTTCAACCTGGTCTACTGCAACGAGAGGGTTTTCGACTTGCTCAACCGGCCATCCCAGCCGGACATGGTGGAAGTTCGCTATGACCATGGTGACCTGAGCTATATTCTGGTGCAGGATTCGATGACACGGACCTATGTCCGACTGCCCGCGCTCGATCCCGATTACACCACAGGGCTGACGCTGGCGCAGCACAGGATCATCCAGGAGCAGACCCGCAGGCGCATTCAGGGCCAGATGAGCGTGGGCGACCTCAGCGCCACCCGCCTGACCATCCAAAGCAAGATCGACGAAATGGTGAGCGGTACCGCATCTCTACGGCGCCGGACCGCCAAGAGGATCAAGCGGTTCCAGAATACGGAATCGGCACAGCCCGGCCTCCCGATCCAGCCGCCACCTGTCGCAACTCCAATGCCCTCTAACGATCCGGCATCCCCCACCGAGCCACTGCGGAACTGGGTGTCGATCGAAACGGAGAGCTGACATGGCTCAGACCGAGACGCGTGATGCTGATCGAGACGCTCGGATACGGCATTTCCGCAAGGTCTTCGTCTAGGATCCGACACTGGTCGAAATCCTGGCTGCGATCGGCACCCTGCACCGGACTGGACGCGGGACGACCCACTCCCAATGCATGGGCCTATTCGGGCCTTCAGGATCGGGGAAGACCCGGTTGGTCCAGTATTACGAGCGCAGCTTCATGAAGGCGCCGCCTGAGCTGTCCTATACGCAGGACGGTGTCGAAATCACGACCCTGCCGATCCTCTTCGTGGAATGCCCGGCTCGCGCCACGGTCAAAGGCATGGCCGAGACGCTCCTGGCAGCCCTGGGCGACCCACGCCCCTCTCGGGGCAGCCAGCAGGAGATGACCCAGCGGGTGCTCCATGCCCTTCGCATCCGGCGTGTCAGCCTGATCGTCATGGACGAGTTCCAGCACCTGGTCGGCCGCGCCCGTGGGCATGATAGTGCCTATGAGACGGCCGACTGGATCAAGAGCTTGCTCAACGCCAACCTGTGTCCGATCCTGCTGGTTGGCACAGAATCCGCCGCCAGCATCCTCAAGGTCAACGAACAGCTGCAACGCCGGGCGTTGGCGGTGTACCGGGTTCTCCCATACAGCGTGGTCACCCCGACCGATTTCGAGGTCTTCCGGCAGATGTTGGCCGGATTGGAAGCTGCCCTGGGCCTGGCGCTACCGTCAGGCCTATCCGATGACGACCTTGCCCGTCGGATTCATGCCGCCACCGACGGCCTCATCGGGCGTATCACCGGCCTGCTGGACCGTGCCCTGTTGCTGGCCATTGGGCGGGGCGAGAACTGCGTCACCCGGCAGACGCTCCAGGACGTCTACAATCGAACGGTCAACATAGGCAGGATCGACGAGAACCCATTCTCCACCGGCGCCCCTACGCCGGCAGGCCGCCTGTCAGCCCCGGAAGACAGCTCCCGGGTACTGCGAGGACAAGGCCGTAGCGGCCGGCAATCCCGCCCGAAGGATATCATGGCATGACCAGGCTTTTCTTCCGGGCGGAGCCTATCCCGGGTGAGAGCATCTACGGCTATCTCAGCCGTCTCGGTCGCGTCCTGGGGTATCGATCTCACGCCTGGGTTTACGACACTTTCCCCGACCGCTTTCCGGTCAAGAGCACAAGGTCGCTGCTGATCGAACCCGACCTCGGTTTCCTGGCGGAGGCCGTGAGCCTGTCCCGGGAAAGATTAGACGCGATGCGGTTGCCACAATCCGGGCGGCGCCAATTCAGCTGCCGGGGGCAGACCATTGCCCGCCAGGATATCAATGCCGCCGCCGATTATTTCTGCCCGATCTGCGTCCAGGAAAGCGGGACTCATTACCTTGTCTGGCACCTGGCGTTCGTAACTGTATGCCCTATACACAACTGTCGCCTGATCTCCCGCTGCCCAAATTGCAGCAGAGCATTTGACCTAGCCATGGTTTTGGAGGGTAGATGCGATCGTTGTACCCGAAGAATCGTATCCGGACACCTTCCTTCGGGTCAGGTGAGTTCCATCATCGGAAAACTCTTATCGCTGATTGGCGGCGTCAACGAAGATGGTCGGCCGGTCGATATGCCTGAGATCTTGCAAGGGCTCGACCTTTCATCAGCACTCGACATTGTGCTTAGTCTTGGCCGGACCGTAGAAACCACCCAGAAGGTAGGAAGAAACACCGTCCGCGATGCTATGGATGCGCGCCTGACGGCAGGATTTTCAATCTGTGAGAATTGGGCTGAGGAAATCCCCGGAATCCTACACCGGGAATTCGAGCGGCCAAGATCAACCGGAACTTCGAAGCTCGGGTTCTTCCAAAGACGGTTCATACGGAACAAGAATCCAAATGTCCGCCGGATGTCTTTAGCCGCGGCTAAAGCATTCGATAAAATGAAGATCGAAGGGCAATTAAACACCGAACGCAGAATAGACTTGGATGAGTATATGAAGCTTTCTATCGCAGCTGCTTCCCTCGGCATATCCGAGGTTACACTCCTTGATATGTGTTCAAGGTACGACGGAAGAATTGACCGCATAAAGTGGGGAAAAGGATTTTACCTTCATAACTCCTCAGTCGAGCTGATCAGACGAAGCCGTACTGAGTGCATCTCTGGAAAAGAGGTTGCGACTCTGCTGAACATACCCGATCGACACCAGATTCACGCACTTTACGAAGCATATATATTCCCGCATGCGGACCCAACACTGTTTTTCGACCGACGCACAATGACTTTTCACCGGCCGACAGTCGAAACCTTTAGTTGCCGCCTAAACAGTCTGCCCAAACGCTCAGGCCCGAACTCCACGACGGAAGTTGGTTGGCACACAGCAAAGGCCATGTACATGGCCAAACACCATTCATCTGTCGACTTCGTGAAAATGATAACCATAGGCCGGCTCACGCCATCAGGGCGTCTGGCCGGCAAAGAAGGGCTTCCGGCCTTACTCTTCAGCAAGCCAGAGGTGCAGATCGCTGCTAGCGCAGGATATCCATCGGTATTTCTACAAATAGACGAGGACTAATGAACACCTCATCGAAAGTAATTTTTTCGACATAAATAACCCCTGCTGTTGCATCGTGCGATTCTTCAAAATCTTCTCAACTTTGAATCAGTTCAATCTCACTTTCATCAAACCATCCTTCAGCTATCGCGTTCGCTTTTACTCCGGCCGGGTCATTCGCATACGCCACAATTGCTAGGCTGGATTCTGCCCGACTGCACGTGACGTAGAACAGCCGCCTCGTACGGTCGGCGCTTGTCTCATTGCCTGCCTGCTCGTTTTTGATATCGGTCTCGGACTTCTCCTTGACTCCAAACAGCTTGTCATAGCTAAACAAAAAGCCGCGCGCAGCCTCATCATCCACGATTACCATTACTCGCGGAAATTCCAGCCCCTTCACACCCTGGTGCGTTCCGAACTTCGCTTTCTGCTGAACGTACGCAGAGTAGCCTTCAATCTGTGAGAAATTGGATTGAAGGACAGCCTGCCAGGCATTCCTTCGCTCCCTTTGACTCTCCGTTTCTCCGGCATCTTCTTCACTTTCCGCCTCTTCACCCACTGGTTCTTGCGGAGCTGGTTCGGCGTCCGCCACTGCAAAACGTAAAGAATCCGGCACTTCGAATAGGTTCGTCCGCGCCACTTCCTGAAGCACCTCATCGAACGTCGGCTCCCGCTCTCCACCCCAGAGCAAGAGCAACGACTCTGTCGCTGCCTTAACTACGGCAAGCTGCTTTAGCTGCACATCCAGCAATGCTCGCTTCTGTTCCTCTTTAGTCGGAGATTCACTTACCGGCACGTCCGGCAGCTTTTCCATACGCAATCTCAACAGATACTTCTTATCCAGTGTCGGACACTTCTCGCGCGCAATCGCTGCAACAGCGAACCGATTCCCTGCCTTTAGGGCATTTACCATCGGCAGGACCGTCTCGGCAAAGAATCGCAACCCAGGAAGCGAGCCATCAAGCAGGCCTGTATCGTAGGAAGGAACCTTACGTAGAGCATCGAACATCACATCAAAGCCCATACGGGTCGCAGCCATGTGATGCTCAAGAATCAACGCCTTGACGCCGTCGTCCTCATTCCAGCCGGTATCCTGCGAGAGGTCAGCCATTCGTGCGCTGACCTTGGCCTCGACAGCCGATTTGTCGCTCAGGTTCTGAGGGACAACGAACAGTCGCACAGTGCCGTCTGGATTGTTCTTCTTACCGACTTGCGTTTGGCCGTCGACGGCGGACCGAATCTTGTTAATAAGTCTGATGACTCGTTCGGGACACCGCCAGTTCATGCGCTTCACTGGTTTCGCCCAATCCGGCGGCAAATCCTCCCCGAGACCGACTTTACCATCGGCATAGATGCGCTGCATGGTATCGCCAAAGAGACCTAGGCAGAATGACTGCCGATGCGTCGCCTGGACAACGAGGAACGCCTCCATAAGGATCTTGAGGGTGTCCTGGCTTTCGTCGATGAACAGAATTGGAAAGCCGTTAATCAGAATCTGTTGTAGAGCTGGCTTGGTGGTCAGAAAATCGGCTGCAATCTTGATGACCTCGGCGTGGTTCAGCGAATCGCGTGTACGGTTGTCACCGGTCGGGCTATAAATGAACTTCTTTATATTAGGCAGCTCGGCCAGCCGCCGCTGGTTGCGCTGAATATCCTGTTCCCGCTTGCGAGCCGCCTGCGTTCCCGCCCGGCCTTTCGCCTGCGCTACCTGCAACTCTTCCAGCTTTGTGGCTATTTCGGTTCTCAACCAAGCCTTGATGTCGGAGTGGTAGTTGCCAATGAGCGTCCAGGCGAAGGCATGGATGGTGGAGACCTCCACCAGAGCGTCGAAATCGAGACGCTGCTTGATTTCGTCACATGCTGCGTTCGTGTAGGTAATCACACCAATCCGACGGCCGTTCAACGCAAACTTTCTCCGGTGCTCGGTCCGGAATTTATCAATTGCCTTCACCAAGGACCGCGTCTTGCCAGATCCGGCGCCAGCGTAGAGGAAGAATCTGCGCGGAGCCTCCGGGTTCAGGTAGCTGAAGATTTCGTCATCGACGCCTGCGTCGAGATTGTCCGAAATATCCGCACTCATTGCACATCACCCACGGCAGGCGGAAGGACTTCACCCTGGCGTGCCTTAAGCTTCTCTTCGAGCCACTTCAGGCCATCGGCAATGTACGCCGGTACCGTCAGGCTCTCGAAATCGTCCAAAGCAATGACGTCGAGCGCGAACTCAGCCTTCTTTCCCTTGCGCAATGCGTCGAACATTTTCGTGCTGGCGTCAGGAATTTTTGCCTCTGCCAGCGCCTCTCTGAACTTGCGTACCAAGCCAGTGCCTTCCAGGTCTTTGAAGGTGTCGACATTGGTCCACACCAAGGCATCTTCGAACGTATACGGGTAGGCTGGACCCTCCACGCCATCTCGCAACGTAACTTGAACTGCCGTCTGGTAGGCAACACGAACAGCCGACTGCGTACTGCTGTCGACAACCTTATCCTCATCGGCCGCAGCGAGAAGTTCATCGACTGGCTCTTTACCCGGCGCCCAGGTCTTAATCGTCTCATTGCCGGAAATCTGGCCTGCACCGAGCATGACCGGAGATGCCTTTCCAGCAGCATCGGTGGCATCTAGGTCGGAAACTACCAGCGTCAGAAGCCCGATGTGCTTGATAAGTGGCTTAAGCTGGTGGGCATGGCTACCGCCGATTTCAAGGAGCGTGATGTAGCATTGGTTGAGGAACTTGTGGTGCTCCAGGATGAAATGCGGAACCAGCATACGCTCCGCCGGTCCTTCAACGAGAATTGCGGCGTCAGCGAAAAACAGGTAGGCATGCTGCGCCCGCAGATAGCGGGTCACGAAATCCTTGGTTTCATCGCCCGGCCCAAATACCTCGGTCATGTTGACGACAATCGAAACAGGGACCGTCGACACTACCGCCGCCGGAAGGCGCCGGAAATAGCGCAGGCACGAGAAGGGCGTTTCGTGCGCGACATGACTGGAATGGGTACTGACGATGAGCTGCGTACGAAGCGCCTTTTTCTCCCCAAGGTCCACATGGTCCCGGAGAACCTTGTAAGCCTTCTTGATGAAGACCTGCTGGACCTGCGCATGGAGGTGGGCCTCCGGCTCTTCCACCAGCACCAGATGCAATGGCTCCCGCTGGCTTTCACTACCTTCGCGCTCCGCCTTTCCAACGCGCATCCAGGCGTCACGGAAGCTCATGAGCCGGAAGACCATCGAGATGAGGTTTTGATAGCCAAGCCCATTCTGATCCTCAGGCAATCTGAGAACAGGCTTCTGCACGCCATCGGCGGTTACCATCTCGATTTCGTAGGAAACCGCTGCATCGTGGTCCAAGGCATCTATCGCACGGAGCCGCGTCGAAACCTTTAGTTTCGGGTCAGTCACCCCCGGATAGCCAAGCCCTTCGACTTCCTGCAGAGCTCTGCCAAAACTCACCTTTAGCTTCTCGTCGAATGCGTCTTGCGCAGCCTCAATGGCCTGAAGTGCGTCGATATCCTCAGGCCCTGGTCGCTGCAACGGGTCCAGGTGCTTCGTGTAATAAAGCCGCAGCTGATCCGACAGGCGACGGCTCTCCTTGCTGGGTGACCCGTCTTCCGACGAAGACTCATCTGCCTGACCGAATCCGCGCTGGGCATTGATTTCGTTGACACGAATGAGCTGGGAAAGTGGATTTCCCTCGAACGCGACTGAAGACTCTGGCAACGGCTGGGGTCTGGCATGTCCGCTGACAGGCGCCGCAACGCGAGCTGGGTCCAAAGGATACGCCCTGAGGACGAAATGGTCCCCAATATGCCGACTCAGAAAATCGATCATGTCTGCGGGCCAAAGCGTTAGCTTAGGTGGCGGTTTGTCCCCAGCCGCTTTCGTGAGAGCCATCTTAACTTCGTCGGCGCTCTTTACCGCTTCGATGTAACGCTTATAGATATCCTCGGCATTCTTGGGCTCCATACGCAATCGAATGCCCAACGCTCCACCGGGCCAATCGAGTGTCGGCAGCATGTTTCCGACATGATGAAGCTCGCCATCCTCAATGGTCAGCCAGACATCCAGCGCGGGCATCACCCCCACCCAGTCGTCGACAGTGACCTCCAGCGTCCGGCCTTCCTTGTTGGCGGCCACCCAGGCGTCACCAATGGTGTTAATTGCCGACCAGTGGGAAAGCGTCAGATCGTGCGTCTTAATTCGCTTTCCGCCATCGACCAGGAAACGCCGCAGCGCCAGCATCGCTGACGTCTTGCCGCTGTTATTGGCGCCAACCAGCAAGGTGGTCTCGTCCGCAAAGTCCAGCCGGACCGACAGCAGCTTCCGAAAATTGGAAATTTCTACAAATGCGATTTTCATTCCGCCGACCCGCTCTCAGCCTGTCCAGTTCACCGACAGGTAGTCGGACGGAAACCGCGCGCTGCGGTTCCGCCAAATGCCTGCCAAATTACCCCGTCCGGATCCTAGTCGGCTGCATTGGCTTTCGCCTATCTCAATCAGATAAAGGGCACACTGCATACGGAGGTAGGCGGCATCTTTCCTGAACCTGGAAAGGCCCCATAATCCCATTTGGTACTAGACGTTTTTTGACTTTGATTTTGAACGACCAGAGTACGCACGATGCCTTCATCCTACACGCGTCAAGAGCTGTACGATCTCCTGTGGACTAAGCCCAAGAAAGAGGTCGCCATCGATCTGGGCCTCTCCAACTACCATCTGCTTAAGGCTTGTAGGGCTCATAGCATCCCCATCCCCGAGGTCGGCTACTGGCGCCGTAAGGCCGCTGGCAAGTCGACCTTCCAGCGACCGCTGCCACCCCGTCAGCCTGGTCATTCAGACAAGGTCAACCTGCCTGGCACCAGTCGGGCGAGATTCGACCCGCTGACCGACCCCATACCGCCGACTCCGGTCTTCTCGGAGGAATTGACCGAGGTTGAGGTGCGCATCCGTAAGACCTTGGGCAAGCTGACCTGCCCACCGCTGCCGGCGCACCCCCACAAGGAGATCGCCAAGTTGCTGGCCAAGGACCAAGAGCGCTTGGCCGAGTTCCACCGCACCGGTTACGACTGGCGGCGGCCCAAGCTCGACAATCCACTGCGGAAACGCTGGCTGCGACTCCTGAATGCCCTCTTTATCGGCCTACAGCGCTTCGGCGCCCGGCCCTGGCTATCCAACACCGAATATGCTGACCGCGACCGCGAGGAGATCAGCGTCAGCCACATTGGCAAGCAATACCTGTCGTTCTCGCTCGGCCCAATCACTCCCCATCATGGCAAGGACGAGGAAAAGCCCAGTGGTCCCCTCCGGCTGAAAATGGAGACCTGGAGTCAGCCCAACACCAAGGAGCGGCAGTACCTTGTCTGGGAGGATCAGGGCAATGCCAAGCTCGAGAGTCTGGTCGAAGAGATCGTGGTGGCAATGATCCTCGAAGCCGAGATTCGTTACCGTAACAGTGTGCTCGGCCATCATGAATGGCTGATCGAATACAAGGCCCGCGAAATCGAGGCAGAGAATCAGCGCATCATCGAGGCCGAACGCCAAGCGATCGCTCGCAAGAAGCAGGAGGAGCGCGATCGGCTAGCCCGGCTGTTCAGCCAAGCCCGCTCGCTGCACCAAGCCGAGACAATCCGCTCCTATATCAAGGCTGTGAAGCTCCGGGCGGCTGAACTGACGTCAGAACCAGTCGCCATGCAGCGCTGGATCGACTGGGCGGAATCCGAAGCTCGTCGGATCGATCCTGTCCTGAATGGGACGATCGACCGGGCCATCAGCGATATCGAGTGAGATCCCTATGATCTTGCCAAAGTTTCCATTCTTTGCCGGCGCAGTTGATGGTATAAAATGCCCCTAGCGCATTTCTTTAAGGCGTTGATAAGATGGACTTTTCCAAACTCGGCAGCACCAAGCAGGTTGCCGCGCCGACCAACCCTATCAAGATATTTGAAACGCTGCCGAGCCTTTCAGGCACGTTCAACGACCTATGGCGAGGCCAAGACAAGGCGCTCACAGAATGGGATAAGGCACGCGACAAATCAGACGTACTTGTGTCGCTCAACACCGGTGCTGGTAAAACAATCGTTGGCCTGCTGATCGCTCAGAGCCTTGTTAATGAAGGCTTGGCGAACGTGCTTTATGTCTGCTCCACTATCGACTTGGTTCGGCAGACTTCAGAAGAGGCCAAGCGGATCGGCATCGATCATACGACGCGCGTGCGCCGCGAATTCTCGAATGATCTGTTCGAAACAGGCAAGGCGTTCTGCATCACCACTTACGCAGCGCTATTTAACGGGCATAGTGCTTTGCGGAATAAATTCTTTCCGCAAGCCATCATTTTTGACGACGCTCATGTTGCAGAGAACCTGCTGCGCGGTGCGTTCACGCTCAGATTCGATATCCGCGACAATGAGCCGCTGTTTAAGGAGATCGCGGATCTTTTCGCCCCCCACTTCAAGGACTTGGGAGTTCCCGGCCGCTTCCGTGATTCGCTCGACTTGTCCCGTTACTCCACATCATTTGTTGCTCCCGGCGGTTTCTACGAACGCAGTGAGCGCTTGCTCGATATTCTCTTACGGCACGGCATCAAAGACCATGCCGAATTGGCATACCCGTTTGCGTGGCTCGAAGATCATATCAATGCCTATGCTGCCATATTTACGCGCGGCAGCTTCGAGCTGACGCCGCCGTTTCTTCCATCTCTCGCTCTGGACATTTTCCAACAGAAGATCAGGCGCGTTTATCTGTCCGCGACACTCGAAAGCCAAGCGGACTTTATCCGGGCATTCGGTCGCCAGCCTGATGTAACCATCACGCCTGCGAATGATGCCGGCAATGGTGAACGGCTGGTAATCAACGGCCAGAAAGTCAAAGGCGGCTTCGACCCGACGTTCGCGAAAAAACTGATCAAGAAGCAGAAGGCCGTCATCGCCGTCCCGGACTATGAACAGGCGAAGAGATGGGCGGACATAGCTGTTCCACCGGAGCCGCAAGAATTTTCCGAAAAACTCGAAGAATTCCGCAAGGCCCGAGATGGGGCATTTACCCTGGTGTCCCGCGTCGATGGCATTGATCTGCCCCACGACACTTGCCGCATCATGATCATGGAAGGGTTGCCGTCAGGGAGCTCCCTCCTGGAACGGTATCAATGGGAATACCTCCGCATGAACAATGTTCATGCGGTCCGCGTCGCTAACAGACTTGCCCAGCTGTTTGGCCGCATCAACCGTGGTCGAAACGATTATGGCGCCTTCCTGGTCGAAGGTACCGATTTGAATAAGTGGCTGGGTAACGACCGGAATCTCGCGCTTTTACCGCCGCTTCTTCAGAAGCAGATAATTATCGGCCGTGAAGTGCAGTCGTCATTTGGCATCGACGACCCAAATCAGGCCATCGAGTTGGTCGAACGAGTCTTGGGCCGAGATGAGGGCTGGCTCGACTACTATCAGCGAGAAGTCAAACTAGCCGAAATCGATCAAGATCAGCTCGCTCGCCATAAAGCGGTAGAGCCGTTCTTAATTGCAGCGGCGCAGAGCGAGGCGAAATACGCCGCTGCCATGTGGAATGGCGATCCGGCAACAGCGCGTCGCGAGTTGGAAAAGACAGTCGACACAACAGCCCAGCAGGACACCCCCCTTGGCGGTTGGCATGCAGTTTGGCTCGGCGCTGCATTTGAACTTGAGGGCGATAAAAACGCCGCATTGATTGCCTATGGTCAAGCCATGCGCCGATTGGGCGGCGGAATGACTCTTCCCCGTCCGGTTGGCGGCTTGGTCGAAAAGGCCCAGGTTCCGGATTTGAACGCCTTTGGCCGCTCACTCCGCGATTTGCTGAGCTATACCCATGGGAACAAATTCGAGGCTGAATTTACCAAGCTAAAGGCCGCTCTGGCACTAATCGAAGAAGGTGAACCCAAGCAAGCTGAAGGCGGCGTCAGGGCCTTGGGTGAATTGCTGGGGTTTACCGCGACGCGCCCGGACAGTGACGAGGGCACCGGCCCCGATGTGCTATGGCGCGATGATGCGAAACCGCGTCAATTTGGCTTCGAATTGAAAACCGATAAGAAGGCTCCCGCAACGTATCACAAGAAGGATGTCTCGCAGGGCCACGACCATCTGGAATGGATGGGACAGGTGCATAATCAACATGAGATTCTTGGTCTGGCCTTTCTTGGCCCCCAGGGCAATGCAGACCAGAGGGCTAACCCTTCGGCGGAGATGAGCCTTTGCCTTGTGCCCGCGTTAGCAGCGCTTCGCGACGAAGTTGTGGCACTTATTGAGGATCTACGAAAGCAGAGCCCTGTAGAACGGCTGGTCGCGATCTCCAAAGAGTCCGAACGCGAGTATTGGGATTTTATCAATATTCTGAAGCGATTGGGCCTCAAGCTACTAAAGTAATAGTTACGGCGTTAAGTCCCCCATGCGAGAAGACCGTTTCGTCCAACCGCCGCAACGGGTCGCCATCCGTTAGGTAACATTGCTAACAGACGTTACGATCTTGGCTTCGATCGTGTCGCTGGCGCCTTCTTGAGGCTGGCCAGCCGCTCGGCAAGCACAGCCGCTTCCCGCTCAGCCCTGATTCGCGCTACCCGCTCCTCATCCCGCAGCATATGCGCTTCGGCCACAACGCCCTTCCAGCGCTCAACCTCCCTCTGTTCAATCAGGAGCAGCCGCTGTAGCTCGGCGATCTTGGCCTCCCATTTTGCCTGGAGACCGTTAACCTGGGTCCGGACCATACCGTCAATCAGACCTGCGAGATCCTTGATAAGTGCAGCGTCAGTCCTGACTGGAGGGGGTTCACCCGTGGCGACGTCGGCCGCTCCCCGCTTCCAAGTTGCCAGGTGCCTAGCAATCACGTTCGGACTGCCGCCCCCCAATTGTGCCCTGATGCCACGCACGGTGGGCTGACTTCCTAAGGCAATAAGGGCTTCGATTGCCCGAACGACGGTTTCCTCAGTTGTTATAGCGCCTCTAGCCATAGCGTAATTGATAACATTGATAATGATTGTTATGCCATAGCTTATTTTGGGTTGTATCAGGCAATAAGCTCGGCTACTTTTCTTATAAATTTCAACGCTCCCTTGTTTCGGAATGATATCGTGTTATCTAATATGTAATCAATGTTATCAATCGACAAGAAACTCCCCTCCCTCCTGAAGCCGCTGAGTTCACCAACTGCGGCCCGAATGGCATTTATCCTCGATCATGTCGCGGAAACCCTATTCAGCGAGCTCGATGTCGACCTGCCGTCCCGACAAGAGGTGGTCGCAACCATCGGTGAGGCGCTGTCGCGTTGGACCTACGAGACGCCGGAAGAAGAAGGGTGGGATGGCGATACGCCACTCAACTACCTGATCTATAACCGCTTGCATGAATGCGGCTGGTTTGATGAAGACCGGGAGGGCTTCCGCGTTGGCGTGTCGATGACGATCGAAGGACAGACCGTCCTCAATTTCATCCGCGACTGGCAAACCCGAATTATCGAATCCTACCATGCCGATGTAAGCGTGATTTATCGCATCATGCAGGAGACGGTCGGCAACATCGATTTCAAGGCCGCCCGCAACCAGGCTGACCAGCTCAAGGTCGCAGCAGATAGCTCTGAGCGAATGAGCCGGCATTTCCGGGTCATCCTCGCGTCGCTGCGGCGCCAGGAGCGCGACATCATCCGACATCCCGAACTGCGGGACGCCGTTTCAGTCTTCTTCGACAGCTACATTTCCGACACCCTTGTGCGGGATTGGGCGGCCATCAAGTCAGTCCAATCGCCGTTCCGGTACCGCCCCGAAATCCTGTCGATGTGCTCGTCGGCCCTCGACATTCCGGCGCTGCGTGAGGCGCTGGCCGATGGGCTGGTCGACCGCAACCTCGCAAAGACAAGAAAGGATGGCGACACTCTAATCGCCGACTATCTCCGCAAGATCGAGCACACCTTCAAATCCTCAGAAGTGCTCCTGCGCCGGATCGACCGCATGATGGACCGGGTTCAGACCCGCCTGATGACTCGCATCCGATACACGGACAGCGTCCGCGGCAGCAATATTGCCCTGCTCGAAGAAATACGGGAGTGCCTCGATCAAGCTGACGATGCTGATTTCCCCGAAGATCTGCCGAGCGGTTTGATTTCGCCGTTACGTATCTATGACGTGAGTGCCCTGAAGCTTCCGACTATTCGCAAGGCCCCCACGGAAGGCGGTACTCGCCTGCGGAGATCTCTGACTGAAGAAGAAAGGCGTCGCGCTGAACTTCGGCAACATTTCGAATCACTTGGCTTCATTCATGCCGAGCAGCTGGCCGACTTTGCCATCCGACATCTAGGTGACAAGAGACAGGTGGTGCTAAATGAGGTGGAGATCGAGACGGTCGACGACCTGATGGGTGCGCTGGCCTTCTACGGGGCCGACCCTAGCGTCCGCGCCAAAATCGCGGAGAGTTTCGACATTGAATTCGATCTTGATGGTCAGCCCGTGGCTAACGAATGGTTCGAAGCGCCAAAAGTGACGATCAAGCAGAAACCGGAAGGCAGCCATGAGTGACGCAGAGCGCATTGCCGATCGCCTCGATTCTAGCGGTCAAATAAATGACGCCCGGTCTGCCATGCAGACGCTCCTGACACGGCAATTCCTCTACGAATCGGACATGCGGACACAGCGGTCCTACCGCTTTATCCGCGAGAACTGGCGTGAGATCGAGCCCTTGATCGACGTCATGGGTTTTAAGCCATACCGCGATTTCGAAGCCGGCGTTATCGGCATCCTGTTGCAACCGATCTTTGACCGCGAAGGAACCAAGATGCCGCCTCCGATGGAGCGCCGCATCAGCCTCCAGGAATCTCGCCTGCTCGTCGTCTTGAGACAGCTTTACCACATGGGAATGACCGGGGGGCATCCAGGCTGCCAGACTAGCGACCGTCCCGGCGTGATCATGACTTCGACCGACGACATCATGGCCGCGATGGCTGAGTACGGCCTCGATCGACAGTATCGCAATGTCAGCGCCCTGCTTGAAGACCTTAAGCTATTTGAACGCAACGGTATCATCGACGTAGAAGGTGTGGTCGGCGAAGGCAACCGGATTGTCAGCCTGCTTCCTGCCTTGCCGATCATCTTCGAAAATGATGGCTTCCTTGAGATGTTGGCCGCCTATGCTCGCGCTGCACTTGCAAAGAAGGGCAACATCGTACCAGACAACGAGGAGATCGACTGATGTATCGCCTTGAATCTATTTCTCTGGTCAATTGGTATTTGTTCAACCCGATCGACATCCCGATCAGTGGCCACACTGTAATCCTCGGCGAGAATGGTAGCGGTAAAACGTCGATCCTTGACGCCATCCAGACCGCTATACTCGGTAATGATGGACGGTTTCTGTCGCTCAATGCCCGACACGAACAGAAACGCGGCCCCAATAAGCGGACCGTCAAAAGCTACATGCTCGGGATCGCCGATGACGCAGAACCGCGGGACAGTGCATATACCTACATCACGCTTGGATTTCGCAATGATTTCCTAGAGCAAGAGGTAACGATCGGCGTCGCCTTGTCCGTGTCGGCGAACCAGGACGACGAGACCATTGAGCAGCTTTTCATTGTGCCAGGCCGGATTCTCACAAAGGATGACCTTTGTGTTATCAGCGATGGCATCGCCACTCCGATCCGCTGGCCTGACCTGAAGAGAGCCTTGGTCGATGAAGGCCTCGAACCAATCGGGGATACCAGGCCGACGCGTTTCCGGAAGGCCTATATGGAGATCCTTAACCCAGGCTCCCGAGGGTTCTCCTCGGTCGATGATGACCGTTTTGTCCGTATTTTTCGCCAGACACTGGAGTTTAAGGTCGAGAATATCGTCGACGTCACATCTTTCATGCGCAAGTTCGTACTGCCCGACCGTGAACTTCCTCTTGATGATTGGCGCAACCAGTACAGATCGCTGAACGAATACGTCCAGCGCATCAACATTGTCGAGACCGAGATTTCGGCGATCCGCGCCGTGCAGACTGCCGCAGTCAATCTAAGATCAGCAGAAGTTGGCCTGATGGCGGCAAATTGGGCGACAGAACGTCTGCCGCATCTGACCCAGATACGGAAATACCGAGATGCCATGCGCAAGCTCGGAATAGAGAAAGCCCGCAAGATTGAACTTGGCGGTGTTCTCGAAGGACTCAACCGCCGCAAAAACGACGCAGAACAGCGCCGCAACGAACTGGACAAGATCTTCTCATCTTCCTCTGAGCAGGTGGGAATTCTGAAGGCGGAACACCTGGCGGATGGTGTCCGTACTACGCTGAACGAGACTGAAGTAAAGATTGCCCAGTTCAGGAACGCTTTTGCCGGCATCCCGCGGGTTGTCCGTGACGTCGGAGAGATCGTCCGCGAGGCCGAAAAGAAAGGCCAAGCGCGCCTTGTCTCTGAACTTGCCGCCTCGCTGCGCGTCGCAGAGAACGCATCGGCAGACCTCGCCGTGGCCGGTGCTGGCACGGGCCATGACTGGATAGAGGGACGAGAGGGGTATCATGCAGCCCTTAAACGGCTGAAAACATCGCCGTTCCGTTCGGCTCTGCAGGCCTTCCGCGATGACATCGTGTCCAGAACCGCTCCCTCAAAAAAAGAGTTGGAGGAGCTGCGCGGCCGCCTTGCCAGTGTCGGTGGCGGTCGGTCGCCGCTCCCAGGGGATACACGGGAGCTGATCGATGAGCTTCGGAGCCACGGCATTTCCGCCACCACCATTTCTGCCGAGGCCGATATACGTCCGGGATTCGAGGATTGGCGTGGCATCGCTGAGGCGATTTTGGGTGATTGGTGTCACGCCATCATCGTTCCACCTGCCGATGTCGAGAAAGCGATCGGTGTGATCCGGAGGGGCCGGCGAAACGAGCCCCTCTTACGGACCAACAAGACGCCGGCAATGATTGTAGAGCCTGACTCGAAAAGCTTGGCGTATGTCGTAGAATCGAAAAATCCTCATGCCGCGGCCTATATTCGCCAGACCCTTGGCAACATCGAGAGGGTTGCCTCCGAGGCTCAGCTGGCGTCCGTCGAACGTGGTGCTACGACTGACGGCATGTTTTCCAGCGGTTACGGTGTCCGGCGCCGCTGGATGAAATCGCTTCCCGAACTGTTCGGAAGGTCACAGACAGGGCTTGCCGATGCATTGCGTGAGCGCATCGGAGTCCTTGAACAAGAAATCCGAGAAAGCAGTGCCGACATTATCAGGGCCGAAAAGTTGCTTTCGAACCTTGATCAGTATGTGCGCGCAATCCCGGACACCCTCGGGGACTACCTGCAGCCCTTTGAAGAGCGGTCGCGCCTGAAAAACCGGCTTGAGGAATTGACCGATTCCATCAAGAAGCTGCAAGACAAAGTTGACCCTGAAATTGCCAGCGAGATGGCACATATTCGGAGGAACCTGGACGATCTCGAGGACGAAATCCGGCTAGCCCAGGATGATCACCAGAAGGCCCATGATCAGACGATTTCCCTTGGCAAGGATGCCGAATCAGCCCGCCAGAATCGGGAAGAACGTCGCAACACACTTGTCGGCCTGCGCGCCGGCTGGAAGGCCTCTGGCGTCCATGTCTCCATTCTTGTCGAGGGTCTTGCCCTGATCCGCGCGCTGCAGGAGAAGCCTGGTGCCATTAACGAACTGCTGAATGAACACCGCAAGAAAGCCAGCGGTCGGAAGAACCGCAGTAACGGCCTGCTTGGCGAAGCGCGCGGGAACTATGTGAAGTTATTTCCGCAGAAATTCGTTCCCGACATCATTGGCGAAGATATCTTCGAGGTGACAGGACGCCTTGCCGATTGGTCTCGTGATCGCATTCAGACGCTTGAGAACGACGAGCTGCTGCCGTATCGCGAGAAGGCTGCCGCGGCCCAGGAAATGTGGCTGGAAAAGACCCGT
This sequence comes from Ferrovibrio sp., assembly GCF_046297595.1. Classification (GTDB taxonomy): domain Bacteria; phylum Pseudomonadota; class Alphaproteobacteria; order Ferrovibrionales; family Ferrovibrionaceae; genus Ferrovibrio. Next base: position 406,858 of record NZ_JBKBHT010000001.1, read on the forward strand.
ACCGACTTCATGCAGCAGATGCGCGGCCTCCTTCATGAGCTTAGCCTCATCAAGAGCCGCCTAAGCGGTAACATGGAACGCCGGATGTTCAACCGGTCGGTCTACAAGATCAGTATGGAAGCCGAGCCTGATATGCGGGCAGTCATCGATCTTGCCAACAATATCGAGCATCGCGGCCACAAGTTTACTCAGTCCTACATAGACGCCAACCCGGCTGATCCTGACGTCGTAGCGATCGGAACTCTGATGACCATGCTGACCGGGAATACTGCCGGCAGCGAGGCGTTAACGCGGTTCACCGATTATCGGAACTACTATACCTTCGACATCTCCATTCATGATCCCGTTACCGGCAAGGAGAAGAGCCGCTTCACCAAGCGTGTCGCTTCGGCCTCGGGTGGCGAACGCGACGTGCCGTTCTACATCTGCCTCGGCGTGGCAATGGCAATGACATATTTCGGGCGTCTGGATGAAGAGGAAATGAGCCGAAAGTCCGGCGTTGTCCTCCTCGATGAGGCATTCAACAATCTCGATCCAGGCAACGTCGCGAAGATCATCGAATATTTTCGTTCGATCGGGCTTCAGATCGTCTGCGCTGCGCCAAGCACCAACCGTGCGGTTTATACTCAGGTTATGCGCCGCGTGATCAATATCACTAAGGTCGGTGACTGCGTCGAGCTGCTGCCAGCAAAGATCACGCAGAAAGCCAATGATCTCGTGCGTAGGGCCAACCCGTCGATCACGGACGAGGGCGGCCTGCATGCGTGATGGGCTCCGGTCATTCCTGATCCGGATCCTTGACCGGATTGACCGAGGAATGCCGGCCAAGATGCCATTGAAGGCCAGCGATGTCCCGATCTTGGGCCGTGAACAGGACATGGTCGATATCGCCGACCTGGACAAACGCGGGCTGCTGAAGTTCATCCGTGACAGCAAGGACGTAGTGGACGGACATCCAGGTCGGGTCGAAATCCTGAAGCCGGCTGAAATGGCGAGGCTGCTGTCCCACAAGTCCCATAGCAGTCGCCTTGCCGAAGCCAGATCAATTATCGACGAGATTGTAGGAGAGAGGCAGGATTTCCTGGCCCAGGCCGGCGCCCTGCTTCTTGAGGCGTGGCAGGCTCGCCGGCCTGCTTTCGGATTGCGGGTCGAGGAAACCGACCACCTGAAGCTTATGATGACATTCCTTGATGCGATCTCACGCGGAGCTCACCAGAACAAGGACGTCCGCCAATTCAGTACAAGCCTTGGCCTCGGCAGCAAGGATTTCGAATCCGTCCAATCCGTCCTCATCAAGATATTGGCGCGGCTGTTCGATCTCCCTGAAAACGATGCCCTACTTGAGACCATCGGTCTTGTCCGCTACGGGCAGCCAGTGCTCGTCTCAGGCCCAGTAGCACTCGACGGATGCGTCCTACCAACTGCCCCTTATATTGCCATTCCACCGGAGAATGCCGGCCGCCTGCGACCGGCTGAAGGCGCCCGATACCTGCTGACGATTGAAAACCTGGCGTCGTTCCACCGGCAAGTCAGAAGCGTTAAGGATGGCGGCATCGTCATCTTTACCGGTGGGTTCCCCGCACCGGCCATTATCGCTGCCGTGACCGGTGTCTCTGGCCACAATCCGGAATTTCCCAAGTTCCATTGGGGTGATATCGATGCCGGCGGCTTAACGATCTTCCATTTCCTGGAAGATCACCTGCCCGGCCTAGCTCCACACTTAATGACCAAGGAGCTTGCTGCCGGTGGATCACCCATCCAGCCCGACCGACGCCTCGACACCATTGCCGGATCTGGATCAGCCGTCGCCGGCCTCGCTGACTGGCTCCGTGGGGCCGACGCTCGGAAACTTGAACAGGAAGCGCTGGAACCACGGTCTCCCCTTGGAGATACCTCGGAAAATGACACAGTCTGACGACGCGTAGGGCGGGTGCCAGCGCAGACGCAAGTTATGCCCACCGGCTGGCAGGCAAAGTCATTTTATGCTCAATTCGAGGTCAGGTTATGCCATCACGGTGACGGCATAACCTTCTGATTTTCTTCAGTCGTCGGTGTCACTTTATGGGGTCACCGACACATGACGCCCCTTGTTGATCCAGCGCAAAGTCAGGTCGCGGGAAAGGAATAGGCTGGTCTCCAACGATTTCCCGAGGAGGACCCGGCCATGGACGCTCTCTGCACCGCAATCGACCGTCGCGCCGGCCTGATGCAGAAGATGATGGATCGCCTGAATGTCGACCTGGAGGCCTCGGCCCTGGTCGCGCTGGGCACCCGACTGGGCGGCGCGGCACGCGCCTGCTTCTTCTGCCGCCATGCCGATGAATGCCAGCGCTGGTTCGAGGCCGGCGCCGCCGATGACGGCTACCGCCGCTTCTGCCCCAATGCCGACCGGTTCGAAAACCTGCCCCACCGCGAAGCCGGCCACGCGACAGCGGCGATGCCGGGCAGATGGTCGGACCAGTAAGGACGGTTAATCGTCGAACCAGCCCCGGTCGGCTCCCGTGTGGCAGGCCTGGCAGTTCGATTTCGTGACCACTTTCGGATCGCGCCAGACGCGGTCGGGGAAATCATGCTCGCGCAGGAAAGCCGGGTTTTCGGTAATCCTGCGCGGCACGCCGTCTGGCGCCACCCAGCGCATGAAGTCGCGCAGCCCCCTGCCGGTGCCGGCATCGCCGGCATGGCCGACCAGATAGGCTTCGATCTGCGCCGCCTGTTCCGCCGGCAGGACGACCTCCTCGCCGAAATGATCGGACAGATCCCGCATCAGCGCCGACCATGAACGGCCCGGCAGAAAGCCCGGCGGGAAGGCCATGTGGCATTCGCCACAGACTTTTCGGGTAAGCGGGTCATCAACGGGGGCGACATATTTGCCACCCGCATGGGAGATCGCCGGCATGGCCGCCAACAGGCATGCCGCGACGATCAGGGCCGGAAACCGAGCCATCCCTATTGCCCCATCATGAAGGTGATGTAGTCGCCGCGTTCCAGCGGTGTGCAGTCGCGTCCCAGCACGCTTTTGCAGTCGCGGGTGAAATGCTTGTCCACCTGGGCCGCGTCGGTATAGCGCCGCGGATCGACGGAAACCGCGACCGGATCGATCGGCCGCCCGGTCTTGGCGTTGCGGCCAGGCTGACGCGGATCGGCGGTATGACACGACATGCAGGATGGCGTGCGCGCATCGCCGCCAGCGAAACTGCCGCGAAACAGCGCCTCGCCGCGCTGGGCCGAGAATCCGGCGAAACCCGGAATGGCGGCTCGTGCCCTGTCCGCATAATCGGCCAGGATCGTGGCGCGCTCAGTATTGCCAGCCGCCAGCGCGGCCAGAGGCAGGATGATTACCGCGCTGGCCAATGCCAGCCTGTATCGCCGTTTCATCGCACAATCTCCCTGCCATTTCGCGGCAGACTACTGCCTGACAGGCGCTGCGAAATCCAGCCCGTGATACGACGGCCGTTGTAGATCGCAATCACGAACGCAATATGGCCGAAGATCACCCATAACGCGGTTTCCGCCACGCCCTCATGCAGGTCTTCCATCCAGGTGACGAAATCGGCGATGGCGCCGGTGGCTGCCGCCAGCCCGACAATGCCAAGCAGCGCCACGGCGAACCAGGCGAAGAACGGGTTGCGCCCGCGCCGGCGGCCGAACCAGGCCAGCGTGCCGGTTATGTTGGGACGCGGCAGGCGCCACAGATTGCCCTGCGGTGCGAAGATGCCGACCAGCAGTCGGATGGCAATGGCCGCCAACACGATGTAACCCGCGAAAAGATGCAGGGCATAGGTGTCTTCATCTGCCGTCAGGTAGGCCACCAGAAAGCCGCCGGCCAGCACGGCATGCCACAGGCGCAGCAATGGCAGCGAGAGTTTTGCGATATTGAGCTTTGCCATGATCCTGCCCTCAGTCGTCGTCATGATCGCGGTGGCGGCGTTCTGAATGCCGCTCGCGATCTTTCTTGTGGCCCTCTCTGGTGGCCCCATCACGATCCTCGCGGCGATTGTCGGTCTGACGCGTCTGCGGTTGCAGATAACCGGTATCGGTTCCGGCCGCCGGAGTAGCCTGCACCATGCGGGTGTCTGGCATGGGCGCGTCGTCGGCCGTGCCGGCATAGACAGCGGCGGCGCCGGCAATGATGGCCGCTGCGGCCAGGCCCTGAAGAAGCATCTTGCGTAACATGGGTTTCGCTCCATTGTTTAACCGACCCGGATTATGCTCCTGAGCCGCTGAACCCAGCCTGACCGGCTCATTCATTCGCCGTTCAGCTTCACCCGGTTAAGCTGGCGCCATGAAAGTCCTGCATTTCCTGCTGCTCATCGGTTTGATTCTGCTGCCCGCCGTCTATCCGGCATCGGCAGGCGAAACCGATCACGACCGCGCCCGTCGCGCCGTGGAATCCGGTGAAATCAAGCCTTTGCGCGATATACTGGCTGCGGTCGAAAAGGCCCATGGCGGGCAATTGATCGAGGCCGATCTGGAGCATGAGCACGGCCGCATGGTGTATGAACTCAAGCTGCTGACTGTCGAGGGCCGGGTCGTGAAGCTTTATTATGATGCGCGGAGCGGCATGCCGTTGCAGCCGGGTGACCACGACCGTCGCAAATGAGAATTCTTGTCATTGAGGATGAGCCTGTCCTGGCCTTGCGTCTGCAGCAGACGCTGGAAGGTGCAGGCTTTGTCGTCGATGTCGCCTATGACGGCGAGGAAGGCTGGCATCTGGGCGACACGGAATCCTACGATGCCGCCGTGCTTGATCTCGGCCTGCCCAAGATCGACGGCGTCACCATCCTGCGGCGCTGGCGCGAAAACGGCCGGGCCTTTCCCGTATTGATCCTCACGGCGCGCAGCCGCTGGAGCGAAAAGATGGCCGGCTTCCAGGCCGGTGCCGACGATTACATGACCAAGCCATTCGAGATGGACGAAGTGGTCTACCGTTTGCACGCCTTGATCCGTCGCACTGCCGGCCATGCCCAACCGGAACTGACCTGCGGCAAACTACGACTCGACACCCTGGCCGGCCGCTTCAGTTTCGATGGCGCGCCGCTGCAATTGACGGCACAGGAATTTCGCATCCTGTCATACCTGATCCATCACGCCGGCAAGCTGGTCAGCCGCAGCGAACTGATCGAGCATGTCTACGACCGGCATTTCGATAACGACTCCAATGTTCTGGAAGTGCTGATCGGCCGCATCCGGCGCAAGCTGGGCGCAGAGCTGATCCACACTGTGCGTGGCCAGGGCTATCGCATGGCCGAGGATGCCACGTCGTGACAGGCAGCGAAACGACAGTCCCCAGACGCGGAACATCGCTCACCCTGCGACTGGTCGGCGCCGGTCTGATCTGGATGCTTGTCCTGCTTTCAGCCGGCGGCATCGTGCTGACGATGGCATTCCGCGAGTCGGTGCTGCAGGAATTCGGCCAGCGCCTCGATGCCCTGTTGCGCGGCATGATCGCAGTGACGGATATCGGCCCGGATGGCAGTCTCGTCATCACGCGACCGTTGGGCGATCCGCGCTTCGAGCAGATTTTCTCGGGCTGGTACTGGCAGGTCGCCGAGCCGTCCGGCCGGCTGATCCGTTCGCGTTCGCTCTGGGACAGCACGCTGCCCGTGCATGACGATGGCGCAGAGATGCGCCGGCATGAAATTTCCGGGCCGCGCGGCGAAACGCTTCTGGTGGCCGAGCGCGACCTGCATTTCCCCGGCATGACCGGTGCCGTGCATATTCTGGTCGCGAGCGACCGCCGCGAACTGGATGAGCGGATTCGCAGTTTTGACCTGTTGCTGCTGACGGCGTTGAGCCTGTTTGCCGTTGGAATGGCCTTTGCCGTCGTTCTGCAGGTTCGGTACGGCCTCAATCCGCTGCGAGCGATGACCACGGATTTGGCGGGCATCCGACGGGGCGATAGCCAGCGGCTAAATGGGCAATACCCGCAAGAGATCGCCCCACTGGCAGAAGCGATGAATGCCGTTCTGGAGCATGATGCGGCTTTGATCGAGCGCGCACGCACTCATGTCGGTAATCTGGCTCACAGCCTGAAGACCCCGCTCGCAGTCTTGCGCGCCGAGTTACGGGACTCCCCTAACAAGCCAGCCGTGGACGAACAGATCCGCATCATGACCCGCCTGATCGAACATCACCTGGCCCGCGCCTCGGCAACGGCGGGATCAGGCCGCGCCCTGGGTGGGCAGATTGCGGTCAGGCCCGTTGTCGAGGAAATCTCCGCCGTACTGGGACGCATCCATTCCAGCCGGCGGATCGGGATCGACATTCGGATATCTCCTGACGTCCAATTCCTTGGCGGCCGCGAAGACCTGGAAGAAATGCTGGGCAACCTGATGGAAAACGCCTGCAAATGGGCCCGCAGCCAGGTGCGCGTCACGGCGGCGGCAACTGAGCAACTGGTAATGTGCGTGGAAGATGATGGCCCGGGACTATCGCCGGATCAGGCGGCTAGGGTTTCCCGTCGCGGCGCGCGGCTTGACGAAGCAATGCCCGGCTGGGGCCTGGGGCTTGGGATCGTCACCGATCTCGTTGCCGTCAATGGTGGAACTCTGACCCTAGACCGGTCAGAGCTTGGGGGCTTGCGGGCCACGCTCACCCTGCCCGTCCCTGCCGGCTTGCTCAGTTGATCCCGAACCTCGCCCCGCCCAGCCAGAGCAGCAGGGCGAGCAGCCAGAACACCACGGCGACAAGTGTCGCATAAAGGGCGCAGCGCAGGTACAACTCGCGCAAGGTGCCGGTGATGATCCGCTGCGCCACTTCGGGCGTCAGTTCGATCTGCCGGCCCAGCAGAATCCAAACCTCCGTCTTCTTGTAGGACGCCCGCGTGACATGGCCTGCTTTGAGCAGCAGCACACAGGCCGCCAGCATGGTCAGGATCGCACCGGCCTTCAGGGCCTGCAGCGGCTCGGCGATCAGGCCGATCATCACGCACCAGATCGCCAGGGCGGCGAAGAAACAGCCGCGCCCCACCGAATGTATCGCCAATGTCCGCACCCTCTGTTCGACGGGCTCGGCCATGGCGGCTGGGCTCAGAGCAACCCGGGCAGGGTCAGCAATATGGCCGCGCCGAGCCAGACCAGCATCGAGGTCATGTCGCTGTCCTGACGGCCCGTGGCACGCTCGAAGATACCCGCCGGCACCGCCGCAAGCATCAGGGTCGAGATCGAAACGATCAGCGAGGTGCCATAGAGCAGCACGATCCGCGTCGGCGGCACGAATTCCGGCAGCCAGATCGGCGACATGATGAAAACCAGCGGCACGATCGGCGAGACGAAGCCATTCAGCAGCGTGACGCCCAGGATGGCAATGAAAACGGTTTGCGGGTTCATGACACGGCCTGCGTCAGGCTTGGCGCGAGCCCGTTGGCGGCAAAGATGAAATGGGCCACGTAACGCAGCGCGAAGCACCAGAACGCCGTCACCAGAGGCAGGAAGCGCAGGTTGACGAAGCGCGGCGTGATGAAGTCGGTCAGCCACACCGCCCAGTTGGTGAGCAGCTTGAAGAACCGGAAGATGTAGTTCGGATGATCCGGCGGCAGGAAGGCGGTCATCATGAACCGGCCGACACAGGTCCAGGCGATCAGGGCCAGGGCATAACTGACCGCCCAATACGGCAGGTAGCTCCAGAAAAAGTCGGGCTGCGATGTCATTGAAAATCCGGAAAGGGAATCAAAAAGAAAACGGCGGGGGCCAGTATAAGGCCCCCGCCGCTACTCACAAGAAGCGGTAAACGCTTAGTGACCGACCGCGTCCTCCGCCCGGGCGAGCTTAACGTCGCCCTTCGGGATGCGGATGCTGTCGATGAAGTCCTGCATCTCCTTCGGAGGCGCAGCCGTCATCAGGCTGACCACGTAGGTGACGATGAACGCCACCGGCATGCCGAACATGCCGCAGGAGATGTTCTTGACCCCGAACCACAGCGGCATGCCATAGAACTGGGTCATCACCAGGTAGTACACGCACATGGCATAGCCAGCCAGCATACCGGCGACCGCGCCGGGGCCGGTCGTGCGCTTCCACCAGATGCCCATCACCAGCGCCGGGAACAGGCCCGAAGCGGCGATCGAGAAGGCCCAGGCCACCATCGCGAGGATGGTCGAGGGCTTCGTCGATGCCGTGTACGCAGCGACAATCGCCACCAGGATCAGCAGCACGCGGCTGATGATCAGGCGACGCTTGGTCGGGGCATGCGGGTCGATCATGCGGTAGTAGATGTCGTGGCTGAGCGCGTTGGCGATGGCGAGCAGCAGGCCGTCGGCCGTGCTGAGCGCCGCCGCCAGACCGCCGGCCGCAACCAGGCCCGCGATGACATACGGCAGACCGGCGATTTCCGGCGTGGCGAGCACGATGGCATCCGCCGCGATACGGAACTCGTTCAGCTGCAGGATGCCGTCGGCATTGCCGGTCACGCCCTTGCAGAGCGCGAACTTCTGCACTGCGTCAGCCGCATCGCAGGCGCCGACCAGACCGATCGAGCCCCACGACTGCACCCAACCCGGCAGGGTCGCGACCTGCTGCCCGATCACATTCTGGTAGACTTCCAGCTTCGCGAAGACGGCATAGGACGGCGCGGTGAAGTAGAGCAGGAAGATGAAGAACAGGCTCCACGCCACCGACTGACGGGCCTCACGCACGCTCGGCGTGGTGAAGTAGCGCATCAGGATGTGCGGCAACGACGCCGTGCCGACCATCAAGCAGAGGATCAGCGCGAAGAAGTTCATGCCGTCGGTGAAGTTCATGTTGCCCTTGGCATCCGAGAACACCGCCGTGTGGCCCTTGACCACGCCGAGGGCCGGTTCCAGCGCCTGGATCTTCTCCAGGGCCTGACCGTACATCAGCTGCGGGATCGGCACGCCGGTCACCTTGGCCGACATGATCACGACCGGGATCAGGTAGGCGATGATCAGGATGATGTACTGCGCCACCTGGGTCCAGGTGACCGCGCGCATGCCACCCAGCATCGAGCAGACCAGAATGCCGGCCAGACCGACGAACACCGCGACCTCGAACGAGATGCCGAGGAAGCGCGAGGCGATGATGCCGACGCCGAAGATCTGCGCCGTCACATAGGTGAACGAGGCAGACACCAGCACGATCACGCCCGCGAAACGCGCGAGGTTGCCGCCGTACCGGGCGCCGAGGAAGTCAGGCACCGTGTACTGGCCGAACTTGCGCAGATACGGCGCCAGCAGGATCGACACCAGCAGGTAGCCGCCGGTCCAGCCCAGCACGAAGGCGAGGCCGTCGTAGCCGAGCAGGTAGAGCGAACCGGCCATGCCGATGAACGAGGCCGCCGACATCCAGTCGGAGCCCGTGGCCATGCCGTTGTAGAAGGCCGGCACCTTGCGGCCGGCGACGTAGTATTCGCCCATTTCCGCGGTGCGCGAGATGACGCCGATCAGCGCGTAGACGCCGACCGTCATGAACACGAACAGATAGCCGATCACCTTGTTGGAGACGCCCATCTGCTCGAGGATGGCGAGAACGATCACGAAAGCGGCGAAGCCGCCCGTGTAGATCCCGTAAATCTTGCCGAGGTTGTCGATAAAACTACGACCCCCGCCCTGTGTGTTGTTTGCCATAGCGGCGTTCCCCCCTGGGTTATTCGTCTTCGGCGACGCCGAATTCCTCGTCGATCGCATTCTGCTTCGAGGCGAACCAGAACAGCGAGATGACGAAGGCGATCAGCGAACCCTGCGCGGCCATGTAGAAGCCGAGCGGAAAACCGATGATGCGGATTCCGTTCAGCTGCGGCGCGAAGAAATGGATGACGAAGCTGAAGAAGAACCAGATCGCCAGCATCGTCCACATGAGGCCGGACGTTCTGGCCCAATAGGCCTTGGCCTTTTCCGGAGTTAGGTCTGACATGAAGCGCTCCTGCCCCTTGTTGTTATGGTTTGCTCATGACCTGACGACGGATTCGACCCGCACGCCAGCTTCGTGCAGTATAGGAGTCGGCACTTGCCACAGCCCATTAGACCAAAGTTTAAGCGAGGCGGGACAGGCATTTATGCCAGCGTACCACAGGGGAGAAACGCATTTTGCTGCGCCGCACACTCGAGTTCTTTTTTCCACCGCCGGTTTCGACGCCAGGTGAGCTGAAAGCCTTCGCCGCCGGCGAAGCCGCCTATCTGGCTCAGAAGACGGTGTTCGGCTATTGCCGGGTCAAGACCATGCTCGACTACGAGAAGTTGCTGGGCGAACCCGCCTTCCGCGACGCGCAGGAGGTCTGCCGCTGGGAGGCCTATGCCGGCACGCTGGGCGACATGCTGATCCTGATCGAGGGCTGGCTGCGGCCGGGCGATGCGGCCACCCGGCAAAGGCTCGCCGATTCGCTGGCGGCACTGTATCCGTCCATCATCGGCGAGGCGGTACCCGAACACCGTAAGGACTGGGCCGATGCCATCGCCGCCTTCCAGGGCCGCTTCGCCCTGGCCCGCGAATCGGAGCCCGCCCCGCCCGAGCGCGTGGTGACCGAAACCGCCCGGCTGATCCACGAGCTGGTGCCGATCGCCGACCGGCTGAAACGCAACGACCGCGAGGTGATCAACGGCGACCTGCGGCTGCACATGCTGGCCGCTCATGCCTCGATGCTGAAACGCTTCCGCCGCGATGCGCTGGTCGCGGCACTGACGGCATAACCCATGCGGCGGCGGCTGATCGGCGGCATGCAGCGCCTGCTCGGCGCGGTCCGCTCGGCACCCGTCGCCGCCCGCTTCACCCTGCCGGCCGACGAGCCGCTTTCTTCCCTGCCGGCCCTGCTGTTCGATACCGAGACGACGGGGCTGAACGTGCGCCGCGACCGGCTCGTGTCGCTGGGTGGCCTGCCCTGCCGCGGATCGGAGCCGCAGGACATGCCGCCGCTGGATTTCCTGGTGCATCCCGGCGTGAAGATCCCCCCCACCTCGACGGCGATCCACGGCATCGACGACGCCATGGTGGCGACCGCACCATCGCTGCCGCTGGTCTGGCCCAGCCTGCAGATGAGCTGGCAGGGCCGCGTGATGATCGGCCACAACATCGCCTATGACCTCGCCTTGCTGCGGCACGAGGCGGAACGCCACCGCCTGCCGTTCCATCCGCCGGCCGCAGCGCTGGATCTCGGCCTGCTCTATGCCGGTCTGAAGCCGCGCGCGGCAACGATCACGCTGGAGCATATCGCCGGCGAATTCGGCATCGCGGTCAACGGCCGCCACACGGCGCTGGGCGATGCCGAGGCCTGCCTCGGGATCTGGACCCGCATGCTGCCGGCACTCACCCGCATAGGCGTCGCCACGCTGGGCGGCGCGCAGGCCCTGATGCAGAAGCAGCGCGACATCCTGCATGGCCAGGGCAATGCCGGATGGTCCATCGAATTGCTGCTGCCGCATGGCCATACCCATGCCGCGAGGTCGACGCATGGCTGACATGCCCGGACATATTCCCGATCTGGAACCCTATCGCCGGCGTGTGGCCGAAATCATGCGCAGCCCGGCGCAGACCATCGCCGACGACGCGGCCTTGCCCGCCATCGCCAAACGCATGGCCGAGGATGCACGCGGCGCGCTGCTGGTGACCAACCGCTTCGACCAGGTGGTGGGCATCCTGACCGAACGCGACATCACCCGCGCGCTGGGCAGACATGCCGAGGCGGCGCTGAATTTGAGCGCGGCCGACATCATGACCCGCGAGGTGGTGGGCATCAACGAAAGCGCGTTCATGTTCCGCGCCATCGGCCGCATGCGCCGCATGAACCTGCGCTACCTGCCGGTGACCGACGATGCCGGGCGTTATACCGGCATGGTCTCGGCCCGCGCCCTGCTGGCCCTGCGTGCGCTGGACGGCCAGGTGATCGCCGACGAGCTGGACGTGGCGCAGACCGCCGAGGAGCTTGGCCATGCCCGCGCCGCCCTGCCGCAACTGGCGGCGCATCTGCTGCAGGATGGCAGTGGCGCGCGCGAGGTGGCCGCCGTGATCTCGGGCATCTATTGCGACATCACCGCACGCGCCAGCGCCATCGTGGAGGCGCAGATGCAGGCCGAGGGACAACCGGCGCCGGCGCCCTGGTGCATGCTGGTGCTGGGCTCGGGCGGGCGCGGCGAAAGCCTGCTGAAACCCGACCAGGACAACGCCATCGTGCATGCCGGCAGCAGTGAGGATGACGGCTGGTATGCCCGCGCCGGCGAGCGCGTGGCCGACCTGCTGGACGCCGCCGGCATCCCCTATTGCAAGGGCGGCGTGATGGCCAAGAACCCGGGCTGGCGCGGCGCCCAGGGCCAGTGGCGCAGCCGCGTGACGGACTGGATCAAGCGCCACTCGCCCGAGGCCTTGCTGAACGTCGACATCTTCTACGACCTCAAACCGGTCTACGGCGCGCTGCGCCTGGGCGAAGGGCTGCGCAACGAGGCGCTGGCGGCGGCGCGCTCCTCGCCAGTTTTCCTGCGCCTGCTGGCCGAGCAGTCGGCGCAGTTGCATCCCGCCATCGGCTTCTTCGGCCGGCTGCGCGCCGGCGAAGGCGGCCGCGTCGACCTCAAGCTCGGCGGCCTGCTGCCGCTGGTGAGCGCGGCGCGCCTGATGGCCCTGAAGCTGGGCAGCGGCGCCACCGCCACCGACGAGCGCCTGCGCGCCGTGGGCCAGGTGGGCCTGATCGGCCCGGAAGACCTCAACGGCCTGATCGAGGCCCAGGGCCTGCTGCTGCGCCTGATCCTGGAGCAGCAGATCGCCGACCTGGCCGCCGGGCGCGAGCCGGGCAGCAAGATCGATCCGGACGCCCTGAACCGCCGCGACCGCGACCGCCTGAAGGCGGCCCTGAAACACCTCGACCTGCTGCCCGACATGATCCAGGGCGTGCTGACCAGCCAGGCCAGCCTGACGCAGGTTCAGACGCCAGCCTGAAGAGCCCGGCCATGGGGCGCCGAAGGCGGGCGGCCTTGCGCCTCCGGAACGTGGTTTTGCGTCGTTTTGAGTCGGTTTTGCATGGTTAAGTCATTGAAATGCGTAAACCGGCCTGTGGATAAGAACATATCATAAACATAAGAAAAAAGCCAGCCCGTTTTCCCATCGGCGCCCCTTGTCGGCCTGCCGGCCAACCGCGCGGAACTTGACCCCGATCAAGGCCAATCGGGGAGTAGCCGCCATAATCACAGGATGGATTTGTCCTTCCTGATCGACCTGCTGGGCGAGCCCGGCGTCGCCACTGCCGGCGGGCTGGCCGTGGGGCTCGTATTCGGCGTGGCGGCCCAGCAGAGCCGGTTCTGCCTGCGCGCCGCCACGGTGGAATTCGGTCGCGGCATCCTGGGGCCGCAGCCCTTCTCGCCCGCCATCGTCGGTCCACGCATTTCGGTCTGGCTGCTCACCTTCGGCACGGCGATGGTCTGGACCCAGGCTTTGCAGGCCTTCGGCATCATGGATCTGCGCGAGGCACGCATGCTGGCCGTGCCCGGTTCGCTCTCGGGCGCCATCGTCGGCGGCCTGATGTTCGGCGCCGGCATGGTGCTGGCGCGCGGCTGTTCGGGGCGCATGCTGGTGCTGGCCGCCACGGGCAACCTGCGCGCCCTGCTCTCGGGCCTGGTCTTCGCCGTGGCCGCGCAGATGAGCCAGCGCGGGATTTTGAGCCCGCTGCGCGCCGAGATCGCCGGCTGGTGGACCACCGGCGGCAGCAACATCGACCTCACCGCCTGGCTCGGCATCGGCCATCGCGGCGGGCTGGCGCTGGGCATTCTGGCCGCCGCCGTGGCTTTGTATTTCGCCTGGCGCAATGCCGTGGGCCTGCGCGTGCTGGTGATGGCTTCGGGCGTCGGCTTCGCCATTCCGCTGGCCTGGCTGTTCACCTACACGCTGGCGCAGCAGAGCTTCACGCCGCTGCCCATCGAGGGCATCACCTTCAGCGGGCCTTCCGCAGCCACGCTGATGTTTTTCCTGCAGCCGCATGAAGCGAATTTCGCCATCGGCCTGGTGCCGGGTGCCTTCCTCGGCGCCTTCCTGGCGGCGGCCTTCACCGGCGAGCTGGAATTGCAGGGCTTCGAGGGCGGCGCCTCGATGCGGCGCTACCTGTTCGGCGCGGCACTGATGGGTATGGGCGGCATGCTGGCCGGCGGCTGCGCCATCGGCGCCGGCGTGACCGGCAGTTCGGCCTTCGCGCTCACGGCCTGGATCGCGCTGACCGGCATGTGGGTGGGCGCGATCACCACCGACGCCCTGCTCGACCGGCCGGCGGCTCTGGCCGCGCCCGCGCACTGATATTGGAGGAAACCGGATGACCAGCGTTTACGAACTCGTGCACCGCCATGTGGAAGCGGCACTGAATGAGGCCGCGCAACACGCCATACCGCCCGAGACGGTGGCCAGCGACCTGATCGCCGATGCCGTGCGCGTGCTGAAAACCCGGCGCAGCATCGCGGATATCAAATCCGAACTGATGTTCGTGATCGAGAATCTGGAAGACCGCGACTATGAATTCATGCGGCCCTGATGGCCGCGCCGCCTCAGTAGAACGGCTCGTCCTCGTCGGGGTCGCGGAACAACACGTCGTTCTGGAACATCACGGCGGCACCCATCTGCACGCTGCCGAAGGTCAGGCCCGTGAAGAACCACAGCAGCAGCACCGGCATGGGATGCAGGGCGGTGTCGAGCAGCAGGCGGCCGAGGCCGAAGGCATTGCTCCAGATCACCGCCGCCACGAATACCGAGGCCAGAGCGAAACCAACCAGCGCATGCAGGCCCAGGAAACGCACATGCGGCGGCATCCAGGCGATCAGGCGGCGCAGGCCGTATCTGCGGCGGGCGGTCATGGTTTGAATTATAGCGCGTAAATACCGTGCCGACGCAGGCGATAGTGTCGCAGGGCTCAAGACGTGGATGCCCGGCTCGTGAAGCATGCCGCCGGGCCAACCAAAGGTTGGTCCCGGTGGGCCGGGCATGACGGCTGTATAGCTTTATCGTCATGGCCGGATTTAGTCCGGCCATCCACGTCTTTCACTTAAACAGCTGCCCTAGAACAGCCGGCCCTGCCTTGCATCCTTCTCTGGCGGCACGAACAGGTCCTTACGCAGGCTAAGCCGCCGTTCGTTGAAGCCGATGCGTTTGATCGCCAGGGCGAAGCGCTGCGCGATCAGGTCGGCATAGGCGCCCTCGCCACGCATGCGGCCGCCGAAATCGGCCACGTAATCCTTCCCCCCGCGCGCATCCTGCACCAACTTCATCACCTTCGAGGCGCGATCCGAGAAATGCTCATTCAGCCATTCGCGCCACAGCTCTTTCAGTTCAAACGGCAGACGCAGCAAAACCCAGCCGGCCTCGCGGGCGCCGGCCTCCCAGGCCGATTCCAGCAGGCGTTCCATTTCCATGTCGTTGACGGCGGGGATCATCGGCGCCGTCATCACGCCGCAGGGAATGCCGGCCTCGTTGAGCATGCGGATCGCCTCCAGCCGCTTGGGCGGCGTGGAGGCGCGCGGCTCCATCGCGCGGGCCAGCTTGCGGTCCAGCGTGGTGAGCGAAACGAACACCTTCACCAGGCCGAGCTTGGCCATCTCGGAGAGGATGTCGATGTCGCGCGTGACCAGATGGTTCTTGGTGACGATCCCGAGCGGATGCCGCGTTTCCAGCAGCACTTCGAGGATCGAGCGCGTGATCTTGAGCTCGCGTTCCACCGGCTGGTAGGGATCCGTGTTGGTGCCCATGGAGAGCGTGGCCGGACGATAGCCTTTTGCGGCCAGTTCCTGCCGCAGCAGCGTTGCCGCGTTGGGCTTGAACACGATCTGGGTTTCGAAATCCAGCCCGGGCGAAAACCCGAGATAGGCATGGCTGGGCCGCGCGAAGCAGTAGATGCAGCCATGCTCGCAGCCGCGATAGGGATTGATCGAACGGTCGAAGGGAATGTCGGGCGACTTGTTCCAGGCGATGATGCTGCGCGTGCTGTCTTCATGCAGCGTTGTGCGGATGGCCTCGCCGGTTTCCAGGTTGTCCCAGCCGTCGTCCTCGCGTTGGCGTGTTTCGGAATCGTAGCGGCTGCGCACCGCGCTTAGCGCGCCCCGGCCGCGCCGCGCATCGGGATGTGCATGGTCGGCTAGGGTGGAAACGGCGCGTTCAACGAATTTCGACATGCCGGGAGACTAGACCGGATATGAGAACATTTCAAGAAGTAATGGGATTATATGAATATAATCCTTGCCCTCAGCCCTGGGACCGGGCGTAGGCTGCCGCCATGGCGCTGAAATCCCTGCCGCTATCCGAGGTCTATGCCCTGCTGGAACCGGGGCCGGTGGTGCTGCTCACCACGGCCGACAAAACCGACCGCGCCAATGTGATGACCATGTCGTGGCACATGATGATGGAATTCACGCCGCCGCTGGTGGGCTGCGTGGTCAGCGAGGGCAATCACAGCTTCAAAGCCCTGCGCGCGACGAAGGAATGCGTGATCGCCATCCCGGCGCGAAGGCTGGCGACCAAGGTCGTGAAGGTGGGCAACTGCTCGGGCCGCGACTTCCCGAACAAATCCGGTGCCGACAAATTCGCGGCCATCGGCCTGACGCCCCGACCCGCCCGAATGGTGAGCGCGCCGCTGATCGCAAACTGCTTCGCCAACCTGGAATGCCGCGTGGTCGATACGCGCATGGTGGCGCGCTACAACATGTTCGTGCTTGAGGTGGTGAAAGCCTGGCGCGACCCGGCGCAGAAGAACCCGAAGACCATCCACTACCAGGGCTGGGGCCGCTTCGCCGTGGATGGCCGCGTCATCACGCTGAAATCGGGGAAGGCGTGAATTACAGCTCGATATTGTAGCGCACGAAGGGCGCGCGCTTGGCGACACGCTCATACAGCCGCCGCGCGGTACCATTGAATTCCTCGGTCTGCCAGTACAGCACGCCGGCGCCCTTGGCCTTCGATATCTCGGTGACGGCGGCGATCAGGCGGCGGCCGATGCGTTTGCCGCGCGCTTCGGGCACCACGAACAAATCCTGCAGGTAGACATTGCCGCCCCGATTCCAGGTGGAGGGATGCAGCAAGTATTGCACGAGGCCGAGCGCCACATCGCCATCCCAGGCCATCAGGCCCTCGATGGCATTCGCGGGGTCGAGCAGACGTTCCCAGGTGAAATCGGTGACGGCCTCGGGCACGGATTTTTCGTAAAAGGCGAGATAGCCGCGCCACAGCGGCTCCCATTGCGCGCGCTCGCTGGCGGCAACCGGGCGGATGACGATATCGGACATGGGTCGGGTTTCCTTTAAGCGAGGCCCGATCCGATTAGCGCAATGGCGGCTCCGGAATAAGCCCCAGTTTATGCAAATCGCATGGGACCAGTTGCGGAGTGGCCGGCCTACTTGCCACCGCCGCGCCGCTCATGCTCGCGCAGGCGCGGAAACAGCTCGACGAAGTTGCAGGGCTTGTGGCGGTAGTCGAGCTGGTCCTTCAGGATCATGTCCCAGGCATCGCGGCAGGCGCCGGGCGAACCGGGCAGCGCGAACAGGTAGGTGCCGCGCGTGACACCGGCGGTGCAGCGCGACTGGATCGTGGAGGTACCGATCTTCTGGTAGCTGAGCATGCGGAACAGCTCGCCGAAGCCGGGAATACTTTTCTCGAAGATGCCCTCGAAGGCTTCGGGCGTGACGTCGCGGCCGGTGACGCCGGTACCGCCGGTGGAGAGCACCACGTCGATGGCCGGATCGTCGATCCAGGCCTTCACCTGGGCGCGGATGGCATCGATCTCGTCCTTCACGATGGCGCGCGTCGCCAGCAGATGGCCGGCTTCGGTCAGGCGTTCGACCAGCGTATTGCCGGATTTGTCGTCGTCGAAGCTGCGGGTGTCGGACACCGTGAGCACGGCGATGCGCACCGGCACGAACAGGCGCTTGCCCTCGGCATCGACATAGGATTGTGGGGAAAGTTCGGTCATGGCTGGCTCCCGGAAACGGACGCCATCAATCTAGGGCAGATCAGCGGTTTTGGGCAGTCTGCTGCGCGTCGTCGAAAGACTTGTAGACCGGCCAGCCGCCGGCCATGGCATCGGTCAGGCTGGGATCGGGCTGGCCGATGCGCGAACGGTAGATCCAGTAATTGGTCAGCACGCGCTCGACGAAATTGCGCGTCTCGGGCAGCGGGATGGTCTCGATGAACAGCATCGGATCGGCAGCCGCATCGGGATTGGCGCGCAGCCATTTCTGCAGGTTGCCGGGCCCGCCGTTATAGGCGGCGGCGAGGTAGAACAGGTTGCCCCTGATCATCGGCATCTCCAGCAGATGCTGCAGATAACGCTGGCCCAGTTCGATATTGTATTCCGGCGCGAAGAGTTTATGCCGGCCGCTCTTGTAGCGCAGGCTGCGGTCGCCGGCGACGGCGCCGGCCGTGCGCGGCATCAGCTGCATCAGGCCGGTGGCGCCGGCCGGGCTCATGGCGCGGGCGTTGAAGGCGCTTTCCTGGCGCATGAAGGCGAAGACCAGCGCGCGGTCGACGCTGAAGCCGCTTTCCGGCTCCCAGGACGGCAGCGGATAGAGCGCGTGGTCGAAGCCCTCGCCCTTCACGTTGTACCAGGCGATGCCGATGCGCATGGACGAGGCCGGTGCCTGCATGCGACTGGCGAAGCCGAGCAGCGCGCCGGCCAGTTGGTCGGGCGCCTGCGAGAACAGCCGCGTGATCTCGCGGTCGGCGCGCACGACCTCGCCCACCTCGCTCAGCGCCATGGCGCGGCGCAAAGCGGGAATGTCGGAAAGTTTGCGGATCTCGTCCTCGCTGAGCGGCGGCGGCGACCAGCGCAGCGTCTGATCCGTGCCAAGCTGGGCGAGCGAAAGCTGGCCGTAGAAGGTGCGCTCCTGCTCGGCGCCCACTTCCAGCAGACGGATAGCTTCCGAGGGCTGGCGCAGGCGCAGCATCACGCGAGCCCCCCACCAGGCGCCGGCGGCGCGGTCCCAGCCGGCGGCGGTCTTTGAGAAAGCCAGGTTCTCGAAATGATGCGCGGCATTGTCGTATTTGCCGAGGCGCCAGGCGGCGAGGCCGGCGACCCAGTCGGCTTCCGGCACGCGGGCGCGCGAGCGCTTCGCCGCCGGCGCGGCGTGGCTCAGCGCCTTTTCGTCCTCGCCTTCCAGCACGTAATGCCAGGCCAGGCGACGGCGCCAGTCGTCGTATTCGGATGCACTCAGCTTGGAGCGGATATCGGGTTTGACCAGGAAGGCTTCCGCTTCGGCGAAGCGGTCGCGCCGCAGCATGGCATTGAACTGCGCCTCGGCCTGGGCGATGGCCTTGCGGTGGGCCGGGTCGCGGTCCTTCGGCACGGGACGGCGACGCGCCGTGGCCACCTCGCCCGGCTGCTCGCCGGCATATTCGCCCAGATCGAGGCCCAGCGGTGCCGGCGGCGCCTTGTCCTTGCGCGGCTTCTTGCGCAGGGCCAGGCGATAGATCTCCTCGGCGCCGGGATGGTCGCGGTATTTGACCATCCAGTCGCGCAGTTCGGCATAGGAGGAATAATAGTCCGTGGGATGCAGGTAGCGCTGATGCAGGATGTGGCCGAGCAGCAGCCTGTCCTTCAGCTTGGCAATCTCGCGGTCGGCCTTCGCCCATTCGGTGTCGGCCTGGTATTCGAAGATGCGCTGGTAGCGTTCGATATCGGCGGCATCCAGCACCACCGGCAGGCTGGTTTCCGCTTCGGGAGCCGAAGACAGCGACGCGACCTGTTCGGAGGATGCAGACAAGGGTGCCTGCGCCCCAGTCTGTGCACTGGCTGGCGCCTGCCCCCCGTTCGCCAGGAGGAACGCCAATCCGGCGGTCCATCCCAGGCGTTTGATCCCCGCCCCGAAATTCATCGCCGCCCCGGATAGCCCAAGATTGGTTAAGGAACAAGCAATGCCCGCACAGCCTGTGGTGGAAAGGCCGCTATTCCGCCAAATTTTGTGGCAATTTCAATATGATACCGGCTGCCGCGACGCAGCCCAGGGCGCAGATCGCAATCGGCCAGGTGTAGCTGCCGGCGATGTCGAAGACCCAGCCGGCCAAAGTAGGACCCAGCAGGGTGCCGGCCGCCACCGAAGTGTAGAGCACACCCAGCACGGCCGACATGGCGCGCAGGCCGAACAGGTCGGCCGTGAAGGCGGGGATCAATGCGACGAAGCCGCCGTAGAACAACCCGAAGGCCAGCGCGAAGATGGCGAGCGCGAGGAAGCCCTGCGCCATGATCCAGTAGGCCAGCGCCACGCCGCTGAGCAGCATCACGAGGCTCAGGCTGCGGCCTCGCCCGATCCGGTCGGCCACGCCGCCCAGCACGAAACGGCCCAGCGTGCTGCCCACGCCGATCAGGCCGACCAGCCAGACGCCTTCGGTGCGGCTGAGGCCCTGGTCCATGGCAAAGGGCGCCAGATGCACGAAGGGGACGAAGGTGCCGATGCAGTTCAGCGCGCCGGCGGCATAGAGCAGCCAGAAGGCGCGATGGCGCAGCACGGCGCGCAGTTCCATGCCGGCCGGCGGACCGGACATCGCCGTGACCTGCCCTTTGGCGCCATCGGGCTGCAGACCCATCGCGGCCGGCGAAGCGCGCAGCAACACCGTGGCCAGCGCACCCAGCGCCAGCACGATGACGCCGAACAGCACATAGGTGCCGCGCCAGCCCAGATGTTCGATGGCGAAAGCAGCCGCCGGCGGCGCAGCCATGGTGCCAATGCCAATGCCGGCCACCGCCCAGCCCGAGGCCTGGCCGCGTTTGGCCAGGAACCAGCGCTGCACCGTGCCGATGGCCGGCACATAGGAAAACCCCACGCCGATGCCGATACCAAGGCCGTAGAAGATCACGATGGATGCCAGGCTGTCGGCGAAACTGGCCGCGATAAGCCCCAGGCCGATGCAGGCCATGCCGAAACCCACCACCGGGCGCGGCCCGATGCGGTCGGCCAGCCGGCCGCTGAACGCGCCGAGCGCGAAATAAAGGAAACCGGCGGCGGAGAATACCAGCGACACGGTGCCGCGCGAGGCGCCGAATTCGCTGCTCAAGGGTTCGAAGAAGGCCGGAAATGTGTAGGCCGCGCCAAAACCGGTGAACATCACCAGGAAGGCGGCGGAAACGACGATCCATCCGTAGAAGATGGAACCCATCACAGGCCGAGCTGTTCCAGCTTTGCCGCCAGTTCCAGCATGTCGTGCCAGGCTTCGCGCTTCACGCCGGGCTGGCGCAGCAGATAGGCCGGATGCAGCAGTGGCATGGCCGGAATATTGATGCCCTCGCGCTGGTATTCATGCCAGCGGCCGCGCGTGCGGGTGATGCCCTGCGTGGTGCCCAGAAGGGTGGCGGCGGCATGCTTGCCGGCACAGGCGATCACCTTCGGCTGCGCCAGTTCGATCAGGCGTTCGATGAAGGGCTTGCAGGCAAGGATTTCCTCGGTGGAGGGATCGCGGTTGCCCGGCGGCCGCCAGAACAGGATGTTGGAGATGTAGGTATTCTGCTCGTCGCGGCCGATGGCCTTCAGCATGCGGTCGAGCAACTGGCCGCTTTCGCCCACGAAAGGCAGGCCCTGGGCATCTTCGTCGCGGCCGGGCGCCTCGCCGATGATCATCAGTGGCGCCTGCGGGTTGCCGCGGGCAATGACTGTGTTGGTGGCGGTGGCTTTCAGGCCGCAACCCTCGAAGGCCCTGATCGCCGCTTCCAGTTCGGGAATGGTCTGGCAGGCCTTTGCCGCGCGCCGGGCAGCACCCTCCACTTCGGAGGCCGAGAGCAGTGCCGGCGTGACAGAAGCAGCCTGACGGGGTGGCATGGCCTGCCGCTGCGCGCTCTGACCGGCTGTCGCTGGGGCAGCCGCAGGGGCAGGATTCGCCGGCTGCCGGACAGCCTCCCGGGGCGGTGGCGCCTGGGTACGGTCCACCGGCTGCTCGCCGATGGCCTCGTCCACGCCGGCTTCGGCGTAGAACAGGACGATCTCGAGCAGAGATGGCGGAAAATCAGTGGCTTCCGTTACGTTCATGGTCCGGCTGACAGGGCTCGCGCCGTTGGCTTGCCCCCCATAGTCTGGTAAGCAAACAGGGGACGTCAACCCAAGACGTCCGATTAAAAAGACCAGCCATTACGACCAGCCGCCACAGGCCCGACCGGCCCACGGCCAAAAAGTTAAGGGGTGCCCCGCGATGGAACGCGAAGCGATGGAATACGACGTGGTGATCGTGGGCGCCGGCCCGGCCGGGCTGTCTGCCGCGATCCGCCTGAAGCAGCTCGCTGCCGAACAGGACCATGACGTATCGGTTTGCGTGATCGAAAAGGGCTCGGAAGTCGGCGCCCATATCCTGTCGGGCGCGGTGATCGATCCCGTCGCGCTGAACGAACTGATGCCCGACTGGAAGGAAAAGGGCGCGCCGCTCAACACGCCGGTCACCGACGACCGCTTCATGATCCTGACTGAAGCGAACCACATCCCGATCCCGAACATCGCCCTGCCGCCGCTGATGAACAATCACGGCAACTACATCGTCTCGCTCGGCAATGTCTGCCGCTGGCTGGCGAGCCAGGCGGAAGAACTCGGCGTCGAAATCTTCCCAGGCTTTGCCGCCGCCGAAGTGCTGTATGGCGAAAAGGGCGAAGTGGTCGGCGTCGCCACCGGCGACATGGGCATAGGCCGCGACGGCGAGAAGAAGTCGAGCTACACGCCGGGCGTGGAGCTGCGCGGCAAATACACGCTGATCGCCGAGGGCGTGCGCGGCTCGCTGGCGAAGGAACTGCAGGCCAAATTCAATCTGCGCGACGGCGTCGATCCGCAGAAGTTCGGCATCGGCATCAAGGAGCTGTGGCAGATCGACCCGGCCAAGCACAAGCCGGGCCTGGTGATCCACACCCAGGGCTGGCCGCTGGACAGCGCCACCGGCGGCGGCAGCTTCATGTATCACCTGGAAGACAACCAGGTGGCGGTCGGCTTCGTGATCCACCTGAATTACCAGAATCCGCACCTGTCGCCATTCGACGAATTCCAGCGATTCAAGACGCATCCGTCCGTGCGCGAGTATTTCGAGGGCGGCAAGCGCATTTCCTACGGCGCACGCGCCATCAACGAGGGCGGCCTGCAGTCGATCCCGAAGCTGACCTTCCCGGGCGGCGCGCTGATCGGCTGTTCGGCCGGTTTCGTCAACCTGCCGCGCATCAAGGGCAGTCACAACGCGATGAAGACCGGCATGCTGGCCGCCGAAGCCGCCTTCGAGGCGCTGAAGAACGGTTCGGCCGGCGGCGACGAGCTGGCCGCCTATCCCGAATCCTTCAAGACCTCGTGGTCGTTCAAGGACCTGTGGAAGGTGCGCAACGTGAAGCCGGCGCTTGGCTACGGCATGTGGCTCGGCACGCTGGTCGGCGGCATCCATATGTGGCTAAACGACCTGGGCCTCGGTTTCCTGGTGCCCTGGACCACGCGGCATACCAAGGCCGATCACGAGAGTTTGAAGCCCGCTGCCCAGTGCAAGCCGATTGCCTATCCGAAGCCCGATGGCAAGATCAGCTTCGACAAGCTGTCGTCGGTGTTCCTGTCGAACACCAACCACGAGGAGGATCAGCCGATCCATCTGCGCCTGAAGGACCCGTCGATCCCGATCGCGAAGAATCTGCCGATCTACGACGAACCGGCGCAGCGTTACTGCCCGGCCGGCGTCTACGAAGTGCTGCGCGACGACGCCGGCAAGAATCCGCGTTTCCAGATCAACGCGCAGAACTGCGTCCACTGCAAAACCTGCGACATCAAGGATCCGGCGCAGAATATCAACTGGACCGTCCCGGAGGGGGGCGGCGGTCCGAATTATCCCAACATGTGAGACGATGACAGACACAGCCTCCCGCAAGCGTCACACCATCCCTTCCCTCCGCCCGCATGCGCGCCTGCTGGCCGTTGCCGCGCTGCTGACCCTGCCGCTGACCGCCTGTGGCGGCGATGCCGGCATGGCGAGCGGGGGTCCACGCGGCACCTATCGCCTCGACAGCCCGTACGGCAACTTCCTCGCCGCGCGGCATGCACGCCAGACCAACGACACCACGGCGGCAGCGGATTATTACATGCGTGCCCTGCGCGAGGACCCCGGCAGCGCATTGCTGAACCAGGGTGCTTTCGTCGCGCTGATCGCCGATGGCCGGGTCGCCGAGGCCGTCGCTCTGGCGCCGGCATTGCGCGAACTCAATCCGGGCGAATACCTGCCGCGCATGACGCAGGCCTCGGCCATGATGCTGATGCGCGATTACGACGGTGTGTTGCGGCTGGTAAGTGACGGCCCCAATAACGGCATCCATGCCGCTTTCAACCCGCTGCTGGCCGCCTTTGCCCATGCCGGCAAGGGCGAGGTTGACCAGGCCGTCGCCAGCCTGCAGAAACTGGAACGCCATCCGCTGCTGGGCGGCGTGCAGGCGCATCTGCGACCGCTGCTGCTGGACATGCTGAACCAGGCCGAACCGACCGAGGCAGCCTATCGCGACGTGATCGAAGGGCGCGAGCGGCCCGGCACCCGCCTGGTGGATGGCTATGCCCGCTTCCTGGAACGGAATGGCCGCATGGCCGAGGCGCGCCGCCTGCTGGACCAGCAGCTGGCGATCAATCCCGACAATCCGGTTTTGCTGCACGGCCTGCGCCGGCTGGATACCAAACGCACCGTGCCGGTCGAGCCGCTGGTCAGCAACGCCGTGGAAGGTCTGGCCGAGGCGCTGTTCGCCTCGGCTTCCGCCTTCGGCCGCTCCGATGGCGGCGAGCTGGCCGAACTGCATCTGCAGCTTGCGCTGTTCCTGCGGCCCGACCTGGACGATGCCCGCATGCTGCTGGGCGACATCTACGAAACGCGCGAACGCTGGGAACAGGCGCTGGCAATGTATGGCCGCATCTCGCCGGCCTCCGCCTATGCCGAAAGCGCACAGCTGCGCCAGGCCTGGTGCATCAACGAACTGGGCCGTGGCGAGGACGCCATCCGCATGCTGCGCCGCATGGCTAATGCCGCTCCTACCAGCCCGCGCGCGATCCTCACCCTGGCCGACCTGCACCGGCAGATGGAACGCTGGACCGAGTCGGCAAGGGAATACAGCGAAGGCCTGGAGCGCATCAAACAAATCGAACCGCGCCACTGGGCGATCTACTTCGGCCGAGGCGTCGCCTATGAACGCTCGAAGCAGTGGGACAAGGCCGAGGCCGACATGCTGAAGGCCCTGGAACTGCAGCCCGACAACCCGCTGGTGCTGAACTACCTCGGCTATTCCTGGGTCGACATGAACCGCCATATCGAACGCGCCACGAAAATGATCGAGCGCGCCGTGGCCCTGCGGCCCAACGATGGCGCCATTGTCGACAGCCTGGGCTGGGCGCTGTATCGCCAAGGCCGCTATGAGGAAGCCGTGGTGCAGCTGGAACGCGCCGTCGAGCTGAAGGGCGGCGATCCCGTGATCACCGATCATCTGGGCGATGCCTACTGGAAGGTTGGCCGCCGCGAGGAAGCCCGCTTCCAGTGGCGTCGCGCGCTGGGTCTCAAGCCCGAGCAGGACCTGGCCATACAGGTGCAGCGCAAGATCGAGCAGGGCCTCGATCCGGTCGCCACCAAGTAATGCCATGGCCGATGGCCTGAGCCGGCTGGCGCCGGCCAAGATCAACCTGTTCCTGCATATCACCGGCCGGCGCAGCCCCGGTTCGGATCAGGGGGGTTACCATGAACTGGAAAGCCTGGTGGTGTTCGCCCAGGCGCCGCACGCCTGCGACCGCATATCCGTCGCGCCGGCCGAAGCTTTAAGCCTGCGCATCGATGGCCCGCAGGCGGGGGATTTGAGCGACGGCGACGACAATCTGGTGCTGCGGGCGGCGCATCTGCTGCAGCCGATGAACCTGAAGACCGGCCATGAACGCGGCGCGGCGCTGACGTTGAGCAAAAACCTGCCGGTGGCATCGGGCATCGGCGGCGGTTCGGCCGATGCGGCGTCGGCGCTGCATTGCCTGCGCGCGCTGTGGGGCATCGAGATCGACGACGACACTTTGGGCCGCGCCGCGCTGAAACTGGGCGCCGATGTGCCGGTCTGCCTGTTCGGCCGCGCCGCGATGATGAGCGGCATCGGCGAAACCCTGCAGCCCATGCCCGCCCTGCCCGCCTTCTGGCTGGTGCTGGCCAATCCGGGGGTCGCACTGGCGACAAAGGACGTATTCGCCGCACTGAACGGCCAGCTCGGTCCGCCGCAGCCTTTCGAGCGTCGGCCCGCCAGCGCCGCCGACCTCGCCATCCTGCTGCGCGCACGCCGCAACGACCTGGAAGCACCGGCGCGTTTCCTCGCGCCCGAGATCGACCCAGTGCTGGCGGCACTCAAAGCCCAAGCCGGCTGTATGCTGGCGCGCCTGTCGGGCTCGGGCACCACCTGCTTCGGCTTGTTTGCCACCGAACGCGAAGCGGATTTCGCCGCGCGCAACCTGGCCCGCGCCTATCCGAAATGGTGGGTCGCCGCCACGGCCGCCGGCTGAAGGCCGGATGACGGAAAAGCAATCTTTCCGACCCCAGCCTGAGACTGGAAATGCCGCCGCGCTCCGACTATTGTCCGGCCCGCCCGGACGCTGCGGCGGCCAGGCCTGCTGGGGCGTCGCCAAGCGGTAAGGCAGCGGTTTTTGGTACCGCCATGCGGAGGTTCGAATCCTCCCGCCCCAGCCAACTTTTCCGAAAATCGACTATGGATCGTGCCGCTTTGGCCAGATGCGGCGCGGGTCGATGCCGGCGGGAAAGCGCATCAGCAGGAACATCGCGAAGCCCAGCATCGGCCAGTAGAACCACAACGCGCCGGGGCTGGTCAGCAGGTTGATGACCAGCAGGAAAAGCGACAGCACACCCAGGCGCCAGGCCTGCGCGCGCCATTTGGCAAACGCTGCCTCGGTATCCTGATTGGCTGGCCCGGGCCGGGCCGGCGCATCATGATCATGCCCCGACCTGGCGGCATGGTCCGGACCGCCACCCAGCAGCACACGATAGGCCTGCACAGGTTCGGCGATATTCTTGATCTCGCGCGGCCCGAGGAAATCGAAACCGATATCCAGTTTCTTGCGCACCTGTTCGAACACCGCGCCGGAGATGCAGATGCCGCCGGGATCGGCCAGGGATTCCAGCCGCGCGGCGACGTTTACGCCATCGCCATAGATGTCGCTGCCGTCCAGCATCACGTCGCCCAGGTTGATGCCGATGCGGAACTGCATGGGTGACCGGGTCGGATCTTCCGCGTTGCGCGCGGCGATGCGCCGCTGCGTCTCCACGGCGCAGAACACGGCTTCCACCGGAGACCCGAATTCCGCCACCAGCCCGTCGCCCCAGGTATTGATCAGGCGGCCATGATGCTGGCCGATCAGGTCGGTCATGACCCCGCGATACAGCTTCAGGCGCGTGACAGTGCCGACCTCGTCGCGCTCGACCAGCGCGCTGTAGCCCTGCACGTCGGCGCAGAAGATCGTGGTCAGCTTGCGGCGGATATCTGCGGTCTGGTCGGTCATGGCCGTATCCCTGGGATACCGTCAGCCTATACGCCGCCTGCCGGGCGATAAAGCGACTTCCGCAGGATTTCGCGATCCACCGCACGCCGGACCGCGCCGGAATAGCCGATTCCCGCGGCGGAGCATCTCGCCTACTATGCCGTCACGCTGAGACAAAAAAGGATTCGGGCAGCCATGACCGAACAGCAGCTTTCGCGCGGCGCGGCGAAACTGACCGCCTTCGACAATGCCGAGATGGATTTCCAGCTCATGCGATCGCTCGGCGCCGCTGCCTTCGGCGGCGGGTCGGTGGGCGAGATCGCCCGTGCCCGCGCAGCGATCATCGATGGCGATCCGGCCAGCTGGGTAGCGGCCTTCGGCGCGCTGGCCGCCCGTGTGGAGGCACCCAAAGCTGGCGGCGACGCCTTGCGCGGCGACGCGGCCCTGCGCGCCAGCATGTACTGGCGTGCGGCGGAATATTACGCCCGGCCGGAAGATGCCAGCACCCTGGGCCGCAAATCCCGCATCGTGTTCCAGGCGGCGATGGAACTGCTGGGCATCGCCTGCAAAACCATCGTGGTGCGGCTGAACGGCGAAAGCCTGACCGGTTACCTGCTGGCGCCAGCGCGGGAAGACAAAAGACCTGCACCGCTGATCGTGGGTTTAAGCGGCTTCGATGGCAGCACCGAGGAACTCTATTTCGAGATCGGGGCGGCGGCGCGGCAACGCGGTTATGCCTGCCTGCTGATCGAGGGTCCGGGCCAGGCCGGCACGCGGCGGGAGAATCCGAATTCGGTCTTCACGCCGGATTATGCGCCGGTGGTGCATGCTTTCATCGACGCGATCAAAGATCGTGGCAGCATCGACCTGCAGCGCAGCGCGCTGTATGGCATCAGCTTCGGTGGCTATTTCGCCAGCCAGGCGATGGCGGCCGGCGCGCCCTGCCGTGCCCTGGTCGCCAACAGTCCAATCCTCGATCTGCAGGCCTATATGACGGCCTTCATCGGTCCCGGTCTGTGCGCCGATCCGCCGGATATCAAAGTGGACGAGATCGACGAGGTGCCCGACGCGGTATTGCCGCCGCTGCTCAAGCATGGCCTGCGCACATCCTGCCTGCGCTTCGGCACCGATACCTTCGCAGGCTTCCTGCAGCGCCTGGGCGACTTCAAAGTCGCGCAGCCCGCCGCCATCGCCTGCCCCGCGCTGGCGCTTTATGGCGAAGGCGAAGGCGCCGAGGTGGAACGTCAGGCAAAGGCATTCGCCGCGCAAGTGAGCGGCCCCGTCACACTGCGACAATTCCGTGACGACGAAGGAGCCGGCGACCATTGCCAGTTCGGCAACCTCGCGCTTTCGGCCGCCGTGGTGCTCGACTGGCTCGACGACCTGTGGCGCTGACGCTGCCGGCTTGATCTGTCTCAAGGCGGTTTTCATCCCGCTGCCTATCCTTGACCCGCCCCGGGACAAGGAGATGCGATCATGGCCCAGATGATGAAAGCCGCAGTGGTACGCGAATTCGGCAAGCCGCTGAGCATCGAGCAGGTGCCCGTGCCGAAGCCCGGCCCGGGTGAAGTGTTGGTGAAGATCAAGGCCAGCGGCGTCTGCCATACCGATCTGCATGCCGCCGATGGCGACTGGCCGGTGAAACCGAAGCTGCCCTTCATTCCCGGCCATGAAGGCGCCGGCATCGTTGCCGCCCTGGGTCCCGGCGTGACCGGACTGAAGGAAGGCGATGCGGTGGGCGTGGCCTGGCTGCATGATGCCTGCGGCCGCTGCGAACATTGCGTCACCGGCTGGGAAACCTTGTGCGAGTCGCAGCATAACAGCGGCTATGGTGTGGATGGCAGCTTCGCCGAATATGCCGTCGGCCATGCCGATTATGTCGGTCGCCTGCCGGCCAATCCCGACTTCGCCGCTTTGGCACCGATCCTGTGCGCCGGCGTCACCACCTATAAAGGCCTCAAGGAAACCGATACGCGGCCGGGCGAATGGATCGCCATTTCCGGCCTGGGCGGCCTGGGCCACGTGGCCGTGCAATACGCCAAGGCGATGGGCCTGCATGTGGTGGCGCTGGACGTGACGGAGGAGAAATTGGCCTTGGCGCGTTCGCTCGGTGCCGATGCCGCAGTGAATGCGCGCTCCACCAACGCCGCCGAACAGGTGGTGAAGATCACCGGCGGCGGCGCCCATGGCGTGCTGGTGACGGCCGTGTCGCCGGTGGCCTTCGCGCAATCACTCAATCTGGTGCGGCGCAAGGGCACGATCAGCCTGGTCGGCCTGCCGCCGGGCGATTTTCCCACGCCGATCTTCGATGTCGTGCTGAAGCGCATCACCTTGCGCGGTTCCATCGTCGGCGGTCGCAAGGACCTGGCCGAGGCGCTGGCCTTCGCCGCTGAGGGCAAGGTGAAGGCGCATATTCATCACAAGCGGCTGGAAGACATCAACACCATCTTCGCCGACCTGAAGGCCGGCAAGGTGGATGGCCGCATCGTGCTGGATATCGGCTGAAGTTTATTCCACCACGCGCCATGACCCGTCAGGCATCAGGCAGGCAGTGCCGTAACTGCGTTGCGGCGCGCCGCCGACCGTGACGCCGGCCTGGTATTCGCGGCAATACTGCCCGTTGGCCGTCTGGAAGACCGGCGAGGCCGGCACGGCGGAGATCTGGCTGCCGCCATAGGGGGCCGGTGCATAGATCACCGGCGGCGGCGGCGCGTAATAGGCTACGGGCGGCGGCGTCACCACGACGACGCGCGGACGATAGGCCGGCGGCCCCCAGTAAGAGCCGCTGTAATAGCCGTGGTGCTGATGGCGGTGATGAGGCTTGTAGTGTCCAGGCGGGCCGTACCATGGCCGCCCATGCCAGCCGCCGGTGGAATAGCTGAATGAAAAATTGTCGGCTTTGGCGGTGGGCATGGCGACGACGAAGCCGATCATGGCGGTGGCGGCGAATACGAACGGACGGATCATGGCACAGCCTCCTTGGACTGCTATGCCGTCAACGCTGGTCGCCGATCATGGCGGATTTGCGGCCACCGGATTCACGCCACAAAAAATTTCGCCGCCGGCGGGATAACCCGGCCGGCGGCGATATTCAGGACGATAGGGGCGGAAAACCGCCCCTGCGGATCAGTACATGTGCTGGCCGCCGTTGATGCTAAGGGTAGAACCAGTGACGAAGCCGGCTTCGTCGGCGACCAGGAACTGCACCCCGCGGGCAATCTCCTCGGCGCGACCCAGGCGGCCGACCGGGATCTTGGCGACGATCTTTTCCAGCACGTTGGCCGGCACGGCGGCAACCATGTCGGTGTCGATATAGCCCGGCGCGATGGCGTTCACGGTGATGCCGCGGGCGGCGCCTTCCTGCGCCAGCGCCTTGGTGAAACCATGGATGCCCGACTTGGCGGCGGCGTAGTTCACCTGGCCATACTGGCCGGCCTGGCCGTTGATCGAGCCGATGTTGACGATGCGGCCGAAGCCGCGCTCGCGCATGCCTTCGATCACGGCGC
This sequence comes from Ferrovibrio sp., assembly GCF_046297595.1. Taxonomy (GTDB): domain Bacteria; phylum Pseudomonadota; class Alphaproteobacteria; order Ferrovibrionales; family Ferrovibrionaceae; genus Ferrovibrio. Next base: position 437,746 of record NZ_JBKBHT010000001.1, read on the forward strand.
GGCACATGTTGAAACAGCCGCCCAGATTGGTGTCGATCACCGCCTGCCACTGTTCGTGGCTCATCCTCTGCAGTGTGCCGTCGCGGGTGATGCCGGCATTGTTGACCACGATATCGACCGGGCCGAGTTCGCTTTCAACCTGCTTCACGCCGGCGACGCAATCCTCAAAGCTGGCGACATCCCATTTATAGGTCTTGATGCCGGTTTCGGCCTCGAAGGCCTTGGCGCGTTCGGCATTGCCGGCGTAATTGGCGGCAACCTTGTAGCCGTTCTGGTGCAGCAGCTTGGAAATCGCAGCCCCGATCCCTCGGGTGCCGCCGGTGACAATCGCTACGCGGGACATGGATACATTCCTCCTGTTGAGCTTTTTTGATCCGCCGCTGCGTCGGCTTTTATGATGTCAGATGTGCGCCACGCAGCATTGATATACAGCAAAGGCCGGGATACCCCCTCCCGGCCTTTGGTCGAATGCGTCACTCAGTCGCGCTGCACGCACATGGCGATGCCCATGCCGCCGCCGATGCAAAGGGTGGCGAGACCCTTCTTGGCATCGCGGCGCTGCATTTCATACAACAGCGTCACCAGCACGCGGGCGCCCGAGGCGCCGATCGGATGGCCGATGGCGATCGCGCCGCCATTCACGTTCACCTTGTCGGTATCCCAGCCCATGTCCTTGTTCACGGCGCAGGCCTGGGCGGCAAAAGCCTCATTGGCCTCCACCAGATCGAGATCGCCGGGCTTCCAGCCGGCCTTGGCGAGTGCCGCACGCGAAGCCGGGATCGGACCGGTACCCATGATCGAGGGATCGACACCCGACTGCGCCCACGACACGATGCGGGCCAGCGGCTTCACGCCGCGCTTCTTGGCTTCCTCGGCGCTCATCAGCACCACGGCGGCGGCGCCGTCATTGATGCCCGAGGCATTGCCGGCGGTGACCGAACCATCCTTGGCGAAAGCCGGACGCAGGCCCTTCATGGCATCCAGCGTCGCGCCGGCACGGATATATTCGTCCTGGTCGACAATGGTGTCGCCCTTGCGGCCCTTGATGGTGACCGGAACGATCTCGTCCTTGAACTTGCCGGCCTTCTGCGCGGCCTCGGCCTTGTTCTGGCTCTTCACCGCGAATTCATCCTGCTGGTCGCGGGTGATCTGGAACTGCTTGGCCACGTTCTCTGCCGTGTTGCCCATGTGGTAGCCATTGAAGGCATCCCACAGGCCGTCGCGGATCATGGTGTCGATGAAGCCGAGATCGCCCATCTTGTGGCCAGCGCGCAGATAGGCGGCATGCGGCGCCTGACTCATGCTTTCCTGGCCGCCGGCGACCACGATGCTGCTGTCGCCGTTCTTGATCGCCTGGAAACCCAGCGCCACCGCGCGCAGGCCCGAGCCGCATAGCATGTTCACGCCCCAGGCCGGCACTTCCACCGGCAGGCCGGCATTGATCGAAGCCTGGCGCGCCGGGTTCTGGCCCTGCGCCGCCGTCAGGATCTGGCCCATGATCACTTCGCTCACCTCGCCCGGCTGCACGCCCGCGCGCTTGAGCGCGCCATCGATGGCGACCTGGCCGAGATAATGCGCCGGCACCGTGCTGAGCGAACCGTTGAACGAACCGACCGGGGTACGGGCGGCGGCGGCGATGACGATATCGGTCATTTGGTGTTCCTCCACGTCCAGCTAGGGACATCACTGCGGGCGAGACAACGCGGCGATCATTGTAGGGCGCCGCCGCGCGGGATGGGTGACGATAGCGGGCTTTTCGCAGATGCGGCAAGGCCTGCCGCGCTGCAAAACGTGCTTCAGGCCTGCACTTTGGTCGCAGTCCTGGCCGTGCGGCGCCGGCGACGCTGCGGCAGGCCGTTTTGTTCCGTGTCCTGAGCGCGGCGCGCTGTCACGGTCAGCCAGTTGGCCAGCGGCTGCCATAACCCGGTCTCGGCACGCGGCCCCACCACCATGCCGATATGGCCACTGGGGGCGTCGTGGCGGTCGGCCTGCGGCAGTTGCGCCAATAAAACGGCAGCCCCTTCCTTGGGCACCAGCTTGTCGCGTTCCGGCAGCACCACCAGGGCCGGCTTGCGCCAGTCCTGCGGCAGCACGGCCTGGCCGCCGATCTTCCAGGCGCCGCGCGGCGGCGTATTCTCGCCATACCAGCCCAGCAGGCATTCCCGCGCCACCCGCCCAGCCAGCGGCACGCCATCGTTCAGCCAGTCTTCCATGGCGATGAAGCGGCGCTCGTTCTCGCCGCCCTCGGGCATGGCGTTAAACAGGGTGAATTTCTTCAATGCGGTGAGCGGGTCCAGCGCCCAGAAGAAACCCTGCAGCACATCGACATCCAGCATCGGCGGCGATGCGTCCGGATCGGCGGCCGGCGGCGGTACGATGGCCGGCGCCAGCGCCTGCACCAGAGCCGCATGATGGGCGCCGCCGGCATGGAAATCCCACGGTGTCGCCAGCAGGGCCAGAGCCGCCACGTCCTCGGGCGACTGGAGGGCTGCGGCCAGCGCCAGGTTGCCCCCCATGCAATAGCCCAGCAGAAGCGGCGGCCGGCCACAGAGCTGCCGCACATGGCGCAGGGCCCGCACGATGCGCGCGATGTAATCGGCCAGCTCGAAGCGCTGCTCCGTCTCGCCCGGATCGCCCCAGTCGAACAGGAAGGGCCGCAGGCCCTGTTTGGGAAGCCAGCGCGACAGACTCTGCCCCTCGGCCAGGTCCAGCACATAGGCGCGGTTCACCAGCGACGGCACCATGAGAACCGGGATGCCGGCCTCGGCATAGCCCAACAGCCGGCTGCCGCCCTCGCGCCAGACAACCGGCGGATCGGGCAGCTCGCGCCGCCAGGCATGCCGGCGATAGCGCAGCATGGCACCGGTCATGGCGGTGAGCCGCGCGATGCCGGCGCGCATCAGCGCATGGGCGAAATCAGTCGGGTCGACGTTTGCGAGTTCGGGCAGCAGCGCGTCGAGGCGCGGCTGCAGCAGCGGATTCCAGGGCAGCGATGCGTGCCTCGCACTCGGCCAGCCGGCGAGCGAGCTCAGCAGGATCAGGTTGGCGGTCGCCAGATGCAGGGGCAGCGGACGCGGACCCAGACGGTGAAACGGATGCGGCTGATGGTCCGGCATTCGCGCCTCCTTGCCCCGTGCCTGCCTGCTGCGCCGCCTGGCTCGCAGCCTGGGCGCCCTGTTGCCACAGGGTCAGCCAGTTGGCCGACAGCTCCGCCAGTTTCGGATCGGTGGCCAGCAGACCGGCCTGCTCCTGCCACAGGTCGAGAAACTTCTGCGCCAGGATCTGGGCATCGTTCGAACCGGGAGGCGCCTTGGGATCGTCCATGGCCGGAGAGTATACCGAAAGGCCGGATTCCGGCCACCCTTTCGCAGCGCAACAAGAGGCTTGCGCATGCATACAATACCGAGTGAAATGCGCCGCAACAGATGCTAGGGAGCGCGTACCGTGGCCGAAACTGACCAGACGACAGCGGCGCCAGTCGTTAAGATCAAGAAATACGCGAACCGTCGGCTGTACAATACGGCGACATCGTCTTACGTGACCCTGGAAAACCTCTGCCAGATGGTGAAGGACGGTCAGGATTTCGTCGTCGAGGACGCCAAGACCGGCGAGGACATCACCCGCGGGGTGCTCACCCAGATCATTTTCGAGGAGGAATCCAAGGGCGGGCAGCAATTGTTGCCCATCGGCTTCCTCCGTCGGCTGATTTCCTTCTATGGCGACAGCCTGCAGACCCTGGTGCCGAGCTATCTGGAAGTCTCGATGGCCTCCTTCCAGCGCAACCAGGAACAGATGCGCCAGTATATGGCGGAAGCCTTCGGCGAAATGTTCCCGTTCCGCAGCATCGAGGAAATGGGTCGCCAGAACATGGCGATGTTTCAGCGCGCCATGACCATGTTCAATCCATTCGTCGCCGGCATGAACGATGCTGACAAGCCTGCTGGCGGCGACAAGGCGATGCCTGGCGAAAAGCCGGAAGTCGACACGCTGAAGAAGCAGATGGAAGAGCTGCGCAAGCAGGTCGAGGCTCTTGCCCGCAACAAGGGGTGACACGGCTACGGCCGGACTGCCTGTTCCCATGAAGCCCGAAAAACGGCTGCGCCTGCGGCCGTCAATTTCCCTCGTCCTCACGCTCGGCGTCGGGACGCTGATGTTCCTGGCGGCCGCGGCGTTCGGCATCGCCATGCTCAACGGCCGCCTCAACACCGTGGACCTGCTGCGCGAGCGCAACGAGACCATCGTGGCGCGCCTGGTGGAGCGCACCCGCCTGCGGCTCGATCCGGCGCTGGCCCATGTCGATGCCATGGCTCGGCGACTGGAAGAGAAGAAGATCGGCGTCGACGATGTCGATCGCCTGAAGGATTACATGATCGCGGCGCTGGACGGCCTGCCGCAGGTGGATGCCTTCGGCCTGCTGCGCGCTGATATGATGGCCACCCGCGCGGTTCGTCTGCCCGGCGGTACGACGATCACCCACCACAGCGACATCAACGAATACAATGACGCGGCGGCACGCAGCGAGGCCGTGCGGCGGCTGTTCCTGATGGCGCATCAGGCCGACAACCGCGAAGCCCGGTGGGGCGACCTGATCTGGAACCCGGAAATCCACCAGGCCATGATCAATGCCCATGCGCCGGTGAACATCGACGGCAGCTTTGCCGGCGAGGTGCTGGCCGTGCTGTCGCTGGGTTCGCTATCGCGCCTGATCGAAACCGACAGCATCGATGGCGAGGCGGTGAATTTCATCCTCTACGACGATGAGCATGTTCTCGCCCATCCGACCCTGCTCAACCATCAATACACGGTGTCGGCCGACAAGCCCCTGCCGACGCTGAACGACATCCACGATCCTGTGCTGCGCCAGATATGGGACGGCAAGATCGAGCGCCGCCTGGCGAATGCCATGCTGGGCAGCGAAGGCGCGCATATCGTCAGCGCCGAGGGGCGGCAATGGATCTTCGTCTATCGCCGGCTGGAAGATTATGGCGACAAACCCTGGATCGTCGGCCGCTATTTCGCCTTCGACCAGATCGAGACCGAAATCTGGCGCCTGCAGATCGCCGCCGCGGCGGGTGCGCTGAGCCTGGTGCTGTCGCTGCTGGTGGCCTGGCGCATCGCCCACCTGATCCGCCGCCCGCTGCTGGCGATCAGCGATGCCGCCAACCGCCTGCGCAACCTGGATTTCGACGCGCCGCCGCTCGACCGCACGCGCCTGCGCGAACTCGACGATGCCGCCCAAGCGATCAACGCCGCCAATGCCGCCCTGCACTGGTTCGGCAACTACGTGCCGCGCAAGCTGGTCAACCGCCTGGTGCGCGAAGGCGAGGACGCCATCAACATCAGCAAGCAGCGCGAAGTGACCGTGATGTTCACCGATCTGGTCGGCTTCACCGCCATGTCGGAGCGGATGCAGGCCGAGGAAGTCGCCGCCATACTGAACGAGCATTTCGAGCTGGTGACCGCCTGCATCGAGGCCGAGGGCGGCGTGGTCGACAAGTTCATCGGCGATGCGGTGATGGCGCTGTGGGGCGGCATCAAGCGCGACGAGGACCATGCCGTGCGCGCCTGCCGCGCCGCCATGGCGATCTGCCGCGAGATGGCGGCCGACAATGCCCGCCGCCAGATGCTGGGCAAGCCGGTGCTGCGCCTGCGCATCGGCCTGCATTCCGGCCCGGTGGTGATCGGCAATATCGGCGCGCCCGGCCGCATCAACTACACGGTCGTGGGCGATACGGTGAATTCCGCCCAGCGGCTTGAGCAGCTCGGCCACGACCATATGAGCGAGACCGAGCAGTTCATCGCCCTGGCCAGCGCCGAGACCGTGGAATCGGCCCGGCTTGATCCCAAACCGCCGCTGGTCGGCCGCATGACCGTGAAGGGCCGCCAGGCCCCCATTGAGGTCTACCGGCTGGACAAGCCGGCCTGAAGTTAACCCGGCATTTACCGAATCCCTGCTTGAGTCCGCCTCTGCAACACGGGGCAACATGGTTACAAGCATCGGCATCGGCACGGTCCTCCAGCCTTCGGCTGGGGCGGTCGATTCGATGGCCGATTCCGCCCTGCGCCGGCAGCGGAATGCCGGAAATCCGGGCTTCAGCCCCGACGCCCAGAGCGAGACCAGCCCCGCCGCCCTGCAGAAGGCCCGCCAGAGCACCGCCGGGGCGGTGGCCCAGCTGCTGCGGCGCCGCACCGACCGGGGCGAGCCGGCCGACCAGAGCATCGAAATTCCGCCCCATCTGGAACGTCGCCGCGCCTGGCGCGCGGCGTTCGGGCTGAACACCTATCACGCGCAGCAGCTTGGCCAGGCCGGCGAGGAAGCCGGAGCGGCGCGCGAGGCCCATGGCGGCGCGCTGCAGGCCTATCGCGGCCTGGGCCGGCGCGGCCGGCTGGACCTCGACCTTGCGCAGCGGGTGAGCGTGACCGTATAAACGACCCTTCCCCAGTTTCTTCAGCCAAGTTCCCAAGTCGGTCGTTTTCCAATGAAATCTCAACCCGTTGATCTGCTGGTCATCGGCGGCGGCGTGAACGGCACGGGCATCGCCCGCGACGCCGCCGGGCGTGGCCTTTCCCTGCTGCTGGCCGAACGCGGCGACCTTGCCGGCGCCACCTCATCGGCCGCCACCAAGCTGATCCACGGCGGCCTGCGCTATCTGGAGCATTACGAATTCCGACTGGTGCGCGAGGCGCTGGGCGAGCGCGAAGTGCTGATGAAGATGGCGCCGCACATCATCTGGCCGTTGCGCTTCGTGCTGCCGCATCATCCCGGCCTGCGTCCGGCCTGGATGATCCGCATCGGCCTGTTCCTCTACGACCATCTGGCCGGCCGCCAGACCCTGCCCGGCTCGGTAGGCGTGGACTTCACCCAGGGCGATCCGCGCGGCAGGCCGCTGAAGAAAGAGTTCAAACGCGGTTTCGAATATTCCGACTGCTGGGTGGACGATTCCCGTTTCGTGGTGCTGAACGCGATGGATGCCCGCCGCATGGGCAGCCAGATATTCACGCGTACTGCCGTCACCGCCGCCCGCCGCGCAAGCGGCCTGTGGCATGTGACCCTGACCGACCAGGCCAACGGCGCCAGCCGCGAGGTGATTGCGCGTGGCATCGTCAATGCCGGCGGCCCCTGGGTGCGCGAGACGCTGACCGGCGCCTTCAGCCAGACCCCGAAAAACAGCGTGCGCCTGATCAAGGGCAGCCATATCGTCACGAAAAAGCTGTTCGACGGCGATCACTGCTACATCTTCCAGAATGCCGACAACCGCATCATCTTCGCGATCCCCTACGAACGCGACTTCACCCTGATCGGCACCACCGACATCCAGCTCGACAAACTGGACGGCCCGCCGCGCATCAGCGAGGAAGAAACCGTCTACCTGCTGGAAGCCGCCAGCGAATATTTCGCGCAGCCGGTGACGCGCGAGCAGATCGTGTGGAGCTTCGCTGGCGTGCGACCGCTCTATGACGATGGTGACAGCGATCCATCTGCCATCACGCGCGACTATGTGCTGGACCTCGAAGGCAAGACCGGCGACGCGCCGCTGCTCTCGGTCTATGGCGGCAAGCTGACCACCTCGCGCCGTCTGGCCGAGCAGGTTCTTGAAAAACTGGCGCCCTTCTATCCGCAGATGGGCAAACCCTGGTCGGGCAGCAAACCCCTGCCCGGCGGCGATCTGAAAGCGGCCGGTTTCGAGGCCTTCCTGGCCGACCTGAAACACAAATATCCCGGCCTCGATCCGGCCTGGCTGACGCGTCTCGCGCGCCGCCACGGCAGCGCGGCGCACGATATCCTCGGCGATACGCAATGGGCCAGCGACCTGGGTGAAAGCTTCGGCGGCGGGCTCTATGCACGCGAGGTGGAGTACCTGATGCGCCATGAATGGGCGCGCGAGGCCGACGACGTGCTGTGGCGCCGCACCAAATGCGGCCTCTGGGTCACGGCCGCCGAACGCGAGCGGCTGGCCCAGTGGATGGCCCAGCACAAGCCGAACCTGGAGGCGTGATGCGTATCGCGGTCGTCGGCGCCGGTGCCATCGGCGGATATCTGGGCGGCCTGCTGGCACGTGCCGGGCATGACGTGACGCTGATCGCCCGCGGCGCCCATCGCGACGCCATCCGCAGCCACGGCCTGCGTATCGACAGCAAGGGCACCAGCTTCACCGTGCATCCGGCCTGCACCGACGATCCGGCCGAAGCCGGACCGCAGGATTACGTGATCCTCAGCCTGAAGGCGCCGGCCGTGCCGGCCATGGCCGAACGCATGCTGCCGCTGTTCGGCCCCGACACGGCCCTGCTGACGGCGATGAACGGCGTACCCTACTGGTACTTCCACAGGCATGGCGGCCCGCTGGACGGCACGCAGCTCGCCTCGGTCGATCCCGGCGCGAAGCAGTGGAACCTGATCGGGCCGCAGCGCGCCATCGGCAGCGTGGTCTGGCTGGCCGGCGCTGTCGCCGCGCCCGGCGTGATCCATCACAGCAGCGGCAATGGCCTGCCGCTCGGCGAGCCCGATGGCGCCAAATCCGACCGCGTGCAGCGCCTGAGCGAAATCCTCACCGCTGCCGGCGTGGAAGCACCGGTGCATCCCAACATCCGTCAGGAAATCTGGACCAAGCTGTGGGGCAACCTCTCCTACAATCCGGTCAGCGTGCTGACCCATGGCACGCTGGAAGGCCTGTCGCGCGATCCGGATGCGCGCTCGGTGCTGGGTAAAATGATGGAAGAGTCCCGCCAGGTCGGCCAGGCGCTGGGTATCGAGTTTCCGCTCACCATTGAACAGCGCATGGGCGCGGCCGAAAAGGTCGGCCCGCACAAGACTTCGATGCTGCAGGACCTGGAAGCCGGCCGGCCGATGGAAATCGGCGCCCTGATCGGCGTGATCGCCGAGCTGGCGCAGAAGCTGCGCATCGAGACGCCGACCATCGATACGGTTCTGGCCCTGCTGAAAGTGCGTGCCCGCGTGGCCGGCACCTATGGAGAGATGTGATGGGGAGCTTCGACTGGCGCCGCCTGAGCGAAGACGAACTGGAAGCGCAGTATAATCCGCGTCGCTCGGTGCCGGATTTCGAGCAGCATTTCAACGCCTATGTCGAACGCTCGGCCGCGGCGCGCGAGGCGCTGGGCGGTGAGTATGACCTGCGCTATGGCACCGGCCCATTGCAGACCTACGACCTGCATCGCCCCAAGCAACCGACGACCGGCGCGCCGCTGGTGATGCTGATTCATGGCGGTTACTGGCGCGGGCTGGACAAGAACACCATGACCTTCGCCGCTGTGCCCTTCGTCGAGGCCGGCGCGGTGGTGGTGAACCTGAATTACGACCTCTGCCCGAAGGTCACGCTGGATGCCATCGTGCGCCAGATGCAGGAGGCGTTGGTGCATGCGGCGCAGCAGGCCGCCGGCTGGGGTGCCGATACGGCGAAAATCCATGTGATCGGCCATTCCGCCGGCGCGCATCTGGCCGCCATGCTGGCCGCCGCGCCATGGCCGGCCGACCTGCCGCCCAAGCCGGCGATTGCCTCGCTGGGTCTGATCAGCGGCGTGTATGAACTGGAACCCGTGCTGCATGTCAGCGTCAATGCCGAAATCCGGCTGGATGACGCCATGGCTCGGCGCAACAGCGTCACGCGTTTCGTGCCGAAGCTTGCCTTCCCGGTGCTGATCTCGGTCGGCGACGCCGAGCCGCCGGGCTGGCAGGCGCAGAGCGTGGATTTCCACCAGGCCTGCCGCGATGCCGGCACGCCGGCGCATCTGCTGCGCCTGAACGGCGCCAATCACTTCACCATCAAGTTCGCCCAGGCTGATCCCACCGGTCCGCTCGGCATCGCGCTGCTGCGGCAATGCGGCCTGCGCGCGTAGCGCGCGAAGAGTAACCCGGGCGCTTGATCGTCAGCGCGTGAGGCTCTCGTAGACGCTGCGCGCCACCGGCAGCAAAGCCTCGCGACCGGTCTCGCCCGCCAGCGCATAGCCAAAGCCTCCATCGACCCAGTAGAAGGCCGCGGCCGCGCCATCCCCGGAGAAACGGAAGGCGGTGTCATTGCCCGTCTCGCCGGTCCGCACATACAGCGTCAAACGCTGGCCCTGGCGGTTTTCATACATGAACTGCGCCGCGGCATGGTTGCCGCTGGAGGCCGGCAGCAACCGCCCACCCACCAGGGCATAACCCTGCGCGGTCAGCGACGGCACGCGCAGAGCCGTGCCCAGTCGCTTGGACAGCCAGGCCACTAGATGCTGCTCTTCCTTCACGGTCACCTCCACCGGATGCAGCACCTCGCGGCTGTAGACCAGATGCGCACGTGTGGCTTCCTGGGGCAGGGCCGCCACCTGTACAGGCGGCGTCACGTAACCCCGCCCCCACCAGCCGGCCGCCGCACCCAGCAGCGCAATGCACAAGACGGCGGCGATCCGCAGGCCTTGGCGCAGCAGCATCTCGCCGCGTTTCGGCCGCGCGAACAAAGCCGCCATCGCGGCCGGTACGGGCTCGTCGAGCCCCGGTGCGAAATGCTGCCGCAGGGCCTCGGCCTGGTCCTGCCAGGCCGCAACCTTTGCTGCGGCGTCCGGATTTTTCAGCAACCATGCCTCGACGCGCAGGCGGTCGGCCACCGGCAGGCGGTCATCGGCATAGGCCTGCAATTCGGCATCGGTGACAGGCTGATCAACAGCGCCGGTCATTTCACCCTCCTCAGATGCGGCCTTGCATCATCGCCCATATGCGGCGGCTCGCCATCGGTCAGCCGCCGCAATTTCTCGCGCGCCCGCAAAAGCCGCGACATCACGGTGCCCAGCGGCACATCCTGCACGCGGGCGGCCTCTTCGTAACTCAGGCCTTCCACCACCACCAGCAGCAGAAGACTGCGCTGCTCCTCAGGCAGCAGCCCAAGCGCCCTGTCCAGATCGCGCAGTTCCATCCGCTCCCACTGGCCGCCGCTTTGGGTCGGCTCGTCGACACTGTCGTCCAGCGGCCGGCTGTCGGGCCGGCTGCCATCGCGTGTCCGACGGCTGCGCCAGGTGTTATGCAAGATCGTGAACAGCCATGGCCGCAGGCTGGCCTCGTTGCGCCGCGTGGCCCAGGCCGCCAGCGCGCGCTCCAGGCAATCCTGCACGATGTCGTCGGCCAGCACGCCGTCACGCGTCAGCGCCAGCGCAAAACGCCGCAGCCGCGGAATCTCGGCCTCGATGGGATGCGGCTGGCGCGAACGAAACAGCATGGCGAAGGAAACAGCGGGTAAGCCGGGCGGCGTGACGGACGATCGTACCGCCCAGCTTACCCCTCCCCTTACGGCTTGGCGACGTGCCAGGCGCCGTTGAGGAAGCCGTCGCCGGTGGTGTCGCCCGGCTTGGTGTCCTTGACCCAGGCATAAAGCGGCTTGCCCTTGTAGGCCCATTGCTTCGAGCCGTCGTCGCGGGTGATCACGCTCCAGTCGCCGCTGGCCTTGGCATCGCCGGCGGCCATCAGCGGCGGCCAATTCTGGGCGCAGGGGCCGTTGCAGGCGGATTTGCCGGGCGTGGCATCCTTGTCGAAGGTGTAAAGCGTCATGCCCTTGGCATCGACCAGCACGGGGCCGAGCGCGGTATTGCCGGTCTTGGCCGGGGTCATGGCAGCAGTGGCGCAGGCGGCAAGGCCGACCGTGAACAAGCCGGCCAGTATCAGGTTGCGAATGGTCATCGGGCTTCCCCTTTGCAGAAACACAGGACAGCCGCCCTCCGGCCGCCCGGGAGTAAGACCAGCGGCCAGCGGTTTTATTCCCTCGACTGACAAAAAAATTCTGCCCTTGCCCAGCCGGGTGCAGGGACCTACCATTTTACCCATGCGGTTCACGGCATTCCTTGCCCTGCCTCTCCTGCTCGCGCTGCTGGCCCAGCCCGGCCTGGCGCAGGATCAGGCCGCTGCTGCCAAAACGCCGGTCACCCTGGACGAGCTGTTCGAGAAACTGCAGGAAACCCAGAATCCGATCGAGGCCGCGCAACTCGAACGCAAGATCTGGGAGGCCTGGGGCAAATCGGATTCCGACACGCTGGAAGCCCTGATGCAGGGCGGCGTGACGGTGATGGAAAAGGGCGACTACAAGCGCGCCGTCGACATCTTCTCCACCGTGATAGAACTGAAACCCGATTTCGCCGAAGGCTACAACAAGCGCGCCACGGTGCGGTTCCTGGCCGGCGATTATGCCGGCTCGGTGGCCGATATCGAGCGCACCCTGAGACTCGAACCGCGCCATTTCGGCGCATTGTCGGGCCTGGGCACGATCATGGAGCGGCTGGACAACCTGCCCGAGGCCCTGCGCGCCTGGCGCCGCGCGCTGGCGGCCAATCCGCATCTGACCGACGGGCCGGAGAAGCTGAAAGAGCTGCGCCGGCGCATCGACGCCAAGACGCTTTAGCTATTTCTGGAAGATGAAATAGACGGCGCCAACCAGGCAGCCGAAGGCGGCCAGGTAATTCCAGCGCAGGCCTTCGCCTAAGTAGAACACCGCGAACAGCGCAAAGACGCTGAGCGTGATCACTTCCTGCACGATCTTGAGCTGGGCGGCGTTGAAGGTACCGCTGGCATAGCCGATCCGGTTGGCCGGCACCGCCAGGCAGTATTCGAAAAACGCGATGCCCCACGAGATCAGGATCACCTTCCACAGGGCCTGGCCCGGGAATTTCAGGTGCCAGTACCAGGCGAAGGTCATCATCACGTTGGATGCGCAGAGCAGCAGGATCGTCGTCATGGCGCCTCTGGCGGGCTGGGGAAGCGGGATTCCAGCTTTACGGCACGGATTCGACGCGGGCAATGCGCAGCACGTTGGTATTGCCCGGCGTTCCGAACGGAACGCCGGCGGTGACGACCAGCATGTCGCCGGGTTTCGCCAGTTCGGAATTCCGCGCCAGAACCACCGCCTTGGCCACCATGTCGGAGAAATTCACCGCATCCGGCGCCACAACCGGATTGACCCCCCACGCAATACTGAGCCTTCGCGCGGTTTCCACCAACGGGGTGAGGCAGAGGATCGGCGCCCGGGGCCGTTCCCGCGCCGCCCGCAGGGCCGTGGAGCCCGACATGGTGTAGGTGACGATGGCGGCGGCGCGGATGGTTTCGGCCACCTGGCGGGCGGCCGCCGTAATGGCGTCCGACACCGTGCTTTCCGGGCTGTTGTGTTCGGCATCCATGATGCCGCGATAGAGCGGGTCGCGCTCGATCTGCTCGGCGATGGCGTTCATGGTGCGCACGGATTCCACCGGATACTCGCCCGACGCGGTTTCGGCCGACAGCATCACGGCATCGGCGCCGTCATAGACCGCGGTGGCGACATCGGACACCTCAGCCCGCGTCGGCACCGGCGCCTTGACCATGGAATCGAGCATCTGGGTGGCGACCACGACGGGTTTTCCGGCGCGGCGGGCGGCGCGCACGATGCGCTTCTGCACGCCGGGCACCGCCTGCAGCGGCATTTCCACGCCCAGGTCGCCGCGCGCCACCATGATGGCATCCGACAGCGCGACGATCTCGTCCAGTTCGTCCACGGCAGACGGTTTTTCGATCTTGGCCAGCAAAGCCGCGCGGCCCTGGATCAGCCCGCGCGCCTCGCGCAGATCATCCGGCCGCTGCACGAAGCTCAGGCCCACCCAGTCCACGCCATGGGCCAGCGCAAAGGCGAGGTCGCCGCGATCCTTGGGCGTGAGCGCGGAGAGTGGCACGACGGTATCGGGCAGGTTCAGCCCCTTGCGGTCGGACAGCGTGCCGCCGACCATCACCTCGGTCATCGCCCAGCCGGAATGCACCTCGCGCACGCGCAGGCGGATCTTGCCGTCATCCAGCAGAAGGTCGGTATCGGGTTTCAGGCTGGCCAGCACTTCCGGATGCGGCAGCGCCACGCCGGTGACATCGCCCGGCGTGCCCTCGATGTCGAGGCGGAAATTCTGGCCGGGGATCAGATCCACCGCGCCGTCGCGGAACGAACCGATGCGCAGCTTGGGCCCCTGCAGGTCGGCGAGCAGGCCGATGGGCCGGCCCGCCTCGTGCTCCAGGGCGCGCACGATCTGGATGCGGGCCAGGTGGTCGTCGTGGCTGCCATGGCTGAAATTCAGTCGGAAGACGTCGGCGCCGGCCTCGAACAGGGCGCGGATGCGGTCGGCGGAAGCGGTGGCGGGGCCGAGCGTGGCGACGATCTTGACGTTGCGTTCCCGATGCATACTCCCCCCATAGGCTTACGCGCCATCCTAGCCGGGGGAACCGGGCATCTGCGACGAAAATATTAGGGATCAAGCGGTTGCGTTTTCTGCTGCATTTGCGAAAAAGGCGCCCGCCTCCCTACCCCATCGAGTCCAAAGGACCAGACATGGATATCGCCCGCATCGGCGTGGGTAAGAACCCGCCGTACGACATCAACGCCGTGATCGAGATTCCGGCCGGCGGCGTGCCGGTGAAATACGAGCTGGACAAGGATTCCGGCGCGCTGTTCGTCGACCGCTTCCTGCACACCGCCATGTTCTACCCGGCCAATTACGGCTTCATCCCGCATACCCTGGGCGGCGACGGCGACCCCTGCGACATCATGGTGGTGAGCCATGTGCCGGTGGTGGCGGGCGCCGTGATCCGCTCGCGCCCGATCGGCGCGCTGAAGATGGAGGACGAGGCCGGCGGCGACGAGAAGATCATCGCCGTGCCGGTGGACAAGCTGCACCCCTTCTACACCAACGTGCAGACCTATGCCGACCTGCCCGCCAGCCTGATCGAGCAGATCGAGCATTTCTTCGTGCACTACAAGGACCTGGAGAAGGGCAAGTTCGTGAAGTCGGCCGGCTGGGTCGGCCCGGACGAGGCCGCCAAGATGATCACCGACGGCATCGTGCGCGCGGCCGGGATCGGCGTTAAGTAACTTCCCGCGAAAACGGACACGGATCACGCGCCGGCCCGGAGCTGCCCTCCCGGCCGGCGTTTTTTCGTTCGGGGCGTTGACATAGCGCAACGTGCGGTCGGACAGACCGGGCTAGTCTGACACCCGTTGATACTTCCTCCCCTTGCCGTCCGCCGCATCCCCCCTCGCGACGGCCGGCAAATTCGGCGGCGACCATGTTACGGTCGCCGTTTTTTTATACCCCGCCTTTCCGCCCGTCTTTCGCGTCGCGCCGCGACGGTTTTGCGTCGTTTTGCGATGGTTTTGCTATGCTAAACTATTGATTCTCGGTAAAACGATTTTCCATAACGCCTTCGGCCGACAACCAGAACATATATGGAACTCTGGCGCGCTAATTCAAGCCGGTCCATATCACACTAGTATTACATGAAATTAACTTCCCTTATAACGCGGGCGGGATAGATATAGGGCCGTTACCTCCAAGCGACGGACGTGTCATGACCGCCGAACCACCCGCCTTCCTGCCCGGCATCACCGCCGGTGCATCCCCCTCGTCAGTCACTGCGGATGCCGCCGACCTCGGCCACCTGCCGCAGGCCCTGCGCGCCGGGGCCGACATGAGCGGGGTGAACGATCCGCGCCTGCTGCGCGCGCTGGACTGGTGGCGCGGGCTGGCCACCGTCTCGGCCCTGCCCCTGCCCGACCGGGCACAGATCGACCCGGCCGCGATCACCGACCTGCTGCCCTACTGCATCCTGTGGGACGTGCTGCACGGCCCGAACGACACGCGGCTCTATCGCTGCCGCCTGGCCGGCACCATCCTGTGCGAGGTCTATGGTCGCGACGGGCGCGGGCTGATGCTGCACGAGATGTTCGGCGACGACACCGCCCAGATGCAGGCCGGGCTGGACGTGGCGGTGCTGCATGCCCGCCCCTTCCATGCCGAACACCGCATGACCTGGGCGAAGAAGGAATTCTACAAATACCGCCGCGTGCTGCTGCCCTTCACCCACCGCGCCGCCGCTTTGCGCCTGGACGGCCGTCCGGAGGACAACCCGGCCCGCGTCGGCCTGCTGATGAACGTGATCAGCTTCGTGCCGGAGTGAGGCGGCAACAAATTAAAAATGGGATGCCCGCTTTCGCGGGCATGACATTTTTTTACCGTCACCCTCGGGCTTGACCCGAGGGTCCCATTTACCGGTTATCCGCCAGCACCATCTCGGCGCCTTTTTCCGCGATCATCAGCGTGGGCGACGCCGTGTTGCCCGAGGTGATCAGCGGCATCGCCGAGGCGTCGATCACGCGCAAGGCTTCCACGCCGCGCACGCGCAGGCGGCCATCCAGCACCGCCATCGGATCGGAATCGACGCCCATCTTCGCAGTAGAGACCGGATGGAAGATGGTGGCGCCGAGCTGGCCGGCGGCCACGCGCATGTCGTCTTCCGACTGCACTTCCGGCCCGGGCAGGAATTCCTCCGGCGCGTATTTTGCCAAAGCGGGCGCGGATGCCAGTTTGCGCGTGAGTTTCAGGGAATCGATCGCCACGCGGATATCGGCCTCGGTGGAGAGGTAATTCGGCTGGATCGCCGGCGCGGCGAGCGGATCACTCGACCTGATCCGCACATGGCCGCGCGAGGTGGGCCGCAGGTTGCAGATCGAGGCCGTGAAGGCCGGAAACGGATGCAGCGGATCGCCGAACTTGTCGAGCGACAATGGCTGGATATGGAATTCCACGTTGGGCGTGGCGTGTTCGGGCGCGGAGCGCGTGAACATCCCGAAGGTAGACGGCGCCATGGTGAGCGCGCCGCGGCGCAGCAGGGCATATTGCGCGCCCATCATCGCCTTGCCGAACAGGCCGGCATCGTTGATCGTTTTCACGCCGCGCACGCGATAGATCAGGCGGAGCTGCAGGTGATCCTGCAGGTTCTCGCCCACGCCGGGCAGGTGATGCAACACGTCTATCCCGTGTTCCTTCAGGAGGTCGGCCGGGCCGATGCCGCTGAGTTGCAGAAGCTGCGGCGAGTTGATGGCGCCGGCGGCCAGGATCACTTCCGCCTTGGCGCGGGCGAAAAAGCTGTCGCCGCCCTGCCGGTAGACCACGCCCGTGGCGCGCTTGCCTTCGAGCGCCACGTTGCAGACCTGCACCTTCGTGCGCAGCTCCAGGTTCGGGCGCGAGAGGATGGGTTTCAGGAAACCGGTGGCGGCCGACCAGCGTTTGCCGCGCTTCTGGTTCACCTGGAAATAGCCGGAGCCTTCGTTGTTGCCGAGGTTGAAATCATCGACGCGCGGGATGCCGATCTGCGCGCCGGCTTCGGCGATGCTGTCGATCAGGTCCCACCGCACGCGGGCCTTTTCCACGCGCCATTCGCCGCCGGCCCCATGAATCGGAACGCCGTGCAGATCGGATTTGCCGAGCTGATGATCCTCGTGTTTCAGGAAATAGGGCAGCACATCGTCCCACCCCCAGCCGGACAGGCCCATCTGGGCCCAGGTGTCGTAATCCTGCACCTGGCCGCGCATGTAGACCATGGCGTTGATGGCCGTGCAGCCACCGATCACCTTGCCGCGCGCATAGCCGATGGAGCGGTTATTCAGGCCCGGCACCGGCTCGGTCTTGTAGCACCAGTCGGCGCGCGGATTGCCGATGGCGAACAGATAGCCGATGGGGATGTGGAACCAGATCCAGTCATCCGTGCCGCCGGCCTCGAGCACCAGCACGCGGTTGCGTGGATCGGCCGAGAGCCGGTTGGCCAGCAGCGACCCAGCCGTGCCGCCGCCCACGATGATGTAATCGAATTCGCCGCCG
Organism: Ferrovibrio sp.; assembly: GCF_046297595.1. Taxonomy (GTDB): domain Bacteria; phylum Pseudomonadota; class Alphaproteobacteria; order Ferrovibrionales; family Ferrovibrionaceae; genus Ferrovibrio. Next base: position 455,386 of record NZ_JBKBHT010000001.1, read on the forward strand.
GGTTTGTATTCTTGTTGTTGGGCCGACATGGCCGGGCGTTTCCTTCGCTACTTTCGTTATTCATTCTGCTGCAGTATGAAACGGCTCGAACTTGCGATGCAATTAACCCAATCTGATACTTTTTATTTGCATCGATCAACCTTGGGCTGCATATTGAAGTGCTGGGGGAATATTATGAAACTTGAAGCAGACACCTCACTACTCGAGGGGGAAATACTAGTACCTCCATTAAAATGGGCTGGTGGGAAACGTTGGTTTGTAGAAAACCATCGAAAATTATTGCCCGAAAAGTACGAACGATACATTGAGCCTTTTGTTGGCTCTGGCGCTCTATTCTTTTCGCTGAAGCCTAACCAAGCAATTCTATCCGACACCAATAAAGAATTAATCTGTTTTTATGAGCAGCTGCGCGCATCACCAATAGAATTATTCAATAAATTGAAAGCACATCACCGCAAACACAGTAAAGAATATTATTACAAAATTAGGAGTTCAAAGCCAACGAGCGCACTGGGGCAAGCCGCTCGCTTTATCTATTTGAATCGAACCTGCTGGAATGGCCTCTATCGTGTTAATTTGAAAGGCGAGTTCAACGTTCCAATCGGCACAAAAACATCTGCAATTCTAGACACCGATAACTTCACGTTAGCTTCCGAACTATTAAAACGTGCCAAGCTATATACAAGCGACTTTGAGGCCATCATCGACAAAGCGCGCAAAAATGATTTCATTTTTGTTGACCCGCCATACACGGTCAAACACAACAAAAATGGATTTATAAAATACAACCAACACCTCTTTTCTTGGGATGATCAAATCCGTTTATCAAAATCTCTGATTAGAGCTGCAGAAAGAGGCGCAAAAGTTCTGCTCCTAAATGCAAATCATACTTCAGTCCGAAACCTTTACAGCAGCTATGGCCGTAGAGTGACGCTAGAACGATCCAGCGTCCTAGCGGCGAACTCGCAAAGACGCGGCTCAACGGAAGAGCTAGCCGTTCAGATCTGGTGATGCCATGCAAGCTCCAAATCTTTCAAATCTGTTGTCACTTATCCCAAAACCATATGTCGAAGCTGCGAAGCAGTTCGTATTCATTTTGCTGCTAACATTAACCCCAGTGTTTTTTAGTGTTTTGCTTGAGCTGTTAAAAAACACCACATTGCCAAATTCACGCTCTGAGCTCGCAATTATGTTCTTAAAGAACTTCAAAACCGGCGAGATATTTATTTTTACTGTATCGCTTTTAGCCCCTGCTTCTTATGTCGTTTATAAATACAACAGAGAGAGGAGAAAATTTCCAAACCTTCTCAGTTGGCAGTTCTCTTTGTTTTTATTGATAGCAATCAGCGCTTTTATGTTTGGTCTCCAGCGGGCCGAGATCATTCGTAATGATGACCTCTTAAACTGGATGTATCTTGGAGTTTACTTAAGCTCCTTAGCTATTTGGTATCTATCAATCCTACATGACGAGAATTTGGCGTTTGTTGAGCATGATTTACGGCGCGGCGAGAAAAATATGGTGCAAGAGCTTGATGAATTTGCGAAAGGTAAATAGCCATGCGCAAAAAATCGATAACTTTTAAAGCAATCAAAGTGCGCCAACCAATTGGTGAATTCTTTATTGGCGCCCTCAATAGTAAAGACCTTCATGCAATATCGTATGCTGATGTCCGTAGAATTGAAAAAGAGCGTGATGTAGAAAAATATTTAGGAATACAACGACCCCTGAATTTGGCTCGAGTCAAAGAGATTAAGGAATATGTAAAAACCAGCGACGCCACATTTCCAACAGCAATTATTTTGGCTGTTGACGGCTCAGTTGCTACTTGGGATGAACGAAATGGAACTATGACACTGACAGAGTACACAGATGAAAGACGCCCTAGCCGCTCCGTCCCGTTTGAACAGATTGCGAAAATTCTTGACGGTCAACACCGGGTTGAAGGGCTATCAGAATATAAGGGCGATGATTTTGAGCTCAATGTTACTATTTTCATAGACGCCGACATTGCGGAGCAGGCTAATATTTTTGCAACCGTCAATCTTGCCCAAACAAAAGTAAACAAGAGCCTTGTTTACGATCTCTATGATTTGGCAAAGGCTAGAAGCCCTCAAAAATCCTGTCATTTCATTGCTGTTGGCTTAGATCAACAACAAAAAAGCCCATTCTTTGGAAGAATAAAGCGCCTTGGCGTCGCGACTGAGGGTCGCTTCAATGAAACCCTAACACAAGCGACCGTGGTAGAAGCTATTATGCGTTATATAACTCGCAGACCAATGCAGGATCGCGATAAGCTAATGCGCGGAACATCATTGTTGCGCGCGTCTGGAGAGGATGAGGAGAAATTGATCTTCAGAAATTTGTTTATAGATGAGAAAGATTCTGAGATTGCAAAAATTATATGGACATATTTTAGCGCTGTCCGATCACGTTGGCCTACTGCATGGGATAATTTCGAGCGCGGAAATATTCTTGTAAAGACGAACGGTTTTCGTGCTTTTATGCGTTTCCTTCGGCCTGCCTATTTGCATGTCATAGAAAATGCAAAAATAAGCGAAAGTGCGTTTATTGATATTCTTAGTGAAGTCAAATTGAAGGACAGAGACTTTAATACTTTAGAATTCCCGCCCGGCAGTAGTGGAGAGTCTCTCCTTGTTGAGCGCCTCCGGATGGAAACTGGTTTATAGTGCTACTCCACATGCATACCCGCTCGCCCAGGCCCACTGAAAATTGAAGCCGCCGAGATGGCCGGTCACGTCCACGGCCTCGCCGATAAAATAGAGGCCGGGCACAATGCTTGCTTCCATGCTCTGCGAGGAGAGCGCCGCGGTATCCACGCCGCCGAGCGTGACTTCCGCCTTGGCAAAACCTTCGGTGCCGGCGGGGGTGAGTTGCCAGTGTTGCGCCAGCGCCGTCAGCGTTTTGAATTTCGCGTCATTGATATCCGCCAGGCGGCCGTCGAGGCCGGCCAGCTCGCACAGGCGTTTGGCTAATCTGCCCGGCAGGTGCAGCGCGAGCTGCGTGGCGATTTCCTGCTTCGGGTGCTGCGCCCGCGCGGCTTTCAGCAGTGCGAAGAGGTCTGCGCCCGGCAGCAGGTTGATGGTTATCGGCTGCCGGCGTTCAAAAAATTCCCAATAGCTGGAAATCTGCAATACGGAAGGCCCGCTGAGGCCCCGGTGCGTGAACAGCAGGGCCTCGCGGAAGCGGCGTTTGCCGATGCTGGTTTCCGCATCGGGCACGGCCACGCCAGCCAGGCCATCGAAGCGGCGGGCGTCTTCGGCTGAGAAGACCAGCGGCACGAGGGCGGGTTTGGGCGGGATCACGTTCAGCCCGAACTGGCGCGCGATGTCGTAGGCCAGGCCGGTGGCGCCCATCTTCGGAATGGATGCCCCGCCGGTGGCGACCACGAGGGCGGGCGCGTCGAACACATCCGCGCTGGCGCTGAACACGCGGAAGCCTGCGGGCGTTTTTTCCACGCGGGCGATGGGCGTGCTGAGCCGGATGGTCACATCGCCTTTGGCGCATTCGGCCAGCAGCAGGTCGATGATCTGCTGCGCGGAGCCGTCGCAGAATAACTGCCCCAGGGTTTTTTCGTGCCAGGCGATGCCGTGCCTGTTCACCAGCGCGATGAAGTCGTGCTGGGTGAAGCGTTTCAGCGCCGACTTGGCGAAATGCGGATTGCTTGAGAGGAAATCGCCCGGCCCGGCATGGAGATTGGTGAAGTTGCAGCGGCCGCCGCCGGAGATGCGGATTTTCTCGCCGGGCTTGGCGGCGTGGTCGAGCACCAGCACGCGTTTGCCGCGTTGGGCTGCCACGCCGGCGCAGAACAGCCCGGCGCCGCCGGCGCCCAGGATGATCACGTCATAAGCAGGAGGCAGGGAGGCCATGGGGTGGTTGTAAAGACGTGGATGCCCGGCCAACAAGCGCTTCCTGGGCCTGGGCATGACGGTAATAGAGAAACGTCATGCCGGGCTTGACCCGGCATCCCATTTATTGGCCCTCGGCGAAGGAAATGGGACCCCGGCTCAAGGCCGGGGTGACGATCTTTTCTCGGCCCCCGTCGTAGGCCCGGCATGACGGGGTTTCAGTTCCCCGCCCCCTATCCCGCTGTTGCCGCTGCGGCAGGCGGGAAAAATGCTCCGGAACGCAGGCAGGGCGGAAGTTTCGCTAACCAAGATTCAACTGGACATTGGGAACCCGGACTGGTTGTATCGAGCCGTTACCCCTGAGAACCCGCCATTCCCTGCATTCCGGCCTGTCACCCCGTTGGAATGCCTGAGCTGCAGAAAGCCGCATCATGGCCATTTCAGACCGGTATACCCGCCCCCATTCCCAGATGCCTTCCCTGGCCGATTCCATGCCGCGCGCGCCGCTGGGTCCGCTGATGCTGTGGCAATCCGCCGGCATCCTGCTGCTCGCCGCCGCTTTGCTGATCGCCGGCCTGCTGGCCAGTGCGCCGGCAAAAGCCGATTCCCACCTGATGGCCGCCGCCCGCAAGGGTGATGCCGAAGCCGCCGAACATCTGGCGCTGCTGTATGAGACCGGTTCGGGCCTGCGCCGCAACGAGGCCGAGGCCGCCTACTGGTATGGCCGCGCCGCCCAGGCCGGCCGCCGCCAGTCGCAATATGCCTATGCCCAGTTCCTGGAAAACGGTACCGGCATTTCGAAGGACGAGAAGTCCGCCCTGCACTGGTATCTGGCCGCCGCCAGCCAGGGCCATACGGGCGCCGCGGTGAACATCGCCGCCATGCTGGCCACGGGTCGCGGCACGACGGTGGACCGGCTTTCGGGCTATCGCCTGCTGCTCTGGGCCAAGGCGCAGCGCGGCCAGGAATCGCGCCAGCCGCAGGTGGACGCCGCGCTGGAGGCGGTCGGCGCCGGGCTGCGCGCATCCGACCGCAAGGCCGCCACGCCGCTGGAACCGCGCGAACTGCAGGCGCGGCTGGGCACGCCGAAATCGGTGGCCCAGAAGTAACGGGGCTCAGAAATAGCCGTTCAGAATTTGCGCGCCGCCACGATATAGGCGGCAATCGTCGCCTCGCCGAGTGAGCGCATGGCTTCCAGCCGGTGCAGACCGGCCACCAGCACATAGCGTTTCTGCGCCTCGTCGCGCCGCACCTGGATCGGAATCTTCAAGCCCCCGTCGCCGACGATCTCGTCGGCCAGAGCCGCGACTTTCGCTGCATCCAGCGTGCCCTTGAACTTCGTCGGCACGTAGATCTCGGCGATTTTCACCGGCACGGCTTTCATCATTGCGGCGCATCCTCGTATGTGATCTTCAGCACCTCGATGGATTGTTGCCCCTGGGGCGTGCGCAGCTCCACCACGTCGCCGACGCGGGCCTTCATCAGCGCGCGGGCAATCGGCGCGATCCAGCTCACCTCGCCCTGTTCGATGCGCGCCTCGTCGATGCCGAGGATGCGGATTTTGCGCTCGCGGTCGTTGTCGTCCACGTAAGTCACCGTGGCGCCGAAAAAGACCTGGTCGCGGTTTTTCTGCAACGCCGGATCGACCGGCTCGGCGATCTCCAGACGTTTGAGCAGGAAGCGGATGCGGCGGTCGATCTCGCGCAGGCGCTTCTTGCCATAGAGATAGTCGCCGTTCTCCGAGCGGTCGCCATTGCCGGCGGCCCAGGAGACGATCTCGACCACCTTGGGCCGCTCGACGGTTTTGAGCTGCTTCAGCTCGTCGCGCAGGCGCTGGAGTCCCGCCGGCGTGATGTAGTTCTTCGCCCCTTGCGGAATCGGCGGCGCCTCGTCGATCTCGTCGTCGAGATCGGGGGCGTCCTGCTCTTTGGTGAAGGCCTTGCTCATGGATTTACCCTAGCATGCCGTGGCATAAAGCGGCCATGGCCGATGCAATCACGATCTATGTGGATGCCGATGCCTGCCCGGTCAAGGACGAGGTGTTCCGCGTGGCCGAGCGGCACGAGATTGCCGTGCAGGTGGTGGCGAATGCCTGGCTGAACCTGCCGCGGCTGCCGTGGATCACGCTGACCGTGGTGGGCTCGAGGCTGGACGAGGCCGATGACTGGATCGCGGAGCGGGCGGGCAGCGGCGACATCGTGATCACCGCCGATGTGCCGCTGGCGGCACGCTGCGTGAAGGCCGGCGCCACCGTGCTGGCGCCGAATGGCCGCGCCTTCAACGGCAGCATCGGGCTGGATCTGGCGCTGCGCAACCTGATGACCGACCTGCGCGCGGCCAGCCCGACCGAGCGCGTGGGTTCAGGCCCGAAGCCGTTCGGCGCGAAAGACCGCTCGGCGTTCCTGCAGGCCCTGCATGAAGCGGTGGTGAAGCTGAAGCGGGTACAGGACTGAGCTGCCGAAAGCTTCAGCGCTTGCGCGGCCCGGCCTTTCCGGTCAGCGGTTCGATCGGCAGATCGGCAAAGGGGCCGCGATAGGCGTCGCCGTCCGAAGCCGCGTCGCCATGCGAAACGGCGGCGGGCAGACTGTCGGCGCGCACGCGCACGCAATACAGGCCCTGGCCCGGATCGATCGGCAGGATGCCGTATTCCTGGTCGATATCCTCGGCCGCCACATGCAGCGATGCTGCCGCGGTCTCGATATCCGGCGGGCCTTTACGGCTCAGGATAGTCATCAGGGCCATTTTGCGCATGCTGCGTCCTCGTCTCGCCCCCGGCGCAGCCTAGCACGGACCGGCGCCACGACACAGATGGGGCGCTGGCCCCCGGCAGACAAGAGCCGGTACGGCGCCGCTACAGACCCATCATCTGGGCCGTGGCAAGCGGATTGATGATGCCGTGGCCGTAATCCGGGTTCCATGGCGGGCTGCCGGGCCGCTGGTTGGCTGCGGCGCGCAGGCTGGCGAACAGGTTGGCCGGCGGCACGGCGGCGGGTGCGGCCCGGTTACTGCTGCGCAGAGCGGCGACCACGCCGGCGGCAACCGGGCAGGCGGTGGAGGTGCCGCTATCGGGCGTGCCGGCGCCGAATGCCTGCGAGCCGAGGAAATGCGTATAGGCGGTCAGGTCGGGCTTCTCGCGATGCAGGCCGGGAATGCCCGGTCCCTGCGACGAATAGCCGACGCGCTGGCCGGTCCTGTCGCAGCCAGCCACGGTCAGCACGTCGGGCAGCGAGTTGGCCCCCATGATGGTATTGGCCGTGCGGCCCTGGCAGCGCTGATCGGGGCAATCCGCGCCGCAATTGCCGGCCGCGAACAGGATGTCGATGCCGCTGCGGGCCAAAACGCCGGTGATCAGGTTGAAGGGGTGATTCGGATTGTCGGCATAGCGGCCGGGATGGCCGGGCGGAAAATCCCAGGACGGCTGATACATGCCCCAGCTGTTGTTGACGACCAGGGCCTTGTAACCGCCCAGCCCGCCGGGATCGAAGGTCACCGCGCGTTTGCTCAGCAGCCAGGAAAACGCCTGCAGCGCCTCGCCCAACGTTCCCGATATCGCCGCCCCGCCGGGCGACTGGCTGCGCAGCACGGGGATATCGACCAACGTGGCCTGCGGCGCGGCAATCAGGGCGTCGTAAGCGCACATGGTGCCATGCCCGACCGGATATGCGCCCGGATTGTGCGGAACATTGCGCGGCGACCAGCTGTTCTGCGCGTCAAAACGCGGCATGAAGCCGAGCGCGGCCCTCAGGTGCTGCAGGTTGATGCCGGTATCGACGATGGCAATCGCCACGCCATCTCCGGTTAGCTGCTTCTGCCGCAAGGCCGGAACATCGAGCAATCCGGCGATGTGGTTTGTATCGCCGACCGGCGGCGTGTTGCCGCAGGTGATAAACGGTTCGACAACCGGGTCGGCATAGAGCTTTGCACCGTTCACCTGTTCGGGCACCTCGGCGGGATGCGATACCTCGATCTCGCTCTCCACAACGAACAGTTCAGCCTGTTCGGCGCTGCTGAAGCTTGCAGCCTCGGCGATTTGGCCGCTGCCGATCGGAATTGCGGTGAAGACAGGTTCGAACTGCAGAAAATCGGGTGCCCTGAACTGCTCGCGTAGCAGGCTGGCCTCACCGGATTTCTGAAACGTCGCCGCTGCCGCGCGCAAAGGCCCCTGCGCCGGCAGGGCGGCAAGGACTTTCAGCCGCATATCCGCCCCCGATCTGATGACGCAACGGCGCGACTATATCGCCGGCAAACAGACGGCGGCTACAAATTAAAAACACCGTGCAGCGATGAATATATGAGTATTCTCGGCGTTGGCTGCCTAGAGCTGGTTGGCCGAGCGGCTCAGGCTCTTGATCGGACCGCGCGGGCGGCCGGATTTCTCGGCGATGTCGCGGTCCTGCGCCTCGATGAAGGCGCGCGCCACGTCTTCCTCGTCGTCCATGCCGGCGAACTGGTTCATCGGCACGCGACGGTTCGAGGTCTGGCTGCCGTCCTGGTAGATCACGTCGAACAGGATGAAGGCGGCGTTGGGATTGATCTTGGGCTTCTTGGTCTTGTCCTTGGCCATGACACGCTTCCCGGCTTACTCGTCGCTGCCGCCGTCCGCTGCCGGTGCATCGCCCTGCTGCTCGGACTTGCGGCGCTCGGATTCCTCCTGGCGCTTCTGCAGCTTTTCCTGCTTCTTCTGTTCCTTGGCGCGGGTGCGCTCGGCACGCTGCTGGTTGTAATTCGGCTTGAAGGCCATGGCACCCTCCCCGGAAAAATCATGCGCAGCATTCATGCGCGGAAAAACCAAAGGGGGCACCCGTTTCCGGGCACCCCCTCGGTATTAGTCCTGACGGCTAGATCAGGCGGCCTTCAGATTCACGGCCGAGGTCTTGCCGCGCTTCGGATCGCGCTGCTCCTCGAAGGAAACCCGCTGGCCTTCGTTCAGGCCGCTCATGCCGGCGCGCTCAACGGCCGAGATATGAACGAACACGTCCGGCCCGCCGCCTTCCGGCTGGATGAAACCGTAACCCTTGGTGGCGTTGAACCATTTCACAGTACCGACAGCCATAGCTGTATCTCCGTAGTTTTCAGTGTAGCAACGCCGCTCTTAGGCAAACCCTGTGGGCAGAACCCGCGAACGACGCATCAAACTATGTCCAGGCGTGGCAGGGAACTGGACACCCGCGATCTCGCGACCAACGGGCAGAGCAGTCTGGCAGTCCGTAGTAGTATGACGCCTATTAAGATAGGTATTCCCGCAGATTGTGCAAGGGCGCACGGCCAAAGCTTTGACGAGCCTGCATAAATCCGCAGTCATCCCCGCAGGGTGCGCGGAAATCCGGCCAGAATGACGTTGATTCCGCACCATCGCGGCGGTATTGGAACCGCCACGGGACAACCATTCGTACAGCAATGACAGCCGAATCACGTCATCCACGCGCCGATGAAGGCCTGCGGCAGCAGCTGCATGGCATCTTCTACGACCTGTGGCGGTTCGGCAGTCATGCGCTGGTCGGCTGGCGGCCGAGCCGGCTGGGCATCGAGATCATCACCGTGCCGAAGGCGCGGCTGTTCGCCGACCATGGCCGGCATCTGGCCGTGTTCGGCGAAAGCGGCCTGATGGCTGGCGGCGCGCTGGACGAGGCAGCTAGGCTGCTGGAGGCGCAGCCGGTGGAATTGCGGCTGGAACGGCCGATCGGCCCCGGCCCGGGCGAGATCCCCTATGCCCTGGTCGAGCAGGCCTTCCAGCTGTTCACCGTGGCCAAGACGCAACATCGCGCCGTGCTGCTGATGGACATCGTCGGTTTTTCCAAAGCCGCGCCCGAGCAGCAGGCCGCGCAGCTGACCAGCCTGGAATTCTCGCTCAACCTGGCCGAGGAGATGGCGCGCGCCCATGGCCTGGGCGTGAGCTTCCGCCGCACCACCACGGGCGACGGCTTCTATGTGTGGAACGAGCGCTCAGGCCTGCGCGCCGATATCGATTTCTTCTGCGCGGTGGCGATCTTCCAGATCCTGTTCGCGGCCCTGCGCCGCACCGCCACCGATGCCGGCGCCGTGCCGGCCCTGCGGCTGTGCCTGAGCATCGGCAGCCATTTCCTTTATCACCAGCCGCGCAAGGACGGCAGCGATGGCGGCGCCTTCATCGTCGGCGACGTGACCATCCAGGTGGCGCGGCTGATCGGCACGGCCCTGCCGGAGCAGATCCTGGTGGGCGATTTCCGCCGGCCGCTGGGGCTGGGCCATGGGCTGTGCGACAGCGAGACCTTCCTGCGCGCGGTGAGCGAGCGGCTGGCGACCCTGAAGGAGTTGCGCGTGCTGGGCTATCGCATCGACCGCGTCAGCTTCTACCTGACCGGCCCGCGCGAAGCTGACGGGCGCCATGCGCCGGTGCTGATCACCATCACCGACAAGCACGGTTTCGAGCATCGCTGCTATAACGCCAAGCTGAATGCCTTCGCCGAACAGGGCGAGCCGTATTACTGCGGCCTGCAGCATGGCGAACTGGCCAGCCCTGCCCCCGTTTAACGCCGGGTTTCAGCGCAGGCAGGCACCCAGATCGAAATCGGCCAGCCGGGCGGCATCCAGCGCCGCATCGGTGAAATCGGTGGCGGCATGGCGGCCGCTGAACTGTCCGCCGCCGGAATAGATGCGCAGACGGCCGGGCGTGGCGCGGGTGAAATCGGCCCAGCGCAGGCTGGCGCCAATGAACCGGCAGCCGGCGATGCGCGCCTCGTGGAAACTGGCGCCGGCCAGGTTGGCGCGGCTAAAGGTGGCGAGCAGCAGGCTGGCGCGGTCGAAGCGGCAACCGCGCAGGTCGCAGTCGCTGAAATCCGCGCCGTCCAGCTCAAGGCCGGTGAAGTCGTGATAGGGGAAACGCTGGCCGGCGAGATTGAGCTGGCGGCCGGCCGCACCATCGGTCTGGGTCCAGGCGCGATGCGCGGCAACAGCGGCCGCCAGTTCAGGCTCGAAATCGGCCGGCGCGATCAGCCGCGCGCTGGCAACATCGAAACCATCGGTGGCGATGCCGCGCAGGATGGCACCGGTGAAATCCGCGCCTACCGCCGCCGCCTTTTCCACCGTGGCGTTGACGATCTGCGCCTGGCTCAGGTTGGCGCCGACCAGCCGGGTGCCGACCAGCCGCGCGTCACTCAAATTCGCGCCGCTGAGATTGGCATAGGAAAGGTCGGCATCGCGCAGGTTGCTGCCGAAGAAATTCGCGCCGGAGAGATCCGCGCCCACCAGCGAGGCGCCGCTCAGGTCCACGCCGGAGAATTGCGCGCGCGAGGCGGTGGCATAATCCAGCAGGCAGTTGCTGAGGTCGGATACGTCGATGCCGACGCGGGCATCGCTGTGCAGATGGGCATCGGGCCGCATCATCACGCCGCCGCGGAAATCGGCCTCGACCAGGATGGCATTGTTCAGGTTGGCGCCGGCCAGGCTGGTGCCGCGCAGGATGGCGCGGGTCAGGTTGGCATTCTGCAGATCGGCGCGGCCGAGATCGGCGCCAAACAGGTCGGCCTCGGCCAGGTCGGCGCGCGACAGGCGGGCGCGGCGCAGGTTGGTGCCGGCCAGCCGGGCCTTCTGCAGCGAGCGGCCGGCAAAATCGGCATTCTCCAGGTCGCGATACGACAGGTCGACGATCTCGCCGCCGGTATCCCACCAGCGCGGGTCGCGCGCCAGCGGGTCCATGGACTGAAGGTCCATGCTTGAAGGATCCGGCTGGGTGCGGGTATGGGCGGGCGTGGACATGGGAGGGTGGCCAAAAAGCGGGCGCCTGTTTACCACATCCCGTTTGTACGCAAAGTATTATGTTTTATAGCAATTCAAAAGAAAGGCGGCCCGGACTGATCCGCCCGGGCCGCCTGGATTGTCTGAATACAATATCGCCGAGGATCGGCGGGCTTTTAGAGGCCCTTCACGATGTCCTCGACCATCTTCTTGGCGTCGGCCAGTAACATCATCGTGTTGTCCTTGTAGAACAGCTCGTTGTCGATGCCGGCATAACCCGATGCCATCGAGCGTTTCACGAACAACACGGTCTTGGCCTTGTCGACGTCGAGGATCGGCATGCCGAAGATCGGGCTTTTCGGGTCGTCGCGCGCGGCCGGGTTGGTCACGTCGTTTGCACCGATCACGAAGGCGACGTCGGCGGTCTGGAATTCGGAGTTGATCTCCTCCAGCTCGAACACCTCGTCATAGGGCACGTTGGCCTCGGCCAGCAGCACGTTCATGTGCCCCGGCATGCGGCCCGCCACTGGATGGATGGCGTATTTCACTTCCACGCCCTCCTCCTTCAGCTTGTCGCCCATCTCGCGCAGGGCATGTTGGGCCTGGCTGACCGCCATGCCGTAACCCGGCACGATGATCACCTTGCCGGCATTCTTCATGATGAAGGCGGCATCGTCGGCCGAACCCTTCTTGTAGGCGCGGTCGACCTTCTGGCCGCCGGCGGCCGCAGATGTGTCGCCGCCGAAGCCGCCGAGGATCACGTTGAACAGCGAGCGGTTCATGCCCTTGCACATGATGTAGGACAGGATCGCGCCCGAGGAGCCGACCAGCGCGCCGGTGACGATCAGCGCCGGGTTCTGCAGCGTGAAGCCGATGCCGGCCGCCGCCCAGCCCGAATAGCTGTTCAGCATCGAGACGACGACAGGCATGTCGGCGCCGCCGATGGGGATGATGATGGTGAAGCCGACGATCAGCGCCAGCAGCGTGACGGCCCAGAACAGCTCGCGGCTGGGATTCATGCAGAAGGCCACGATCAGGCCCAGGATCACCAGGCCGATCAGGGCGTTCAGCATATGCTGGCCCTTGAAGATCACCGGGCTGCCCGACACCAGGCCCTGCAGCTTGGCGAAGGCCACCAGCGAGCCGGAGAAGGTGATGATGCCGATCACCACGCCGAGCGACATCTCGATGCGCGCGGCGACCGTGATCTGGCCGGCGGCATTGAGGATGCCGTAGGGGGCGGGATTGTAGAAGGCGGCGGCAGCCACCAGCACGGCGGCGAGGCCGACGAGGCTGTGCATGGCGGCGACCAGCTGCGGCATCGCCGTCATCTGGATGCGGCGGGCCAGCACGGTGCCGACGGAACCGCCGATGAGCAGCGCGACCAGCACCCAGACGATGGTGCCGGACAGATCGCCCAGATTGGCAATGGTGGTCAGCACGGCGATGCCCATGCCGGTCATGCCATAGATATTGCCCTTGCGGCTGGTCTCAGGCGACGACAGGCCGCGCAGGGCCAGGATGAACAGGACGGAGCTGACGAGGTAGAGCAGCGCGGTCAGTTGGATCGGCATGGCGCGGCCCCTCTCACTTCTTTTCTTTTTTCTTGTACATCGCCAGCATGCGCTGGGTGACCAGGAAGCCGCCGAAGATGTTGACGGCGGCCAGCGCGATGGCGATCAGGCCGAAGATCTTCGAGGCATCGAAGGTGGCCGAGGCACCGGCGGCGATCAGCGCACCGACGATGATGACCGAGGAAATCGCATTGGTGACGCTCATCAGCGGCGTGTGCAGGGCGGGCGTCACGCTCCAGACCACGTAATAGCCGACGAAGCAGGCCAGCACGAAGATCGAGAGCAGCGAGAAGAAGGAATAGACTTCGGCCATGGCTCAGGCCCCCTCTTTCAGCATGGGATGGATCACGGCGCCGTCGCGCGTCAGGCAGGTGCCAGAAACCGTCTCGTCCTCGGGGTTGAACTTGAAGGTCTTGCCGTCCTTGTCCCAATGCGGGGACAGGAAGTTCCACAGGTTCTTGGCATAAAGGTTGGAGGCATCGACCGGCACGCGGCTGGGATAGTTGGTGTAGCCCACCACCTTCACGCCGTTGACCACCACCACTTCGTCGGGTTTCGACAGCGGGCAGTTGCCGCCGGATTCCACCGCCAGGTCGATGATCACCGAACCGGGCCGCATACTCTTCACCATCTCTTCCGTCACCAGCACCGGCGCGGGACGGCCGGGAATCAGGGCGGTGGTGATGACGATATCCTGCTTCTTCACCGTCTCGGCCACCAGAGCGGCCTGCTTGGCCTTGTACTCGGCCGACATTTCCTTGGCGTAGCCGCCCGCGGTCTGCGAGGCGCGGGCCTCTTCGTCATCGACCCAGACGAACTTGCCGCCGAGGCTTTCCACCTGTTCCTTGGTGGCCGGGCGCACATCGGTGGCCGAGACCACGGCGCCGAGGCGCTTGGCGGTGGCAATCGCCTGCAGGCCGGCAACGCCGACGCCCATCACGAAGACGCGGGCCGGCGCGATGGTGCCGGCCGAGGTCATCATCATCGGGAAGGCGCGCCCGAAATGGCTGGCCGCATCCAGCACCGACTTGTAGCCGGCGAGGTTGGACTGCGAGGAGAGGATGTCCATCGACTGCGCGCGGGTGATACGCGGCATCAGTTCCATGGCAAAGGCATTCACGCCGGCAGCGGCATAGGCCTTCACCTGATCGCGCTGCTGCAACGCCTGAAGCCCGGCGACGAGGATGGCACCTTTTTTCAGCAGGGCCAGTTCGTCATTGCCTTCGGCCGCCGTCATCGGTCGCTGCACCTTCAGCACCATGTCGGCATCGGCCAGCGCGGACTTCGCATCCGGCGCGATCTGCGCGCCCATGGCGGTGTAATGCTCGTCGAGGATATCGGCAGCCAAGCCGGCGCCGGTCTCGATCACGACGCTGCAGCCAAGGCCCACGAATTTCTTCACGGTCTCAGGCGAGGCGGCGACGCGCTTCTCGCCGGGCCGGCGCTCCTTCGGAATGGCAATTTTCATGGCAGAACTCCCCCCTGTACTCGTAAACCGACGGCTTCAATACGAGAGCGGCGCCCGAAGGCGCCGCCGGGCCGGTTCAGACCAGGAAGATCGCCATGAGGATGAGCAGGACCACAATGGCAACCGTGCCCCAGGTCGTCATCTTCATGAAGGCACCCCAGGCCGCCTTGTGCTGGCTGATGTCCATGGTGCCCATCTGATGCTGTTCACTCGCCATGATACCCTCTGCATGGTTTAGGGATTGAATCGACGGGGATATTACGCTGGCCCCAGAAGCCGGCACAACCCTTCACCAGCCTGGCGGGCCGCCTCTCGCGGCGTCAGGCCACCAAGCCGACCAGCCGGCCGATCTCGCGGCTGGCGCGGGCAGCTTCAGCGGCAGGGGCATAAGCCTGTGCCGCCCTTGCGGCAGGGCCGTCGCGGCCGGACTGGCCTGCGTCAGACTGGCCTGCGTCAGACTGGCCTGAACCAGACTGGCCGCCAGACGACTGGCCGAAGGCTGCCGGAGCCGCCCCATCGGCAGCCCCCTCTTCCTGCGCCTGGCCCGGCAGGGCCGGCGCGTTGGCCGCGGCCTCTTCCCGTTCGGCGGCGGCGGCTTCCTGCTCGGCACGCTTTTCCTCGCGAATCTGCGCCAGGGCCTGCAGCCGGAGTTGCTGGGCCGCCGCGGCCACGGCGCGGTCGGCGCCGGATGGATCGGCCGGAGCCAGGGCGGCGGCGGCCACCTGGGCCGCCTTCTGCAGGGTGGCCTCGGGATCGCTTTCCGCGCCGATATCGATGGGAACCTCGCCGGCCACCGCATAAAGCTGGCCGTCGGGCCCGCGGGTGTAACTGTAGGATGGTGCGCCGGCATACTGGCCGCCGACGGCAGCGTGGGCGCGTTCATGGGCGCGCACCTTGGCGTCGATCTGCTTGAGCTTGGCGACCTGCTGCTTTTCCTCCTCGCTCAGCTCGCCCGCCGTTTTGGCGCCGCCGGAGGCCTGGCTGCCGGATGCTTCGCTGCCCTGGATGTCCGCTTCCTGCGCGGTGAGCAGCGTGGCGCCGCTGGCCAGAGCCGAGCCGCCGCCGGGCCGCAGCGTGATGACATTGCTGCTTTCCGCGCCGCCGCTGCCCGGCACCGGACGCGGCGGTTCGCCCTGCCGGCGGTTCTGCGCCTGCTGCGGTTCGCCGCCGCCGAGAATCTTCAGACCGGGGAATTGCGCCTGCATCTGCGCCTTCAGCGCGGCACCATGCACGCTGCATTCCAGCGACTGGCACACAGCGCTGCCGTCGCTGGCCAGGCTTTGCGGCGTGGCCACGCTGAAACTGCCGGCACTCCCGTAACTGGATATCGAGCCCGGCGAAAAGGACGACAAACCGCCGATCATGCGCCCCGACTGCCGTGATGCGGCCCCCATGGGCCACGAAACATTATTTCAGGGGCATTTTCGACCCGAAGCGGCCCGGCCTCAAGCGATTTCTGCCGGCAATCCCGCAATCTTGAGCGCGGCCTTCTGGCGTTTTTCCATGGCCTTCACGTCGAAATCGGCGATCAGGTCGTGGAACAGGCGGTGCCAGTTGATCTCGGCCTTCAGATGCAGGAACACCCCGCCCAGGCCGATGGCGGCACGGTCCATGAAGACGAATTCGCGCGGCGGCGTCACGCCGCCCAGCTCCTTCAGCTTGCGATGCACCTGCTCGGCCACCTCGCGGCCGTAGAGGCCCGACGATTCCATTTCCTGGATGCGGCGCGGGCGGTCTTCCAGCAGCGGCGCGTAGACGAACTCGGCCCAGAGGTTGAGCGTGTCGATCACCTCGTTGGACAGACCGGTGAAACCCCAGGTCTCGTAGGCATGCACGGCGAGGTCGCGGTCGTTGCCCGAGATGGCGCGGTAGAGATCGATCACGCCGCCGACGAAGCGCGAGGGGAAGATGCGCACGCAGCCGAAATCCAGCAGGTTGATGCCGAGATCGTCGCGCACCGTGTAATTGCCCAGATGCGGGTCGCCATGAATCACGCCGCATTGATAAAACGGCACATACCAGGCGCGGAACAGGTTCATCGCAATCGTGTTGCGGGTTTCCTGCGGCGCATCGGCGTAATCGAGCAACCGGCGGCCGTCCAGCCAGGTCATCGAGAGCAGGCGCTTCGTGCTCAGCTCTGGCAGCACCGCGGGTACATGAACATTGGCCTCGCCCTTCAGCATCTCTGCATAGAGCCGCATATGCAGCGCCTCGCGCTCGTAATCCAGTTCCTCGCGCAGGCGGGCGGCGATCTCAGCATGGATATGCGTGGTGTCGATGGCGGCATCCATGCGGCGGTAGATGGCGAAGATCAGCTTGAGCTGCCGCAGGTCGGCCTCCACGGCCGAGGCCATGTCGGGATATTGCAGCTTCACGGCAAGCGCGCGGCCGTCCTTCGATGTCGCGCGATGCACCTGGCCCAGGCTGGCGGCGGCAGCGGCACTGAGCTCGAAGCTGCCGAATTTCGCCTGCCATTGCGGCCCGAGTTCGGCCACCATGCGGCGCTTCACGAAGGCCGGGCCCATGGCCGGCGCGTTGGCCTGCAGCTGGGTCAGTTCCTGCACGTATTCCTTGGGCAGCGCGTCCGGAATGGTGGACATGATCTGCGCCACCTTCATCAGCGGGCCTTTCAGGCCGCCCAGAGCCGCGCGCAGTTCGGCCGCATGTTTGCCGCGGTCGAGCTTCACGCCCAGCATGCGTTCGGCACCCAGCTTTGCCGCCAGGCCGCCGACCGAGGCGCCCACCTTCGCGTAGCGGCGGACGCGGCCGAGCGTGCTGTCTTCCTCGGCCATATGAATCAGTCCAGCTTTTCCAGCTCGTCGATGAAGCCTTCGATCACACCCAGGCCCTTCGACCAGAAGGCCGGATCGGCGGCGTCCAGCCCGAAGGGCGCCAGCAGCTCCTTGTGCCGCAGCGTGCCGCCGGCCTTCAGCATGGCGAAGTATTTCTCCTGGAAGCCCTGCTCCGCATCCTGGTAGCGCGCATAGAGCGCGTTCACCAGGCAGTCGCCGAAGGCATAGGCGTAGACGTAGAAGGGCGAATGGACGAAATGCGGGATGTAGCACCAGAAGCTGCTGTAATCGGCGTCGAATTTCAGCGCCGGACCCAGGCTTTCCTTCTGCACGCCCATCCAGATCTCGCCCAGCCGGTCGGGCGTCAATTCGCCCGCGCGGCGCGCTTCATGCACCTGGCGTTCGAACTTGAAGAAGGCGATCTGGCGCACGACCGTATTCAGCATGTCCTCGACCTTGGAGGCCAGCATGATCTTGCGGCGCTCGGGCCCGGCGGCATCCAGCAGGGCGCGGAAGGTGAGCTGTTCGCCGAACACCGAAGCCGTCTCGGCAAGCGTCAGCGGCGTGTCGGCCATCAGCGGACCCTGCTCGGCGGCCAGCAGCTGATGCACGCCATGGCCCAGTTCATGCGCCAGCGTCATCACGTCGCGCGTGCGGCCCTGGTAGTTCAGCAGCAGATACGGATGCGCGCTCGGCACCGTGGGATGAGCGAAGGCGCCCGAGGCCTTACCCGGCCGCGCCGGTGCATCGATCCAGGCATTGTCGAAGAATTTTTTGCCCAGATCGGCCAACTGCGGCGAGAAGCGGCCATAGGCTTTCAGTACGATGTCGCGCGCCTCGTCCCAGCCGATGGCACGGTCGTGATCCTCGGGCAAAGGCGCGTTGCGATCCCACCAGGGCAGCTTCTTCACGCCCATCCACCGCGCCTTCAGCTTGTAGTAACGGTGCGAGAGTTTCGGATAGGCGGCGGTGACGGCATCGGTCAGCGCGTTCACCACCTCGGGCTCGACGCAATTGGAGAGATGCCGATAGGCCTCCGGCGTCGGATATTTGCGCCAGCGATCCTCGACTTCCTTGTCCTTGGCCAGCGTGTTGGTGATCAGCGCGAACAACCGGATATTCTGTTTGAACACCTTGGCCAGAACCTTGGCCGCCTTCCTGCGCGTGGCGGCATCCTTGTCGGACAGCTTGTGCAGCACCTGCTCGGCGGTGAGCTGGTCCTTGCCCCACGGGAAACGCAGCCCGGCCATGGTTTCGTCGAACAGGCGGTTCCAGGCGGCGCGGCCGGCAACGGCCTTTTCATGCAGCAGGCGCTCCAGTTCGTCGTCGAGCTGGTGATCGCGGAACAGCCGCAGGTCGCGCAGCCACGGCCGGTAATGCGACAGTTTCGCCGACTGGGCATATTTCTGCTCCAGCGCGGCGTCTCCCAGGCGGTTCAGCTCCAGCGTCAGGAAGAGCAGCCTGGTGGTGATGTCGTTCAGCTTCTCCTGCATGTCCTGGTAAAAGCCGGCGATCTTCGCATCGGCCATGTCGCCGGCATAAGCCAGCGAGGCGAAGGAATACATGCGGCCGATCAGGTCCTGCAGGGATTCGTATTCGGCGATCACGGCGGCCAGGTCGTCGCCCGACAGGCCGGCAATCTTTCCCTTGCCCTGCTGTTCCAGCCGAGCCGCGCGCTCGGCCACGGCGGCGAGGTCGCGCTGGAGTTCGGCGGAGTCCAAGCCAGGATACAGGTCGCTCAGGTCCCAGGTCGGCAGATGACCCAGGTCGTTGGCGGCGGATGCGGCGGTGGCAGGGGAAGCCATGCGTGAAATCCTCATTTCTTGTAATCGCTATAATATATGGGAAGCACCGGCTGGTTTGACCAGCCCATGCAAAAACGCGCTTAACCCAGCAGGAAATGGGCGTGGGCAGCAGCCACCGGCTTGGCCGGGTCTTCCTGCCAGGCTTCGGCGCGCACATTGGCGATGCGGCGGCCATGCTTGGTGATCACGGCGCGGGCAAAGGTTTCCACCGGGCGGGCCGACCGCAAATAATCCACCTGCAGGTCGATGATCTTCGGAATCGTGTCGGTCTCGGCCGACCAGATCAGCTGCACGATGGCGGCCGATTCCAGCAGCGCACCGACCACGCCGCCATGCAGAGCCGGCAGGCGCGAATTGCCGATCAGCTTGGGATCGGCCGGCAGCACGCAGAGCGGATTGCCCGCAGCATCCTCGCGCATGGTGAGGCCGAGGAAACGGAAATACGGAATGGCCTGCAGGAAACCGGAAATGTCGCGATGTTCGCGGGCGTTCCGGATCAGAGCTTCGAGATCCATGGTCATGCCACACCACCCGGGATTTTGGTTCCCTTGGGCAACGGCGGCTTGTCGGAAGAACCGATCATGAAGGCGCCCACGCAGTTGGCCACCAGGTCATCGGGTGCTTCCGGGTGATAGGCGCGGGCGCGCACGAAAGCGATCGAACGGGTCAGCTTGTAGCATTCTGCCGTGGCATGAAGTTCCTTCTGCGCCACCGCCGGCTTGAGATAGTCGATACGTAGATCCAGCGTGGCGATGGCCTGCAGCTTGGCCATGGCCGAAAACACCGCCATGCCGCAGACGGTATCGACCAGCGAGGTGACGACGCCGCCATGCAGCACGCCATGCACCGGATCGCCGACCAGATCGGGATTATACGGCAGCGCAAGCGTGACCGCCTTGCGCGAGACGGCGACCACCTTCACCCCCAGGGCCGCGCAATGCGGAATGCCGGCGACGATCATCGCCTCGACAACCTTGGGATCGACGCCTTCCGGATCGATCTGCGGGGCCTGGATGTCTGGCTGCTCGCTCATCGGCGATCCTACCCCACCATGTTGTGATAACGACGATACCAGTCGACGAAGCGCGGGATGCCCACATCGATCGGCGTGCTGGGTTTGAAGCCGGTATCGCGCTGGATGGCCGAGATATCGGCATAGGTGGCCTTCACATCGCCATCCTGCATGGGCAGGAACTGCTTCTCGGCCTTGCGGCCGACCGCCTGTTCGATCAGCTCGATCATGCGCAGCAGCGGTTCCGGCTTGTTGTTACCGATATTGTAGATGCGATAGGGCCGGCCGTGCTCGTTCGGCGGCGCCGGATAATCCAGCGTCTTCACGATGCCATCGACGATGTCGTCGATATAGGTGAAGTCGCGCTGCATGTCGCCGTTGTTGAACACCTGGATCGGCCGACCCTCGAAGATCGCCTTGGTGAAGATGAACATCGCCATGTCGGGCCGACCCCAGGGCCCGTAGACGGTGAAGAAGCGCAGGCCGGTCTGCGGGAAACCGAACAGATGCGCATAGGCGTGGCTGATCAGTTCGTCGGCTTTCTTGGTGGCGGCATACAGCGAGACCGGCGAATCGACCCGGTCCTCGACGGCGAAGGGCAGCTTGGTGTTGCCGCCATAGACCGAGGAGGACGAGGCGTAGACCAGATGCTCGCATTTGGGCAGATGCCGGCAGAGTTCCAGCATCACCGTATGGCCAAGCAGATTGGCGCGAATATAGGCGTAGGGATTCACCAGCGAGTAGCGCACGCCGGCCTGGGCAGCCAGATGGACGACGCGCCGGATATCGGCACCGGCAGTCGCCTGCTGCACCGCATCAACGTCGGCGATGTCGATCTGGAAAAATTTGAACCCTTTCCGGCCCTGCAATTGTTCGAGTCGTGCGCGCTTGAGTGCCGGGTCGTAATAATCGTTCAGATTATCCAGACCAATCACCTCATCGCCGCGCGCCAACAACGCTTGTGCAACATGAAACCCGATGAAGCCGGCGACACCGGTGAGCAGAATGGCCATGACGATCCTGGCACAATGAATGTGGGGTGGATTGACTACCTCGGGGTATCTACCAGAATCACTTGAAAGAGCAACCGGCCCGGCTTTTTCACAGCCGCTTCGGTTTTCTCTCGACCGGGCATGGTGACCGCCCTATAATTAGGTAAGTAATGCTGACCTAATTCGGTTAGCGGGAGGAGAAACCGGATGCTGGCGAATGTCACGCTGGACGACAAATACACGCTGGAACGCGGCCGCGTCTTCCTGACCGGAACGCAGGCGCTGGTTCGCCTGCCGATGCTGCAGCGGAAACGCGATCTGGCGGCCGGCCTGAACACGGCCTGCTTCATCTCCGGCTATCGCGGCTCGCCGCTTGGCCTGTTCGACCAGCAACTCTGGCGCGCCCGCAAATTCCTCAAGGACAATCACATCCAGTTTCAGCCCGGCGTAAACGAGGACCTGGCCGCCACGGCGGTATGGGGCAGCCAGCAGCTCAACCTGTTCCCCAAGGCGAAATACGACGGCGTTTTCGGCATCTGGTACGGCAAGGGCCCCGGCGTCGACCGCTCGATGGACGTGTTCAAGCATGCCAATTCCGCCGGCACGTCGAAGCATGGCGGCGTGCTGGCGCTCTGCGGCGACGACCATGGCGCAGCCTCCTCCACCGTGGCGCATCAGTCCGAACACATGATGATGGCCGCGATGATGCCGATGCTGCATCCGGCCAACGTGCAGGAATTCCTCGATTATGGCCTGCTGGGCTGGGCCATGTCGCGCTATTCGGGCCTGTGGGTCGGCTTCAAATGCCAGACCGAGACGGTGGAAAGCTCGGCCAGCGTTTCCATCGACCCGGAGCGGTTGCAGATCGCCTACCCGACCGATTTCCAGATGCCGCCGGGCGGCCTCAACATCCGCTGGCCCGATGCGATCCTGGAGCAGGAAGACCGGCTGCAGCGCCACAAGGCCTATGCCGCACTGGCATTCGCGCGCGCCAACAAGATCGACCGTGTGGTGATCGACAGCCCACGTCCGCGCCTTGGCATCATCACCACCGGCAAGTCGTATCTGGACGTGCGCCAGGCGATGGACGACCTGGGCATCACGGAAGAGATGGCCGCCGATATGGGCATCCGCCTCTATAAGGTGGGCATGGTCTGGCCGCTGGAGCGCGAAGGTGCGCGGCAGTTCGCCGAGGGTCTGGAGGAAGTGATCGTCGTCGAGGAAAAGCGCGCGGTCATCGAAAACCAGCTGAAGGAACAGCTTTACAACTGGCGCGAGGACGTGCGTCCGCGCGTGGTGGGCAAGTTCGACGCTGAAGGCAACTGGCTGCTGCCTTCGGCCGGTGAGATATCCCCGGCGATTGTCGCCAAGGCGCTGTATACCTGGCTCAAGCGCTACGGCACCAATTCGCGCATCGAGGAACGCATCGCCTTCATCGAGCAGAAGGATAAGGAGCGCGCCGCCAGCAGCATCGGCAAGACTCAGCGCCAGCCCTATTTCTGCTCGGGCTGCCCGCACAACACCTCCACCCGCGTGCCGGAAGGCAGCCGCGCGGTGGCCGGCATCGGCTGCCATTTCATGTCGCTGTGGATGGACCGCTCGACGGCCACCTTCACCCAGATGGGCGGCGAAGGCACGCCCTGGATCGGCCAGGCGCCGTTCAGCGACGACAAGCATATCTTCGCCAACCTGGGCGATGGCACCTACTACCATTCGGGCCTGCTGGCCCTGCGCGCCTCGGTCGCGGCCAAGGTGAACATCACTTACAAGATTCTGTATAACGACGCCGTGGCGATGACCGGCGGCCAGCCGCATGACGGCCCGCTGACCCCGCCGCAGATCAGCATGCAGGTCTACGGCGAGGGCGTGCGCAAGATCGTCGTCGTCACCGACGAGCCGGACAAGTATCCGGTCGGCACCGAATGGGCGCCGGGCGTGACCATCCGCCACCGCGACGAGCTGGATGCCGTGCAGCGCGAGCTGCGCGAGATCGAAGGCTGCACCGTGCTGATCTACGACCAGACCTGTGCCGCCGAGAAGCGCCGCCGCCGCAAGCGCGGCACCTTCCCCGACCCCGACAAGCGCGTATTCATCAACGAAGCGGTCTGCGAGGGTTGCGGCGACTGTTCGGTGAAATCCAACTGCGTCTCGGTTGAGCCGCTGGAAACCGAACTGGGCCGCAAGCGCAAGATCAACCAGTCGTCCTGCAACAAGGATTTCTCCTGCGTGAAGGGCTTCTGCCCCAGCTTCGTCACCGTGCATGGCGGCAAGGTGAAGCGCGCCAAGGTGAAGCTGCAGCAGGGCCCGAGCGACAATGACGTGGACGGCCTGTTCGCCGGCCTGAAGGCGCCGGAAGTCGCGCCGCTGGACCAGCCCTACAACATCCTGATCACCGGCATCGGCGGCACCGGCGTGGTGACCATCGGCCAGATTCTGGGCATGGCTGCACATATCGCAGGCTATGGCACCAGCGTGCTGGATTTCACCGGCCTGGCGCAGAAGAACGGCGCGGTGCTCAGCCACGTCCGCATCGCCAGGAATCCCGACGACATCCATGCCGTGCGCGTGGCGGCCGGCGGCGCCAACCTGGTGCTGGGCTGCGACATGGTGGTGGCCGCGGGAGACGCCGCGCTGGAGAAGATGCAGAAAGGCGCCACCCGCGCGCTGATCAACACGCATCTCACCCCCACCGCCGCCTTCCAGCTCAATCCGAATCTGCAACTGGACGACAACCAGATGGTGCAGGCGATCCGCAATGCGGCCGGCGAGAACCTGTCGGAATTCGTGGAAGCCACCCGCATCGCCACCGTGCTGATGGGCGACGCCATCGCCACCAACATGTTCATGCTCGGCTATGCCGTGCAGCGCGGCCTGATCCCGGTATCGCTGGATGCCCTGCTGAAAGCCATCGAACTGAACGGCACCGCCATCGACGCCAACATCCGCGCGCTGAACTGGGGCCGGCTATATGCCCAGGACCCCAAGGCAGTGGACGACATCGCCCGGCCGACCTTAAGCGCCATCGAGCCGAAGGCGTTCGCGAAAACGGTGGACGAGTTGCTGGCCGACCGCGTGCCGCGGCTGACCGCCTGGCAGAATGCCGCCTATGCCGAACGCTACAAGGCGCTGGTGGACAAGGCCCGTCATGCCGAGGCGAACCGCGCCAAGGGCATGACCGGTTTTGCCGAAGCCGTGGCGCGCTATGCCTACAAGCTGATGGCCTACAAGGACGAATACGAGGTGGCGCGGCTTTATTCCGACGGCGAGTTCCTTAGGAAGCTGAACGCGCAGTTCGACGGCGATTTCCGCCTGAGCTTCCATCTGGCGCCGCCGCTGCTCAATCCGCCCGACCCGGAAACCGGCATCGCGCAGAAGAAGGAATTCGGCCCGTGGATGTTCCGCGCCTTCGGCCTGCTGGCCAAATTCAAGTTCCTGCGCGGCACGGCGTTTGACATCTTCGGCCGCACTGAGGAACGCCGCACCGAGCGCCAGCTGATCGCCGATTACTTCACGCTGATCGAGGAGCTGTGCGACAAGCTCTCGACCGACAATCATGCGCTGGCCGTGCAGCTGGCCAAGATTCCGGAAGAGATTCGCGGCTATGGCCATGTGAAGGTGAAGCATCTGGCGGCGGCGAAGGAGAAGGAAGCCAAACTGCTGGCCACCTTCCGCGCCCCCACCGCGCCGCTGGCCACCGCGGCGGAGTAAAAAACCTCGTCATGGCCGGCCTTGTGCCGGCCATCCACGCCTTAATTCCCTAACGGCATGACGCTGCGTTACGACCAGAAAGGTAATTGCGGAGCGCTGCGCATCGTGGCTTGATCGCGCCATGACTGCCCTTTCCGCCTCGGCCGAAACCATCCGCCTGCAGCGCCATGACGGCACCAGCTTTGCCGTGCATATCCATCCGGCCGCAGATGCGAAGGCGCCGGCCATTCTGATCCAGCCGGCGATGGGCATGCAGATCGGCTATTACGCGCCGCTCCTGCAGGCCCTGCAGCAGGCAGGCTTTAATGCCGCCATTGCCGAGCTGCGCGGCCATGAGGAAAGCGGCGGACGCAAGCCGGGCTGGGGTTACGATTTCGGCTATCATGAACTGCTGACCGAGGACTGGCCGCTGGCGATCAAAACCGTGAAGGCGCGGTTTCCGAACACGCCCTTCTACCTGCTGGGCCACAGCCTGGGCGCGCAGGTCAGCAGTATCTATGCAGCCCACCATCCACAGCAGCTCGATGGCCTGATCCTGATCGCCTGCTCATCCGTGCACTGGAAACTGTGGCCGAAAGCCTTCCTGGCCTACAGCCAGATGGTGCCGCTGGTGGCGCGCGTGGTGGGCCATTTCCCCGGCCACCGCTTCCGCTTCGCCGGGCGCGAGGCACGCACATTGATGGCCGACTGGGCGCGACAGGCGCGCACCGGGCGTTTCATGTTCGGCCGGCCGCGCGTCGACCACGACCGCCATCTGGCGGACTTGGCGCTGCCGGTGCTGGGCATCTCGCTGCATGGCGATTTCTTCGCGCCGAAACACGCGATGGACGGACTCTTAAGCAAATTTCCCAAGGCGCAGCTGACGCGCCATCACCTCGACCCCAAGGCGATGGGCTTCCAGGGCATCGATCATTTCCGCTGGGTGCGCAAGCCCGAGATCGTGATGCCGAAGGTGACGGAGTGGCTGAAGGCGCGGCACGGCTGACGCCGGCCTAGCGCCCCTCGTAGCATTTCACGCGGGTGACTTCGCCGCTGTCGGTCTCGGTGCTTTTTTCGCGGTAGATTTCCATGGTGCCGCGATTCCGCAGCCGGCATTCGCCGATCGGAAACCAGGTGGATTTCACCTGTACGATGATGAATTCGTTCGCCCCCAGGCGATCCGGCGCGCAATAGCGATTCACCTCGCGCGGCTTGGCGATCACGGTGGAATTCACCCGGCCTTCGCGGCGGATGTTGATCGGCCAGTTATACTGCGTGAGGTTGGCGATGCTGACGCAGGCCTGGGCGTCGTCGGTGATCGGCCGCTGCGGCTGGGCGGCAAGGTCGCTACAGAAGAGCAGCGCGGCCAGACCTGCCATGACGCCGGTTTGGCCGCGCATGCGGTTTACTCCGCAGCTTCGGCGTCGGCGCTGCCGTTGATCTGCATGCCAAGCGCGTCCATGTAGATTTCCAGCAGGCTTTCCTGCTCGGCCAGTTCGGCGCGGTCCAGCTTGCGCAGCTTGATCACCTGACGGAGAATCTTGGTGTCGAAGCCATGCGCCTTGGCCTCGGCATAGACCTCGCGGATATCGTCGGCCAGCGCCTTCTTCTCTTCCTCAAGCCGCTCGATACGAGCGACGATCTGGTTGAGCTGGTCGGCCGAGAAGTTGCCGGAAATCAGTTTGGTGGCCATGGGTGACCTCGAATAAAAGCGGTGTTGGGTTGGGCGCGGATTATAGCCGCCAGCATCCTGCCGCCTACCGCCACCCCGAAGTTATCCACAGGAATGCACCATCCGTGGATAACTCGGATTTATCCCTAGTGCTTATGGGCCTTGATCGCCTCGGAAAAAGCCTTCTGCTGGTCGGCCGAGGCTTCCTTCTGGTATTTCGCCTGCCATTCCGGATAGGGCATGCCGTAGACGATCTCGCGGGCCGCCATCTTGTCGATGTCGATTCCCTTGGCCTTGGCGGCGTCCTGGTACCAGTTGCTCAGGCAGTTGCGACAGAAGCCGGCCAGGTTCATCAGGTCGATATTCTGCACATCGGTGCGGCCGCGCAGATGTTCGACCAGGCGGCGGAAGGCGGCAGCTTCCAGTTCGGTCTGCGTCTTGGGATCGATCTTGTCGGTCATATCGGCCTCCTAATCCGGGATGGCAAAATTCACGGTCTCGGCCATCAGCCAGTCCACCACGGCCTTCAGCGCCGCGGGCTTGTCCATGCCAGCATGTAATGCATCGCGGTAGACTTGCAACTGCCGCTGCGCCGAGGTGCCGCGCCTGAGGATGCCGCGCGCCCGCTCCACCTCGGCCAGGCAGCCGAGATGGACCGCCTCTTCCCGCGTCAGTTCGATCAGTTCCTCCAGCAGGGCCGCATAGGGCACCGCCTCGCCCTTGCCGAAATCGACCAGACTGCCGGCGATGCCATAGCGCTGGGCCAGCCAGCGATTCTCGTCGATGAGCGTGTTGGCATAGATGCGCCAGCGCTGGTTCTTCTGTTTCAGCCGCAGCAGCGCGGCGAGCAGGCACAGATACAGCGCCGCCACGCTCAGGCCGTCGTCCAGCCGGGTGCAGACATCGGTGACGCGCAGCTCCAGCGTCGGGTAACGCGCCGAGGGACGGATATCCCACCACAGCTTGCTGGCATCCTCGATCAGGCCGGCCTGCTTCAGGCGGTTCACCAACCGCTGGTATTCGCCCCAGGTTTCCAGGCGTTCGGGCAGGCCGGTGCGCGGCAGGCTGTCGAATACCGAGAGGCGATAGGATTGTAGGCCGCTTTCCTCGCCCTGCCAGAAGGGCGAGGAGGTGGAGAGCGCCAGCAGATGCGGCAGGAAATAGCTGACCTGGTTCATCAGGTCGATGCGCAGGTCCTCGTCGGCGATGCCCACATGCACATGCAGGCCGCAGATGATCAGCCGCCGCGCCACGCCGGCCAGATCTTTCGCCAGCCGGTCGTAGCGCTCCTTGTCGGTGTGGCGCTGGTCGCTCCATTTGGCGAAGGGATGCGTGGAGGCGGCAATCGGCGCCAGCCCGTGGCGCGCGGCCACTTCCGAAATGCCGCCGCGCAGACGCACCAGATCGGCGCGCGCCTCACCCAGGTTGCGGCAGACCTTGGTGGAAATCTCGATCTGGCATTGCAGGAATTCGGGATGCACCTGGCCGCCGGCGATGGCCTCGCATTCGGCCAGCACGGCGGCCGGCGGCTCGACCGCCAATGCACCAGTGGTGCGTTCCACCAGCAGATGCTCTTCCTCGATGCCGATGGTGAAATCGCCGGCGCTGAACATGAAATCCCCCGTTACCCGAAACTCAAGCCGCACTGGTGGCGGCCGCCATCAGTCCCGCATCAACCAGCATGCGACGGAAACAGCGTTCCAGGCGCACCGCCCAAGCCCTGGCTCCCGCCTCGTCGCTCACCAGATCCTGCCGCACCTCGATCATCACGTGGTGCAGGCCGCGATTCTGGCCATGTTCGAAAATCGAATAGCCGGCATGGCGCCGGCCGCTATAGGGCTCGTTGTCGCCCACCACAAGGTCGCCCTCGTCGCGCAGTGCCCGCAGCAAAGGCTGGGCCAGGCGGCCGTCGCGATCCCAGACCACGCCGATATGCCAGGGCCGGTCCTCGCCTTTCACGCGCAGGCGCGGCGTGAAGCTGTGAATCGACAGCAGCGCCGGCACCGGGCCACGTTCGCCGGCCGCCTCGATCTGTTGGGCGATGGCGGCGTGATAGGGCCGGAAATACGCCGCCCGACGGCGCTCGCGTTCCGCCTCGTCCAGATCGCGGTTGCCCGGCACCACGGTGCCGTCGCTCACCTCGCAGATCAGGGTGGGATCGTCGGGCCGTCGGTTGCAGTCGATCACCAGCCGCGACACGCCGGCCAGCACCGCCGGCGCATCCAGGCTCTGTGCCAGGCATTCGGTGATGATCGCCGTGCCGGGATCCCAGCCGATATGACGGACACGCTCATCGTCCGGCAGGCCGAGATTGCCCAGGCCGGGCGGCACGATGCAGCTGGCATGGTCGCAGATCAGCACCAGCGGCGCGCGGCCCTGCGGATTGACGATGCGATGACTCGGAGGTTCGGCGGCTTGTTCGGGATTGGGCATGATGGAGGGTCAGGGGAAGCCGGGGCGGCTGGACCGGGAGTATAGCGGCCGGATTTGCATAAGATGGTCAGGCTGCACTAAGGTTGCGGCGACATTTGGGCAACCATAGCTGAAATAATCCCGTGCTGCATCATATCGCCATCGTCGGCAGCGGTCCGTCCGGCCTGTTCTGCGCCGACGCCCTGCTGCGCCAGAAACCCGAGCTGAAAATCGATGTCTTCGACCGGCTCGCCACCCCCTATGGCCTGGTGCGCTTCGGCGTCGCCCCCGACCACCAGGGCACCAAGGCGGTGACCCGGCAGTTCGACCGGCTGTTCGGCAATCCCAACCTGCGCTTCCTGGGCAATATCGCGGTCGGCCGCGACCTGCCGCTGGCCGAGCTGACCGCCCATTACGATGCCGTGATCCTGGCCCTGGGCGCCCATGCCGACCGGCCGCTGGACATCCCGGGCGAGGACCTGCCGGGCCGTTATGGCTCGATGGCCTTCGTCGGCTGGTATAACGGCCATCCGGACTTCCGCAGCCTCAATCCCCTGCTGGATCGGCCGGGCGCAGCCGTGATCGGCATGGGCAATGTGGCTATCGACATCGTGCGCGTGCTGGGCAAGACCCCGGCCGAGATGGCGAGCAGCGACCTGACCGCCCATGCCGCCGAGGCCATTGCCAGGGCGCCGCTGACCGACCTTTACATCCTGGGCCGCCGCGGCCCGGTGGAAGCCAGCTTCACCAGCGCCGAACTGGCCGAGCTGGGCCGGCTGGAGCGCGTGCGTCCGGTGGTGAACAAGGCAGACCTGCCAGAGGCACTTCCGGCCGACATCGATCCGAACGAGGCGAAGGTGAAGGAAAAGAACCTGAGCCTGCTGCATGAATTCGCCGCCCGCACGGATGACAAGCCGATCAGGCTGCATTTCCTGTTCCATGCCGCGCCCGAGGCTTTGCTGGGCAACGGCCGTGTCGAGCACCTCAAGATCAAGGGCATCGAAAAAGCGCTGGATGTGGGTGCCGCGATCAGCGCCATCGGCTATCGCACCGCCACCGAAGGCGACCTGCCGCAGGCCGATGCGCGCGGCGTGCTGGCCAACGAGTCGGGCCGCATCGCGCCAGGCCTGTATGTGGTGGGTTGGGCCAAGCGCGGCCCGAGCGGCACGATCCCGACCAACCGCGCCGAGGCGAAAGCCGTGGCCGACCTGGTGCTGGCCGATTTCGCGAATGACACCGCGCCGGCCAAACCCGGCAGCCTGGAACTGGACAAGCGCATCGCCGCCCGTGGCGCCGCCGTGATCGACTGGGCAGGTTGGAAGCGCATCGAGGCGGCCGAAACCGCCGGCGCCAGACCCGGCAGCCCGCGCGCCAAGCTGGCCGACTGGGACGACCTGCACCGCACGGCACTGGTGCTGTGATGAAGCTCTACAATATCCCCGCCTCGCCGTTTGCCGCCCGCGTGCGCATCCTGCTGCGCGCCAAGGGACAGGACATGGAGCTGCTGACGCCGCCCGCGCCGGCCGAGTTCCGCCAGATCACGCCGCTGGGCAAGGTGCCGGCCCTGGTGCGCGATGACGGCAGCGTGCTGCCGGAATCGGAAGTGATCTGCCATTACCTGGACGACACCCTGCCCGGCCCGAAACTCTATCCGGTCGACACCGATGCCCGCACGGCCTGCGAACTGATCGTCCGGCTGGCGGATCTGTATTTCGCGGTAGCCTTGAGCGATTTCTTCACCCAGCTGTTCACCGCGCCCGATGACCGCACCGCCATGCAGGCGATCATCCCCGATATCGCACGTGGCCTGAAATACCTGGACCTGTATGTGGGCGGGGACGGTTTCGCCGCCGCCGGACGCTTCACCCATGCCGATTGCGCCCTGCCGCCGATGCTGTTCTATGCCGGCGGCATGCTCTCGGCCGTAGCGGGCGACGACCTGCTGGCCAAACGGCCACGCCTGTCGGCCTACTGGCAGGCGATCCAGCAGCAACCGGTGGTGCTGGCCGTGCTGGAGGAAATGCGGCAGGCGCTGAAGAAATACCAGAGTAAGCTGCAGGCGGCACAGTAATGGCCGAGACCGGCCTGGTTAGTTCTGCACCATTACCGGTCTGGCCGGTGCTGGCCGCCACCACCTCCACCCAGTCCATCACCACGCTCTCCGCCCTTGCACTTTCGGCCGTGGCACCGAAGGCCGCGGCCGACCTCGGTATCGGCCCGGCTCTGGTCGGCTATCAGGTCAGCCTGGTCTATACCGGCGCGGTGGTCACTTCGCTGATCGGCGGCGGCTTCGTGCGCCGGCTGGGCGCCACGCGGGCCAGCCAGATCGCGCTGTGGCTGGCCATGGCCGGCTGCCTGCTGTCGGCATTCGGAACCCTGCCGGCGCTGGCGATTGGTGCGCTGGTGATCGGGCTGGGCTATGGCTGCACCAATCCCGGCGCCTCGCACCTTCTGTCGCGCACGCGCAGCGGCGCGCATATGAACCTGATATTTTCGATCAAACAATGCGGCGTGCCGATCGGCGGCATTCTCGCCGGCCTGCTGATCCCGCCCATCACGCTGCTGCTGCACTGGCAGGCCGGCCTAGCATTCTGTGCTTTGCTGGCGCTTGGTCTGAGCATCGCGCTGCAGAAGGCGCGGATGCATTGGGATGCCGACCGCCAGACGGATGCCGCGCTGTTCGTTTCGCCGCTGGCCGGCCTGTCGCTGATCTGGACGCATCCTATCCTGCGCTGGCTGGCGCTGTGCTCTTTCGCCTATTCCGCCGTGCAGCTGAGCCTGACCGGCCTGCTGGTGACCTACCTGGTCGCGGAAGTCGGCCTCGATCTGGTGCTGGCCGGCAGCCTGATGGCGGTGGCGCAGACCGCGGGTGCCGCCGGCCGCCTGGGCTGGGGCTGGCTGGCCGACCGGCTGAAATCGGGTTCGAAAGTGCTGATTATCAACGGTGCCATCGCCATTATCGCCGCCATCGGCACGGCGCTGATCGACGCGCAATGGCATATCGGGCTGATCGCCGCCGTTGTAGCCGTGTTCGGCTTCTGCGCCATCGGCTGGAACGGCGTGTTCATGGCGGTGATCGCACGCCAAGCGCCGGCCGGCAGCATCGGCCTGGCCACCGGCGCCACGCTCAGCATCACCTTCGCCGGCGTGGTGGTCGGCCCGTCGGCTTTCGCCTGGCTGCACGACCATGCCGGGCTTTCGTATTCCGGCGGCTACCTGCTGATGGCCTTCGTCACCCTGCTGGGTGCCTTGTGCATGGTGATTGCGCGTCGAGGCCTGCGCGCTTAAGCCGGCCCCGACGCACTTTTCAGCTCAGGCTGAAACCATCGTCTTGAACCCGCCATAAGCCATGCGCTTCACGTCGAAGGGCATTTTCTTCGGATCGGGGCACATGGCGTGCGTACGCGGATCCTTCATCACCCTGGCATTCACTTTGTCGCGATGAGCGCGCGACTTGAACACGATGTAGGAAAATACGACGACTTCGCCTTTCTTCAACTTGGCGATTTTGTTGAAGGGCAAACCGAATTTCACGTTCTCGTCGTCGCTGACGCATTCGCGATAGTCCAGCGCGCCGTGTTCGCGCCAGATCTTGCCGGCCTTGGCCGCCATCTTTTTATAAGCTGCCAGGTTCTTCTTCGGCACCGGCAGCAGGAAACCATCCACATAACTCATTCTACGCACTCCTCCTCTGGTCAATCGTGGCAGCAGCTTGCCGCAGCCTGCGGCGCGGCATCGTATCTGTCGTGATGACGCACCCAGAAATCCTGGCTCTGCGGCCAGCCGGCGGGCGAATCCTCCCAGCCCTCCTGACGGCCCAGCGCCGTCATATCGAGCAGGTGATAGGTGTTCAGCAGCATGTCGAGGCCGCGGCCGTAAGTGGAATATGTGTGGTAGACGCGACCATCATCCTGCAGGAAACAGCTCAGACCCGGCATTTCACCGGAGAGGGACAGTTCGCCGTCGGACGAACGCGACACGGGGCGATAATTGTATTCCGGCGCTGCCACGGACGGATCGAGCGTGACGTGAAAATCGGCGTTGAACTCGCTGCCGAAGCTGGATGCCCAGGGCATGGTCCAGCCCATGCGGCGCTTGAACGGCATGATCTTGGACAGCGGCGCGCGCGAAACCATGGTGAAACTGGTGCCGCGCGCATGCAGATGCGACAGGTGCGGCAGGTTGTCGGCCAGGTGCGAGCAGCCGGGGCAGCCTTCCGACCAGGGATGCGTCTGGCCCGGCGGCGGATCGTCGGGGCTAAACATGAAGTGGTAGATCACGAGCTGGCGGCGGCCCTCGAACAGATCGCGCAGGCTGCGGCGGCCCTCTTGCGTCTCGAATTCGTACTCCTTCTCGATCTCCACCATCGGCAGGCGCCGGCGTTCGGCATTCAGGGCGTCGCGCTGGCGGGTGAAGGCCTTTTCCTTTGCCAGCAACGCCTGACGTGCCTTTAGCCACTCGGTGCGCGAAACGACCGGCAGCGTGGCGGCAAGGGTTTCGTCCTGCTTGTGCGGGTTCATCAGATTCATGGCGGTCCTCCTCTGGGCCGGCCGAAACGCCGGCTTGACATATATGTTGATATCAACATAATAGGCAGCGCATGTCAAAGATCGATATCCTGCCTTTCGAAGCCACCATCATGGTGCGCGATACCTGCCTGTGCCTGCATGCGCAGCGCGCCGCCCGCGCTCTGGCGCGGCGGTTCGACGAGGTATTGCGTCCTCTGGGGCTTACCAACGGGCAGTTTTCCCTGCTGATGTCGCTCAACCGGCCGCAGCCGGCCAATATGGGCCAGGTGGCGAGCGTGCTGGCGATGGACCGCACGACGCTGACCGCCTGCCTCAAACCCCTGGAACGCCGGGGACTGGTGAAAGTTTCCGCCGATCCCGACGACAGGCGCACCCGCCGCCTGACGCTGACGCCGGAGGGGCACAAGCTGCTGGTCAAGGCCCTGCCGGTCTGGAAGCGCACCCATGCCGAGCTCGACCGGCTGCTGGACGACCCCGAGCACCTGCGCGCCGGTCTGCGCACCCTGTCCTGATCTTCCATCCTGACTAAAAACGGAGAGTATCGTGAGCTTCAATGCCTATTTGAGTTTCAACGGCAATTGCGCCGAGGCCTTTGCCTTCTATGCCAAGACCCTCAACGGCAAGATCAATGCGATGATGACCCATCGCGAGACCCCGGCTGCCGAACAGACGCCGCCTGAATGGCAGGACAAGATCATCCATGCCTGCATGACGCTGAACGGCACCGACCTGATGGGCGGGGACGTGCCGCCGCAGATGTACCAGCCGATGACCGGCTTCTCGGTGAATATCGTCATGCCGACGGCGGCCGAGGCCGAGCGCGTCTTCGCCGCCCTGAGCCAGGACGGCACCGTGCATATGCCGATGGAAGAAACCTTCTGGGCCGAGCGTTTCGGCATGGCGACCGACCGCTTCGGCGTGCCGTGGATGGTGAACTGCTTCAAAACCGATCCCAGCGCCGGCAACTGCCAGTAACTCTTCAATAATAGGATTTTGCATCATGCTGAAGACCATCGCCCTCGGCGGCGCGGGATTGCTCGCGGTCGCCATCGTCATCGTTCTGGTCATCGCTGCCGCCAAGCCGGATGTTTTCCGCGTGCAGCGTTCGGTCAGCATCAAGGCGGCGCCGGAGAAGATATTTCCGCTGATCGACGACCTGCATGTCAGCATGGCCTGGTCGCCCTATGAGGATAAGGACCCGACGATGAAACGCAGCCATGGCGGCCCGCGCAGCGGCAAGGGCGCGTTCTATGAATGGGACGGCAACAAGGAAGTGGGCAGCGGCCGTCTCACCATCACCGAGTCAACAGCCCCCACCAAGGTGGCCATGGCGCTGGACATGACCCGGCCGTTCGAATGCCACAACATCGTGGAATACACGCTGGCGCCGCAGGGAGACGCCACCGTTGTGACCTGGGCGATGCAGGGACCGGCACCGTTCATCGCCAAGGTGATGCAGGTGTTCTTCGACATGGATAAAATGGTGGGCCGCGATTTCGAGGTCGGCCTGGCCAGCCTGAAGACCATGGCCGAGGGCTGATCGGTTAAAGATCGCCGATCCGGAAATCGAGATAGAGGATTTTCGGATACCCCTGCGCGTTGGGCGGCATGGCGAAAGGCTGGGCCAGCCGCATGGCCCGCAGGAAGGTTTCCATCGCCGTGCGGAAAGCCGCCGCCTCCGGCCCGCGCAGGGCTTCGATCTCGGGCCAGTTGCGCACCATCGCGCGCATGTCCCAGGGATCGTTCTTGCCGAACGGCGGCGCCAGCATGCCGTCGGGCAGCACCAGATAGGGGCCGTCGATGCGGATGTGGGCGAATTGCGGCGCATCGAAATCGATCACCCAGGCCGACACGATCTGGCTGAGGAAGAAGTCGCTTTCCGACTGCGTCATCACCTCGGCCGGCTGACCGGCGGCACGGCCGGACCCGGGCTGGCGATTGCCGGCCTGATTCTGGGCCTGCGGTGGGCGCGGCTGCGGCGCGGTCGCCACGCCAGGGCCGGGACGCTGCACCTGCGGCGGCGCAGGCTTGGGTGCCTCGTTCTGCTGCACACGCTGGCGCGCCCGCTCGCCCGCCGATGGCGGGGCTTTAGATTCCTCGGCCACCGGAGCCTTCTGCAATTGCGGCACGCTGGGTGGTGATACTTCGGGCTGCGGCGCCGGCCTGGGCGCCTCGGCCTGCGGTTGCGGTTTGGGCGGCTCTGGCTTTGGTGGCGGGGGCAGCACGAATTCGGCCAGCACCGGCGGCGGCTCGGGCTGCAGGCGCCAGGTCCAGGGCTCGACCAGCAGCAGGATCACGACCAGTCCATGCAGCAGCAACGACAGCGCCACCGCCAGCCAGAGGCGGCGATTATCCCAATCCTGCGCGCGGTATTCCAAAAACGAGGCCATGACAGACACTTAGCGCTGACGTAGCGGCAGGCCAAGGCTTTTGCCCGGCTTGATCGCCTCGGCTATAACCGATTGTCCGACAATTAAGAAGACACCGGAGAGAAACGTGACCGATCCTGCCGCCTACCCCGTTGCCTATGCCGTCCGCGACGGCGTTGCCGTCCTGACCATCGAAAACCCGCCCGTGAATGCCCTGAGCCAGGGCGTGCGCGCCGGGATCATTGCCGGGCTGGAAAAGGCCGATGCCGATCCCGCCGTGCAGGCAGCCGTGATCATCGGCGGCGGCCGCACCTTCATCGCCGGCGCCGATATCAAGGAATTCGGCAAGCCGCCGCTGCAGCCCTATCTGCCCGATGTGCTCAAGCGCATCGAGGCGATGAGCAAGCCCGTGGTGGCCGCCCTGCATGGCACGGCGCTGGGCGGCGGGTTCGAGGTGGCGCTGGCCTGCCACTGGCGCGTGGCGCTGGACAGCGGCCAGGTCGGCCTGCCGGAAGTGAAGCTGGGCCTGATCCCCGGTTCGGGCGGCACCCAGCGCCTGCCGCGCCTGGTGGGACCGAAGGTGGCGCTGGATGTGATCCTGTCGGGCAACCCGATGCCGGCGAAGAAGGCCGCCGAACTGGGCGCGGTGGACGAGATCGTGACCGGCGACCTGCTGGAGGGCGCACTGGCCTTCGCAAAGAAAGTGGTGGCCGAGAAGCGCCCGCTGCGCCTGGTGCGCGACATGAACGACAAGGTCAGCAACGTCGACGCATCCGTGTTCGAGGAAATCCGCAAGGCCAATGCGCGCAAAGCCAAGGGTTTCCTGGCGCCGTGGCGCTGCATCGACGCGGTGGAAATCGCCACGAAGCTTCCGATCGACGAAGGCCTGCTGAAGGAGCGCAAATACTTCTTCGAATGCATGGGCAGCCCGCAGCGCGCCGCCCAGATCCATGCCTTCTTCGCCGAGCGCGAGGCGGCGAAAATCCCCGGCCTGCCCGAGGATGTAAAGCCGAAACAGATCAAGTCGGCCGTGGTGGTAGGCGCCGGCACGATGGGCGGCGGCATCGCCATGAACTTCGCCAATGCCGGCATCCCGGTGAAGATTCTCGAAGTCTCGCAGGAGGCCTTGGCGCGTGGCCTGGGCGTGATCGAGAAGAACTACGCCACGTCTGTTGCCCGCGGCAGCATGAAGCAGGAAGCCATGGATCGGGCGATGAAGCTGATCTCCGGCACCCAGCGCTATGAGGATATCGGCGACGCCGACATCGTCGTGGAAGCCGTGTTCGAGGAGATGGGCGTCAAGAAAGAGGTCTTCGCCAAGCTCGACAAGGTGATGAAGCCCGGTGCCGTGCTGGCCACCAATACCTCGACGCTGGATATCGACGAGATCGCGGCCAGCACCAGCCGGCCGCAGGACGTGATCGGCACGCATTTCTTCAGCCCGGCGAATGTGATGAAGCTGCTGGAAAACGTGCGCGGCGCGAAGTCGTCGCCCGAGACCATCGCCACGGTGATGGCCCTGGGCAAGACACTTAAAAAAGTGGCGGTGCTGGCCGGCAACTGCGACGGCTTCATCGGCAACCGCATGCTGCATGGCTATCTGCGCGAGGCGAATTTCCTGCTGGAAGAGGGTTGCATGCCCGAGCAGATCGACCGCGCGCTGGAGGAATTCGGCCTCGCCATGGGCCCGTTCCGCATGGGCGACCTCGCCGGCCTGGATGTGGGCTGGCGCATCCGCAAGGGCAAGGCGCATCTGCGCCCGAAGGACGAGCGTTATTCCCCCGTGGCCGACCGGCTGTGCGAGATGGGCCGCTTCGGCCAGAAGACCGGCGCGGGCTTTTACAAATACGAGGGCCGCAACGCCCTGCCCGACCCGGTGGTCGAAGAGGTGATCCTGCAATCTGCCAAGGAGCAAGGCATTGAACGGCGGGCGATTTCCGACGAGGAGATCGTGCAGCGCTGCATGTATCCGCTGGTCAACGAGGGGGCGCGAATCCTGGAGGAAGGCATCGCCATCCGGCCGGGCGATATCGACATCACCTACCTTTTCGGTTATGGCTTCCCCGTCTATCGCGGCGGGCCGATGTTCTGGGCCGAACAGATCGGCCTCGACAAGGTGCTCGCCACGATCCGCGGCTTCCACAAGATCCACGGCAAGTTCTGGGAACCTGCGCCTTTGCTGGTGCAGCGTGCCGAGGCCGGCAAGGGGTGGAACGACCGCTGAGAGGGCCCATATAAGGACAGCCGGGCCAGTATCCAGAGGTAGTTCAAGAACAGTCCGATGTCCGAAGCCGCTCTCGCCATCCCGGGCGCCAACGATCCGATTGGCGCCCGCCGCACCTTTGCCATCATCGCCCATCCCGACGCCGGCAAGACGACGCTGACCGAAAAGCTGCTGCTGTTCGGCGGCGCGATCCATCTGGCCGGCGCGGTGAAGGCGCGTGGCGAGAACCGGCGCGCACGTTCGGACTTCATGAAGATCGAGCAGCAGCGCGGCATCTCGGTCTCCACTTCGGTGATGAATTTCGAATACCGCGGCTGGACCTTCAACCTGCTCGACACGCCGGGCCACGAGGATTTCAGCGAGGATACCTACCGCACGCTGACCGCCGTCGACAGCGCGGTGATGGTGCTGGACGCCGCCAAGGGCATCGAGAGCCAGACCCGCAAGCTGTTCGAGGTCTGCCGCCTGCGTGATGTGCCGATCGCCACCTTCGTCAACAAGATCGACCGCGAAAGCCAGGACCCCTTCGCCCTCCTGGACGAAGTGGCCTCGACGCTGGCGCTGGAATGCGTGCCGGCGAACTGGCCCATCGGCATGGGCTATGACTTCAAGGGTTGTTACGAC
Source organism: Ferrovibrio sp. (assembly GCF_046297595.1). Lineage (GTDB taxonomy): Bacteria > Pseudomonadota > Alphaproteobacteria > Ferrovibrionales > Ferrovibrionaceae > Ferrovibrio. The sequence goes on from NZ_JBKBHT010000001.1 coordinate 494,126, forward strand.
CTGTTCAATAAGCGGCTGCTGCTGACCGGCAAGGAAAACAAGAATCTGGAGCCGGAGGTGATCATCCTGGAGAAGGGCCTGGACGACCCGCGCGCCGCCGAAATGATCCCGGCAGCGCAACTCGCCAAGCTGCAGGAGGATATCGGCCTGATTGAGGCCGCCTGCCCCACCTTCGACATCGAAGCCTATCGCCAGGGCCACATGACACCGGTGTATTTCGGCTCGGCCCTGAAGAATTTCGGCGTCGACGAACTGCTGAAGGGCCTGGGCGAATTCGCACCGCCGCCGCGCCCGCAGCCATCCAACAAGCGCGTGATCGAGCCGACCGAGAAAGCCGTGACCGGCTTCGTGTTCAAGGTCCAGGCCAACATGGACAAGAACCACCGCGACCGCGTCGCCTTCCTGCGGCTGTGCTCGGGCCATTTCAAGCGCGGCATGAAACTGAAGCAGATCAGTACCGGCAAGCCGATCACGGTCAGCAATCCCACCCTGTTCTTCGCCCAGGACCGTTCGCTGGCCGACGAGGCCTGGCCGGGCGACATCATCGGCATCCCCAATCACGGCGTGCTGCGGGTGGGCGACACGCTGACCGAGGGCGAAGACCTGCGTTTCACCGGTATCCCCAACTTCGCGCCGGAAATTCTGCGTCGCGTTCGGCTGTCCGACCCGATGAAGGCCAAGCACCTGCAGCGTGCGCTGGAGGACCTGGCCGAGGAAGGCGTGACCCAGGTGTTCCGCCCGCGCATCGGCGCCGACTGGATCGTCGGCCTGGTCGGCCCGCTGCAGCTCGATGTGCTGGCTGCCCGCCTGGCCGAGGAATACAGCCTGGAAGTCGGCTTCGAGAATGCGCCCTATGAGACGGCACGCTGGATTTCGGCCGAGAATCCGAAGGACCTGGACGATTTCCTGGAGCAGAATCGCGGCACCATCGCCGACGACCGCGAGGGCACGCCGGTTTTCATGGCCCGCAATGCCTGGGAACTTTCCTATATCGAGAAGAAATGGGATAAAATCCGGTTCCATGCCACGCGGGAACGCCATTAAGCCGCTTGCCGGCGTCTCTCCCTCCCGCCGCGCCCTGCTCGGCGCGCTGGCCGGCCTGTGCCTGATTGCCACGCCGATGGCCCGGGCGCAGGAAAGGGAAAAGAAAAAGAAGTCCGACACGCCGATCGACAAACCGCTGGTGAACACTCCGGTGCTGATGGTGGATGCCGTGACTGCACCTGTGGCCGGCCCGCCCGGATCGCAGGTGATCATGACGCTGAGCATCGATTGCGGCACGGTGGAGAATGCCCGCGCGGTCGATCCGCTGATGCCGCGCGTCTACAATGCCGTGATCATGGAACTGAACCGGGAGCCGCTTGGCAAGGACGGCCGCATACATGACAACGACCTGGAAGGGCTGAAGCGCCGGCTGGTGTTCCAGATCAACCGCGCGCTGCAGGGACCGCAGGTGGTTGGCGTCTATATCCGCTCGCTGCAGGAAGTGCCGCTGCGCAAGCCGCCCAGCCGCTAATCGGCTCGCGCACCTGCCGCCGCATCGCGGGCCGGCAAGGCAACCCGCAACATCCGCCCAGCATAAATCCGCATCAGTGCCTTCACGATGGCGGGGCAGCTGTTCAGCATGGCGTTGAAATGGTTCGCCGTGATGTGTTCGCACACCGTGGCCTCGGATGCGATGGCGCTGGCCCGGCGTGGCTCGCCGGTCAGCAGGGCCAGTTCGCCGAAAACCTCGCCCGGCTCGACGCAGCGCAGGCGCGTCTGGCTGCCATCGGGCATTTCGCGCACCAGTTCGACGCGGCCGCTCTGCACCAGATAGACATTGTAGCCCGGCTGCCCGGCGCGGAAGATCGTTTCGCCGGCAGCATACACCTTGCGATCCAGGATTCGCATGCTCGACTGTTCGGACTGGATGGTGGCCGCCATCATGTCGCCAATGCCGATCCTTACACCCTGCGCCGGTGGCGCGATCCCCTCGGCATGTCGGATGTTGCGGATGAAGGTCTGCAGCAGGTAACGCGCCAGCGGCGGCGCGGCATCCAGCGCGCGATCAAGGGCGGCCGCATTGATACGGCGGCAGACCGTGGGCTCGATGGCCACCACGCTGGCGACGCGCGGCGCCGGATCGATCAGCGCCATCTCGCCCACAACGCCGCCCTCACCCATCTCGGCCAACCGCAGCTTGGCATCGTCTTCCATGCGGAAGACCTCGACGCGGCCAGACAGGATCAGGTAGCAGAAATCGCCATGGGCGCCCTGTTCCATGAGGGTGGCGCCACGGCCGAAGCGGATATCCTGGTCATGAGCCTCACTCATGCCTCAATCCTTGCCCTCGTCATGACTGAACAGGATGGCCTTGGCGCGGATGTCGTCGATGCTGCCCATCAGGTCGTCGATCTTGGCTTCCAGCAGATCGGCGGCCTGGCGGGCGAGGCCGAGTTCTTCCTCGACCGCCTGCAACATCGCCTGCCGCGCCGCGCCGATGATGGCGCCATTGGGCTGGGCCGGGAAGCTGACGCATTTGGCAACGAAGCGCCGCACGGCCGAAGCGCTGGGCAGGCGGCCCAGCACCAGCTTCGCCGGCACGGCCAGCACCAGCCAGGCGCCATCCTCCTGCGGCAGGGCGGCGAAATCGCCTTTGCGGAAACCGGCACACGGCGCGCTGCCCTCTTCCTGCCCGGGCAGATCGAGCATGGCGACCTCCCAGCCGAAAGCGAGGAATTCCTGCTCGCCGGCCGAGGACCGTTCGAGAGCCGTGGCGTCCTGCTGCTCCATTATGCCTCTCCCTCTCTTCCCGCCCGCAATGCCATGGCATTGGCGTGCAGGTTGGCCGGCGACAGGGTGCCGACCACGATAGACGACACGCCGGTAATCGCTGCCGCCATCCGCAGGGCCTGCGCCGGATCGGCGGCATGGCCGCTGGCCAGCGCCTTCTTGATCAGCACACCCTTGCCGGCGGCGGCGGCCTCGGCAATCACCGGCAGGTCGTCAGTATAGCCGGGATTATAGGTCAGCATCATCACATCGACGCAACCCAGCATGCGCCGGCCGCCATCGGGCGTCTTGCCGGAAAAGCCGCTGGCGCGGATCAAGCCGCGCCGCTTCAGCCCGTCCAGCGCCTCGACCGCCGGCAGGAACCGGTCGCCAGCCTCGTCGATGCCATCGGAATGCAGCAGCACGACATCCAGGTAATCCGTGCGCAGACGGCGCAGGCTGGTTTCAACCGAAGCGATTATTGCAGGCGCGGAGAAATCGAAGCGCGACCGGCCATCCTCGAACCATTCGCCGGCCTTGGTGGCGATCACCCAGTCGGCGCGACCGGATCCAACCTCGGGAAGCAATTGCCCCAGCCGCTCCTCGCTGCGGCCATAGGCCGGTGCGGTATCGATCAGCGTGATGCCAAGCTCTTGCGCCTGCTCCAGCAGGGCAATCACGCTGGCGTCATCGGGCAGCTCGAAACCGCGCGGATACTTCACACCTTCGTTACGCCCGATCTTCACCGTGCCCAGCCCGAGCAAGCTGACCATGATGCCGGTCGATCCCAGCGGTCTCATCTCCATGCCGCGACCTCCCAGGGTGCGGGAGCGATATCTGGCGCCGGCCAATGCGAAAGATCGGTTTGCCCACCTGAAGGCAGCGGCAACTCGGCCAGCACCTGGTCGGCCAGTTGCGGCGCCAGCGCCAGCTTGGTCGGCCAAGCCAGCCAGCAATTCGGTGCGACCCGGCGCAGCACGGGGCCATCGGGTTTTGCGCCATCGGCCGTGGCCCCTTCCGCGCGCTCGACATACAGCGTGGCATAACGACAGGCGGAGAAATCCTGCTTGGGCAGCAAAGCAGCGAATTCGGCCTTCGCCGCCGCGATCAGCGCCTCTGGATTTTGCGTCGCGCCGGTCTCGGCCAGTTGCCCACCGACATACCAGACCAGGCTGCCGTCCGGGCGTTTATGCGTGGTGACGGTGACGCGCGGCTTGTCGCTGGCGTCAAAACAATGTGCCCAGAGCGGGCCGGGCGCGTTGTCGATCATCAGCATCCGCAAGGGCCTGCGCTGCGCCGCCGATGCCGGCAGACCGAACTGCGCCAGCAGGCTTTCGTTGCCCGCCCCGGCGGTGGAAACGAATGCACCGGCCCGCAACCGGCGCGGCTGGGCGAAGGCATCGTGGCAGTCGACCAGCACGCCATCCGCATCGGACATCACGCGTACATCGCCGCGAATCCGTTTGATCGATGCCTGCAGCGGCCGCGCCAGCGCCTGCAGCAAAGCCGGCACATCCAGCACGCATTCATCCAGGGCATAGACGGCGGCGACATGCTCGGGGTCGCGCAGCACGGCAGGCCATTGGATGGGCGCCAGCGCATCGACGCGGCCGCGCACCAGCTTGCTGCCGAAGAAGCCGGCGATGCGGCTGGCCAATGTCTTGCGCGCCCAGAACAGGTGCCGCTCGGCGGCCAGCGGCACGCCGCGCAAATCCACCTCGCCCGTGCCGGCCAGGCAGGCGCGCCAGCGCGCGGGCATGTCGGCCAGCGCGTTGCTGGCAGCATTCAGCTTGAGGTCGAGGGCGTATTTCAGGCCGCCGTGGATGATGCCCTGCGAGGCCAGCGTCTGCCCGGCGCCCAGTGCATTATTCTCCAGCAGCAGCGCGCTGTAACCGGCGGCCTGCAGGCGCGCCAGCAGCCAGAGGCCGGCAATGCCGCCGCCGAGGATCGCGACGTCGACATCCCTCATCGCCATGGGCCGGCTCAGGACCGCAGTTTCTGGATGGTGGCCGTGGTGCTGTGGCCGGCAACCAGTCGCGACACGCGCACCTCACCGCCATAGGCCTGCACGATATCGGCACCGACCACCTGGTCGATGCCGTAATCGCCGCCTTTGATCAGCAGGTCGGGTTTGAGCATTTCCAGCAGCGGGATCGGCGTGTCTTCCGGGAACACGATCACCAGATCGACCAGCCCCAGAGCCGCCAGCAGGCGGGCGCGATGCTTTTCATCCTGCACCGGGCGCGTCTCGCCTTTCAGCTTCTTCACGGAAGAATCGGCGTTGATCGCCACGATCAGGCGGTCGCAGCCGGCACGCGCTTCCGACAGCAAGGCCAGATGGCCAGCATGCAGCAGGTCGAAGCAGCCATTGGTAAAGCCGATGCGCTCGCCACGCAGACGCCAGGCATCGACGCGTTCCTTCGCCTGCTGGCGCGACACCACCTTGGCATCGATGCCGTGCGGGTCGGGCATGTGCAGGGCCTGGCGCAGTTCGTCGGGATGCACGACGGCAGTGCCAACCTTGGCAACCACGATGCCGGCCGCGATATTGGCGAGCCGGGCGGCCAGCGGCAGCGGCCGCTTCATCGCCAATGCCGCGGCGATCACCGCCACCACCGTATCCCCGGCGCCCGAGACATCGAATACTTCGCGCGCCTCGGCAGCCAGATGCAGCGGGGCTTCGCCGCCCTGCACCAGCGTCATGCCGGCGGCGCCGCGCGTGACCAGCACATTGGCGATACCGGCGGTTTCCACCAGCTTGCGGCCGGCCTTCACAGCGCTGGCATCGTCGGCGCAGCTTTCGCCGCTGGCCAGCGCGGCCTCGGCACGGTTCGGCGTCACCAGATAGGCGCCGCGATAGCGGGCATAGTCGCTGCCCTTGGGATCGACCAGCACCGGCTTGTTGGCCGACTTGGCGGCGATGATCAGCGCGGTGACGACGCGGTCGGGCAGCGCGCCCTTGGCGTAATCGGAGAGCACTAGCACGGCACAGTCGGCCAGCGCCTCTTTCGCCGCATCGACCAGCGTATCAATGGCGGCCGGCGTGCTGGCGGCGCGGTTCTCGTGGTCGACGCGCAGGAGCTGCTGGCGGCTGCCGATGAAACGGATCTTCTCGATAGTGCGGCGGGCCTCGTCCACCACCAGACGGGCGTCGACGCCGCGCTCCAGCGTCAGCACATCGTTCAGTTCGTCGGCGGCACCGTCATCGCCGACCAGGCCGATCAGCACCACCTCGGCGCCGAGCGCGGCGATGTTGCGGGCCACATTGCCGGCGCCGCCGGGCATGACGATCTCGCGCTCGGCCTGCATCACCGGGATCGGCGCTTCGGGCGAGATGCGCTCGACCCCGCCATAGACGAAGCGGTCGAGCATCACGTCGCCAACGACGAGGACGCGGGCACCGGTGAAATCGGCCGGATCTGCAGGAAAATCGGACATGGCCTTCGATACACCGGCGGCGGGCCGAATTCCAGCCCTCGCCCCGGCTCCGGCCTCTTCCGGGAGGCCGGGAATCAGGTCTGCAGCAGGCGCCGTTCGGCCCCTTCCAGCACCAGGGCGGTCAGCCGGCCGGTAGTATAGGCCCCGGTATCCACCCCGATACGGTTCGGCCGCCATTCCACCTCGTGCACGATGGTATGGCCATGCACCACCACCACGCCGTGATCGGCCTCCGAATCGAGGAAGGCATCCCGGATCCAGATCATCTGCTCGCGGCTCTGGCGGTCGAGCGGCAGGCCCGGCTTGATGCCGGCATGGACGAACAGGTAGTCGCCGAACTGCGCCTGCACGACCAGCTTTTCCATGAAATGCCAGTGATGGCGCGGCAGGGCGCCGCGCAGGCTGCGCTGGGTGAGCAGCAGCTCGTCATAGGCGGCCGGGATGCGCACCTTGTAACTGGCCAGCGTGGCATCGCCGCCATTGGCCAGCCACAGCGAGGCGCCATAGGGCGCATCGAGGAATTCCAGCATCATGGCTTCGTGATTGCCCAGCAGCGTCACCGTCTCGACGCCGGCCAGCTTGTGACGGGCCAACCGCTCGATCACTCCATGGGAATCCGGACCGCGGTCGACATAATCACCAAGATAGACCACCACGCAGCGTTCGGGCGCGGCGGCCTGCAGATCGGCCTGGATCAGTGAGTGCAGTTTATCCAGAAGGTCGGCGCGGCCATGGATGTCGCCGATGGCATAGACGCGGAGTCCCGGCGGCAGCCTGGCCTCCTGCAACAGCATGGCCCTATTGCGGCGAACGCTTGGCGAGGATGCGCTGCAGGGTGCGGCGATGCATCTTCAGCCGGCGCGCCGTCTCCGACACATTGCGGTCGCAAAGCTCGAAGACGCGCTGGATATGTTCCCACCGCACGCGTTCGGCCGACATCGGCTCTTCGGGCGGCGCGGGATGCGCGGCATTGCCGGCACGCAGGGCGCGGTCGACATCGTCGGCATCGGCCGGCTTGGGCAGGTAATCGACGGCGCCGGCCTTTACGGCCGCCACGGCGGTGGCGATGTTGCCATAGCCGGTCAGCATCACCACGCGGGCATCCTGGCGAACGCTGCGGATCGCGCTGACCACATCAAGACCGTTGCCATCGCCCAGCTTGAGGTCGACCACGGCATAGGCCGGCGGCTTGGCACGGGCCAGCTGGATGCCGACGGCGACCGACTCGGCGGTCTGCACCTGATAGCCGCGCTTTTCCATCGCACGGGCCAGCCGCATCCGCAGCGGTTCGTCGTCATCGACGATGAGGAGGGTCATGTCGGTCATTGCGGCCTGAATGTACCCGAGCCCCGGCCGGGTGCAACCCCCGGAGTAGCGCCGGATGCCCGGATGCAGGGCAGCCATGCATGATTGACGAGGCTGGGCGCTGTTTTGCCGCAGGTGTTTTATGCGGGGCGGCGGACCAGAATTTCGCGCGGCCAGATCACCGCCACCTGGGTGCCGCCACCGGGCCGGTTGGCGAAGGTGACCCCTGCCCCGCTGCGGCGCAGCAGGTTCATCGCGATGAACACACCAAGACCCATGCCGCCGCTGTCGGGCCGGCTGGTCACATAAGGCTCGCCCAGAGCCGACAGGATATCCACGTTCAGGCCGGGTCCGTCGTCGAGGATCAGCAGGCGAATCTGTTTATCGTCCCAGCCGACCTCCACCGTCACCCGGGTACGGGCGAATTCCATCGCATTCTGCAAAAGGTTGCTGAGGCCGTGGATGATCTCGGGCCGGCGCGGCAGGTTGGGTGCCGTGCCCGCGCCGTTCAGCGTCACCGCGAATTCGATATTGGCACGACGCCATGGCTGGGCCGCCACCTCGATCAGATTGGCGATGCCCAGGTCGGAGAAGGCTTCGGCATCGGCATTGGCCGAAGGCCGGCGCGACAGCCGCGCCAGAATCTCGCGGCAGCGTTCCACCTGGCTCTGCAGCAACGCCAGGTCTTCGGCGATCGGATTGTCGGCCGGCGTGTCGCGCCCCAGTTCCTTTACCACCACGGCGATGGTGCCGAGCGGTGAGCCCAGTTCATGCGCCGCCGCCGCCGCCAGGCTGCCCAGAGCCGAAACCTGCTGCTCCTGCGCCAGCGCGAGTTGTGTGGCAGCCAGTGCATCCGACATGCGTCGGGCTTCCTCGGCCACCTGCCATGCATAGGCCGCGATGAACAGCGTACCGAGTACCAGCGCCATCAGGTTGCCCCAGCGATAGAGCGGTGGCATGGCCAGCGCCGCCGGATCGCTCCAGGGCAGCGGCAGGTGATAGAGTGTGAGCAGCACCGCCAGCGTGAAGGCCACCAGGCCCAGCAGCACGGTGGAGCGCAGCGTGAGGATGGTGGCCGACACGGTGACCGGCACCAGGATCAGCAGCGCAAAGGGGTTGTCGATGCCGCCGGTCAGGAATAGCAGCAGGCCGAGTTGCAGCAGATCGAAGGCGAGGTATCCGGCGGCGCCTATCTCGCTCAGGCGCTTGGCGGTCGGATAGATCACGAACAGCAGGATGTTGAGCAGCGCAGAGACGCCGACGATCCCCAGGGCCGGCAGCAATGGCAGGCGGAAATTCAGCCCGAAATGCACGAACAGGATCGCCAGCAACTGGCCGACGATGGCGATCCAGCGCAGCAGCACCAGGGTCTGCAAGCGCACGCGGCCGCTCATCTGGTCCATGCCGGCGTCGTCGCCAGCCGGCAGAGCACCGAACCGGGCGCGCAGGGTCTCCAGCAGGGCTGCCCGCATCAGCGCATGTCCTCGTGCCAGGTGCGGCCGTCGCGTTCGATCAGGCCAATGGCGGCTGAAGGCCCCCAACTGCCGGCGGTGTAGGATTTCGGCGCCTCGCTGCCGGCCGACCAGCCGGCCAGGATCGGCTCGATCCAGCGCCAGGCAGCCTCGACCTCGTCGCTGCGCATGAACAGCATCGGATTGCCGCGCACCACGTCCATCAGCAGGCGCTCGTAGGCATCGGGCTGGCGGCCCTGAAAGGTGTCGGCGAAACTCAGGTTCAGCGGCGCCTGACGCAAGCGCATGCCGCCGGGGCCGGGCACCTTGGTCATCATGTGCAGGGCAATGCCCTCGTCGGGCTGCAGGCGGATCACCAGGCGGTTGGCCACCACGTCGCGACTGGCGCCATCGAAGATCAGATGCGGCACCGGGCGAAACTGCACCACGATTTCCGAACGCCGCGCCGGCAGCCGTTTACCGGTGCGCAGATAGAACGGCACGCCGGCCCAGCGCCAGTTATCCACCTCGGCCTTCACCACCACGAAGGTCTCCGTATTGCTGCCGGCATGCTCCACCTCATCCACATAGGCCGGCACGGCCACGCCATCCACGGCGCCCGGACCATATTGGCCGCGCACGGTCTTTTCCATCACCGAGCGTTCGTTGATCGGCCGCAGGGCCTGCAGCACCTTCAGCTTCTCATCGCGCACGGCATCGGCGGCGAAAGCGTTCGGTGGTTCCATCGCCACCAAGCAAAGCAGTTGCAGCAGATGATTCTGCACCATGTCGCGCAGGGCGCCGGCATGATCGTAATAGCCGGCTCGCCCCTCGACGCCGATCTTCTCGGCCACCGTCACCTGCACATGATCGACCACGCCGCGATGCCAGACCGGCTCGAACAGGGCATTGGCGAAGCGCAACGCCATCAGGTTCTGCACCGTCTCCTTGCCCAGGTAGTGATCGATGCGGAAGACGCGTTCTTCCGAAAAGGCAGCGGCGACGGCTTCGTTGATCGCCTGCGCCGAGGCAAGATCATGGCCGATGGGCTTTTCCAACACCACGCGGGCCTGGGGCCGGTTCAGACCGGCCGCCGCCAGATGACCGCAGATGCTGCCGAAGAAACGCGGCGCCATGGCGAGGTAATACACCACCACACGATCCGACGATCCATCGATAACCTTGGCCAGCGCGGCATAATCCTCCGGCGCATCGGCATCGAGGCTTAAGTAACGGAAGCGCGCGACGAAGCGCTCCACCGCCGCATCGTCGTAATCGGCCGAGTCGAGATGCCGGTTCAGCGCGCCGCGTGCCAGGTTGCGGAATTCCCCGTCGCTCATCGCCCCGCGCGCCACCGCGAACAGACGGACATCGGCATTCAGCTGGCCGGCTACATCGCGGTGATACAGCGCCGGCATCAGCTTGCGCAGCGAAAGATCGCCGGTGGCGCCGAAAACGACGAGATCGAAGGAGAAACTGCCGCTTGGATGGGTCATACCGGCAGCCTGACATGATGACGGGGCTGCATCAATCCTCCAGGAAATGCGGTTCGGGTTTCTCGTGCAAAGCCTCGTAATGCACCAGCGACGGGTGCGGCCCCAGCGGCACCGCGCGGCCGGCACGGAAGGCCCATTCGCCGCGGTCGCAATTGCGCGCCGTGACATAGCCATTGATGTAGAGCCGGCGATCCTGCCCCGACACATTCGCGCCCGAGCCGTGCACCAGATAGGGCGACCACAGCGCGACATCGCCGGGTTCGAGCAGCAGGTCGACGACGGTGGCCGGATCGAGGCCCGCGGCATGCAGGGCGTCGTCCTGCATGCTCTGCTGCAGGATGGGCCCGTCGCCGCCCAGGCCGAGGTCGCCATGCATATGGCTGCCGGGGATCACCTTCATCGCGCCGCTGGCCTTGGTGTGCGGGTCGATGGCGATGCCAGTCTGGACATAGGATTGCGCCAGGTCGCGGAAGGCGCTGGCCGGACGGCGGAAGCGGCTGTCCTGGTGATAGGCGAATTCCACTTTGGTGGCGCCCGGCGGCTTCCAGTGCATCTGGTTGATGATCTGCTTCAGGTCTGGGCCGATCAGGGGCGCCAGCAGGGCGGCAAAGCGCGGATCGAGCCGCACGGCATCCAGCAGCGCATCCCGCCAGGACGGCCATTGCACCATGCGCAGGATTTTCCCCAGCAGGGGATCCTGCCCCAGCCGGAACAGCAGGTTGCCATGGCGGAAGCTGCGGCCGAGCCGCAGGCCCTCTTGGTACAGGGCATCGAACCGGTCGGCCATTGCCGCCACTTCCCCCGGCCCGAATAGCCCGCGCACCACGGCATAGCCGTCGCGGGCATAGCTTTCCCGCAGCGCGGGCAGGGCTGGCAGATGGGCCTGCCAGGGATAACTTGGGTCGGGGAAGTCGCTCATCTGGGGATAACTCCGATTCGCCCCCTATTTCAGAAGCGTTATTTTAGCCCAGCCGACCAGATTCTTGTGGATAAGGCCAGAGTCTGATTGACCGGAACCCGGATTCTCGCCTTACTGCATGTAGCGTCTAAGTCCAAGAACGGGGGCTACATATGGTATGGACGGACGAGAAGGTTAAACTTCTGGTTCAATTGTGGGAATCCGGCCAGTCGATCACCCAGATCGGCAAAGCGCTGGGCATGACCCGCAACGCCGTGGTCGGCAAGGCCCACCGCATCGGCCTGGCCAAGCGCGCTTCGCCGATCATGCGGAGCGACAAGCCGGCGCAGCCGCGACCGGCCGCCAGCCATGCCGGCCCACCAGGGGGACATGCCCCCGCGGCACTGCGCGCCCCGGCCCAGCCGAAGGCTGAACGAGCCCCGGCGGCCGAAGGCTCGGACGGCGGCCCGGTGGCCGGCACCGGCTCGGGTTCGGGACAGCAGCTGACGGCTGCGATGCTGGCGGCATTGACGCCCAGCAGCGGCCCGCGCTGCAAATGGCCGATCGGCGATCCCAAAAGCGCCGAGTTCGATTTCTGCAGCCACGTCGCGCTGCCGGGCAAGCCTTACTGCGCCCAGCATTGCGCCATGGCTTATACGAACTGGAATCCGGAGAGCGCCGTCGAGGCCGTGAAGGCGGTCAACGCCGCCTGATACGACCAAGACGTTCCGGATTTCAAAAAGCCCGGCGGATGTCATTCCGCCGGGCTTTTTCTATGTGGCGATCTTTTCCTGCTCCGGTCGCGAACTTTTGCCGACCCTTCTCGCCTGGGCAAGACACAGCGTCGACGCAAAGTGGCGCCACTCCCTTACGACAAAGCGACCCAGTATGATCAGGAACCCGACGGCGACAGTATCGAGCACCACGAAGGGCGGCTCCTGGGCCAACAGCGGGCCATCAGAAACGGCATGTATCAGCACCGAGACGACACCGCCGGCCGCGTAGATCGCCACGCCGACCAGATGCAGGCGGCAGAGGCTGGCGCCCAGGATGCCCAGTCCGACCGCCAATTGCAGGCCAGCTGCCGTCAGACCACGCCCCGGCGGGAGCGCTTCCAAGAAAATTATAACGCATATCCCAAGATACAGCCCGATGGCGAACATGCTGGCACCGTGCCAGAGAAGCGAGAGGCGCCGGCTGAATACCGACGCCGCCACGCCCGCGATCAAGCCGGCCAGCACCAGGCCCCAGTTCGCCGAGTACCATAACTCGGCCAGCATGACGGCCTCAGAACTTGTAACTGAGGAACAGACCGGTCATCAGCTGATCCGGCGAACCGCGATCTTCCACCAGCGGGCTGTCGGCCGCATCGCCCAGCAGGCGCTTGTAGCCCAGCCGCCCGGTCAGCCCCCAATGCTGCGTGAGGCTGTAATCTAGATCGAGCGTCAGGCCGACATCCTTGATCCCGCCTTCGGCCTGAAACCGGCGCATGCCGCTGCGCTGGGATTGCAATGCCGTCACGCCGAAGAAGGTTTCGGTGTAATCGTCACTGGCCCAGGTGGTTGAAAGCTCGGCCCGCGCACGCAGCTTTGGTCCGAAGCTGTGGCGATAGCCGCCGGCAAACTTGGCCGTCAGCCCATCATGGGCACTGCTGACATCCTGGAACACCGTCACACCTGCCGACCATGGCCCGGCGCTGTAATTCAGGAATGCACCAAGCTCGGCCCCGGAATCGATATCGCCCATGCCGCGCAGATCGTCGTTGTCGTCCTCGTCGCGGCCCATCTGGTAGCGCACCAGCGGGCCGAGCTGCAGTTTGTCGGTCGGGCGCGGTCCCTGCCAGGTGAAGGCATTGACGCCCAGGCTGGGTCCACGCAGGAAGACCAGGTCCCTGTAACTGATCGAGATCAAGGGCAAAGGCGCTACTTCATAATCGTCGCTGCCCTCGTAATCCGGCTGATAGAGCGCGCCCGCCCCAAGCCGGATATCCCAATCCTTCTCGCCAACCGCCGAACCCTGCGAAGCGGTCGCGGATTTGCTCACCGGCTGCTGGGCCTGGGCCACGACCGGCGGAACCAGAACAAGGCCTGCCACAATGGCAAAGGGTTGCAAAACACTGAAGGAATAAGACGTTTTCATGATTGGACCACTCATTTTTCATCGAGTCAGGGGAGGAAACGCCGCCACCCTACACGGCTGGCAGGCCCGGTTCGTGTCGTCGTCGTATCGATATATTTCAGTTTGTTGCAAAAATCCGGGTTGGCGCCCGGATTCTATTACTATGGCGCAAACATGACCGGAGACGTGCTTTGACTGCCCCAGCCAACATTCATGTGCTGATCGTGGACGACGACCATCGCATTCGCGCCATGCTGGCGCGCTTCCTGGCCGATCATGGCCTGCGGGTCAGCCAGGCCGGCGATGGCCGGCAAATGTTCGCCATCTGCGAAGACAGCCGGATCGACGTGATCGTGCTCGACATCATGATGCCGGGCGAAGACGGCCTGTCGCTCTGCCGCCGCATGCGCGCACAAAGCGCCGTGCCGATTATCCTCCTGACGGCGATGACGGGCGATACTGATCGCATCATCGGCCTTGAGATCGGCGCGGACGATTATGTGGTCAAACCGTTCAACCCGCGCGAGCTGCTGGCCCGCATCCGCGCCGTCACCCGGCGCCTGGGTGCCAGCAGCATCAACGCCAAACGTGCGGTGGCCTGTTATGAATTCGGCGGATGGCAACTCAATGCCAGCCGACGGACGCTGACCTCACCCGACAAAACCCTGACCGAGCTCACCAGCGGCGAGTTTGATCTGCTGCTGGCCTTCCTGGAACATCCCCAGCGGGTGCTGAGCCGGGACCAGTTGCTCGACCTTGCCCATGGTCGCGCCAACCAGGCCTATGACCGCAGCATCGATGTGCAGATCAGCCGCCTGCGCCGCAAGATCGAGACCGATCCCCAGGACCCGGCCTTCATAAAAACCATCCGCAACGAGGGGTATTTCTTCACGGCGGCGGTAACTCCGGTCGAGGATACCGCGGCATGATCATTCCGTTCTGGTCGCGGCTGCGCCTGGCGCCGCGCATCGTGTTGGTCATCATCGGTGCCCTGCTGGCAATGAAGGCCGTGGACAAGGCCATGCCGCTGGTGATCCGCCCGCCCGAAGCCATGTTCTTCGATCGCGACTGGCTGCTGGCCACCCTGCAGGACATCCGCGACCGCAGCATCACGGCGCCGGCCGCCGAACGGCCGGCGCTGCTGCGGGATCTTCCAGTGCGGCAATGGCTGGATATAACGCTGCTGAGCAGTCCGCCGGATTTCCGTCATTCCGAGCGCGAAGGCGGGTTCACCGACCTCCACCGGCGGATCACCGACCGGCTCGGCCTGACGCCACAGGATGTGCTGCTGAAGGCGGACGAGCCGGACGATCCCGAATATTCCCCGCGCCCGCTGGTCATCATCCTGCCGCCGCTGCCAACGGTTATCATGGATGTCTTCGATGACCGAAGTGCCAACATGCTGAGCAGCGATCTGCGCATCGCCTTCCGCATCGGGCCCCAGGAAGACTGGCTGGTGGTGACACCAAAAAGCGACGGACAGGAGATCGTGCGCATGACCCGCAACGTGGCCCTGCCATTGCTCGCCGTGGTGCTGATCGGCCTGCTGTCGGTCTGGGTGGCGCGCGGCATCGTCAAGCCGCTGGATGACCTGGCGGAAGCCGCCGAGAAGCTGGGTCGCGACCGCGAGCCTCGCCTGGTCGGCAGCTTCAATGCGCCCGAGCTTCAGGCCATCGGCAATTCATTCAATGCCATGCAGCTGCGGCTGAAGCGGTTCGTCGACGACAGGCTGCAGATGATCGCAGCGATCAGCCATGATCTGCGCACGCCACTCACCCGTCTTCGCCTGTTTGCGGAATACCTTCCCGATCCCGACCAGCGCCGGCAGGTGATGTCCGATATCGCCGAGATGGAGGCGATGATGAGCGCGACACTGACTTTCGCCAGTACCCAGCTGAAGGACGAGCCCCGCAGTCCCAGCGATCTGGCCGCCATGCTGATCAGCCTGTGCGATACCGCCGCCGATGCGGGCTGCATGGTCGCCTACGAGGGGCCGGATCACGCCCGGCTGGTCTATCGGCCTGTTGCCATGCGGCGCGCCTTCGCCAACCTGATCGACAATGGCTGCAAATTCGGCAGCCATGTCTGGGTGCGCCTGCGGGAAACCCCGGATGCCTTCGTCATTACGGTCAGCGACGACGGCCCCGGCATTCCGCCGGATCAGTTCGAGAATGCCTTCCGGCCTTTCGTGCGGCTGGAATCGTCACGCAACCGCGATACCGGCGGCACCGGGCTTGGCCTGACCATCGCCCAGGACATCATCCTGACCCATGACGGCGATATCATGCTTTCGGCGGCACCGGATACAAATGGCCTGGTGGTGACTGTGACGCTGCCGCGACAGGGATAGGCCCGCAACTGCCTGCAGCTCAGTCTTCCAGCAGCCGCTTGGGATGCAGGCCGTTCACGAAGCCCATGAAGGGCGGATGGATGCTGTAGCCCAGCATGCGGCGGATATGCTCGCTGCACTGTTTCACCCGCTCGCGCGAGACCGACAGGCTGAAATTCTCCTGTTGCCGGCACCAAGGTGCGCAATACTGCGCGGTGACGCAGAGCCGGCCGGCCGCCGAGCGGTTGGCGCCGCCGCCATGCCATGTCGTGCCGAGGAACAGCAGCACCGAGCCTTTCGGCATCACCGCCGGAATGGCGCTGGCGAGATCGGCTTCAGCCGGCGCGCGGTCGGGCCACAGATGGCTACCCGGCAACACCACCGTGGCGCCGTTCTCGGCCGTGAAATCGTCGATGGCCATGATGGTGGCCGCACCAAGGGCCGGACGCGGGCGCGGCCAGGGATAAAACGCATCGTCGTGATGCAGCGGCTGCGCCGCCTCGCCCGGCAGGATGTTGATCGCCTGCAACTGCGACAGCAGGTAATTCGGCTCCAGCACGCGATCCAGCAGGGCCAGTATGAGCGGGTGCTCGACCAGCGGATTGCAGATGAAGGTCTTCTCGATCACGGCATAAAGCCGCTGGGTACCGAAGCCCTCGAAATTGTTGCGCCCCAGATATTTGCCGAACAGCGGCATCAGCTCGGCGCGGATCGCCTCGACATCATCATCGGAAAACAGCTGCGGCAGGATCACGTAGCCGTCACGCTGCAAAGCGGCAAACAGCGCATCGACCAGCACCTGATCGGCCTGTTCCTGGCTGCCGGCGGTGGATCGGTATTTGCGCGCCAGTTCGGCGCGGAAATACGCCTGCATGTCGTTTACGACGGTTACGGTCTTGGTCATCGCGCTTCCTTTCAGAATGATCACGCTGTCGGGTGCGCATTCGTCGAGCAACCTGCCTATGCAATAGGCGCCGCCACGCCCCAGTGAAGCGTCTCAATTGCCATAGCGCAAGAAACAATTGAACCGAGGCGATGCCTGTCGATACCATACGCGCCATGCTCAGCCCGCTTCACGTGACATTCATCGCCGGAACCTCAGGCCCATGGCGGATCGACCGCATCAATGCAGTGATCGGAGAAAGCCTGGCCGCAGCGGACGCACTGACAGTGATAGAGGGCAACGATCCAGCAGCCGATGCTGGGACAGCATGGATGCTGCGGGGCTTTACCAGCAATACGCGATACACCACGCGCCTGGAAACCGCTTCCCTCACGGCGCGGCAGCAGGGCCTGGGCCGTCCAGCATCGACCCGGGCAGCTCTGATTCCAATACGAAAATCCGAGGCCTGGTGGACTTTGGCGCAAGATGAGCGCCGCGAAATCTTTGAAGCCCAGTCCAAACACATCGAGATCGGACAGGAATACCTGCCCGGTATAGCGCGCCGTCTGCACCATTGCCGCGATCTGGGCGGCGATTTCGATTTCCTGACCTGGTTTGAATTCGCCCCCGGCGACGACAGCGCGTTCGAGATGCTACTCGAGCGTCTGCGGCAAAGCCCGGAATGGAACTATGTCGAGCGAGAGGTCGACATTCGACTCACCCGGGCCTAATCCGACGTAATTCCGTTACTCTCGCAGCCGGCACGTTCAGATTCCAACCCCTGTTTCTGTTCCGTCTTCAATCGCTGAGGGCGGCGAAGCGGCGCTGGTGATGGTCGGCATGGCCGAACAGGGTGTCGATGGTCATCAGCCGCTTCATGTAATGGCCGACATTCAGCTCATCGGTCATGCCCATGCCGCCATGTAGCTGCACGGCCTGCTGGCCCACGAAACGGCCCGAGCGGCCGGTCTGCACCTTGGCGGCAGCGGCGGCCTTGGCGCGCTCCTTCGCCGGCGCATCCATCTTCAGGTTGGCGAGCAGCGAGAGCGAACGGGCGCTTTCCAGCTGCATCATCATGTCGACCAGGCGATGCTGGATCACCTGGAAATCGCCGATCGGCCGGCCGAACTGCTTGCGCGTCTTGGCATAGGCCAGCGTGGTTTCGTGCAGGGCGGCCATGGCGCCGACCGCCTCGGCCGACAGATAGCCAATCGCCTGGTCAACCACCTTCTCCACGGCCGGCAACGCGCCGGCCGGATCGCCCAGCACCGCGACGGCCGGCGCCTTCTCGAAAGCGATGTCGGATGCGCGGCCGTTATCCACGGTGCGGTAATCCTGCCGCGACACGCCGGCGCCATTGGCATCCACCACAAACAGGCCCAGGCCCGTCTCGTCGGCATCATTGCCCGCCGTGCGCGCCAGTACGACCAGCTTGCTGGCGCTGGGGGCATCGCGCACCACGATCTTCTTGCCGCTGATGACCCAGCCGCCGCCGTCCTTCACGGCCTTGGTGCGCACTTCATTCAGCGCGAAACGGCCGCCATGCTCGGCGAAGGCAAAGGCCCATTTCTGTTTGCCCTCGGCGATCTGCGGCAGGTATTCGGCCTGCTGCTTCGCGTCGCCGGCCGCCATGACCAGGCCGGCGCCCAGGATCACGGTGGAGAAATACGGCTCGGCCACCAGATGGCGACCAAAACGTTCGGCCAGCAGCATGGTGTCGACGCTGCCGCCGCCCAGACCGCCATGATCCTCGGGCAGCGGGATGCACAGCCAGCCCAGCTCGGCCATGGTCTGCCAGTTTTCCTCCGCATAGCCCAGATCGGTCTTCACCAGTTTGCGCCAGCGGTCGAAATCGTATTTGTCCTGCAGCCAGCTTTCCACGCTGTCGGCCAGCAGCTTCTGTTCTTCGGACAGATTGAAATCCATTGTCTCGTTCTTCCCTGCTTCAGAATTCCGTTTGCGTTACAAGCCCAGCACCATCTTGGCGATGATGTTGCGCTGAATCTCGTTTGAGCCGCCATAGATCGTGGTGGCGCGGTTATAGAGGAAGGCTTCCATGCGGCCCTGCGCGTAATCGGGGCCGACGGGCGGCTGGTTGGAGCCATCCGGCCGGTGTTCGTAGGGATTGGCGTAGTAACCCAGCGCCTCGCAGGCCAGTTCCGTGATGGTCTGCTGAATCTCCGAACCGCGGATTTTCAGCATGCTGGCTTCCGGCCCCACGCCCTTGCCCGCCGTCTCGGCCGCCAGCACACGCAGGTTGGTGTATTCCAGTGCCATCAGTTCGATCTCGACGGCGGCCACCTTGGCGCGGAAGCTGGCTTCCTCGATCAACGGGGCCCCGAAAGCCTGTTCGGCACGGGCGATTTCCTTAAGGCGGCGCAGGCGCTGCTTGGAGGTCGAGACTTCGGCGATGGTGGTACGCTCGTTACCCAGCAGGAACTTAGCATAGGTCCAGCCCTTGCCTTCCTTGCCGATCAGATTGCTCTTGGGCACACGCACATTGTCGAGGAACACCTCGTTCACACCATGGCCTTCATCGATGGAGATGATCGGCCGCACGGTGATGCCGGGCGTGTTCATGTCGATCAGCAGGAAGGAAATACCCTCCTGCGGCTTGGCGTTCGGATCGGTGCGCACCAAGCAGAACATCATGTTCGCGTAATGCGCCTGGGTGGTCCAGATCTTGTGGCCATTAACCACGTAATGGTCGCCGTCGCTTTCGGCCTTGGTGCGCAGGCTGGCGAGATCGGAACCTGAACCCGGTTCGGAATAGCCCTGGCACCACCAGTCGTCCATATTGAGGATGCGCGGCAGGTAGCGCTTCTTCTGTTCCTCGGTGCCAAAGGTGTAGATCACCGGCCCCACCATGGCGATGCCGAAGGGCAGCAAAGGCGGCGCATCGGCGGCGGCGCATTCCTCGTCGAAGATATAGCGCTGGATCAGCGTCCAGCCCGGACCGCCATATTCCTTGGGCCAGCCTGGCGCGCCCCAGCCGCGCTGGTTGAGTATGCGGTGCCAGGTGACGAAATCCTCGCGGCCCAGATGGGTCATGCGGCGGGTCTTCTCGGCCAGCGCTGGCGGCAGGCTGTCGCGGATGAAGCCGCGCACCTCTTCCCGGAAAGCGCGTTCCTCGGCCGTGAATTCGAGATCCATGGCGTTTCTCTCCCTCAAATCGGGCAAGAGGTTAGGACCGGCATTCGCGCTGCGCAAGCTGTGACGCAGGGTAAACCCCGCAGGAAGGCTTGCATGGACTCGACCTCTCCTGCTCAATCGCAGCGCATGCATACAAAACGGACAGATTCGCGATGACTTTCGATCCCGCCGCCGCCGGCTGGAAACAGCGCCACGGCCAGGGCCCCTTCACCCAGATCGTCGGTCCCGTCTGGGTCCGCCGCGAGGAAGACGGCAGTTCGACCTATGGCCTGCTGGCCGAGGACCGCCACACCAATTCGCGCGGCGTGGTGCATGGCGGCATGCTGATGACATTTGCCGACCATATGCTGGGCTGGCTGGTCTGGGATGCCGTCGAACGGCGGGCCTGCGCCACCATCTCGCTGAACAACCAGTTCATCGGCGCGGTGAAACCCGGCGACTGGATGGAAATGCGCGGCCGCATCGTGCGCCAGACCCGCAGCATCATCTTCGTGCAGGGCGAAGCCAAAGTGGGCGAACGCGTGGTGCTCGCCGCCGAAGGCATCTGGAAGGTGCTGGGCGTCGACTGACTAACGACGCCCGACCCTCAGCGACGGCGGCGCACGATCTTCTTGGCCGGCAGCAGGTCGGCGAATTTCGCCTCGCGCTTCTGCTGGTTGGCCTGCATCTGCTCCATCAGATCGATGCTGAGGAACATGCCGGCCTGCCAGACCTGCATGTAATTGAGCGCATCGGCCGTATCGTGGTCGCGGGTGTAGTTCAGCATCTCCTTGCTGCCATGCACGGCCAGCGGCGATTTCGACGCAATTGTTTTGGCGATCTCCAGCACGGCGGCCAGCATCTCGTCCTGCGTGGCATAGCTGGCATTCACCAGGCCGCAGCGGAACGCCTCGTCGGCGGCCATGCGGCGGCCGGTATAGGCGAGTTCGCGCACCAGCCCCGACGGCATCAGTTGCGGCAGGCGCTGCAAAGTGCCGACATCGGCGGTCATGCCGATGTTGATCTCCTGGATGCAAAACCAGGCATCGTTCGTGCAATAGCGCATGTCGCAGGCCGAGATCAGGTCGACACCGCCGCCGATGCAGCCACCCTGGATCGCCGCCAGCACCGGCACGCGGCAGCGGTCGATCACAGCGAAGGTTTCCTGCATCTCGGCCACGGTGCGGCGCATCTGCTCGCCTACCCGGCCGCGGTCGCCCTGCATCATCTCGCCGGCGATATTGGCGAAGGCAGAAAGATCCAGCCCGCCGGTGAAATGCCTGCCGGTCGACGAAATCACGACGGCGCGGATTTCCGGGCGATCCTCGATCTCGGCGAACACGTCCACCATTTCCTGCCAAAACGGCAGCACCATGGCATTGGCCTTGTCGGGCCGGTTGAAGATGATGCGGGCAATATGGTTTTCGACCGAGAAATCGAAGGTTGCGTAAGCCATTGTTCCTCCCATTCGCCCTGCCGTTACGGCAGGGCTGGTCTGCGTTCCGCGGCGCGGTTACAGTCGGGAAAAGATTTACGGAGGAACCATGCCGATTGTCTATGACGAACTGCTGCGCCTCGACATTCCGGAACGCGAATTCAGCTACAGCGACCGCGACACCATGCTCTACGCGCTCAGCGTCGGCATGGGGCATGATCCCATGGATGCCGACGAACTGCCCTTCGTGTTCGAGAAGGACCTGCGCGCCCTGCCCAGCCTGGCCACCGTGATCGCCTGGGACGATAGCTGGACGCCGAAGACCGGCATCAACTACGTGATGGTGGTGCATGGCGAGCAGCGCGTGACCATCCATAAGCCGCTGCCGCCCAGCGGCCGGATCAAGGCCAAGGTGCGCATCAGGGACGTGTTCGACAAAGGCGCCGGCAAGGGCGCCATCATGCTGACCGAAAACACCCTGAGCGATGCGCAAAGCGGCGAGAAGCTGGTGACCCTGCTGTCCACCGTGTTCGCGCGTGGCGATGGCGGCTTCGGCGGCCCGGCCCGTGCGGCGGGGGACGGCCCGCCGGCACCGCATACGATCCCCGACCGCCAGCCCGATGCCGGCGTGACGGCGAAGACCCAGCCGAACCAGGCGCTGTTCTACCGTCTATGCGGCGACCGCAATCCGTTGCATGCCGATCCGGCCTTTGCCAAGGCGGCTGGTTTTCCGCGTCCGATCCTGCATGGCCTGTGCACCTATGGCCATGCCGTGCGCGCCGTGGTGAAAGCGGTCTGCGACCACGATCCGGCCAGGATCGCGCATATCGAGGCGCGCTTCACCGCGCCGGTTTTCCCAGGCGAGACAATCCACACGGAAATCTGGCGCGACGGCAACATCGTATCGTTCCGCGCCCGCCTGATGGAGCGCGACGTGGTGGTGCTGGATCACGGCAAGGTGGAATTGCGCGGCTAGATCAGCGGCGCTTGAGCCTGACTTCGGCCGGGTTGCGATGCGGGCCCGGATCGTCGTCGAGCCGCAGCGGTTCGAGCCTGGGGTCGGGTTCGGGCCGGCCGAACAGGTAGCCCTGGCCGTAATCGATGCCGAAGTCGAGCAGCAGGCGGGCCTGGTCCTCGGTCTCGACCATTTCGGCCACCGTGCCGATGCCGAGTTCCTTGCACAGCCAGACCATGCCTTTGAGGATGGCGCGGTCGCGGTCCTGTCCCTGGGTCTGCAGCGCCTTCACATAGGCGCCATCGATCTTGACGTAATCGATCTCCAGCGCCTGCAGATAGGGGAACGAGGCGGCGCCGGCACCGAAATCGTCGAGACAGACGAAATGGCCGTCCTCGCGCAGTTGCCGCACCGCATTGGCGGCATGCACCATGTTGGTGATCTGGGTCGATTCCGTGATCTCGAAGATCAGTTGCCGGCGCAGGCTCGGATCCACGGCGAGGATTTCGCGCAGCGCGGCCATGAAGACCGAGCTTTCCAGGCTGCGGCCGGAGAGATTGACCGCCACGTCGATGGTCTCGCCCTGGCGGCGGCGTTCGGCCAGCATGTCGACCACGCGCTGCACCACGGCAAGATCGAATTCGCCGATCATGTGCACGCCTTCGGCCAGGCGGATCGTCTCGAAAGGCGACCCTCCATCCTCGAAGCGCGACAACGCCTCGTAGTGATGCAGGGTGCGGGTATCGAGCCGCACGATGGGCTGGAAAACGAGCTGGAACTGCCGGCTGGACACCGCCGAGCGCAGAGCGCGCACCCGCGACACCGTTTTCTGCAGCAAGGCCTTCAGGCTGTCTTCGGTGGTATGCAGGGTGGCGAAACTGGCGGCGCCTTCATTGGCGAACCGTTCGACGGCAAAGGCCATGGCACTGGCGGCATCCTCATCGCTCATGCCCCGGGCCTGCAGGTCGAGCGTCGCGCTGCGAACCCCCAACGCCTCGGCCGCCTTGGCGGCCTGGGTACTGCTCTGCCTGATCAGGTTGCGCACCTGCTCGGCCACGACATCCTGATCCAGTGGTGCGGCATGCAGGATGCCATATTTCTCCGGGTCGATATGGCCGGCCGTGTCGCCCCCGATGGATTTGGCGCGGATCAGCGCGCCAACATCGCCCATCAGCAACTGGCTGTCTTCCGGCGGCAGGCTTTCGACCAGTTCCTTCAGGCCGACGATTTCGACCAAGGTGAGCTTGACCTCTGACCCCAGGTCGCGGGCCAGTTTCAGGCGGTCGCCGGCGCGGGTCTCGAAATCCTCGGTTGTCAGCAGGCCGGTCTGGTAATCGCGCTTGTTCTGCAGCGCCGCCTCGGCCTGGGGCAACCGGGCATTCGACAGCGTCAGATAATACCGTCCCTCCTGCCGCGGCAGGCAGCAGCCGCCCAGCACGCAGAGCGCACCTGGCTTGCCTTCCAGGTTCAGCAGGCGGATCGTGACCGGCTCGATCCGTGCACCGATGGTCAGCCCGGCCAGCAGGTTGAGCACAAAATGACGGTCGGCTTCCTCGATCAGGGTGGCGAAATTCTGGCCCACCAGGCCGGTACTCTCGCAACCGGCGATCAGCCGCGCCGCACCAGTGGCGAAGATGATCTGGCCGTCGGCGGCCACCTCGAGCATCAGGTCGGCAGCGGAGAAGGCGAAAGCGACAAACCGGTCGCGTTCCGCCCGCATATCCTTGGCGCCGCCCATTCTGGCCTCATCGGGGATTGGAAACTTAGTTATCAAGTGTGCCAGCCGCCGCGCCCGGACGCAACCCGGCGGGTGCCGCCCGCCCCGCCCGGATGAACCCAATTCGCTTGACGCAGCGCCACGTTGCGCCGGAGCCAGCCGGTTCCTAGAATGGGTCCGTCTCCGGCCCGTGATGGCCGGCCCGAAGTCTAGGGGGAGCATAATGAGCGCACCGTTCTGGGAAAAATCCTATCCGGCCGGGGTAACCTGGGCACAGAATTTCCAGGCCAGGCCGATCTGGACCCTGCTGGACGATGCCGTCGCGCGCTTCGCGCCGCGGCCCTGCCTGGATTTCATGGGCAAGGGGTATACCTACGCGGCGGTTTCCGACCTGGTCGACCGCGCTGCCAAAGGCTTCCAGCAGCTCGGCGTCGGCCCGGGCGTGCATGTTGGCCTGTTCCTGCCCAACACGCCGCATTATGTGATCTGCTTCTTCGCCATCCTGAAGGCCGGTGGCCGGGTGGTGAACTACAGCCCGCTCGATGCCGAACGCGAGCTGCGCTACAAGATCGAGGACAGCCAGACCGACATCATCGTGACGCTGGACCTCAAGGCGCTGTACCCCAACATCGCCAAGATGATCGGCACCACGCGGCTGAAGAAGGTGGTGGTCTGCCGCCTGCCCGATGTGCTGCCCTTCCCCAAGAACCTGCTGTTCCCGCTGGCCAAGGGCAAGGAAATCGCCGCCGTTCCGAAGGACGACAAGCATATCCGCTTCGCCGACCTGATCGCCAATGACGGCCGCTATACCCCGCATCCGGTAAAGGATCCCGCCGAGGAAGTGGCGATCCTGCAATATACCGGCGGCACCACCGGCCAACCCAAGGGCGCCATGCTCACCCATGGCAACATCACGGCCACGGTGCATATGTATGCTAGCTGGACCGGCAACCTGAACCTGCTGGATGACGGCAAGGAACGCGTGCTGATGGTCCTGCCGATGTTCCACATCTATGGCCTGAGCGCGGTGCTGCTGCGCATGCTGACCATTGGTGCTGAATTCATCATGCATCCACGCTTCGACCTGAAGGCAGTGATCGAGGACCTGCACAAGAAGAAGATCTCGATCTTCCCTGGCGTGCCGACGATGTATGCCGCCATCGTCAACCTGCCGAACCTGAAGGATTACGACCTTTCGGGGCTGAAATTCTGCGCATCCGGCGGCGCCCCGCTGCCGGTCGAGGTGCAGGACAAGTTCGAGAATGCCACCGGCTGCAAGATGATCGAGGGCTGGGGCATGACCGAAACCTCGCCGGCCGGCACCCAGACGGTGCATGGCGGCGTGCGCAGGCGCGGTTCCTGCGGCCTGCCGCTGCCGGGCGTGACGATCGAGATCGTCGATGTCGACGACCCGCTCAAGGTGCTGGGCGTGAAGGAAACCGGCGAGATCTGCATCACCGGCCCGAACGTGATGAAGGGCTACTGGAACAAGCCCGAGGCGACGGCGGAAGCCTTCGCCGGCGGCCGCTTCCATACCGGCGACGTGGGCTATATCGACGAGGACGGCTATATCTTCATCGTCGACCGCAAGAAGGACATGATCCTCTCGGGCGGTTTCAACGTCTATCCGCGCAACATCGAGGAAGCGATCTACGAGCATCCGTCGGTGGAAGAATGCACCGTGATCGGCATTCCCGACCAGTATCGCGGCCAGTCGGCGAAGGCCTTCATCAAGCTGAAGGCTGGCGCACAGCCCTTCACCTTCGACGAACTGCGCGACTTCCTGAAGGACAAGCTGGGCAAGCACGAGATGCCCGTGGCGATGGATATCCGCGAGGCCCTGCCCAAGACACTGATCGGCAAGCTCTCGAAGAAGGAACTGGTCGAGGAAGAAAAGAAGAAGGCCGGCGGCGGCGAGTAAGCCTAGGCCCGACAACAAAAAAGCCCCGGCTCGCACCGGGGCTTTTTTATTGGCGCCGGCGGTTCCCAGCTATTCGGCCGCCTGGGCCTTGGCCAGGCCGGAATCCCAGTCCTTCAGGGCCTGGGCCACCGGCTTCACCCTGGCACGCTGCTCAGGCCCCAACACGCTCATCAGCGGCAGCATCGGCCCCATATCGGCGATCCCGGCCAGCGTGACCGCGTCGTGCAGGGTGCGGATCGGACTGATACCGTCGCGCAGGTCTTCCAGCGGCAGATAGGCCTCGCGCAACCGCTCGGCTTCGGCCACGTCGCCGCGCTGCAGGGCGGCAAGCATTGCCATCGAGCCGCGCGGTGCCACGCAGACCGAGCCAGAGGTGAAACTGCGCAGGCCGAATTTCTGGAAATGCACGATCGCCGGCCGCTCGCCGATACCGCTGATCACCAGCGCCGGATCGACATGATCGAGGAGGCGTTTCAGATACTCGTCCTGGGCCGGGTCGGCACGCACGGTGCCGTATTTCACCGCGCAAACCAGCCCTTCCCGCATCAGTCGGCCGGCCGCTTCCGGCGCGATGTAGTTCTCGGCTTTGATATACAGGATCACCGGCTTGCCCATGGTGACCGCGGCACGCCGCAAGCCGACTTCCACGCCCTCAGAAGTGGCGGGGAAGGTCTGCGGCAGGGCCATGGCGGCAGGCACCTTGGAGCCGCGCAGAATCTTGGCCTGGTCGATCAGCTTGCCGTAATCGGGACCGAAGGACGGAATCAGCCAGGTGTCGGTCCCGACCGCGTCGATCAGGAAATCCAGAATCTCGGCATATTCGCCAACCGACACGTTGTAGAAGTTGGCATTGCCGCCATACATCAGGCTGCGCACCCCACCGGCCTCGAGATAGGCGATCAGCTGCCGATTCGCCTCCTCGTTCAGGGTCAGGTCCGAGTAACGGGCCAATGGCGGCACCGCCAGAACGGACGCAGACAGGTCGGCGGCAGTGACGGGCGTTGTTTTCATTATGTTTGCTCCAACGGGGCGTTCCTCTTAAGGTGGAAGAGTAATCCGTCATCAGCCCCTGCTGCAAAGCGAAATGTCACTTCCAAACCCCGATGAAATAGCGGCAAAGGCACATCTGCTGCCCATGCTGCGGGCGGCGATCCGCGCAATCGAAACCGAGCGGTTCGACCAGGCTGAGGGCTTTCTGGACAGCATCCTCAAGCAGGAGCCCGACTTCGCCGACGCCCTGCATCTGAAGGGATACATCGCCTTCCAGCGCGGCGCGCTGGACACTGCCCGCCAGTTGGTCGATCAGGCCATCGCGAAGGATTTCCATTTCGAGGATTATCACGTCACCCTGGGGCATATCCTGCTGGCGCTCGGCGATCGCGAAGGCGCCAGGAACAGCTTCGGCGCGGCCATCGCGCTCAATCCGAAATACAATGAGGCCTATATCGGGCTGGCCCATATCTTTCTAGCTGAAGACAGCGTGGATTCCGCGATCGGTGCACTGGCCACCGCCCGAAGTTCCAGTGCCAAGAACCCCGAAACCAACTACATGCTGGGCTATGCCCTGATGATCAAGGGCGACGCCAAGCAGGCCATCCGCTTTTTCGGACTGGCCCACAAGCTGGCGCCAGACATAGTGCGCTACAAGGTCGGCTTAGCGCGTTCGCTGCGCGATGTGCGGCTGAAGCAGCCCAATCCAGAACTGGTGGCCAACGTGCTGCCCCTGCTGGGCGAGCCGGGCATCGAACCGCGCGACCTTGCGCCGCTGATCGAAAGCGCGATCTGCCTGGACCCGGTTTTCGTCGCACTGAACCCGATTGATGCTATGCCGGGACAGGCCGTCGCCGCCGTGCTGAGCCGGCCCTCCTGCCCTGACCTGCTGGGCATCACGGCACTGCCCGCCTGGCTGAAATACGGCCTCGTCAGCCATCCAAAGCTGGAACGGCGGCTCACGGCGTTGCGGCGCGGTCTGCTGGCCATGGCCTTTAACTCCCCCGAGGCATTGTCGCGATACGAATCCCTGCTCTGCCTGATGGCGATCTGCGGCTTCCAGGCGGAATACATCGACTGGGTTTCGCAACACGAAACCATCGCGCTGACTGAACTGGCGGCAAAGCTGGAGACGTATTCGCCTGCCGATAGCCCAGCCCTCTTCGCGGTATATGCCTGCTATCGACCGCTTTACCAGCGCCACGACGTCGAGCGCCTGGCTTCTGCCTCGTGGCCGGATGCCTATGCCGACCTGAAACGCATTCAGATCGACGAGCCGCTGGCAGAACAGCGCATCGCCACGACCATCCCGGCCTTGACCCCCATCGAGGACCAGACCAGCCAGGCCGTGAGGGAGATGTATGAGGAAAGCCCCTTCCCGCGCTGGCATCAGCCGATCCTTGGCACGCCTCAGACAGTGAGCAGTCGGCTACGAACCGCCCTTCCACTGCAGCAAATACCGGCGGAAGAGCGTCTCACGCCCGAGATTCTGGTGGCCGGCTGCGGCACGGGCTTGCATGCCATCCTGGCCGCCACCAGCTATGCCTTCTCGAAGGTCCTGGCGATCGATCTGAGTCGCACAAGCCTGTCCTATGCCATCCGCAAGGCGACCGAGATCGGGATCAGCAACGTGGAATTCGCCCAAGCGGATATCCTGAAGCTCGGCAGCGTCCCACGGCGTTTCGACGTGATCGAGAGTTTCGGCGTGCTGCATCACCTGCGCGACCCAGCCGCCGGGCTGGCGCAACTGGTCGCGCTACTGAAACCGGGCGGCTACATGATGCTGGGCCTCTACAGCGAGGTCGGCCGCCGCGACGTGGTGAAGGCACGCGACCTGATCGCCAGGCTCCGCCTTGGCGACAGCCCGGAAGAGGTGCGGGAATTCCGACGCATCCTGCCCAAGCATGATCCGCAACTGGCCGCGAGACTGAGTGCATCCAGCGCCTATTACGCACTCAGTGACCTGCGCGACTTGGTGTTCCACCGCCAGGAGCATCGCTACACGCCGCAGCAATTGCGCCAGTTCATCAATGGAGCCGGACTGGAATTCCTTGGCTTCGAGTTTTCCTCGCCGAAAGCCCTGTCGGGATATCGCGCGCGATTCCCCGACGACCCCACGGCCACCAATCTCGATCACTGGGCCGAGATAGAACTCGAAAATCCCGACCTGTTCGCCAATTGCTACCGTTTCTGGGTCCGGCGCAAACCGGATTGATCAGACGCGGCCCAGATGGCTGCGGAAACGCCGCGCCAGATCGCGGGTCGCTTTGGCCAGCAGCCCCTGGTCGACGCCGACCGCGACAAATGTGAAGCCGGCATCCAGATAACGCCGCGCATCATCTTCGTTCGGCGCGAGAATGCCGCAGGGCTTGCCGGCCGCCTGGCAGAGCTGCAATCCGCGCATAATCGCGGCCTGCGCATCGGGATGGGCGCTGTTGCCCAGATGCCCCAGATCAGCCGACAGGTCGGCCGGGCCAATGAAGATGCCATCCACGCCATCGACCTTGGCGATCTCAGGGATGCGGTTCAGGGCCGCACCCGTCTCCACCTGCACGATCACGCCGATCTCGCTGTCGGCATGGGCATGATAATCCTGCACCAGGCCATAACGATTGGCGCGCTGCGATCCGGATACGCCACGGATCCCGCGCGGCGGATACCGCGTGGCGGCCACCGCGCGGCGGGTTTCATCAGCATCCTGCACGAAGGGCAGGATCAGATTGGGCGAACCTATATCGAGGAAGCGCTTGATCAGCACCGCATCGTTCCAGGCCGGGCGAACCACGGGGCTGGCGGTGTTGGCATCGATCTGCATGGCCTGCAGCTGCTGCAGGATCATTGGCACTTCATTCGGGGAATGCTCGGTATCCAGAACCACCCAGTCGAAGCCGGCGGTGGCGACGATCTCGGCCACGATGTTGCTGCACAGGGATGCCCACAATCCGATCTGCGGGCGGCCTTCCTTCAATGCATGCTTGAAGGCATTGACGGGCAATTTCATGGCAACGATACCTTTCGGGATGCTGACCGGTGCAGCAGGACCGGCAGCGCGGGATGACAATCCTGTTTTTCGCCAGATTTATGAAACATCATTGAACGGACGGCTATACATCAGCCAATAAATTCTGGCGACGCAAGCAGAATATGTCTGCCTTCCCGGCCTTTGATTTGATAAAAAGGCGCACGGCACCCCACCGGCGGCGCGCTGATCAGAGGAGGCACCATGACCCAGCTCCCTACAGCATCGAGCGATCACGGCAGCGGCAATATCCCGCACAACAGCATTGCGACGACACGCGGACACGCCGCTACACAATCGGGCGATGCCACCGGCAGCAACGAATACCTTACCTTTTCGATCGACAGCCAAGATTACGGCATCGATATCCTGAGCGTGCGGGAAATCCGGGCCTGGACAGAGGTGACGAACCTGCCCAACACGCCGGACTTCGTACGCGGCATCATCAACCTGCGCGGAACCATCGTGCCGATATACGATCTGCGCGTCCGCTTCGGCGGTGGCCGCACCACGCCGACCAGCATGCATGTCGTGATCGTCGTGGTGGCCGCCAACGGCACCTTTGGCCTGCTGGTCGATTCCGTATCCGACATCCTGTCGATCGCTGAACGCGACCTGCAGGGTGTGCCGGAAACCGGGATGGAAGCCGACTACCGCTTCCTCAACGCGATTGTCGCACGCGGCGACCGCATGGTGTCGATCATCGACCTCGACCATCTGGTCAACCAGGACACGGCGGCGCAGATGGAACAGATCGCTGCACAACAAGGGTCTGGCGCCGTCGCCCAAGCGTAATTTTCTCCAATGCCGAACCATGGCCGCTTGCGGCCGCATGGTTGCGACTCGCTGGCATCTGCCGCCGCGACTACGCCTTACGCCGCGTAAGGATTAAATCTTGATAACCTATGCACTTTAACCGGGTGCATTGCACAAAAGTCGGGCTAATTTAACTCCGCTGACAACCCCAACACGGGGACAAAGGGGAAGACCCATGCCGACTTTTTCCATCCGCACCACACTGGGGCTCGTTATCGGCGTCCTGGGCATCATGCTGGTTGCGATCAGCGCGATCTCGCTGAACGAAGCCATCCAGCGCTATAGCGCTGCCCAAAAGGTGGCGACGCTGGCCCCGATCAGTCAGGCCTTCTTCCGCAGTCTGCAGCAGCACCGACTGGAGCGCGGCAACATCATGATCGCGTTCCGCGCCGATGCCCCTGCCAGCAAGGACAGCATCGACAACATCACCACCCAGCGAGACAATACGAAGGACGGCTATAATACCGGCTATGCGCTTCTGTCGGCGCTCCGCGACCTGCCGGGCGCGGCTCCGATCCAGACCAAGCTGAAATCCGCGCATGATGCCGTCGAAACAATGCGCCCCAAGATGATGACGCTGATCGCCCAGCCCAAGGATCAGCGTGACGCGCAGGCCATGCAGGACTGGCCGCGCGTGACTCAGGGTTATCTGAATGCCCTGCAGGAGGCTTCTGATTTCCTGGAAGCCTCACTCCAGCTTGTCGATCCCGTCGTCGACCAGATGCTGACCGTCAAACAGAACGCCTGGACGATCCGCAACTATTCCGGATCCATGGTCCTGCGCATCCTCACCACCATGTCGGCCAACCAGAACTGGGGGATTCCCGAGGTCATGGCCCATGCCGACGATGCCGGCCGCTCGGCTACGGCGTGGGAAATCGTTACCGTCATCGCTGCGCGCGATGATGCGCCCGCTTCCGTGCGAGAGGTCGTTAACAATGCCAAAGCCTTCTTCTCCGGCCCGATCGGCGAGGAGCGTCAGACCATTGTAAAGGCCCTGAGCAGCGGCCAACCCTCGCCGGTACCGATCTCGAAATACCAGCCGGGCGTGGTCGACAGCCTCAATCTTCTGAATGCGATCGCCAATACGGCGTTGGACGAACTGATCAAGCGCGCCGATGCGCAAATGACCCAGACACAGCAAAGCCTGGGCCTGAATGGTGCCCTGCTGGTCGCCGCCATAGCCTTCACCGTCTTCGGTTTCCTGATCGTGCAATGGCGCGTCAGCGGCCCGATCCAGCGGATGACCGGCGCCATGCAGCGTCTGGCCGACCGCGACCTCGCTGTGGAAATCCCCTTCGTTGATCGAGGCGCCGAAATCGGCCAGATGGCCAAGGCCGTGCAGGTGTTCAAGGACAACATGGTTGCCCGCGAGCAGGCCGAAGCTGATATCGCCCGCCAGCGCGAGGAGAGCGAGCAGCGGCGCATCGAACGCGAGGCCCGCGAAAGGGCTGCCGGCGAGGAAATCGCCGGCCTGGTCAACAAGGTGGCGCAAGGCGACCTGTCGGGCCGCATCAACGAAGGCGGCAAGGAAGGCTTCTTCCTCACCACCAGCCAGGAACTGAACCGTCTGGCCGCGACGCTGCAGACCATGGCCGGCGAAATGGCCGACACCATGGGTGCGATGGCCGGCGGCGACCTGACCAAATCGGTGCGCGGCGACTACCGCGGCGTGTTCGGCCAGTTGAAGGATAGCGCCAACAGCATGGCCGATCGCATGCGCGACTTCGCCGGCCGCCTGACCAACACGGCTCAGTCGGTGAAGACCGCGTCGGATGAGATTTCCTCGGGCTCGCAAGACCTTGCGCAGCGCACGGAATCGCAGGCAGCTTCGATCGAGGAAACTGCGGCGTCGATGCACGAGATCACCACGACGGTGAAGCAGAATGCCGACAACGCCCAGGCCGCCAACCAGCTGGCCACGGCGGCCCGCGACACGGCGGAGAAGGGCGGCAGCGTGGTGGGCGATGCCGTCTCGGCGGTGAGCCGGATCGAGGAGAGCGCGCAGAAGATCAGCGACATCGTCGGCCTGATCGACGAGATCGCCTTCCAGACCAATCTGCTGGCCCTGAACGCCAGCGTGGAAGCTGCCCGCGCCGGCGAGGCCGGCAAGGGTTTTGCCGTGGTGGCGCAGGAGGTGCGCGCGCTGGCGCAGCGTTCGGCCAATGCGTCCAAGGACATCAAGGCGCTGATCCAGGAATCGAATACCCAGGTCAAGACCGGGGCCGACCTTGTGGGCCGCACCGGCCAGTCGCTGACCGAGATCGTGGCCTCGATCAAGAAGGTTTCCGACATCGTGGCCGAGATCGCCGCCGCCAGCCGCGAGCAGGCGACCGGCCTGGAGCAGATCAACACCGCCGTCGGCCAGATGGACGAGATGACCCAGCGCAATGCCGCCCTGGTGGAGGAAACCACGGCCGCCGCCCAGAGTCTGGCAGGCCAGGCCAGCGAACTGGCCGATCTGGTCGGGTTCTTCAAGCTGGATGGACGCGCCACGGCTTCTGCGCCGAAACTGGCTGCCGTGACCAGCCCCAGCCCCGTCCCGGCAACAAAGCCGGCTGTGACTGCCAGGCCAACCCCTGCCAAGCCGGTTCATGCGGCGACTCCTGCAAAGGCGGCGAAACCGGCTGCGACCGCGCCCCGGCCAGCCACGCCGGATGAGGACGACTGGCAGGAATTCTGACCGTCTTTCAAAGGGTTTCCCATGCCTTAAGGCATGGGTTGACGGGGGACGCTGGGACCGGCATGGTCCGCCCGCTTTCGACTCCAGAAGCGGGATTCCACCGATATGCTGCAGGCCGCCACAGCCTTCCCCCGTCACGCCGCCCCGGTCAGTCATGCCGACATGGCGAATGCCATCCGGGCGCTCGCCATGGATGCCGTGCAAAAGGCCAATTCGGGCCATCCCGGCATGCCGATGGGCATGGCCGACGTGGCGACGGTGCTGTTCAGCCGCTTCCTGAAATTCGACCCGCAGAATGCGACATGGCCTGACCGTGACCGCTTCGTACTGTCTGCCGGCCACGGGTCGATGCTGCTCTATGCCCTCCTCCACCTGACCGGCTATCCGGACATGACGCTGGAGGAGCTGAAGAACTTTCGCCAGATCGGTTCGCGCACGGCGGGCCACCCCGAATTCGGCCATGCCGGCGGGATCGAAACCACCACCGGCCCCTTGGGCCAGGGCATCGCCACCGCCGTGGGCATGGCGCTGGCCGAGCGCCTGCTGGCCGCCCAGTTCGGCAAGGATGTGGTGGATCACTATACCTATGTGATTGCTGGCGACGGCTGCCTCATGGAAGGCATCAGCCACGAAGCCGCCTCGATGGCCGGCCATATGAAGCTGAACAAGCTGATCGTCCTATGGGACGATAACGAAATTTCCATCGACGGCCCGACCAGCCTGTCGGTTTCTGACGACCAGATCACCCGCTTCCAGGCCAGCGGCTGGGCAACCATCCGCGTCGACGGTCATGATCCGGAAGCCGTGGCTGCCGCCATCGCTGCCGCACAGAAGAGCGACAGACCCAGCCTGATCGCCTGTCGCACCGTGATCGGCTATGGCGCACCGACCAAGGCCGGCACGGCTGCCATTCACGGCTCGCCGCTCGGCCCCGATGAGATCAAGGGTGCGCGCGAGAAGCTGGGCTGGCCGCATGCGGCTTTCGAGATTCCCGACGCCATCCTGAAGGCCTGGCGCACGGTAGGCAGCGCCAATGCCGCGAAGAAGCAGGCCTGGGACAAGGCATTGGCCGCCCTGCCCGCGCCGCAGCGCGCCGAGTGGGACCGCCGCGTCAAGGGCGACCTGCCGGCCGATTTCGCCAAGGTGATCGACGAGTACAAGGCCAAGCTGGCCGCCGACAAGCCGAAATGGGCGACCCGCAAGGCATCTCAGATGGCACTGGAAGTCATCAATCCGGCCGTGCCCGAGACGGTTGGCGGCTCGGCCGACCTGACTGGTTCGAACAACACCAAGACCGCCGGCCTCAATCCGGTCAAGCCCGGCGACTTCAGTGGCCGCTATGTCTATTACGGCGTGCGTGAGCATGGCATGGCGGCGGCGATGAACGGCATCGCCCTACATGGCGGACTGATCCCCTATGGCGGTACCTTCCTGGTCTTCACCGATTACTGCCGCCCCTCGATCCGCCTCTCGGCCCTGATGGAACAGCGTGTCATCTATGTCATGACGCATGACTCCATCGGCCTGGGCGAAGACGGCCCGACCCACCAGCCGGTCGAACACCTGGCCGCCCTGCGCGCCATTCCGAACCTGCTCGTTCTGCGGCCGGCCGACGCGGTGGAAACCGCCGAAGCCTGGCAGGTGGCACTGGAACAGAAACATCGTCCCAGCGTGCTGGCCCTCACCCGCCAGGACCTGCCGGCCGTGCGCACCAGCCACAGTAAGGAAAATCTGGTGGCCAGGGGCGGCTACGAACTGATCGCCGCCGACGGCACGGCAAAGGTGACCCTGCTCGCCACCGGTTCGGAAATCGCCATCGCCATGACCGCCCGCGAGTTGCTGCAGAAGGATGGGATTCCCACCCGCGTTGTCTCGATGCCCAGCTTCGAGTTGTTCGATGCCCAGGATACCGCCTATCAGGAAAAGACGCTCGGCCCGGGTACCGTGCGCGTGGCCATCGAGGCTGGCGTGCGCCAGGGCTGGGACAGGTATCTCGGTATCAAGGGCGGCTTCGTCGGCATGAGCGGCTTCGGCGCCTCGGGCCCCTACGAGCAGTTGTACAAGCATTTTGGCATCACGCCGGAAGCCGTGGCCCAGGCGGCCAAGCAGAGGCTGTAAGGGGCACGGTGGGGTAACTGCCTGCCGCGCAAGCTTTTATTCATGCAACCCTGCCGACTGCGGACCGGGATAGGATTGTCCGGCATGGCGCCGCGCTGGTCCCGACGGACAGCGCATGCTATAGCAGCCGGCATTAACTCTTTGCCGAGATTGACTCTTTCATCGGGACGGATTTCCTGTGACTTCCCCCACGCTCCCCGGCATCCCGGTCAGCAACGCACCGGCCAGCAGCATGGCGCTGATCCGCCGCCTGCTGGCCGAACAGGTTCGCCCCCATATCGGCTCACTGTTCCTGGCTGTGATAAGCATGGGCGTCGTGGCCGCGATGACGGCTGCCACCGCCTGGCTGCTCAAGCCGGCCATCGACCAGGTTTTCACCGAACGTGATCCCTACTGGACCATGATGGTTCCGCTGATGGTGGTCGCCGTCGTGGTGATCAAGGCCATCGCCGCCTATTTCGAAGGCACGCTGATGACCCAGTTCGGCGAACGGATCATCGCCGACACCCAGGTCCGCATGTATGCCCACATGATCCGGGCCGACCTAGCCTGGCTGCACGAGATGCATTCCGGCAAGCTGATCGCCAGCTTCCTGTATGATGCCGGCCTCTTGCGCGAGGCGGTGTCGAAGGCCCTCACCGGCATCGTCAAGGACAGCCTGAGCCTGATTTTCCTCACTGGCGTGATGTTCGCCATGAACTGGCAATTCGCCCTGATCGTCTGCGTGATTTTCCCGCTCGTCGGCCTGACCACCCGGCGACTGGGCAAGAAGGCGCGCAAGGGCTCGGCGCGCTCGCAGCAGGAAACCGGCAAGCTGACCACGATCCTGAGCGAGACCTTCGACGGCGCGCGCATGGTGAAGGCCTACGGCATGGAGCAGCGCGAGATCGACCGCGCGCGCCAGTCGGTGGAAACGCGCCTCGGCCACATCATGAAAGTCGTGCGCGCCCGCGCCGCGGCCAGCCCATCCACCGAAGCCCTGGGCGGCATCGCGGTCGCCGTGATCATCTATATCGGCGGCACCACCGAGACCCTGACCCTCGGCACGCTCACCGCCTTCATCTATGCCGCGCTTTCGGCCTACCAGCCGCTCAAGGCGCTGGCCAACCTGAACACCGCCCTGCAGGAAGGATTGGCCGCCGCCGAACGCATTTTCAGCCTGCTCGACATCAAACCCAAAATCACCGAGGCGGCGGATGCGAAACCGCTGGTCGTCTCGGGCGGCGAAATCCGCCTGGAACAGGTGAGTTTCCGCTATAGCGAAGACAAGACCGCGCTGCAGGGCATTTCCCTTGTGGTGCCGCGCGGGAAAAAAGCTGCACTGGTCGGCGCCTCGGGAGCTGGCAAATCCACCCTGCTTAATCTCGTGCCGCGCTTTTACGATGCCTCGGAAGGCCGCGTGCTGATCGACGGACAGGATGTGCGTGCGGTGACGCTTGGTTCGCTGCGGCGGAGTGTGGCACTGGTGAGCCAGGAACTGACCCTGTTTGACGACACCATCCGCGCCAACATCGCCTATGGTCGGCCGGAGGCCGATCTGGGCGATATCGAGGCCGCCGCCCGCCATGCGGCGGCGCATGATTTCATCATGGCCCTTCCGGAAGGCTACGACACGCTAGTGGGCGAAAATGGCGTGCGGCTTTCCGGTGGCCAGCGCCAGCGCATCGCCATCGCCCGCGCTATGGTGCGCGACGCACCGATCCTGCTGCTGGACGAGGCCACCAGTGCGCTGGATACCGAATCCGAGCGCCTGATCCAGACGGCGCTGGGCGAACTGATGCGCGGGCGTACAACGCTGGTGATTGCCCATCGCCTGTCCACCGTGATCGACGCCGATGTGATTTTCGTGCTGGATCACGGCCGCCTGGTCGAACAGGGCAGCCACGCCGAATTACTGGCACGGAACGGTGCCTATGCGCGGCTGTATGCCACCCAGTTCGCCGCCGAGGCCACGGCTTAAAACATGGCCGGGCTACTCAAGCGTATCCTGCGAAGCGCTCCCGTAGTCCGCTTGGCGGCTGATACCATCGCGCTGTATGTGCGCTTCGTGCGCGCCACTTCACGGTGGGAAACCTTTGGGGCCGAACACCCGCAGTCCTTCTGGCGTGATGGCAAGCCATTCATCACGGCTTTCTGGCACGGCCGCCTGTTGATGATGCCGCCAGCCTGGACCACGACA
Organism: Ferrovibrio sp.; assembly: GCF_046297595.1. Taxonomy (GTDB): domain Bacteria; phylum Pseudomonadota; class Alphaproteobacteria; order Ferrovibrionales; family Ferrovibrionaceae; genus Ferrovibrio. Next base: position 531,763 of record NZ_JBKBHT010000001.1, read on the forward strand.
CTTCCCATGCATGTGCTGATCTCGCAACATCGCGACGGGGAATTGATAGCACGCGCCATGGATCCGTTCGGGATCGGCACCGTGCGCGGCTCCACCGCGAAGGGCGGCAAGGCCAAGGGTGGCACTGCTGCCCTGCGCAGCATTCTGCAACTGCTGAAGCAGGGTGAGTATGTCACATTCACGCCGGATGGCCCGCGTGGGCCTCGCATGCGGGCCAGCACCGGCATCGTGGCCGCAGCACGATTGGCCAAGGTGCCGATCCTGCCCTTGACTTATGGTGCAGCCCGTCGCCGGATTGCCGCGTCGTGGGATCGTTTCATCATTCCCTGGCCGTTCAATCGCGGCATTTATATCTGGGGCGAGCCCATCGACGTGCACAGCGATCCGAACGAAAGCCTCGAGCAGGCGGCGTTGCGCGTGGAAACCGCGCTCAACACCCTGTGCGAGGCGGCTGATCGCCATTACAGCCAGCCGCCGGTCGAGCCGGCACCGATAGCCTTGACGCAGGATGACGGCGATGGCTAGCCGCGCGCCGGACTTCTGGCTAGCCGGAACGGCCTCGCCCTGGCCAGCCCTGCTGCAGCCACTGGCGGCCCTTTACGAACTCGGGAACCGCCTGAACCGCAGGATCACGACAGCCCAGGATAGCGGGCGTCCTGTGATCTCGGTCGGCAATCTGGTCGCCGGCGGCGCAGGCAAGACGCCAACCGCCATCGCACTGGCCGAAATCCTGCACCGCCTGGGCCTACATCCGCAGATCGTCAGCCGCGGCTATGGCGGGCGCCTAGCAGGCCCCGTTCGGGTTGATCCGTCGCGCCATACCGCCGCCGATGTGGGTGACGAGGCCCTGCTGCTAAATGCCGCCGCGCCCACCTGGATCGGCCGAGACCGGGCCGCCACCGCCCGGGCCGCCGTCGCGGCCGGTGCCGGCTGCATCATCGCCGATGACGCGCATCAGACATACGCACTGGCCCGCCGGCTCAGCCTGGTCGTGGTGGATGGCGGCTATGGTTTCGGCAATGGCCGGCTGCTGCCCGCCGGCCCCCTGCGCGAGCCCATCGCGGAAGGCCTGGAGCGCTGTGACGCAGTGGTCCTGATCGGCAAACCCGTTGTGCCTCTGCCGTCATTCGGAACACGGCCGGTTTTTCGTGCCGAACTCGAACCCAATGCCGCCGATGTTGTGCGGCTGCGCGGCCGCCGCGCGCTGGCCTTTGCCGGCATCGGCCGGCCGGAAAAATTCTATGCCTCGCTGCGCCAGACCGGCGTAGAGATCGCCGCCACCAAATCCTTTCCCGATCATGCACCCTACAGCGAAGATGCCGTGATGCGTCTGGTGGAACAGGCCCACGCCCTGCATGCCATCCCGGTGACGACCGCGAAGGACCAGACGCGACTACCCAGGGCAGCGCGGTCGATGGTAGATGTGCTGCGCGTCAGCCTGGTTTTCGCCGACCCCACAGCCGTCGAACAGTTCCTGAAAGGTAGGCTCGTTGGTGTTTAAACGCGCCGAGCCACATGAATACATTGCCGCCTGGGGCGCCAGACTCGCGCTTGCCCTGTTCCGTGCCTTGTCGATTGATCGGGCCTCCGCCTTTGGCGGCTGGCTCGGACAGACCCTGGGGCCGCGCCTGCCGGTTCACAGAACTGCTGTTGCCAACCTGCAGCTAGCGCTGCCTGAACTGGCCGAACGGCATGAGGCAATCCTGCGGGGCATGTGGAACAACCTAGGCCGAGTGCTGGCCGAATATGCCCATCTTGGCGATATCCGCATCGGGCCCCGCGAAACCGGCGGACGTATCGAGGTTGTTGGCGCCGAGCATCTTGTGGCGATCCGCGATAGCAAGAAACCCGCAATTTTCTTCTCGGCCCATTTCGGCAACTGGGAAGTAATGAGCATTGTGGGTATGCATTATGGCATTCCCCTGGTGCAGGTTTATCGCGCCGCCAACAATCCGCTGACCGAGGAACTGCTTCAGGAGTTGCGTAAACCGGTCGGCGGCCGCCACGTGCCAAAGGGCATGCAGGCGGCCCGTGAGTTGCTCAAGGCACTAAAACAGAACGAGTGTCTCGCGATAATGGTCGATCAGAAACTGAACACAGGCCTTGCCGTGCCATTCTTTGGCCGCGAGGCGATGACCGCGCCTGCAATAGCCGAACTGGCCCTGCGCGCCGACTGCCCCGTCGTGCCGATCTATGGCGAGCGGATGGATGGCAGCGCCTATTTCCGCGTCACCATCGAAGCGCCGATACAACTCGAAAGCACCGGCAATCGCGAGAGCGATACCTATAATGCCTTGCTACTGATAAACCGGAAAATTGAGGAACGTATCCGCAGGAATCCGGAGCAGTGGTTTTGGGTGCACAAGCGCTGGCCGAAGGACTGATCACTCTTTCGGCAGCAGCCGCTGCGGATCGAGCCGGACGTCGAACCAGTTCACCCGCCAGTCCAGATGCGCGCCGGTCGCCCGTCCGGTGGCGCCGACGGTGCCGATCTTCTCGCCCTGCTTCACGCGCTGCCCCACCTTCACCGTCACACTCTGCAGGTGCGAATAGGCGGCATTGATGCCCATGCCATGGTCGATGATGACCGTGCCGCCGGTATAATAGAAATCCTTCTCTGCCAGCACCACTTCGCCATCCGTACTGGCCAGCACCGGCGTGCCGGTGGGTGCGGCGATATCGATCCCGAAATGCGGCTGGCGCGGCTCGCCGTTCAGGATGCGCTGGCTGCCATAGACGCCGCTGACGATACCTTTCACCGGCCAGATCCAGCCCTGCAGGAAATCCTGCCGCGGCGTGTTGCGCTGGCGCACCTCGGCGATCTTGGCGTTTTCACGCCGGATGCGCTCCAGCACGGCGGGCGGCGGCGTTACCTGGGCAGGCGGCAGGCCGTCGATCCGCTGGATATCATAGGTTCGCGCCGTCACCTGCAAAGCCACCTGCTCGGCCTTGCCGCCACGCGTCACGGTCAAGGGCACCGAGGCCGGTTCGTCTCGGCCGAAGCCGAACACGAAACGCCCGTCGCCGGCCACCGATACCATGCGTTCACCGAGTTTGATCTGCAGACCCGGTTCGGCCCGGCCGATCACCAGTCCACCCTGGCTGAAATCGCCCTGCCAGGTCAGGCCCGGCGGTGGTTCGTTCGCCAGAGCCCTGCCCTGCGCCATGCCGGCAAGCAGCAGCAGGCAGACCACCAGCCAGCGTTTCATCCGCGTCGCACCGGATCGCGCAACAGGCCCTGAAGGGCAACGACCGCGTCGGCATAGGCCTCCTGACGATCTACGCTCCAGTACCGCAAATTGTTCAGTGGAATGCGCGCCTGCGTCACGGCGCAGAGCACGTAGGACCCGGGAAACACGATGTCGAAGGCACCATGCCGGTAATACAGCTTGGCCTCGGTCTCGCGCGGCAACGGCGGCGTCTGCATCAGAACAACTCCTCCTGGCCGGGCGGCTTGGCTGCCGCACCGGCGCCACGACGGGCCGGTGCCGCGCTGCCACCTTCAATGCGGGCCTGACGGCGGCCATCCTGCATCTCGATGGTGACGGCGGCACCAGGTGTCATGCCGGCCGCCGATTTCAGCGCATGGCCATCGGCGCCATAGACCACGGCGAAACCACGCGACAGCACATTCCTGTAGGACAGGCTTTCCAGCAGCTTCGCCGGCTGGGCCAGGCGCTGGGCCGCATCGGCCTGGCGCTGGCGCAGGGCACGCAGCAGCCGCGCATCGGCATCCAGCAGCCGGCGGCGATAATCCGCCACTTCCCGCCGCAACAGAGCAGGCCGCAGTTTCGCGAATTTGGTTTCCATCTGGGCGCGCTGGGCCGCGACGCCGACGCGCAGGGCATGTTTCAGACGGTCGGACAAGTCGTCGAAACGCTGCCGCGCCATTTCCAACTGCTCGCGCGGGCCGCGCAGGCCACGCCCCAGGCCATCCAGATGCTGACGCTTCTCGCGGGCCAGCCGGGTGATGCCACGACGCAGACGTTCATCGAAGCTGGCGACGCTGGCAACCAGTTCCATGCGCACCGGCACCGCCATTTCCGCGGCCGCCGTGGGCGTCGGTGCGCGGCGGTCGGAGGCAAAATCAATCAGCGTGGTGTCGGTTTCATGACCCACGGCCGAGATCAGCGGAATATCGGAACCCGCAGCAGCGCGCACAACGACTTCCTCGTTGAAAGCCATCAGGTCTTCCAGGCTGCCGCCCCCGCGCGCCACGATCAGCAGATCGGGGCGCGGCACCGTCCCATCTGCGGGCAAGGCATTGAAGCCGCGGATCGCCCTGGCCACCTGTTCGGCGGCGCCCTCGCCCTGCACCAGCACCGGCCAGACCAGCACATGGGTCGGGAACCGGTCAGCCAGACGATGCAGGATGTCGCGGATAACGGCGCCCGTGGGCGAGGTCACGACGCCGATCACGCGCGGCAGATAGGGTAGCGGGCGTTTACGTTCGGGCGCGAACAGGCCCTCAGCGGCCAGTTTCTGCTTACGCTGCTCCAGCAGGGCCATCAGGGCGCCCAGGCCGGCCAGTTCCATGCGCTCGACCACCATCTGGTATTTCGAGCGGCCGGGATAGCTGGTCAGCTTGCCCGAGCAGACCACTTCCATGCCGTCTTCCGGCTTCACGCCCAGCCGGGCGGCGCTGCCTTTCCAGCAGACGGCATCCAGCACCGAGTCGGCATCTTTCAGCGAGAAATACAGGTGCCCCGAGGCGGCCCGCTTGAAACCGGAAATCTCGCCCCGCACGCGCACCCAGCCGAAGGTCTCCTCGATGCTGCGCTTCAGGCGCAGCGACAGCTCGGTGACGCTGTATTCCGGCACGTTGCTGGGGGCCGGGCCGGCCGCCGCACCGCCGGCCTGAATCGGGCTCGAATCGCTCATTCCGGGAACCTTGAATCCATGGCCGGCATGATACAAAGATTGCCGCCGCCGCTCCAGCCGCCCCACCGGTAGGTCAGGGGCGCGGAGCGGCCAATTTCCTGTCATTTCCCTGGGTAAGCATATGAACCTTCTCGTTATCGGATCGGGCGGCCGCGAACATGCCCTGTGCTGGGCATTGTCCGCCTCGCCGCTGGTGACCAAGCTGGTCTGCGCCCCGGGCAATCCTGGCATCGGCCAGGTGGCCAGACTGGCCCCGGTCAATCCAACCGATCTGGATGCCGTGCTGCAGCTCTGCCGTGACGAGCATATCGATTTCGTGGTGGTCGGCCCCGAGGCGCCGCTGGTGGCCGGCCTGGTCGACCATCTGGAAGCCGCTGGCTTTGCCTGTTTCGGCCCGACCAAATCCGCCGCCCGGCTGGAAGGTTCGAAGGGTTTCATGAAAGACCTCTGCGCCAAATACGGCATCCCCACCGCCGCCTACGGCCGCTTCCACGATGCCGCCTCGGCGGAAGCCTTCATCCGCAAGCAGGGCGCGCCCATCGTGGTGAAGGCCGATGGCCTGGCCGCCGGCAAGGGCGTGACGGTCGCCATGACGCTGGATGAGGCTCTGGCCGCGAATACGGCACTGTTCACCGAGGCCGGCGCGGAAGTGGTGATCGAGGAATTCCTCGACGGCGAGGAAGTCAGTTTCTTCGCCCTGGTCGATGGCAAGCATGCCCTGGCACTGGCCTCGGCGCAGGACCACAAGCGCGTCGGCGATGGCGATACTGGGCCGAATACGGGCGGCATGGGCGCCTATTCGCCTGCCCCGGCCCTGACCCCGGCCCTGCAGGCCGAGGTGATGGAAAAGATCATCAACCCCACCGTGGCGGCCATGGCGGCCGAAGGGGCGCCGTTCAAGGGCGTGCTGTTTGCCGGCCTGATGCTGACAAAAGACGGCCCCAAGCTGCTGGAATACAATACCCGCTTCGGCGATCCGGAATGCCAGACGCTGATGCTGCGCCTGAAATCCGACCTGCTGCCGGCCCTGATGGCATCGCGCGATGGCGTGCTGAAGGATTTCGACCTGCGTTGGCGCGACGATACCGCCCTCTGCGTCGTGATGGCCGCCGAGGGCTATCCCGGCGAGCCGCGCAAGGGTACCGTGATCGAAGGCCTTGATGCCGCTGCGGCCGAAGCCGATGTCCAGGTCTTCCATGCCGGCACGGCGCAGCGTGCCGATGGCGCCATCGTGGCCAATGGCGGACGCGTCCTGGGCATCTGCGCCTACGGCCCCAGCGTGAAGTCCGCCCAGCAGCGCGCCTATGCCGCTGTGGATAAGATCCGCTGGCCCGAGGGCTTCTGCCGCCGCGACATTGGCTGGCGCGCCGTGGCGCGCGAACAAAAATAACAACCGCACACAGGCAATCTGCGACCCGCCCCGCCTGCCGGGAGCGGTTGCGCCGCCCTGCGTCGCTTGGCTATCGTATCCGGGAGCGCTGTCGTATCCGGCGCTCCAAGACACGGGGAAACGATAGCATGAGTGATCAGGATCGCTTCGCGGGCACCATGCCGGTGCAGGAGCGCCACAAATTCGACGAAGCCGCTCTGGAACGCTGGCTGAAAGAGAACGTGCCCGACTATCGCGGTCCGCTGACCGTGCAGCAGTTCAAGGGCGGGCAGTCGAACCCCACTTTCATGCTGATCACGCCGACGAAGAAATACGTGCTGCGCCGCAAGCCGCCAGGCAAGCTGTTGCCCTCGGCTCATGCCGTCGACCGCGAATACCGCGTCATCACCGCGCTCGGCCAGACCGACGTGCCGGTTGCCCGCACCTATGGCCTGTGCGAGGACGATGGCGTGATCGGCACCGCCTTCTACGTGATGGATTGCGTGGAAGGCCGCATCTTCTGGGACCAGCGCCTGCCTGGTATGAACCGCGACGAGCGGGCCGGCATCTTCGATGCCATGAACCGCACCATCGCAGCGCTGCATCAGGTGGATTATAGCGCCATCGGCCTGGGCGATTACGGCAAGCCGGGCGATTATTTCGCCCGCCAGATCAACCGCTGGAGCAAACAATACAAAGCGTCCGAGACGGAAGAAATTCCGGCCATGGACAAGCTGATCGAGTGGCTGCCGGCCAATATTCCGCCCGGCGACGAGACCAGCATCGTGCATGGCGATTACCGGATGGATAACATGATTTTCCATCCGACCGAGCCGCGCGTGATCGCGGTGCTGGACTGGGAATTGTCCACGCTGGGCCACCCGCTGGGCGATTTCACCTACCACCTGATGTCGTGGCGGCTGGCGCCGGAAACCTTCCGTGGCCTGGCCGGGGTCGATTTTGCCGCCCTCGGCATCCCTAACGAGCAGGACTACATCGCCGCCTATTGCCGGCGCACCGGCCGTGACGGCATTCCCCATCTGGAATTCTACATGGCCTATAACATGTTCCGCATTGCCGGCATCCTGCAGGGCATCATGGGACGGGTGAAGGACGGCACGGCCGCCAGCCAGCATGCGATTGAATCGGGCAAGCGCGCCCGACCGATCGCCGAGCAGGCCTGGGCGGTGGTCGAGAAGATGACGGGGGGCTGAACAGGCATGACGGCCGTCGATCTGACCCCCGTACAACCGCAGCACCGGTTCGACGAGGCCAAGTTGACGGCGTATCTGCAACGCCATCTGCCCGATTTCAAAGCCCCGCTGACCATCCAGCAATTCAAGGGGCCGACCGCCAGCCCCGCCTTCCTGCTGCATATGCCCGGCCGCAACATGGTGCTGCGCAAGCGCAGCCAGCCCAAGAAGGGCTCCACCATGGCGGAATCCATCGAGCGCGATTTCGGCCTGCTGCGCGCCCTGCATGTCGCCGGGCTTCCGGTCGGCGTGCCGCAACTGGCCTGTACCGACGAAACGGTGATCGGCACACCCTTTTACCTGCTCGACTTTGTGCCCGGCCGGCAGTTCCGCGATCCCAACCTGCCGGGCATGGATTCCAAGCAGCGTCAGGCCCATTACGATGCGATGGCCGCCACAATGGCCGGCATCCATGCATTGGCGCCGACGGCCACTGGCCTGCCGATGAATGGTGGCGGATTGGATTACCTGAACCGCCAGATCGCCACGTTGTGCGAGCAGTATCGCGCCAACCGCACCGAAGAGATCGGCGCGATGGAACGCCTGCTCGACTGGTTGCCGGCCTATGTGCCAACCGACGACCTGACCTCACTGATGCATGGCAACCTGCGTCTGGAGAATCTTGTTTTCCACCCCAGCGAGCCGCGCATCGTGGCCATCCTGGACTGGGACCTGGCGCTGATCGGCCATCCGCTTGCCGACCTCGCCATCAACTGCATGCCTTATCGCGTCACCATTCCCGGCATGGGCAGCCTGCAAGGCACGGATTTCATCGAAACCGGCATCCCGGGTGAACCGGACTACATCGCCAGCTATTGCCGCCACAGCTCTTGGCCGGCGATTCGCGACAACGGCATTGCACACTGGAATTTCTATCTTGCTTTCGCGCTGTTCCGGGTCGCCGTGATGGCGCAGGGCATCGTCAAGCGCGGCATGGCCAGCGGCAATGCCTCGGCCACCCTGAAAGCCTACAGCGCGGTGATGCGGTCCGTAGCCAACCAGGCCTGGAATTTGGTGGATGGTGGGGATGACTGAGAAGTGGAGTGTCAGGCCATAAAAAAGGGCGCCACACGGCGCCCTTTTCGTTTATGCATGACCCTCGCCAATGCGGAGATCGTTCAGATCCAGAACGGGGGCACGCCGTAATAGTCGTGCACCTTGCGGCCCCAGACCTCGTCTTCCCAGTTCAGCCGCTCGTCGGCGCCATAGCTTGGCGCCGATTCCAAGGTTTTCTTGTCGAGATTCACGACATAGCCGCCCTGTTTCTCGTCATATTTCAGCATGCCCCAGGGCAACGGGTGATGACGGTCGCCTATGCCAAGAAAGCCGCCGAACGACATATCGGCATAGGCAACCTTGCCGCTGAGCTTGTCGATCATCACATTGTTGATGGACCCCAGTTTATCGCCGGTCGGATTGTAAACGGTGGTCCCCTCCACCTTGTCGGCGGAAATCAGGCGTTCTCTGCTTTGCATTCTGTCCTCCATGATATTTGATATCACGCGCTCTGCGCCGTGGGCCCACCGCCACGCGTCACAGGCGTCGCATGCAAATATCAACGTCATGTCAGACGCTTGGTTCCTGCCCGCAGAAATTCGCCCTTAACGGCAAACTGCGATTTTTGGGATATAGCCTGTGCAACGGCGACGGAACCATTGCCGGCCGCTGCTATTCTTCCAATGGCGTCTGGGAGATTTGATCTGGATCACCCCACAAGGCGCCGGTATTCTGGTACCCAGCCATGGTCGAGTGACATGGCGCCATTGCAAGCGGGCGAAATCGCCAAGTCGGGGTTTCGATGTCGAAAAAACAGCGCAACAAGGACACGCGGCCAGCCGCATCAGCGGTTATTGGTGACGGCGCTATCGATGCCAGCGCATCGGCTGTTCTGCGAAACCCGCCCGTGGACGGAAAACCCGCCGCCAAACCAAAATCTGCCGCGAAACAAAAGTCCGCCAGCAAGCAGAAGCAGGATGCTTTTTCCATCTGGCTCGACCGTGCCCTCCCGCGATTGCAGGATCGGCTGGCCGAGACTGTGAGCATTGATGTCACAGCCGCATCTGACAAATTAAAGATCTGATTTAATTAGGTAATTACTGCTGCTGCGGCGCATTGATGTCGCAGCTTTATCACAGCCTGCCCCGGCTTTGTCGCTGGCCCGTTCGGCCCCCCATGGCCATGCTCGGGACACAGACGACGAGACGTTGCTCCAGAACTTTTTCCCCCATCGATTCCCGTTCCATTAATGAAGAGGACCATCCCCATGACCGATAGCATTCACGGCCTTCTGATGGAGACGCTGCCCTCGCTCAAAGCTTTCTCCGTCATGCTCACCCGCGACCGCCATTGGGCAGAGGATCTGACGCAGGAAACCGTTCTGCGCGTACTGGCCAAGTCAGACCAGTTCCAGCCCGGCACCAATTTCAAGGCATGGGCCTTCACCATCATGCGCAACCAGCATATCGACCAGGCGCGCCGCCGCCGCCGCGAAGCCACGACCTTCGGCGATTCGGAGGCGATCGAGAACCTGATGGCAGTGAAGGCGCCGCAGGAAGACAAGCTGGTGCTGGATGAATTGCTGCAGGCGGTCAACCGCCTGAACCCGGCCCAGCGCGAGGTGCTGGTCTTGGTGGTCGGCAACGGCCTGTCTTATGAGGAAACCGCGAAGATCTGTGGCTGTCCGATCGGGACGATCCGCAGCCGCCTGGCGCGGGCGCGCCAGGAGCTTGAGCGGATGATGCTGGGTGAGGTTGCAACCGACCAGCGTCCGGCCTCGCGGTCCGAACGGCTAGCCGAGTTGCACCACTGATCAATCTGCAAGACCGCGGAAAGCCCGCAGGGCGAAATCCGCCGCCCGGCCATAAACGGCCGCCTTCCAGGCCGGCGTATCGGTATAGAAGGCATCGCGGATTTTCTGCTTGAGCTGCTTGCCCAGGGGCGAATTCACGTCGCCCCTGGCATGCAGCCAATGATCGCCGCGCAGCGCTTCGGTCACCTGTTGCCAAGGCTGGGTCCCGTATTCCAGGGCAATCGCCGTCACCTCGATGGATTTCGGCAGGCCGAGGAAAGCTTCCGGCACGGTGCCGGTGACGCGCGCCGAACTGGAACTGCCGTCATTGGGGTTGGTCACTTCCAGGCCGAAGATTTTCTTCGCCCGGTCATAGAACCCTTTGTCTTCCGGACCGACAAAGATCGGCTCGCCATAGCCCATCGGGCCAAGGCCGGTATGGAAGTCGATGCTGACCAGCCTGCGCGCCGTGGCAGGAACGTGTTCGCGCAGGATGCGGCGGAAGGTATCGTTCGACCAGGTCGGTTTCTGCCCACCGAAGAACAAGCCATCGGGCCGCGAATACTGGCCGCCTGACATCGCCGCCTGGAATGCGAAGACGCCGTACTTCTGCTGGTATTCCAGAATAGCCTGATCAGCCGCCGCCCGGCCCTGACCCTCCCAGTGGCTCGGGATCAGCCAGTCGTGCACTTCCTCATAGGCCTTGTTCTGCGGCAAAGGTCTGGAGAAATCCTGGAAGTTGCGGTTGAGATCGACATTGTCTTCGGTCACACGCCGCAGCCAGGCAAAGCCATAGGGATTGATCGCGTGGATCATGATCGCTTTGGTATTCGCCGGCATCGCATCGAACAGTCGGTCCTTGAAATGTCCGATCTGCGAACCCGAGCCGCAGAAACCTTCTGCGCCATGGGTGCCCGAGATGGTCAGATAGACCCGCTCGGCATCATCGGGGCCGATACAGGCGACGTCGGTGGTCAACACTTCGCCATTCGGGCCCTTGGCATTGGGATTCTCGTAAACGGTGAAGGCGGCTTTCGCCGCCTCCGCCGCCGCCGCGAATTTCTGGCGGGCTTCCGAATAGGTTGTCGAGAAGTAGGATTCAACAGTCATGGGGAGGCTCTACTTTTTTGTGGGTTTTAAACTTTAGTTCCAGCGGCCCAGTTCAAGCCGGCCGATCTGGTTGCGATGCACCTCGTCCGGACCATCGGCGAAGCGCAGCGTCCGCGCCTGGGCATAGGCCGCGGCCAGACCGAAATCCTCGGTCACGCCACCGCCGCCATGCACCTGCATGGCCCAGTCGATCACCTGGCAGGCCATGCTCGGCGCCACCACCTTGATCATGGCGATTTCCTTGCGCGCCGCCTTGTTGCCGACGGTGTCCATCTTCCAGGCCGCATGCAGGGTGAGCAGGCGAGCCTGGTCGATCATGCAGCGCGCCTCGGCGATACGCTCCAGCGTGACGGTCTGCTCGGAAACCGGCTTGCCGAAGGCAACGCGGCTTTTTGCCCGCTTGCACATCTTCTCCAGCGCACGCTCGGCCTGGCCGATCAGCCGCATGCAGTGATGGATGCGGCCCGGGCCGAGACGACCCTGGGCGATCTCAAAACCGCGCCCCTCGCCCAGCAGCATGTTGGATGCCGGTACGCGCACATTCTCGAAGGCCACTTCGCCATGGCCATGCGGCGCATCGTCATAGCCGAAAACCGGCAGCATGCGCAGCACCTTCACGCCGGGAGTGTCGCGCGGCACCAGAATCATCGACTGCTGCTTGTATTTGTCCGGGTTCTTCGGGTCGGTCTTGCCCATGAAGATCATGATCTTGCAGCGCGGATCGCCGATGCCCGACGTCCACCACTTGCGACCGTTGATGACGTAAGAATCGCCATCGCGTTTGATCTCGGCCTCGATGTTGGTGGCGTCCGACGAGGCTACGGCCGGCTCGGTCATGGCGAAGGCTGAACGGATCTTGCCTTCCAGCAATGGCTCCAGCCACTGCTTCTTGTGCTCTTCGGTACCGTAACGCTCCAGCACTTCCATGTTGCCGGTATCGGGTGCCGAGCAGTTGAACACTTCGGGCGCCCACCACACGCGGCCCATGATCTCGCAGAGCGTGGCATATTCGTGGTTCTTGAGGCCGGCGCCGCGATGGCTTTCCGGCAGGAACAGGTTCCACAGGCCCTGCGCCTTGGCTTTCACCTTCAGCTCTTCGATGATCGTGGTGGGCTGCCAGCGGTCGCCGGTTTCCACCTCGTCGTCGAAACGCTGTTCATTCGGATAGACATGCTCGTCCATGAAGCGGCTGAGTTTTTCCTGCAGCTCCTTGACGCGATCCGAGGATTCGAAGTCCATGATTTCCGTCCCTTATTGCAAGTTAACCGATAGCGGTACGGGCAGGAGTTTAGAACTGCCCGCTGCGCCCGGCTAGGGCCGAATACGGATCGATTGGGAATCAGCGTTTCGCGGCGAAGAAATCGCGCAACAGAGCGGCGGCGGCCGTTTCGTGGATGCCACCATAGACCTCGGGCCGGTGATGACAGGTCGGTTGTGCGAAGAACCGCGCGCCGTGAGCCACGCCGCCGCCCTTGGGATCCTCGGCGCCGTAATACAGGCGCCGCAGACGGGCGAAGCTGATCGCTGCGGCGCACATCGTGCAGGGCTCCAGGGTGACGTAGAGGTCGCAGCCGCTTAGCCGCTCCGCCCCCAGTGCCTCGGCGGCCCGGCGGATCGCCAGGATTTCGGCATGGGCGGTCGGATCATTCAGCGCCCGGGTCTCGTTGCCGGCCCGGGCCACCACCGAACCATTGGAACCATCGACGATCACCGCGCCAATGGGCACCTCGCCGCGCGCCTCGGCGGCACGGGCTTCCTCAAGGGCGATATCCATAGGTGATGGCAATCGTGACTTCCTGTCATGACGTCAGAACGGCTCGACCAAGGTCGGCCAGGCCACATTTTGGCCGGCGGCCCGCCAGGCTGCAATGCCGCCACGGTACCAGTGAATGTTTTCGACCCCCAGTTCCTGAAGTCGTAAGATCATGTTGTATGAAATCCAGCAATATGAGCTGGTGCAGAAGACAACCAGAGGGCGGCTGGCATCATTGCCCCGCAATTCTTCCACAGACTGCCGCAGACTGACCTTCTGCTGTTCTGCCAGATCAAGTCCCTCTGTGACGAACAGCCGGTAAGCACCCGGCAAGGACCAATGCGAGCCGCCGGCAGCATCCAGCAGGACCGGCTTTCGATCCGCCTGTATCATCTGCATGAGCTGCTCGGTCGTGACTCGTGGCGCTGTCGCATGCTGACGCGGCGTCGGTGCATGCAGCTTGTCGGCCGGTTGCGGCCGGTCGGTTCCGATCACCCCCCAATCGGCATCTTCGTCGCCATAGGGGCCAACGGTGGAAGGCTTCCATACCACTGAATCGTCGACAGCATATAACATGCACGGCGCCAGATTGTTCTGCTGGCAGGTTGCCAACGCACGTTCGGCGGCATTGCTGCGGCCTGCATACCACCCCCAGGAACCAGACGAGGCAACGGCAAAGGCGCGCGGACGTGTCGTGCGCGACAGGAATGTCTTATAACCCTCATAGACCGACCCGCCGAAAACGAACGGCAATTGCCGCGGATCGTCCAGCGGGATCGCGCCGGCTGACGGCGGCTGCACCGGTTGTGACCACAATGCATGCCAATGTCCGGCCGCTACGTCATCGACCGCAACATGCTGGCCATGACGATAAGCCTCGTCCAACTGGCGCTGCGCCAGACGACTGCCTTGTCCGGCTGCCTTGGTCAGGGCCGCGACAATGCCATCCAGATAAGCCGTCGGCAGTTCCGCGCCGGCTGGCCGAATCTCGGCCAGAATCTGGTGCGCCGCCAGCAGGGCCGGCAAGCGCCCCATGCCGGGTTTCATGCGCGGATCATACAGCAGGCGGATCAGCAGCAGATCCAGTTCGCTGGGTTCGGCCCGGTTGCGCGTCTGGTAATTGAGTACGGAATCGACGCGATCAGGATGGCCAAGCAAGCCAAGCCCATGCACCCCCTCATGATATATGCAGCGACTGATATCGGGATCTGCAGCTAGGTTGATCTCAAGCCGGACATGGGTGATGGCAAAGCCCTGCTGTTCCGGACTGCGCAGATAGGCCACACAACTGGCCTTACCGAAGCCCGGCACGGTGAAATAGGAGACATTGCGGAACATCAGCAGATAATTTTCCGGCTCGCCTTCAGCCGCCGGTGCGACCGGAACACCAGCGAGCTGACCCAGTTTTTCAATCGCAGCAATGGCGGTAGCGATCCTTGCCTTGTCATAGAGCATGCCATCGGTGCGGTAGCGGATCGGCCCGGTCCATTTACGCGTGATGCCGACCTGGCTATTCTGCGCATTCAGCGCCACCGTATCGAAAATCTCGAGAATTCTGGCATGCGGCGGCAACTCCGCCCTGACATCCGCAGCCGACAGCGTCCCACCCAGCACCATTGCGGCGGCGGTGCCGATGAGCCATTTCTGCAATCGGGTCAATTTTGCTATGATCATCGCCTACCCCCTTCCGGAATCCGCGGAAATCCGTGTATTCCAGACTAAGCAAAGCCTGCCCCTCATCTCAACATTAATGTGTGTTTCCCCGCCATGCCGCAACCATTGATAGGAATAACCCTCGATTCGGAAGAACCTGGCGGTTATTCGAAATTCCCCTGGTATGCCCTGCGGCAGAATTACTGCAGCGCGGTAACGGCCAGCGGCGGCGTACCGCTGGTGCTGCCGCACGAGCCCTCGGCTGTGCCGGCCTATCTCGACCTGCTGGATGGCCTGGTGGTGACGGGGGGCAATTTCGACGTCGACCCCGCCCTGTTCGGGGCCAACGAGAAACATGACACCGTGAAGGTGAAGGCGGCGCGCACCGAATTCGAATGGGCGATCACCCGCGGCATGCTGGAACGGAACAAGCCGGTGCTGGGCATCTGCGGCGGGCAGCAACTGCTGAACGTGGTGCTGGGAGGCACGCTGATCCAGCATATCCCCGATGCGGTGCAGGATGCTCTGGCCCATGAGCAGCCCAATCCGCGCAACGAACCCGGTCATCCGGTTCAGATCACGGGCGGCAGCCTGCTGCACAAAATCGTCGGCGCCGCCGAGCTGCCGGTGAATTCAGCGCATCATCAAGCTGTCGAGACAGTGGCCCCGGGCGCGATCTGCGACGCTGTCGCGCCCGACGGCGTGATCGAAGGTATCGAGCATCCGGGCTATCGCTTCTGCATCGGCGTGCAGTGGCATCCCGAATTCTTCATCAGCGACGGCGACCGCAAGCTGTTTTCCGCCTTCATCGCAGCGTGCCGCCCATGAAAAACCAAGCTGGGAGCGAAGCGGAAGAAAAAGGCGAGCGTATTGCCAAGCGGCTGGCGCGGGCCGGCATCTGTTCGCGCCGCGATGCCGAACGCTGGATCGCCGAAGGCCGCGTCGTAGTGAACGGCAAACGGCTCGACACCCCGGCCTTCCTGGTCGGGCCGGACGACCGCATCGTGGTAGACGGCAAGCCGATTGCCGGCCCGGAAAAGACCCGGCTGTGGCTGTATCACAAGCCGCGCGGCGTGATGACCACGCACCGGGACCCGCAGGGCCGCCCTACCGTGTTCGAAAGCCTGCCAAAGGACCTGCCCCGCGTGATCTCGGTCGGCCGGCTGGATTACAATTCCGAGGGCCTGCTGCTGCTGACCAACGATGGCGAACTGGCGCGCAAGCTGGAACTGCCGGCCACCGGCTGGCTCCGGCGCTATCGCGTGCGCGTCAACGGCCTGCCGCACAAGCAGCATCTGGCGGAACTGGAGAAAGGCGTCACCATCGATGACGTGGCCTATGGCCCGATCAGCGCCGGCATCGAGCGCAGCCAGGGCGACAATACCTGGCTGGTGGTCAGCTTGCGCGAGGGCAAGAACCGCGAGGTGCGGCGTGTGATGGAGCATCTGGGCCACCAGGTGAGCCGCCTGATCCGCGTGGCCTATGGCCCCTTCCAGCTCGGCAGCCTGGAACCCGGCAAGGTGAAGGAAGTGCCGGGCAAGGTGCTGGCCGAGCAGTTGGGCGTGAAGACCAAGACGCTCGGTGAGCGCAGCCCGAAGCCTGCGCCGGCCAAGCCCCCGAAAAAGCGGCCGATGCTGCGGCCGAAGACGCCGTAATGCGCATCGTCGGCGGCAGCCATCGCGGCCGGCCGATCATCGCGCCGCCCGACCGCAACACCCGGCCGACCATCGACCGGGTGCGTGAATCCCTGTTCAACATGCTGCTGCATTCGCCCAGCCTGATGACCGACGAGGGCAAGAGCCGGCTGGAAGGCGGCATCGTGCTCGACCCCTTTGCCGGCAGCGGTGCGCTGAGCTTCGAGGCGCTCTCCCGCGGCGCGCATCATGCCTACCTGTTTGAACTCGACCCTGCCGCACGGCGCGTGATCCTGCAGAATGCCCGCGAACTCGACATGGCCGAGCGCATCACCCTGCGCGGCGCCGACTGCACCAAACCGGGCCCGGCACCGGCACCGGCCGACCTGGTGCTGATGGACCCGCCCTACCGCTCCGGCCTGGGCACCCAGGCGCTGGTTGCCCTGGACCGCGAAGGCTGGCTGAAAGCCGACGCCCTGGTGATGGTGGAGACTGACGCGAAAGGCTCCTTTGCCATTCCGTCCGGCTTTATTCTGCTGGAAGAGCGCCAGCAGGGTCCCGCCCGGCTGACCTTCCTGATCCGGCAGCGCTAGCCCTTCATAAGACAGCCCTCGCTTCCTCCCTGAAGCAGTGCCAATCTGTGCCATCGCCGTTGGCCATGGGGGGAATGCATGCGGTGGTATGTTCAAGCCCTGATTCTGGCAATATCCGTTGCCGGCCTGAGTCCGATCGCATCACTGGACGCGCAGGAGCGCGCGGCCCCGCCGGGATCGATACAAGCACACAACAAGATCACGGCTGCACGGCTGCCGATGCTGTTCGAGCCTAATCGCGGCCAGGCCGCCGCGCCGGTGCGGTTCCTGGCCCGCGGCATCGGGCAGTCGATCTTCCTCTCCGATACCGAAGCCGCCTTCGTGCTGGCATTGCCGGCCAGGAATCGTTCCGCGAAAGACGGCGGGGGCATCCCACGCCCTGAACGACGGGATGGCATCGACGCGCTCGTTCTGCGCATGGTGTTCGCCGGCGCGGGCAAGGCCGCCGGCGTCAAGACGCGCCTGAGCGGCGAGCAGCCCCACACGGCCCGCATCAACCACGCGGTCGGCCGCGACCGCGGCAAGTGGCAAACCGGACTGCCCGGCTATGATGCCGTGCTGTATCGCGACCTCTATCCCGGCATCGACCTGCGCATCGGACCGGACCGGGGCGGCTCGCGGCTGGATTTCCTAGTGGCGCCGCAGGCCGATCCGCGCCGCATCCGCCTGCATTTCCCCACCGCCGAGCGGCTGTCGCTGGATGAACGCGGCATACTGCAGATCGAGCTGGGCGGCCAGCGCCTGCGCCTGAGCGCGCCATACCTGTATCAGGAAACCCGGGATGGCCGACGTGAGCTGGTGGCGGGCGGTTACGTGCTGGGCCGCAATAGGGACGTGAGCCTGCGCATCGGCCGCTACGATCCGCGCCGGCCGCTGGTGATCGACCCGACGCTGGATGCCTCCGCCGTGCTGGGGGGGAGCGGTATAGAACGGCCCGATTTCAGCAGTTTCGCGCTGGCGCCTTCTGGTGATATCTGGACTACGGGGGTTGCCACGTCGGCAGATTTTCCGGTTGTCGGCGGGCAGCAGGCGATCCGCCGCGGATTCTCGGATGCCTTCCTGGCCCGCTTCGCGGCCAATGACCTGACGCTGGCCTTTTCCACCTATTTCGGCGGCAGCAATAGCGACAGCGGTTCCGGCCTGGCTCCATTACCCGACGGCGGCACCTTCCTTGTTGGCAGCGTCAGCTCAAGCGACCTGCCGGTCTCACCCGATGCCGCACAGGCCAATCCTGGAAGTTATGATGATGCCTTTGTCGCCCGCTTCGATGCAGCCGGCTTGCCAACCTACGTCACCTACCTGGGCGGCAATGACCTGGAGAATGGCCGCACGGCGGCGATCCGCGGCAACAGCCTGTTCGTGGCTGGTGAGACTTTTTCGACCAATTTTGCCATGACGCCGCTGGTGTCGGGCCTGCCCCCGCTCAATGTCAGCCGCACGGATAACACCAATCCCGACAGCTATGTGGCGAAGCTGAACATCGTCACTGGGGCTTTGGATTTCGCCCACTATATGGGCGGCAGCCAGAATGACGCGATCCTGTCCCTCGTGGTCGACAATACCGGCAGCCTGCTGGGCGCGGGCCTGACAGGGTCGCCCGACCTGCCGGTGCGACCGTCCGGCAGCCAGCCCCACCGCGGCGACAGCGATGCCTTCCTGTTCAAGCTTGGCAGCGACGATGCCAGCCTGGCCTATCTGCAATATATCGGCGGCAGCAGTTCGGATAATGCGTACAGCCTCACCGTCGACACCGCCAACCGCGCCCATGTCGCCGGGGGCACGGGGTCGACCGACCTGCCGCAGATCAACTCGATCTTCGGCGGCACACCATCCCCAAGCTATGGCTTCTATGCCGCCTTCTCACCGACCGGCCAGCGCGAGCAGGTCACTTATGTCGGCCCGCGCCCGACGTCGGTGCAAAGCATCGCGGTTGCACCAAACGACCGCATCTGGATCACCGGCCGTGGCAGCGAAGTGCCACCAGCCCCTATCATTTCGGAAAATGTGCCAAACGGCAGTTCGGATGCCTTGATCGCCGCGCTGGACGCGCAGGGCCCGTGGCGTTTCATCGGCGGCGGCAACTCCGAGATGGGATATTTCGTCGCCGCCCCTTCCGAAACGACACTGATCATCGCGGGACGAACGGCATCGGCCGATTTCCCCGCTACCAACAACTATCGCAACGGGATGGTGGGCAGCGAGGATATTTTCGTCGCGCGCCTGTCGCTGCCGCAGCCGGGACCCGATCTGCGCCTGGCCTTCACCGACAGCGCCGATCCGGTCGCGCCGGGGCAGAGCTTCAGCTACCAGATCACCGCGATCAACAACGGTGACGGTGTCGCCACCGGCGTCAGCGTCAGTGTCGACATCCCCGCTGGCTGTGCTCCAGCCTTTCCGCTGCCGGTCGGCTGGAGTTCCAGCGGCGCGACGCTCAGCCATGCCCTGAATGACCTGGCGCCGGGCATGGCATCAGCAGCCCTGACCCTACCGCTATCCTGCAGCCAGGGCGGTATGGTCATCGCCGAGGCGCGCGTGCAGGCCACGCAGGCCGATGCCGATCTCTCGAACAACACCGCCAGCCAGACCACGACCATCGGCACGGCCGACCTGCTGGTGCTGAAAACCGCATTGGCCAATCCGGTGCCGGCCGGGCAGGCCGCCGAATTCCTGATCGAGCTGCGCAATACTGGCCTGCTGCCGGCCAGCGGCGCGCGCCTGACCGATACCTTGCCGGCCGGATGCCAACCGCTGATGCCGCCCAACCCGCCCTGCAGCCTGAACGGCCAGACAGTGACCTGCATGCTTGGCAATCCCATCCCGGCCGGTGGCCTGTGGGCCGGGCTGCTGCGCGGCACCTGCATGCCGGGCGTTCATGCCAACACGGTGGAGGCCACGGCAGAGAATGAACCGGCCAATCTGCGCGGCGACAACAGCGCCACCGAGGTCTTCATCGTTGAAGCGCCACCCGCGCCGATGCCGGGCCTTACCGTGGCGCTCGACATCGATCCCGCTGAGATCCAGCTTGGCCACCGCTTCGGTTACAAGATCAACCTGCGCAACAGCGGCAATACGGCACTAAGCGATGTGCGGCTGCAGGCCGGCTTCCGCCTCGACAAGGTGGTGCGGAATATCCGGCTGGATAATGCCAGCGACGGCCAATGCCAGCCGCTGGCGATCACGCCCCTGGAGGCGCGACTGGACTGTCGTTTTACCGCCCTTCCGCTGGAACAGAGCCGCTCGGTGTTGCTATCGGCGGAGGCCTTCGGGCTCGGTACCGTGTTGGCCTCGGCCAGCGGTGAGGCCGCCGGCCTGCCGGCGCCAATGATGCAGACGGCAACCCGCCTGGTGCAGGCGCCGCCGGCCGATCTGGAGGTGGTGATCAATGTTCAGGGCGAGGCGGGGGTGAATGGCCGCCTGACGCATTACATCAACCTGCGCAATCGCGGCCCCGAGACGGCCCACAGCCTGCGCGCCACCATCACCCTGCCGCGCGATGCCGGCATCGACTATATGCCGAACACGCCGCAGGCCGGGCAATGCGTGGAAATTCCGCTGCTCTCGCCCACGCGCCGGCAGGTGGAATGCAATCTGGCCAGCCTCGCCGCCGGGCAGCAGATACCGATTGTGCTGGTGCTGCGGCCTGGCAGTGCGGGAGATTTCCGGGTGACGGCCGCGGTGGAGAGTGGCAGCATCCTCGATCCCCATGCCGGCAACAACCAGGCGACGCTGACCACGGCCATCGTGCCCTGAGACTTTGTGGTCTTACCGCCGGCCGAACAGTTTCTCGATATCGGCCAGCTTGAGTTCCACGTAGGTCGGGCGGCCGTGGTTGCATTGGCCGGAATGCGGCGTGGCCTCCATCTGGCGCAGCAGCGCGTTCATCTCGTCCAGCGTGAGCCGGCGGCCGGCGCGCACGCTGCCATGGCAGGCCATGGTGCCGCAGACCTCTTCCAGCTTTTCCTTCAGCGGCAGCACGGAATCGTATTCGGCGATGGCATCGGCCAGGTCGTGCACCAGGGCCTGCACGGCCACGTCGCCCAGCAGAGCCGGCACTTCACGCACCACCACGGCGCCGGCGCCGAAGCCTTCCAGCACGAGGCCGAGTTCGGCCAGTTCGTCGGCCCGTGTGCTGAGGCGCGTGGCCTCGGCTTCGCTGAGTTCCACCACCTCGGGCAGCAGCAGCACCTGGCGCGGCACGCGGCCGGCTTCCAGGTTCACCTTCATGCGCTCATAGACCAGGCGCTCATGGGCAGCATGTTGATCGACGATCACGATGCCGTCGGCCGTCTGCGCCACGATGTAGGTTTCATGCAACTGCCCGCGCGCCGCGCCCAGCGGATAGCTTTGCAGCGGAACAGGAGCAACACCCGCATCCTCGTTGCGCGCTGCCGGCGCGAGGCCTTCGCCTGTTGCGGTCGTTTCACCCGAGAAATCTCCCGAGAAATCTCCTTGGGGCGCGTTGTAGAGCGCCGCCGCCTCGGCCAGGCCGGGCACTGAACTGGGCCGCAGGTTGTCGTAGCCGCGCCAGCGCGACGGCCCGCCGAAAGTGGACTGAAAGGGCAATGGCATGGTGGGCGAAGCCTGTGGCTTCAGGGCACCCAGCGCCGACTGCGCCACGGTGGTGGAGGCGCGATGGCCGGCCTCGGCCAGGGCATGGCGCAACGCGCCGACGATCAGGCCACGCACCAGGCCGGAATCGCGGAAGCGTACCTCCGCCTTGGCCGGATGCACGTTCACATCCACCTGTTCGGCCGGCAGGTCGAGGAACAGGGCCACGACCGGATGGCGGTCGTGGCTGAGAAAATCGGCATAGGCGCCACGCAGCGCGCCGACGAACAGCTTATCGCGCACCGGGCGGCCGTTGACGAACAGATACTGGTGCTGGGCATTGCCGCGATTATAGGTCGGCAGGCCGGCATGGCCGGTGAGCCGGATGCCCTCGCGCTCGGCCCTGATCGGCACGGCATTGTCTGCGAAGTCGCGGCCGAGGATCTGTTCCAGCCGGCCGAGCTGCTGCAGGTCCTGCCCATCGTCCATCAGGCTGGCCGGCACTGCATCGGCACGGAAGCTGACCCGGCCATCCTGCTGCAGCGTGAAGGCGATGCCGGGATGCGCCATGGCCAGGCGGCGCATGATCTCCTGCACGGCCAAGTCCTCGGCGCGGTCGGATTTGAGGAATTTCAGCCGCGCCGGCACGGCATAGAACAGGTCGCGCACCTCGATCCGCGTGCCCTTGCCGGCTGCCGCCGGCTTCACGCTTCCGACCTTGCCGCCTTCCACCTCGATGGCCCAGGCGGAGTCGTCATTCTCCTGTCGGCTGACGATACTCATGCGGCTGACCGCGCCGATAGAAGGGAGCGCCTCGCCGCGAAAACCGAGCCAGCGGATATCGAGCAGGTCGTCGCTGGGTAGCTTGGAGGTAGCGTGGCGTTCGACGGCGACCGGCAGGTCGTCGCGCGCCATGCCCCTGCCGTCGTCGCTGACGCTGATCAGGCTACGCCCACCATTGGCGATGGCGACGTCGATGCGACGCGCGCCGGCATCGATGGCATTCTCCACCAGTTCCTTCACGGCTGAAGCCGGCCGCTCCACCACCTCGCCGGCGGCGATGCGGTTGACCAGCGTTTCGGGCAGACGACGGATAGCCATGATCCTGCGGCCCCGCTCAGCCGCCGAGGCCGGCAGGCTGGCCGACCACTACTACCAGATATTCGTCGCGAGCGAACAGGCGCTGAGCCACGCGGCGGATATCCTCCTGGCTCACGACATTGATCAGGCCGGGATAGGCTTCGATGTAATCGGGAGAAAGGCCCGTATTGCGCATCGCCACCAGCATGCCGGCAATGGCGGCATTGGAGGTGAGCCGCAGCGGGAAGGAACCGGTCATATAGGATTTCGCCGCCGCCAGTTCATCGTCGCTTACGCCTTCGCGGGCCAGACGGGCCAGTTCGGTGCGCACCAGCTTCAGGGCATCCGCCACCTGGGCATTGGAGGTGGCGAACGACCCGGCGAACAGCGCCGAGGCCTTGGAGGGAGAGAGCTGCGTACCGACGGAATAGACCAAGCCGCGCTTTTCGCGCACCTCCTCAAACAGGCGCGACGACATGCTGCCGCCGCCGAGAATCTGGTTCAGCACTGTGGCCGCGTACCAGTCAGGATCCTCGCGGGCGATACCAGGCGCACCGAACAGCACCATGCTCTGCGGATTGGGGAACGGAATCACCACCGGCTGGGCAGTCGTCTTCACTTGCACCGGTGGCGGCAGGGCGATGCGCGGTTCGCGCGGTAGCGCCCCGAAGCTGCTGTCGACCAGACGGGCCAAGTCGTCGGGCACGATATCACCCACCACGGCCAGCGAGAGGTTACTATGCGCCATCACGGCGCCGGCAAAATCGGCCAGTTCGGCACGGCCGATGCGCTCCAGGCTTTCGATGCTAGGCGCCGAGCGGCGGCCATACGGGTGGTCGCCATAGGCCAGCGCGGCGAAGCGCTCGCCGGCCAGCGTGTTCGGATTGGCGCGACCCCGTTCGTAAGCCACGCGGGCCTGTGCCTTCACGCGCGCTACCGGTTCGTCGTCGAAACGCGGCGCGGTCATCGCCAGCGTCAGCAGCTCAAAGGCACGGGCGCGATGCTGGCTAAGCGTACGCAGGCCAACCGAGATGTAATCGCGGTCGGCCGAGAAATCGAGCGCGATTGCCTTCTCGCGCAGGGCGTTCTGGAAGGCTTCAGCCTCCAGATCGCCGGCACCCTCGGTGAGCAGGCCCATGGCAAGGCCGGCGCGGCCCTCCAGCCCTGCCGGATCGCTGGAGCTGCCACCGCGCCAGGACGCCTGCACGGCCAGCATGGGTATGGAGGGTTCGCGCACCAGCCACACCTCAATACCAAGCGGCGTAGTGATACGTTCGATCTTCGGTGCGGCGAAAGCCGGCAGCGGCAGCGCAACAGCGCCCAGCAGCGCCAGGGCGCCGGCCATGGCGCCGATCAGGATATCGCGGCGACGCATCAGCTCTGTTCCTTAGGCAACAGGTGGCCGGTGACCGAGCGGCGCAGATCGAAGACATGTCGGGCGGCCGCCTTGACCTGTTCGGCGGTGACGGCGTCGACCAGGCGTGGCCAGACCTCGACATCCTCAACCGTCTGTCCCGAAGTCAACGCCGAACCGAAGATACGCGCGGCATTGGAAAGGCTGTCGCGTGCATAGACGGTTTCAGCCTGCATCACCGTCTTGGCCTGGCGCAGTTCGTCTGCCGTCACACCATCTGCCAGGATGGCAGCGATCATGCGATCCAGTCCTTCTTCCACCTCATCAAGTTTGCGGCCCTGCTTGGGTGAGGCGCCGAAGGAAAAAGTGGTGGGGTCAAGCGAGGTGGAGGAATACCAAGCGCCAGCCGAGGCGGCCGGGCCATCGCCCTTCACCAGCGCATTATGAAGCCGGCCGGTGGGTGCGTTGAGAATTTCGGCCAGCACCGAAAGCGGCACGGCATGCTGCTTTTCGCCGGCCGTGCGGCTCGGTGCGAGATAACTGCGACGCAGGCTGGGCTGGGCCACGCGCGCATCCGCCATACTGAGGCGGCGGGCGGCCAGCTGCGGCGGTTCCTGCGGCCGCACGCGCGGCGGCACTGGGCGCATCGGGATCATGCCGTAATGCTTCTCGGCCAGGCGCTTCAGCTCAGAAGGCGTCACGTCGCCGGCCACGACCAGGATGGCATTGTTGGGTGCATAATGGCTCCGGTAGAAACTCATCGCGTCGTCCAGCGTGAGCTTCGCCACTTCCTGGGGCCAACCGATCACCGGGCGGCCATAGGGATGCGACAGATACTGCGCGGCATCGAACTGTTCGCCGAACAGTGCGGCCGGGCTGTTCTCGACCCGACTGAGCCGCTCCTGCAGCACAACCTGCAGCTCGGGCACGGCATCCTCGGGCCGAGGCTGCAACTGGGTCATGCGTTCGGCTTCCATGCGCATGACCAGTTCCAGCCGGTCACGCGCGATGGTCTGGAAATAGCCAGTGTAATCCGAGGAGGTGAAGGCGTTGTCGCGGCCGCCCTCGCGGGCAACGATACGCGAGAATTCGCCCGGCCCCAGGCTGGGCGTGCCCTTGAACATCAGGTGTTCGAGATAATGCGCCACGCCGGTGACACCGGGCTGCTCGTCGGCGGCGCCGACCTTGTACCAGACCATGTGATGCACGACCGGGGCGCGATGATCCTCGATCAGCACGACCTGCATGCCGTTATCCAGCACGAACTGCGTCGGGCGGAATACCTGCGCATGGCTGTCTACCGCCGGTCCTGCCAGACATGTCGCGATGGCGAGCAGGACAGCGAAGATCAGATGATGCACGGGCCTACCTCCGTCAGAAGATGCCTTCCAGCGGGCCGCGTTCGCGGCGCTTGATGGTCGGCACATCGCCCGCTGTCGCAGGCCGGCCGGTGGCGGCATTCTCGCGCAGACGTTGGGCTTCCTTCGCCGCATCCACAGCAAGACCGGGTTCCTCAGGCCTCTGCCAGAAAATCAACCGGTCGACGAAGCGGCGGTCACGCTCGGCCAGCTGGGTAAATTCATCATTCACCTTGCGTCGGATATCCGGGTCGGCATTGGTGGCCTTAGCCTGCTGCAGCAGGGCGCTTTCGCCGGCGGAACGCTGTGCGGCCGTGGCGTTGGGATCGCGGCTGAGCGGGGTGAGTTGACCGGCCGCGCTGTCGGTACGCCCCGCAAGCGCAGCGGCGGCCCGATCGCGCGCAGGCACTTCCTGCGGGCGGGGCGCTCCGGGTTCGGGCGGGCGCAGACCGAATTCCGGTGGCAGCACCAGCGGCGCCTTGGTGACGACTGCGAATTCGTCGGGCGCCTTCTTATTCAGCCCGAGCGCCTCGCGGGTGGTGTCACAGCCGGCGAGGACGACAGGCAACGTCAGGATGGCGCATGCCACCCACAGGCGTCGGCCGGCAGTATTCGGTCGACTCATGGCGAAAATTTCCCCTGTTGCTTAAGGCGGCGAGATTTTACCCTCCCACGCCCCTCGCGCACAAGGGCGGGGGAAACAGTCATTCTGGCGGAGAACCGCGATTTCAGCTGTCAGCAGCCAGACGACCCGGCAGGCGAATCGTCGCCACTGCGCCATGTTGCGCACCATTGGCCAGGGTCAGGGTTCCGCCATGCAGTTCGATGAATTTGCGGCTGATCGCCAGACCCAGCCCGGTGCCCTCGCTGCGGCGGCGGATATTGGGGTCGCCCTGCCAGAAGGGTTCAAAGATACGCTCCAGATTCTCCGGCCGGATGCCGCTGCCGGTATCGCTGACGGTGATGCCGATCTCGCCATTCTCGTCCCGGCCGCCGGCCAGCGTGACCTCGCCCCCAGCGGGTGTGAACTTGATCGCATTGGATAGCAGGTTGAGCAAAACTTGCTTGATGGCGCGGGCGTCAATGCGCACCGGCGGGAATTCCTCCGGGAAGTCGTTGTTCAAGCCGATATCCGCCTCCTGCGCACGGCCCCGCACGATGGTGAGGCAGTCGCCGATCACGACTGGCAGCGACTGCTCCTCCAGCGTCAATTCGTAGCGTCCGGCCTCGATCTTCGACATGTCAAGGATGTCGTTGATGACATGCAGCAGATGCCGCGCGCTCATCACGATATCTTCGGCATAATCGAAATAGCGCTCGGAATTGGCACCCCACATGCGCAAGGTGATCACCTCGGCAAAACCGATGATGGCATTGAGCGGCGTGCGCAACTCATGACTCATATTGGCGAGGAATTCCGACTTGGCACGATTGGCGGCGATGGCGTGTTCGCGTTCGCGCGCGTAGGAAGACGCCAGCCGCTCTAGGTCCTCGGCCTGGCCGCGCAGCCGAGCATTGGCTTCGTCAAGTGCGCGTTCTGCCAACTTGCGCTCGCTGATGTCGAGCGCAATCGAGATGATGCCGTTGACGCGCCCGTCGGCATCCAGCAGCGGCACCTTGTTTTCCAGCATGGTGAATTGCGGGGAATCGGCCAGGTGATAAGTGCACTCCAAGTTCAGCACCGACTGGCCGCGCGCCGTCATGGTCGCTTCGTTCTCGACATTGAAGCGGATGAATTCCGCGCGATGCTCCGCTGCCAGACCCGGCAGTGCAAGCTGATCCAGGCGGCGACCAACAATCTCCTCCGAAGGCTGGCCGAAAGCCTCGATCACGCGACTGTTGACCAGCAGGTAACGGCCATCCACATCCTTCAGGCTGATCAGTGCGGGGATCGCGTCCAGCACACTGCGCAGCATTTCGCGGCTACGCTCCACTTCGGCCAGATGCTCACCGCTGGCGCCGAGAATGGCATTCACCCGCGCGGCCAGCAGGCCGAATTCATCCGCAGTATGACGCTCCGGCACGCTGATACGCGATTCCTCGGGCCGACGCGGATCGGCGCGCTCGATCTGGGCCACCAGCGACAGCAGTGGCCGCGTCAGCGTGTAGTAGAACAGCACAGCCAAAATCAGCGCGAGCGCGAAATTGCGTACGAATCCCGTACCGATCACCACCCAGGTGCGATTGAGGATGCTTTGCGCCAGTAGGGTGCCATCGACAGCCACCCGCATCTCGCCGACCAGATCGCGGTCGCGCGGGCCATAGAGCGGTCGGGTCAGCATCTCGTCGCCGGTGGGCAGGAGGCGCAGCAATCCGCCCGGTTCCGCCTGCTGCCGCTCGCGTTCCTGCAGCGCCATGCGGCGGCCATAATTGTCGTAAATCTCGGCGCGCCAGATTGGCTTGTATAGCAGCAGGCCACTAACCACGCGGGCGGCGAGTTGCTCGTCGAGAGCATAGGCCGCCTGCGATGCCGCATCGTTCAGCATGTCCATTACCTGCACCACCGTGGTCTGGCGCTGGTTCAGTTCGTTGCGGATATCGAAACCGAGTTGGAACAGGCTGGAAATGAAGCCGAGCAGCAGGGCGGCGATCACCGTGACCTTGACCTGCTTGGCCGAAAGCTGATTCCGGGAAAATTTACGGCGGACCGGAGTCTGCATCATGCGCAGGCCTTCGGGGTACCGCCCGCGGTAACCCCATTGCGCAGCATTCCCCGTCCGGTGTTCCCCCGCCGGTCATGCCGGCTTGGGCCTTTGCACGATGGAAGCATCCTGCCTCTCGTCCGCCCTACCCCGAAATGCTGCCATCATTCCCGGGACGATGCAACGAATGAGCGAGCCCCAATGCGACTGCAGGTAGCGTTTTTTGCCTGCTATCAATCAAATGGCGTCAACCGGCCGGAAGTCGTCAGGCGGAGGGCGGGCGTGGCCGGAACCCGTCCAGCAGCAGCAGGCCGACGCCGACAACTATGGCGCTATCGGCCACGTTGAAGGCCGGCCAATGCCAGCCGAAGGCGTGAAAATCGAGGAAATCGAATACCGCGCCGAAACGGTAACGATCAATGATGTTGCCGATGGCCCCGCCGATGATCATGCCCAGGGCCGTGCCAATCAGCCGCCCCTGGGCCCGCCACAGCCAGACCAGCAGCCAGAGCAGCACGGCAGCGGCCACGCCGATCAGGGTCCAGCTGCGCGTGGCGCTGTCTTCCTGGAACAAGCCGAAGCTGACACCGGTATTCCAAACCAGCACCAGATTGAAGAACGGCGTGATGACAATGCCCTGCGGATTCTGCTGCATCAGGTTGAGCAGCAGATACTTGCTGACCTGATCGGTCACCAGGATCAACGCCGCGACGATCAGGCCCAGGCGCAGGGTCATGCCGCCGTCCCCACTGCGGTGGCACAGCGGCGGCACAGGTCGTCATGGCCATGCACATGCCCCACATCGGGCAGCACCTGCCAGCAGCGCTCGCATTTGCGGCCTTCGGCCAGCTGCGGCACCACGGCCACGCCCTTGGCATCGTCGCTGCGATAGGCTTCGGCCGGTCCTTCGCCCTCGCGCAATGTGATACCCGAGGTGATGCATATCTCGGCGAAATCGAGATCGGCCAGGGCGGCCAGGTCCTCGCCGCCCACATACACCACCGGATGGGCCTGCAGGCCGGCGCCGATGCGCTTTTCGGCGCGCTCGATCTCCAGCGCGCCGGTCACGGCCCGGCGCACACGGCGTACACGCTCCCACTTAGCGCCCAGAGCGGGATCAAGCCACGCTTCGGGCAGAGCCGGCCAGACCTCGCGGTGCACGCTGCCGTCCTCGGAGGGATATCGCGTCAGCCAGGCTTCTTCCGCCGTGTAGCAGATGATCGGCGCCAACCATTTCACCAGGCAATTGAACAGGCGATCCAGCACGGTGCGGGCGGCGCGACGGCGGATGCTGTCCGGCGCGTCGCAATAGAGCGCATCCTTTCGGATATCGAAATAAAAGCCCGACAGATCGACGGCGCAGAAATTATAGAGCGCCACATACATGCGATGGAAATCGTATTCCTCGCAGCTTTCGCGCACCACCTGCCCCAATTCGGCCAGGCGATGCAGCACCCAGCGCTCCAACTCCGGCATCTCGGTGTGTGGCAGGCGCTCGGTCTCCTCGAAACCGGCCAAGTTACCCAGCAGGTAGCGCAGGGTGTTGCGCAGACGGCGATAGGCATCGACCTGGGCCTGGATGATCTTGGGACCCACGCTGAGATCGTCGTTGTAATTGGCCGAGGCCACCCACAGGCGTAGGATATCGGCGCCGGACTGCTTGATCACATCCTGCGGCTCGACCGAGTTGCCGAGCGATTTCGACATCTTCCGTCCCTTCTCGTCGAGCAGGAAGCCATGGGTCAGCACGGCATCGTAAGGCGCGCGGCCGCGGGTGCCGCAGCTTTCCAGCAGCGAGGAATGGAACCAGCCGCGATGCTGGTCGGAACCTTCCAGATACAGCGAGGCCGGCCATTTCAGGTCGGGCCGCTGTTCCAGCACGAAGGCATGGGTCGAGCCGGAATCGAACCAGACATCGAGGATGTCGGTCACCATCTTCCATTCGTCAGCCTTATACTTGCCGCCCAGGAAATCCTCGGGCTTGGCCGTGAACCAGGCATCCGCGCCGCCCTTCAGGCAGGCCTGCACGATGCGTTCGTTCACTTCCGGATCGCGCAGCAGTCCCCCGGTTTCCTTGTTCTCGAACACGGCGATCGGCACGCCCCAGGCGCGCTGGCGGCTGATCACCCAGTCGGGCCGCTGCTCGATCATGGAATACAGCCGGTTGCGGCCCTGCGGCGGATAGAAGGCCGTGGCGTCGATGGCCGCTAGCGCCTTCTTGCGCAGGTCGTTGGTGGTCATCGAGATGAACCATTGCGGCGTGTTGCGGAAGATCAGCGGCGCTTTCGAGCGCCAGGAATGCGGATACTGGTGGCGCAGGCGGCCGCGGCCGACCAGCGCGCCGGCTTCGGTCATCGCCGCGATCACGCGGGCATTGGCATCGCCTTCCTTGCCGGCATCGTCCAGCACGCGGGCCGGATTGTCGCCGCCGAAAACCGGCACATGACGGAAATAGCGGCCATCCGCATCCACCGTATGCGGCACCTCGATGCCGTTGGCCATGCCGAGATTGTAGTCGTCGGCGCCATGGCCCGGCGCGATATGCACAAAGCCGGTGCCGGCATCCATGGTGACGAAATCGCCATGCAGCACCGGCACGTCGAAGGCGAAGCCCTGCGCGCGCAGCGGATGGGCGCAGACGGTGCCGACAATGTCGGCGCCCTTCAGCGTGGCCACGGTGGTCACGGCTTCAAGCGTACAGGCCTTGGCCACCGTCTCGGCCAGGTCCCTGGCCACCACGATCTCATCGCCCGCCTTCGCCAGCGACTTCTCGCCCACCGTGTCCACGCGCAGGCGCACGTATTCTGCATCTTTCGACAGCGCGATGGCGCGGTTGCCCGGCAGGGTCCAGGGCGTGGTGGTCCAGATCACGATGCTGGCGCCGTCCAGCGCCTTCACCGAGGCCTTCACGACGGGGAACTTCACGAAGACGGTATGCGAGGTGTGCTCGTGGTATTCCACTTCCGCCTCGGCCAAAGCGGTGCGTTCGACGATGGACCACATCACCGGCTTGGAGCCCTTGAACAGGCCGCCATTCATCAGGAATTTGTGGATCTCGCGCACGATCTGGGCTTCGGCGCCGAAACTCATCGTGGTGTAGGGATTCTTCCAGTCACCGATCACGCCCAGCCGCTTGAATTCCTCGCGCTGCACGCCGATCCAGTGGTCGGCGAAGTCACGGCATTCCTTGCGGAACTCGTCGATCGGCACGTCGTCCTTGTTCTTGCCGGCGGCGCGATACTTCTCCTCGATCTTCCATTCGATCGGCAGGCCGTGGCAGTCCCAGCCCGGCACGTAGTTCGAGTCATAGCCCATCATCTGCCGCGAGCGGTTAATGGTGTCCTTCAGGATCTTGTTCAGTGCGTGGCCCAGATGCAGGTTGCCGTTGGCATAGGGCGGGCCGTCATGCAGCACGAATTTCTCGCGGCCCTTGCTGTCGGCACGCAGCTTTTCGTACAGGCCGATCTTTTCCCAGCGGGCCAGGATTTCCGGTTCCTTCGCCGGCAGGCCGGCCTTCATCGGGAAGTCGGTGGTGGGCAGGAAGACGGTCGAGCGATAGTCTTTGGTCATCGGTCTACTCGGGGGATGCGGCCGGACCTGCTCTGGCAGGGCGGGCGGCGCGGCATGTCAGGAAAAGTCGAGGAAATCCCGGGCCTTAGAAAAGGACCGGGCCGCTAATTCGGGCCGTGGGGCAGCCCCGGAATATGGCGAAATGCCCAAGCATGGCGATGATTTAGCATTTGCCCCCGGCTCTGTCGAGAATGGGGCCGAGAAGGCGGGTGCAGGCGCCGGAGATCAGGCTTGTGCGGCCAGCGCCCGCTTGGCCTCGGTCACATCCAAGGCGATCTGGCGCTTCAATGCCTCGGGGCCTTCGTATTTCAGTTCCGGCCGCAGGAAGGCGTGGAATTCGACCCGCATGGAACGGCCATAGAGGTCGCCTGAAAAATCGAACAGATAGACTTCCAGCTTCACATCCGTCTGGTCGAAGGTTGGCCGAATCCCTAAGCTGGCGACGCCGTCATACCACCGGCCATCGACCTCGCAGCGCACGGCATAAATGCCGAATTTCGGCACCTGGAAATCGCTGAGCGCCACATTGGCGGTGGGATAACCCAGCTCGCGGCCGCGCTTGTCGCCATGCTCGACGGTGCCGATGATTTCCCATGGCCGCGCCAGCAGACGATTGGCCCCGGCCAGGTCGCCAGCCTCCAGCAGCTTGCGCACACGCGAGGAGGAATAGGCCTCAGAGTCACCCTGCGCCGCAACGACCGTCACGCCGATGCCATGCCGTGCGCCCAACTCGTGCAGCAGATCGGTATTGCCCGACCGCGCCTTGCCGAAGGTGAAATCATAGCCCACCACCACATGGCTTAAGCCCAGATCGCGGGCCAGGATGTGGTCGACGAAGTCCTGCGGCGACTGGGCGGCGAGTTGCGCATCGAAGGGCAAGGCCAGCGTGGCGTTGACGCCCAGGCTTTCCAGGATGCGCGCCTTGGTCTCCAGCGCGTCGAGCCGGAAGGGCGGCGAGGATGGCACGAAGAAGCGGCGCGGATGCGGCTCGAAGGTCATCACCGCCACGGGCTTGCCGCCGCTGCTCTCTGCCTGCGCGCGCGCCGCCGCGATCAGGGCGCGGTGCCCCAGATGCACGCCGTCGAAATTGCCGATGGCAGCCACGGCGCCGCGCAGGGCGGGCGGGAAACTGGCGCTGGACCGCAGCAGCCGCATGATTGGCGTATCCGGATTACTTCGGGCGGCGGCTGACCATCAGGGCGGCTTCGCCCTCGATCACGACCGTATCACCGACGCGGCATTCGCAGGCGAATTTTACCCGGCGCTTGTCTGCCACGATCTCCGTGATGGTGACCGTCGCCACCACGGTATCGCCGATGCGCACCGGCGCCTTGAAACGCAGATCCTGCGAGATGTAAATGCAGCCTGGGCCGGGCAGCTTGGTGCCGAACACGGTGCTAAGCAAGGCTGCGCCAAGCATGCCATGGGCGATGCGGCCCTTGAACGGCGTGGCAGCGGCGAATTCCTCGTTCAGGTGTACCGGGTTGGTATCCCCCGACAGATCGGCAAAGGTCACGATGTCGGCCTCGCTCACCGTCTTGGTGAAGCTTTCCGACATGCCGACCGACAGGTCTTCCAGGTAATAGCCGTGCAAAGCCTGATAGGTCATGCTGGTCGGGTCCCTTGATTTGGCGAGCGGTTGACGGGGTTTGCGGGCGCGGCGACTATACGCGGCCCTGCCGTTGCCGGGCAACACCCCGCCCTTTCGACTTCCGTCCGGACGTTATGCCCGCCATCCAGCCCTTATCCGCCTTTACCGAAGGTCAACGCCGCGCCATCCGTTACGTGCTGACCGATATCGATGACACCCTGACCAGTCATGGCCGGCTGACGGCAGACGCCTATACGGCGCTGGAGCGCCTGCAGTCGGCCGGTTTCCGCGTCATCCCGATCACCGGGCGCCCAGCGGGCTGGTGCGACCTGATCGCACGTTTCTGGCCGGTGGACGGCATCGTGGGCGAGAACGGCGCGCTCTACATGCGCTACGACCGCGACGCCAAGATGATGCGCCGGCGCTTTTCCCAGACCGATGCCGAACGCCGTACTGCGCGGGCCAAACTGACGACACTGGCCGAGACGATCCTGCGCGAGGTACCGGGCTGCGCGCTGGCCTCCGACCAGCAATACCGCGAATGCGACCTGGCCGTGGATTTCTGCGAGGACGTGCCGCCCCTGCCGCGCGAAGCCGTGGATAAAATCGTCGCATTGTTCGAACAGGCCGGAGCGACCGCGAAAGTCAGCTCGATCCATGTGAACGGCTGGTTCGGCCACTGGGACAAGCTGAGCATGACGCGGGTGTTCTTCCGCGACATCTTCGGCGAAGACCTGGCGGCGATCCGCGACAGCGTGGTGTTTGCCGGCGACAGCCCGAACGACGCGCCGATGTTCGGTTATTTCCCGCACAGCGTCGGCGTCGCCAACGTGACGCCGTTCCTCGACCGTATTGCAACACCGCCAGCCTATGTCACGCCCGGCGAAGGTGGCCGCGGTTTTGTCGAACTGGCGGATGCGCTGATCGCGGCGCGCGCTTAAGCCGCCTTGGCAAGCTTGGGCACGCCAAACAGCATGCCCTGGCCAAACGGGAATTCGAGATCGGCCAGCTTCAGCAATTCCTGCTCGCTCTCCACCTTACCCAGCACCGGCACCAGGTTGTGGCGCTGGCAGATCTCGGGCAGGTCGGCCAGATCGATGGGCGATCTGGCAATCGCGCCGGCATCAGAGAACACGGCGGCATCGAATTTCACGAAGCGCACACCGTTCTTTGCCAGCAGGGCGAAATCGACATCGAAGCGATCGATGCCGTCCACCGAGAGGGCAAAGCCCAGCGCGGCCAGCCGGCTGAGCCGATACATACCCGCGCGGTCCAGCCTGGCGATGCCGGCATGGCTGAACTCCAGCACGATATTGGCGGCATGCTCGCGTTCGCGCTGCAGGAAATCGTAGAGCGGGTTGAAGGTCTCGATCCGCGCCAGCATGGCGGGCGAGAGATTGAGGAAGAAGCCGACATCCTTGGCACGCTGCTCCAGCTTGCGCACCAGCTGCACGCTGCGTAGCAGCATCAGCGCATCGAACTCGGCGCGCAGGCCGGCCGAGTCCAAGGCGTCGAGACATTCAGCGGCGCGATAGGTCTGCCCCTCGGCGTCGCGCGGGCGGGCCAGCAACTCGAAAAAGCGGATGCGGCGCTGCGGCAGGCTGACGATGGGCTGGATATGCAACTCCACACGGTTGTTGTTCAGGGCATCGCGCACGGCGTCCAGCAGGCTGCCGTCATCGGCTGGTTCGGGCGGGTCGTTCAGGATCAGGCGCGGTTCGCGCACCGATTCATTGGCGGCAGCAGACGCGGCCGGCATGATCATGGCCGGCGGCGGAATCTCGCCGCGCATCTGCATCAGTTCATCGGTCAGGCCGTCGATCTCGGCGATCAGGCGGGTCTGCAGGCGGCGGCGCATCCAGCGTTCTCGCAGGGCCCAGAACAACAAAAGCAGAGCTAGGGCAACGAGGGCGGCGTTCTGGCCGGCCATGGCCGGCACGAGGCGGGTCAGGCTGACGCCGGCGACCAGCGCGACCAGCGACAGGGCAGCGAAAGTAAGCAATCCGGGCAGGGTGGGCATGGCAGCCTCCATCGGCATCCCGCAGCGCAAGGCTCTGGTCGGGACGCACGGCAACGCTATAGTTAAGCAAACGCCACCTTAACGGAGGGTGAATCCATGGCTGTCCGCGCCAAAGTCCTGCCCGATCAAGGCCCTGTCGCCCGCCGCACCCTGCTGGCCCTGCTGGGCGGCGGCGCCCTGGCGGCCCTGCTGCCCCGCCTCGCCTTCGGACAGACCGGAAAAAATGCCATGACCGCCCATGATTTCAGCTTCACCGCCATCGACGGCCAGCCGCTGCCGATGAGCCAGTTCAAGGGCAAGGCCGTGCTGGTGGTCAACACCGCCTCGCAATGCGGCTACACCCCGCAATATGCCGATCTGCAGAAGCTGTGGGCCGGCTATCGCGAGCGCGGACTGGTGGTTTTGGGTGTGCCGTCCAACGACTTCAACCAGGAGCGCGGCTCGGCCAAGGAGATCAAGGAATTCTGCGAGGTGAATTTCGAGGTCGATTTCCCGCTGGCCGACAAGGCCAAGGTGACCGGCGCCGACGCCCATCCGCTGTATCGCTGGATCGCCGCGCAAAAGGGCGAGGATGCGCTGCCGAAATGGAATTTCCACAAGGTGCTGATCGGGCCGGACGGCATGGTGGCGGCCGTGTTCCCCACCCGGGTACGGCCGACCGCACCGGAAGTGGTGGCCGCAATCGAGACGGCGCTGAAGGCCCCGCGTACGTAGTGGGCGGAGTTAAGCGAAATCGCGCCAGCCGCTGAGCACGCGGCCCACCGCCGTCAGCCAGGCCATCGCGCCGAAAATCCAGGCCAGAACCGGGAACCAGCCGGGCAGCGCCAGGCAGAGCGCGAAGAACAGAATCGTCTCGGTGCCCTCAGTGAGACCGCCGAGATGGTAGAAGCTCTTGCGGCCGCGTTTCTCAGTCACCTGCCCGCGCTTGGCGGCGATGATGGCATAGGCGAGGAAGCTGGACGCCGTGGCCATGAAGGCGGCCAGCAGGAAGGCGGCCGGCAACGCGGCGCTGGCCGGATCGCGCCAGGCGAAGGCGAAGGCCAGCAGGGCATAGACGGAAAAATCCAGCACGATATCCAGCAGGCCGCCACGATCCGTCGGACCGTTAAGCCGCGCCAGCGCGCCATCCAGCCCGTCGGCCAGACGGTTGAGCAGGAACAGGCCAAGCGCGATCAGGCCGTGATCCAGTGCCAGCACGAGGGCGGCAGCCAGCCCAAGGACGAAGCCGCCCAGCGTGACGGCATCGGCATGCCAGCGCAGGCGGTGCGCCAGCCGTTGCAGCGGCGGATCGATCAGCGGCCGGAGGGTGGGATCGAGCATGGCCCATGATATAGTCCGCCGCCATGCAAGGAGTCGACCATGACGATTGACAGCCAGGAACAGCT
Organism: Ferrovibrio sp.; assembly: GCF_046297595.1. Lineage (GTDB taxonomy): Bacteria > Pseudomonadota > Alphaproteobacteria > Ferrovibrionales > Ferrovibrionaceae > Ferrovibrio. The sequence goes on from NZ_JBKBHT010000001.1 coordinate 568,345, forward strand.
CGAGCGCCTGATCCGCGTGGGCGGTGTGGTGGCCGCGGTCTGCCGCCTGATGGGCAGCCGGCTGGAACCGGGCATGACCACGAAGGAACTGGACGACATCGGCCGTGCCGCACTGGAACAGGAAGGCTGCCGCTCGGCGCCGCAGCTGATGTACGATTTTCCCGGCGCCACCTGCATCAGCATCAACCATGCCGTGGCTCACGGCATTCCCGACGACACCCGCATCCAGCCCGGCGACATGGTGAATATCGACGTCTCGGCCGAGCGCGAGGGCATGTTCGCCGATACTGGTGCCAGCTTCATCGTGCCACCGGTACGGCCCGAGCAGAAGCATCTGTGCCAGACCACGCGCAAGGCGCTGAACCGCGCCGTGCAGGCGGTGCGCACCGGGCAGAAGCTGAATGCCATCGGCCGCGCCATCGAGCAGACCGCGAACGATCACGGCTATACCGTGATCCGCAATCTGGGCAGCCATGGCGTAGGCCATTCCCTGCATGAAGAACCGGGTTTCATCCCCGGCTTCTACGATCCACGCGACAAGCGCGTGATGCAGGAAGGCATGGTCTTCACCATCGAACCCTTCCTGTCTACCGGTGCCGAGCATGCCGACGACCATGACGACGGCTGGACCCTGATCACCGAACCCGGCATCATGACGGCGCAATACGAGCATACGCTGGTGGTGACCAAGCGCGGGCCCATCGTGGTCACCCTCTGAGTCTTCTGCCTTGAACTACCGCCACGCCTTCCATGCCGGCAATGTCGGCGATGTGCTGAAGCACGTCGTGCTGCTGGAACTGCTGCACGCCCTGCATCGCAAACCCAATCCGGTGCATCTGCTGGATACCCATGCGGGCATCGGCATCTACGATCTGGCCTCGGATGAAGCCCAGCGCGGCGGCGAATACCGGCTGGGCGTGAGCGCCGTGCTGGCCGATCCGGCGGCCGGCCGCGTTCTGCCGCGTTACCTGGCCGCTTTGCAGGCGCTCAATCCCGAACTGGCGCGGGGTGGTGCGGGCCTGCGGCGTTATCCCGGTTCGCCCTGGCTGCTCAAGCAGAGTTTGCGCGAGGGCGACCGGCTGACGCTGTGCGAGTTGCATCCGCAGGATGCCGAGACACTCAAGGCAAATATCGGCCGCGACACGCGCGTGGCCATACATCATCGCGACGGCTTCGCCGCATTGAAGGCCTTGCTGCCACCGATGCCGCGTCGTGGGCTTGCGCTGATCGATCCGGCTTATGAGGCGAAGGACGAATTCACCGTTTTGAGCAAGGCGGTTCTGTCCGGGCTGCAGCGCTGGCCGGTCGGGCAATTCGCCATCTGGTATCCGATCAAAGAGCAGAAAACGGTGGATGGCTGGAAGGCCGATCTGGCGAAACAGGTGCAGGCCGAAACCATCGCCGTGGAACTGACCATCCGCGCCGCGACAGAGGCCCGGCAGATGAATGGCAGCGGCCTGCTGCTGATCAATCCGCCCTGGCAGATCGAACAGACGCTACGACCCATGCTGGATTTCCTGAAAAGCCGACTGGTGCGCGAAGCCGGCGGCGGGGCGCGGGTTCAGACCCTGGTGAAGGCCGGCTAGGGCCGCTCAGTGGATCGTGCCCGAGGGCGGCAGGTCGTCGTCATCGTCCTCGAAATCGTCGTCATCCTCGAGGTCGTCTTCCGGTTCCGGATCGTCGTTGCTGGCCATGCCCTGGGGCGGGGTGGCGACCGGACCGGCCTGGTGATGGCTCAGTTTCCAGCCCTTGCCCTCGCGCACGAAGATATTGGAGGCGATCAGATACTGGTCCTCCACGCGCTCGAAACACATCACCAGGGCCACATCGCCCCACAGCGTGACGCGCGGGCCAGTCATCTGCAGGGCCGGCTGCGACGGGTTGGCCATGATGCGGCGCCAGCCTTCCAGCACTTCGTCGCGCCCCATCAGCGGCGGCCAGCCGGGATGGATGCAGCAGACCGGCGCCGACTTGGCCCACAGCGCCGACATCGCATCGATATCGCGGCTGGCAAAGGCGCGATAGAAGGCGGCATTGGCATCCAGCAGGGCGGTTTCGTCGTCTGGCGGCAGGCTTGGCATGCCATCACTCTAGGGCGGGTCGGGCATTCTGTGTAGCCTCTTGCCCGGCGATATGCGGGATGCTTTATCTGTGCCATGTCCGATATAGTTTCTCCCCGTCCCGCTTTTTCCGTTCTGATGGTCTGCACCGGCAATATCTGCCGTTCGCCCACCGCCGACGGCCTGCTGCGCCACCGCCTGCGCGAGGCCGGGCTGCATGAGCGCGTGCTGGTCGATTCTGCCGGCACCCATGGCTATCACGTGGGCGATCCGCCGGACCGGCGCAGCGCCGCCAAGGCGCGATCCTACGGGGTGGATATCGGTATGCTGCGGGCCCGGAAGGTGGAACCGGCGGATTTCCAGCGCTTCGACCTGATCCTGGCCATGGACCAGGGCCATCACGATATCCTGCTGCAGCTTTGCCCACCGCCCCGTCGCGCCAAGGTGAAACTCTACCTCGACTATGCGCCGGATTTCGGCCGCGAGGTGCCCGACCCCTATTACGGCAGCGAGGATGGCTTCGAGACCGTATGGCGCATGTGCGATGCGGTCAGCGCCGCCCTGCTGGACGAAATCCGCCGCCGCATCGCCGGCTGAAGCCTTACCCCGCCTGTTTTCAGGCAGTCAGGCCGCAATAGGCCTCGATACGATAACCATCGGGGTCGATCACAAAGGCGGCGTAATAGTTGGGGTCGTAATCGGCACGCAGGCCGGGCTTGCCGTTGTCGCGGCCGCCCTGCTTCAGCGCGGCGGCATGGAAGGCATCCACGCTTTTGCGGCTGGGGGCATCGAAACAAAAGTGCAGGCCGGATTTCATGTCGGCCGGCACCGGACTGTCGCTCGGGCTGATCCACAGGGCCACGGCATCCTTGCCATAGCCGAGCGAGGACTCGCCTTCGCTGAGGCAGACGTAACCCAGCGGCTTCAGGGCCGCATCGTAAAACGCCTTGGTTTTCGCCAGGTTGCGCACACCAATCGAAACATGGTTGATCATCACTCGTCTCCCGTTATCGCCGCCTGTTGCCAGTGTGGTGGCGGCAGGCAGCGATCCTGCCGCCACCGGCCATTCCGGCGCTTGGGGAAAATTGCTATTCTACCGGTATGCCGGTTATTGACGCCCCGCCCCCGGATCGCCTGTCCGCGCGCCATATCGCCAGCGGCGATGGCTGGAGCGTGAGCGACTTCATCTGCCGGTTCGGCCCGCAGGACCCGACCTTCGAGGAACGCCATGGCGATGTGGCGATTTCCGCTGTGGTCGCCGGTTCGTTCCATTACCGCTGCGAGTCCGGCCGGGCCCTGCTGCATCCGGGGTCCTTCCTGCTGGGCAATGCCGGCGCCTGTTTCGAATGCGGCCACGACCATGGCAGTGGCGACCGCTGCATCGCGTTTCATTTCTCAAGCGAACTGTTCGAGGAAATTGCCGCCAGCGCGGCGGGTTCGCACCGCTATCGCTTCTCAGCCCCGATGCTGCCGGCGCGAACCGACCTGAATGCCCTGCTGGTGGAGATCGAAACCCTGGCGGCCGACGACAGCCGGATGGCGGCCGAGGATTTCTGCCTGCGGCTGGCGGAAACCGTGCTGGTGAAAACCGCCGAGGGCGGCCGCAACACCGCGCCCACCGCATCGGAACGGCGGCGGATCGGCAATGTCCTGCGCCATATCGAGACCCAGGCCGACCAGCCGCTGGACCTGGCCGAGCTGGCCGGGATTGCCTGCATGAGCAAATACCATTTCCTGCGCAGCTTCCGCCGCGTGGTGGGCAGCACGCCCTATCAGTATCTGCTCGGCCTGCGGCTGCGCCGGGCCGCCCTCAATCTGGCGACCACGACGGCATCCGTGGCAGAGGCGGCCTATGCAGCGGGCTTCGGGGATCTGTCCACGTTCAATCACCGTTTCCGGGCCAGCTTCGGCCGTAGCCCCAGCCAGTTCCGCCGTAGCCGGAGCAATTAAACAAACATCTACCGCGGGAATAATTCTTGAGTCCGTACGTTTCTGAATAGTAACTTTTACTCCTCGCCGCCGCAGCGTATCGCTGAGTGGTCATTGTCACGACACGGACCCGACAACGATGCGCCTTTTCTTCCTCATTCCAGCCATGATGTTTGCTCTCGTCGCACCGATGGCCGGTGCGCAGGCCGCAGACCCGGCCAAAGGCCAGCCCAGCCGGGCTGAAGTGATCGAAGCCTGCATGAAAGACATGATGGCCTCCAACAGGCCGGGCCAGAAGAACACCATGACGCCGATGCAGCGGCGCACGGCAGAAGAGCAGTGTCGTGCCCGCGCCGAGGCAGAAGAACATAGCCAGGCTGCAAAACGGAAATAACGGCCTTCCGTCTGCGGATCAGCGCGACGCGGAATGCTACCCGCGCTAGAGAAACCATCACTCACTTCTTTGAAAACGTTTGCTGCGGCCGGAGGGCGTCTCGCCTATAGTCCCGCGTCCCTGATGCGCGAGATTTAAGGATCGACGTTATGAATCCTTCTGCCGCCGTCGGCGTCGCCCTGCTGCTGTCCGCCCTTGCCGGGCCGGCTTTGGCCAGCGATGCCGCGAAAAAACCGAAAACCGTTGGCGAGCTGATCGAAGCCTGCATGCAGCAGCTGGAGCGCGGCCATACGGCTGGCCGCAGGATGACGCAGCAGCAGCGCATGATAGCCGAGGCGCAATGCCGCGCCCGTGCCGAAAGCGAAACCGTACAGAGAAACGGCTGACCTAAAGGACGGAGGGCTTCGGCCCGCCGGTGGCCCAGTCGAGCAACTGCACGGTATGCAGCACCGGCATGGCCTTGCCGCCTTCCGCTTCCAGCCCGCCGGCGATCTGCACCAGACAACCGATATTGCCCGCCGCCACCATCTGCGCGCCGGTGCCGGCGATATTCCTCGCCTTGCGGCTACGCAGCTGCATGGCCAGTTCGGGTTGCAGCAGGTTGTAGGTGCCGGCCGAGCCGCAGCACAGATGCGCCTCCGGCACTTCCCGCACATCGAAGCCGGCTTTGGCCAATAACTGTTTGGGCAGCGTGGTGATCTTCTGGCCATGCTGCAGAGAACAGGCGGAATGATAGGCCACGCTTAAGCCCCTCGCCTCGCCTTGCGGCTTCAGATCCAATTTCGCCAGCACTTCCGTCACGTCCTTGGCCAGCGCCGCGATGGTGGCGGCCCTGTCGGCCCAGGCCGGATCGCTGCGCAGCATGAAGCCGTAGTCCTTCACGGTGGTACCGCAGCCTGATGCGTTGATCACCACCGCATCCAGCCCCTCGCCTTCGTATTCGCGATGCCAGGCCGTGATATTGGCCTTCGCCTTGGCATGGGAATCATGCTCTTGCCCCATATGATGGGTCAGCGCGCCGCAGCAGCCCGCGCCATCGGCGATCACCACGTCGCAGCCATGGCGGGTGAGCAGCCGGATGGTGGCGGCGTTGATCTCGGGATCGAGCACCTTCTGGGCGCAGCCGGTCATCAGTGCCACGCGCATGCGGCGCTCGCCTTGCGCCGGGAACACCTGCGGCCGTTCGATGGCGGCGTCCATGGCCGGCAGCGATTTCGGCGCCATCGCCACCATGGCTTTCAGCCGGCCGGGCAGCAGGAAGCGGAACGGCCGCGCCAGCTTTGCCCCCATCAGGCTGAGGCGGAACAGTTTCGGGCTGGGCAGCAGCCGGGCCAGCAGGCCGCGCAGGAAACGGTCGGCCAGCGGACGTTTATAGGTCTTTTCGATATGGGCACGCGCATGGTCGACCAGGTGCATGTAATGCACACTGCTCGGACAGGTGGTCATGCACGAGAGGCAAGACAGGCAGCGGTCGACATGGCGCACGGTTTCTTCCGTGGCAGCCTGATCGCCTTCCAGCATCTGCTTGATCAGATAGATGCGGCCACGTGGGCTGTCGCGTTCATCGCCCAGCAGAACATAGGTCGGGCAGGTGGCCGTACAGAAGCCGCAATGCACGCATTTGCGCAGGATCTCGTTGGCGGCGGCGATGCCCGGATCGGCCAGTTGCGCGAGGGTGAAGGAGGTCTGCATCAGTGTCCCGCCATCATGCGGCCCGGATTGAGGATGTTCATCGGATCGAAGCTTTCCTTCACGCGGCGCGAGAGCGCGGCCAGCGCCTCGGGCTGCGGCTGGAACACGTCGACGGCCGCGCGCACAGCCTGCTCGGCCCGGATCAGCGTGGCATGGCCGCCGCCATGGGCCGCGATGGCGCCACGCACCAGTGCTGCATGGGCATCCGGCGCCGGCGGCAGGCAAAGCCAGACCAGCCCGCCGGCCCAGTCGTAGAAGAAGGCCGCATCGGGCTGGGCCGCGCGGATGGCGGCCGTCACTTTTGCGCCATCCATCGGCGCCACCGACAGGCGCCACAGCACACGTTCCTGCGGCAGGATGAAGGCGGCGGCATCACGGATCTCGCGCCACAGCCAGGCCGAATTCATCGAATGTAGTTCCTCCAGCGGGCCGAAGGATTGCAGCAGTGCACGCAGGGCCTCGCAGCGCGCCTTCACCGAGATATCGGTGCCTTCGACGCGGATGGCGGTGACGGCCATGCCGGCCTTGGCCACATAGGCGACGCCGGACGACGCCGCGATGGCTTCGGGCAGATGGGCCAGACCGGCCACCTCGTGCGGCGAACAGGCGGCGGCGGACATCGCCTGCGCGGCTTTCGCGTCGTCGAGGCCGAAGATAAGCACGGTGCGCGTCTTCTCGGGCGCGGGCAGCACCTTCAGCGTCACTTCCGCGAGCGCGGCCAGAGTGCCGTAGGACCCGCAGACCAGCTTGGGCAGATCGTAGCCGGTGACGTTTTTCACGACTTTCGCGCCGGCCTTGAAGATTTCGCCACGGCCGGAAACGGCCGTGAAGCCGAGCAGATGGTCGCGGATCGCGCCGGCCTTGAAGCGGCGCGGTCCGGCGAGGTTGCAGCCGATGGCACCGCCGATGGTGCCGCGTCCGGCCGCCCCACCCCAGAGCGGGCCGTAATCCGGCGGCTCAAAGGCCAGCATCTGGCTGGACGCAGCCAGCAGTTTTTCCACATCGCTTACCAGCGTGCCGGGGCGCAGGGTGAGCACCAGTTCGGCCGGCTCGTAGTCCAGAACGCCGCTCAGGCGACTTAAGTCGAGCGCATATTCACTCTGTGCGGGACGGCCAAGGCCGGCCTTGCTGCGATGGCCATGCAAACTGAGCGGCCTGCCTTCGGCAGCGGCCCAACGGATCGCATCGGCCACGTCGGTGATGCCGGAAGGGATGAAGGTTTCAGGCATGGCTCAGAACCGCGGGAGATCGGGGAAGGCTAGTTGGCCCTTGTGCACATGCATGCGGCCCAGTTCGGCGCAGCGATGCAGCACGGGGAACACCTTGCCCGGATTAAGGCGATGATTGGGGTCGAAGGCGCATTTCACCCGCATCTGCTGGGCAAGGTCGTCTTCGGAAAACATCGCTGGCATCAGGTCGCGTTTCTCGATGCCCACGCCATGCTCGCCGGTCAAAACGCCACCGACCTCGACGCAGAGCCGCAGGATATCGGCGCCGAATTCCTCGGCGCGTTCCAGTTCGCCGGGATTGTTGGCATCGTAGAGGATCAGCGGATGCAGGTTGCCGTCGCCGGCATGGAATACGTTGGCGACGCGCAGGCGATGTTTTTCCGACAGGCCCTGCATGCGGGTCAGCACCTCGGGCAGTTTCTTGCGCGGGATGGTGCCGTCCATGCAGAGGTAATCGGGCGAGATGCGGCCGACGGCGGGGAAAGCCGCCTTGCGCCCGGCCCAGAAATTCAGCCGCTCATCTTCATTCTGCGACACGCGCAGATAGACCGAGCCGCAGCTTTCCGCGATGGCCTTCACGCGGGCCAGCAGGTCGTCGACTTCCGCCGGCGGGCCATCCAGTTCGATGATCAGCAGGGCCTCCACGTCGCGCGGATAGCCGGCATGCACGAAGTCTTCCGCCGCGTGGATGGCGGGGCGATCCATCATCTCCATGCCGCCGGGGATGATGCCGCTGGCGATCACCTTCGCCACACAGTCGCCAGCCGCCTCGGAAGACGGGAAACCGGCCAGCAGGGCGCGCTGGGCAGCCGGCTTGGGCAGGATGCGCACGGTGACCTCGGTGATCACGCCGAGCAGGCCCTCAGAGCCGCAGATCAGGCCCATCAGGTCGTAGCCTTCGGCGCCCAGATGTTTGCCGCCCAGGCGCACGATGTCGCCGTTCATCAGCACCATCTCGACGCCGAGGATGTTGTTGGTGGTGAGACCGTATTTCAGGCAATGCACGCCGCCGGAATTCTCCGCCACGTTGCCGCCGATGGTGCAAGCGATCTGGCTGGAAGGATCGGGCGCATAGTAGAAGCCGCGATGCTCCACAGCGCGGGTGATGCCGAGGTTGGTGACGCCAGGCTGCACCACGGCGCAGCGGTTGTCCCAGTCGATGTCAAGCACGCGATTGAACTTGCCCAGTCCCAACAGCACGCCATCGGCCAGGGGCAGCGCGCCGCCCGAGAGCGACGTGCCGGCACCGCGCGGCACCACCTTCACGTTGCGCGCGTTGCAAAGTCTCAGAACCTCGGAAACCTGCCGCGTATCGCTGGGCAGCACGGCCACCAGCGGCAGCTGGCGATAGGCCGTGAGGCCGTCGCATTCGAAGGCGCGCAGGCTGGTCTCGTCGGCGATTACGCCTTCGCCCGGCACGATGCGGCGCAGATCGGCGATCAGTTCCAGGCGCTGGGCGATGATCTCGGGTTCGGGTGCGGGCATCAGCATGGCTTAGTCCTTCACGCTGTTCTCGTTCGGGGCGGCGCCGTGGCGGGTGGCGGCGGCAAAGATGTGGTCGCGGGCGGCGCGGGCGGCTTCCGCAGCATCGCCGGCCTCGATGGCAGCGAGCAGGCGGGCATGCTCGGCCTGGGCGGCACTGGCGCTGCCCTCGTCGCGCGCGGATGCAGCCCAGGTGAGCGCGCGCGTGGCGGAGAAATGCTGCGCCAGGAAGGCGGCAAACTGCGCCAGATAGGGGTTATGCGCCGCCGTGGCGATAGCGGCGTGAAAACTGTCGTCCGCTGCCGCGCCGTCTTCTCCGGCCTGTAGGGCCTGCTGCATCCGGGCGAAGGCCGTTTTCAGCGCGGCCAGATCATCGGCATCGCGCCGTTTTGCCGCCAGCTCGGCCATGCCGGCCTCGACCACGCTGCGCAGTTCAAAGATATGGGCCAGATCGGCCGAGGCGATGCGTCCGCCATCTTCCCGTTGGGCGATGCGGAAATTAGCCAGACCCGGCTTCGCCGCGACAAAGGCGCCAGCGCCCTGGCGGGTATCGACGAAGCCATCGGCTTTCAGCCGTGCGATGGCCTCGCGCACCACCGCCCGGCTGACGCCATATTGCTCGACCAGCCGCTTCTCGGTGGGCAGGCGGTCGCCCGGTCCAAACTCGCCGGCCCGAATCGCGGCGGCCAACCGGCCAGCCAGCATGTCGCCCAGCCCTGCGGCGCGCGGCAGGGTGGAGGTATCGTGGCTGGAGAGAGAGGAATCGGGCATCAGGATAATTTGTCAGCTTGTCTGACAAATTGCCGGAGCAGCGGGAAGAGTCAAGCCCGAAAAAGGAAACGGCCCGGCCGCTTGTGCGGTCGAGCCGTTAAACCCTTTAAAAGACTGGATGATCCGGGCCGCAGCCCGTGACTGTCCCAGCCCTATGCTTTTAACCCTGGCGCGCCTTGAAGCGGGGGTTGGTCTTGTTGATCACATAGACCCGGCCCTTGCGGCGAACCACGCGGCAATCCCGATGGCGGGTCTTGGCCGACTTGAGCGAATTCACGACCTTCATGATACCTGACCTCAGAAACCGTCTAGCGGTGCAAACAAAAACCGGGCGCAGCCTCGCCCGCCCGGCGAAAAGTGGGCGGACCATACCGGCCACCCCGGCCGGAGTCAACCGGAAAACCCGGTGAAAAGCCGGGCTTTAGCGGTCAGAATTCCTGCCAATCGTCGTCATCCCCGCCCTTGGCGGCCGGCGCCGCCACAGGGGCCTGAGCAACGGCTTTGGCCACAGGTTTGGCGGCCGGCCTGGCCTCTGCCGGTTTGGTCGCCGGTTTGGCCGGAGCCGCCTGCACCGGGGTCGGGCGGGTATGGGCCGCCGGGGCCGCGCTGACGGACCGCATCCCGCCGCCCTCGCCCAGCTTGAAGAAGCCGACCAGGTCCGCCAGCTGCTGAGCCTGCTGGTTGAGCGACTGCGCGGCGGCCGTGGTCTCTTCCACCAGAGCGGCGTTGCGCTGGGTCATCTCATCCATGCTGCCCACCGCCGTGTTGATCTGGTCAAGGCCGGTGGCCTGCTCGCGCGACGCCGCCGCGATCTCGGCCACAATGTCGCTCACCTTCTTGATCGATGTGACGATGTCGGTCAGCGACGATCCGGTCTGGTTCACCAAGCTGGCACCGGTCTTCACCTGGGCATTCGATTCCTGGATCAGCGCCTTGATGTCCTTGGACGCATTGGCCGAACGCTGCGCCAGCGCGCGCACCTCCTGCGCCACCACGGCAAAACCCTTGCCGGCCTCGCCGGCGCGGGCAGCTTCCACGCTGGCGTTCAGCGCCAGGAGGTTGGTCTGGAAGGCGATCTCGTCGATCAGACCAACGATGTCGGCGATCTTGCGAGCGCTCTCCTCGATCTGCGTCACGGCCGAAACCGCATCGGCCACCACGCTGCCGCCCTTCTCGGCCGTGTCGCGAGCGGCGACAGCCAGCTGGTTGGCGGCCTGGGCGTTGTCGGCATTCTGCTTCACCGTCGTGGTGATCTCATGCATCGAGGCGGCCGTCTCCTCAATGCTCGCCGCCTGGCTCTCCGTGCGCTGCGCCAGATCCTGGCTGCCGGTGGAGATTTCATCAGACGCCACCTTCACCGACTGCGCCGTGCTGGTCAGACGGCCGGCGAAATCACGCAGGCGATTGGCCATGCCATTGGCGCTGTCCTTCAACTGGCCGAACACGCCGCGGTAGTCGCCGCGCACCGATTTGGTCAGGTCGCCGCCGGCCATCGCACCCATGGTGTCGGCCATTTCGCCGGCCATGGTCTGCAGCGTTGCCGCCAGCCGATTCAGTTCCTGGCTGGTGGTGAGGAAGAAGCCTTCCTTGCCGCCTTCGTTGATGCGGCCCGACAGGTCGCCTTGCGCCACCTTGTTGACCAGGCCGGCGATTTCCTCGCCGGCAGCCCTTTCGCGGGCCTCGCGTTCGAGCCGCCGTTTTTCCGATTCCTCGCGCTGCTGCGTGATCTGGGCCTCGGCCTGTTCGCGGGCGATCATGTTGTCCTTGAACACCTGCACGGCCTGGGCCATCTCGCCGATCTCGTCGCGGCGCTCCTTGCCGGAAACATCGACAGAGATGTCGCCCTTGGCCAATGTATTCATCACCGACGTGATGCGGGTGATCGGACGGGTCAGCGTGGCGATTACCACATAAAGCGCCAGCAGCACCGAAACCGCGATGGCGGCAATCGTGATGGCGAGCAGCAACGGTCGCTGGGTGTTGTAATAATCCGTCAGGCCTGCGCTGACCGCAGCCACACGTTCGGCGTTGCGATTGTTGATCGCCTCGACCGCCTTGTTCAGAGCCTGACGGTTGCTGCGATTGGCATCGTTGTCGCCATATTCTCGCGCCTGCTTGGTATCCACATCGGTGCCAAGACGGGCCAGTTCGCGGCGAAACTGGATGAACTGGTTCACCAGGGCGATGAACTGCTTGGCCTCCTCGCCAGCCGCAGCCTGGGGACCGATCAGGGCAGTCCAGTCGCGGATGATGCCTTCCATCTGGGTGGTCCAGCGCTGGATACCATTGGCGAAGGGCTTGGCCGCAGCGGTCGTCTCCGACATGTAGACACCGCGCGAATCCATCACCACGGCATAAATCAGGGCGTTGAGTCGCTCGCCATACTGGGTCTGCTTGGCCAGAGAGGCCATCTCGTTGCTCTGCCGTTCATAGCGGTCGAGCGAGATGATACCCATAGCGCCGATGACCGCGGCTGCAACCGCCAGCAAGGCCACCACGGCGAGGACACGCGGGCCGATCTTGATCGTGGATGCGATGGACATTTCTTCCCTCACCAGATTCTTGGATTCTTGTCATTGCGTTAGGGCCTGCCCTGCTGGCTAACCCTACGGAACAGCAACAAGTTTCACACATCTAGGGGGTGTTCGGCAAAGGTAGATACACTACCACCAACCACAACCTGGATTATACTCGCAAAAGTTATAATTGCAAATTGGATTTATTATACAATCAGAAGGGCGCTGAGTTCAGAACTCTTCCCAATCGCTATCATCCGCAGGCTTGATTACTGGCTTGGCGGATGAGGCCTCAGGGCTGGCCAGTTTCGCTGCCGCCGGCTTCGCTGCTGGAGGTTTCCACACAACCGCCTTCGCGACAGGCCGGGCTGACGAAGATTGGGCAACCGCTGGCGCGGCCTGATCGCCGGTGCGGAAGAAGCCAACCAGCGCAGCGAGTTCCGCTGCCTGTTCGGCAAGCGCCTGGGCTGAAGCCGAAGTCTGCTCCACCAGGGCGCCGTTACGCTGGGTCATCTCGTCCATCTGGCCCACGGCGGTATTGACCTGGTCCAGGCCGGTGGCCTGCTCGCGGCTGGCGGCCGCGATCTCGGCCACGATGTCGGAAACCTTCTTGATCGAGGCCACGATCTCGGTCAGCGACTGGCCGGTGCGGCCCACAAGGTCGGCCCCGGTCTTCACCTGGGCATTCGATTCCTGGATCAGCGCCTTGATGTCCTTGCTGGCATTGGCCGAACGCTGGGCCAGCGCACGCACCTCCTGCGCCACGACGGCGAAGCCTTTGCCCGCCTCGCCGGCCCGCGCCGCTTCCACCGAGGCGTTCAGCGCCAGCAGATTGGTCTGGAAGGCGATCTCGTCGATCAGGCCGACGATGTCGGAGATCTTCTGCGCGCTCTCCTCGATCCGGCTCACCGCCGAGACGGCATCGCCCACCACGCTGCCGCCCTTTTCGGCGGTGTCGCGGGCGGCCGTGGCCAGCTGGTTGGCGGCCTGGGCGTTGTCGGCATTCTGCTTCACCGTCGTGGTGATCTCGTGCATCGACGCCGCAGTTTCCTCGATCGAAGCGGCCTGGCTCTCCGTGCGCTGCGCAAGGTCCTGGCTGCCAGACGAGATTTCTGCCGAAGCGGTTTTCACGGCTTCCGCATTTTCGGCCAGACGACGAGCAAAATCGCGCAGCCGTTCCGCCATCTGGTTGGCGCCGTTTTTCAGCTGACCGAACACACCATGATAGTCGCCACGCACACGCTTGGTCAGATCGCCTTCCGCCAGTGCATCGGTGACATCGGCCAATTCGTTGGTCACGGCATGGGTGCGCTGGATCATGTCGTTCACCGACTGGCCAACGCGCTGCATGACGCCGCTGAGGCCGCCGAGTTCAACCCGGCGAGACAGATCGCCATCGGCGGCAGCAGCCACCACCTGACCAATCGACTGCTCGAAGCGTTGCTCAGCGGCAGCCTGTTCGGCAGCAAAGCGCTTGCGCTCCTCCTCCTGCTGGCGTTCCAGCCCGAGTTTGTCTTCGGCATTGCGCTTGAAGACGGCAACGGCGCGTGCCATCTCACCGACTTCGTCATGTCGCTCCTGATAAGGCAGCGCCACGGCAAGATTGCCGCCGGAGAGTCGGTTCATGGTCTGGGTGATGGCATCGATGGGCCGCGAGATGTTGCGGCCGATTACCCATGCCATCAGGACGCCAATGGCCAGCGCCGCCAGACCGGCAATGCCGGCTATCAGCTGCGCGCGGTTGATCGCGATTGTATAATCGCTGCTGTCCATGGCAATGACCACGGAACCGAACGGCTTGCCCGAATAGTCACGCACAGCCCCGATCAGCGCCGTGCGAGGGCCTGCTGTCGTTTTTATCCGCTGCACTACAGTCTCGCCTTTCAAGGCGGTGACCAGATGCTCTGGCCGAGTCAGCGACTCGTTCTCGAAAGTGCCAGCGAACCGCTTCATGCCGTCTTTGTCCTGCACGAACAGGGCGACATCGACGCCGTAGCGCTGCTTGAAACTATCGAAGAAAAACTGGCCGAAAGACATGCCGAGCTCGAACGAGCCGATATGCTTGCCTTCATGGAGTACAGGCACCATGCCGCGCACACCCAAACCTTCGACGCCGAATTCCAGGCCCTGGGTCGGTTTCTGCGTCGAATTGGTCGCCACTACCGTATGACGGAAGGAGGATAGGTCGTCGCCGAAACGGTCTGGGCGATGCACGCGCAGGAACGACGTTGCCGGCGGCGTGTGAAACTGCATCTGCACCGCGCCATGATCTTTTTTCAGCGCCTGGAATGCCGGCACGAACATCTTGGCCAGACGGTCGCGGTCACCGCCGGCCATCGCAGCCTGCGCATCGGGAATATTGGCTACCAAAGCGCTCAATGCCGTGGCCTTGGCGGCCTCCGCTGCTACGGCGGCGGTAATGTTCTCGTAATAACTTTGGAGTTCGCGCCGCTCGGCCCGGTCGACTAGGCCATCCATGACCAGGAGAGAGGGTGATATCGTTGCAACAATGGCCAGAACGGCCACGACAGCGGCACAGGCGATCAGGCGCCCCTGCAGACGCAAGTTCTTGATCATTGCTTCCTCTAACCTTGATTGTATCCCGGGCTGGCCTCCCCCCTAGGCGGCCTTGCCGGACCAATCAGGCAGCGGCAGGCAGCGCGGGGACGCCCTTGCTGAAGAGGCGGTTGACGTCGATCAGGGCCACCATGCGGTCTTCATGGGTGGCGAGCGCACTGAGGAAGCCATGCTCCTCGTCGGCCGCGGTGGCCGGAACAGGCTGCAACGCACTGGCATCAAGCGCCAGAATGTCGGACACAGTGTCGACCAGCAGGCCGCAGGATTCCGAACCAATCTCGACCACGATCACCACATTGGCGCTGGTCGGGTTGGTGACACCACCACCGAGGCGGACGCGCAGATCGAAAATCGGTACTACGGCGCCACGCAGGTTGATCACGCCCCGCACGAAAGGCGGCGTGTTGGGCAGCGGCGTGACTTCAGTCCAGGCGCGGATTTCGCGCACGCTCAATAGGTCGAGACCATAATTCTGCTCGCCGATGGTGAAGGTCAGCACTTCCTGGTTGCCGCGCAGGACCGATGCATTCTGATCGGCGATGGCCGGCATGCCAGCGGTGGGGCTGGCGGCGGGAACGGTGGCGGGCGTGGACATGGCGCTCACACTTTCTGCTGTGGTCGGTCGACTAGAATTCAAATCTGGAACAATGCGGTAAACGAAACCTTGCGGTTCCGCCTCCCCCCTGACCGCCGTCCTGGGTAACAAGGACGGCGCGGACCCGGTGGGGGTGGGTTTCGAGTTTTGGCAGGGGCCCCTTCGGTGGTCGAACCGGCAGCGGGCGTGACATACCGCACTGCTTCAGGGGTACCGCGTTACAATCATTGGCAAACTTCTAATTGATCTGCAAACAGAATCCCACTGCAAAAAACTGGGCGTTATCAAGAATTAACGATGCGAAATCCTACCGACCACAACCGATAGCGGTAGGCTCAGAAGACCAGCTCTATGAGTTGTGGCCCTTGCACTTCCAGCGCCGCTAGGAAGGCTCTCGCGAAATCGTTCATCTCGTCCACCCGCACGGCCGGCACGCCATGGCCCTTGGCCAGCGCCACCCAATCGGGATCTGGCCGGTCGAGGGTGAGCATGTCGATGGCACGCGGCCCCGGATTGGCAGCGCCGACATTGGCCAACTCGTTGCGAAGGATGGCATAGGAGCGATTGGCGAACACCACCATGGTCACATCGAGCTGTTCTCGCGCCATGGTCCATAGGGCCTGCAGGGTGTAGAAGGCGCTGCCGTCACCGGTGAGCGCGACGATCTTGCGATCGGGTGTTGCAACCGCCGCACCGACTGCGACCGGCAGGCTGTAGCCGATCGAACCACCCATGTTGTTGAGCCAGTCATGCGGTGAAGATGACTGCGACGCCGCGAAGATGCCGCGGCCCGACGTGATAGACTCATCCACCACCACGGCATTGTCGGGGATCAGCGCCGCCATGGCGGCGGCGATCTTGTCCGGCGTCGGCGCGCCATCAGGCAAAGCTGGTTTCGGCGGCACGATGGCGGCAGACACGTTTTTGGGCGCGTTCACCAAATCGGCCAGACGTTCCAGCGCGTCGATCAGGTCGGCTTCCACGTCACAGACCGCAGTGATGTTGCAACCTTCCTGGGTCAGGATGCTGGGCTTGCCGGGATAGGCAAAGAAGGCCACCGGGCGGCGGGCGCCAATCAGCACCAACTCGCGCACATCCTTCAGATAGGCTACGGCCTGATCCACCACGAAGGGAATGCGGCCGACATGCGGCAGGCCGCCGCCGCGTTCCATGCGTGCGCTGTAACCGGAATTGGAGAGCTTGCAGCCGGTGGCGGCGGCAATGCGCGCCGCCAGTTCGAGGCCATGCCGGCGCAGGGCAATGCCCCCCAGAATCAACATGCCATGCGCCCCGGCCTTTTTCAGCGCGACCGCAGCCGCACGCAGGTCGGACTCCTCGGCTTTGGCACGCGGCGGTACGGCCAGCGGCACGGCAACGTCGATGGCTTCGTTCCAGGCAGTGTCAGCGGGCAGAATCAGGCTGGCGATCTGGCCCCCGTTGCCCATGGCCGCAGCAACCGCCTCGGCGCCCAGGGCAGCAACATCCGCGGCAGAATTGGCCCGGCCGATCCAGTGCGATACCGGCCGCGCGATGCCTTCGATATCGGCGGTCAGCGGCGCATCGTATTGCAGGTGATAGGTGGCATGCTCGCCGATCACATTGACGATACCGGAACTAGCCTTGCGTGCGTTATGCAGGTTGGCCACGCCATTGGCGAGACCAGGACCCAGATGCAGCAAAGTGGCAGCCGGCTTGTCGGCCATGCGCCAGTAGCCGTCCGCCGCACCGGTGACCACGCCCTCGAACAGACCCAGCACGCAGCGCACGCCCGGCACGCGGTCCAGTGCTGCCACAAAATGCATCTCGGATGTGCCGGGATTGGCGAAGCAGGTATCGACGCCGGACGCCACCAGCGTCCGCACCAGGCTTTCCGCACCATTCATCTGATCAAATCCTTCCCGTCTATACAGAGCGAGGATCAAACCAGATCATCAGCACGAAGAGCAAGGCTCGATTCCCGTCAGCCTGTCAAAAGCCACCAAACCGCGTTCGGAATCGTCATCAAGTCCGGAAGAAACTGACCAGTTCAGCCAGACGCTGCGCTTCACCCGCAAGCGACTGTGCCGAGGCCGTGGTTTCCTCCACCAGCGCGCCATTGCGTTGGGTCATCTCGTCCATCTGGCCCACGGCAGTATTCACCTGTTCCAGGCCGCTGGCCTGTTCGCGCGAGGCTGCCGCGATCTCGGCCACGATGTCTGAGACCTTCTTGATCGCCGTGACGATCTCGGACAGTGAAGACCCGGTCTGGTTCACCAAGCTGGCTCCGGTCTTCACCTGCGCGTTCGATTCGGTGATGAGCGCTTTGATGTCCTTAGAGGCATTGGCGCTGCGCTGGGCGAGCGCCCGCACTTCCTGCGCCACCACGGCAAAACCCTTGCCCGCCTCGCCAGCCCGCGCCGCTTCCACCGAGGCGTTCAGCGCCAGCAGGTTGGTCTGGAAGGCGATCTCGTCGATCAGGCCGACGATATCGGAGATTTTCTGTGCGCTGGTTTCGATCTGCGTCACGGCCGAGACGGCATCGGCCACAACGCTGCCGCCCTTCTCCGCCGTGTCACGGGCAGCGACGGCCAGCTGGTTGGCGGCCTGGGCGTTATCGGCATTCTGCTTCACCGTCGTGGTGATCTCGTGCATCGACGCCGCCGTTTCTTCGATTGAAGCGGCCTGGCTTTCCGTGCGCTGCGCAAGATCCTGGCTGCCGGTCGAGATTTCGCTGGAGGCATCGCGCACGGTACGTGCCGTGTCGTTCAACTGGCCTGCGATGCCCGTCAGTTTCTCGGCCGTGCCATTGGCATCGTTCTGAATGCGGGCAAACACGCCAGAGAAATCGCCCTGGATACGGCGTGACAGATCGCCCTCGGCCATGCCTGCAAGCATGGCACTGATCTGCTGCAGCGAACGATCCGTGACATCCAGCAAACGATTGATGCCATCGGCGATGCGCCGGATGGCTCCATTCATATTGGTAGCCTCGATGCGATTGCCCAAATCTCCTCCAACTGCCGCGTCGATGACGCGGGCAACGGAGCGGTCAAGCTCGGCCTCCTGACGCTGGCGCTCTGCTTCGGCGCGTTCGCGCTCAGCCAGTTGCTGGGCCTGCGTCTCGCTGCGTTCGCGCTGCAGGGTCTGGTTCTGCGCGATCTGCGCCTTGAATACATCGAGACTGCGGGCGATATCGCCCACCTCATCGCGGCGCCCCAGATACGCGATTGCCACGTCCTGCTTGCCCGCAACCAGATCGGCGATGGTGCCGGTGATCCGGCGCAAGGGCCGGCTGACCAGAATCTGGGTGCCCAACACCAGCGCCACCAGCAAGGCGAACAGCAGGCCGCCACCCATATACAGGCCACGCTGGGTATCACGCTGATTTGTGGCGTTCAATTGATCGAGACTCAGCGCCACACTCAGGGCGCCAACATATTCCTTGTCCCGACCGGCCGTGACTGGAACGGCAATGATGTAATGATCCATGCCGCCGGAATAAGCCTGAATCTGGCCGGCCTTCAGACCCTGCTCAATGGCGGGCGTGAAATCTGCCTCCAGCCCCTTATATGGCGCAAACTTCTTGCTCTCGAAGTTGACGACCGGCTTGCGCTGGGCATCGAAAGCAATGGCGTTGGCAAGAGCGCTGCCGTCGAACTCGGCAAGGCCTTCCAGAACCGGCGTAATGCTTTCAGGTTTGCTCCAGCGCAGCCCGCCAGAAATCTGCTGAGCCGCCAGGGTGGCGATCTGCAGGTTGTTGCCGCGGAAATCCTGAATCGAAGTCTCTCGCCGCAGCTGCAACTGCACGGCGACCGTGGCGCCGACGGCAATACATAGGATGATGGCGATCAGGAGGCCGAGTTTTTGCGACAGCGACAGGCGCAAGCCCGTCCTGGCCGGTCCCGCCATGGGCGGGACCGCTTGAGACGATACGTTCTGCATGGTCTGCTCCTGTGGATGGGCGAGACGGATAGCGCCGTCACATATCCATCAGCATTTCGACATCGAGACCGACCGTCACAGCGCCGATAACGGCACCGCCGGCAGGGTCGACAACGGAGATACTGACCTGCGTCTGGAACTTCTGGGTCGATTCATCTTGTTCGATCTTGTCGACAAAAACCGCCGTCGGGCCGACGGAATAGGTCTTTTGCCATTTGGCCTCATCGCCCTGCCAGTAATCCGACGTCACGTCGCTCTGGCCGACATTCAGCCCCTTGTTGTCCATGACGAAGATTTCCGTGACCAGTCCCTTGGACTCGGCTTCCTTTTTCTTCAGGTAGGCCGATAGCGGATTGCCCATGACTTCGTTGATCAGTGGCTTTGCCGCCGCCTTGGTTTCTGCGCGCCACTGTTTATCGAGCGCGTCGATCTTGGCCGCATCGAAAGCGGCATGTTTGGCATTCTGGGCTTTTACCGCCTCGATGACGACGGGATCCTTCATCCAGCCCCGCAAGGTCTGTTCGGCCCAGGCCTGCGCCTTTGCCACATGCTTGTCCTGCGCCAGGGCTGGCATCGCGCTGGCGATAATGGTGGCCGTCAACATCACAGCAGCAATACGAATAAATGCGCGAGTCTTCATGACCATCTCCCTTTTCGAATAATTATTCAGCGATGTGTTTTTATTCGTATGGTCATTGTGCGCGGCTGGCACGTTAAGAAAGAGTAATGCCATCGTTTTTCTGGAATCGATGCGGCCATATCGTGCCGAACTCCACCAATGGGAGTAGATGCACTGCGATAACAGCAGACCTTAGGCTGCAGTGAGTGCGCCGCAGCCTCGTATTTTCAATTTAATCAGGAGTCGAACTAAACGGTGGCGATCGGCGAAGATGGCGAGCCGACCGCACCGGTGAGCCGCAGCGGCGGCGCAGTGAGCAGGAAGCGGCTACGCTTATGCTGCTTCAGATAGGCCGCCAGTTCGGAGAGATACCAGAGTTCACCCAGCGGAATGCCCTGCTTGAACAGGCAGTGTTCATGCAGCGGCAGCATGGCATGGCTGCCATCAACAGCTTTCGCGGGCAGCCCTTCAACGGCGTAATTGTCGGCAATCAGGCAACTCACGCCACTGTCGGTGATCCAGTTCAGCAGCGCCTTGTCGCGCCCGTCCAGCACGGCGCAGGAATTCTCCAGCCGGTGCAGATCGGGCTTGCGGCCCATACTTAAGATAACGTCACCGAAGCCGGTGTAGAAGCAGAGCATGTCACCCTGCTCCACTTCCACCTTCTGCGCCTGCATGGCTGCCATCAGCCGGTCGTAACCGATCCATTCCCGACGTTCGCCGCATTCGTCATGCAGATTCACCAGCACGCCGCGGCCCTGCAGTCCGTGCCGGGCAAAGTTGTGGATGCCTAATGCCTCGGTGCCTTTGGATGGAAATCGTTCCAGCCGCGGCTCGCCCACATTGCGATCCTCGACATCCGGCACGTCACTCCCGCCGCGCCAGCCGTTGTAAAAGACGCGCTCGGGCACGCCGTCGCCATCGGCATCGAACATCGAGCCGATATGGGCAAAACTGTCCCATTGCGTGGAATACTGCAGATACAACAGGGCCGCATCGTCGCTGGACACATCGGTGACGCGTGGATCGTACAGCGAGAGCGGCAAAGCCATGTTCGGCCTGCCCTCACGCACCACGGCAAAAAGTTGCGGCGGGAAGCGGCGCGGATTGAGCAGGTTGCCACCCGGATATTCCAGCGGCAACGACAGGCAGAAGGTTCTGCCCTCGCGCACTTCGGCGATGCCCTGCTTCACCTTCTCGGGCGTGATCCAGTTGACGCGGCCGATCCGGTCGTCCGGCCCGAAGTCGCCCCAGTTCGACCCTTCGGGCCGGTTCTTCCAGCGTGCCATTGATCCTCGTCTGAATTTTACGCGGCGCGTTCCTGCATGGCTGCGACGGAATAGTGTTTCCAGCGCGCCTCGACGGCATCGTGCAGTTCCCTGCGCAGACCTGCAGCGAACACCGTTTCCGCCACCAGGAAGGTCGGGCCGATCAGGGCCTGCAGCAGATTGTCGGCCAAAGCCGGGCGGCGCCCCTCGAAGGCATGGCCGACCAGCTGGAACACCCAGCCGCCGACAAAGAAAACCGCAAAGGTGATCCAGCCGACCGTGCTACCCATCGCCGCAACCTGCTCGGCCAGCAGCATCAGCACGAAACCGACCAGCACCATCAGGCCACCGACTGTGCGGTCGAGCCAGAGATAGAAGATGCCGGTGGCGAACCACAGCGCGGTGGCCAGCGTGATCGTGGCCTGGCCGCCCCAGAGTTCGGCCAGCACCACCCAGTGCAGTGGGATAAAGATGGCAAACACGATGGACGGGATGCCGATGAAATGGGTGGCCCGGTTTCGCGGATCGCGGTGATAGGCCGAATACATCGCCATCTGCTCGACGAAGAACGGGTTCATGGCGGTTTCCTCCGGATTTTTATCGCCCTGCGAGTCGCGACCGAGTCGCCGCCCGCAGGCATCTTGTGGATAAGCCTAAGCGCCCCTAAGGCATTGTCAATTGTGGAGTTTTCCCGCTGCCGTTGCGTCAGCGGGAAAGGGTTTGACTCTGTTGCACCGCAGCCTATTCTCGCGGCGTCGCATTCAGTCCGGCGGGAGAGACGCGAAACCCGAGCTTTAACGGGGGCCCGCGCGCCGAAGGAGCAACCGCCCCGGAAACTCTCAGGCCGAAGGACCGACCGGACTGGCGACACTCTGGAAAGCGGATCGGGGGTCCAATCCCGATCCCACCGAAGGAGTAAGCCGTTTCAGACCAACGGCGAATCTCTCAGGTCCCGGGACAGAGGGGGCGAACGGCGAAACCACCCGCCGCTTCGACTCTGACTCTGTTCGCAAGGTGACCTGCTTGGGCGATACGGCCGAAATTCTCAAAACCACGCCATTGAACGCGCTCCACAAGGAGCTTGGCGCCCGCATGGTTCCCTTCGCCGGCTACGAGATGCCGGTGCAGTACCCGGCCGGCATCCTGACCGAACACAAGCATACCCGCGCAGCGGCCGGCCTGTTCGATGTCTCGCATATGGGCCAGGTGAAGATCACCGGCGCCGATCCGGCCAAAGCGCTGGAGGCACTCGTGCCCGGCGACATCGTCGCGCTGGATGTCGGCAAGATGCGCTACACCGTCCTCACCAACGATGCCGGCGGCATCATGGACGATTTGATGGTGAATAAGCGCGACCGCGACCTGTTCGTGATCGTCAACGCTGCCTGCAAGGAGCAGGACATCGCCCATATGCGCAGCCACCTGAAGGGCTGCGAGGTGGAATATCTGGAAGATCGCGCCATGCTGGCGCTGCAGGGCCCAGCGGCGGTGGACGTGCTGTCGCGCCTCAACTCAGTGATG
The DNA here is from genome assembly GCF_046297595.1 of Ferrovibrio sp. Classification (GTDB taxonomy): domain Bacteria; phylum Pseudomonadota; class Alphaproteobacteria; order Ferrovibrionales; family Ferrovibrionaceae; genus Ferrovibrio. The sequence goes on from NZ_JBKBHT010000001.1 coordinate 590,919, forward strand.
CCGGCGATGAGCTTCGGCATGGGCGCCACACTGGCGCTTGGCAAATACGAGGCTTTCGTCACCCGCTCGGGCTATACCGGCGAGGACGGTTTCGAGATTTCGCTGCCCGCCGATCAGGCCGAGGAATTCGCGCGCTGGCTGATCGCGCAGCCGGAGGTGAAGCCCATCGGGCTGGGCGCGCGCGATTCCCTGCGTCTGGAGGCTGGCCTGTGCCTCTACGGCCATGACATCGACACCACCACGACGCCCATCGAAGCCGGGCTGGCCTGGACGATCTCAAAGCGGCGCCGCGAAGACGGCGGTTACCCTGGCGCCGCCGTCGTTCAGAAGCAATTGAAGGATGGCGTCGCGCGCAAACGTGTCGGCATCCAGCCCGAAGGCCGCGCGCCGGCCCGCGAGGGTACCGAAATCCTGAACGACAAGGGCGAGAAGATCGGCGTGATCACCTCGGGCGGTTTCGGCCCCAGCGTCGATGCGCCGGTCGCCATGGGTTATGTCGCCACCGATTACGCCAAGGCCGGTACGCCGCTGAGCCTGATGGTGCGCGGCAAGCCGCTGCCCGCCAAGATCTGCACCCTTCCCTTCATCACCAAACGCTACGCCAAGTAAGGAGACGATCCATGACCACCCGTTACACCAAGGACCATGAATGGATCCGTCTCGATGGCGACGTCGCCACCGTCGGCATTTCCGATTACGCCCAGAGCCAGCTCGGCGACGTCGTGTTCGTCGACCTGCCCGCGCCGGGCAAGAAGGTCGAGGCCGGCGCCGAAGTGGCGGTGGTGGAATCCGTTAAGGCGGCGAGCGAAGTCTATGCCCCGGCCGGCGGCGAAGTGGTGGAAAGCAACCAGGCGATTGCCGACGACCCGGCGCTGGTGAACCGCGCGGCGCAGACCGATGGCTGGTTCGTCAAGCTGAAGCTGTCCGACAAGGCCGAACTGGACGCCCTGATGGACCAGGCCGCCTACGACGCCTATCTGAAAACCCTCTGACGCAAGGAGCGCGAGATGCGCTATCTCGGTCTGACCGAAGCCGATCGCAGCGAAATGCTGGGTGTGATCGGCGTACCCAATATCGATGCGCTGTTCAAGGATGTGCCGGCCGGTGCGCTGAACCCGGCCATCGACCTGCCGCCGCACCAGGGGGAATTGGAAGTCGAGCGTGCTTTCGCGGCGCTGGCGAAGAAGAATGTCTCGCCGATGGATGTGCCGTTCTTCCTGGGCGCCGGGGCCTATCGCCATCATGTGCCGGCCGCCGTCGACCACCTGATCCAGCGTTCGGAGTTCCTCACCTCTTACACGCCGTATCAGCCCGAGATCAGCCAGGGCACGCTGCAATACCTGTTCGAATTCCAGACCCAGGTGAGCATGATCACCGGCATGGATGTGGCGAATGCGTCGATGTATGACGGCGCCACGGCGGCCGGCGAAGCCGTGCTGATGGCCCAGCGCATCACCAAGAAGGCCAAGGCCGTGCTGTCGGGCGGACTGCATCCGCATTACCGCGACGTGGTCGGCACCCTGATGGATCAGACCGACCAGCCGCATGTGGCCGCCCCCACCGATCTGGCCGGCAATGAAGACCTGAGCGGCCTGATCGACGACCAGACCGCCTGCGTCGTGGTGCAGAACCCGACCGTGTTCGGTCATCTGCGCGACCTGTCCTCGCTGGCCAAGGCCTGCCAGGCCAAGGGCGCTCTGCTGGTCGTGGTGGTGACGGAAGTCACTTCGCTGGGTCTTGTCACGCCGCCAGGCGCCATGGGCGCCGATATCGTGGTGGCGGAAGGCCAGGCTCTGGGCGTGCCGCTGAGTTTCGGCGGGCCGTATGTCGGCCTATTCGCCACGCGCGAGAAATATGTGCGCCAGATGCCGGGCCGGCTGTGCGGCGAGACGGTGGACCAGGATGGCCGGCGCGGCTTCGTGCTGACGCTGTCGGCCCGCGAGCAGCATATCCGCCGCGAGAAGGCCACCTCCAACATCTGTACCAATTCCGGACTCTGCGCGCTGGCTTTCACCATCCACCTGAGCCTGCTGGGCGAGGCTGGCTTCACCCGGCTGGCCGAGATCAATCATGGCAAGGCCGCGCAACTGGCCGAGAAGCTTGCGGCGATCAAGGGCGTGAGCATCGTGCCGCAGGCCTTCTACAACGAATTCGCCGTCACTCTGCCCAGGCCGGCAACCGATGTGGTGGAAAAACTGGTGGCGAGGAACATCCTCGGCGGCGTGCCGGCGGCGCGGCTCTTCCCGGGCGAAAAGGCCATGGAGAACGTGCTGCTGATTGCCGCCACCGAAACCAATAGCGAAGGCGACATGGACAAGCTTGTCGCCGCCCTGAAGGAGGTGCTGTGATGCTGAACCGCCAGGGACGCCCCACCACACCGAACCAGGCCGCCGACAGCGCAGCGGTGGGCACCATCACCGGCAACCGCGGCCTGCAGATGGAAGAGGCCCTGATCTTCGAGCAGGGCGTCGAGGGTCGCAGCGGCGTGGACCTGCCCGCGCCGCCGAAAGTGGCCGACCGCCTCGGTGGCCTGAAGCGCTCCGGGAAAATCGGCCTGCCGGGCCTGAGCGAGCCGCAGGTGATCCGCCATTTCGTGCGGCTGAGCCAGAAGAACTACTCCATCGATGCCGGGCTGTATCCGTTGGGCTCCTGCACGATGAAGCATAATCCGCGCCTGAACGAGAAGATGGCGCGCCTGCCCGGCCTGGGCGACCTGCATCCGCTGCAGCCCGTGTCCACCGTGCAGGGCGCGCTGGAACTGATCGACCAGCTTGCCGGCTGGCTGAAAAAGCTGACCGGCATGCCGGCCGTGGCGATGTCGCCCGCCGCCGGCGCCCATGGCGAACTGTGTGGCCTGATGGCGATCCGCGCGGCACTGAAGGCGTGCGGCGATGTGCGCAAACGGATTCTTGCGCCAGAATCTGCGCACGGTACGAACCCGGCCACGGCGGCGTTGTGCGGCTACACGGTCGATCCGATCCCGGCCACCGCCGATGGCCGCGTCGACCTCGATGCCCTGCAGGCCAAGCTGGGCCCGGACGTGGCGGCGATCATGCTGACCAATCCGAATACCTGCGGCCTGTTCGAGCGCGACATCCGCAAGGTGGCCGACATGGTGCATGCCGCCGGTGCCTTCTTCTATTGCGATGGTGCCAACTTCAACGCCATCGTCGGCAAGGTGCGACCGGGCGACCTCGGCATCGACGCCATGCATATCAACCTGCACAAGACCTTCTCCACCCCCCATGGCGGCGGCGGTCCGGGTTCGGGCCCTGTCGTGCTCTCCGAGGCACTGAAGGATTTCGTGCCGGTGCCCTACGTGGTGCATGGCAAGGATGGCTTCGGCCTCATCGAGAGCGGCGACGCCAAGAGCTTCGGCCGCATGAAGGCGTTCCACGGCCAGATGGGCATGTTCATCCGCGCCCTGGCCTACATGATGAGCCATGGCGCCGACGGTCTGAAGCGGGTGGCGGAAGACAGCGTGCTGTCGGCCAATTACGTGATGGCCTCGCTGAAGGACGTGATGACACCCAGCTTCGAGGGTCCGTGCATGCACGAGGCTTTGTTCGACGACCGCTTCCTGAAGGATACCGGCGTCACCACGCTGGATTTCGCCAAGGCGATGATCGACGAGGGCTATCACCCGATGACGGTGTATTTCCCCCTCGTGGTGCATGGCGCCATGCTGATCGAGCCGACGGAGAGCGAGAGCAAGGACAGCGTGGATACCTTCGTCGGCACCCTGCGTGGCCTGGCCGAGAAGGCCAAGCAGGGCGACCAGGCCGACTGGTTCCGCGGCGCGCCCTACATGACGCCGCGCCGCCGCCTGGACGAAACCCGCGCCGCCCGCGCCCCGGTGCTGCGTTGGAAACCCGGCACCAACGGCGCGCCGGCAGACAAGGCGGCGGCGGAATAAGCCGCCGGCCTATCGTGGAAGACAAAGCCGCCCGGCCAGCGATGGCCGGGCGGTTCTTTCAACTTGTTTAATTCTCTAATTCTTAGATACCTAGCTAATTAAAGCTTAGAAAAGTATTCTTTATCAATAACGACTTCTTCCACAGTTTTTGTTTGAACGTGGACTCCTATTCCTAACTCTTTCAGCTTCTCCACAAGCGACTCTCCGTCAATCAAGTCAATGGGCGTCGCTCCATCTCTTTGCGCCTCTGCTTGCGCATCCCTAGAAAAAGTTCCAGTGGTAATTATCAATCCCTTATCGGCTCTCCCCACTAAGGCACCGCGAAAATCGCGAACTACGGACGGAGAAACCGTACCTTTATATCGTTTACATTGGAAAAGAACATGGAACGACAGAATACCACCTAGCCGCACAACACCTTTACCATCAATCCCACCGTCCCCCGGCCTACCTGTCACCTCGACAGAAGTAAAACCGGATTCGCGAAGTAGACGCTTACATAAACGTTCGAAGGCATCCGGCGGAACCTTCTTTATTAATTCCAGAAGTTCGTCTTCCCATGTATCTAGTGCATCTTCTTTGGGACTATCGGCGTCCTCAACGCTGCCTATAAGACTCTTCATCCCACGAACAGTGCGCTTCACTTCTTCTTTATCGATTTCCTTTGTTTGCAGGCCTTTTGTTGTAAGCGACCAAACGCCTCTTTTAGAGTTTTCGATTAAGCCATACCACTTGAGGTAATTACGCGCCCAAGCCAATCGATAACTCACCTTAGTTCGGCTTCCTCGGTGAATTTCGGCGACTTCCTTTTCGGAGAGACGTAATTCTTTAGCAACAGCACTTTCCTGCTCCGCCACTGTTGCTGAGCCTCCAAGCTCATGCAGCGCCTTAAGCAACGGCGAAAAGAACCCATCGAATTTGGGAACAGCCATAAAAAAATCCCCCAGAAGCTTATCAAGCCCTACCCTTGATTAAGCATTGATATTAACGAGAAACTTCCGTACCCGCCTAGTCTACGCTGGAAGTCGAATATACATACAGTCGTATTCATTTACATAACTAGTAAAATGGTTGCATTGTCACCGCCCCGCGTTATACTCCCCGCCATGAGCATGGATATCGATACTGCCGCACGCCTGTTCGCCGAGCTGGGCAACCGCACCCGGCTGGATGTTCTGCTGCTGCTGATCAAGGCAGGGCCGGAGGGTCTGAGTATCGGCGATATCCAGGCCGAGCTGGACATTCCACTGTCCACCCTGTCGTTTCACCTGCGTGGCCTGAATGGCGCCGGGCTGATCGAGCAGGAGAAGCAGGGCCGCAGCGTGATCTGTCGGCCGAATTTCACGGCGATGAACGAGGCCATGCAGTTCCTGAAACGCGAATGCTGCGTAGGTGTGGCGCCGAAAGCCCGCCGCGGCCAGGCCGCATAGCCCTCACCTGCGAAAAATTTTTGCCCATAAATAACCACTTTACTGGAAATATGGAGATGATGATGACCGAAGCCACCCATTCCGCCCTGCCCCCGCAGCCATCCTGGCGGCGGCTGATCGCCAAGCCCGACTGGCTATTGCTGGCGATCATCGCCATTCCCCTGGTGCTGGCCGTGCTGACTCCGCAACAGGCGCTAGCCAGCCTCCGCTTCACCGGAGCGGCCTTGTCCAGCATCGCGCCGTTCCTGCTGATGGCCGTGCTGGCGGCATCCTGGATCAAGGCAAGCGGCGCCGACCGGCTGGTGGCGCATGCCTTCACCGGCCGCGAAAGCCGCATGGTGCTGCTGGCCGCACTGTTCGGCGCGCTGTCGCCCTTCTGCTCCTGCGGCGTGATCCCGCTGATCAGCGGTCTGCTCGGCGCGGGCGTACCGCTGGCGCCGGTGATGGCCTTCTGGATCGCCTCGCCGATCATGGACCCCAACATGTTCCTGCTTACCGCCGGCGGACTGGGACTTGAGTTTGCCGTGGCCAAGACCTTTGCCGCCATCGGCATGGGGCTGTTTGCCGGCTTCATCACCATGGCGCTGATGAGGGCGGGTGGCTTAAGCGAAAGCCTGCGTCGTCCGCCGCGTTCGGCCGCCGCGCGGCGCTGGATGAATGAAACACTAAACGGCACCGCGCAGCCGAAGCCGGTCTGGCGGTTCTGGCACGAGCCGGCCCGCGCGCAGGTCTTCGTCACCGATGCGGCCGATAATGGCTGGAAGCTGCTGCGCTGGATGACCCTGGCCTTCCTGCTGGAAAGCCTGATGGTGGCCTATCTCCCGGGCGAGGCCATTGCCGGCTGGCTGGGTGCGGCGAACTGGACGGCGATGCCGCTGGCCGTGATCACCGGCGTGCCCGCCTATCTGAACGGCTATGCCGCCATCCCCCTGGTCTCGGGCCTGATCGACCTGGGCATGAGCCCGGCCGTTGGGCTGGCCTTCATGACCGCCGGCGGTGTCAGCTCGATCCCCGCCATGATGGCCGTCTGGGGCCTGGTACGGCGGCAGGTCTTCGCCCTGTATCTGGCACTGGGCGGCGGCGGTGCACTGCTGGCCGGTTATGCCTATGCCCTCTGGTTGTCGCTGAGCTGAAGCAGTCCGCCGATCAAGCCGCCCGGTCAGCGCCGTTTCATCGGCGCCAGCCGGGCGGCAGTGTCTTATAGGCATGGGATCGCTGCGATCCGCTATGCCATTGCGCCAGCCGCGAGATGACTACGGCCGCAACGGCAATTGTCACGCTGCCGAGCAGCCAGATGATCACGATCAGCGCGCCGCCAGCGGAATCAGCCAATGCAGCGGCCCAAGACAGCCAACCGGCCAGCTCGTCACCAACCGTGAGTTGGCCGGCATTACCGGCCACGAACTCGGCCAGCCAGCCGAGCATGGCATTGCCCAGCCAGGCCAGCACCGACCATGCGAAGAATGCGACCGCCGCGATGATCCAGATGGCGCGCTGCATGATCACTGCCCCTCCCTGCCGCGTGTTGCATCGATCATGCCTTCGGCATGGTCGAGATGTTCGCGCAACAGTTCGATATTCCTGATATTGGCCCGATAGAAGATGTCGCCGAACCAGCCCACCACCGGAATCGCGCTGATCACGAGATCAACCCCGACATTGCCGGCCATGCGCAGGATGGTTCCGGCTGGGACGCCAAGCCGGCGAGCCTCCCAGACAAGATAGCCAGCCATCGCCTTGGCGCTTAGCGTGCCGATACCGGGGATGACATTCAGCGCCGCATCCAGGCCGACGCGGATATCGGTGCCGGGAATGCGGACCGCACTGTCGAGCAGTCGCGCCAGCGCCTCCAGACGCCGGCGCGCCTCAATATTGCGCCCAGAGACATAGCCATATGCGTTGTGATGGAACTGAGCGAACGCCTCAGACATTCAAGACCTCCCAAGATCAGAGCGCCGGTTCACAAAACTACGGCGCTCATCAGGTGGAAGAGTCCGACATCGCAGCCACCGGCTGCCAGAGGGGCCCGGACCCAGTGTCACAGAGATGGGAGCGCCCGGGCGGATTTCAAGAGATGTCCGGCTCCCCCGCTAACCGAGCGATTTCGCTCTGACCAGACTTTCCTTCACCTGCCGCCGCAGCCAGACATGGGCGGCGTCGGCCTGGCGGCGTTCATGCCAGAACTGGGCAATGGCAAAAGGGGCGATGCGGAAAGGCAGTTCGGCCCGTTTCAACGACCTGTCCCGGCAGAGATACCCAGCCAGCAAGGCCGGCAGGGTAAGCGCAAGATCGGTATTCTGCAGAATACCGGGTACGGCCATAAAGGTGGAAACACGCGCGGCGATGCGGCGTTCGTGCCCCTGCTGTTTCAGCGCGGCATCGACCGCCCCGACGCCCTGGCCACTGAGGGTGACGAAAAGATGCGGCAGCTTCAGATAGGCTGCCATGCTGAGCCTTGCCTTCAACGCCGGATGTGCCCGGCGCAGCAAGACCACGAAATGGTCGCGCATCAGTTCCTGCCGGTAGAAACCGGCCGGCGCTTCGCGGAACACGCCCAATGCCAGGTCGAGCCGGCCGGATTCCAGGCCCTCCAGGGCCTGGGCGTCGTTGGGCCGGATGTTGATGTCCATCTTCGGCGCAGCGGCGCGCAGGCGGGCGAACAGGTCGGGCAGCACCACCTGTGCCGCGTAATCGTTCGCGGCGATATGGAAGGCGCCGGTCGCGGCAAGCGGATCGAATTTCTGCGGCGCCACCAGCCGCGCCGCATCCTCCAGCAGACGGCCGAGTGCGGGCTGCAGCGTCAGGGCACGCGGCGTTGGCAGTAGGCCCTGACGGCCGCGCACCAGCAGCGGATCGCTGAACAGCAGGCGCAGGCGTGCCAGCACGCGGCTCATCGCCGGCTGGCTGAGATTGAGGCGTTTCGCCGCGCGCGACACGCTGCGCTCCTCGATCAGGGCGCGCAGCCCCACCAGCAACTGGAAATCGATTCCACGTAAATCCGCTTCATGCATGGTGATTATCAATATCATGCATTGGACGCATGACAAGGCGGCGGCGTATGGGGAGAGTCGTTCGTAAACCGGAGACCCGCCATGAATCCGAAACAGACCACAGCCGCCACCCTTGCTGCAGCGCTGCTGAGCATCAGCCCCGCGCAGGCCGGCGATTTCGCCGGCGACCGCATCGAACAGAATCGACGCCTGATCGAACGCTATTTCGAGGAGGTTTGGAACCAGGGAAAGCTGGACGTGCTGGATGAACTGATGCATCCCGCATACGTCAACCACAGTCCCGGCTTGCCCGATCCGCTACCCGGTCCGGCCGGACTGAAGCCCATTGTAGCCGCCATGCGCATCGGCCTGCCCGACATGCATTACACCATCGAGGACATGGTGATCGCGCCCGACAAGGTGGCCGTGCGGGTCACCCTGCGCGCCACCCATACCGGCGACCTGTTCGGCATGGCGCCGACCGGCAAGCGGATCGAGGTGGACCAGATGCAGATCGAGCACATCGAAGGCGGCAAAATCGTCGAGCACTGGCGCCGTACCGACGACATGGGGCTGCTGCGCCAGCTCGGACAGATCAAATAGCCACCCGGCAAGCGGGGAATTGAACCCGCCCGGTCAGCAGCGGCCGGGCGGGTTCCACCCACGGTTTCTCTTTAAACAGACATATACCTATAAGAGTATTCATTAGAGACTCATAGACTGATGGTTGATACGATCCCTGCACGTGAGGACATACCCTCACGCCACCAGCTAGGGGAAATCCATGGTCAACGAAGCGCCGGTCCAGCTGCTGGGCCAGTTAACCTTCAACTACCCGACTGTTCCCTCCCTGCCGCAGATGACCGTCATCCCATCCGGCATGAACACGCGCGGCATCATTCTGCGCAACGCCATCATCGTCGCCATTTCCAGCGGCGGCGGATCGACCCCGCCGATGCTGTTTGCCGATGTGAACCTGCAGCAGAGCAGCGCGCCGCCGCCGCCGCCCCTCGGCCCCTCGGCCACGATGCGGGCGATCCTGATCGCCAATCCGGTCAGCGGCCCGGCGGGCGTGACCGCGACGAACGCGCAACTGCTGTGGCCGCTGTATCTCGAACCCGGCCTGGGCCTGGGCTTCAACACCGGCAGTGCCATATCAGGCATCAGCCTGTATGGGACTTTCGACTACGTCTCCTGAAGAGAGACGCATCCTCCCCGCCTCCCGTCCCCTCAGCCCGGCGTAATCCGCCGGGCTTTTTTTGCCGAGTCAGGCCTTTCCTTCGGCGCGCTTCAGCAAAGTCATCAGAAGATAGGCCAGCAAAGTGAAGCCCAGGCCAGGCAGCAGCATGTTGGTCAGCACGAAAGCCCAGTCGATGCCGCAGGTGGTGGGAATGCCGCTACCGCGACTCATATCGATGGGGATATGGCCTTGGGCAGCCGGCACCGGACGGCACAAGCCCATGGGTTCATAGCCATGGGTGCGGAACAGCAGGATGCCGAACAGCACCACAGGCAGCGACAGGCCGAAAAGCAGGCTGGCGATAACGCGACCAGCCACCGTCTGCGGCCGGATCCAGCGCGAGAAGCGAAACACGGGATACTCCCTCGTCCGTAATCGCCCCTTCGATAGCAGCAAGATCGACCGGATGCCAGCCCGGGCGCGTCCTTCAGGCCATAACAGATTTGGCCCGCCGCAGGGTTTCCTCGGGGCCCGCCCCGGCATCGACTGTTTTCCAGTCGACCGGCGGCGACAGATGCTGCAACTGCCAATGCACGACGTCTTCGGTGGCGTCGGAAGCATCGTTGCGCCGCGCTGCCACCCGCGCGGTCAGAATCTCGGGCGCCGCCGTGAGCCACAGCCCGTCGCAGCGGCAACCCATTTCGCGCGCCAGGGCGGCAGCGGCCTCCCGTTCGTCCGGTTTTCCATAAACCGCATCGAGAATCACGCTCGCGCCGCCCTGCAGCAAGACACGGGCACGCTCCAGCAAGCTGGTATAGACGCGACGGCTGCTGTCTGGCGTGTAACTGTCTTTCGGCAGGCGCTGCAAAACCGGCACGTTGTGCAGGTTTTTGCGAATGGTGTCGCTGCGCAGGATCACCGCGCCGCAGAGACCGCCGAAATCCGGCGCCAGCGCGCGGGCCAGTGTGGTCTTGCCGGTGCCGGACAACCCACCGACCAGGATCAGGCGCGGTGGCGGTGGCTTCAGCGCCTGCCACGCCAGCGCCAGATACCGCGTGGCTTCTGGCCTGCCGGCTTCGGTGAGTGCCGCGATATGGCAGCGGATCGCGGCCCGCAGCGCCACATAGAGCGGCAACAGGGCCATGCCCGCATCGTCGGGCATAGCCTCCAGCCAGGTATTCAGCGCCAGGCTGGCCAGGTCGCCGCGCCGCTGCTGCACAAGATCCATCAGCAGGAAAGCCAGATCATACAGTGTGTCGATGGCGGCGAGGTCGTCGTCGAATTCCAGGCAGTCGAAAAGCACGGGCTGGCCGTCGATCACCGCGATGTTGCGCAGATGCAGGTCGCCATGGCCATGACGCATGCGGCCGTCGGCGCGCCGCTGCAGCAGGGCCGGCCGTCGGCGCTCGATTTCGGCCTGCAACGCGGCACGGAAACCGGCCAATTCATCCGCCGGCAACGCACCGGCCGGCAGATTGGCGAAGGCGGCATCGTTCAGTGCGATGGTCTGTGCAACCATGGCCGTGGCCTCGCGGTCCACGCGTCCGGCGTGCGCATGGAAGGCCGCGATGTCGGCGGCCAGCGCCACGATCATTGCCGGCGTTACGGCGCCATCGGCCAGCAGGTGGTCCAGCGTTTTGTGCGCATCGAAGCGCCGCATCTCGACCAGCCATTCGATGGGCGCGCCTTGTGGATCCAATGACAAACGGCCGGCCGGATCGCGATAGACCGCACGGGAGGCGAGGTAAAGCTGCGGCGCGGTACGCCGGTTCAGCATCACTTCGCGTTCGCAGGCGATGCGCCGTTTCTCCAGGGTGGAGAAATCGACATAAGGCAGAGCCACGGCTTTTTTCAGCTTCCAGGCCCGGTCGCCCGTCAGGAAGACGCGCGAGACATGCGTCTCGATCACATCGTCAGGTGCCGGTGCGAACAGCTTGGTTATATCGGCGGGATTGGGATCGGTCATGGCTTATTCTAACCCCGCCGGCATGGCGAAGGTTTGACCAAGCGCAATCGCCGCCGTGCTTTTACGCCGCTTCGGAATAGGTCCGGTCGACCAGGGCGACGATGGCCCGCATGATGGCGGTGAGGTCGTAATCCTTTGGCGTGAACACACCGGCGATTCCAGAGGCTTTCAAGCGGGCTTCGTCCTCGGGCGGGATGATGCCACCCACCACCACCGGTACGTCGCCGATGCCCTCGGCGCGCATGCGCTGGATGACGTCAGTGGCGAGTTCGACATGGCTGCCCGAGAGGATCGACAGCCCGACCAGATGCACGCCTTCCTCCAGCGCCGCCGCGACGATCTGCTCGGGTGTGAGGCGGATGCCCTCGTAAACCACCTCCATGCCGCAGTCGCGCGCCTTGACCGCGATCTGCTCGGCGCCGTTGGAATGGCCGTCCAGGCCCGGCTTGCCGACCAGCAGCTTGAGCGGCCGGCCCAGGCGCTTGGCCACGGCCTTCACCTCCGCGCGCAGTTCGTCCATGCCGTCATTGGCGAGCGCCCCACTGGCGGCCGCCACGCCGGTCGGCGCGCGATATTCGCCGAACACCTTGCGCAGGGCGGCGGCCCACTCGCCAGTGGTGACGCCGGCCTTGGCCGCCTTGATACTGGGTTCCATGATGTTGCGACCGTCGCGCGCAGCGGCTTCCAGTTCGGCCAGTGCGGCATTCACTGCCTTCTGATCGCGGCTGGCGCGCCAGGCCTTCAGGCGCTCGATCTGCTCTGATTCGGCAGCCGGATCGACCGTCATGATGGCGCCGCCTTCGGATGCTACCAGCGGCGACGGCGCGCTTTCGGTGAATTTGTTGACCCCGACCACCGTAATCTCGCCGGTTTCGATGCCGCGCACACGCGCGGTATTGCTTTCCACCAGCGCCTGTTTGAGATAGCCGGTCTCCACAGCCTGGATCGCGCCGCCCATATCCTCGATGCGCTTCAGTTCGGCGCGCGCGGCGGCCTTCAGTTCCTCGACCTTGGCATTCACCGCGGGATTGCCGTCGAACAGATCGCCGTATTCCAGCAGATCGGTTTCATAGGCCACGATCTGCTGCAGACGCAGCGACCATTGCTGGTCCCAGGGGCGCGGCAGGCCCAGGGCCTCGTTCCAGGCCGGCAGCTGCACGGCCCGCGCCCGCGCCTTCTTGGACAGAACCACCGCCAGCATCTCGAGCAGGATGCGATACACGTTGTTCTCCGGCTGCGGTTCGGTCAGGCCAAGAGAATTGACCTGCACGCCATAGCGGAACAGCAAAGCCTTCGGATCGGTGACGCCATAGCGTTCCCTGCCGATTTCTTCCCACAGGTCGACGAAGGCGCGCATCTTGCAGATCTCGGTCACAAAGCGGATGCCGGCATTGACGAAGAAGCTGATGCGGCCGAAGGCCTGGGCGAAATCGGCTTCGGGCACCTGGCCGGAATCGCGCACCGCATCCAGTACGGCAATGGCGGTCGCCAGCGCATAGGCCAGTTCCTGCACCGGTGTGGCGCCGGCTTCCTGCAGGTGATAGCTGCAGACATTCGTCGGATTCCACTTCGGCAACTCACGATAGGTAAAGGCGATCACGTCTGTGATCAGCCGCATCGAGGCCGCCGGCGGGAAGATATAGGTGCCGCGCGAGAGGTATTCCTTGATGATGTCATTCTGCACGGTGCCGTTCAGGTCGGACCGTTTCGCGCCCTGCTCCTCGGCCACGGCGATATAAAGCGCCAGCAGCCAGGCCGCAGGGGCATTGATCGTCATCGAGGTATTCATTTGCGCCAGCGGAATCTGGTCGAACAGCACCCGCATGTCGCCCAGATGGCAGATCGGCACCCCTACCTTGCCCACTTCGCCGCGGGCCAGCACATGATCGCTGTCGTAGCCGGTCTGGGTCGGCAGATCGAAGGCCACCGACAGGCCGGTCTGGCCCCGGCCAAGATTGGTCCGGTACAGCGTATTCGAGGCCTTGGCCGAGCTATGGCCGGAATAGGTGCGGAACAGCCAGGGCTTCTCCGGACCCGCCTTTTCGCGCTTGCGAAGAGAGGTCGCTGTGGTAACGTCACTGGGGCGAGTCGCGGACATAATTTTATTCCGTGTCAAGTTGACCTTAGGTTATTTCATTACCTATTGCGTCGCACAACGGAAATATCATAACCTCTGCTGCATTGCAAAACGATCTTGCCATTTTTTCGCCATCGCAAAAAGATAGCAACCGTTTTGTAACGACACCGTCTCATGGCGCCCGGCAAGGCTAATCCCGGCTGGCAGGGCCCAACAAGAGAAGAAATCAAAGCTCGGCAAGAGCGTTGTACAGGGACAGCGAAAGGCAAAGGAGTTTCGCCATGTCGAATGCGGGTGGATCTGTGGTGACGCTGCAGACAGCAAATGCGGGGCAAGCCCAGAAGGCGCAATCCGGCAGTTACAAGGATCTTTACGAGGTGGGGGAAATCCCGCCGCTGGGCCATGTGCCCAAGCAGATGTATGGCTGGGCGATCCGTCGCGAGCGCCATGGGCCGCCCGAGGAGTCGATGCAGCTCGAAGTGCTGCCGACGCCCGAGATCGATGCCGACGAAGTGCTGATCCTCGTGATGGCCGCCGGCGTGAACTACAACGGCGTCTGGGCCGGCCTGGGCGTGCCGATCTCTCCCTTCGACGTGCACAAGGCCCCCTATCACATCGCCGGCTCCGATGCCTCGGGTATCGTCTACGCCGTCGGCCGACGCGTGAAGCGCTGGAAGGTCGGCGATGAGGTGATCGTCCACTGCAACCAGGACGACGGCGACGACGAGGAGTGCAACGGCGGCGACCCGATGAATTCGCCGACCCAGCGCATCTGGGGCTACGAGACCCCAGACGGCAGCTTCGCGCAGTTCGCCCGCGTGCAGTCGCGCCAGTTGATGCCGCGGCCGAAGCACCTGACCTGGGAAGAGAGCGCCTGCTACACACTGACGCTCGCCACCGCCTATCGCATGCTGTTCGGTCACCGTCCGCATATCCTGCGGCCGGGCCAGAATGTGCTGGTCTGGGGCGCCGCCGGCGGCCTCGGCTCGATGGCGATCCAGTTGATCGCCATCTCCGGCGCCAATGCCATCGGCGTGATCTCGGATGAATCGAAGCGCGATTTCGTCATGAGCCTGGGCGCCAAGGGCGTGATCAACCGCAACGACTTCGATTGCTGGGGCCAGCTTCCGCCGGTCATGGATACCGAGAAATACGGCGCCTACATGAAGAAGTGCCGTGAGTTCGGCAAGGCGATCTGGGATATCACCGGCAAGGGCAACGACGTCGATTTCGTGTTCGAGCATCCCGGCGAGCAGACTTTCCCGGTTTCGTGCTTCGTGGTGAAGCGCGGCGGCATGGTTGTGTTCTGTGCCGGCACCACCGGTTTCAACATCACCTTCGACGCACGTTTTGTATGGATGCGGCAGAAGCGCATCCAGGGCAGCCACTTCGCCAACCTGCTGCAGGCCAGCCAGGCCAACCAGCTGGTGATCGAACGCCGCCTCGATCCCTGCATGTCGGAAGTGTTCAGCTGGGCCGACATCCCGCGCGCCCATACCAAGATGTGGAAGAACCAGCACAAGCCCGGCAACATGGCCGTGCTGGTGAGCGCAAAGGTGCCTGGCCTGCGCACCGTTGAAGATGCGATCGAAGCGGGGAATTCCTAACCCTTCTCGACGCTGACCAGCCGGCAGGGGCGACCCTGCCGGCTGCACCTTTTCAAAGTCCTCTTTCCGATGAGCGCAACGATGTCTGCTGCCGCCAAGCCCGCTCCTGCCACCCAGTCTCTCCTGATCGGGGACCTGCTACCCACCTGTGCTGCTGCCCTGAAGGCGGCGGAACAACTGGCGGCCCATGCCACGGCGGCAGTGGCGCAGCTGGTGCGCGGCGCGGATGGCCGTATCGACGGCGCGCGCCTGGAGGAGGAACAGTTCGCCGCCCATGGCCTGGCCTGGCTGGCGACCTATGTGGCGACCCTCAAGGAAAGCCTGCACTGGGCCGAGCGCCTGCAGGAAGAGGGCAAGCTGCGCGAGCTGGAACAACTGATCCTGCAGGCCGGTTTTGGCGAATACCTGGCCCAGATGCAGGGCGGCATCCCGATGAGCCAGGTGGAAGTCTGCCGCCCAGCCGACCTCGGCATCACCTCCGATGCCCTGCTGGCCTTCCTGACCGCGCCGGTGCAGCGCCTGATCCAAGAAGGCAATACTGCTGCGGTGCGCGGGCGGATCGGCGAGCTGATCCAGGATGGCCTTTCGACCGGCGATTTCGGCGAGCTAGGCCTCGACGAGACCATGGGCATGGTCCGCGAGCAGTTCCGCCGCTTCGGCGAAGACAAGGTCGCACCCTTTGCCCATGACTGGCACCGCAACGATGAATTCATTCCGATGGAGATCGTCGCCGAGATGGCCGAGCTGGGCGTCTTCGGCCTGACCATCCCGGAGGAATACGGCGGCCACGGCCTGGGCAAGATGGCCATGTGCGTGGTGTCGGAAGAACTCAGCCGCGCCTATATCGGCGTCGGTTCGCTTGGCACCCGCGCCGAGATCGCCGCAGAACTGATTCTGCGCGGCGGCACGGAAGAGCAGCGCAAGCAGTGGCTGCCCAAGCTGGCCGCCGGTGAAATCTTACCCACTGCCGTGTTCACTGAACCGAATACCGGGTCCGATCTCGGCAGCCTGCGCACCCGCGCGGTGAAGGATGGCGATGTCTACAAGGTGACCGGCAACAAGACCTGGATCACCCATGCGGCCCGCACTGATCTGATGACCCTGCTGGTGCGCACCGATCCGAGCGAGAAAGGCTACAAGGGCCTGTCGATGTTCCTGGCCGAAAAACCGCGCGGCGACGATGCCAATCCATTCCCCGCCGCAGGCATGACCGGCGGCGAGATCAAGGTGTTGGGCTATCGCGGCATGAAGGAATACGAGATCGGCTTCGATGGGTTCGAGGTGAAAGCCGAGAACCTGCTGGGCCAGCGCGAGGGTCAGGGCTTCAAGCAGCTGATGGAGACATTCGAATCCGCCCGCATCCAGACCGGCGCCCGCGCACTCGGCGTGGCGCAATGCGCGCTGGAGTTGGGCCTGAAATACGCCAACGAGCGCGTCCAGTTCGGCAAGCCGATCTACAGCTTCCCGCGCGTGCACGGCAAGATCGCCTGGATGGCGGTGGAAACCATGCTGGCGCGCCAGCTCTGCTATTTCGCCGCGCGCGAGAAGGACCAGGGCCGCCGCTGCGACCTGGAAGCCGGGATGGCCAAGCTGCTGGCCGCGCGCATCGCCTGGGCCAATGCCGACAACGCCCTGCAGGTGCATGGCGGCAACGGCTATGCCGAGGAATATCCGATCAGCCGCGTGCTGTGCGACGCGCGCATCCTCAACATCTTCGAGGGTGCGGCCGAGATCCAGGCGCAGGTGATCGCCCGCCGCCTGCTGGAAACCCGCAACGGCTGATCGCGCCTAGCGCACGAACTCCGTATCGGTGGGATTACTGCCGCAAACCAGCACGCCGACGCGTTCATCGGCCGCCGGCCTGTAAGCGCCGCTGAGCAAGGCGGCGAAGGCCGCAGCACCACCGGGTTCTGCCACCACGCGCAGCTTGTCCCACAGGGCAATCTGCGCCGCGCGGATCGTCTCGTCGCGCACCAGCACCGAGGCCGCCACATGCTTCTGCGCGATGGGAAACATCATATTGCCGACCTGGCGCGGTGCGAGCGAGTCGGCCGCAATGCCGCCGGCCGGCGCGTCCACCGGCCGGCCGGCCTGCAGCGCCATATATAACGTCGGCGCGGTTTCGGGCTCGACCGCCACCACCTTCACCTTCCCAGCATACCAGGCGGCAATCCCTCCGATCAGGCCGCCGCCGCCCACCGCTACCAGCAGGGTGTCGAGCTGCGGCGCCTGTTCCTCCAGTTCCAGCCCCACGCTGCCCTGGCCCAACAGGGTCTCGGCCTGGTCATAGGCATGCACCGGCAGGGCGCCGCTTTGTGCCTGCCAGGCCTCGGACGCCGCCAGGGCATCGGCATAGCGGTCGCCGCCCACCACCAGGTCGGCACCATAGTCGCGGATGCGGGCGATCTTCATCGGTGCGGCTATGCTCGGCACATAGATACGGGCCGGCAGGCCGAGCGTCTGGGCCGCATAGGCCACCGCTGCGCCATGGTTGCCGCCCGAGGCCGCCACCACACCGGCCGGCGGCACGGCGCGACCCAGCAGGTTGGCAAAGGCGCCGCGCACCTTGAACGAGCCGGAATGCTGCAGGAGCTCCAGCTTCAGGGTCAGCGGCAGGCCAGCCAGACCAAAATCCGCCGGCCGCACCTCTATTGTTGGTGTGCGGCGTATATGCGGCACGATGGCTGTATATGTGCGGGCAATGCCGGCACGGTCGATGATCGGGGTTTGGCTGACAGACATGAGGCAATCCTGCTGTTTCCTTGACTATAATTAGAAATATGGCTAATTAGCAATATGCCTGATCTGAAAGCGATCCGCGCATTGGCCAACGACCGCCGGCTAACCATCCTCGCCTGGCTACGCGATCCCGTGGCCAATTTCCCGCCGCAGGTCGATGGCGATCTGGTGAAGGACGGCGTCTGCGGCCTGCTGATCGCCGAAAAGCTGGGGGTGAGCCAGCCGACCGCCAGCGAGCACCTGAAAATCCTGACCCAGGCCGGCCTGCTGCGCACCCGGCGGATCAAACAATGGACCTTATATAAACGCGACGAGGCGGCCATCGCCGCTTTCAAGCAGGCGTTTCAGCGGGAGCTTTGATCCGCCGCGACGCATTGCCGCGCCGGGCAGTGGCCTGACGGTTGGACCTGCCCTGCCGGGCGCTATATCCTCTGCCCATGCAAGGTTTCATCAACGCCCTGATCCCGGTTTTTGCCGTCGCCACCTTCCTGGTGCTGTGCGTGGGCATCTATGCCCTGTTCCGTGGCGGGCAGTTCAACCGGTCGTATTCCAACCTGCTGATGCGCTGGCGCATCCTGCTGCAGTTCATCGCCATCATCCTGATCGCGGTGGCGAGCTTCGCTTTCCGGAACTGAGCCCCGGCCATGGTCAAGCTGGACAAGATTTATACCCGGGGCGGCGACAAGGGCATGACCTCGCTGGGCAACGGCGAGCGGGTGCCTAAGCACGACCTGCGGGTTGAGGCCTATGGCGCGGTCGACGAGGCCAATGCCGCCATCGGCCTGGCCCGGCTGCACACCGCCGGCACCGACCTGGATGCCATGTTGTCGCGCATCCAGAACGATCTGTTCGATCTGGGCGCCGATCTCTGCACCCCGGAAGAGGACGAGGAGGACCCGCGCCGCCGTCCGCCCCTACGGGTCGCCCAGGTGCAGGTTGACCGGCTGGAGGCTGAAATCGACGCCATGAATGCCCGGCTCGGCCCGCTCACCTCTTTTGTATTGCCCGGCGGCAGGCCCGCGGCCGCCCATCTGCATCTGGCCCGCACCATCGTGCGCCGTGCCGAACGACTGATCACCGCCCTGCAGGATGCCGAACGGCTCAATCCGGCCGCACTCAGTTATATAAACCGCCTGTCCGACCACCTGTTCGTCGCCAGCCGTCACGCCAACAACGATGGCGAGACCGATGTGCTGTGGGTTCCCGGCCTGAACCGGGGCTGATCTCCACGCCACTCCTTGCCCGGCAATTTCTGCCGGGACATCCCGCTGCCACCATCGGCCCGGCAGAAGCTGCCGCATTTACCGTTTCTCGAAATATTATGAAAAACCCTGAAATAATAATACATTAGCTACAATATTTCGAACTGGCACGCTGCTTGCTCCTATCCTGGCAAATCGGTTTCGAACCAGGAGGCAGTATTATGTCGATCAGTGGCTCTTTGCAGACCTCGATTACCGGCCTGAACGGCCAGTCGACGGCGATCAGCTTCATCTCCGACAACGTCGCGAATGCGGGCACCATCGGCTACAAGAAGGTGGAATCGCGGTTCCAGACGCTGGTCACCCAGTCCAGCGCCCAGGCCAACACCCACTCGCCCGGCGGCGCACTGAACCAGCCCTTCTTCGCCAACAATGCTCAGGGCGCAATCCAGCAGGTGAATTCGACCACCTCGGTCGCCCTGGTCGGCGGCGGCTTCATCCCGGTCTCGAAGAAGAACGGCAACGACCAGGCCACCGGCCTGCCGACGTTTGAGACGACCTCGTATTACACCCGCGTCGGCGACTTCAACCAGAACAATGACGGTTACCTGGTGAACTCGTCGGGCTACTTCCTGCGCGGCTGGCCGATCGATCCGGTCACCGGCGTGGTCGACAGTTCGGCGACCGAGGAAGTGCGCGTGTCCAATCTGCTGGATGCCCCGGTGGCGACCAGCACGGTGGACTATGCCGCCAACCTGCCCTCGAACGCGGTCGATGCCAACGGCAATACGCCAGCCACCCTGCCGCTGTCGTCGATCCAGATCTTCGACGCCTTGGGCAATGCCCGCACCCTGAACCTGGAATGGACCCGCACGGGTGCCAATACTTGGTCTCTGGAACTGACCGCGCCCGGCGCTGTCGGCACCTCGGTGTTCGGCCCCGCCAGCGTGACTTTCGGCACCTCGATCGGCACCGGCCCCCTCGCCGATCCTGGCACGATTTCCGCGTTGGTCGGTGCCGGTGGCCTCACCGGCACGGTCGGTAACGCGGTTAACGATGACGCCTCTTTCTCCTTCAGCGTCAACTTCGGCTCCGGCGCCCAGAATCTGCGGCTCGACCTGGGTTCGTTCGGCAACTCGATCGGCACGACGCAGTATGCCGGCGACACCCTGACACTGAACAATTTCAGCCAGAACGGCGTGCCGCAGGGCAATTTCAAGAACCTGAGCATCGACCAGGACGGCTTCGTCTCGGTCACCTTCGACAACGGCAACGTGAAGCAGTTCTACCAGATCCCGGTGGCACGCTTCCGCGATCCAACCGAGCTTGACCGCGTGGCCGGCAATGCCTTCGTGGAGACGCCGAATTCCGGCTCCGCGGTGCTGTCGCAATCGGGCTCCAGCGGTGCAGGCGATTATGTGTCGGCCGCGATCGAAGGTTCGAATGTCGACATCGCGGAGGAATTCTCCAAGCTGATCGTCGCCCAGCGCACCTATTCGGCCAATGCCAGGCTAATCACCGCTGCCGACGAACTGCTGCAGGAAACCATCAATATCCGCCGCTAACCGGTCTGACCGCCGGGCCACCTGGTCCGGCGGTCGCAACCGGAAAGGATGTAAGCCATGTCGCTCAGCGCCGCCCTCAATACCGCAGTCATCGGCCTGCAGACGCTGCAGCAGCAAACCCGTATCGTTTCGGGCAATGTCGCCAATGCCCAGAATCCGAATTACAGCCGCAAGGTCAGCTCGCTGACCTCCCCCGTGGCCGAAGGCCTGCCTCAGGCCGCGCTGATCTCGCAGATCACCCGCGTGGCATCGAGCGAGATACAGCAGGACCTTTACAAGATCACAGCCGATTACGGTCAGCTGGACCGCCAGCTCACCTATACCAAGGAACTGGCGGAAACGCTGGATGCCACCAACACGACCGGCGAACAGCCGACCCTGCTGGCGATGATGACCCGCTTCGAGGATGCCTGGAAAGCCCTGGAAGCCACGCCGGAAGATACCGCCACCCGCAGCCTGGTGGTGCAGCGTGGCACGGAACTGGCCGCAGAAATCCGTCGTCTCAATGGGCAGCAATCGGAACTGCAGACCCGCGCCCAGGAGCAGATCAGCACCGACATCCAGATCGTCAACGATGCTGCCCTGCAGATCGCCAAACTGAATGTTCAGATCACCTCGCAGCTGGCTGGCAACAACCCAATCGGCGATCTGGAGGATCTGCGCGATCAGGAAGTAGCCAAGCTGGCCGATAAGATCGGCATTCGCACTGTGGTCAACGACCGCGGCGAATTGTTTGTGTATTCCGATGGCGGCGTGCAGATCGTTGGCACTGTCGCGCAACAATTCGAATATCAGGCGGCCGGTACCCCACCGGGCATCTTCCTGCAGGGCGGCACCGACAACCTGAATCTGGGCTTTCTAAGCGGATCGATCCGCGCCTCGCTGGACTACCTGGACAGCACCGCCACCGGTCTGGCATCGACCGATCCGAATGTCGGCACGCTGGCAAAATATTTCAACCAGCTCGACAGCTTCGCGGCCAACCTGCACAATGTCATCAACAACGCATATGGCGCCAACTTCTTCGACTACAGCGCCGCCCTGGCCACGCCGCCCGACGAAGCCGGCAAGCTGATCGTCGCCGCCGCGCTTGTGGCCACGCCCACCAACGTCGACCCCACGGTGGCCGGCGCCGTGCAGCAGGCGATGCGCAATACCACGCTGACCGCCGCACAGATCAACCGTTCGGCGACCGACCCGAACGGCTTGACCATAACCAGCGTTAACATCTTCGGCCTAGCCAATGGTATTCTGGCCTATCATGCGCGGGCCACATCGGACAACGAAGCCAATCGCGACACTGCTGAGCGCCAGCAACACACACTGGACCAGAAGCTGCGTAACCTGACCGGTGTGAATATCGACGATGAGCTGGCGCAGCTGCAGGTTCTGCAGAATAACTATGCTGCTCTCGCCAATGTCATGAACACCGTCACGGCGATGTTCGATGAACTCGTGAATATCGGGAGGTAATCATGGTCGCCGTCTCCGGTAATACCCAGTTCGCTACCCAGCTCGATGTCACCCGCAGCATCCGCCTGCTGAATCTCCAGCTTGCCAGGCAGAACCAGCAGTTGGGCTCAGGCCGTATTGTCGATGGCCTAATCGGCGTTTCACAACGCGCGCTTGAACTCGGCCAGCTCAAATCCGAGCTGGGTACCGTCGGCAATTACATGTCCGGCGTGCAGACCGCGCAGAATCGCGTCAACCTCTACGCCGTTACCATCGAGGAAATCATCGATATCGCCACCGAGGCGCAGGACACGATGCTGAAGAACCGCGATGCGTTCTTCGCCTCCACCTCATCGCCACGCACCCAGGCCAACGTGCTGTTGGATCGCATCGGATCCCTGCTGCAAACCAAGGATGGCGATCGTTTCCTGTTTGGCGGCACCGATTACACAGTCAATCCACTCAATGGTCAGGTTTCCGCCCTGCCGACGACGTATGCGGCTGGCGCCGTGCCGGGCGGCGCCGGTTATCCGGTGCCTTTCGTTGCGGCCGCCACGGCCGGCGCCTATCCGCCCGCGCCGCACACCGCGGCTGACTTTTACCTCACCACCACCGGCACGCTGGCCAACACCTACAACTTCAACGGCGTGACCCTGTATACGGACGATAACGAGCAGGTCACCTATGGCGTATCGGCAGCGGAGACCGGCTTCCAGACGCTGATCGACTCGCTGCTTCGCTTCCGTGATGCAACTGCCGACATCACCACTGCGCCGGCTAATTACCAGGCCCGCGTCGACGATGCCCGCACGCAGCTGAATACGGCCTTGACCGAACTGAAGACCATTGCATCGCGCAATGGCTACAAGCAGCAGCAGCTGAACGAGGTGATGGATCGCCACAACCGTTCGCTTGACGTGCTGCGTACGCGCATCGGTGGGATTGAGAATGCCGATATCGCGGAGGTTTCGGTCAACATCAAGAACCTGCAGACCGCACTGGAGGCCAGCTACGTGATCACGCGCGACAGTCTGAGCCTGTCCCTGGTCAACTACCTGCGGTAACGCGGGATTATTTCCCGGATTTCCGGCCGGCTGGCAGGCAGAAACGCCGCCCGGCCAGTTGCGATTCAGGCAGCTTTGCCTATAGTCCGGCCTCTGGACAGGTCCGGCCATGCAGATACAGATTTACAATACCCTCGCCCGGCAGAAAGAGCTTTTCGTCCCGCAGGATTCGCAGCGGGTAACGATGTATGTCTGCGGCCCCACCGTTTACAATTATGCCCATATCGGCAATGCACGCCCGGTGGTGGTATTCGACACCCTTTACCGGCTGCTGCAGCAGGCTTATCCGAATGTGGTCTATGTCCGCAATGTCACTGACGTGGACGACAAGATCAATGCCGCCGCCAGGGCCGAGAATGTGCCGATCGGCACGATCACCGAGCGTTATCATCAGGTCTACAGCCAGGACATGGCAGCCCTGGGCGCGCTGCCTCCACGCATCGAGCCCAAGGTAACCCAGCATATCGGCGCCATCATCGGCATGGTCGAGCGCCTGATCGCCAATGGCCATGCCTATGAAGCCGAGGGCCACGTGCTGTTCAACGTGCCCTCCTTCGCTGAATACGGCCGCCTGTCTCGCCGCGACCGCGACGACATGATCGCTGGCGCACGCGTCGATGTAGCACCCTACAAGCGTGACCCGGCCGATTTCGTGTTATGGAAGCCCTCGCCGCCCGATTTGCCGGGCTGGGATAGCCCCTGGGGTCGCGGCAGGCCCGGCTGGCATATCGAATGCTCGGCCATGATCGAGCAGAACCTCGGCGCCGGCACCATCGATATCCATGGCGGCGGCCACGATCTGATCTTTCCGCATCACGAGAACGAGATCGCGCAAAGCACCTGCGCCCATGGCGGAAAGCTGTTCAGCCGTTACTGGATGCATAACGGCTTCGTGAACATCGAGGCCGAGAAGATGTCGAAGTCGCTCGGCAATGTGCTGCTGGTGCATGACCTGCTGAAGCAGGCGCCGGGCGAGGCGATCCGCCTGGCCTTGCTGTCGGCGCATTACCGTCAGCCACTGGACTGGACCGAGGCTGGGCTGCGGGAGGCCAAGGCACAGCTTGACCGGTTGTACCGAGCGTTGGATGCCCTCAAGGATGTGAATGCATCCGCCAACCGCGCGCCTGATGCCTTCATCACCGCGCTGGCCGATGACCTGAACACGCCCAAGGCGCTGGCCGAGTTGCACCAGATCGCCAATGCCGCCAACAAGGCGACCGAGCCGGCCGAACAGGCCCTCCTGAAGGGTGAACTGCTGGCCGCGGGCTGGCTGCTTGGCCTGCTGCAGCAGAATCCGGCCGCCTGGCTAAAGGGCGAAGTAAAAGCCGATATAGATGTGGCCGAGATCGAAGCTCTGATCGAAGCGCGCAAGGCCGCACGCGGCCGCAAGGACTGGGCAGAATCGGACCGTATCCGCGACGAACTGGCCGCACGCGGCATCCTGCTGGAAGACAAGGCCGGCCAGACGAGTTGGCGGGTGGCGTCATGAGCGAAGACATCAAGGATATCCAGGAAGAAATCGTCTCGGATTTCAGTGTCTTCGACGACTGGATGGATCGTTACCGCTTCCTGATCGATCTCGGCCGCGCCCTGCCGCCCTACCCCGAGCATCTGCGCACCGACGAATGGCGCGTGAAGGGGTGTATCAACCGCGCGTGGCTGCATGGCGAGGCACGCGATGGCCGCGTCTATTACCAGGCCAGCAGCGAGTCAGAGATCGTGGCCGGCCTGATCGCCCTGTTGCTGAAGGTCTATTCAGGCCGCACGCCGCGCGAGATCGTCGATAATCCGCCGGATTTCCTCCAGCGCATCGGCGTGTGGGAGAATATCACCTCGAACCGGATCAACGGCCTGAACGGCATGATCGCCCTGATCCGCGGCGTGGCCGAGGCGGAACTGAAAGCCGCCTAGGAGTCAGGCTTTCTGGCGCCCGGCCTCGATCTGGTCGAGCGCCTTCACCACCGCCTCGAAGGGCAGCAGTACGGCATTGTGCCGCGCCTTGTGATCTCGCACCGGCACCAGCACTTCCAGATCCTGGAACGCGCCACCGGCGAAATCCGGCCCCGGCGGCGGACCATTTTCCTTCAGCATGGCCCGCATAATGCCGTTCAACTGCCGTAAAGTGACGGCATCCTGCCCCACCACATGGCGGCCGAAAATCGAGGCCGAGGCCTGCCCCAGCGCGCAGGCCCGCAGCTGCTGGCCATAGCCGGCCACCCGGCCGTCCGGCCCCAAGGCGAGTTCCACGGTAATCCGGCTGCCGCAGAGCGGACTGTGATGCGTGACCGTGGCATCGGGCGCGGCCAGAGGTTCGGTCTGGCCGATATGTGCCGCAAAATTAAGGATTTTCTCGTTATACAGGGCGTTCAGCATGGGCTTTCCGGGCGGCTCGGCTTGATGGAACCCGCCCCCAACGATATATAACGGCCATTCTCGGAAGAGCAATCCGGCCGGCGCGGCGCCCAGCCCCGGCCGTCACAGGAGTTAAGCCCGTGTTCGCCAATCGCATCAGTGTGGAACAGGTCGAGGAAGGCAATGAGCTGGCGCCGAAATTCGACGCCGAAGGCCTGCTGCCCTGTGTCACCACCCAGGCCGATACCGGCGAGGTGCTGATGCTGGGCTACATGAATGCCGAAGCGCTGAAACGCACCATCGCGACCGGCGAGGCACATTACTACAGCCGCAGCCGCAAGGTGCTGTGGCACAAGGGCGCCACTTCCGGCCTGGTGCAGAAGGTGGTCGAGATGCGCATCGACGACGACCAGGATGCCGTGTGGCTGCGCGTGCGCGTGGAGGGCGACGCCTCCTGCCATGTCGGCTATCGCTCCTGCTTCTACCGTTCGGTGCCGACCGGCCAGTCGGAAAGCGGCAAACCCGTGGAACTGACCTACGAGGAAAAGGAAAAGACCTTCGACCCCAAGGCGGTTTACGGCGACGCCCCGAACCCCACCATCCTCTGATTTCTCATAATATATTTTGCGCTTCGAAAATCCGGTGGCCTTGCCACCGGATTTTTTTTGATGCACGTCAACAGGTTACCATTTCTCCATATTATCAACTCGTAACGACATAAATCGCTTAAAGTCGCTAGAATACATGCATTCGGACTCACGAACGCAGATGTGGCGATGGCACAGTCCAACAAGTCTCTGCTCGATTCCCTGGGAAACTTCTTCTTCGGCGAAGACGATGCGCCACGTCCTGCGCAGGGATCTTCTGCCGCTGCCGGCAAGCCTGGCTCCGGCAATATGAAATCAGCCCTGCCCGGCGGCAAGATTCCGGCCGGCACCCTGCAACTGATCGGGCTGCAGAATGTGCGCGAAATGCTGGGTACCCTATGGCCCCAGCGGATCGAGCATATCCATAGTCTGATCGAAGCTATCTTCCGTCGCCGCCTCGATCCCGCCGATGTTCACTACAAGGTGGACGATGAGAATTACCTGATCCTGTTTACCCGTCTTGGCAGACAGGAAGCCGCATTCAAGGCCAAGGTGATCGCCGACGAGATACAGAAACTTGTTGCCGGCGACATGCCCGAGCAGCAGGATTTGATCGTCACTTCGAATGTCGCCGATGTCGATCGCAGTCTGGTGATCGAGAAGGTCGATTCCCTGAAGGATCTGGTTGAATATGTCCGCAGTCAGACCGCTCCGGTCGCCAGGGAAGCCGGCATTACTTTTTTCGAGGAGGCCGGCGCCAGCCAGGCCGATGATCAGTCACCCCATGCAGCCGTGGGCGCTGGCCCAGACCTTGCAGATCTTGACCAGTCCCTGGTTGGCCTGTTTCAGAAAAAAACGACGGCAGCCTTCCTGAAGGAATGCCGGGCCGGATTCTATCCCGCCTACAGCCTGCGGCGGCGCGGTTTCACAGCCTTCGATGCGGTGGCGATCCATACGCCGAGCAACCTGCCGGCCGACATGGTCAACGATCCCTTCCTCGACAAGCCGGAAGAACTGCCCTTCTACCTCGACCGCTATATCCTCACCACGGGCCTGCTGGGACTGCATCGCATGCTGACTGGTGGCCATCGTGGCGTGGTGATGATCTCGGCATCGTTCGACACCCTGGCGATGTCAAAACTGCGCGACGTCTATTTCGCGCGACTGAAAGAAGTGCCGGGCGGGCTCACCAAGTTCATCGGCATCATCGTGCGCAACATCCCTACAGGCACGCCGGCCAGCCGGATTGCCGAGGTAATGGCCTATATTCAGCCTTTCTGCGGCACACGCATCCTGCGTATTCCGCCGGACTTCAAACTGATCGACCTGTATGCCAGCAGCGGCGGGCACGGCTTTGCCACCTGGCTGCCGTCCGATGAGCAGGACGCGGGCAAAACCTTCCAGACAATGTCGACGTTTGCCAAACGGGCCGCCCTGCACCGGCAGGAATGCATCATCACCGATCTGGCGACCAGCGACGATGTTTCGACCGCGATTGCCGTAGGCTGCACCTATGTAACCGGCCTGGCGGGCGCGCCGCTGATCGATACACCCGGCGTGGTGGAAGGACTGACGGCCGCGCATATCCTGCGGCATGCCGGTTTCAGCTAGATCGCGCCGCCGACCAGTTCCGCATAGGGATAAAACGGCACCGACATGCCAGGTTCGAGCCGGGTGAGGTCTTCCGCCAATTCGATCAAGCCATCGGTGCGTGTCAGCGATGTGATCACGCCGGCGCCGTCCACCGGATATTTTACGGTGCGCCAGCCTCCCTGCCCGTCAGGCTCAAGCGAGACGCGCACCCACTCGCGCCGGTCCGATTTCTTCTTGTAGCCGAACCCGGACGTCACCGGATAGCCACGCGGCGGCGCAGACATGGCGCCGCCGAGCCGCTGCAGCAGCGGGCGGGCAAAAAAACAGAAGGTGAGCATTGCGGCCACCGGATTGCCCGGCAGACCGAAAAACGGCACGCGGCCAATCTGCCCCAGCGCCACCGGCCGGCCCGGCTTGATCGCCAGCCGCCAGAAATGCAGGCTGCCATTGGCTTTGATGGCCGCCTTCACATGGTCCTCGTCGCCAGTCGACACGCCGCCTGAACTGATCACCGCGTCGTGGGTCGCAGCAGTCTCGCCGAAAATCCGGATCAGATGATCGCGGCGATCGGGTTGGATGCCCAGATCGCTTACTACGCAGCCGGCCGACGCCAGCAGGGCCGACAGCAGCGGCCGGTTGGCATCATAGATGCCGCCCGGCGGCAACGGCCCTCCGGCCGGATGCACTTCATCGCCGGTGGACAGCAGTGCCACACGCAATGGCCTGTGAACGCTCAGCTCTGCAGCTCCGACAGCAGCGGCCAAGGCCAGCTCGGCCGGCCCCAGAATGCGACCGGCTGGCAAAACCATCTCGCCGCTTTGTGCATCTTCGCCGGCAAGACGACGGTTGGCGCCACGCTTGATGCCCGGCCTGATGACAACGCGCTCGCCGTCCAGCCGGCAATCTTCCTGCATCATCACCGTATCCGGCGCACCATCCTGTCCATCGGGCATGACGGCCCCGGTCAGCACACGCACCGCCGTCCCGCGCGGTTGCCGGCCTGCGAAGGGGTGCCCGGCAGCGGCGCGGCCGATCACCGGCAGTACGGTTTCCGCATCGGGCGAAAGATCGTCGAAATACACCGCATAGCCATCGACGGCGGAATTGTCGCGCGGCGGTACCGAAACCCGGGCTTCAAGCGGCACGGCCAGCGCCCGGCCACGACAATCCCGCAGCGGCAGGGTTTCTATTGTAGTCACCGGGGAAAGACGCCGGTCAAGTTCGGCCAGCGCATCGTCCAGCCGCATCAGGGCTCCGCCGTGGGCAAAGCAGTCGTCACTCAGCTGCGCCACGGCGCGCTCCGCTGATAACTGGTTGCGTCATCCAGCTAATGATGAAATCGGCGATCTGGGCGTGGTTATTGGCGTCCAGTATCGGCACGGGCAGGCCGGGCACAGGCTGGTCGCTGGCCACCGCGATCACATTCGGATCATTGGGCTGCAGCATGGGCTTGCCCACTTCGCTGCGCCAGACCTCGATCTTGGCATGGCTTTCATGCTTGAAGCCTTCCACCAGCACAAGGTCAACGGCGCTCAGGCGAGCCACCAGGTCGTCCAGCGTGGGCTCGGTCGCACCGCGATGCTCGTGCATGAGCGCGAAGCGCTTGGCCGAGCTGATCAGCACCTCCGTGGCGCCGGCCTCACGATGACGGTAGGAATCCTTGCCCGGCTTGTCGACATCGAACTCGTGATGCGCATGCTTGATCGTCGAGATGCGCAATCCGCGCGCGATCAGCAACGGGATCAGGTCGGACAGTAGCGTGGTCTTGCCCGACCCGCTCCAGCCGGCAATACCCAAGACCTTCATGACGGCTTCTTCCCGGAGGCTTTCAACTCGGCCGCGGTACGTTCAGCCAGATAATCGTCAGTGGTGCGGATTTCGGGCCGCGGCGCGCCGGCATAGGGATCGATCCTGCTCTCGCTCTGCACGATGATGCGGCAATCGCCGCACATCCGCACACGCTCGATGGCGCCCGACTGGTACATCCAGTGTTTGCCCTCAAGCTGGGCCACGATGCGTTCGATGGTCGACTTCGTGCCGAACGCCTTGCCGCAGCGGACGCAGTGGAAAGGCTCCTCTTCCTTGATCAGGCGTGCGGTGACAGCGGCCTCGGTGAAATTCACCCGCGGCTCCAGTGCAATCACCTTTTCCGGGCAGGTATTCCGGCACAGGCCACATTGCACACAGGCATCTTCGGTGAAACTGAGCCGCGGTCGTTCTGGGTCATCGCTGAGCGCGCCGGTCGGACAGGCCGAGACACAGGACAGGCAGAGCGTGCAGCCCTCGGCGTCAATCTTCAGGTTTCCAAACGATGCGCCAGGTGGCAAAGCCAGGGTATCCACCGGTTGCGGCGCTACCTTGTGCAGATGACGGAAGGCCATACGCGTCAGATCCCGGCTGCGGCCCATCGGCAGATAACTTGCGCCGGCCGGCGCCTCGCGTGGCGTCAGCGCGGCCAATGCTGCACCAAGCTGCTCTGGATCGTCAGTCTCGATCAGACCGACACGACCGGCCTCGAAACCCAGCCCGACCAGGATGGTTTCGGTCAATGCGAGTTGCTGTGCCAGACCGCCCAGATCCTCGCGCTGTTTGCCGGGCGCCAGAACACGCAGGTCGGCAGCGCCATAGGCAAAAGCCGAGGCGAACACCGCCGCACCGCATTCGGTGACGGCATGCACCGCCAGCGGCAACACACGGGCTGGCAGGCCATCGCCATACCGGGACAGGGCATCGATCAATGGCGCGCCGTGTTTGGCATCATGCAGCAGCAGTACCGCCTGGCGGCCGCCGGCTTCGCGATAGGCCAGCAGCAGGGCGCGCACCTGTTCGACCAGGCTGGCGGCCGGCGGCATCCGGTAATCGGCCGCACTGGTCGGACAGACCGCGCCGCAATTGCCGCAGCCGCCGCAGATATAGGGATCGATGGCGACATGATCGCCCGCCGGCGTGATCGCACCGGTGGGACAGACATCGAGGCAACGCGTGCATCCCGTTTTCTTCGAACGCGAATGGGTGCAAAGTTCGGCATGGAAATCGACATAAAGCGGTTTCTCGAAACTGCCTTTCAGATCGCTGGCCTCGAACAGTGCGCGTTGCACCGCCGCCGGGTCGTTCGGGTCCGGCCGCAGATAGCCATCGCGCTTTTCATGCGCAGGGAACAGCGGCGTGCCGCCGGTGAGGTCGAGGATGATATCGCAGCGCGAGCTGGCACCGTTACGCGCCGGACCGAAGGCCAGTTGTCGGCGCGAGGACGGCATCGGCAGAGCATAATCATCCACCACCAGCTCGAAGGCGCCCAGATGGCCACGCGCCCCGACGATACGGCCCTGCACGATGGGCAGGTCCATCAGCGGCTGGCCCGGCACGTCCTTTGGCTTATCCAGCATGATGGTGACATCCAGCCGCTCGGCCAGTTGTCGCGCGGCCTCGATCACGCGCTCGTCGCGGCCATAGACCAGCACGATACCCTGCGAAGTCATGGTCACCGCCGGCAGGGCGGGAACCGGCACGGCTGCGGCGGCCAGCAATGCGGCGATCTTGGGTGTTGCCGCCTGGGCTTCGCTGGACCAGCCGGCGGTTTCGCGGATGTTGACGTAAGACACGGCCGTATCGCTGCCGCGCTCCTCCCGCTGTTCCTCGAACAGCGGCTGTTCCTGGGTACAGGCGACGGTGAGCGGTTCGCCTGATTTCAGCGCGTCATGGAAACGCCACAGCTCGGCACGGCAGAGCTGGGTGGCCAAACCATCCTTGTCGGGCGTCGCGCCGCAGGCGCGGGCCAGGGCGGCGCCATCGAGCGGCATCGTACCCTCGCAGTTGCACACAAGGACGCGTTTGCCGTCCAGACGCATCACGATTCCACCCGAATGCTTGGTAAACCAACTGTATCGACTATAGTGTTGAGGTATCAGGAAAACCAGCCGGAGGTCGGTTTTGCCGCTGCGTCTTTTGACCTTGCTCAGCTTCTGCCTGGCGGCAGGCGGTGCGGCTTTGGCACAGGCGCCTGCTGGCACAGTGACTACGGAAGACCTCGAGCCGCCGAGCCTGGAACGCGGTGCCGAACTGTGGGGCAAATGCCGCGCCTGCCACACCCTGGAAGCCAACGGACGCAATATCGTCGGACCACGCCTGCACGGCGTATTCGGGCGCAAGGCCGGTAGCGTGTCGGATTATAGGTATTCAGAGGCGATGAAAAAATCCGGTGTGGTCTGGACGGCGGAAACAATGGACAAATATCTCGCCGCAACACAGGATTATATTCCTGGAAACAAGATGTATGGCGGACTGGCCATTGCTCAGGATCGCGTCGACCTGATTGCTTGGCTTCAGCAGCAGACTGCCCGCTAACCCCTTTAAATCAGAAGAAAAAATACTCTATAATTTAACATAACTCGTGCCCTGGAGGACACCCCATGAAAGCCTTCATTTCCGGTGTGATCGCCGCCCTCATCATCGCGGTGGGCGCTGCCGTGATTCTGCAGACCATGAACAAGTCGGTTGAGATGGCCTTCACCACCGAAGGTGCGCGGGTCAGTCCCGAAACACATCAGAACTGATCCTGAGGATCAGCCCCTGGGTTTGACCAGGGCACCGGTCTCCAGCGACCAGAGTTTGATCACGGTGTCGTAGCCGCCCGAGACGGCGTGTTTGCCATCCGGCGTGAATGCCACCGCCCAAACTGGCTTTTCATGGCCGGCAAACTGTTTGAGCTGGCGCCCTTCGCGCAAATCCCACAGGCGCATCAGCCGGTCGCCGCCACCGGACAACGCATATCGGCCGTCTTTCGAAATTGCCAGCGAGGTGATGAAGCCGTGATGCCCCGGCAGATGCCCGGTCTCGCGCCGCGCCACCAGATCCCAGCGCTTGATCGCACCATCTGTGCTGCCGGTCAGCGCACTTTTGCCGTCCGGCGAAACCGCCACGGCATTCACGCTGGTCTGATGGCCCTGCAGTACCGCCAGTTCTCTGCCACTGGCGATGTCCCAGATCCGGACGCTGCGATCATAGCCGACCGACACAAGCTGGCTGTCGTCCATTGCGAAAGCCACCTGCATCACATTCGCCTCATGGGCCTCGAAGCTGCGCTCCAGCCGGGATCCGGCCACGTTCCACAACTTCACTGTTCGGTCCCAGCTGGCACTGGCCAGCCAGCGGCCATCCCGGCTGAGCGC
This sequence comes from Ferrovibrio sp., assembly GCF_046297595.1. GTDB lineage: Bacteria > Pseudomonadota > Alphaproteobacteria > Ferrovibrionales > Ferrovibrionaceae > Ferrovibrio. Next base: position 623,807 of record NZ_JBKBHT010000001.1, read on the forward strand.
AATGCCGGCCACATTGTTGAGATGGCCCCTCAGATGATGCGTTGGTTTGCCGCTGGCGAGGTTCCAGCGGATGATGCTGTGATCCCAGCTGGCAGAAAATGCGCTCTTGCCATCTGGTAGGAACACCACCGCGTTCACGCTGGCAGTGTGGCCGTCAAGAACACGGATTTCGCTCTGTCGCGCTAAGTCCCACAGACGGGCGGTGTAATCCCAGCTGGCCGAGAGCAATTGCCGACCATCCGGCGAAACGGCAACACCGTTGACCATGGCTCCATGGCCGACCATGTCTGCGCGCACCCCGAAAGAGGTAAAGATGGCGAGGATCGTTGCCACTACACCGACCACCGCGTTTGTCCGCATCGCCATATGCAACTTCCTCGCTTGGTTGCCGTTCCATCTTGGCCGGACCGCGCCACTTTGCAAGCCCGGCTAGGCATGGCCGGAAACCGCAAAAAATGCCGCTTTTACCTGCCAAGCCGGTTTCCTCACGCCCCTGGCTGTCCTATTTAGGATGTCCTCCGGACTGGCAAAACTTTTTAGACAAGGAGCAGATGATTATGGGTGCCCCGTTCACGATGAAGCCCCTTCCCTATGCCGACGATGCCCTCAGCCCGGTCATCAAGGCGGAAACCATCGGTTTCCATTACGGCAAGCATCACACGGCCTATCTCAACAACCTGAACAACCTGATCGCCAATGATCCGCTGAAGGACAAGAGCCTGGTCGAGATCATCAAGGCGACGCATGGCAAGGCCGACAAGACAGCCATCTTCAACAATGCCGCCCAGGTCTGGAACCACGATTTCTACTGGGACAGCCTGTCACCCAAGGGCGGCGGCAAACCGAGCGGCCGCGTTGCCGACATGATCAAGGACAGCTTCGGCGATTACGACAAATTCAAGAGCGAATTCGCCAATACCGGCGTCACCCAGTTCGGTTCGGGCTGGGCCTGGCTGTGCCTGGAAAACGGCAAGCTGGTCTTCAAGAAGACCGGCAATGCCGAGAACCCGCTGCACATGGATGGCGTCAAGCCGCTGCTGACGCTGGACGTGTGGGAACACGCCTATTACCTCGACTGGCAGAACCGCCGGCCGGACCATCTGAACGCCGCCATCGACAAGCTGCTGAACTGGGAATTCGCCGAAAAGAACCTCGGCTGAGCATTCCGCGCAGAGCAAACGAAAAAGGGCGGTGGAAATCCACCGCCCTTTTTTATTTCTGCGTTAGCAACGCGACTCAGTCGTCGCCGCCGACACGGGCCTGGGTCTCCTTGACCCAGAGGCTGTGATGCTCCTTGGCCCAGTTCATGTCGACCTGGCCGCTGCCCATGGCATCGAAGGCGCCTTCCATGCCGACCGAGCCGATGTAGATATGCGCCAGAATGATGGCCACCATCACGATGCCGGCGACGGCATGCACGATCTGGGCGAGCTGCATCCCTGCGATGTCGGTGACATAGAACGGGAACATCAGGATGTAGCCGCTGACCGCCAGTACGGCGGCGCCCAGAACGACCGACCAGAAGATGATCTTCTGGCCGCCATTGAACTTGCCGGCCGGCGGATGCACGCCCTTCTGCAGCAGGCCGCCACCCTGGCGGAACCACTCCATGTCGATGGCATTAAAGATGTTGTGGCGAATCCACAGCACGGCCATCAGCAGCACGCCCAGTACGAAGGGAAAGCTGAGGAAATTATGGGCCAGCTTGCCGAACGAGCTGAGGCCGGTGAAGGCTTCCGGCCCGATCGCCGGCAACAGCAGGGTCTTGCCGAACGAGAGGTTCAGGCCGCTTAGGCCCAGGATGATGAAGCAGATCGCCGTCAGCCAGTGGGCGAACCGCTCGATGCCCGAGAAGCGTTCGATGGTGCGACCCGAGGGGCCGGCATCGATCTTGATGCGACCGCGGATCGCCATGAAACCGGCCAGCGCCACCACGGTGATCACCAGAAGCCAGCCGCCGGCCGACTTCACCGGGCCTTCCAGGGTCTCGCGCCATTCGCGGCCCTGCGGCTGGATCAGCACGCCGGACTTGGCATCGGGGATCGAAACGCGACCGGCTACCGGCGCGCCCTTCAGTTGCTGCAGCAGGGCCGACTCATCGGCAGCCTGCTGTGCCGAGGCTGGCGCCATGCTGCCGAGGCCCAGCACCAGACCAAGGACAAGTACGGCCCAGAATGTGCGCTTGATATTGAAAAGGCGCATCTTGTGTCTCCTTTGCTGAACCGCGATCAGGCCGAAGTGCCAGACTTGTAGGCCGTGGCCCAACCCCAGGCGCCTGAGCCATAGCCACGGCGGGTCACCCGTTCCTTGTAGATCTGTGCAATCACGTCGCCGTCGCCGGCCAGCAACGCCTTGGTCGAGCACATCTCGGCGCAAAGCGGCAGCTTGCCCTCGGCCAGTCGGTTCGCGCCATATTTGGCGTATTCTTCCTTGGTGTTGTCGGCTTCGGGGCCGCCGGCGCAGAAGGTGCACTTGTCCATCTTGCCGCGACTGCCGAAATTGCCGACCTGCGGATACTGCGGCGCGCCGAAGGGGCAGGCATAGAAGCAGTAGCCACAGCCGATGCACAGATCCTTGGAATGCAACACCACGCCTTCGTCGGTCTTGTAGAAGCAGTCGACCGGGCAGACCGCCATGCAGGGTGCATCTTCGCAATGCATGCAGGCCATCGAGATCGACTTCTCGCCCTTGGCACCGTCATTGAGCGTGACGACACGGCGGCGATTGATGCCCCAGGGCACTTCGTGCTCGTTCTTGCAGGCGGTGACGCAGGCGTTGCATTCGATGCAGCGCTCGGAGTCGCAGAGGAATTTCATACGGGCCATGATGATATCTCCCTAACCGCCGCTCAGGCCGCCTCGATGCGGCACAGCGTGGCCTTGTTCTCATGCATGTGGGTGACCGGGTCGTAGCCGTACGTGGTCACACCGTTGACCGACTCACCCAGCACGATCGGATCCGCGCCAGGCGGATAGTTCTTGCGCTGATCGACGCCCTGCCAGAAGCCGGAGAAGTGGAAGGGCATGAACACGACACCCTTGCCGACACGCGGCGTGACCATGGCCTTGACCTTGGCCTTGGCCTTGTTCTCCGGGCCGTAGACCCAGACATTCTGGCCTTCCTTGATACCAAGCCGGGCGGCGTCGTCCGGATGGATTTCCACGAACATGTTCTGCTGCAACTCGGCAAGCCACTTGTTCGAGCGGGTTTCTTCGCCGCCGCCCTCGTATTCGACCAGTCGGCCGGAGGTCAGGATCAGCGGGAAATCCTTTGAGAAATCCTTGTCCTGAATGCTCTTGCCCAGGTGTGGCAGGCGATAGTCGCGGCGGTCGGCCATGGCCGGGTATTTGCCGACCAGGTCGCGACGCGAGGTGTAGATCGGCTCGCGGTGCACCGGGATCGGATCGGGCAGGCCGAAGGCATTGGCACGGGCCTTGGCATTGCCCATCGCCTGCACGCCATGAGCCATGCAGACGCGGATGATGCCGCAGCTGTAATCGATCGCCCAGCCCACTGCATCCGGGTTGTTGCCGCCGATCTTCTCGATCGTGGCGCGCTCGGCATCGGTGAGTTCCTTGTCCCAGCCCATCTTCTTGAGCAGGCCGTAGGTGAACTCGGGATGGCCGTCCTGGATTTCGGAACCGACCGGATAGGAACCATCGGCCAGCAGCGACACGCCATTGCGCTCCACGCCGAAGCGGGCGCGGAAGGCGCCGCCGCCGTCCTTCACCGGCAGGTGCGTGTTATAGAGCACATGGGTACCCGGATGTTTCATCTCCGGCGTGCCCCAGCATGGCCATGGCAGGCCGTAGAACTCGCCCTTCAGCGGACCGTTGGTGGCGCGCAACGAGACGATATCGAAATCGGCCTGATGTGCCATATGCTCCTTCAGGCGTTCCGGCGACTGACCGGAATAGCCGATCGACACGCTGCCCTTGTTCAACTCGCGCAGGATGTCCTCGACATTCGGCTCGTCGCCCTCGTCGATCTTGATGTTCTTGAACAGCTCCTGCTCGAAGCCAAGCTTCTTGGCGAACTTGTACAGGATCCAGTGATCGGGCTTGGATTCGAAGACAGGCTTGACGATCTGCTCGCCCCACTGCAGCGACCGGTTCGAGGCCGTACGCGAACCGCGGGTCTCGAGCTGGGTGCAGGCCGGCAGCAGATAGGTGCCGTTCTTGCGGTCGGGCAGAGCTGCGGCGGTGGTCGGATGCGGGTCGACCACGACCATCAACTCCACCTTCTCCATGCCGGTGCGCATCTCGGGCATGCGCGGCACGGTATTGCCGCCATGGCCCCAGAAGAACATGGCCTTCACATTGTCTTTCTGCTCAAGGTCTTTCTTGTCGACCAGAACGGCATCGAACCAGCGGGTCGAAGGAATACCCTTGGTTTCCATCATCTTCTTCGACTCGAACCGGCTCTGCATCCAGTTGTAGTCGACATCCCAGACGCGGCACCAATGCTTCCAGGCGCCTTCGACCAGGCCGTAATAGGCCGGCAGCGTGGTGACATCCAGGCCAAGATCGGTGCAGCCCTGCACGTTGCAGTGACCGCGGAAGATGTTGGCACCGCCGCCTTCCACGCCGATATTGCCGAGCGCGAGTTGCAGGATGGAAAGCGCGCGCACGTTGGCGGTGCCCACCGTGTGCTGGGTCACGCCCATGCACCAGATCAGGGTGCCGGGCCGGTTCTTGGCCATCAGCTCGGCGACGCGCTTCATCTGCTCGCCGGGCACGCCGGTGACCTTCTCGACTTCCTCAGGATTCCACTTGGCGACCTCGGCCCGGACGTCGTCCATGCCATAGACGCGCTGACGGATATATTCCTTGTCTTCCCAGCCATTCTCGAAGATGTGCCACAGCAGGCCCCAAATCACCGGAATGTCGGTGCCGGGGCGGATGCGCATGTATTCGGTGGCATGTGCTGCCGTGCGAGTGAAACGCGGATCGATCACGATCATCGGCGCCTTGTTCTTTTCCTTGCCGCGCAGCACATGCTGCAGCGACACCGGATGCGCCTCGGCGGGATTGCCGCCCATGATCACGATGCACTTCGAATTGTGGATGTCGTTATACGAATTGGTCATCGCGCCGTAGCCCCAGGTATTGGCTACGCCGGCAACCGTGGTCGAATGGCAGATACGCGCCTGGTGATCGATGTTGTTGGTGCCCCAGAAGGCCGCGAACTTGCGGAACAGGTAGCCACCTTCGTTTGAGAACTTGGCCGAGCCGAGCCAGTAGACCGATTCCGGGCCCGACTTCTCGCGGATTTCAAGCAGCTTGTTGCCGATTTCCTCGATCGCCTGATCCCAGCTGATGCGGGTCCATTTCCCGTCTACGATCTTCATCGGATATTTCAGGCGACGATCGCCATGGGTGAGTTCGCGGATCGAGGCCCCCTTGGCGCAATGCGTACCAAGGTTGATCGGGCTGTCCCAGGTTGGTTCCTGACCAACCCATACGCCGTTCTCGACTTCCGCTGTCACGGTGCAGCCCACCGAGCAGTGGGTGCAGATATTCTTTTTCTTGACGATGTTGGCGCCAGCCGACGGCGCGGCCTGGGCCGATCGCACCATGGCCGGGCTCAGCGCCGACACGGCTGCCAACCCGCCGGCCGCCAAACCCGAAGCCTTCAGGAAACCGCGGCGATCCATCGTCTGCAGCGTGGCGCCGGCCAGAATGCCGGACAGCGTGCCCTTGGGGGCGGCACCGGCGGTGGAGCTCTTCTTGATCAACATGGGGCGTCTCCGTGTGTCGTCTGCGGCGCGGCGATCAGAGCCGATTGGAATCGTAATAGCGCTTCACGTGTTCGGTTTCCTTGTAGCGCTGCTTCTTGCGGGTCTCGGCATTCTCGGCCGCCTCCGCCTTGGTCGGGCCGACGGCTGCGGTCGCCACAGCAGCAGCCGCGGCACCAACGCCGGCCGTGCGCAGGAAATTGCGGCGATCCATCTGGTCTTTCTTCTCGGTGGCGGTCATTGCAGGTCCTCCGTGAAAATCGGCCCGGCCGTCAGGCGGCGAGGGCAAATGCCTGGGTTTCGATAGCCATGAACAGCCGGCCGACACTGCCGAGCGGCTGGTAGAGCCGGGCGCTGGGCGCCTGCTCAAGGTCGGTGAAAAAGCGTTCGCCCCAGGGCGCGACATGCTGGCGGAACAGCCGCTCCTGGGTGGTGAGTTCGGCCGGACCGCGGCCTTCGCCGCCGCTGATCAGCAGCGACATCAGCTCGCACAGCGCGCCCATATGGTCTTCCGGTTCGTGCACGCCCTCGGCGCGGGCGAAGCCCAGTTGCGCCATATCGCCGCGCAGCTTGGCCAGCGGTCGCTCATACAGGAAGCCTGTCCGGTAGAACGAGGCATAGGGCACCAGCTCGCCGCGCGGCAGACCAACAAAGAGTGTGTCGTATTCGTCCTGCGCGCGCTCCAGCGATGTCGCATGCGCCAACTCGGCCAGACGTGCGAGCGCCTGCCCCATCGGACTAGCATCGCCCTTCAGCTGGCCCAGCGCGGTCAGCAGCGCGGTATCGGGCCGCCGTGCCAGGCTGCGGCCGAGCAGAGCGTAGATCTGGGCGCGCCACCGGTCTTCCTCGGGGATCACCGGCAGGGCATCCGCGGCCTGGATATCGGGATACAGATCGGGGCGCAGGTCGTGACGGGTCACTTGGCCGCCACAGGCCTTCTCGATGGCCAGCACATATTCGCCAGGCACCCGGCCGGCTTTTTTCAGCCAGTGCCAGACATTGGCCTGCTTCACGCCCAGCAGCCTGGCCAGTTGTGTCTGGCCGCCGACGATGGCGATGGCTTTCGTCAGTGCTTCGGTCACTTGGTCCTCTTCCCGTGCGTTAACCTACAAACTCTTTTGTTGAGCAACAATAAAAATCGCCATAAGGCACTGATAACATTCCTGTTTTGCTGCATATGCGAAATTTTGATAGCGACTCTCAGTCGCAAATATCGCGCTGCTTCAAATTGCCGGAGCATTTGTGTTAACGATGCATCCAAGCCCCTGTAAGTGCTGCCTTTACCACCCTCCACGTCCAAACGGATTCCCAGTCGATGCCGCACGACACACCGCTGATCACCATGCTGGCCCTGGCCTTCGTGATCGCGTTTGCCTTCGGCATGATCGCCCAGAAGTTTCGCCTCTCGCCGCTGGTTGGCTATCTGCTGGCTGGAGTCCTGGTTGGGCCGCATACACCCGGCTATGTCGCCGACTCGGTGCTGGCCCAGCAGCTGGCCGAAATCGGCGTGATCCTGCTGATGTTCGGCGTCGGCCTGCATTTCACGCCATCGGATCTGATGCGCGTGCGGTGGATCGCCATCCCCGGCGCGCTGGTACAGATCGCGGTGGCGAGCCTGCTCGGTTTCGGTCTCGCGCAAGTCTTCGGCTGGGGGCTCGGCGGCGGCCTTGTCTTTGGCTTGGCGCTGTCGGTCGCCAGCACCGTTGTATTGCTTCGTGCCCTGGAAAGCCGCGGCGAGGTGGAAAGCGGGCCGGGCCGCATCGCCGTCGGCTGGCTACTGGTTGAGGACATCTTCATGATCGCGGCGCTGCTTCTGCTGCCGCCGCTGGCCGATATCCTGGCCGGACGCGGCGACGGCAGCGAAAACATCTTCGCTGCCCTGCTGCTGACTGTCGTGAAGGTGGCGGCTTTCGCCGCGCTGGCTCTGATCGTCGGCAAGCGTGTCATCCCGTGGCTGCTGCAGCATGTGGCCGAAACCGGCTCACGCGAGTTGTTCACGCTTGCCGTGCTGGCCTGCGCGCTGGGCATCGCCTTCGGCGCCGCCGTGCTGTTCGATGTTTCCTTTGCGCTGGGCGCCTTCTTCGCCGGCGTGATCATGAACGAGTCGGACCTGAGCCACGATGCAGCGCAACGTTCGCTACCATTTCAGGATGCCTTTGCCGTGATGTTCTTCGTTTCGGTCGGCATGCTGTTCGACCCGCGCATAGTTTACGAGGCGCCGCTGGCCCTGCTGGGTGTGCTTCTGATCATCCTGGTCGGCAAGACGCTGGCAGCCTTCATCATCGTGCTGGCCTTCCGCCATCCGCTATCCACCGCCTTGACCGTTTCGGTCAGCCTCGCGCAGATCGGTGAATTCTCCTTCATCCTGGCCGGACTAGGCGTCTCGCTCGGCCTGCTTCCCGAGGAAGGCCGCGACCTGCTGATGGCCGGCGCGCTGCTGTCTATTGCATTGAACCCGCTGCTTTTTCGTGCGCTGGAACCGGCGGAAGCCTGGCTGCGCGCTCGCCCCGACCTGCTGCGTCGGCTGGGCTCGAAAGGCGACGGTCAGATTTAATCCGGTAATGCACCGCCATGGCGGCGGCGTGGTGGCGCGTAGACCGGGACTGACTCGGCAGCAGATTCGTCCCGCGCAACCTCTGGCGCCTCAGCCGGCAATTCCTCTGGCACTGCCTCGGCCACCAGATGCGGCGGTTCCTGTGGCAACACGGTTCCGGTTTCAGGTGCAGCCTCGTCCGATTTCGGCAGGCTGCCCTCGAAAACAGTCTTCACATACTTGGCGATGTCCTCGCCGGGCATAAAATCACCATAACCCGGTGCCGTGAAATCCCAGTTGTATTCGACCAGCGGCTGGTAATTCACCACGCTGGGCTCGACCAGCCACAGTTTGCGCAACGCCGCTGCACGCAGGGCCGGCGGTACACCTTTTTTCAGAAACACGCTGAAGTCGCTGGCCTCGGTCAGCGTCTCGATCGGCGGCAGGGTCTCCGGATCGATCTCGACCTCTTCCTCCGCTCCGGCATTTGTCTCTGCGGGCTGTTCGACCGGCTTTTCCTCGCGAGCTTCGGCTTTACGGCGCGACCAACGCGACAGGAAACCGCCCTGCCCGTCGTCTTCAGGCCTGTCGCTGTCACGTGTCATGCGATGGCTCTATTCATCTTCGGGCATCTGGCGCAGCGGATCGGACTCATACAACCGCGTCCGACGAGCCAGCGCTTCGGGATCGGCGCGGTCGCGCTTGCGCTTGTAATGCTCCTTGGTCGGCGGATGGCGGCGCACGTAGTCGGTCACCCAGGCCAGAATCGCCTCGGGCATCGGCACGAAATCCACGATGTCGTCGCCGGTGTCGTTATGGGCATGCGCCTCGCCGGGATCGACGGATGCGCCATACAGTTCGATGCCCGGCTGTTCCCCGCTGCTGCGCAGGAATATCCACACCGCTGGCTGCGCGCTTTCGATATTGTAAGCGTAAGTCTCGCTCTCGTGGCGATAGAGCACCAGCTCGGCGGCACCGGCATAGAACTGCGTCCAGCCCTCGCCCTCGGCCAGCTTGGTCCAGGCGGGCGAGTCCGGCACGCCGGGCAGCACCTGCACCGGCCGCCAGCTGTAATCCACCCAGGGATTGTCCAGCTTGCGGCGTTCCAGGATCACGCCAACCATGCGCGATTCCGTTTCCGGTGGTCTGATATCGCTGCCCATCTTCAGCTTCCCGAATTCAGCGGCAAGTTTATCACAAGATTCTGCGGTTTCATCCGCACCCGGCCCTGCCCATCCATCGCCAAGCCCAGGTAGACCGGCCGGCCGGCCACGCGCGGCAGCATCAGCGAGGGATCGCGGAATTCCAGGCGGAACAGTGCCAGGACCTGGCGCAGGCGATCATCGTCCACGCTCTGGCCTTCATACAGCGCATTCATGATACCGCTGGCCGTGGCATCCAGCCCGATATGCCAGACCCAGCGTTCGTCGCGGATGGTCTGCACCGGCTGTACCTGCACGGCGGCGCCGGTGAGCCGTTCGACCCAGAGCTCGATCACGCGGGCAAAGGCATCCTGACCGGGCCGGGTGAAGCCAAAATCCAGCACAAAATCGTGCCGGTCGCTGCGGCCCCAGTATTCCGCCGCATTCTCCTTGGTCAGGATATCCATGTCGACGCTGCGCAGGGCCGTGCCGGCCTGGGCCACCAGCGCCCCGAGCGAGCCGAAACCGCCGGCCGCCAGCATCTCCACCGTTTCCTCGTCGGCCAGCAGGATGCGGCCTTCCTGTGTGGTGGCCTTCTGCACGCGGAAAAACAGTTCGGCTGCCCGCAGGCGGAAGGCATCGCGGCTGCCATCCAGCAGATCGCGCAGGATAGCGGCGGCCAGATGATCGATGAACAGGGCCGGCACCGGCGGCGCGTCGGGCCGGAACAGGCCGACATAAGCCGCTTCCACGCTGCCCGCCTTCAGCAGATGGTCGCGGAAGCGCAGGAAGATGCCGTAATTCTCGCGTGCATCGGCATCGGCCAGTGCAGCCAGTTCCGCCGCCGGCACGATCCGCAGGGGCTGCTGCAGCAGATCGGCATGCAGGCGGCGTTCGGCGGCGCAGGCCTCGTCCGGAGGCAACATTTCGGGCCGGCTTAAGTAAGCCCGGACGAAATCCTCACCGGCCAGCAGGCGGCCATCATCCGCGCGGTCGAGCAGGTCGTAGCCGCTGGACATCCAGAAGGCGTTCGGCGTCTCAGCCATCGGGACTGATCTCCCAGATCTTGGTATGCAGTGTCTCACCCGGCGGCGGTACAACGCGGAACTGTTCGCGGATCGCCTCGCCTTCGATGAAACGGCTGAGCGACAGCAGCGTATTGATCGGATGCTCGCAGAGCGAGGCGGCGTAATCGATTTCCTCACGCGCCGCCGCCTCTGCGACACGCACATCGGGCGCGCCATAGGCTTCGACAAGATGCTGCGCCAATGCCGCAACGGCATCTTCGTATTCTTCGGGCTCGATGGCCGCCACCGTCACCAGGGTGGACCAACCGAAACTGCCCAGACCGAGGAAGCCATTGGCAAAGGCCTGCCGCTGCTGCCGGCTCAGGGTCTCCGGATCGGCATCGGCGAAGACGAAGGTGCCCGGCACCGCCCATTCGCCGGGCATGGCAGCCAGCGGGAAAACCCGCGTGTCGGATTCATCGAAGCGGATGCAGCGCAGCAGCTTCACGATACCTGCCTCACCGGCTCGGGCAGCACCCAGCTGCGATGCCGCAGGGCATCGCGCAGGCTGCGCCAGGTTTTTGTCGCGCCATCCTCGAACCAGGCGTCGCCATTGGCCTCCACCTTCAGCGCCTTGTCGGAGAGTTCGTTCAGCAGGGCACGGCGCACCGGCTCAAAGCCATCTTCCTGCCAGCGGTCGAGCCAGAGCAGCATATGACGCGCGAAGGCCTCGACTAGTTGCGGCACGGTGACCTCGCCACAGCCCTCCTCGAACAGGTTGGTGTATTCCAGTTCGACACCGGGCGTATCATCCTCGCGGTCGCCGCTCATCTGCACGGTGATGCCCAATACCAGCCAGTCGGGCACGTCGGCCATGCCGTCCTTCTCGACCAGCGGGCCATGCGCCACCTGCAGGCCGCCGACACAGGCTTCGTTCACCAGCAGGCGGTCTGGCCAGCCGATGCTGGCCGGCGTCTCGGCCGGCGCCAGGGCCGCCAGTCCGTCATGCAGGCCCAGCAGCCCGACATAGGCGAGCGTCAGCGCCGGCTGGATCGGATCGAGCGGCCGCAGCACCAAAGCCGCTTCGCAGCGATCATGTCGATCGACCATCAGCATCAGGCCATCCTCGGCGCCATCGGCCGCCGCCCAGCAGGCGGTGTCGAAGGCATCCGACACGCAGAGCTTCAGCGTGTAGCCCGGCGGCAGCATGGGCCAGTCGGCGGGGTTCATGCCGCGTCTCCCATCTGAGTCAGCAGGCGTTCAGCCTCGGCGATGTCGTCCGGCGTGTTGGCATTGAAAAAGGGATCGACCGGCTGGGCGGCAAACTCCACCTGCACCAGTTTGTGCCGCGCGGTCCAGCGATCCACCTTGCGGATATCCTCGTCCAGCATGGCTTTGCGCAGATTATCATGCAGCCGAACAGGCCACAGGCCCACCACGGGATAGGCCTGGCCGGCAGAAACCGCACAGGCCAGATCGGCGCCTGCCGCCGCGCGCGCCGCCACCATGCGCGCCACCAGATCGCGTGGCAGGAACGGTCCGTCGCCCGGCACGGTGACGATATCGCTCACATCCGAGCGATTCTGTTTCGCCCAGGCCAGCCCCGCCAGAACCCCGGCCAGCGGCCCGGCATAATCCGGGATGGCATCGCCCGCCACCGGCAGGTTCCAGCGGGCAAAGCGCGCCGCATCGCCGTTGGCGTTCAGGATCACACTATCCACCTGAGGACTGAACCGATTGAGAATGTGATCCAGGATCGGCCGGCCGGACAGCATCTGCAGGCTTTTGTCACCACCGCCCATCCGGCGGGCCAGGCCGCCCGCCAGCACCACGCCGAGAACCTTCGCCATTACGCCGCCTCGTCGTCGCGGCTGCCCTTGCGCTGCAGCTTCGCGTCCTCGTCGCCAACAGCGGCCGGATCGGCATCGAAGCGCAGCCGCTCGGCGCCCGACAGTGCCACGAAGCGTTTGCCCTTGGCGCGGCCTATCAGGGTCATGCCGATCTGGCGCGCAAGCTGCACGCCCCAGGCGGTGAAGCCCGAACGGCTGATCAGGATGGGAATGCCCATCTGCGCGGTCTTGATCACCATCTCGGAGGTGAGCCGTCCAGTGGTGTACATCGTCTTGCCTTGGGGCGAGATGCCGTTGACCCGCATGTAGCCGGCGATCTTGTCGATGGCATTGTGGCGGCCGACATCCTCCATATAGATCAGCGGACGGTCGGCCTCGCACAGCACGCAGCCATGAATGGCGCCGGCTTCCAGATAGAGCGACGGCGCCAGGTTGATCTTTTTGGAAAGCGCATAAATCCACGAGGTCTGCAGCACGGCGTCAGGATCCAGCCGCACGCTTTCCACCGCGTCCATCATGTTGCCGAACACCGTGCCCTGGGCGCAGCCCGAGGTCTGGGTCTTTTTCCTGAGGCGCTCCTCGTAATCGGTCTGGCGCGCGGTGCGCACCACGATGGTTTCGATCTCGGGATCGAAATCGATGCCGGTCACCTCGTCGTCGGGCAGCAGCATGCGCTGGTTGATCAGGTAGCCCAGCGCCAGGTAGTCGGGATAGTCGCCGATCGTCATCATGGTGACGATTTCCTGCCCGTTCAGGAACAGGGTGAGCGGCCGTTCGACCGGCACCTTGGTCTCGACGGGCTTGCCGTCATGATCGATGCCCTGCACCGTCTCGGTGAGGGCGGGATTGGCGGGGTCCGGACGGACGAGGAAGTCGGGCGGGCTGGTCATGGCCTCCATATATAGGGCAGGTCTCAGCCCGTGGCGATGTATTGCCGCAGGGCCTCGGCTTCCATTTCGGTGGCTGCGATATGGCGCTTGACCACGTCGCCGATGGAAATCATCCCCGCCAGCCGGCCATTATCCACCACCGGCAGGTGGCGGATGCGCCGCTTGGTCATCAGGTGCATCACGTCCTGGATGGTGTCATGGCTGGAGCAGACCATCACGCTGCGGGTCATGATGGTGTCGGCGGTCTGCAGCAGCAGGTCGGTGCCGATCATGGCCAGGCCGCGCACGATGTCGCGCTCCGACAGGATGCCGGCGATGCCGCCATCGGGCCGCTGCACCAGCACCGCGCCGATGCCCTTGTCGGCCAGCAGCTGACAGACGCTTTCGATGCTGTCCTCGGGCCGGGCGCTGATCACGCCGCCCGTCTTGTCCTTCAGTATGGACGCAACGATCATGGTGGTTTCCTCCGTTTTTTGTGTTGGACAACCCGCGCGTTACGCAACCTCCTGCCCGCCGCTTCGGTTCCCGGAGGGCGTGAATCCACGCCCCACGAACCGCACGGACGGTCGAAGCATGATGAAACCGGAAAGGCCGAATCTGGCTGGAAGGGCCTGTCCGCACGGCTGTGCGTGACTGGCGGTGCTGGCGAAATCGCTGCGGGCGGCGAGGCTGTGACGGCCGATACCCATGCGTTCTCCCGATGCCGGCGCCGGAGGGACTCTCCGGAAGGACTCCGGTTCAGTTTCCGCCGGCACCACGGCAGCAGTCTCCGCCAAGGCCGGGGCAATGACAAGACCGGCCTGCGGACCGGGATAACTGCTTGAGCGGCCTTCGGCTTTTCCGGCTTCACGGGGCCGGGCGAAGCCTTGCGGGGGCCGGCGGCTTCGGTTAAGGTCCGCGCCGCTTTCGACCCCCGGCCAGGCCGCGCGCCCGACCGGAACCTATGCGGAGAGGTGCCAGAGTGGTCGATCGGGGCGGTCTCGAAAACCGTTGTGCGTGCAAGCGTACCGTGGGTTCGAATCCCACCCTCTCCGCCATCCTCGTTTTCTGACTGACATCACCGGTTCAGCGCGCTCACCGCCGCGCGTTCCACCTGCGCCCGCAGCCAGACATGGGCCGGATCGTCCTGCACGCGGCGGTGCCAGGCCATGTACATCGGCAGGTCACCGATGCCCTGCCGCGCCATCTCGGGCAGGGGGATCGGCGCCTGCGCGAAATCGCGCATCAGGCCGTCACGCAGCAGGCTGGGCATGCTGGCCAGCATGGTCGTGCCGCGCAGGAAGGCCGGCACGCCGGAGAAATTCGGCACCGACACCGTCACCGCACGATGATGCCCGGCCGCCTCCAGCCGCTTGTCGAACTGCAGGCGCTCGTTGTCGCTGTAGACCACCGTGATGTGCCGGGCCTGCAGATAATCCTCCGCGCTGCGCGGGGCCTCGCGCATGGCGGCATCGAAATAGCAGACGTAATGATCGCTTAAGAGCCGCTTCTGCAGCACATCGGTGCCCGTGGGCGGCACCGGCGAGATCAGCAGGTCGCAGCGGCTCTCGCGCAGCATCTCGGCGCTGGGCAACTGCGAGGGAATGGCACGTAGCCGCACATTGCGCACGGCCGCCTGCAACTGCCGCAGCAGGGTGGGCAGCAACAGGTCGCGCTGGAAATCGTTGGCGGCGATGGTGAGGTCGAGATCGGCGACCGCCGGATCGAATTCGGCCCCGGCGGCGAAGGCCTGCATCTGGTCGAGCAGCCGGCGCGCCGGCTCGGCCAGGGCGCGGGCATGGCCGGTGGCGATGATGCCGCGGCCGGATTTGACAAAAAGCGGGTCGCGCGCGATCTCGCGCAGCTTCCGCAGGCTGTGGCTCACCGCTGACTGGGTCAGGCCCAGCCGGGCGGCGGCGGCCGTGACCGAGCCTTCCTCCAGCACGGCGAGGAAGAGTTTCAGGCTGTGGCCGTCCAGCGCCAAATGATCAAAATTACTCATTTATTTTATTATAATTAATCAATTTATTTTTTAAATAGCGGAGTCGACACTGCCTGGATCACCGCCGATTGCCGCCGCCCCGCGCGCACGGCGCATCCAGGGAGGAAGTCATGGATACCAAAGGGGAATTCTTCCAGCGCGACCGGCGCCTGCATCCGCCGGCCTATACCCCCACCTACAAGACCAGCGTCACCCGCTCGCCGAAACACGCCCTGCTGTCGCTGCAGAACTCCCTGTCGGAAGTGACCGGACCGGTATTCGGCCATAACGAAATCGGGCCGCTGGATAACGACCTGATCCGCAATTACGCCAAGACCGGCGATCCGGTGGGCGAGCGCATCGTGGTGCATGGCCGCGTGCTGGACGAAAACGGCCGGCCGGTGCCGAACACGCTGGTCGAGATCTGGCAGGCCAATGCCGGCGGTCGTTATCGCCACAAGAAGGACACGTATCTGGCGCCGATCGATCCGAATTTCGGCGGCTGCGGTCGCACGCTGACCGACGAGAACGGCAACTACTTCTTCCGCACCGTCAAGCCCGGCCCCTATCCGTGGCGCAACTACGTCAACTCCTGGCGCCCAGCGCATATCCACTGCTCGCTGTTTGGCTCTGGCTTCGCCCAGCGCCTGATCACCCAGATGTATTTCGAGGGCGATCCGCTGATCCCGGTCTGCCCGATCCTGCAGACCGTGCCCGACAAGGCAGCACTAGAGCGCCTGATCGCGCCGATTGATCTGAACGCGGCGATCCCGCTCGACAGCCTGGCCTACCGCTTCGACTTCGTGCTGCGCGGCCGGCGCTCCACCATGTTCGAAAACAAGCTGGATGGGAATTGAGACCATGCCGCAGCCCCTCACCTACCTGCAGGAAACCGCCTCGCAGACCGCCGGCCCCTATGTGCATATCGGCCTGGCGCCGCACCAGGCCGGCTTCGACATCTTCCAGCATAATTTCAGCAACGTTCTGGCCGGTCCGCAGACCGCAGGCGAGCATATCGTGGTCGAGGGCCGCGTGCTGGATGGCACCGGTTCGTCGCTGAACGATGCCCTGCTGGAAATCTGGCAGGCCAATGCCGCCGGCCGCTACAACCACCCGGCCGACACGCAGGACAAGCCGCTGGATGCCAACTTCCGCGGCTGGGGCCGCACCGGCGCCGATTTCGACACCGGCATATACCGCTTCGAGACGATCAAGCCCGGTCCGGTGGCCGGCCGCCATGGCAGGATGATGGCGCCGCACATCAACTTCTGGATCGTGGCACGCGGCATCAATATCGGCCTCAGCACGCGAATGTATTTCGCCGACGAGGAGGCCGCCAATGCCGCCGATCCGGTGCTGAACCTGATCGAACTGAAGGTGCGTCGGAAGACCCTGCTCGCCCAGCGCGGCGACAAGAAGGACGGCAAGACCGTCTACCATTTCGACATCGTCCTGCAGGGCGACAACGAAACGGTGTTCTTCGACATCTGAAGCTGCATGGCCGGCAGCATCCGCTGCCGGCCATCGCCTTTGTCCGACCTGCCGCCTATGCTGCGGCGATGACCGCAGCCCAGTCCCCCTGCCCGCTCTGCGCCGGCCCATCACGACCCTATCACCGCAACGCGCGGCGCGACTACCTGCAATGCGAAAACTGCGACCTGGTCTTCGTACCGCCGCACCAGCATCTTAGTGCAGCGGCAGAGCGGGCCTTCTATGACACGCATGAAAACGCGATGGACGACCCCGGCTACCGCCGTTTCCTCATGCGTTTGTTCGAACCGATGGCGCAACGCCTGCCACCGGGCTCCAGCGGCCTGGATTTCGGCTGTGGACCCGCTCCTTTGCTGGCCGCCATGTTCACGGAAGCCGGCTTCGCCATGCGCATCTATGATCCGCTTTTCGCGCCCGACGCGGCTGCGCTGGAGCAGACCTACGATTTCATCACCGGCAGCGAGGTGTTCGAGCATCTGGCCGCACCCGGCACCGAGATCGCGCGGCTGCTTGGGATGCTGCGACCCGGCGGCTGGCTCGGCGTGATGACCAAACGCCTGCGCAACCGCGAAGCCTTCGCGCAATGGCATTACATCCGCGATCCCACCCATGTCTGCTTTTTCGCGGAGGCAACCTTCCGCTTCATCGCGGCGCGGCATGGTCTGGAACTGGAATTTTCCGGCCCCGATGTCGCGCTGCTGCATAAGCCGGCAGCCTGAACGGATCAGCCCACGGCGGAGGTTTGCCCGGCCAGCGAAACACGCACGCGGTTGCGGCCGGCCGATTTGGCCTTGTACAACGCGCCATCGGCACGATCTATGGCATCCTGCACGTCGCGGTCGGCAGCATCCAGAACCGTGCAGCCGAGGCTGATGGTCAGGCGGATATCGCGGGCGCCATCGATCGGGATGCGAGCCGCCATGATCATGCTCCTCACACGCTCGGCGTAAGCGGTACCGGCGGCGATATCGCTTTCCATCAGCAGCACCACGAATTCCTCGCCGCCGAAGCGAGCGACCAGATCCGTATCGCGCGCCACTTGCAGCAGCCGGGACGCAACCTCGCGGATCGCCACGTCACCGGCGGCGTGGCCGTATCGGTCATTCACCGTCTTGAAATGGTCGATATCGGCCACCACCAGAGCCAGCTTGCGGCCATAGCGCCGAGCAACGGCAAGTTCGCGCCCGGCCGCTTCCAAAAAAGCGCGGCGGTTGAGCAGGCCGGTGAGCGGATCGGTATTGGCCAGCCGGCGCAGACGCTCGATATCCTCGGATTTTTCGCGGCTGCGGGCGGCCTGGCTTTCCATGTCGCGCTCGGCCGCCTCAAGCCGCTGCTCGGCCAGCCCGATACGACGCAGCAGGGACCGCAGTGCCTGCGACAGTTGCAGCACCTCGCGCGCGCCGCCGACGCGCGGCAGGGTCTGCACGCCGTCATCGCGACCTATGCGCTCGGCTTGCGCCGTGATGGTGCTGATCGGGCCAGTCAGGAATCCGGCCAGCCACCACGCCAACAGGGAGCCCAGGAACCCCAACAATACGCCAACGGTCAGGATCGACACCACCAGCCTTTGCACCGGTCGGAACGCGATCTCGGCCGGCTGCTGCGCAATGATGATCCAGCCCAGCCCGGGATATTCGCGGTGCCCCCTGGAGACGGCGAAGCCGGTCAGGCTGGGCCCGGCTGATGAGCCGATATCGATGCCATAGCCCCATCCCTTCTGCGTCAGGGATTGAGCCACGGCCGGCGTCAGCATCGTCTCTCCGATATTGTCGCCGAGCAGAACCCGGCCCTCCGCATCCAGGATGCTGATCTGCTTCTGAGCATCAGCTTTGAGCACCGAGCGCCGCACATCGGCCGCCCAATCCCAGCTCAGATGCGCTCCCAGCACGCCGAGCAGACGGCCCGAAGCGTCGTATACCGGATGAGCCACGTCGACGAAGCGGAACGGTTCACTGTCTTGGCGGGGTCCCAATAGCTTGGCCAGCAGGACGGCTTCATGCACATCCCCTATGAAAGGCTGTTGCAGGCCACCCGTGAACCATGGGCGTTGCGCCACCGATTGCCCTTCGAGCATGCCGCGTGTGGCGGCATATACCCGGCCGCTGGTATCGGCAAACCCGATCCAGGCATATTCGGCATAGCTGTGCTGCAGGCGTTCCAGGGTCCGGCGCAGTATTGCGGGATCGCCTTCCCAGGCGCTGCGCAACGGCTCCAGGCCAGCGAGGATGCCGATCTCGCGGTAGCGCTCGAACATGCCGCGATCCAGCGCATCGGCCAGTTCGACCGAGCGTTCGGCAAGTTCGAAACCGATCAGTTCCGACGCCTTCTCGCGGCCAACCCAGGCAGCCCCAAGCGAGGCCCCCAGAACCAGTATGGCGCAAAGCGCCCCCGTGGCGACGGCAACCTGCGTGCGCAAGGATATGGTATTGAAGAAAGCGGGCTGGCGCATAAGGCTCTTTCGCATCGCCGCGCAGCGGCAGGGTCGACCGAGCCTGTGCGCCATATCATCTTGGCGGTGAATACCTTGTTATGACAATCTCTTTTTCCGGGATCGTACCGGGGGGAGTTTTACCGGGTGTAGATGTCCTTATACTGCTCACGCAGCAGGTTTTTCTGCACCTTGCCCATGGTGTTGCGCGGCAGGTCGTCGACGAAGAACACGCGCTTGGGCAGCTTGAACTTGGCCAGCCGGCCGTCCAGCGCCTTCAGCACCGCCGCTTCGTCCAGCTTACAATCCTTGCCGCCCACAACGACAGCCGTGACGCCTTCGCCGAAATCGGGATGGTTGACGCCGATCACGGCGGATTCGATCACACCCGGCAAGCCGTCGATCTCGGTCTCGACTTCCTTGGGATAGACGTTGTAACCGCCCGAGATCACTAGGTCCTTGCCACGGCCGACGATATGCACGTAACCGCGCTCGTCGATCTTGCCAAGGTCTCCGGTAATGAAGAAACCGTCGGCGCGGAATTCCGCCGCCGTCTTCTCCGGCATGCGCCAATAGCCCTGGAACACGTTCGGCCCCTTAACCTCAATCATGCCGATTTCGCCCTGGACCAGCGGCTTGCCGGTTTCCGGATCGGTGATGCGCAACTCCACGTCGGGCAGCGGGAACCCCACCGTGCCGGCAACGCGGTCGCCGTCATAGGGATTCGAGGTGTTCATGTTGGTTTCGGTCATGCCGTAGCGTTCCAGGATGCGATGGCCGGTACGGGCCTCCCATTCCTTGTGCGTATCGGCCAGCAGCGGCGCAGAACCGGAGACGAACAGGCGCACATGTTTCACCAGGTCCTTGGTGAGCGCCGGGTGCTGCAGCAGACGTACGTAGAAGGTGGGCACACCCATCATGCTGGTGGCGCGCGGCAGGTGCCGGATCATCTCGTCGGGATCGAGTTTCGGCAGGAAGATCATCGACGCGCCGGCCAGCAGAATCACGTTGCTGGCCACGAACAGGCCATGGGTATGGAAGATCGGCAGGGCATGCAGCAGCACGTCATTCGCCGTAAAGCGCCAGTAATCCACCAGGGTGGCGGCGTTGGAATATAGGTTGCGATGGCTCAGCATCGCGCCTTTCGAACGGCCCGTGGTGCCCGAGGTGTAGAGGATGGCGGCCAGATCGTTCGGCCCGCGCGGCACTGGCGTGAAGGCCGTCGGCGCGGATTTGGCCTTGTCCATCAGGCTGCCATCGCCTTGCACACCCAGTGTCTCGCAATGGGCCACGCCCAGCCGCTTGGCCAGCGGCGCCAGTTCAGTCGCCACCGACGGGCGGCAGACCACGACGCGCGGCTCGGCATCACCGATGAAGTATTCCAGTTCGGTCAGCGTGTAGCCGATGTTGAGCGGCAGATAGACCGCGCCAGCCGCCACCACGCCCAGATACAGGATCAGCGCCTCGGCCGACTTGTCGACCTGTACGGCGACGCGGTCACCCGGCTGCACGCCCAGCGCCACCAGCGTATTGGCGAAACGGCCGGCCAGCTCGAAGGTGTCGCCATAGCTGAACCGTCGTCCATCGCCGGTCTCGATGAAGGTCTTGGCCGGATCGGTGATGCGGGCGCGGATCAGGGAATAGAGGTTGTCTGACATGATAAAAGGCTGCTTCCGGTCGGTGTTTTTTGTAGCTTCAATAATCGCCGGCCGGCCGCATGGCGCAAGCCTTCCGCCGCGGCCAATTTAGCCGAGGCAGCCCAGTTGCGCCGGGCCCAGTTGGTCCATGCGGCGCAGGATCGTGCCGGTGCGGCGCTCAACATAGGCCGTCGGCGCCGTGGCGTTCCAGCGGGTTGGTGCCGGCAGGATCGCGGCCAGCCTTGCGGCCTGCGTTTCGCTCAGCCGTCCGGCCGGTCGATTGAAATAGGCCTGTGCCGACGCCCCGGCGCCAAACAGGCCCGGCCCCATCTCGGCGATGTTCAGATACACCTCCATGATGCGGCGCTTGGGCCAAAATGCATCCAGCGCCAGCGCCAGTGGCGCCTCGATCGCCTTGCGGACGAATCCACCGCCCGGCCACAGTAACAGGTTGCGCGCCACCTGCATGGTGATCGTGCTGGCACCGCGCAGGCGGCCAGTCTCGCCGTAATCCTCCAGCGCCTCCTGCACCGCACCCAGATCGATGCCGTGATGCAGGCAGAAGCGGCCATCCTCCGAGGCGATCACGGCACGCGGCAGGGCGGCAGCGACATCAACGAGGCGAACGGGGGCGTAGCCGATCCAGGCGTTGCGCTCAACGGCACGGATCACCATCAGCGGCGTGACGGGCGGGTCGACGAACCGGAACAGCAACAGGCCACCACCCCAGAATAGCAGGAGCAGGGCAGCACAGATTTTCAGCAGTCGGAGCACAAACGTCATGGCTGCAGAAAAACCCGGCAAATCCGCCCTGTCCACCGTTTCAAGCCGGTGGACAGGGGCGAACCGGGAGGATTTACTGGCGGGAACGGGGAGAAAACGTTTCATGCTGCAGGGCAGTGCCATCCTGCTTCTGTCGATCGGCTATCTCGGACTGCTGTTCGCGATAGCCCATCTGGGCGACAAGCTCGGCCCACGCTGGTACAGCGGCCGCAGCGGGGCGACCATCTATGCCCTGTCGCTGGCGATCTATTGCACCTCCTGGACCTTCTATGGCTCGGTCGGCCGCGCTTCCGTCTCCGGCCCCGATTTCATCCTGATCTATGTCGGCCCGATCCTGGCCATCACGCTGGGCTATCCGGCGATGTCCAAAATGATCAAGATCGCCAAACGGCAGAATGTCACTTCCATCGCCGACTTCATCGGCTCGCGTTATGGCAAGAGCCGCGCGGTGGCCGTGCTGGTCACGCTGATCGCGGTGATTGGCGTGCTGCCCTATATCTCGCTGCAGATGCAGGCCGTCAGCGTCACCTTCGAGGTGATGGTCGGTTCCGACATGGCGCATCTGCTCAATGCCAGCCTGCCGCCGCCCTGGCGCGATACAGCGATGTTCGTGGCCGGCATCATGGGCCTGTTCACCATCCTGTTCGGCGTGCGCCATGTGCAGGCCACCGAACAGCATCGCGGCATGATGTTGGCCATTGCCTTCGAATCGCTGGTCAAGCTGGCGGCTTTCCTGGCCGTCGGCATTTTCGTGTTCTACGGTCTGTTCGATTCCGGCAGCGACCTGCTTGCCCGGGTGCAGTCCGACCCGCGCCTCACCGCGCAACTGAGTCAGGGGCTGGGCAGCAACTGGATCGCCATGACGATCCTCTCGGCTTTCGCCTTCCTCTGCCTGCCGCGCCAGTTCCATGTCGCCGTGGTGGAAGGCAGCGATCCCAACAGCCTGAAGGCAGCGCGCTGGCTGTTCCCGATCTACCTGGTCGCCATCAACCTGTTCGTCGTGCCGATTGCCGCCGCCGGTCTGCTGTTGGCCGACAAGGGCGCCAACCCGGACTTCTTCGTGCTGACCCTGCCGATGATGGCCGACCAGCTGGCACTGTCGGTCTTCGCCTTCATCGGCGGCCTCTCGGCCGCCACCTCCATGGTGATCGTGGCCTGTATGGCGCTCTCGATCATGGTCTCGAACGAGCTGGTCACGCCCTTCCTGCTGCGCTCGCGCGCCGGCGGCTCGGGCGAGGTCGGCCAGATTGTGCTGAATGTGCGGCGCGCGGCCGTGATCGTGATCCTGATTGCGGCCTATATCTATCACACCTGGATCGCCGGCTATCTGCCGCTGGCCTCCATCGGCATGATCTCGTTCTGCGCGGTGGCCAATTTCGCGCCGCCCCTGCTGATCGGCCTGTACTGGCAGCGCGCCCATCGCCATGGCGTGATTGCCGGCCTCGCCGCC
The DNA here is from genome assembly GCF_046297595.1 of Ferrovibrio sp. Lineage (GTDB taxonomy): Bacteria > Pseudomonadota > Alphaproteobacteria > Ferrovibrionales > Ferrovibrionaceae > Ferrovibrio. Next base: position 646,715 of record NZ_JBKBHT010000001.1, read on the forward strand.
GGTTTTGCGATGTGGGTCTATACCCTGCTGCTGCCGTCGATCAAGGGCGCCGCGACCGGGCAGCCGATGACGGCGCCGCTGACCGAATGGTTGCCAGCGCCGTTCAGCCATTTCGACACCATCCTGCAGGGCTTCGTTTCCAGCATCGTGGCCAACGTCGTGCTGCTGGTCGTGGTGTCGCTGCTGGTACGGCCGCGCAGCCGCGATCTGGAACAGGCGGCGATATTCGTCTCCGGTGGCGAGGGCCTGCCGGCGGCGACCTTTGCCGATGCCGATCACGATCCGCGCATCGATGAGCTGCGGGCGCTGGCCGCGCGGTTCATCGGCGAGGAACGCGCCGAGCGCGCCTTTGCCGGTCGCCGCATGAATGCCGCCGAGGCGATGGCCTTCACCGAGCATCTGCTGGGGGGCGCCATCGGTGCGGCCTCGGCCCGCATCGTGATGGCCTCGGCCCAGGGCAAGAACCTGCTCAGCCCGCGCGCGGCGCGTGCCATGCTGGGCGAGGCCTCCGAGGCGATCCGCCACAATCTCGATCTGCTGCGCACCACGCTCGACCATATCAGCCAGGGCATCGGCGTGTTCGATAACCGCCAGCGCCTGGCGGCGTGGAACGACCGCTTCTTCGACCTGCTCGGCCTGCCGGCCAACCTGGCGGAAAACGGCGTGCCGCTGGCCACGCTGGTGGGCGATTCCACCGAACTCGCCGGCATGCTGGCGTCCGGCGCCAGCGGCTCGCGCATCCACGAACAGCGCCAGCCCAGTGGCCGCGTCATCGAAATCCGCGTCGACCCGATGCCGGATGGCGGTTTCGTCGCCACCTGCACCGATATCAGCGAGCGCGTGCGCGCGGCCGAAGCCCTGCGCGATTCCGAACGCGCCATCCGCATCTACACCGACAACGTGCCGGTGCTGATCGCCTATGTGGACCGCGACGAACGCTATCGCTTCACCAACATGCCGTTCCGCCGCGCCCTGCATCTGCCGCAGGACCAGATCGATGGCCATCGCGTCAGCGAGATGGTCCCGCCCGACCGCTATCAGCGCCTGAAACCGCATATCGATGCCGTGCTGGCCGGCCAGCGCCAGAGTTTCGAAGCCGAATTCCCCACCAACGACACGAAGATCGAGGTGGCGCACGGTACCTATATCCCGCATATCGACGAGCAGGGCACTGTGCTGGGCTTCTTCCTGCTGTACCAGGACGTGACCCAGCGCCGGCGCGCCGATGCCGCCCTACGCGCGGCCTATGAGGGGCTGGAGCGCCGCGTGGCCGAGCGCACCGCCGAATTGCAGCTGGCCGTGCAGGAACTGGAAGCCTCGCGCGCCCAGGCCGAGGCCGCCAATCTGGGCAAGACCCGCTTCCTCGCGGCCGCCAGCCACGACCTGCTGCAGCCCCTGCATGCCGCGCGTCTGTTCACCGCCGCCCTGGCCGAACGCGAGCCGGACAACCTGCTGGTCACCAAGATCGATCACGGCCTAGGTGCGGTGGAGGCCCTGCTGGATGCCCTGCTCGACATCTCGAAGCTGGATGCCGGCGCGGTGCCGGTCGAAGTGCGGCCGGTGGCACTCGGCCCGCTGCTCGATTCCATCGTGTCGGCCTTCGCGCCGCTGGCGGCACAGCGCCACGTAACCCTGAAAATGGTGCCGACTTCGGCCACGATCAGCAGCGATCCCGCCCTGCTGCGCCGCGTGCTGCAGAACTTCGTCGCCAACGCGATCCGCTATGCCAGCAACGAGCGGCAGGATCGCCGCGTACTGATCGGTGCCCGCCGCCGTGGCAACGACGTGCGGATCGAGGTCTGCGACAATGGCCCCGGCATCCCGGACGACAAGCGGCAGGTGATCTTCCAGGAATTCGCCCGCCTGGACCGCACCGGCGACGCAGCCGAGCGCGGCCTGGGCCTGGGCCTGGCCATCGTGGAACGCATCGCCAAGATGCTGAACAGCCCGATCGACCTGCGCTCCAGCGTCGGCCGCGGTTCGGTGTTCAGCATCACGCTGCCGCGCGCCGCCGTCGAACCCGCGCTGCCGGCCCAGCCTCTGGCCGCGCCGCCGCTGGCTGCCGGTTCCCTGTCGGGCAGCTTCGTGCTGTGCATCGACAACGAGATCGCCGTGCGCGAGGCCATGACGACGCTGCTGGAGGGCTGGTCCTGCACGGTGGCGGCCGTGGACACTATCGAGGAAGCACGCCGCGCCGTGGCGGCCGCCGGTCGCAGCCCCGATGTGATCCTGGCCGACCTGCATCTGGATGAAGGCTCGCCCGACGGATTGGAGGCAATCGCACTGCTGCGCCGCGACTGGGGCCAGCAGTTGCCGGCCATCCTGATCACCGCCGACCGCAGCCAGGACATGCGCGAACGCGCCGCCGCCCTGCATGTCGACGTGCTGCACAAGCCGGTGAAACCCGCCGCCCTGCGCGCGCTGATCAGCCAGCGCCGTCGCCCAGCGGGTACATTGGCAGCCGCCGGCGACGACTGAAACCGGGACGATTCAGATCGAGAAATGCCGCGCGGCGATCACGGCCTGGGTGCGGCTGCGCACGCCAAGCTTCTTGAGGATCGCGGTGACATGGGCCTTCACCGTGGCTTCGCCGACCGAAAGCTCGTGGGCGATCTGCTTGTTCAGCTTGCCCTTGCTGAGCAGGGTCAGCACACGCAGCTGCTGCGGTGTCAGCTCGGCGACGCGGCGGGCGAAATCGTCGGGCATGCCGGGTGCGCCGCCCTCTTCCATCTCGGGCGGCAGCCAGACCTCGCCGTCCAGCACCGACTGCAGCGCGCTGGCGATGGTCTCCAGGGCGGCGGATTTCGGCACGAAGGCGGCGGCGCCGAACTCGATGGCGCGGCGCATGACGGCCGGTTCGCGGGTGGACGACACGATGGCGACCGGCACGGCCGAATGGCTGGCGCGCACGGTGGCAAGGCCGGAAAAACCGTCCATGCCGGGCATGTCGAGATCGAGGATCAAAAGATCGACCGCCTCGCGCGCCTCCAGCGCGGCAACGGCTTCCTTCAGGTCGGAACAGCCGATCACCTCGACCCCCGCCATCGCCTGGCGCAGCGCCTGGCCCAAGGCCTCGCGCACCAGCGGATGGTCGTCGGCGATGATGATTGTGAGTGCCGGTTCTGTGCCGGCCTTCCCTGTCCCCGTCATGATAGCGAGGGTAAACCACCGCCCCGCCCGCAGCAAGGCGAAGGCGGTACTGGACATGGGCGGAAGGCCGGGCTAGTGCAGGCGACCGCATCGGTTTCAGGGAGCCCGTCATGACCGCCGTTGGCCTTGTGGATATCTCGTCCCTCACCGCACGTTGCGCTTCTGCCGAGCCGCGCCACGACTGGTCGCGCGCCGAGATCGACGCGCTGTTTGCCCTGCCGTTCAACGACCTGATCTTCCTGGCCCAGCAGGTGCACCGCCGCCACTTCGCTGCCAACGAGGTGCAGATGAGCACCCTGCTGAGCATCAAGACCGGCGGCTGCCCCGAGGACTGCGCCTATTGCCCGCAGAGCGCGAGCTTCGAGACCGGCGTGAAGGCCGAGAAGCTGATGGGCCTGGATGAGACCCTGACCGCCGCGCGCGAGGCCAAGGCGGCCGGCGCCAGCCGCTTCTGCATGGGCGCCGCCTGGCGCAGCCCGAAGGACCGCGACCTCGACAAGGTCTGCGCCATGATCGCGGAAGTGAAGGCGCTGGGCCTGGAGACCTGCGCCACGCTGGGCATGCTGTCGCCCGAACAGGCGCGGCGGCTGGGCGAGGCCGGACTGGATTACTACAACCACAACCTCGACACCTCGCCCGAGCATTACGGCGCGATCATCACCACGCGGACCTACCAGGACCGGCTCGACACGCTGGGCAACGTGCGCGCGGCCGGGCTGAAAGTGTGCTGCGGCGGCATCGTGGGCTTAGGGGAAAAGGCCGAGGACCGCGTAGGCCTGCTGCACAGCCTGGCCACCCTGCCCGCCCATCCCGACAGCGTGCCGATCAACATGCTGGTGCAGGTGGAGGGCACGCCGCTGGACGGCCAGGCGCCACTGGACGGCATCGACTTCGTGCGCACCATCGCCGTGGCGCGCATCGTGATGCCGGCCTCGATGGTCCGCCTCTCGGCCGGGCGCGAGCAGATGAGCGAGGAACTGCAGGCGCTGTGTTTCCTGGCCGGCGCCAACTCGATCTTCCTGGGCGAAAAGCTGCTGACCACCAAGAATCCGGGCCAGGACCGCGACGCGACCCTGATGGCCAAGCTGGGCATCACCGCGATGCCGCACACCACTGTCGAGGTGGGCGGCTCAGCCGAAGCGGCGGAGTGAGGGCAGCAGGGGCGGCATGCCGGTGCAGCCGGCCAGCGTGAACAGCGTGAAGGGCTGGGCGCGATAGACGCCGATGGCGCCGGTTTCGCGCAGGCGGCCGGCGAAACCCGGATCCTCGGAGGCCAGCTCGACCGCGTTGGGCAGCCAGGTCTGCCGCACCAGCCGCGCTTCCGTCTGCGTCGCCGCCACTGTCACCGCCGACGCATCCCAGCCGAAGGGATAGACCGCGATCACCCGGCCGCTGGCATCCGGCGGCAGAGCGGCGCGCTGTACCGTGACGGCGAAGAGCAGGCCCCAGACCAGCAGCACCGCAGCCGCAAAGGCAAGCGCAATGCGGTGAGTCGCAGCCATGGATCACTCCGCAGCCGCGGCCGGAGACAGGCGCGCCAGCGGGCGTTCGTCGATGGGCCAATGCACGATGGCGGCAAACACGCCGAGACCCATCGAGATCCACCAGACCAGGTCATACGAGCCCGTCATGTCGAACAGGCGGCCGCCGAGCCAGACGCCGAGAAAACCGCCGACCTGGTGGCTGAAGAATACGATGCCGAACAGGGTGGCCATGTAGCGCGGGCCGAAGATCTGCGCCACCAGCCCTGAGGTGAGCGGCACGGTGGAAAGCCAGAGCAGGCCCATGGCGAAGGCGAAGATGAGCACGCTGACCTGCGTCATGGGCAGCATGACGAAGACCGCGATCACCACGGCGCGGGCGCCGTAGATGAAGCTGAGCAGATATTTCTTGGAGCGTTTGCCGCCCAGCACGCCGGCGGTATACGAGCCGACCACATTGGCCAGGCCGACCAGGGCCAGCGCCCAGGCGCCGGTGGCGGGATCAAGGCCGCGATCAACGATATAGGCCGGCAGGTGAGTCTGGATGAAGGAGACGTGGAAGCCGCAGACGAAGAAGCCGAAGATCAGCAGCCAGTAGCTTTTCTGCACGCCGGCCTCGCGCAGGGCCTCGCCCATCGACTGCTGCGGGCCGGTGCCTTCCGGCGCCTTGCCAGCCAGCACCAGCGCCAGCGGCGCGATGGCCAGCGCGAACAGGCTGAGCAGGATCAGCGCGAAAGCCGTGCCGAAGGCGGCGATGAAGGCCTGGCCCAGCGGCACCATCAAAAACTGCCCCATCGAGCCCGCCGCCGTGCCGATGCCCAGCGCCCAGGAGCGTTTTTCGGCCGGCACCATGCGGGCAATGGCCGAGAGCGCCACGGTGAAGGACGAACCGGCAAGACCGATGCCGATCAGCATGCCGAGCGTGACATTGAGCATCAGCGGCGTGGTGGCATAGGCGGTGAGCGCCACGCCGGCGGCATAGAACAGCGCGCCGCCGACCAGCACGCGGGCGGAGCCGTAGCGGTCGGCCAGGGCGCCGGCGAAGGGCTGGCCGAAGCCCCACAGCACGGTCTGGATGGCGATGCCGAAGGCGAAGACCTCGCGGCCCCAGCCGTTGGCGGCGCTGATCGGCTCGAGGAACAGGCCGAAGCCCGAGCGCACGCCGAAATTCAGCAGCGCGATGGTGCAGCCGGCGAGGATGACCAGCAGGGGGGTGCGCCAGGAGATCGGGGCCCCGGACTGGGGGGCCTGGGTCTGGGTCGTCATGGGGATCGTCTCCTGAACGGTCGTTCGTTTATACGCCCTGCAATTAGGGAAGCGGGCCTTTAGGGGCAAGTCTTAAATTGGCACCGTGCAATTCGGGGCTGTTACGGACGGTGTGGCGCGGGCCGGCGCGGGTTGGACTGCTGTGCCGGGATTTGCCGGCGTGCGCGATGCGTTTTGAGTCGTTTTGCGATGGTTTTGCATAGGTAAGCTATTGAATTTTCATATAGGCGCCATTTCGTTCCAGAGCTTTCAACAAAAGCGGGAGTGTTGTCAGCTAAACTAAATAGAATACTACTTTATGTATATAATTTCTCTTGATATTGGAACATAAAGTGTATATTATTTAGGAATATTATCAAGAAATATTCCGCCCTCCAGGAGCCGCCATGACTTTACTGCCTCGGGAAGACACACCCTCCCCTTTCCCGCCATTCGCCGGCGATACCAATGACCCCTTCACCTTTTCCGGTTCTGTCGGCCGCTTCGGTGCGAATGACCGCGCCGATGTGATCCGCGCCCAGATCCTGCTGGGCAATGCCGGCTATTACGACCTGCCGATGCCCGGCGTGCCGACCGGTTGGCCCGGTGCCGGCCTGGAGCGCGCCATCTCCGCCTATCAAAAGGACCGCGGACTGACGCCGGACGGCCTGCTGCTGCCTGTGCCACCGGGCGGCGTGGACGCGGAGGGCCATGGCGAGACGGTCGCCGCGCTGCAAGACGATTTCAGCGACCGGCTAGACGGCTATGGCATGCCGCGACCCGAGGATGTCGACCGTTTCTACGCCCTGCGCCACAGCGCAGAAGATACGCCGCCGGCCTCGAACATTGTGCTGGCCAGTGATGCGCAGCAAGGCCGCGAACCGGTCGGCATGATCCGGACAGGAAAGCCAACAGGACCGCAATACGCCCAGGCTGCCCTGCCGCTGCCGACCCCACCTGTCGTCACCGATGCTTCTTTGCCGCATGAACGGCCAGACGTGAAGGCGGCTGGCGCATGGCTGAGTAAGACGCTCGAAGACGCCACGGACAGGGTTGGCAGCGCAATCTCCACTACCGATCAGGTGCTGAAGGCGGTTGGGCCTCTCAACCTGCTGACCCTGCCAATGCAGGTCATCCGTCGCGCTGCGAATCCAGAAGCTTCCGCCACGCCGCCATCCGAGCCGCCCAGCGGCATTGACCGTGAGGCCGGCCGCACGCCGCCGCTGGAGCCGCCGAAGGTCGATGCCGATCTGAAAGGCCGGCCGGCTGAGCCGCAGGCGCAAGCCGGCGAAGGCCTGACCCCGCCGGAGGTTGAGGATTCGATCCGCCTTCTGCCATCGCAGCAGCGACCGCTGGCAGAGATCGTGGCCGGCATCATTCTCGACCTGAACATCCATGGCGGGCGGGGGAAACCGGAAACCGTGGAAAGCAACCGGATTGCCGCCAAGGTCTGCGTGGAAACGCTGGGCGAATTTCCCAGGCTGGGAAAGATTCCCCATACCCATGGCGGCACGCATACAGAAAAAGGCGAGCTGCAGGAGCAGGTCATCAAACGCGATAAGAACAGCTCCGATCTGCGCGGCAGCAGCCGGCCGGATATCAGCTTCGGCGATCAGACAGCACGCACCGTCGCCTATCTGAACACCGACACGATCCGCAAAACCGGCAGCGACAGCATCGAGACGGAAAGCCAGACGCCCGACCAGGCGCGCCGTTTCGCGAACCTGCAGAACAACATCGAAAAAGGCGTCGCCGTCTGGGCACGCAAGATGAAACCCGGAGAGACCGAGGAATCCTATTCCAGCTATGTGCGCCTGCGTTGCCGCCAGATGTGGTCGGCCCTGCAGGACAGGCTGGCAAAAGAAGGCGAACTGTAACGGATGGGAGAAAAGGATGAAAAAGGCGGAACCGTTCTTCGATACGCGCGACCTGGTCCACATTCAGATACGGTTTACTTACCATTACCCGGAGACAGTCCGTCGCCGCGAGGTGGGGTTATCCTATGCCGACTGGCAGGCCTTCGGGGATGCATGGCAGGAACTGTATCCGGCCGGGCGCTGGCTGATCGATCTGCGTTCCAAGCCCTGGGCATTCCTCGAAAGGAGCCATGTGCTGGTCGACCATCTCTGCGCGGTCATGGTGACAAACAAACCGCCCCTACCGCGCGGCTCTTTCCCGTATTATATACGTTCCATTCTCGATCCTGCCTGGCAGCCCGAATATTTCATAGAAAAAGGGGTTGGCGGATGCGGCGATTCCGCCCTGCTGACATCCAGGCACCTCCCCAGCGTCGCCATCATGCCCGGCTGTGGAGTGCTGGAGGAAGACAAGGATTGGCCGCAACGGCTGCATGGCGGGCAGATCTCCGTCAACTGCAAGAAGGGTAACAAGGCGCATCTTGCCTTCGCTCGCCGCGTCTTTCGCCTATTGTCGCGCTTTGCCACCAACCGGAACCAACTCGCGATCAGTTATCCCGACTATCAGGCAAGTGTATGGGAAAAAGGCAGCTTTGCCTGGCTCGGCCATGATGCGATCCGCTGGGCACGCGAACATCCCCGCCGCATGCTGCTGTTCCAGCAGACCTTTGGCTTTCGCCCCTATGATCCGGACTGGTCGACGGAGCTTGCGCTGAGCTCCCCCGCTCCCGAGCCCGTCAGATGATCGGTTGTGTGCGAGGCTACAGCGTGCGCCGGCCGGTCGCCTGCTCGATCTGCTTGGCGGTGTTGTACTGGCTGAGCGCATACACCGCCCACAAAGCCGCCGGAATCCAGCCCAGGATGGTGATCTGCAGGATCAGGCAGATGATGCCGGCTATCGGCCGCCCGATGGTGAAGAACACCAGAAAGGGCAGGAAGATGGCGATCAGCAGGCGCATGGCGGGTTTCTCCTTCCCTGCCAATGTAGGAAGTCAGGCGCGGTCTTTCCAGCCCAGCACGATCATCGCCTGTGCGGCGACATAGGTGATCCAGATTGCCGGGCCGACGAAGGGGATCGGCGCCACGAACTTGTCGAGCGCGATGAGCGAGTCCGAGATCATGAAACTGAGCGCGCCCAGCATCACCAGCGGCCGGCCCGGCAGGGCCGTGGCGGCCAGCGCCATGGCGGCGATGGCGGCGATATAGGCATAGACCGGCACCAGCAGTTTGCCCAGGCCGGGCGTGAGCAGCACCAGCATCGTGCCGATGCCCAGCAGGATGCCCAGCGCCACCAGCCGGCGGACGGGCGGCAAATGGAACGGCCGCGGGCGGCGCGCCACGAACTGCCAGAGATAGACCAGATGGGCGAGCAGGAAGCTGGCCAACCCGGGCACGAACAGGCCGACGCGGTCGACCGCCAGGAACACATCGCCCGCCGCCGAGAACAGCAGGGCGAGGCTCAAGCGTCTGGCATCGGCGTCGCCGCCGCGCACCGTCCACAGGGCCAGCGCCAGCAGCGGGCAGACGGCGCCCTTCACGGCAGCCTTCAGCCAGAGAACGTCAGGCAGCAGCGGGCCGGCGAAGAGGTAGAGCGTGGCAAGAACCAGCGCGGCGATGAAGGCCACGCGAAACAGAAACGGCGCGCCAGAGGCTGTCTGGCGCGCCGTCTGTCCAATCATGCCTTAGCGCCCGTCAGCTTGTAGGTTTGCCCGAGGAAGTCATCTTCTTGAGCTGACGTTCCCGCAGACTGTCGCGCACATAAAGGAGCGAGTTCTTGACGATGTCCTGAATCGCATCCTGGGCAGCTTTTGCAACCGCATCGCCGATGGTGTTGCAAACCAGTACATCCTGCTTGCCTGTCCCTTTCCCCGTAATCGTGTGTTGGGCCGAGACACCAGCGTCGTCAAGGACAGCAAGCGTGACCGTTAGAGCGATTTCGCTGTTTGCGCTGCCCGTGAAGAAGCCGGGATTAACCCCGAAGGATGAATTGGCATTGCCCTGATACAGGATAATCTGGGCATCGTAGCCCAATTCCTTCAGGCGGGCTGGCGAATAGGTTTCACCGGTGAAATCCACCTTCTCAAGCGAGCGTGTTAGCACATCCCGCATTGCCGTCTCATAAGGCCCATTCACATCGACGTTGAAGTGCCAAGCTCCGCACGTCCAACCGGATGGGTCGGTTTTCAGCTGCCATCCACCGGATTGAACCACCGCCGCATATTTACCGCTCGTCGGCGTTATGCCAGCAGGGGTTTCGACCTTGATATTTGGAACGGCAACCTGCCCTGAGCAAGCTGCCAGACCAAGCAACAGAAAAACCCCCAATGCCCGAAGTTTCATCTTTCCCCCTTAGTCTACAATTTTCAGGCCCTGCGGCCGCTTTACTTCGGTTGGCAGATTGCTAGCCGGCAGGACGCGCTGATAACCGCCAGAGTTCTGCACGACAACGCGCTCTCCGACGGCAAAAACGCGGTCTTCTTTGTGAATTTCCTGGACATATGTCATGGGCACACCCGACTCAAGCACGACCACGTACTCAAGAGCCTTTCGGTCGGCCATGGCCTGCTCGGCCATAGCACCGGCAATCGCGCCTGCGACAAGACCTACGCCAGCGCCCCAGGCACTGCCTGATCCTCGCCCAACATAACTGCCGGCACCGGCACCGGCCGCCGCGCCAACAAGCGCGCCAGCGCCGGTATTCTCGCCAATAACACTGACCTCACGGACACTGAGGATCGTTCCAAAGCTGAGAGCCGACGATTTCCCCACCTCGTCATGCCGGTAGACGTTCTGTCCGGGTCGTTGACACGCGGACAACGACAAGGCACCCACCATAAGGAGTGCCAAGATTGCGAATCTTCTCATATGCCCCCCAAGCCTGCGTTTGTTGGAAGCGTATACTCGCAAAAATATAGAATCAACATTCCTTCCACTTAACAGAAATAGCGTAAAAGCAAAAAAACGGCGCGCCGGATTCCCGGCGCGCCGCATGATGTCAGCCGAAGCTGGAAGGTTTACTTGCCGAGCGACGGGTCGATCTGCTTGCAGGCATCGACCAGGCCCTTCACGGCATTGGCCGAATGCTCGAACATCTTCTTCTCTTCGGCGTTCAGCTCGATCTCGACGATCTTCTCCACGCCATTGGCGCCGATCACCACCGGCACGCCGACATACATGCCGGTCTGGCCATACTTGCCGCCATCCAGCCAGGCGGCGCAGGGCAGCACGCGGCGCTTGTCCTTCAGGTAGCTCTCGGCCATCTCGATGGCGGACGAAGCCGGGGCGTAGAAAGCCGAACCGGTCTTGAGCAGGCCGACGATCTCGGCGCCGCCATCGCGGGTGCGCTGCACGATCTTGTCGATCTTCTCCTGGGTCGACCAGCCCATCTTGATCAGGTCGGGCACCGGGATGCCGGCCACGGTGGAATAGCGGATCAGCGGCACCATGGTGTCGCCGTGGCCGCCCAGCACGAAGGCATTCACGTCGTTGACCGAGACGTTGAATTCCTCGGCCAGGAAGTGGCGGAAGCGGGCGCTGTCGAGCACGCCGGCCATGCCGATCACCTTGTTATGCGGCAGGCCGCAGACCTCGCGCAGCACCCACACCATGGCATCCAGCGGGTTGGTGATGCAGATGACGAAGGCGTTGGGGGCATGGGCCTTGATGCCGGCGCCGACCGCCTGCATGACCTTGATGTTGATGCCCAGGAGGTCGTCGCGGCTCATGCCCGGCTTACGCGCCACGCCGGCGGTGACGATGATGACGTCGGAACCGGCGATGTCCTTGTAGTCCTGGGTGCCGCGCAGCTTGGCATCGAAGCCTTCCACCGCGCCGGCCTGGGCCATGTCGAGCGCCTTGCCCTGCGGCAGGCCTTCGACCACGTCGAAGATGGTGATATCGCCGAGTTCCTTCATGCCGGCCAGCAGGGCCAGGGTACCGCCGATATTGCCGCCGCCGATGAGGGCGATTTTCTTGCGCGCCATGGGAAAAACCTCCGGAAAATTGCGTCTGTTCTGGGGTGGAAATGGTCGGCCCAAGGGGTAGCGGGAATCGCCCGGGCGGGCAAGGCTCCTGGCCCCCTCCGAAGGGTAAAGAAAAGGCCGCCGGTTGACCGGCGGCCCTGTTTTACGACCCGATTACGGGGCGGTTATCAGCGGGGCGCCATGCCCCAGCGAGTCAGCGCGTGATCCCCGCGCTTAGCGCGGCGCCATCCGGAGGGCGCCGTCGAGGCGGATGGTCTCGCCGTTCAGCATCACGTTCTCGCAGATATGGCGGGCAAGCGCGGCATATTCCTCCGGGCGGCCCAGGCGGGACGGATATGGCACCGACTTGCCCAGGCTCTCCTGCGCCTCGGGCGGCAGGGCGAACATCATCGGCGTGCCGAACAGGCCGGGCGCGATGGTGCAGACGCGGATGCCATGCTGGGCGAACTCACGCGCCAGCGGCAACGTCATGCCATGCACACCGGCCTTGGAGGCGCCATAGGCGGGCTGGCCGATCTGGCCATCGAAGGCCGCCACCGAGGCGGTGTTGATGATGCAGCCGCGTTCCTTGTCGGCCATTTCCGGCTGCTGCTGCATGTGATGTGCGACCAGGCGGATCATGTTGAAGGTGCCGACCAGGTTGATCTGCACGACCTTGACGAACTTCTCCAGCGCGACCGGGCCGTCCTTGCCCACCGCCTTCATCGGCGTGCCGACGCCGGCGCAGTTGACCAGCACGCGCACCGGGCCGACCTTGGCGATGGCATCCTTCACGGCGGCCTCGCCGCCCGGACCGTCGGCCACGTCGCATTTCACGAACACGCCGCCGATATCCTTGGCGGTCTGCTCGCCGATTTCGGCATTCATGTCGAAGATGGCGACCTTGGCGCCGGCCTTGGCCAGCTCGCGCGCGGTGGCAGCCCCCAGACCGGATGCGCCGCCGGTGACAATCGCGCCTACGCCCTTGAGATCCATGGATCACTCCCTCAATCGTTATGTATCGTAACTATTCCGGGCGGAGGTTATAGACCAAGCGGGCCGGGCTTGGCTACCGACCGGGGCCCGGCCAGAGAGCCTGCGGGCTACTGGGTCAGCAGCCGCTCGTAACCGCCGCTGGCGCGCAGGCGGGCCAGGGCGGCATCGAAGCGGGCCATCAGCGAAATGGCATCGGGACGGGTGCGCGGCACGATCAGGTGCAGCTCGGTCTCGCCGACCGGCGGACCCGGCACAACCATCACGCGGCCTGTCAGTCCGGCCCTGGCGACCAGGGCCATGCCGATGCGCTGGTCCTGCACAAAGAAATCGGCCCGACCGCTGTCCACCAGGGCGGGACAGGTTTCCGCGCTGGCCGGCGTAAAGCGTTCGATCTGGTTTGCCCCGATCATCGCCTGCAGGGCCTGCGGCGGCGCGTAGCCCAGCGCCAGGCAGAGACGCAGGCCGCGCAGGTCGCCGGGCTGGCGGTATTGCACAGGCCGGGCAGCGGCGGCGAAGACCACCTGACGCACATTGATCAGCGGCGTGGAATAGAGGAAGTCCGCTTCGCGTTCCGGCGTGCGCACATAGGGAAAGGTGGCGTCAAAACGGCCGCGCAGGGTTTCCTCGTAGCCGCGCCGCCAGGGCAGGAAGTCGATCTGCACGCTGGCGCCCAGCCCCTCCAACACCTGGCGCACCAGCAGGGTGGCGACACCGCCATCCGGCAGCCCAGGATCGGCGAAGGGTGGATATCCCTCGCCGGTGACCAGGGTCAGTCGCTCCTGCGCGGGCGCGGCGCAGGAAACGGATACCAGCGCCATCGTCGCAAAGATGCCGGCGATGACGCGCCGCAAAGCCATCATATTCCTCATCATTCTCACCGGGCAGTATGGCACAGGCCGCACCCGGCTTGCAGTGTCCCGGTCCTGCCCCCATATCGGAGGACGTGGTTACCGATCCTATCATCGATCCCAATCCGCCCGCCTACCAGCTGCCGGCCGATCCGGCTCGCCTGCGCCTGGAGCAGCCGCGCCTGGCCAAACGCTTCTGGCGCAAGCTGAAACGCGTGCTGGGTCACCTGCCTTTCGCCGAAACCTTCCTGGCTGCCTATTACGCCGCCATCGATCCGAAAACGCCGCTGGGCGCCAAGGCGATCCTGCTGGGCGCGCTGGGGTATTTCGTCGTGCCGCTGGACATGATCCCCGACATCTTCGGCGCCATGGGCTATGGCGACGACCTGGCCGTGATCCTGGCCGCGATCCGCGCGGTGGAGACCAGCATCACCGAACGCCATCGCGACAAGGCGCGCGAGCGGCTCGAAGCGTTGCGTAAAGCCCCATGAGAATGGCGAGCCGCTTCTGCTAGTCTGGACGGCATGCGCCACCCCCTCGTCATCCTGCTGTTCCTTGCCGCACCCGCCGCGGCGCAAGCCCCCCCGGCCCCGCCGCTGCATTTCGAGGCCGGCACAGTGCTGGCCGGCGGCCATGTGCTGCAATCGGCCGTGACCCTGCCGGCGACAAGCGGGCCGGTGTCGCTGGCGGTACAGGACGGCAGGCTGGACTGGAGCATCCGTGTGGAGAATGGCGAGACGCGTTTACTCGACGACGCCGGTCGCTGGGCCGCGAAGGCCGAGTATCACCGCCTCATGCGGGACGGCAGCGCGGTCTGCCAGATCTACCAGACCACCATCTCGCCGGAATGGGCCCTGCAGGGCGGCGATAGGTCTGGCCGCGCCGATTACAGGCCGGCCGACGATCGCATCTACAGCTTCCGCGACGTGCCCTGCCCGTGACCGCATCCCCTTCGACTTATTCGCTTCCAGCAAACATGTTGTCGGGCACGAGATCAGGCGTAAGCGACCCATCCGCGCCACGTGAAAGCGGCATAGAACATGGTTATATCCGAAAAGCCTGCATCGCGAAGAATGGCTTCGTCCTGCTCGGGAGCAAGCATCGGCAAATGCGCGTCCAATGTCGCGATCATCTTTTCAACCTGTGCGGAATCGGCGCCTGCCTCGCGAGCGAAAGCGCCGTAACGCGACAACCAAAGGAGACGCGCGTCGCCACTCTGCGGAAAGCTGGAATGCGCCGCCACAAACGGAGCGCCGGGCTTTAGTCGTCGACGAAGCTCAGCGAGCGTGCGTCTGCGCTCTTCAGGCGCCAGGAAGTGCAGAGTCAGAAGGCAAGTCGCGGCGTCAAACGGGCCTTCGGGGGCATCATCGATATATCCCTCGCAGAACATAACGCGTGCCGCATCCTGACCGAGTGCGCGCCGGGCCTCGCTGAGCATGGCACCGGCTGGATCGACGCCGACAAAGGTCCAGTTCGGCTGCATAGTCGCGAAGACCCGCAACTCAAGACCGCCGCCAGCCCCCAGTACCAGCACACGAGCATCTTTGGGAGCACGCTCCGCCAGCAAAATCGCGGTCATGCGGTGCAGGTCGGTAATAGCCGGGACGAACCGCTGGGGGCCGTCACTGTAGCGACGCGCATGCTCGGGATCATTAAAGGATGCAAGCAGCGTCTGCATCGCACCGTTATCCGGCATGAACCCTCTCCAGATCGTAAGATTGCTTGCGATTGGCCAGTCGATTGCGAAAATCGTCGCTGAGCTGCCCGAGCGACACAGAGGCGAAATGCGACAACAACATCGCTTCGGCTTCATCGAAGGCTCGGCCCAGCGCGGCGTTCACCGCCTGCTCGATGAGGCAGCCGGGTGTTTCAGTCCTATTGCCAATCGCCAGGAGCGAAGGCTCGCCGAGTGCCTCGTAGACATCTCGCAACGTGAGCTTCGAGAGGTCGCAGGCAAGCATCCATCCGCCGCCATGCCCTTTTTCGGAATGCACATAGCCGCGCTCTCGTAGCCCCGCCATGATTCGGCGTATCACGACCGGGTTGGTCTGCATCGCTTTTGCAAGCATTTCGGAGGTCGCTGGCGCATCCCGGTGTGCCATATGCAGCAGCACATGAAGCACACCCGACAATTTGCTGTCTCTTTTCATGTAACTTATAATATTACATGAAAAGAGACGCGTCAACTTCCAGCACCAAGCTGTTTGCCGGCGCCGCTAGGCCGATGGGGACGCTTCCGACAAAAAAGACAAGACCCGCCCCCTGACGCGGGGACGGGCTCTGAACTCAACACCGCGGCTGATGCTTAACGCGCCGGATTGAGGATCACGCTGCCCGGCGGCGCCGTCGCCGGAGCAGGCTGCACCACATAGGTGCTACCCTGCGGTGCCGGCTGCACAATTACCGTGCCACTGCTGCCCGGCGCCACGGTCGTCCCCGTCGGCACCGGCGCGGGCACCACCATGGCCGTCACCTGCTCCAGTTCGACATGAATGTTGCTGGTGGGCGAGCCCTTGGTCAGCACGGCGTAGAGCTTCGCATTGCGGTACAGGATGCGGCCGCCCTGCTCCACCCAGGCATTGACCACATAGGTGGCCTGGGGGTTCACGTCATTGAGTGTGTAGGGCAGCGCGAACTGCGTCACGCCGGCGCTGTTGGGCAGGATACGCTGTTCGGCCACCACCTGCGGATAGGACTGGCCTTTGGAAATATCCTCCAGCCGCACCACCACCTGCGAATCCGCCGGCAGGATCAGCCTTTCGCGATAGGATACCGTGCCGGTGACGGCATTGCTGCGCGATGCGCAGGCCCCGACCGCCGACAACGCAATGGCGGTGGCGGCAATGCCGATGAATGAACGACGCGCGATCATGTGTCTTCTCCTCACAAGCCAGGGGGGCGCCGGAGACGGCAGTATCCTGCGCACCATCGCGGGATGGCGCGGCGGTCGGCTGTCTGTGATCCGGTCGGAGAAGAAACGCGCGAAATGCCGCGCGGTTCCGGCTTTAAAGATAGGCGATCAGGCGGCCGCCGATGATGGCCCCGCTCCAGGCCAGCAACGACACCACGGCGCCGAGCTTCGCGGCCAGGGTCACTTCCCCCCGCTGCACCAGGCCGCGCCATGGCCCGAGATGGAACAATGCGATGTTAACCAGACCGATGGCGATACAGGCCAGTTTGGCCTGGAAGGCCGGGTTGGCGGCGATGCTGGTGGCTTCGGTGACAAACAGCAGGAATCCGCATGGAACCGCGATAGCCAATCCCAACGCCGAGAGCGGCACGACCAGGCGCGCGAATGGCTCGATGGGCAGTCGCCGGCCGAGGCCCAGCACACGCAGATCGAAGCCCAGGATGCTGCCGACCAGAACGACGAAGCCGAAGATGTGCAGGATCTCGACGGCAGGATAGAGCAGCAGGGACTGGCGCATCTGCACCCCCAGCCCCGACTGTTCCAGCGCGACCAGCCAGGGATGCGCGTCAGATCCCGCGTGTTCCATGGGAGGAATTACCGCAGCTCGACGGTGACGCCGTTATGGGTGATGCGCTCGGCGCGCATCTCGTTGGCGTGCGTCTTGCTGGCATAGCCCACCGCCACCAGACGATCGCCCACCTTGATCTCGGCAATCGCCTTGCCGCGATTGGCCATGCGCGAGGGCGGCGACAGGATCACATGCCAGACCTTGCCATCGGCCTTCAGCATCAGCTCACCATGGGGATTGTCGGGGTTCACCTTTTCCACGATGCCGTCCAGGGTGAGCGTCTTGGTGGCATCGTAGGAGCCCCAGCCATGATGGGCCCAGGCCAACGGTGAAAGGCTGAAACCGATGGCGGCCAGCCCGGCGGCAAGCAGGAAACGGCGATGCAGCATGATTTCCTCCATTCGCACCATCATACCGACGATCTAGGTCGGCCCCGGACATAAAAAAGGCCCCGGCAGTTGCCCGCCGGGGCCATGTTTTTTTTACGACAAACCGCTTACTTGGCGCTGTCGGCGACGGTGTAATCCGCGCCTGTCTTGTCCCTCAGCTCCTCAAGCGACACGCCGGGGGCACGCTCGATCAGGGTCATGCCGCCCTTCTTCTTGTCGATGGTGAAGACGGCAAGGTCGGTGATCACCATGTCGACCACGCCGGCCCCGGTAAGCGGCAGGTCGCATTTCTTCAACAGCTTCTTCTCGCCGTCCTTGGAATTGTGCTCCATGACGACGACGACGCGCTTGACGCCAGCGACAAGATCCATCGCACCGCCCATGCCCTTGACCATCTTGCCCGGGATCATCCAGTTGGCCAGATCGCCATTCTCGGCCACCTGCATGGCGCCGAGGATGGAGAGATCGATATGGCCGCCGCGGATCATCGCAAACGACTGGTCGGAGCCAAAGAAGCTGGAATGCGGCAGTTCGGTGATGGTCTGCTTGCCAGCATTGATCAGATCGGGGTCTTCCTCGCCCTCGTAAGGGAAAGGACCCATGCCGAGCATGCCGTTTTCCGACTGCAGCACCACATCGACGCCGTCGGGAATGAAGTTCGACACCAGCGTGGGAATGCCGATACCGAGATTAACATAGAAGCCGTCCTTCAGCTCTTTCGCTGCGCGGGCGGCCATTTCATCGCGGGTCCAAGCCATGATCTTGCTCTCCTTCTGGCTCAGCCGCGCTTACGCACGGTGCGGTTTTCGATGACTTTGTTATACGGCGCGCCGCAGATGATGCGCTGCACGTAGATGCCCGGCGTATGGATCTGGTCCGGATCGAGCTGGCCGGGCTCGACCAGTTCCTCGACTTCCGCCACCGTGATGCGGCCGGCAGTGGCCATCGCGGGATTGAAGTTCCGCGCCGTCTTGCGATAGACGAGGTTGCCGGCGGTGTCGCCTTTCCACGCCTTGACCAGCGCGAGGTCGGCGACCAGGCCGGTTTCCATGATATAGCGCTCGCCGTTGAAGATGCGCTCTTCCTTGCCTTCGGCGATCAGGGTGCCCACACCGGTCTTGGTGAAGAAGGCCGGGATGCCGGCACCGCCGGCGCGGATACGCTCGGCCAGCGTGCCCTGCGGGTTGAATTCGAGTTCCAGTTCGCCGGCCAGATACTGCTGGGCGAAGATCTTGTTCTCGCCGACATAGGACGAGATCATCTTCTTCACCTGGCGGGTGGCGAGCAGCTTGCCCAGGCCGGCGCCGTCGACGCCGGCATTGTTCGACACGCAGGTCAGGTCCTTGGCGCCGCTTTCCAGCAGCGCGTCGATCAGCCGTTCCGGCAGGCCGCTGAGGCCGAAGCCGCCGCACATGACCATGATGCCGTCGCGCGTGATACCCTCGAGCGCGGCCTTCGCATTCGGATAAACCTTGTTCATGCCCTCTTCCTAGACCTTGGGTGCAGGGTTCAAGTCCCTGAAACGCGGGGACATTAACCGCGTGTCCGCCCCCCGGCAACGCCCGACTTGACGCCGGGGCGGCCGGCTGGCAATTTGTTGGGGATATGAACAAAACCCGCCGGCTACACACCCTCCTTCTTAGCTGCCCGATCCTGTAAGCAGGGTCGGGACGTCGCTAAGCGTGTGTGTTGTCGAACCAGCCGGTCGGTTGTCATGTCCATCCAGTTCACCTCAAAAATCATTGGTTTCCAGCGCCCCGCCACCTGCGCGGCCGCGCTCCTGACGCTTCGACTGCGACTTACCAGCGGCCGCTGAACAGCGGGCCTCTGTCAGCGGCCGTGTAACGGCCCCATCCCATATCGTCGAACGCAATTCCCTTTCGCCTCAGGAGCGAAGCCATGAACAAGATGAATTTCCATAAATACCGACCCTTCCAGCCGGTGCCCCTGCCCGACCGGACCTGGCCGAACAAAACCATCACCAAGGCGCCGGTCTGGTGCAGCGTCGACCTGCGCGACGGCAACCAGGCCCTGATCGAGCCGATGGGGCCCGAACGCAAGCGCCGCATGTTCGATACCCTGGTCAAGCTGGGCTTCAAGGAAATCGAGGTGGGTTTTCCGTCTGCCTCCGACACCGATTTCGCCTTCGTGCGCGAGATCATCGAAAGCAAGGCGATCCCGCAGGACGTTACCATCCAGGTGCTGACCCAGTGCCGGCCGGAGCTGATCACCCGCACATTTGAAGCCCTGAAAGGGGCTCGGCGCGCCATTGTCCACTTCTACAATTCTACCTCGACCTTGCAGCGCCGCGTGGTGTTCGGCCTGGACCAGGCCGGCATCACCAAGATCGCCACCGACGGCGCGGCGCTGGTGAAGCAGCTGGCCGATGCCGCGCCGGAAACCGACTGGGTGTTCCAGTATTCGCCGGAAAGCTTCACCGGCACCGAGATCGATTATTCCATCGAGGTCTGCGAGGCCGTGATGGACGTGATCAAACCCACCCGGGAGAAGAAGATCATCCTCAACCTGCCGGCCACGGTGGAGATGAGCACGCCCAACATCTATGCCGACCAGATCGAGTATTTCCTGCGCAAGGTGAAGAACCGCGACTGCATTATTTTAAGCCTGCATCCGCATAACGACCGCGGCACCGGCGTGGCGGCCGCCGAACTGGGCGTGATGGCTGGCGCCGACCGCGTGGAAGGCACCCTGTTCGGCAACGGCGAGCGCACCGGCAATGTGGACGTCGTGACACTGGCGATGAACCTGTTCAGCCAGGGCGTGGACCCCGAACTGGATTTCACCGACATCACGTCGGTTGCCCGCACGGCGGAATACTGCAACCAGTTGCCGGTGCATCCGCGCCATCCCTATGTGGGCGAACTGGCCTTCACGGCCTTCTCCGGCTCACACCAGGATGCGATCAAGAAAGGCATGGCCGCACAGGCCCAGCGCAATGACGGAGTCTGGGAAGTACCTTACCTGCCGATCGACCCGGCCGATGTGGGCCGCGCCTACGAGCCGGTGATCCGCATCAACAGCCAGTCGGGCAAGGGCGGCATTTCCTATGTGCTGGAAAACGACTATGGCCTGGAACTGCCGCGTCGGCTGCAGATCGAGTTCAGCCAGGTGATCCAGCGCATCGCCGACGGCACCGGCAAGGAGATCAGCCCGCAGCTGATCTGGGACACCTTCGAGACCGAATACCTGAAGCAGCCAGCCGGCCGCTTCCGGTTCACCGGCCACCGCACCCTGCCCGATCCGCACAAGAGCGAACAGCGCAGCCTGACCGCCAGCATCAGCGATGGCGGCAAGGCCATCGAGCTGCAGGGCCAGGGCACCGGCCCGATCGATGCCTATATCGACGCGCTGGGCCGCCATGCCGGGGTGAGCATCAACCTGGTGGATTACCGTGAGCATGCCATCGCACCAAGCGCCAGCAATGGCGGTGCCTCGTCGGAGGCGGTGGCTTATGTGGAGGTCAAGCGGGCCGATGGCTCGACCATGTTCGGCGTTGGCCGCGACCGCAACATCGTCGCCGCCTCGCTGAAGGCGGTGACCTCGGCGGCCAATCGCATGCTGGCGGCGTGATCGCGAGTCGCCACCGCAATTTGCCCAATATCAAGGAGGGGGAGCCCGCAACTCCCCCTCTTTGACTCACGTCAAAGACGGATCGGCCCCGGACTCCTACCACGCGGACAATCCTTTCCCCGTGCAGGAGCGATTGCCGTGATTGCTGTCCAGACGCCGCTGCGCCGCTTCCTGCTGCTGCCCGGCAACCGCCACCTGACCGAAAACCTGTTGAACGCGCTCAGCGCCGTGCTGGTGCGCCGCCATGGCGCGATGCTGGAACGCCTGGCCGATTTCGCCGACGCCGCCTGCCTGGTGGTGCCGCAGGACCTGCCCATGGCCTTCCTGATCACGCTGCGAGCGCCGCCGCTGGCGCCGCGCCTGCAACTGGTCGATCCGGCCAGAATGGATACAGCCAGGGTAGAAGCGCCACGCGCCACCATCCGCGCCGACATCGCCACGCTGTTTGAACTACTGGAAGGCCGCATCGATGGGGACGCGCTGTTCTTCTCGCGTGACCTGACCGTGGAAGGCGACATGGCAGTGGTGGTGGCCCTGCGCAATGCCGTCGACGATGCCGGCATCGACCTGATTGCCGACGCGACTTCGATGCTTGGCCCCTTCGCTGCGCCGGCCGAACGGCTGGGCCGCAGCATGGCCGGTTTTGCCGCACAATTGCAGCGGCGCTTCAGTCCTGCAGGGGGACGCATGGCATGAGCATGGCACCCCTTGAACTGGCCCCTCTCGAACTGGTTTGCCCGGCCGGCACGCCGGCCGCCCTGCGCGATGCCGTCGATGCCGGCGCCGATGTGATCTATTGCGGTTTCCGCGACGAGACCAACGCGCGCAACTTCCCCGGCCTGAATTTCAGCCGGCCCGAACTGCGCGACGGCATCGGCTATGCACATCAGCGCAGGCGCGAGGTGTTCGTCGCCATCAACACCTATGCCGCTGCGGGCAACCAGGCCGCCTGGCACAGCGCGATCGACGACGCGGCCGCCCTGGGCGCCGATGCGGCGATCATCGCCGATATCGGCCTGCTGGATTACGCCGCCCAGAAGCACCCGGATCTGCGGCTGCATCTGTCGGTGCAGGCGGCGGCCTCTCATGCCGATGCGATCCGGTTTTACCACGAGGCCTTCGGCGTGCGCCGCGTGGTGCTGCCGCGCGTCCTCACCGTGGCCGAGATCGCGCAACTCACACGCCAGATTCCGGTCGAGACGGAAGTCTTCGCCTTCGGCGGCATGTGTCCGATGGCGGAAGGGCGCTGCTCGCTGTCGTCCTACGTGACCGGCCAGTCGCCCAACCGCCAGGGTGTATGCTCGCCGGCCAGCCATGTGCGCTACGAGCAGCGCGGCGAGGCCCTGGTCTCCAGTCTGGGCGGTTCGACCATCAATGTCTTCGACAAGGGCGAGAAGGCCGGCTATCCGACGCTCTGCAAGGGCCGCTTCAGCGTGGGCAGCTATGCCAGTTACCTGTTCGAGGAGCCCACCTCGCTGAGCACCGGCGAAATCCTGCGCGACCTGGCCGCCGCTGGCGTGAAGGCCCTGAAGATCGAGGGGCGGCAGCGCGGCCGGGCCTATGTGGCCGAAGTGGTGCGGCAGTTCCGCACGCTGGTGGACGGGCTGGCGCGCGATGAAACCCCGAGCGCCGCTGTGGCGGCTTTGCGCCAGTTGGCCGAGGGCCAGCAGGATACCTCGGGCGCCTACCGGAAGGGCTGGCGATGACAGGCGATATTGCGGCGAAACTCGTGCTCGGCCCGGTGCTGTTCCACTGGCCGGCCGAACAGATGGCGGATTTCTATGCCCGCATCGCCGATGAGGCCGAGATCGATATCGTGCATCTGGGCGAGATCGTCTGCTCCAAACGCGCGCCCTTTTTCGATCCCTTGCTGCCCGACCTGATCGAGCGGCTGCAGCGCGGTGGCAAGGAAGTGGTGCTGGCATCGCGCGCGCTGGTGATGAGCGAACGCGAGACGAAGATGACGGCGACGCAGATCGAGGGCGCCGAGGAAACCGGCTTCATGGTCGAGGCCAACGACCTGGGCGCGGTGCGCCGCTTGGCCGGACGCCGGCATGTGATCGGCCCGTTTGTGAATGTCTATAATGAGGGCACGTTGGCCTATCTGGCCCGGCAGGGTGCGGCACGGGTCTGCCTGCCGCCCGAACTGCCGGGCACGGCCATCGCAGCGCTGGCCAAGGCATCGGATGTGCCGCTGGAGGCGCTGGTTTTCGGCCGCATGCCGCTGGCGATCTCGGCGCGCTGTTTCCATGCCCGCGCCCATGGCCTGCACAAGGATTCCTGCCGCTATGCCTGCGGGGCCGACCCCGACGGCCGCACGGTGAACACCCTGGATGGCGATGCCTTCCTGGCCATCAACGGCACCCAGACCCTGTCGCAGACCTGCCTGAACCTGAGCGGTGAAATCCCCGGCCTGCTGGCGGCCGGCATCCGGCATTTCCGCCTGTCGCCCCAGAATCTGGACATGGTGGCCGTGGCGCGCCTGTTCCGGTCCGTGGCCGAACGGCGACTGGACGCCCCCGCCGCCACCGCGCAGCTCAGCCTGCTGGCGGGGGATCTGCCGTTTTCCAACGGCTTCATCCATGGCCGCGAAGGCCGCGCCCTGATCGAGGCCCGGTTCGGTGTGCCCGACCGCGACCAGGGCGCGGCCTGATCGCTGCCTAATATTTTTGCAAAAAGCCGCGATTTGGGCAGCGAGGCCGCCCATTGGCTTCCCGCTGCGGTCGAGGGCGGGCTAAAGTGGCTGGCGACTCGCCGGATGCAACCGGCACGCTTCTTGAAGGGATGGCCGGGCGACGACGCGCCGCGCGGGAAACGACCGGTTTGCGGCCAACAATGCTGAGGAGTGACACACATGAAACTGGTCATGGCAGTCATCAAGCCATTCAAGCTCGACGAGGTCCGCGAGGCGCTTACCAGCCTCGGCGTCGAAGGCCTGACCGTCACCGAGGTGAAGGGGTTCGGCCGGCAGAAAGGCCATACCGAGATTTACCGCGGGGCGGAATACGCCGTTAGCTTCCTGCCGAAGGTCAAGATCGAGGTGGCGGTGAAGTCCCCCCTGGCCGACCGCGTGGTCGAGGCCATCCAGAATGCCGCCAAGACCGGCCAGATCGGCGACGGCAAGATCTTCGTGGTCGACCTGGAGAAGGCCCTGCGCATCCGCACCGGCGAAACCGACGACGACGCGCTGTAAGGCGCGCCCAAACATTCAGTTCCCTGACGATGGACCCGGCTGCAGATTCTGCGGCCGGGTCCATCTTTTCAGAGCCGGCTTTATCAGAGCGAGAAGACCAACTCGTCGTAGGTGATGCCCTTGTCGCCGAGCAGCTTGAGCACGGTTTCGATGCCGGCCTGCATGCCCTGCTTGCGGTCTTCGTATTTGTTCTCAATGGCGAGAAGCTGGCCATAGAGCCCGGCAGCGGCCTCCACCGCCTTGCGGTCGGGCGTGCGCCGGCTGGAGTGATAGCCGACGATCTGACCCTGTGGATCGAAGCTGGGCGTGACATGGGCGAAGACCCAGTAAAAATCGCCGCTCTTCGCCATGTTCTTCACATAGGCGAAAATCTCGTTGCCCTTACCGATGGTTTCCCACAGCAGCCAGAACACGCAGCGCGGCATGTCGGGGTGGCGCAGGATGCTATGCGGCGCATTGATCAGCTCATGCTCGGAATAGCCGGACACACGCACGAAGACATCATTCGCGTAGGTGATACGCCCGCGCGGGTCGGTCTTGCTGACGATGATCTCCTCCTCGCCGAAGAAGATCTCCTTGTTGGTCGGCACCCTGTCGTACCTGGTCATGCGGGTCCTGCGGATTGCAATTATTCAATTATTGCAAATTACGGGCAGGCGGCCCACCGCCAATTGATGCAGATCAAGTGAAACCGGCGAGGCAGGGTAGAATTACGGCGCCCTCAGCTATCGCGCCGCATGGCCTCGATCAGCCGGCTGACATTCAGGCGATACATCTTCACGAAGCTGTCGGCCTCGCCGCCCGGCGGCGAGAGGGCATCGGAATAGAGCCGGCCGCCGACCTTGACCCTGGCCTCTTTGGCGATCTGTTCGATCAGGCGGGGATTGACCACATTCTCGAAGAACACCGCCTGGATGCGCTGGCGCTTGATCTGCCGGATCAGCCGGCCTACGGCCTCGGCCGAAGCCTCCGATTCCGTACTCATGCCCTGGGGGGCCATGAACTCGATCTGGTAACGGTCGGCCAGATAGCCGAAGGCATCATGCTGGCTGATCGCCTTGCGATGGGCCTTGGGCAGGCGGGCGAATTCGGTGGCGGCCCATTGATCGATCTGCTTCAACTGCGCCGCATAGGCCATTCCGCGCGCCCGGTAATACTCGGCATTGGCCGGGTCGGCGGCAGCAAGGCCGTTGGCAATGTTGGCCACATAGGCCTGCATGCGCTGCAGGTCGTGCCAGACATGGGGATCGTCCCGGGCATCGTCATGATCGTCATGGTCGTCATCGGGCGCACCGCCTGGCCCGTGCGCATGACCATGACTGTGACCATGATGATCGCCGAGCTGGCGCGGCCTGATTCCCTCCGCGGCGACGATACGCCGGCCCTTGAAGCCAGAAGCCGCCACCAGCCGGTCGAGCCAGGTCTCGAAATTCAGGCCATTGGCGACCAGCAGGTCCGCACTGGCCACGGCGCGGGCATCGGCGGGGCTGGGCTGATAGACATGGGCATCCCCCATGGCCGGCACCAGCGTGGCGACGGACACCTTCTCGCCACCGATCTCGGCCACGATGTCGGCCAGGATGGAGAAGCTGGCGATGGCTTTCAGCTTCGGCGGCGCGGTCTGAGCCTGCACCGGCGCGGCCAGGCACAAGAAGACAAAGAGCGCGGCAAGCAGGCGGATCATGTCAGGCCTCCAGATGGCGCCGCTGGCGCCAGTGCAGCATCAGGCCCTGCGGCCCCAGGGCGAGCGACAGCAGATAGCCGCCGCCGGCGAACAGCACGATGGACGGGCCGGACGGCAGGTCGGCATGGAAGGACAGCAGCAGGCCGCAATAGCCGGATACTGCCGCGATCAGCACGGCCACCGCCATGGCGGAGATCAGCGAACGGCTCCAGTAGCGCGCGGCGAGCCCCGGCAGCATCATCAGGCCCACGGCCATCAGGCTGCCGAGTGCCTGGAAGGCGGCCACCAGGTTGACCACCACGAGGCCTAGGAACACGAAATGATACAGCGCGCCGCCGCCGCCTACGCTGCGCAGGAATTCCGGGTCGAACCCATCTGCCAGCAGCGGACGGTAGATCGCGGCGAAGATCAGCATGGTCAGGCTGGCCACCGCGCCGAGCAGCAGCAGGGCGGCTTCATCCACCGCCAGCACCGAACCGAACAGGATATGCATCACATCCACCGCCGAACCGCGCGTGGAGATCAGCGTGACGCCGAGCGCCAGCGCGATCAGGTAGAAGGCCGCGAAACTGGCATCCTCGCGCTGGTCGGTGGCGCGTGTTGCCGCGCCGGCGGCCAAAGCCACGATCAGGCCGGCGACGATGCCGCCCAGGCTGATGGCGGGCAGAGAAAAACCGGCCACCAGAAAACCCACTGCGGCACCGGGCAGGATGGCGTGGCTCATCGCCTCGCCGAACAGGCTCATGCGCCGCAGCATCAGCACCACGCCAATCGGTGCGCCGCTTAAGGACAGCGCAAAGCAGGCCACCAGCGCGCGCCGCATGAAGGCGAACTCGGCGAAAGGGGCGAACAGGAAATCGACTATGGCGGCGCTCATGCGCGGCTCCGGTGAGCAGGCGGAAAAGGATCAGGCCGCGTGGCCGTGATGACCGGTATGGTCGTGATGCCCTGAATGGCTGTCATGATTGTGGCCGGTATCGCAGAACGGCGCGGTGTCGTCCCAAGATTCGGCCATGCGACGCGCGGCCAGCTGGTTCTCGGGGGTCAGCACCTCGTCGATGCGGCCCCAGGCGATCAGCCGCCGGGCCAGATAGAGCGCCTCGGGGAAATGCTGTCGGACCAGGTCGAAATCGTGCAGCACCGCGATCACGGTGCGCTTTTCGCCATGCCAGCGCTGCAACAGAGCCAGAAGATCAGCCACCGTGCGGGCATCCAGCGCATTGAAGGGCTCGTCCAGCAGGATCACGCGGGCATCCTGCACCAGCACGCGGGCGAACAGCGCGCGCTGGGCCTGGCCGATGGAGAGCGTGGCGAGCGGACGCTGCTCGAAGCCTTCCAGACCAACAGCCGACAGCGCCTCGCGCGCCGCCCGGATACCATCGCGCCCGATATGACCGAAAGCGCCGACCCGCTGCCAGTGGCCGAGCAGCACGACTTCCAGCACCGAAATGGGATAGGCGCGGTCCAGGCTGGCCTGCTGCGGCAGGAAGGCGATGTCGCGCGGTTTCAATGGGCCGCGTTCGATGCTGCCATCGGCGACGGGAAGCTGGCCGACGATGGCCTTCAGCAGGGTGGATTTCCCGGCCCCGTTGGGTCCAACGATGGCGGTGAGCGATCCGGTGGTGAACCGACCGCTGACATGATGCACCGCCGGATGCCGGTCATAGGCCACGGTGACGTTGTCGAGACGGATTTCCCCGGCAGGAGCAGAAGCGATCATGCGGTTCAATCCATCGCCATGGCCCACCAGATCGCGGCCCAGAGGGCAGCGATCAGGGGCAGCAGGGCAACCATGCGCATCCACCACGACGCGGTGAGTACCGCGATCGGCAGATCGGAAAAGATTAGGCGGCGCTGCATGGGGAGCGGTTCCAAGTAGACGTTATTATATAACATACAATCCATTCACCGCACGTCAACCCCGATGCCCTAAACCGGTCACATTCGGCTGCCACACCGGCCGCGCCGGTCGATCCCGCCGGCCCACGAATCCTTGAAAGAAAAAGCAGTATCCTTAGCGCCATGGCCCGCCAGTCCCGCCCATCCAAAACTACGGCCAAAAGTTCGGCCAAGTCCAATTCGGGCAAAACCGGGCCCGCACGTTCCGCAGCCGGCCGCAAACGGCGCCCACGGCCCGGCTTTCTGGGGGCGGGCCTGTTCGGCCGCCTCTCCCGCCTGGCCCTGCTGGTCGGAATCTGGGGCATGGTTGCCGGCGGCGCGCTGTTCGCCTGGTATGCCTATGACCTGCCGGATTTCGACGAGCTTTATATTGTCGAGCGGCGCAGCTCGGTCACGCTCAAGGCCGCCGACGGCATGGTGCTGGCCACCTATGGCGACCTCTATGGCGAACACCAGGCACTGAAAGACCTGCCCCCTCACCTGCCGCAAGCCCTGATCGCCACCGAGGACCGCCGTTTTTACAGCCATTTCGGCATCGACCCCATCGGCCTGGCGCGCGCCACCCTGGCCAACCTGCGTGCCGGCCGCGTGGTGCAGGGCGGCTCGACGCTGACGCAGCAGCTGGCCAAGAACGTGTTCCTGGAGCGCGACCGTACGCTGAAGCGCAAAGTACAGGAACTGATGCTGGCCTTCCGGCTGGAGCAGCGCTTCACCAAGGACCAGATTCTGGAGATGTATCTCAACCGCGTCTACTTCGGTGCCGGCGCCTATGGCGTGGAGGCGGCGGCCCAGCGCTATTTCGACAAGCCGGCGACCAAACTTTCGCTTGGTGAGTCCGCCATGCTGGTCGGACTGCTGAAGGCGCCGTCGAAACTGGCGCCCACCGGCAATATCAAATCTGCCCAAGCGCGCGCCGCGCAGGTGCTGCGCAACATGGCCGATGCCGGCTTCATCACGATCGAAACCGCCGAGGCCGCGATCGCGAAACCAACACAGCTTGCCCGCTCGCGCCTGCCCCTGCCCAATGCACGGTATTTCGCCGATTGGGTGATCGAGGAAGTGTATCAGCTGGTCGGCCGCGACCACGCCGACCTCACGGTCTACACCACCATGGATAGCCGCCTGCAGGGTGGCGCCGAGCGCGCCGTCGACAGCCTGATGGACCGCGACGCACAGAAGCTGGATGTGGGTCAGGCGGCCCTGGTGGCACTGGCGCCCGATGGCGCGGTGCGCGCGATGATCGGCGGTCGCGACTATCTCGACAGCCCCTTCAACCGCGCGACGCAGGCACGCCGCCAGCCCGGCTCGGCCTTCAAGCCCATCGTGTTCCTCACCGCGCTGGAACAGGGCATCACGCCCGACGACCAGTATGTCGATGGGCCGATCGAGATCGGCAACTGGAAACCGCGCAATTACGACGGCCAGTATCACGGCACGATGCCTCTGCGCGAGGCGGCGGCCCGCTCGATCAACACCATCGCCGTGCAGGTTTCCGAGCGCGTCGGCCGCGACAAGGTGATCGAAACGGCGCGCCGGCTGGGCATCACCAGCGACCTGAAGCCGCATCCCTCGCTGGCGCTAGGCTCTTTCGAAGTCGGCGTTCTGGAACTCACCGCCGCCTACGCGGCTTTTGCCAATGGCGGCTATGCCGTGCAGCCCTATGGCGTGATCGAAGTCCGCGACCGCAACAACGCCGTGCTGTTCCGCCGCGATACCGGCGGCGCATACGCCCACATGATCGCACCGGAACCGCTGGGCGAGTTGAACGAGCTGTTGCGCGGCGTGATCGCGACGGGAACCGGCCGTGCCGCGCAGATCGGCCGGCCGGCGGCGGGCAAGACTGGCACGACCTCGGATTACCGCGATGCCTGGTTCGTCGGCTACACACCCGATCTGGTGACTGCGGTATGGGTCGGCAATGACGATAATTCGCCGACCAAGAAGGTGAGCGGCAGCGGCTTGCCGTCGCAGATCTGGCGCAGCTTCATGACCGATGCCCTGAAGGGCCTGCCAGCCAGCGAATTGCCGCAGGCCCCCAGCCAAAACTTCAGCCTGCCTTCGCTGTGGGACCGCATCATGCGCCAGTTCGGCAGCGCGCCGGCAACGGCCTCTCCCGCTTCGGTTCCGCCGCCGCCGCGCACGGTGATCGAACCCGCCGCGCCACCACCCGCGACATCGCAGGGCGAACCGCAGATGATCTGGCAGGTCGGCCCGCAGCCGGTGCAGCGATGAAACATCAGTTTATCTTCCTGTTGGCAGGATTGCTGCTATTGCCGCCAGTGGCGCGGGGAACGGAAAACGCAGTCAACCAGCAGGTTGCCATCACCTCGCGCGACGGCTCGGTTCTGGCCGGGACGCTGACCCTGCCTGCCGGGATCACGTCTCAGGTGCCTGGCCTGGTGCTGATCCAGGGCAGCGGACCGACCGACCGCGACGGCAACCAACCGCCGATCCTGCGTACCGATCTGCTGCGGCAGATCGCCGATGGACTGGCGCAGAAGGGCGTCGCGACCCTGCGTTATGACAAGCGCGGCATGCATGCCAATGCCGGCGGTCGACCGGCCAGCCAAGACGACTATGCCGAATACTTCAACTGGGGCCGGTTCGTCGACGATGCCTATGCCGCCTATGCCTTCCTGCGCGCGCAGGATGGCGTAGACCCCGGCAAGGCCGGGCTGTTCGGTCACTCCGAAGGCGGACTGATCGCCATCGATCTGGCAACCCGCCTTGTGGAAGGGGAAAGGCCGCAGGCCCTGATCCTGGCGGCGGCACCGGGGCGCCGCATGGACATCATCGTCCGCGAGCAGTTGGCCCGCCAGCTCAGCCCTCAGGTCAAGCCCGGCCAACGCCGTATGCTGCTGGCCGACAACGACCGCGCGCTGAAAGACATCCGCGAAACCGGCCAGATTCCCGAGCGATTGCCGACGGCGCTGCGCGGCCTGTATCCGTTATACAGCGGTCCTTATTGGCAGGCTCTGCTGAAACTGGAGCCGGCAGAAGCCATACAGCGCTATGCCGGTCCCGTGCTGCTGATCCAGGGCGATGCCGATACCCAGATTTCAGCCGAGCGCGATGCGCTGACGCTGGATGCCGCCCTGCAGAAACGCCAGCCCGACGATCACGCGCTGATCATCCTGCCGCGCACCAGTCACGCTCTGAAACCACTGGAAAACGACAAGGATCCTGGCTTCGAGGGCGAGATCGATCCTGGTGTGATCAGCCGGATCAGCAGCTGGCTGCTGGGGAAACTGGAAAAATAAATCACGTCTAGGCGGCCTGTCGCCGCACGACCAGAAGCCATGACAGGAATGTGGCCAGGCCCATGCCGGCCACCGTCCAACTCAGCGGCAGGGCGGTTTCGTTTAATGCATGGCCGACGAAAATGCCGGCGGCGGCGCCGACACTCATCTGCACGAAGCCCATCAGCGACGCCGCGCTGCCCGCCATCTGCGGAAAGGGCTGCAGTGCCCCGGCCTGGCCCTGCGGCATGGTCAGGCCCAGTCCCATGGTGAAGATCATCATCGGTCCGATCAGGCTGAACCAGTGCCAGTCCAGCCCGTTGGCCCAGGCCCAGCTCTGCAGCAGCGCCATGCCGCCGCCACCCAGCGCGCAGCAGGCCGCGCCCACGCCCAGCATGCGGTCCACGCCGAGCCGCAATGTGAGACGCGTGCCGATGAAGCCGCCGCACAGATACCCGAACACGATCAGCGAGAAGCAGTAGCCGAACACGGTCTCGCCCACACCGAAAACACGGCTGAGCGTGAACGACGACCCGGAGATGAAGGAGAACATCCCGCCATAGGAAAACGCCACGCAGAGGACATAGCCGCGATAGCGCGGATGACGGGCCAGGCTGGCGAAGTTGCGCAGCATCGGCCGTATCTGGGTGGCGGTGGGGTTGCGGCGCTGGTTGCTCTCGGCCAGGAAGATCAGCACGCAGATCCCCAGCAGGCTGCCGACCAGGGCCATGGCGATGAAATTCGCCTGCCAGCCGAACCAGGCATGCAGGTAGCCGCCCAGGATCGGTGCCACCGCAGGCGTTAGCCCCAGCACCATGGCCATCATCGACAGGGCCCTGGCCGCATGGGCGCCCTCGAACAGGTCGCGGGCGATGGCGCGCCCCAGCACCACGCCGGAACAGGCACCGAGCGCCTGCACGAAGCGCCAGCCGATCAGCCACTCGATGCTGGCGGCGAAAGCGCAGCCGATCGAGGCGAGCGTGAACAGGGCGATGCCAAACAGCAACGCCGGCCGGCGGCCGAACCGGTCGGAAACCGGGCCGTAGATCAGCTGCGTGACGGCGAAACCGGCGAGGAAGGCGCTGAGCGTGAGTTGCACCGCGGCCGCATCGGTGGCGTAGATCGTCGCCAGGGCGGGCAGCGACGGCAAATACATATCGGTGCTGAGCGGGCCGAGCGCGGTGGCACAGCCCAGCAGGATCACCAGCGCCGTCGAGTCACGCGGCAACGGGCGCATATGGCTCAGCCGTGAAGATGCAGGGCTGCGCCATGGCGGCGCAGCCAGGTGCGCGCCGCCCGCAACTCGCCTTCGCCGCCCAGCAACTGCGCACAGAGATGCCAGAAGGCGACGCTGTGATCCATGTGTTTCAGATGCGCCACTTCATGGGCGACCAGATAGCGGCCGATCGGCGGCGGCGCCAGCAGCAGGCGCCAGGAGAACGACAGGTTCCCGTGGGCCGAGCAGCTGCCCCAGCGGCTCTGGGTGTCGCGCACGGTGATGCGCCGTACGCTGAGCCCGATTCGGTCGGCCATTTCCCTAGCGGCAACCCCGAATTCCTCGCGGGCGCGCCGCTTCAGCCAGTCGCGCAGGCGTCGTGGCAGGTGTTCCGCCTGGCCGGTCACGTGGATTTCATTGCCCTCGATCCAGACCCCGCCGCGGGCAGCCGGCCGGTGCCGGATGATGTGCGGCGCACCATAAAGCGGCAGGCTGGCGCCATCCTGCCAGGGCAGGATTTCCGGCCGTTCCTCCTGCCGCGCCAGGATCCAGTCGACCTGCTCGGTCACGAATTTCTGGCCGGATTTCAGGCTTGCGCGGGTCGGCAGGACCAGGACGACCGCTCCGTCCCGGGGCATGACCCGGAGCAGCATGCGCCGGGCCCGCGAGTCGCGCTTGACCAAAAAGGGGAAACTGTCATTCCCGACCGTCAGCCGGTCGGCACCGATTTCGATTGTTTCAGAATAAGGCTTGGTCAACGCCCGGTCCTTGTCATATAACCGTAACAATTCTTACGCATGAACGTCATCGTAAGACACATAAAAAAGTCGGCCCTCCCGACTCTTGGGGTGGATTTCTTTAGCATTGGAGACAGCACAATGAAATCGACAGGGAAACTCGCGCGCCTTGCGCTCGCGCTGCTTGCCGGCACCGCCGTCATGGCGACCGGCTTCACGGCGCAGGCCCAGGGGAACCGCATTGAGATTCAGTGGTGGCACGCGATGACCGGCGCCCTGAACGAGCGGGTCAACGAAATCGTCGCTGGCTTCAACAAGGGCCAGGACAAGTACCAGCTTGTTGCTGTCAACAAGGGCAGCTATCCGGAAACCCTGACCGCCGCCATGGCCGCCTTCCGCGCCGGCAAGGGCCCGCACATCGTGCAGGTCTTCGAGGTCGGCACCGGCACCATGATGGCCTCGCGCGCCGCGATCAAGCCGGTCTATGAACTGATGGCCCAGAACGGCTACAAGTTCGATCCGGGTTCCTACATTTCGGCCGTGACCGGCTATTACAGCACCTCGGACGGCAAGATGCTGTCCTTCCCGTTCAATTCCTCCACGCCGGTGATGTATTACAACAAGGATGCCTTCCAGAAGGCCGGCCTTGACCCGAACGCTCCGCCGAAGACCTGGCAGGAAATGGAGCCGATGCTGAAGAAGCTGAAGGCTTCGGGCAGCACCTGCCCGTTCCAGACCAACTGGCAGACCTGGGTGCAGCTGGAGAATTTCTCCGCTCTGCATAACGTGCCGTTCGCCACCAAGTCGAACGGCTTCGACGGCTTCGATACCGAGCTGAAGTTCAACAGCCCGCTGCATGTGCGCCACATCACCAACCTGGCCAATTGGATGAAGGAAGGCTTGATGGTGTATGGCGGTCGCAAGAACGAGGCGAATGCCAAGTTCGTGTCGGGCGAATGCGCGATCCACATGGAAAGCTCGGCCGGTTACGCGACCTTCGCGCGCGGCGCGAAGTTCAAGTGGGGTATTTCCATGCTGCCCTATTACAGCGACGTGCAGGGCGCGCCGCAGAACTCGATCATCGGCGGCGCCTCGCTGTGGGTTCTGGGCAAGCACAAGGCCGAAGACTACAAGGGTGTGGCCCAGTTCTTCGACTACCTGGCCTCGACCGAG
This sequence comes from Ferrovibrio sp., assembly GCF_046297595.1. Classification (GTDB taxonomy): domain Bacteria; phylum Pseudomonadota; class Alphaproteobacteria; order Ferrovibrionales; family Ferrovibrionaceae; genus Ferrovibrio. Next base: position 680,913 of record NZ_JBKBHT010000001.1, read on the forward strand.
AACCAGGTCTGGTGGCACAAGAACACCGGCTACCTGCCGGTCACGCCGATGGCCTATGAAGCCACCAAGCAGCAGGGCTTCTATACCGCCAATCCGGGTACCGACACCTCGGTGCAGCAGATGATGCTGAAGACCCCGACCGGCAACTCGAAGGGCCTGCGCCTGGGCAACTTCGTGCAGATCCGCGACGTGATGGACGAAGAACTGGAAGCCGTCTGGTCGGGCAAGAAGTCGCCCAAGGAAGCGCTGGACGCTGCCGTGGAGCGTGGCAACCGCCTGCTCCGCCAGTTCGAGCGCGACGCCAAGCGTTCGTAATGGGTTAACTGTCCCTCAAACGGAAGCCCGCGCCTTGACTCTTTAAGGCGCGGGCTTCTTTTATGGCGCCCCATGGAAAAACGAGTCGTCTTTCACAACCGGTTCCTGCCGTATCTGCTGGTCGCCCCGCAGATCGCGATCACCGTGATCTTCTTCTTCTGGCCCGCCAGTCAGGCTGTCGTGCAGTCGGTGCTGCGCGAGGATGCTTTCGGCACCAGCAGCTACTTCGTCGGGATGGAAAACTTCGCCGCCCTGTTCGAGGACGACTACTACCTGAACTCATTCAAGATCACCGCGCTGTTCAGTACGCTGGTCACCACGCTTGGCCTAAGCATCTCGCTGGTGCTGGCCGTCACAGCCGACCGACTGATCCGCGGTGCGCTCGTCTACAAGACCCTGCTGATCTGGCCCTATGCCGTCGCACCGGCCGTCGCCGGCGCGCTGTGGGGCTTTGTCTTCCTGCCCGGCCCCGGCGTGTTCGCCTGGCTGCTGGCCCAGGCCGGCGTCGACTGGAACTTCCATCTCAATGGTGGACAGGCGATGTTCGTCGTCGTGGTCGCTGCTACCTGGAAGCAGATTTCCTACAATTTCCTGTTCTTCCTTGCTGGCCTGCAGGCGATTCCGAAATCGCTGATCGAGGCAGCTGCCATCGATGGGGCCAAGCCGTTCCGCCGGTTCTGGACGATCATCCTGCCGATGCTGTCGCCGACGCTGTTCTTCCTGATCGTCGTTAACGTGGTCTATGCCTTCTTCGAGACCTTCGGCGTGATCCATTCGCTGACCCGCGGCGGTCCGGCCAAGTCGACCGAAATCCTGGTCTACAAGGTCTGGTATGACGGCTTCGAGGCCCAAGACCTGGGCGGTTCAGCCGCCCAGTCGGTGATCCTGATGGCCATCGTGATCGGCCTGACCGTGGTTCAGTTCCGCTATATCGAACGCAAAGTGCATTACTGATGATCGAGCGTCGTCCCATAGCCGATGCGGTCGGCCACCTGATCATGCTGGCCGCGATCTTCATCGTCGCCTTCCCGATCTATCTCGCGGTGATCGCGGCCTCGCACACGATTCAGGACGTTTCGCAGACACCGATGCCGCTGCTGCCCGGCGCCGAACTGCTGACCAACACCGCCCGAGCCCTGTTCGACGGCCCGCAGCTGGTCGGCGTTAGCGGTGCCACGCCGGCCATCGTGCTGCTGATGAACAGCTTCATCATGGCGATTTCGATCGCGGTGGGCAAAATCATCATCTCGCTGCTGTCGGCCTTCGCCATCGTCTATTTCCGCTTCCCGCTGAAAAATTTCTTCTTCTGGATGATCTTCATCACCCTGATGCTGCCGGTCGAGGTGCGCATCATCCCGACCTACAAGATCGTTGCCGATCTGGGCCTGCTGGATACCTATACCGGCCTGATCCTGCCGCTGATCGCCTCGGCCACCGCCACCTTCCTGTTCCGGCAGTTCTTCATGACCGTGCCGGATGAGCTGGTAGAGGCCGCCCGCATCGACGGCGCCGGCCCGATGCGCTTCTTCAAGGATGTTCTGGTGCCCCTGAGCCGCACCAGTATCGCCGCCATGTTCGTGATCCAGTTCATTTATGGCTGGAACCAGTATCTCTGGCCGCTGCTGATCGCGTCCGACTACAAATACCAGACCATCGTGCTGGCAATCGGCCGCCTGATCCGCGCCCCCGATGCCTTCTATGAGTGGCCGGTGATCATGGGCATGGCCGTACTGGCCCTACTGCCCCCGGTTGCCGTGGTGGTGCTGATGCAGCGCTGGTTCGTTAAAGGTCTTGTTGAAACGGAAAAGTGAGCGCCCGTCATGGCGAAGGTGACGCTGAAAAGCGTGAAAAAGAATTACGGCCCGGTGAAGGCCATCCATGGCGTCGACATGGAGATCAAGGATGGCGAGTTCATCGTCATCGTCGGTCCGTCGGGCTGCGGCAAATCCACCCTGCTGCGCATGATCGCCGGCCTGGAAGCGATCACCGAGGGCGATATTCATATTGGCGACCGCGTGGTCAACAATATCGAACCGGCCGAACGCGATATCGCCATGGTGTTCCAGAACTACGCGCTGTATCCGCATATGAGCGTGTACGAGAACATGTCCTACGGCCTGCGCATCCGGGGCATGAGCAAACACGATATCGAAAAGCGCGTGCAGCGTGCCGCCGAGATTCTGCAGCTGCAGCCCTACCTGCAGCGCAAGCCGCGCGAACTGTCAGGCGGCCAGCGCCAGCGCGTCGCCATGGGTCGCGCCATCGTGCGTGAACCCAGCGTGTTCCTGTTCGACGAGCCGCTGTCGAACCTCGATGCCAAGCTGCGTGTGCAGATGCGACTGGAGATCAAGCGCCTGCATCAGCAGCTAGGCGTCACCTCGATTTACGTGACGCACGACCAGGTCGAGGCCATGACGCTGGCCGACCGGTTGGTGGTGATGAACCAGGGTCGGGCCGACCAGATCGGCTCGCCGCAGGAAGTTTACAACCATCCCGCCACCACCTATGTCGGTGGCTTCATCGGCTCGCCGGCGATGAATTTCATCAAATGCCGGATCGAGGGCAGCCAGGCCAAGCTGGCCGACGCCGTGATCCTGCCGCTGCCGGAAGGCTGGTCGGTGCCGACCGGGGACTACACCCTGGGCATCCGGCCGGAAAACCTGCGCATCGCCCGGGCCGGTGAAACCCCGCATGTGATGCTGGATGTCGACGTCGCCGAGGAACTGGGCGCAGACACCCTGCTGCACGGCAAGATTTCCGGCGAGGAAATCGTGGTGCGTGTTCCCAGCCATGCCGGCTTCCACGACCATTCCCGTCCGGGTCTGGTGGTCGATATCGCGCGACTGCATCTGTTCGACCGCGAGAGCGGCCTGCGCATCGCCACGCCGGCCTGAGGCCTGCCTCAGTATACGTCGATGGTGCCGGTATAACTGTCGGACCGGATCAGGTTGGGCCTGGCCTCTTCCGCCGTGCGGCTCAGCGCGCTGCAACTGTAGGTGACCCGCACCGGCGAGGCCAGGGAACAGGAATACAGGTCCGTCACGTTCCGCTTCAATTGCGGATCGCTGCAATGCCGGCGGACCAGCGCGCGGACCTGCTCCGCCGTGTGCAGGGTGCTGTTGTAGCAGACCGAGAAATACGGCCGGCCGGTCAGCGGGTCGTTGGCCGTCAGGCTGTCACCCCGTTCGTATACACCCTGATCCCCGGGCAGAAAGCGGCCGAGGTAATACGGCTCGGATGCCGTACCCGAGCAGCCGGCCAGCATCGCGGCAAGACTGAGGCCGCTAAGGGCGGTGAATGCAGGGGCGGCACGCATGGCCGCAGTTTGCCGCGCGGCGTCCCGGACCGCAAGGCCGGCTCCTGACAAAGTACGCATGTTTCAGGCATAATCAGGCTGCATATTCGGTCGCCGGCCAACTGGCGCGGGCTTATTCGAGGACAGCATGACCTGGCAAGGCGTACCGGTTGTCGTGACCGGCGGTATGGGATTTATCGGCTCCAATCTGGTGCATCGGTTGGTGGGCATGGGCGCCACGGTCACCGTGATCGACCGCGTTCTGGCACAATATGGCGCCAATCCCTACAACCTGTCGGGCATGGCGCCGCCGGTGCGACTGATCGAGGCCGATATCGGCGACGAAGCAGCGGTGACGCCGGCGCTGGCCGACGCGGCCTGCGTCTTCAACCTGGCGGGCCAGACCTCGCATATGGATTCCATGCAGCAGCCGCTGGAAGACCTGCGGCTGAACCAGGAAGCCAACCTGCGTTTCCTGGAGGCCCTGCGCCGCACCAATCCCACGGCCCGCGTGATCTTCAGCTCGACCCGGCAATTCTACGGTCCGCCGCAATACCTGCCGGTGGACGAGAAGCATCCGATCGCGCCGCCGGATATCAACGGTATCCACAAATATGCCGCCGAGGCCTATCACCTGCTGTTCGCCCGGGTTTACGGCCAGCGCATGACCGCCTTGCGCCTGACCAATGTATTCGGCCCTCGGATGCGCATTCGCGATGCCAAACAGACTTTCCTCGGCATCTGGGTCAAACATGCTCTACATGATACCCGCTTCGAGGTCTGGGGTGGCGAGCAGAAGCGCGACTTCACCTATGTCGAGGACATGGTGGACGCCTTTCTGGCCGCCGCACAGACCGACGCCACCATCGGCCATGTCTACAATATCGGCGGCTGCCCATCGATCTGCCTGCTCGACCTGGCCGACCTGCTAGTACGAACCGCAGGCAGCGGCGGCTATGACCGCCGCGAATTCCCGGCCGATCGCAAGAAGATCGATATCGGCGACTACGTTGCCGATGACAGCGCCTTCCGCACCGCCACTGGCTGGCAGCCGCGCCACAGCCTGGCCGAAGGCCTAACCAAGACTCTGGATTTCTATCGCGCCCATGGGGCGCATTACCTGTGAGCCACAGACGATGATTCCGCAGACCAACCCCAAAGCCGCCTATCTGGCCCAGCGCGACGCCATCGATGCCGCCATCGCCCGCGTGCTGGAAGCCGGCTGGTATATCCAGGGTGAGGAAGTGGCCGCCTTCGAGCGGGAATTCGCCGCCTATACCGGCAGCAAACACGCCGTCGCGGTGGCCAGCGGCACCGACGCCCTGATCGTTGCCCTGCGCGGCATGGGGGTCGGACCAGACGATGCGGTGATCACCGTGTCGCATACGGCCGTCGCCACGGTGGCTGCCATAGAACTGGCCGGCGCCACGCCGGTGCTGGTGGATATCGACGATTACTGGACCATGGCGCCCGCCGCTTTGGAAGCCGTGCTGAAAGGCTGGCCGAAACAGACGCCCAAACCCAAGGCCGTGATCCCGGTACATCTCTACGGCCAGCCGGCCGCCATCACTGATATTGCCACCATCGCAGAGCGGCACGGCCTGATCCTGCTGGAAGACAATGCCCAGGCCCATGGCGCGACACTGAACGGCCGCATGGTCGGTCGCTGGGGCAAGGCCGCGGCCTATAGCCTGTATCCGACCAAAAACCTGGGCGCCATCGGCGATGGCGGCATCATCACTACGGACGACGATGCGCTGGCCGAAACGCTGCGGGCCATGCGCGAGTATGGCTGGCGCGAACGCTATATCAGCGGCATCGCCGGCATGAACAGCCGGCTCGATCCCCTGCAGGCCGCCATCCTGCGCGTCAAGCTCGGCAACCTGCCGGCCGACACGGCGCGGCGCCAGGCCATCGCCGCGCGCTACACTGCCGGCCTGGCCGACCTCGATGGCCTGGGATTGCCGGCCGTGCGACCGGGCGCGTCACCCGTGTACCATCTCTATGTGGTGGATGCCGGCGCACGGCGCGACGAACTGCAGGCGAAACTGAAGGAACGCGGTGTGGGTACGCTGATCCACTACCCGGTGCCGGTGCATCTGCAGCCGGCCTACAAGGGTCGCGTCGCTCTGGGCCCCGGCGGCCTGCCGCGCACCGAACGGGCCGCGAAAAGCGTTCTGAGCTTGCCGCTCTATCCGCAGCTTGGCGACGCCGAGGTGGATACGGTGATCGCGGCCGTGCGGGAGATCTGGGGCTGAGCCGGGTTCAGGCCGCCAATAATCAGGCGGAGCGTGTGATCAGAAAAACCCCGGCGCAGACCAGGGCTATGCCGCCCAGCTTGGCCGGCGTGAGCGCCTCGCCATAGAGCCAGAAACCGAGCAGGGCCACCAGCACGTAGGACAGCGATACGCTGGGGAAGGCGATCGAGACCGGAATTTTGCGCAGGGCCAACATGTAACAGACGGCGGCGGCGAAATAGAGCGCAAGGCCAATGATCGATTGCGGCGAAAGGAATTGCTGCAGCAGCGTCTCGCCGCTGGCACCAGCCTTCAGCAGGATCTGACCAGCGACACCCAGCAGGATGCCCGCGGCCAGGGCAACATAGAACCAGGTCATGATACGCCCTTCTCTTCGCCGGCCCGCGCGTTGCGTTCGACGTCACGGACGATGAATTGCGGTTTCCTGTTCACGGTGAGGAACAGACGGCCGAGATATTCGCCGACCAGGCCGAGCATGATGAGCTGCACACCTGCCAGCAGCAGGATCGCCGCCATCACCGAGGCATAGCCCTGCGGTGTGCGGCCGAACAGCGCCTCGACCAGGATGATGAGGAAAACCAGCAGTCCGAGGCCGGCCATGACAAAGCCGGTGAGCGTACCGATGCGCAGCGGCATGACCGAGAAATTGAGGAACATAGACATGAACAGCCGCACCAGGCGGCGGATCGTGTAATTGCTGCGCCCACCGGCGCGCGGCAGGTGCTGCACCTGCAGTCGGCCGATCTTCTGGGTCACCTGCATGATCAGGCCATCCACATAGGGGAATGGCCCGGTATGGAGCAGGATGTTGCGCGCGGTAAACGCGCTCATGCAGCGGAAACTGGACAGATACAGGCCCTTGGGCTTGTCGAGCAGGAAGTCTGCGCACCAGTTTGTGAACCGGCTGCCCAGGTTGCGCCAGGCGGCATGCTGCTTTTCAGCATAATAGGTGTAGACGACGTCGTAATCGTTATCCCTGGCATATTGCCAGAGCCGTACGACTTCCTCGGGCGGGTTTTGCAGGTCGTCGTCCATGTTGATGATATAGGCGCCGCGCGCGTGGCTCAGGCCGGCCATCACCGCATTATGCTCGCCGAAATTGCGCGCGAGATTCACCACTGTCAGCGCCACCTCGTTGCGGCGGCAGAGCTCGCGGCAGACCTCCAGCGAATTGTCGGGGCTGCAATCGTTGACCAGCACGATCTCATGCCCGCCGGGCACGTCGAGCTTGGCCAGTGCCTCCACCAGAGTCGGCACGCTTTCGGCGCCGTTATAGACCGGCACGACGATGGACAGGGCAAAGGCCGGCGAAAAGCTTTCGGAGACTGTGGCGGCGGGATGGTTCATGACGTACGGGCCTCGACCCAGACCGAACCGCCGAAGGGCAGCCGGAGGCCATGGCGAGCCAGGCGGCGTTCGGCAGCGGTAACAGCTGTGAACAGGCTTTCCTGCCAGGCGGGGAAAGGCCGCACGTCGCTGGCGGCCTCGTCCTGCCCGGCCATCAGCCGGTGCAGCAGCATTAGCGGAAACAGCAGGCTGTTCCAATAGCCGCAGGCGATGCGGCCGAAACCGGCCTCCTGGACCAGTCGACGTGCCTGTCCAGCCGTATAGCGACGGACATTATGGACATGACGGTCATGGGCAGAGGCCAGCCATTGATAGGCCGGCAGGTTGAGCAGCAGCAGCCCATCGGGCTTCAGGCAGCGCCGGAACTCAGCCAGCGCAGCAACCTGGTCGACCCCGGCATGGCACAGCACGTCGGCGCTGACCACCGCGTCGAAGGCCTCGTCGGCAAAAGGCAGCGCGTTCACCGAGCCGGTCCGGACCGGCAGGCCGGTCTTGGCTGCGGCGATGGCTGCGGCCTCGGGGTCGAATTCCAGGCCGAACAAGGCAAGGTCAGGCCTGGCGGCCTTCAGGCGGGCCAACAGCCCACCGGTGCCGCAGCCCGCATCAAGCAGCCGGCTGCCGGCGGGAAGCCCGCCCGTGGCTCCGGCCGGGCCAAGGCGGTCGGCCAGCCCGGCATGGAGGGCGCGGTACCACCACATGGTATCCTCCAGGGTCGCCATCCGGTGGTATTCAGCCCGCTCCATTCGCCCCTGCCGGTTTTCCAATTGCTTTATAGTTAAGCGAATGATTTACCAAGTCGGCCCTAGCATCCGCCAGTCCGGAAATACACCCCTACGCCCATCATGAGCCAGTCTTCCCCGACGACAGAGGCGATCCAGCGCCGCGGCCTGGACTGGCCGCGCCTGCTCCACCTGCTGGTCCTGGCGGTCTGCACGGCCTGGATCGGCGGCTATTTCTTCCCGCCGATCAACCATGACACAGCCGTGCTGCTGTATATCTCGAAGGTCTGGCTGGGCGGCGGCAAGCTTTATGTCGATGCCATCGACATGAACACGCCACTGGTCTTCGTGGTCCATCTGCTGCCGGAGGCGATCGCCAGCGTCACCGGCCTGCCCGGCACCACAGTTCTGATCGCCCTGCTTGGCTTAGGTATTGCCGCCTCCTTCATCACCTGCCGCTGGGTGCTGGCCGCCAGCCTCGATCCCGCCCATGCCACCGCGGATGCCCTGCTGCCCTTGCTGCTGTTGTTCCTGCTGATCGTCTATCCCAACGACATGTTCAGCCAGCGCGAACACATCATGCTGGTGCTGACCATGCCCTACCTGCTGGTGGCCAGCGGGCGCGCCGATGGCGAGGCATTGTCGAACCGTCTGAAGATCGCCACCGGACTGATGGCGGGTTTCGGCTTCGCCATGAAGCCGTATTTCCTCGGGATCCCGCTTTTCGTCGAACTTTATGTCGTCAGCCAGCTTGGCCTGCGCCGCAGCCTGGCCGATCCCGCGCCATGGTCGGTCTTCGCGGTCTGCGTGGCACACGCGCTGTTCGCCGTCATCGTCACGCCGGAATATTTCACCGTCGCCCTGCCGCTGGCCCAGAGCTTCTACAGCGAGGTGAGCCAGAACAGCATCCTCGACCTAGTGCTCAGCGCCAATCTGGGCCCCCCGACCGCCATCCTGCCGCTGCTGGCCATCGCCGCCTTTCTGGCGATGCGCTCGCATCTGGCCCGTGTGATCTGCCTGGCCGGGTTCGGCGGTCTGCTCTCGGGCTACGCCCAGGGCAAGGGCTGGTCCTATCATGCCCTGCCCGCCCAGGCCCTCACCCTGCTGCTGGCCGGCGTGATCATCGCCCATGTGATGGATCATGTGGTGTGGCCGAAACGCGGCGATAGCCGGCCGGCCAAGCTGTTTGCCGCCGCCCTGATGCTTCTGATCTTTTACCAGGAAGGCCTGCACAGTCGACCATTCTTCAAGCAGATCGAATACCCAGAATCCGAATTGAAGCGCCTGATGCATGCGGTGAAGCAAGAACGGCGCAACGACTACATCCTGGTGCTGTCGCCCGGCATCTATCCGCATTTCCCGATGCTGAACTATCTGAACATGCGCATGACTATGCGCTTCGAGAGCATGTGGATGGTGCAGGGTGCCTATGCCGGCTGCGAGGAATTGGCGCCGCTGTACAACCCGCCGGACGCGATGAGCGCCGCCGAATCCTTCGTCTTCCGCAGCGTGGCCGAGGATTTCTATAAGAAGAAACCCTCGTTGCTGATCATCGACAATGTCGCCGGCATTCCGCGCTGCCAGGGCGACACCTTCGATTATCTGGAATATTTCTCGCGCAATCCGCTATTCGCCAAGCGCTTCGAGGATTACGAAAAAGCGCTGGACCTCGGGCGATTCACGATCTATCGCCGCCGCGAAGACGTCAAATAATCAGACGTGGAAACTCTCGCCGCAGCCGCAGCGGCCCTTTTCGTTCGGATTGCGGAACACGAAACCCGATTGCAGCTTGTCTTCCGACCAGTCGATCTCGGTGCCGAAGATATACATCTGCGCCTTGGGCTCGATCAGGATCGTGACACCCTTATCCTCCACCACCTCGTCGAATTTCTCTTTTTCAGTGGCGTACTGGATGTCGTAGGAGAAACCCGAGCAGCCCTTGGTCTTGATCGCGATGCGCAGGCCGATCACCGGCTTGTCGGATTGCGCGATCAGGGCGCGTACGCGCTCCGCCGCCGCATCGGTCAGGGTGACGGGCTTGAAGGCCGGACGGGCCGGCGGGGTTGCCATGTCTGTGCTCGCCATCGCGGGCAGCTCCTTACATAATCCCGAGTTCCAGCCGGGCCGCTTCGGACATATGCTCCGGCGACCACGGCGGATCCCAAACTACATCGACGGTCACCTCGCCGACGCCGTCGATGGAGCGGGTCTTCTGCTCCACCTCGGCAGGCATCGACTGGGCGGCCGGACAATTCGGCGAGGTCAGCGTCATCTCGATCTGGACGTCGCGGGCCTCGTTGACCTCGACCTTGTATATAAGGCCGAGTTCGTAAATGTTAACCGGAATTTCGGGGTCGTAGACGGTTTTCACCGCCTCGACCACCTGCTCCCGCAAGTCTTCCAGGCTGGCAGGGGCATCCTGCTTCTTGGCTTCCGCGCTCATCACCCGAAAATCTCCCTGACGCGCTGCAGACCGGCGCAGAGGGCATCCACCTCCGCCCGGGTATTATACAGACCAAACGAGGCCCGCACCGTGGCCGGCACGCCGAACCGCTCCATCAGCGGATGGGCGCAATGCTGGCCGACGCGCACGGCAATGCCTTCGCGGTCGAGAATGGTGCCTATATCGTGGGGATGGATGCCTTCCAGCACGAAGGAGATCACTCCGGCCTTGTCTTTTGCATTGCCGATGATGCGCAGGCTGTTGATCGCCTGCAGCCTCTCGGTGGCATAGACCAGCAGGTCATGCTCATGGGCCGCGATGGCCTCTAGGCCGATCGACTGCACATACTCGATGGCGGCGCCCAAACCAACGGCTTCGACGAAGGCCGGCGTGCCGGCTTCGAACTTGTGCGGGATGTCGTTGTATTCGGTCTTTTCGAAGGTGACCGACAGGATCATGTCGCCGCCACCCTGCCAGGGCGGCATCGCCTCCAGCAAGGCGGCCTTGGCATAGAGCACGCCGATGCCGGTCGGGCCATAAAGCTTGTGGCCGGTGAAGGCATAGAAATCGACATCCAGCGCCTTCACGTCGACATGCATATGCTGCACGGCCTGGCTGCCGTCGATCAGAACCTTGACGTCCTTCTCGTGCGCCACGCGCACCACGTCGGCCACCGGCACGATGGTGCCCAGCGTGTTGGAGACATGAGTGATCGCCACCAGCTTGGTCCTGGGGCCGATCAGCTTAACGAATTCGTCCCAGATCAGCTCGCCGGCATCGTTCACCGGCGCCACCTTGAGCACGATGCCGATGCGGTCGCGCAAAAGCTGCCACGGCACGATATTGGCGTGATGCTCCATATGCGAGATCAACACCTCGTCGCCGGCCTTCAGGAAAGCCTGACCCCAGCTATAGGCGACCAGATTGATCGCTTCGGTGGCATTGCGGGTGAAGACGATTTCCCGGCTGTCGGGCGTGCCGATGAAACGCGCCACGATATCGCGCGCCTTCTCGAACTGATCGGTGGCCGACTGACTCAGGCTGTAGATACCGCGATGCACGTTGGCATAGGAATGCTCCAGCAGGCGCGTCATGGCATCGATCACCACGCGCGGCTTCTGCGCGCTGGCGCCGCTGTCGAGGAAGACCAGCGGCTTGCCATAGACCTTCTCCGCCAGGATGGGGAAATCGGCGCGGATGCGATCAATGTCGAAACCGGCGGCGGGCTTCACGGCCGCGAGTGCGGTCATGGCCGGCCGCCTTTCTCCTGGGCCAACCAGGCCTCGACGAAGGCCTCGACATGGTCGCGCAACGCGCCTTCCGGCACGGCCGATACGATCTCATAGGCGAAGCCGCTGAGCAGCAGGCGGCGGGCCTCGGCGACGGGAATGCCACGGGCCTGCATGTAGAAAAGCTGCTGCGGGTCCACATCGCCGATGGAGGCGCCGTGGCTGCATTTTACGTCATCGGCCAGGATCTCGAGCTCGGGCTTGGTGTCGATCTGCGCCCGGTCGGCCAGCAGCAGCGTGCGGCTGAGCTGCTGGGCGTCGGTTTTCTGGGCATGCGGGGCGACGCGGATGCCTCCCTGGAACACCGCATGGCCTTGCTCGTCGACCACATGCTTGAACAGCTGGTTGCTGCGGCAGTCGGGCAAAGCGTGATGCAGATGCAGGGTATGATCGATATGCGCCGTGCCGTGCACCAGCACCAGGCCTTGAATATCGACTTCGGCATTGCTGCCGGCGAATTCGACCCGCAATTCATGGCGTGCGATTTTGCCGCCGGCCTGCACCGAGACATGGGCATAGCGGGCATCCGCACCCACCGACACACGGCCGAGGGCCGCGTGATACGTGGCGACAGTCTCACCCTGTAGGCGGATATGCGTAAGCTTCGCGCCCTCGGCCAGTTCGATGCCGGCTACGATGTTGCTCCAGCCGGCCTCGGCCGAACCGGCGTCGCGATAGCTTTCCACCAGCACGACTTCCGACTTTCGGCCCAAGCGCACCATATGCCGCAGGTTGACCAAAGCCGGTGCCCCGAATGCAACCAGTTCGACCGGGCGATCCAGCACCACGCCATCATCGACCTGCAACAGCAGACCGTCGCTGGCGAAGGCGGCATTGAGTTCGGCCAGGGCGGCGGCGCGGTCGTCGCCCGCCGAGGCCAGCACCGCCGGCAGTTCGGCTCCAGACTGACTGAGCGGCAACAGCCGCACCCCCTTGGGCAGGCCGGCCAGCTTCGAGGTCGCCGCGTCAAAATGGCCATTGACGAAAACCAGGCGGAAGGCGTCGGCCCTGAGCGCGGCAGCCTTCAGGCGCGCCGCATCCACGCTGCCTTCATTGGCAGGCTTCGGCGGCACCTGCCGCTCCAGGCCCGTCAGGCTGGTGAATTTCCAGGTTTCCAGCCGCGCGGTCGGCAAGCCATGACGCAGAAAGCTGTCCAGCGCGGCCCGACGACGCGCACTCACCTCGGGCAGGGCGGCGCCGGGCAGGCTGGCCGCCGCGGCCCGGTGGGCGTCGCTGAGACGGTCGATGAAAGACGGAGCGGACATCGGCGATCCCTCAGGCCGCATCCGCGACGATATCGGCATAGCCCTTGGCCTCAAGCTCGAGCGCCAGTTCCTTGCCGCCAGTCTTTATGATCTTGCCCTTGGCCAGCACATGCACAACATCGGGCACGATATAGTCCAGCAGGCGCTGGTAATGCGTGATGACCAGAGCGGAACGTTCCGGACTACGCAGGGCATTCACGCCTTCGGCCACGACCTTCAGCGCATCAATGTCGAGGCCCGAATCCGTCTCGTCCAGGATCATCAGGCTGGGTTCCAGCATTAGCATCTGGAACACCTCGTTGCGCTTCTTTTCGCCGCCCGAGAAGCCGACATTGACGGCGCGCTGCAGGAATTTCTCGTCCATCTGCAGCTGCTTCATCTTAGCCTTGGCGGTCTTGAGGAAGGTCATGGCGTCCATGTCGGCCAGGCCCTTGTGCTTGCGCACCGCATTCACCGCCGAACGCAGGAAAGTGGCATTGGCCACGCCCGGAATTTCGACCGGATACTGGAAGGCCAGGAAGATGCCTTCGCGGGCACGCTCTTCCGGATCCATCTCCAACAGGCTCTGGCCGTTCAGCAGGATGTCGCCCTCCGTGACCTCGTAACCGTCGCGGCCGGCCAGCACATAGGACAGGGTGGATTTGCCCGAGCCGTTCGGGCCCATCACCGCATGAATCTCGCCCGGTTTGATAACCAGGTCGATGCCGTGCAGGATTTCCTTGCCGTCGACTTTGGCGTGCAGGTTCTTGATCTCAAGCATGGGGGCAGGTCCTTGTGTATTCTTTTTTCGCTCAGCCGACCGAGCCTTCGAGGCTGACGCCGAGCAGCTTCTGCGCCTCGACGGCGAATTCCATCGGCAGCTTCTGCAGTACTTCCTTGCAGAAACCGTTGACGATGGTGGAGACGGCATCCTCCTCGGACAGGCCGCGCTGGCGGCAGTAGAAAAGCTGGTCGTCGGAAATCCGCGAGGTGGTGGCCTCGTGCTCGACCTTGGCCGAGCGGTTCTTCACCTCGATGTAGGGAACGGTATGGCCGCCGCAGCGGTCGCCGATCAGCAGGCTGTCGCATTGCGAGTAGTTGCGCGCGCCGGCAGCGCCCGGCATCACGCGCACTAGGCCGCGATAGGTATTCTGCGCCTTGCCGGCCGAGATGCCCTTGGAAATGATGGTCGACTTGGTGTTTTTGCCCAGGTGGATCATCTTGGTACCGGTATCGGCCTGCTGGGCATTATTGGCAACCGCGACGGAATAGAATTCGCCCACGCTGTCGTCGCCCTGCAGGATCACACTGGGATATTTCCAGGTGATGGCCGAGCCGGTTTCCACCTGGGTCCAGGAAATCTTCGACCGCGCGCCACGGCAGGCGCCGCGCTTGGTGACGAAATTGTAGATGCCGCCACGACCTTCCTTGTCGCCGGGATACCAGTTCTGCACAGTGGCGTAGCGGATTTCCGCATCCTCCATGCAGACCAGCTCGACCACGGCGGCATGCAGCTGGTTCTCGTCGCGCATCGGCGCCGTGCAGCCTTCCAGGTACGAGACATAGGCGCCCTTGTCGCAGACGATCAGGGTGCGCTCGAATTGGCCGGTCTTGGCCTCGTTGATGCGGAAATAGGTGGAGAGTTCCATCGGGCAGCGCACGCCCGGCGGCACGTAGACGAAGGAGCCGTCGGAGAACACCGCCGAATTGAGCGTGGCATAGAAATTGTCGGTGATCGGCACCACTGAGCCGAGATATTTCTGCACCAGATCGGGATGCTCGCGCACGGCTTCCGACATCGAGCAGAAGATGATGCCAAGGTCTTTCAGCTTTTCCTTGAAAGTGGTGGCGACCGAGACGCTGTCGAACACGGCATCCACCGCCACGCCAGCCAGGATTTCACGCTCCTTCAGCGGGATTCCCAGCTTCTCGTAGGTGGCGAGCAGCTCTGGATCGACCTCATCGATGCTTTTCAGCGTCTTCTTTTTCGGCGCGGCGTAGTAGTGGATATCCTGGAAGTCGATCTCGGGATAGCTGACCTTGGCCCAGGACGGTTCGCCCTTCTCTTTCGCCATGCGCAGCCAGGCGCGATAGGCCTTCAGTCGCCAGTCGAGCATCCATTGTGGCTCACCCTTCTTGGCCGAGATGAAGCGCACGGTGTCTTCGCTCAGACCCTTGGGCAGGATTTCGGATTCGATGTCGGTGACAAAGCCGTACTTGTATTCGCCGGCCAGGCTTTCGACGGTTTCGATGGTTTGGGCATTGGCAGCCATGGGGCAGCTGTCCTTCGTTACTCGGCGTTGTCGGTCACGCCCGCATCCGCACGCGGCGGATAGGGGCCGAAGAAATCGTAGGGCCGGGCCAGTTCGGCCAGGGTCACGCTTTCCAGCGCGGTGCGGATGGCCGTGTTGATACGGTTGATGCCACGGCGCGACACGCAGAGATTCTCACGGTCGCAGGCGCTGGGCTGGTGGTTGCTGGAGCATTGCGTCAACGCGATAGGGCCATCGAGCGCGGTGACGATGGCAGCCACCGAGACGTCCCCGGGCTTGCCGGCCAGACGATAACCACCGCGGGCGCCGCGCTGAGACGAGAGCAGGCCGGCCCGAGACAGCCTGGCCATGATCTTGGCAACCGTCGGACCCGGCAGGCCGGTAGCCGCGGCCGCGTCGCCGGCGTTATGCACGCCGTCCGGTTCGGCCGCCACATGGGCCATCACCATCACGCCGTAATCGGCCAGGCGGCTCAGACGCAACATGTTGCAAATCCTTCGCAATTACGAAACCAGACCGGATCGGTCTGATTCCCCGGCGGCAAATAAGACCATTCCGGTCTGGTTTGCAAGATGATTTCCGGAAACCGGAAGTCAAGGCGATGTGGGCGGACTTTAAACCCGTTTTAAGGGCTGCCGGTGCAAAGGTTAATATTCCCGGATCTTCGGAGGTGGCAGTGAATCGTAAACAACGGCGGGCACAGGCAAAAATGGCCAGTACACCCAGTCCGGCGGGGGCCCCGCCGGCAACGGGGCAAATGGAAGCCAACCGCCTGAACGATCAGGCGCTGCGGCTGCATGCCGCGGGCCGCACGACAGAGGCGATCCCCCTGCTGCGCCAGGCCATCACCCTGAATGGCCGCCAACCCCTCTATCACAACAATCTGGGCGAATTGCTGCGCCTGAATGGCGATGCCGATGCGGCCCGCGCCAGTCTGGCCCAGGCCATTGCCCTGGCACCGAACTATCCCGAGGCCCATAACAACTACGGCAACCTGATGGGCCAAGTCGGCGACCTGGATGCCGCCGTCAAAGCCTATGAAACCGCGATCCGGCTGAAAGCCGATTACGCCGAGGCCATGAGCAACCTGGGCGCTGCACTGATCAACCGGCATGACCATGCCGGAGCGGTCGCGATCCTGCGGCGGGCCATCGCGCTCAATCCAGGCATCGCCATGTTCCACAAGAATCTTGGCATTGCACTGACAGCATTGGGCGATGTGACCGGCGCCGAAGCCGCCTTCAAGGCTACCTTCGAGGCACCCGTCAAACTGCCGGGCGACAACGTCGAACTGATGATCGCCTTGGGCGACGTGCAGCGCTACAACGGCGATATCGAAACCGCCCTGCACTGGTATCACCGCGCCTGGCAGACCAAGCCCGGCGACGGTGAGGCGCATATGCGCTATGCCGTGGCGTTGATGGTGAAAGGACAGTATCGCGAAGCCTGGCCGCATTTCGCGGCACGCTGGAGCCTGGCCGATACGGAGGTCGACAAGCGCCCCTTCACCCAGCCGTTCTGGCGCGGCGAAAACCTGCCGCCGGATGGCAAGATGCTGCTGTTCACCGAACAGGGCGTGGGCGAGTCGCTGGTGCTGTGGAGCCTGATGCCGGAACTGCAGCAGCGCAGCATCGCGCCGGTGGTGGAATGCGATCCGCGCATGATCCCAATTCTGCAGCGCAGTTTTCCCGGCATCGAGACCTATGCCCGCACCAACCCGCCCCATGCCCGGCTGCGGGAACCCGATCTTGTCGTGCAGGCCACGTTGTTCGACCTGGCCCAGGTTTTCCGGCAATCGCCGGCCGATTGCACCGGTGTGCTGCCGCTGCGGGCCGACATGGCGCGCGCCGAGGCCCTGCGGGCGCGATACCGCGCCGGACACGATGGCCCGCTGGTGGGCCTGGCCTGGCATTCCGCCAATCCGAAACTGGGTGCGCCCAAATCGGCCCAGCTTGCCGATTTCGCGCCGTTCCTCTCCCTGCCCGGCTATCGCTTCATCGACCTGCAATATGGCAACCGCGCAGCCGACCGCGCAGCCCTGAAGACTGCCTGCGGCGCCGAACTGCTGGTCGACGCGGAAATCGACCAGCTCAAGGACCTGGATGCCTTCGCCGCCCAGGTGGCGGCCATGGACATTGTGATCACCACCAGCAACACCACGGCCCACATGGCCGCCGCGCTAGGCAAGCCGACATGGGTGCTGCTGCACAAAGGCATTTCGCCGCACTGGTACTGGGGCCTGGAAGGAGAAACCACGCCCTGGTATCCGACGGCCCGGCTGTGGCGCCAGCCGGCGGCCAATGACTGGCGCGGCCTGGCAGAATCCGTGGCCGCGGAATTGAAGCGGACCCCACTCTCCACTACATCTTAGCGGCCATGGATTCCACGCTACATCCCGCCGCCGAGCCAGCCATCCCGCTGGAAACCGCTTTCCGCGCCGCCATGCGCCGGCTGGCCGCCACCGTGACGGTGATTTCCACCCGTTCCGAAAGCGGCCTGCGCCACGGCATGACGGCCACGGCGGTCACCTCGGTTTCGGCCAATCCGCCTGCCGTACTGGCCTGCGTGAACCGCTCGGCGGCTTTGCATGCCCAGCTCGGCCTCGGCCGGCGGATCTGCATCAACCTGCTGCATTGCAGCCAGCAACGCCTGTCGGAAGTCTTCAGCGGCGCGCTGGATGGCGAGGCGCGGTTCTCGGAAGGGGAATGGCTGAGCGATTCCGACGGCGTGCCCTATCTGGCCGATGCACAGGCAAATATCTTCTGCGAGGTCGAGGCGCTGCATGCCTATGGCACGCATTCGGTCTGCATCGGGCGTGTGGTGCGGGTGGAATGCCGTTCGGATGTGGCGCCGCTGGTCTATCAGGACGGCGCCTACATGTGCACCGGACCGCTGGTAACCCCGCAGGAATAATTTCAGGAATAGAGCGCAACTGTACGCAGCAGGCGGCGGAATTCGTCCACGACCTGGCGTTCCACCGTCTCGTTCAGCGCCACCGCGCTGCGCAGCTTGCGCGGCCGCAGTGGCACCACCTGCGCCGCCGCATAGGCGGCTGGCCTGGTCGCCGGGCTGTCGGGCAGCCGTCGCGGGCGTGGCGGCAAGGGCGTGACCTTGGCGGCAGGCCGCGGGGCAGGTTGGGCCTTGATCTCGGGCAGCAGCGGTCCGAGTTTCAGTTTCGGATGCTGCTTGAAGCCCGCCGAGGCATAGACGGCGATCTGCAGCTTGCCATCGGGCATTTCCTCGATCAGCAGCAGATTGGGAAACCGCGCCGCGAGCAGTGCATAGGTCTCGTCGGCCAGGAAACTCGGCTCGGGAACCGCGCACCAGCGTTTCTGTGCCTCGAAACCCAGCGGCCGGCCATGGGCGCGGTAGAGCCGCTGCATGGCGTCGGTGAAGGGACCATCCTTGTGGAAGACCACCACGATCTGGCGATGCACATCCTGCGGATTGTGGCGACGGCAGACCAGCAGGGCCAGTTCATCGGGCCGCGCACCCAAGGCTGCGGCCGCGCTGAAAAAACCCAGCACGGTACCGGCCGCCCGCACATCCTGGGTCAGGAAGCCGAGGCGGTCGGCATGGGGCAGCGTGCCGATGGGGCTGAAGAAGCGCGGTTGCAACGTCATGCCGATATCCTAGCCGCTTCCCCCGCCCGCGTCTTTGGTTAACCGCCGAACAGGCGGGCGAACCAGCCGTAACGCCAGCCGGCGATACCCACGGCGACTACCAGAGCGAGCAGCAGATACCAGCCCCAGGGCTGCCGCTTCTCGGCGAAGGGATCTGTCAGGGCGCGTTCTGAGCCGGGCGGCAGTTTCGCCAGCTGCGTCAGGCTGCCGCCGAAGGGGATGTTGATGAGCGCGCGTGCGTTCACCGCCCAGCCATTGGCATCCAGCAGCGGGCCGAGATTCCGCTGGCGCAGCTTCATCGCCGCGATCACCATCGAGGGGCCGGAGATCAGCAACAGGACGCCGATGATCGCCAGGGGAATCTGCCACCAGGCCAGATTGAGGAAACCGGTGACCACCGAAGCCAGCGCGGTGCCGATGGCGCCGATGGCGAGGCCAATGGCGGCGAAGATGCCGGCAAATTTGGCGACATCGAAGGCCGGCGGCGGCGGTGCGGCGGCGGCCGGTGCGGCGGGCGCGCCGCCCAGGGCCTGGCTGCCGGTTTCCAGCAGTTTCTGGGTCATCTGCGTTTCGCTCGCCTTGCTGCGTGCGGCAGCGAATTTTTCGATCTGCTCGCCGATGAATTTGCCCACCTTCTTGAACGGCAGCCAGAACGCCTCGCGGATGCTGATCGGATGGCTGACGATCTTGACCACCACGGCATCCCAGTCGCGGCCCTGGCGGTCGTAGAACACACCATTGCGACCGACCATGAGCTGGTCTGCATCGCCGCCGGTGATGGCGGCAGCGATGGTCATCTTCTCGTTGCTGCCACGCCGCACGCAATCGCAATAAAGCAGATAGATGCGGCTGAGCGTGGCCAGCGTGGCATGCCTGGCAGGGTCCTCCACCCGGATGCAGAGGTCGCAGGAACGGCCATCGATATAGAGCGTGCCGACCTGGAAGATCGCCTTGCCGCGCCGCGTGTAGAAATCGCGGAAGGAAATGAAGTTGTTCAGGAGCGGCACCAGGTCGCGCAAGTATCGCGCCAGCGTCTCGACGGCGGCGATAGCCTCGAATTCCGGTGCCAGCGCGGCATCGGCCGCGATCAGCGCCGCCACCTTCTCCTTCACGCCGGATGCAGCGATCTCACGCACCCGGGCGGCACCCAGTTTCTCGACCAGCCCGCTCTGCTTGCGCGCCAGCCAGCCGATGGCCGGGCCGAGACGAGCCTGCAGGTCGCGCCATTCCGCCTCGTTCAGCATCTCGCGCGGACCGAGCAGGGGCAGCACCGTCGCCTCGCGCAGCTTTGCCACCGCATCGGCCCAGGCCGGATTGACGCCGTCCCGCAACGGCAGCGGACGTTCTGCCGCAACGCGCGCCAGTGGGAAGGCTGCGACGGCCGCAGCCCCGGCCGACAGATTGCCATCGGCTATGGCCGCAAAATCCACGGCATCGGCATTTAGCGCGGCACCGGCCTGCGGATCGTAGGCCGCCAGGCGGCAGCGGAAAAAATAATCGTCGGCCTTTGCCGATACTGCCTGCAAGGCCTCGACGGCCGGCAGTGTCGCCTCGCCGAGCGGCAGAATTTCCGGCTTCGCATGGGCCTCGTCCCACCAGGCGAGATAGGCATCGATAGCAGTGAAGAAGGCTTCCGCCTCCTCCTTGCTGATTCCGGTCTCGCCGCCACGATCGGGCCTGGCGCCAGCCAGCGCCATGATCTCCTTGAGTACCGCGACTGTCTCCGGCTCCTTCGCCGCGCCGGGCGGCACGATGCCGTCGCCATTCAGCGTGGTGCCGGCCAGGATGCGCTGCACATCGGCAGCATCCTCGGGCGTGATTGCTGCCGCGCCGGGTCTGCCGATATTGGTGAGAATGCGTTTTGCCGAAGCAAGGATGCGGGCGCCTTCGGCATGGCTGTCGTCGATCAGGGCCAGCGGCAATTCGGCATGGCCGGCGAACAGCGCATCGGCATCGCGCAGCAGACCGCAGACCCAACGCACGGCTTCCAGCAATTCAGGCACACGGATACGGCCATCATGGTCGCTGTCGATCAGGTCGAGCGTGCGACGGTCGAACTCGACGCTGCCGGTGGGGCAACTCAGGGCCAGCCAGAGTTTCTGGTCGAGTTGCGACAGGTGGCGCAGGTCTTCTGCTGTCTCGATGCGCACCTGATCGAAACCGCCGGCACGAAAAAAGCGCCAGCGATGGCGTGGCGATGCGGTGTCGTTGTCCTGGGCTGCCATGGCGTTCCTCATCCTGCGGTGGTCAAGGCGGCCTGCTTGTCCCCCTTTGATAATATTAGCGGCTGTGGGCAGCCCCGACGAGGCCGATCCAGCCGGAACGGGAGACGAACGAAACTAGGGTCTGGCCATGATGGCGCCGAACCTGCTAGCCATGCTGCGGACAGGGGGAGTGGAATCCGATGCTGATCAATTGCGTCGCTTATCGCCAGGGCGAGAAACTGGCCGACCTGCCAATCCAGAAGATCAGCGATTATATCGGCCGGCCCGACACCGTGGTCTGGGTCGCGCTCAAGGACGCCACGCATGACGAGCTGGCCGAGATGCAGACCGAATTCGGCCTGCATGACCTGGCCGTCGAAGATGCCCAGCACGGCCATCAGCGCCCCAAGATCGAGGAATACGGCGATTGCCTGTTTGTGGTGATGCAGCTGCTGACCATCGTGAATGGCGAGCTGGAAGTGGGCGAGGTGGATGTTTTCGTCGGTCGCGACTTCGTGCTGTCGGTGCGCAACCGCAGCAGCCAGACCTTCCTGGGCGTGCGCGACCGCTGCGAACGCGAGCCGGAACTGCTGAAGCTGGGCTCGGGCTTCATCCTCTACGCCCTGATGGATGCGGTGGTGGACCGTTATTTCCCGGTGATCGATGCCTTCGAGACCGAGCTGGAAGAGATCGAAGACCAGATCTTCACCAAGGGCGCGGCAAGGCAGAATATCGAGCGGCTGTATGATCTCAAACGCAAGGTGATGCAGCTCAAGCACGCCGTGGCGCCACTGATGGAAGCGGTTTCCAAGCTGCATGGCGGCCGGGTGCCGCGCGTCTGCGGCAGCATGCAGGAATATTTCCGCGATGTTTCCGATCACCTGGTGCGCATCAACGCCTCGATCGACAGCATCCGCGACACCATCGGCACCGCGATCCAGGTGAACCTCGCCATGGTGACCATCGAGGAAAGCGAAGTGAACAAGCGGTTGGCGGCCTGGGCCGGCATCTTCGCCGTGGCCACCGCCTTCGCCGGCATCTGGGGCATGAATTTCGAATTCATGCCGGAACTGAAATGGCAATATGGCTATCCCGCCGCGTTGCTGGTGATGGGCGGCATCTGCGGCCTGCTCTACTGGCGTTTCAAGAAGAGCGGCTGGCTGTAAGCGGGATTTGATTCGGCAGGTGGAGGAAAAATGGTGGGCGCACCAGGGCTCGAACCTGGGACCCGCTGATTAAGAGTCCTGACAGGGCTACTTTCCCAACCGCTTGACGTTGCTGCGAAGTATTAAGTGCCCCAGCAACTTAGCGCAAGAACAGGATCGCGTTCGTTGTCACTCAAGTTCACTCGCTCTCACCTGTGTCCGACCCGATTTCGGACACAGGACGGACATGGCGCGACAAAAACTGAACGAACAGCTCGTCAAAAAGCTGGCTCCTCCCCAGAAGGGGAACATCCGAATTCACGACACCGACGTGGTCGGCTTCGCGGTCAGGATTACGGCTCAGTGCGCCGTCAGTTTCGTGCTGAACTACACGGTCTCTGGCGTGGAGCGGCGGCTCACACTTGGCAAGTGGCCGGCATGGTCCGTCACGGCTGCCCGAGACGAGGCGAAGAGGCTCCGGCGCCTAATCGACCAGGGCCACGACCCAATGCAGGAGCGAATTGAGCAGCGGGAAGCCGTTACGGTAGCCGAGTTCTGGAAGCGGTACGAAGAGGAGCATGGCCCTAAGCTGGCCGACAAAGGGGCCAAGGATCTGGCCAGGATCGGTTCACAGATCCTGGTCCCACGGCTGGGGACGCGGAAACTCCGCGACATTAAACCGACCGACTGCGACGAGTTGCATCGCTGGGTCAGCCAGAATAAGGGCCAAGTTCGCGCCAATCGCGTCCTTGTCCAGTTGCGACATGCCTTCGGACTGGCGATCCGATGGGGATTGATCGACAAGAATCCCACCATTGGCTTTCACCGCCATGCTGAACGAGGAAAGAACCGCTTTCTCTCAGCAGATGAGCTGAAGCGGCTCAATCCGGTCCTGGACCAGTTCCACAATCAGACTTCAGCGAACGTCATTCGGCTGCTGATTCTAACGGGCGCACGGCGCTCAGAGGTGTTGGGAGCGCGATGGCATGAGTTCGACCTTGAAGCCGGCGTATGGAGCAAACCTCCCACTCGAACCAAGCAAAAGCGGGAGCATCGCGTTCCGTTGTCGGCGCCCGCGGTACAGGTTCTAGCCCGCATGAAGCAGGACCGTACATCGGAGGAGTTTCTGTTCCCGACCACGAAGGGAGACGGCTGGAAGACTGAAATAGATGTCCACTGGCAGGCTATTCGGGAAAAAGCCGGATTAACTGACGTTCGGATGCATGATCTGCGACACAGCTTTGCAAGCTTTGCTGTTTCGAGCGGCTTGTCCTTGCCAGTCATCGGCAGCTTGCTGGGACATAGCCAGGCTGCAACAACGATGCGGTACGCCCATCTGCATGACACTGCGCTGCGCGCTGCCGTCAATGTGGTAGGGCGTCAAGTCGTAAATCGCAAGATCACACGTAAGTAAATTGAGATGAACCGGATTTCACCAAAGCTCAACGATACGATTTTCGCCCTCGTTCAGAGGCCCTAACGTTCAGCCATCGCAATCAGTCAAGGAGCCTCTGCGATGGACAAACTGAACTACTACTCCGCCGACGAACTGGCCCACCTTCTTGGCGTGAGCCTCTGCACGCTATGGCGTTGGCATGCGCGGCGCATTGGCCCCGCCCGTACCAAGGCCGGGCGACAGGTCTTCTACCGGCGCGAAGCAGTGGAAACCTGGCTGAAGCGCAACGAAACGGCAGAGGTGCGTTGATGCCGACATGCCTTGAGTTCATCGCGAAACTACGGCTGAACCAAATTCCAGGTCATATTGTCGGCTTAGAACTACCTTCCAAGACTACTTTTTCGTTTCCCTCTAACGAACTCAATCGGCTCGCCGAACGCGCAGAAGCCGTTGGGCTTACGTCCCAGATCTACTACGCGCCCGGAATCCAAGCTGTAGCTCCGGGACCGAGGCAGCGGGGAGGCTCAGCAAGCGTCTGCGGAATTCCGGGGTTCTGGTGGGATGGCGATATTCTTGGTCCCGGGCACAAGCAAACGGCTTTGCCGACTGAGAAGCAGATAAAAGGCTTCATTATCTCTCTGCCGATGAAGCCGTCTGCGGTCGTATGGACTGGGGGCGGAGTCCATTGTTACTGGTTATTTGAAAAGCCGTGGGTATTCAGCGATGAAGCAGACCGCCAAAAGGCTGCCGCCATGCTGGCTGGGTGGCAGCGTCGCATCATCGAACTGGGAAGTCGGCACGGCTGGAAATTTGATTTCACCGGCGACCTGGCGCGAGTTCTGCGGTTACCTGGAACTTGGAATTTGAAGATTCCGGGCCAACCCCGTCCTGTGACTGTTGAATACTGGAGCGACGAAAATGCGCTACAGCATTGAGCAGTTTGTGCCCCATCTCGCGGCCTCAGAAACTCCGAAGCGGAAACAGACGGGTAAAGCTCAGCACACCGAAAGGCGCGGGCCTGACGACGGCCAATCAGCCAAAGGATTGGAGCACTGTGCCTACATCAAACGAGTTTGCATCGACGGCGCAGCAAGCCTTACTGAACCAGGCTGGAAAGCTTTGGCTACGCTCTTGTCCAAGTGTGACGACGGCCGAGAGTTCATGCATAAATGGTCGGCTCCATACTCAGGGTACGACCCCGAAGAAACGGACGCCAAGTTCGATCACGCCGCCAAGTATGGCCCGGCTACCTGCAAGCGGATTGCGGACGAGCTGGGCGGTACAGAACACTGCGCAGGTTGTCCCTACGCAGGGAAGATTCGCTCCCCAATCCAACTCACTGATCCAGTTGTGCGGTTGAGTTGCCGCTTTGCTTACGTCATTTCGACAGGGGAGTTTGTCGAGCTATGAGCAAACTTCGACTATCGAAAGAGCAGTTCGGCGACCTGTTTTCCGGAGAGATCAAAAACAGTGCCGCCCCAAAAAAGCTCTTGAACTATGACAGGGTAATTCGGGCCATCGATTTCGTGTGTGAGCCGGGAATGAGTAGAATCGTTGAACGCCCTGATGGCACCTACATCAACAACTGGGTAAATGATGGAGCTGCGCCGGTCGAGGGCGATCCGTCAATGGGCTTGCAGCATATTGAATACCTCGTTCCCGATGCGTCTTATCGCAGATATCTGATCCAAGCTCTTGCGTACTTGATCCAGAATCCCGGCAAGCGGCTCCGCTTTGTAATCCTCATTACCGGCAAGCCGGGAACTGGAAAATCCCTGCTCGGTCGGTTGATGAAGTTGATCATTGGTCCGAGCAACTGCCGCGAAGTCTCAACCGAAGAACTGCGCTCCGGGTTTCAAGATTATATCGAGGGCGTATTGCTCTTGATTGTCGAAGAACTTATGGCAGCAGGGCGCCTCGAACTCGGCAACACGCTGAAGTCCCAGATCACGGCTGACGAGCAATGGGTGAACATTAAAAATCAGCGTCCGCGTAGAGTAAAAGTTCTATTTAGTGGCCTTGCGTTCTCGAATCACAGACATGCCATCCACGTTGAGCCAGGCGACCGTCGATGGTTTGTGATCGACAGCCCTGCGGAACCAAAGGAGCCGGCCTACTACACCGTCCTAGCCGATTGGATTGAACAGAATGCCGGTGTCTTCCGGCGACACCTCGAAACCGTAGATCTGACGGGCTTCAATCCGGCAGCACCGCCCCCAATGACAAATGCAAAGGCGGAAATGATCGAGGACAGCCGAACGCCTATGGAGTGGGCCATCCGCCACATGCTGACTGAGGGTGTGTCTCCCCTCGACGGTGATGTCGTCACCCTGGAGGCCGTCCTACAGGCTGTGCGGCAGGACGTGCCCAGGGCAACCACCCAGGCGGTTTTGGGCGTCCTGAAGGGCCTGGGAGCGGCGAAGCTACCCCGCATCCGGCTGGGCCAAGGAATCCAGGTTAGCCCCTGGGCGATCCGGCGCCCAGAACTGTGGCTCCAAGCCACGCCGGAAGCCATCCGGGAGGCCCTACAGGGGCAACGGAGGGTCGCCTGATGACATACAGGCTGGAAAGATGGGATGACGCCCCGCCCCTCGTACAGGTGAGTGAGTGTGCAGGGTGTCAAAACCTCTTCCCTAATTTCTCTCTATCCCACCTCTCACGCTCCTACTTCCTATTCCATTTTTTCTCTCGCGTAGTTTTTTGGGGATGCACACCTGCACACTCACTCACCCCTGAATGGGGTTGTTATTACGACGTTAAGAAATTCCGGGCGGGCCGATGAACAAGAAAATGGTCCCTATCGCCCTTCGGAACCTGAATCGAGATTTCTCGCCCTGGTGCTGGATTACCAGCTTCGAGTTGTCGGCAATGACTGACCGCAGCCTGGTCAGTCTTCGCAACTGGCGCCTAAGAGGCACTGGGCCGGAATGGTCCCGAGATCAGAAAGGGAAGGTTTGGTATCGGCTGGCTGATGTTTTGAGTTGGGCGAGCGATGGCCAGAAAACACCCGATGAAATTATCGATGACTTCCTGCACCGCTCACCCGAGTTCGCCGAACTAACCGAGGGACTTGGAAAAGAACATATGATGGCATCGCATCGTAAATGGCTTGGGCGCCCAGATCCGGATCTGGTGCCTCCCTCTCAGAAGTTCGCCCTCAAGTCGTGCTCCCCTATCCGCATGGAGAATCCCTGATGTACATGAACCCAACGACATGGCCTGCCGAGACTTTAAAAGCTTTCAATTTCAAAGCTTCAAGCCCTTTAATACCCGTGGCCGAGAGCTACCAAGCCGATAACTATGACACTTGGGCCAAATGCCCTCGTTGCGGGCGGTATCACCTGCATACCGCTGAGGAATACACACAAGGATTACTTGCAGCAAAGTGCGAAGCTGACGATCCGCTCATCAACCCTAAAATTCCTCCATTCTATTTCATCCACATCGAGGGGCTTGCCACATCTGCCGATGTGGCCCGCTTCCTGAAATTCACAGCCAAGCGCAAACGCGAAAGCGATGCCGGTCGAAAGTCGCTCGCCAAGCAAGAAGCCTTCCGGCTGAAGATCGAAGCCAGCAGGAGGAAGTGATCATGGCCCGCAAACGTGTCATCCTGCATGGCTACCTCGCCGATCTATACCGAGGGCCACTTCCAGAATTTGAGGCCGAAAGTGCGGCCGAAGCGATCTATGCCTTCACCATGCAAACCAAGGCGCTCAATCCCAAGCCGGGCCAGCAACGGCATTGCGTCCGCGTGGTAGGCTTTGAGGACCCTGGCCTGCTTTTCCATCCGACCGAGGTCGAGGACATCCATCTGGTCCCGGACTTCTCCGGGGGCGGAGGCGGTAATGGCGGTTTCTTCAAGATCGTGCTGGGAGCTGTGTTGGTCGTCGCCGCGTTCGCCTCAGCAGGAGGGAGCCTCGCCGCAATGGTGAAGGCCGGGGCGCTGAGTGGAACCGGCCTCCTCACGAGCCTGGGCATGAGCCTGATGCTAGGAGGCGTGATGGAACTGATCTCTCCAGCGCCAAAACGAGACACCGGAGGGATAGGCCCGCAGGCAGATGTGCCAGCTTCAAGATACCTGGGCGCCCCGAAGAACACGGTGAAGATCGGAACCCGCATCATCTTGGCCTACGGACGCAACCAAGTTTACGGTCATTTCCTTAGTTTTGATATCAACGCCAAGCAGATCCCGACGTAAGAATTTGACGGTGTGATTCCGGTCGCACTGAAACTTACGAGGGGGTTGCATAAATGCGTATTCTGATGGCTTGCGCCTTCGGTCTCAGCTTGGCTGCCTGCACCACCGCTGAGCAATCGGACGTATATGTTGCTGGCTTTACCGCCGCCAACGCCGGACCTCGGCACACGGTCATAGTCGATGGCAAGGTAGTTCGCGTCTATGGCTATGACGGCAACAAATACGACGCCTATTCAGTCGATGGCCTGGATGTCAGCAGCATCAAACTCAAGAGGCGGTACATCAGGGCCATTGAGCAGCACAGCGGCTGCAAGGTGGTCGAAGCTGAGTTCCAGATTCAGATGCCGATTTTGCAGACCGAGGTTAAGTGCTGACGATATCACAAAGTGGGAATACATACGTATGCAAATGGTTAATCCCGCCCTGCTGTGCGGTTGAATAGGTCCTCATTTACTTTGCGCCAACTGGTAGTATAGGACTCTTTGGGGCGGCAGATTGTAGGGTGGGGGCCCGCGGGATTGAACGACAATAAGCATAACGCAAGCGCATCAGTTACCGGATATCTGTATCAGTGCCGATACGCGCTACTGGCAGGCTTGCGGGCCATACCAGCCACACCTGAACTACAATTATCTATCGAGAAATTTGACGACGTTGCATTTGAAAACGCGGGCGAACCCGTCCAGTTGATCCAAACAAAACATCACATTGGAAGCTCGGGAAGCCTCACGAATGCCAGCACTGATCTATGGAAAACTCTCCTCATTTGGGCGAATAAGGTGGCCCAGGATGGAGATGCAGTTCTCCGTACAAACTTCTTACTCATAACGACAAGCACAGCACCAACTGGATCTGCTGCCTCCTATTTAGGAATACAAGGTCGCGATGAATCGCGAGCCGATGATCTACTGATTGAAACTGCCAACACTTCCACTAATAAAGACAATGCCAACGCCTACGCAGCATACAAGGCTTTGCCTCTGGACATTCGGTTGGCTCTGCTCCGAGCCATCCAGATTTTGGATAGCTCACCAAATATATCGGATTTATACGATGAGATCGTCCTGGAACTGCACCATGCAGTGAGCCGTGAGAACATCCACAAGCTTGCCGAGCGGCTTGAGGGATGGTGGTTCAACATCGTTATTGCCGCACTCTCAGGAAACAATACACCAGTATCAGTGTTGGCAATCGATCAACGATTGGATGACTTACGAGAGGAGTTCAAGAAGGCTTCGTTGCCGGTAGATTATGCTGGCGCAGTGCCATCGCCCGAGGTCGTTGCTGAATTAGACAAACGCCCTTTTGTACGACAGTTGCGCAAAATCGAAATTGGCAGAAGCCGCGTTGAATACGCAATTCGCGACTTCTACAGGGCTTCCGAACAGCGGTCCCGTTGGCTTCGAGAAGACCTAGTTGATGGAGAAACTCTCTCAAACTATGAGCGGCAACTCATCGAAGCTTGGCAGCCCCGCTTTGCCTCCATGATTGAAGAATTACCGAATCCGTGCGATCCGAACGTCAAAATCCAAGCTGGAAAAATATTGTATAAGTGGGTGGAAACAGAAGCTGACTTCCCTTTGCGCTCCGTCCGAGAGCGGTTTCTAACACACGGCAGCTATCACATCTTGGCCAATAACAATACGGTGGGATGGCATCCTGACTACACGTCCACCACAAAGCCCGACGACTCAGAGGATTGACAAGGATGCGCCTCTGGTCGGATCGCGTTACTGAAGAAATCAATCTATTCAACCCCGCATTCTGCTCAACGCTACTGATTGAAGCCGTTGAGAAGTACAACAAAAGGGCGCCGCAGACATTTCCGTTCGCTTTGTCATTCTTGGTGCTGCCTATCGTACTTCATCGCGGCACACGCTCATCTCTGCCTCGCTCAACTGTTACCTCACTATTGTCTTGGGTTCAGGACAACAAAGAACAGTTGGTAGATTTTTCCAGCAGAGTACAGCGGCTCGATCAGATCACACGAGAGACTATTACCTTTGCTATTCAGCATGAGGCGTTGAAGTTTGATAATGGAGCATCTCTGATTACAGGAGACGGTCGGATGGGAATTACGCCTAAGCGGACTCCCCTGTTTACTGAGGAAGCCAAAGAATGTACCGAGCGGGCCGGCTTTCTCGGTAGGTGGTTTGCAAGCGCCGGCACAACAGCAACGATATTTTCTGCATGGGGAATTAGACCGTGAGCCTGCAAATTCTGAAGCTGGTGCTCTACAGCCATCGCGGAGAAATCCGTGAATTAGAATTTACCCCAGGTGCATTAAATATTCTAACTGGCGCATCCCAGACAGGTAAGTCCGCGATCATCGATATTATCGATTACTGCACAGGCAGAACCGAGTGCAATGTCGCCGATGGCGTCATTAGAAAAAAAGTATCCTGGTATGCGATACTGTTTCAACTTGGGGAAGGACAGATCTTTATAGCTCGGCGCAATCCTCAGCCGGGAGAGAAAACAAATCCCGATGTCTTTATGGCGCGCGCAAGCATCATCGACATCCCTTCAATCGAGCAACTCGTAAAAAATACTACACTTAACGCCTTGGAGAAGTTTCTTAGCGCCATAGTGGGCATAAGTGAAAATGAGCATCGCCCAGAGCATGGCACGCGGGAGCCGCTGGAAGCGAATTTTCGGCATGCACTGCTGCTGTCGATACAAGATCAAAATGACATCGATAGCCGGACTCGACTGTTTCACCGTCAAGGAGAGGATTTTATAAGCCAAGCAATTAAGGACACGCTTCCATACTTTATTGGCGCCATAGATGAAGACAGGCTGCTAAAGCAATCTCAGCTTGATCAGGCTAGACGCCGATTGAGGCAACTTGAAAGACAGCTCAGAGAGATTGAGATTTCAGATAAAACAACATACCCGCGTGGTCAGCTTCTTCTAGATGAAGCTAGGCAACATGGCTTAATCAGTGAGCGAATAGTCGCCATTGATTACGAGACGTTGATTTCAGTTTTAGGCCGCGCGGTCAGAGACTTTCAGGTTCGTGATAATTTAGGGATGATCGACGGTGAAGATCTGTTAGCTGAGTTACGCGCAGAGCGTCAAAGATTGAGATCAGAAGCAGAAAAAGTCACCGCCGAAATACGCGCTACACGCACGTTCACTTCGGACACTACTAGCTATGAACGTGAAGCGAAGGAGCAACGAGCAAGATTAAGCGCAGTTGGTCTGTTTAAATCTCACGAACACGACCCGAATGATTGCCCCCTCTGCAATAGTCCACTAACCAATCCGCCACCTCCCGTAAGCGAAATAAATCGATCGCTTAGAGACTTAAGCCAGCAATTGGAGGCGGTCGAGGCTGAGAACCCGCGGCTGTTGACCCGCCTAGCAGCTTTAAATAAGGAGGAGGCCAGACTGCAGGAACTCCTACGGGAGAACCAAGCTTCTATTTCCGCACGGACACGGGAAAACGAAGTTATCCGCGCGCAGCAGGAGAGCTTCATTATGCAGGCTCGAACTGCAGGAAAAATTACGCAGTATCTTGACACAATTTCTGCTGCCGAAGGGGAGTCATCGCTAAAACAAGCGGTTGAAAGCTTGAGAATTAGAGTCGCCAATTTGGAGCGTGAGCTTGACCCCGACGCCATCAAAGAGCTTCTTAATACCTTCCAGAATATCATTGGAAGATATATGACAGAGTACTCCGAAGCATTGGAGTTGGAACACCAAGGCAGTCAACTAAGACTGGATCTAAAAAACCTCACCGTTATTGCAGACACTTTGGATGGCCCTGTCCCACTCTCTCGGATGGGAAGCGGAGAGAACTGGGTTGGGTACCATATTCTGGCCCACTTGGCTTTGCACAAATGGTTTAGGCAAAAAGGGCGCCCTGTTCCAGGATTCATCGTTTTCGACCAACCATCGCAAGCACATTACCCCCCAGAACAAGATGCTGAGGGATCGCTGGATGGACTTAGCGATGAGGACCAATCGGCGGTGCAGCGCCTTTTCAAGCTAATCGCGGATGCAGCAAAGGAAATGACACCCAATCTGCAAATTATCGTACTGGACCACGCCGATTTAAAGCACGAGTGGTTTAGTGACGCGGTGATCGAGCGGTGGCGGCGCGGCACCAAACTGATCCCGGAGTCTTGGCTCAGCTAAGCCGACTCCGCTCTCCGACTTTGGTCCTCCCAAAAATCGAAAAAATTTCTGGGAAAAAAATCGCGAACTATCGCCGCCTGGTTCTTTGTTATTACTCAGAATATCGTGGTACCCTTCTGCTAGGGCACTCATCCCCACCTGATAATGTCGAGTTGTCTCTGAACTTCTCACATTGGGGGATGACAAATGGAAAAGACCACTCAACCGAAGAAGCGGAAGCAGAACCCGCTCTACCAACAGCGCAACGAAGACATCCGGCATCGCAGCCTCGTCTTGGGGCAGTCGGACGCTGACATAGCGGTGGCATGGGGGATGAGAGAACACACGGTTCGCACCGTGCGCTGGGAGCTAGGCATCCGATCTTCCCCAGCAGACGCCCCGAAGAACCTAAACAAGCGTTGCCATCGGCTAATGACGCCGGTCTCAACACTCCATCAGCAGATCGGCGTGAAGCTCGACGCCCACCGGAACTTTGTCGCCAAACAAGCACCCGTAGAGTTCTCGCATCAGATGCGGATGAGCTATATGCGGCTTCGGAAGATGGAGCTGGGAGCTTGGGACTTCACTCTGTCCGAACTGATCAAAATCGCGGACACGGTCGGCATCCCTCTTGAAGAACTTGTCCGCCAGGCGAATCATCCGACATGGGAGCCGCCGAAGCAGACACGCAAGGTTTCCACCCATTAAGCAGGCGGACACGGGACGGACACAGGAAGAGCGAGAAGAGTGGGCGGCTGACTTAGGTACCGCTAAGTGCTTTCGCGATCAGGAGGAAAATGGTGGGCGCACCAGGGCTCGAACCTGGGACCCGCTGATTAAGAGTCAGCTGCTCTACCAACTGAGCTATGCGCCCATTTTTCCTCTGGCGACGCAGGGCCGCCGAAAGCCGCGTGAAAATATCCGGATTCGCCGGAATTGCAAGCGCTTCGGGCTGGGGAAAAAGATTTTTCCGGTCAGGGGTTTAGCCTGTCCTTGCCGAGCCTCGGCGGGGCCGATGGCTACAGCCCGCTCATATGGCGGGGAATCTCCACGTCGCGGTGGACATAGACGTTGATCAGCAGCCCCAGCCCCACCATCAGGGTCATCATCGCCGTGCCGCCATAGGAGACCAGCGGCAGCGGCACGCCCACCACCGGCACCATGCCCGACACCATGGCGATGTTGATGAACACGTACAGGAACAGCATGGTGGTGAGGCCGCCGGCCAGCAGGCGGCCATACTGGCTGCGCGAGCGCAGGCTGATGGCATAACCATAGGCGATCAGCAGGATGTAGAGCGCAATCAGCACCAGGGCGCCGATCAGGCCGTGCTCCTCGGCCAGCATGGTGAAGATGAAGTCGGTCTGCTTTTCCGGCAGGAAGCTCAGATGGCTCTGGGTCCCCTGCATGTAGCCCTTGCCGGTGAAGCCGCCCGAGCCGAGCGCGATCTTGGATTGCAGGATGTGGTAGCCCGAGCCGAGCGGGTCTTCCTCGGGATTCATGAAGGTGAGCACGCGTTTCTTCTGGTAATCGTGCAGGAAATTCCAGGCCAGCGGCAGCGCGGCGCCGCCGGCCGCAATCACGGCGATGAATTTCCAGGCGCGCACGCCGGCGAAGAAAAACACCGCGCCCGACGAGGCCAGCAGCAGCATCGCCGTGCCCAGGTCGGGCTGTTTCATCACCAGTCCCACCGGTACCAGCACGATGGCCAGCGGGATGAACAGCCAGCGGATGCGGCCGACCTCTTCGTAGGACAGGCCGTGGAAATAACGCGCAAGCGTCAGGATCAGGGCGATCTTCATGATTTCGGACGGCTGGATATGGAAAACGCCGAGGTCGAGCCAGCGCTGCGCTCCCATGCCGACCCGGCCGAACAATTCCACGGCCACCAGCAGGACCACGCCGATGGCATAGACGGCATACGAAAGCCGCATCCAGACACGGATGTCGGTGACCGCGATGGTCACCATGATCACCAGGCCGATGGCGAAACGCACCATCTGCCGGTCGGCCCAGGGATCGATATCGCCGCCGGCGGCGGAATACAGCGTGGCGAAACCCGTGCTGGCGATCAGGGTGATCAGCAGCACCAGGCCCCAGTTAATGTCGCGCAGCTTGCGGCCGAACGTGAGGTCGTTGCCCCGGCTGGACCAGTGCGGCATGTCAGCTGCCTCCCCTGGCCGGCGCCGCCGAGGCCGTGGTGGGACCCGGCGGCGTACGCGACTTGCGCGAGGGGTCGAGGCGCTGGGTTTCCAGCATGATGTCGCGGGCAATCGGCGCGGCCGCCTTGGACCCGGAACCGCCATGTTCGACGATCACCGCGCAGGCATAGCGCGGCGCCTGGATCGGCGCATAGGCGACGAACAGCGCGTGATCGCGCTCCTCCCACGGCTTCTCCTCGTTCTTGCGCACACGGGTCTCGCGTTCCTGACGGCTGATGCGACGCACCTGGCTGGAGCCGGTCTTGCCGGCCATGGCATATTGCGCCAGCGTGATCCGTGCGCCGGCGGCCGTGCCACGCGGCGGCGAGGTGACGCGAATCATGCCCTCCAGAACCTGATCGAGATGCTCGCGCTTCAGGCCCACATGCGGCCAGCGCTGGGCCGCCATGCGCGGGTCAGTCGCCGGGCCCAGGACAGAATCCTCGCGCACGATACGGGGCGAAACGGCATAGCCGCCATTGGCCAGCCGCGCCGCCATTACGGCAAGCTGCAGCGGCGTTGTGGTGACATACCCCTGTCCGATGCCGATCACCAGATTCTCGCCCTGTGCCCAGGGCTGGCCCAGCACGGCCTGTTTCCAGGCCCGCGTCGGGATCAGGCCCCTGCGCTCGCCGGTCAGGTCCACGCCCGTCGGCTCGCCCAGGCCAAGCCGCTTGGCCATTTCCGCCACCTTGTCGACGCCGGTACGCCGTGCCGCCTCGTAGAAATAGACGTCGCAGCTTTCCTCGATGGCCGACACCAGGTTCATCGTGCCGTGGCCACCCTTCTTCCAGCAATGGAAGGTGTTGTTGCCGAATTCCATGTGGCCGGGGCAGAAGACGCGGGTATCGGGCGTGATCGTGCCGGCCTCCAGCGCCGCCAGACCCACCAGCATCTTGAAGGTAGACCCGGGCGGATACTGGCCCTGGATCGCCTTATTGATCAGCGGTTTGTATTTGTCGCCATTGAGCTGGCGCCATTGCGCCTGGGTGATGCCGACATTGAACCAGTTCGGGTCGTAGCCCGGGTTGGAAACCAAGGCGAGGATTTCGCCGGTATGGATGTCCAGCACCGCGGCGGCGCCGCTTTCTTCGCCGAAACGCTCCATGGCGAAACGCTGCAGGTCGGCATCGATGGTGAGCACGATGTCGTCGCCCGGCTGGCCGTTGTTACGCCGCAATTCGCGGATGGCACGGCCAGAGGCATTGACCTCGATCTCGCTGTGGCCGGCGCGACCGCGCAGCCGCTCATCGTAAACCTTCTCGACGCCGCTTTTACCGATGCGGAAACCCGGCAGCTCAAGCAATGGATCGTCGCCCAGTTCGTTCTCGGCCACGGCACCGACATACCCCACCACATGGCTGAACATCGGGCCGTAGGGATAGTCGCGCGTTTCGCCCACATCGAGCTGAACACCCGGCAGGTCGGGACTGTGCAGGTTGATCTTGGCGAAATCATCCCAGGACAGGTTCTCGGCCACGACTACAGGCACGAATTTGCGCCGTCGCTCGATCTCGCGCTTCACGCGCTGCTTCTGGCTATCGTCGACCTGGATCAGGTTCGACAGCGCCTCCAGCGTGGCATCCACGTTGCGCGCCTGCTCGGCGACGATCAATACGCGGTAATTGCGGCGGTTCGAGGCCAGCTCATGGCCGAAGCGGTCGAGCACCCGGCCACGCCGCGGCGGCAGCAGACGCATGCTGATGCGGTTTTCCTCGGCCAGCAGGGCGTATTTGTCGGATTCCATCACCTGCAGGTAATACAGTCGCGCCGCCAGAGCGCCGAACAGGCCAAGCTGGGCTGTGCCCAGCAGCAGGGCCCGGCGGGTAAACACCCGCTGCAGGTCGTTGTCGCGCCGGTTGATCGCCATGACCGCCTCAGGCCGTGACGGAAGCGCGCAGCCAGCGGCGCTCCAGGCGACTCAACAGCCAGTAAACCGCCGGATACAGCGCCAGCGACAGGGCAAGCTGCGCCAGCAGCGGAGCCACAGGCAAAACCTGCCAATGCAGCATCGACATCAGCGCCCAGCACAGCGGCAGCACCACGCCGACCACCAGAGCGAAAGCCGCCCAGTTGACCAGGAAGGACGAGCCGAGAAAGACGCGGCGCTGCGATACGCCCAGTTCATGGGCCAGCAGGAGGACCAGTGCATTCAGGCCAAGCGGGCCGCCGCTGAGCAGATCAAGCAGCAGCCCGATGGCGAAGGCGCCCACCATGGTCATCAGGTCGGAACGGAAGATGCTCCAGTAGAACACTGCCATCAGGGCGAAGGCGGGGCCGACCACGTCGAAATGCGGCAAGCCGAGCGGCAGCAAACCGAACAGCACCAGCGCCAGACTGCTTAAGATGGGCAGCAGGGCACGGATGCGGCGGCTGGCCTGTCGGAGCAGCGCAGACATCCCGCGCCCTCCTACGGGGCCTTGGGCGGCAGCGGCGGCGCGAGCGGCATGACCTGGGCGGTCGGGTCCTCGGCGTCGATCCGCGTTTCATCGAACTGCATCACGCGCAGGAAGCCGAGACGGCCAAGATCAACCAGCGGACGGACGCGCACGACGCCATCCATCTCGGCTATCTCGCCGACCGGAATGCCGGCGGGAAACTGCCCGCCATCGCCCGAGGTGACCACCTGCATGCCGATGGCAGGCTTGGCGGCACCCGACAGGTATTCCAGACGCGGCAGCGGGGAATTGTCGCCGGCCAGAACGGCGCGATGACCGCCTTCCTGCAGCATCACAGGCAGGCGCGAATTCAGGTCGGTCAGGAGCAGGATGCGCGAGGCGCGGTGGCCGACCTCGGCGACGCGGCCGACATAACCGCCCTCGCCGATCACGGCCTGGCCCTTCCTGATGCCATCCTTGGCGCCGACATTAAGCAGCGCGGTGCGTACGAAGGAACCGCCGCCATCGGCGATCACACGGCCGGTCACGTATGTCTGGCTCAGGTCGGGTCCGGCGGCCAGCAGGCGACGCAGAGCAGCATTGTCCTGCTCCAGCCGGCGCGCCACCTCCTGCCATTGCAGCAGGCGTGCATTCTCGGTGCGCAAGCGGAAGTTTTCTTCATGCACGAAGAGGATGTCGTCGACCCAGCCGACTACAGCATTCACGGCCGCCACCGGCTGCGCCACCGCGGTCAGCACGGGCTCGACGATATCGGCAACCAAGGCGCGGGCGCGCTCCACGACCGGGCGGTCGATACGGCTGATCAGAACGAGGCCAACGGCGGTTGCCAGCAGCAGAAGGAACGCAAAACGCTGCAGCAGCGCGCGAAACGGCGCTGCGATCCAAATGCTGCGTCCCGACCGTCTTGCCATGCGCCCCCGTCAATGCCCTCCGCGCCGTCGCACCGTCTCAATACGAAGGATTGTACAGAACGTGCTTCAGCGTCTTCATTTCTTCCAGCGCGCGGCCGGTGCCCAAGGCCACGCAGGACAGCGGCTCGTCTGCGATCGAGACCGGCAGGCCAGTCGCATGCCGCAGCACCAGATCCAGGTTGCCCAGCAGCGCGCCGCCACCGGTCATCACGATACCCTTGTCGACGATGTCGGCAGCCAGTTCCGGCGCGGTATGCTCCAGCGCGACCTTCACGGCCTCGACAATGGCGCCAACCGGTTCGGCCAGGCTTTCGGCGATCTGGCGCTGGTTGATCACCAGTTCCTTCGGCACGCCGTTCATCAGGTCGCGACCCTTGATCTCCATGGAGAGGCCGTTGCCGTCTTCCGGCGGGGCGGCCGAGCCGATCTGCTTCTTGATGCGCTCGGCCGAGGCCTCGCCCACCAGCAGGTTATGGTTGCGGCGGATATAGGCGATGATCGCCTCGTCCATCTTGTCGCCGCCGACGCGCACACTGCGCGAATAGACGATGCCGCCCAGCGACAGCACGGCCACTTCCGTGGTGCCGCCGCCGATATCCACCACCATCGAACCGGTCGGCTCGGTGACCGGCAGGCCGGCGCCAATCGCGGCTGCCATCGGCTCCTCGATCAGGAACACCCGGCGCGCACCGGCGGATTCGGCCGAATCCATGATGGCGCGGCGCTCGACCGCCGTTGAGCCCGACGGCACACAGATGATGATCTGCGGCGAAGCGAAGCTGCGGCGGTTGTGTACCTTGCGGATGAAATGCTTGATCATTTCCTCCGCCACCTCGAAATCGGCGATCACGCCATCGCGCAGCGGGCGGATCGCTTCGATATTGCCCGGCGTACGGCCCAGCATCTGCTTGGCCTCGTCGCCGACCGCCAGAACCTGCTTTTTGCCGCGATTATTGGTGATCGCCACAACCGAGGGCTCGTTCAGCACGATGCCTCGGCCCTTGACATAAACCAGCGTATTGGCCGTGCCGAGGTCGATGGCCATATCGGCCGACATAAAACCCATCAAACGCGAGAACATCCAGTAAGATCCTCACCAACGAAATGTCGCGCCGTTATCGCCTCGGGCACCGGTGCCGCGCAACCCCCAGTCCCCCATATTTTCAGCCCCACGCCGTTCACATGCCGAATGGCGCGGTTTCAGCCCTCATCACGCACTGAGGGCCGCCGGCGCGGTCTTTTCCCGCTTCACCAGCAGCTTGTTGAGCGCGTGGATATAAGCCCGGCAGCTCGCCACCAGCGTATCGGCGTCGGCGGCCTGTCCGTTCACGGTTTTGCCACCCTCTTCCAGGCGCACGGTCACCTCGGCCTGGGCATCGGTGCCCTGGGTCACGGCATGCACCTGATAGAGCTGCAGGTTCGCGGTATGCGGGAACAGGGCCTTGATGGCGTTGAAGCTGGCATCGACTGGGCCGTTGCCGGTGGCCTTGACCGATTTCGCCGCGCCGTCGATCTCCAACTCCAGCTCGGCGCTCTGCGGCCCCTTCGAGCCGGCGATCACCTGCAGGCTGACGAAGCGGATGCGTTCGTTGCCGCGCGCCATCGTGTCGTCGACCAGGGCGACAAGGTCCTCGTCGAAGACCTCCTTCTTGCGGTCGGCCAGGTCCTTGAAGCGGGTGAAGGCGTCGTTGAGCTGGTTGTCGGCGAGATTGAAGCCGAGCTCCTCCAGCTTC
The DNA here is from genome assembly GCF_046297595.1 of Ferrovibrio sp. Classification (GTDB taxonomy): domain Bacteria; phylum Pseudomonadota; class Alphaproteobacteria; order Ferrovibrionales; family Ferrovibrionaceae; genus Ferrovibrio. The sequence continues at coordinate 720,028 of NZ_JBKBHT010000001.1, forward strand.
TTGCGGAAGGCATGGCGGCCGGAATGCTTGCCCATCACCAGCGTCGAGCGGTTCAGGCCGACCGATTCCGGCGTCATGATCTCGTAAGTGCCCGCATGCTTCAGCATGCCATCCTGATGGATGCCGCTTTCATGGGCGAAGGCATTGGCACCGACGATCGCCTTGTTCGGCTGCACCACAAAACCGGTGACCGCGGAAACCAGCCGCGAGGCTTTCATGATGTCGGTGGTCTTGATGCCGGTCTCGTAGGGCATCGCATCGCCGCGTGTGCGCAGGGCCATGACGATCTCTTCCAGCGCAGCATTGCCGGCGCGCTCGCCCAGGCCATTGATGGTGCATTCCACCTGGCGCGCACCGCCGATCACGGCAGCCAGCGAATTGGCCACGGCCAGTCCCAGATCGTTGTGGCAATGCGCGGAAAACCTGGCTTTATCGCTGTTCGGCACGTTTTCGATCAGGTAGCGCATCAGCCGGGTATATTCCTCCGGCACGGTATAGCCGACTGTATCAGGCACATTGATCGTGGTGGCGCCAGCCTTGATCGCACTCTCGATCAGGCGGCAGAGGAATTCCGGATCCGAGCGCGTGCCATCCTCGCAGCTCCACTCAATGTCGTCACACAGGTTGCGGGCGTAGCTTACGCTGTCGATCACCGCCTGGTGCACCGCTTCGGGTTCCATCTGCAGCTTGTATTTCATGTGCAGCGGCGAGGTGGAGATGAAGGTGTGGATGCGCGCACGCTTCGCCGGCTTCAGCGCCTCCCAGGCACGATCGATATCCTTGCGGCCGGCACGGCTGAGACCGCAGACAGTCGACTCCGTCACACGCTTGGCGATCTCATTGACGGCTTCGAAGTCGCCGTTGGAGGCGATCGGGAAACCGGCTTCGATGACATCGACACCCATGCCTTCCAGCACGGCGGCGATCTTGAGCTTCTCTTCCAGATTCATCGACGCACCGGGCGACTGCTCGCCGTCGCGCAGGGTGGTGTCAAAAATGATGACGCGCTCGCGCGCGGATTGGTTGGTGGCGCTCATGTCACATATCCCTCGCCGGGCAATCCGGCAGTGCCGTCTGCCGGGTCGTCCGATTCTGCCGCAGTTTCCGTGCTTTAACCATAGTGTACACGCTTCGGCCCAATTCGATCAAAGGGCGAAAAGCTTCGCCGGGACATGAACTTACGCCTGCACTCTGGGGCAGCATGCTTAATACTCAGTGAATTCCCCGAATTACCGGGAAATTTCTCCAATAAGTTGAAAAGACGGCATTATTCGGGCAACCGGTCTGGCCGCCCTACCCTGGTTAGGTCAGCACCCGCTCTGCCAGGGCCTGCATGTCAGGCGGCAGCGGATACATATGCGCATACTGGAGTATCTGTTTGGCAACCAGCCGCAGACGATTCTCAAAGCTCAGCAACGGCATGGCCCCCAGGAGCGGGGTGTTGAACGGGGCGATGTCGCCACGCTGGAATTCCAGCGCCATGCTCATGCGCGGCTTCTCGGCGAAGGGGCTGGATTGCGCGCCCCAATGCAGTACCGCCTGGTTCCATATGAAGAAATCGCCTGGTCGCCCCGGCAGGGCGCGGATCGACTGATAATCGACCTGCAGAGCCCCCTCCTCGGCCGTGCCGTAAACCGGGTCACGGTTCGCCGGCAGGATGTACATGCAGCCATTGAGCGGCGAAGCATCGCTGAGCGGCACCCACATCGTCAGCGATAGCGGCGAACCATCGGCCGCCAGCGCCCGGCGGCCCTTGTCGCGATGTGGCCGCCAGCCGGCCTGACCGGCCTTGGGGTCGACATGCCAGACCCAGAAATCCGGCATGACCTGATAATCGGCCCCAAGAAACATCGCGATCAACTGATGCTGGCGATAAAACGCTGCCCAGGCTTCGTCGAAGAGAAACATGAACACCGGCGGTATGTTCAGCGCGACGCAGCGTTCGATGGCGCGCGACAGGCGGCCTGCAAGGTCGACCAGTTCCTCGTCGCGCTCCTGGAAGTATCCTTCCAGCTTCATTTTCTCCGCCGCCAGCACTGCCGGCTCATTGCCCAGCGACTGGATCTTGAACGTGCCTTTCAGGCGCTCGCGGATGGTCAGTTCGGGAAATGTTTCGCGCCAGAAGGCTTCGCGAGTCATGTCCCCGGCAAGTTTCAGTGTCGCGCCATCGGCTGGCGGAATGGCGGTATCGGTCATAGGCAGCGCAACCAAAGTTGTGCGCACAGCCTACGCCAGGCGCCAGCCTCTTGCCAGCGGCTTATCCGCGACACTCCATCACACCTGACGATAGAGCGTTACCACGCAGGCGCCGCCCAGACCCAGATTGTGCTGCAGGGCGATGCGGGCGCCTTCCACCTGCCGCGCTTCGGCCGTACCGCGCAACTGCTGCGTCAACTCGTAGCACTGGGCCAGGCCAGTGGCGCCGAGCGGATGGCCCTTGGACAGCAGGCCACCGGAAGGATTGGTGACGACCCTGCCGCCATAGGTGTTGTCGCCATCCATCACGAACTCCTCGGCCCCGCCTTCGCCGCACAGGCCAAGCGCTTCATAGGTGATCAACTCGTTATGGGCGAAGCAATCATGCAGTTCGACGACATCCACGTCATCCGCCCCGATGCCGGCCTGCTCGTAGACCATGTCGGCCGCTGCCCGGCTCATGTCGGCGCCGACCAACTGCATCATGTCGCGCGCCTCGAAGGTGGAAGGATAATCTGTCGTCATCGCCTGGGCGGCGATTTCAACGTCGCGACGCAGGCCATGCTTCACCGCGAATGAGTCCGACACCAGCAGGGCCGCCGCTGCGCCGCAGGTGGGCGGGCAGGCCATCAGACGCGTCATCACGCCTGGCCAGATCGCCGGCGCCTGCATCACGTCGTCAACGCTCACTTCCTGGCGGAACAGGGCCAACGGGTTGTTCTTCGCGTGCCGGCTGGCCTTGGCGCGGATGCGAGCAAAGGTTTCCAGTTTCGTGCCGTATTTCTGCATATGGCTTAAGCCCGCGCCGCCGAAATAACGCAGGGCCAGCGGCACATCGGGCATGCCGACGATCTCGTCACAGACCGTGTCGAAATCCTGAAACGGACTGGGGCGATCCACATAGACCGATCCCAGCGCGCCAGGCTTCATCTGCTCGAAGCCCAGCGCCAGCACACAATCGGCCGCGCCGCTCTGGATCGCCTGCCGCGCCAGGAATAGCGCGGTAGAACCAGTGGAGCAGTTGTTATTGACATTCACCACCGGAACACCGGTCATGCCGATGCGATAGAGCGCCTTCTGGCCGCAGGTGCTGTCGCCATAGACATAGCCGGCATAGGCCTGCTGCACGGCATCGTAGCCGATGCCCGCATCTTTCAGCGCCAGCACTCCGGCCTCGGCGCCCATCTCGTCATAGGATTTGCTGCTGCCCGGCTTGGCGAACGGGATCATGCCGACGCCGGCGACGAAGACCTTGGCCATGTCGTTTCCTCCTGATTTACCGGGGATGATAGGCGAAAGCGACGGAAAGCCGGAAACGAAAACGGCCGCCGGATTTCTCCAGCGGCCGCTGACGCAACGTTTGTGCAGACTTAGTTCGAGCGGGCCTTGTCGACCAGCTTGTTCTTGGCGATCCAGGGCATCATGGCGCGCAGCTTGGCGCCCACTTCCTCGATCGGGTGCTTGGCCAGGCGGGCGCGGGTCGCCTTGAACGAGGTCTGGTTCACCTTGTTCTCCAGCATCCAGTTGCGGGTGAAGCGGCCCGACTGGATATCTTCCAGCACGCGCTTCATCTCGGCCTTGGTTTCCGGCGTGATGATGCGCGGACCGGTGACGTATTCGCCATACTCGGCCGTGTTCGAGATCGAGTAATTCATGTTGGCGATGCCGCCTTCGTAGATCAGGTCCACGATCAGCTTCACCTCATGCAGGCACTCGAAATAGGCCATCTCGGGCGCGTAGCCAGCCTCGACCAGGGTCTCGTAGCCGGCCTTGATCAACTCGACCAGGCCGCCGCAGAGCACCACCTGCTCGCCGAACAGGTCGGTCTCGCATTCTTCCTGGAAGGTGGTCTCGATGATGCCGGCCTTGCCGCCACCGTTGGCCGAAGCATAGCTGAGCGCGATTTCCAGCGCGTTACCAGAGGCATTCTGGTGCACGGCGACCAGCGACGGCACACCGCCGCCCTTCAGGTATTCCGAGCGCACAGTGTGGCCCGGGCCCTTCGGCGCGATCATGAACACGTCGAGGTCCTTGCGCGGCTCGATCAGGTTGAAATGAATGTTCAGGCCATGGGCGAAGGCAAGGGCCGCGCCTTCTTTCATGTTGTCGCGCAGGTCGTTGTTCCACAGGTCGGACTGGCCCTCATCCGGGGTCAGCACCATGACAACGTCAGCCCACTTGGCGGCCTCGGCAGGCGTCATCACCTTGAAGCCAGCTTCCTCGGCCTTCTTTACGCCGGCCGAGTTCTTGCGCAGCGCGACCGCGACGTTTTTCACGCCGCTGTCCTTCAGGTTCATCGCATGGGCATGGCCCTGGCTGCCATAGCCGACGATGACAACCTTCTTGCCCTTGATCAGGTTCAGGTCCGCATCGCGGTCGTAGTAAACGCGCATGATCGTATCTCCTCGGGACTGCGTCGTTGTTTATGGAATGGTTCAGAGGGGCTTCGGGCCGCGGCTGATCGCCACCACGCCGGTGCGCGACACGTCGATCAGGCCCAGCGGCTTCATCAGCTCGATGAAGGCTGTGATCTTTTCGGGTGCGCCGGTCAGCTCGAAGATGAAGGATTCGATGGTGCTGTCCACCGCGCGGGCGCGGAAGATGTCGGCAATGCGCAACGACTCCACGCGCTTCTCGCCGGTGCCGGCCACCTTGATCAGCGCCAGTTCGCGCGCCACATGCGGACCCTCAACGGTCAGGTCGTGCACGTTATGCACCGGCACCAGACGACCGAGCTGGGCCTTGATCTGCTCGATCACATTGGCCGGACCGGAGGTGACCACCGTGATGCGCGACAGATGCGCGGCATCCGATACCTCGGCCACCGTCAGGCTTTCGATGTTGTAGCCACGGCCCGAGAACAGGCCGACCACGCGGGCGAGGATGCCGGGTTCGTTATCGACCAGAACGGACAGGATATGGGACTGGATCGGCTGCTGCGGCGCAGGCATGGGACGGAACTCTCTTTTCGTTATCCGGCGGCGTCAGACCAAGGCCATGCCGTCTTCGCTGACGGCGGCATTGTTGGGGTCGGCCGGCTTGTCATCCGCCAGGATCATCTCGTTATGCGCGGCACCCGAGGGCACCATGGGGAAGCAGTTCTCCGCCTTGTCGACGGCGACATCCACCACCACCGGGCCATCGATGGCGATCATCTCCTTGATGACGCCGTCGAGATCGGCCGGACTGGTGCAGCGCAGGCCGGTGCAGTGGAAGGCTTCCGCCAGCTTGACGAAATCGGGCAGCGATTCCGAATAGCTCTGCGAATAGCGTCCGCCATGCAGCAATTGCTGCCACTGACGCACCATGCCCATATATTCGTTGTTCAGGATGAACACCTTCACCGGCAGGCGGAACTGCGCCGCCGTGCCCAGCTCCTGGATGTTCATCAGGATCGAGGCCTCACCGGCGATATCCACCACCAGCTTGTCGGGATGACCGAGCTGCACGCCGATGGCGGCCGGCAGGCCATAGCCCATGGTGCCCAGGCCACCCGAGGTCATCCAGCGGTTCGGCTTGTCGAACTTGTAGAACTGCGCAGCCCACATCTGGTGCTGGCCGACTTCGGTGGTGATGAAGGTGTCGCGATCCCTGGTAAGCTCATAGAGCCGCTGGATGGCATATTGCGGCTTGATGATCTTGTCGTCCTGCTTGAACTTCAGGCAGTCGCGGGCGCGCCACTGGTCGATCTGCTGCCACCACTTGTCCAGCGCCTTCCGGTTCGGCTTGTAGCCGCCCTGCTTCCAGGCCGCAATCATCTGCTCCAGTACGCGGCAGGCATCGCCGACGATGGCGATATCGCAATGCACCGTCTTGTTGTGCGAGGACGGGTCGATATCGACATGGATCTTTTTCGAGCCCGGCGAGAAGGCATTCAGGCGCCCGGTGATGCGGTCGTCAAATCGCGCGCCGATATTGATCATCACGTCGCAATCGTGCATGGCGTGGTTGGCTTCCCAGGTGCCATGCATGCCCAGCATGCCGAGGAACTGCTTGTCGGTGGCGGGATAGCCGCCCAGGCCCATCAGCGTGTTGGTGATGGGAAAGCCGGTCAATTTGACGAATTCGCGCAGCAGTTCGGACGCACGCGGGCCGGCATTGATGATGCCGCCGCCGGTGTAGAAGATCGGGCGTTCGGCCGCGGCCATCAGCGCCACGGTTTCTTTGATCTTGGCCTCGTCGCCGTCCACGCGCGGACGATAGGTCTTGTGGCGGATATTGTCCTTGGCGGTGTAGCGGCCCGCCGCCACCTGCACGTCCTTGGGCAGGTCGATCACCACCGGCCCGGGCCGGCCATTGGTGGCGACGTAAAAAGCCTCGTGCACCACGCGGGCAAGATCGTCGACGTTCTTCACCAGGTAATTATGCTTGGTGCAGGGCCGGGTGATGCCGGTGGTATCGCATTCCTGGAAAGCATCGGTGCCGACCAGATGGGTGGCAACCTGGCCCGTCAGGCAGATCAGCGGGATCGAATCGAGCAGCGCGTCGGTCAGGCCGGTAACGGCATTGGTGGCGCCGGGACCAGAGGTGACCAGCACCACGCCGGGCTTGCCGGTGGAACGGGCATAGCCTTCGGCGGCATGCACCGCGCCCTGCTCGTGGCGCACCAGGATGTGGCGGATGGCGTTCTGCTTGAACAGCGCGTCATAGATGGGAAGGACGGCGCCGCCAGGATAGCCGAATACGACCTCGACGCCCTGGTCGACCAGGGCCTTGATCACGATTTCGGCGCCGCTCATGTGCTGGGTCGGCGCGGCCTGCGCTCCGGACTGCATGACTCTTCCCCTGAAACCTGCTGCGGGAGGACGAAAATCGGCCGGAACAACGTGCCCCGGCCGTCGAAAAGCGCGCCAACCTAAACGGCGCCTCAGCGCATGGTCAATAGGTATTCCACAATGTTTGGAAAGATTACCGCCTCTGGGTTGAAATTTTCTTGCCGGGAAACATCATTTTCCACAACCCGGTCGGCAGCAAACTGATGCCGGAACCAGGTTGTCTGCCGCTTAGCGTAATGCCGGGTGTTGAGCTGGCCAATCCGGATCGCCTCGTCGAGGCTGATTCTTCCATCAAGATATTGAATCAGTTCAGGCAATCCATGGGCCTTGCGGATCGGGGCATCGGCTGGGACGTCGCTGCGGTCGCGGAAGGCCCGGGCCTCGTCCAGGGCGCCGGCCTTGATCATCGCCTCGAAGCGCCGGTCGATCCGGGCATAAAGTGCCGCCCGGGGCGGCTGCAACAGCAGGCGATAGACCGGATTGGGCAGAGGCGGCGCAGAGGCCCCGGCCTGCCAGTCGGCCAGCGACCGCCCGGTGCCCAGCCGCACCTCATAGGCCCTGACCAGCCGCTGGCTGTCGCCGGGTTTCAGCCGTTCGGCCATGGCGGGATCAAGGGCGGCCAGCGCGGCATGCAGGCCGGCAGGGCCGTCGCGTTCCAGACGGTGCCGCGCTTCGCTGCGGGCTTCTTCCGGGATCGGCGGCAGGTCGACCAGCCCCTCTGTCAGGGCTTTCAGATACAGCCCGCTACCGCCCAGCAGGATAGGCACCCGACCAGCATGGATCGCCTCCGCTATGGCCTCCAGCGCCATGCCGCGCCACAGGGCGGCGGTGCCATGCACCGCGCCATCCAGCACGCCGTAGAGCCGGTGTGGCGCCCGGGCTATCTCGTCGTCGGTGGGCCGGGCGGTGAGGATGCGCAGGTCGCGGTAGACCTGCATGCTGTCGGCATTGATCACCGTGCCGCCGATTTTCTCGGCCAGCGCCAGCCCAAGCGCCGACTTGCCGCTGGCGGTGGGGCCGGCGAGCAGGATCACGGGGGCGTGGCTGGTATCCATGACAGGCAGATGGCGGGCAGTTGACGGGGGGCGACATTCAGGGCGGGTTGCGCCGCCCCTTCTACAGCCCTAGAACAGGCGGATGCAAAACATTCTCACCCTGATCACCGCGCCCCACAATGCCGTGCTGACGCCCCGGGTGGCGAATGCGGTACGTGACGCCCTGGCGCTGGCCCGCGGCAAGGTCGGCCCGGCCGACTGGCTGGAACCCGGCATAGCCTGCGACATCCCCTTCGACAACGTGGCACCCGACGAAGCCGCCAAGGCCGCCCGCATCGCCCTGCGGGCCACGCCGGTGGACGTACTGGTGCTCAAGCCGGAAAATCGGCGCAAGAAGGCGCTGGTGGCCGACATGGAATCGACCATCATCCGCAACGAGATGCTGGACGAGATCGCCTTTCTCGCCGATATCGGCGAACAGGTAGCCGATATCACCCGCCGCGCCATGAATGGCGAACTGGATTTCTACGAGGCGATCCGCGAGCGCGTCAGCCTGCTGAAAGGCCAACCGGCCAGCCTGCTCGACAAAGCGGCCGAGCGCATCAAGCTGATGCCCGGCGCCGCTGCGCTGGTGGCGACGCTGAAACAGAACGGCGTGCATTGCGCGCTGGTCTCCGGCGGCTTCGACTACTACACGCAGCCGATTGCACAACAGCTTGGTTTCGACGAACAGCAGGCCAATCACCTGATCCTAGAAAACGACGCCATCGCCGGCATCCGTGAGCCGATCCTCGGCCGCGAGGCCAAGCTGGAAGCCCTGCAGCGCGTGGCGCGCGAGAAGGGCATCGCCGTCGAGGACTGCATCGCGGTGGGCGACGGCGCCAACGACCTTGCCATGCTGGGCGCGGCGGGACTGGGCATCGCCTTCCATGCCAAGCCGAAGGTGCAGGAAGCCGCCCGCTTCAACATCCGCCACGGCGACCTGACCGCCCTGCTTTACGCGCAGGGCTATCGCCGGGATGAAATATTCGGGCGGTAGGCCACCCTAATGCGGCCGCTTCCGCTGGTTGCTGGCTTTTCTCTTATCCTGATATGGAGCAGCGCGTCTTTCGCCCAGTGCATCTTCTCTAGGGCCGTTTATCGGCTGCCTGACAACACATCATGGGAACTCATCATCCCGCACCCTCGCGACGAGGCGTTTATCACCGACGTGGTCGCCACACTAAAATATACAGATACAGGCAAGGCATACTCATTCGGCTGGTCGGTATCTAATGGAGTCGGCGCCGAGTTCCTGCTCCCGTTGCCATTCAAAGATGAGCATGTCCATCTGGTGCGAAACGCTCACTTGCGTCTCTAAACTTTGGAGAAGGGGGCTATATTGAATGGCCTGCCGGGCGCGAGCGATCCTGCGCCTGAAGGATTGTTCATCGAAGGCTTGGATATCCATATCCATTACGCCGATATCGACCAACTGGAATTGCCGGTAGGCATCTGGCAGTTCGCCAGATGCCAGTAATTTAATTGCCCTGCTGCATCTGCAGGGCTACCGCGCCGTCGAGATTTTCAGTCGGGGGATAGCCCCAATCGTCACCCCGGCCTTGAGCCGGGGTCCCATTAAATGGGATGCCGGGTCAAGCCCGGCATGACGGAGTAAAAGTCAACGTGCCGTCCAGCCGCCATCGATGGCAATCGCCGTGCCGGTGATGGATTTCGCCATCTCGCCGCACAGGAACAGCGCCAGCGCCGCCACTTCCTCGATCTCGATGAAGCGCTTGTTCGGCTGCGAGGCCAGGATCACCTCGCGCACCACGCGGTCGCGCGGCATGTTGTGCACCTTGGCCTGGTCCTCGATCTGGCCTTCCACCAGCGGCGTGCGCACATAGCCCGGGCAGATCGCGTTCACCGTGATGTTGGTTTCCGCCACTTCCAGCGCGACCGACTTGGTGAAGCCGATCTGGCCGTGCTTGGCCGACACGTAGGCCGACTTGAACGGCGAGGCGACCAGGCCATGGGCCGAGACCAGGTTGATCACCCGGCCCCAGTTCTTCTGTTTCATGCCCGGCAGGGCCGCCTTGGTGGCGTGGAAGGTGGAATTCAGGATGATGTTCTGGATCGCATGCCACTTGGCCTCGGGGAACTCGTCCACCGCCGAGACGAACTGGATGCCGGCATTGTTGACCAGGATATCGACGCCGCCGAAGGCATCCTCGGCCTTCTTCACATGGGCGGCGACGGCCGCACCGTCGGACATGTCGGCGCCGTCATACAGCACCTTCACGCCGGTTTCGGCGGCCAGCCCGGCCCGAATCTTCTCGATGGCGGCGGCATCGCCAAAGCCGTTCAGCATCACGTTGACGCCCTGCCCGGCCAGCGCCCGGGCGATCCCGAGGCCGATGCCGCTGGTGGAACCGGTGACGACGGCGGACTTGCCTTTCAGCATGGCGCGACCTTTCTTTAAGGGAGGCGGAAAACCGGCCGGAGCCTAGCGGAAAAGGCCGGGTTCTGCCTAGCGCCCGGCGAGCATCCCCGCCACCGCCGGCCCCTGAGCCTTGCACCCCCTCCCACCCCGTGGGAAAAATGAGATCACGAGTCGAAAGCCTGTAAGGAACCTTCTGGCATGCTGAATCGCATCACCCACCTGGACGACGAGCCCGACCAGCCGGAAAAGAACGGCGACGCCGAGGCCAAGGCGAAGGACAAGTCGCCCGGTATCGAGGAGCGGCTGTTCAAGGCCCGTACCATCCTGATCTATGGCGGCATCGACCAGAAAATCGCCAAGGAAGTCTCGGCCCGCCTGCTGGCCCTGCAGGCCGCCGGCGACGAGCCGATCACCATCTTCATCAACAGCCAGGGCGGCCATGTCGAATCCGGCGACACGATCTATGACATGATCAAGTTCGTGAAGCCGGACGTGCGCGTGGTGGGTACCGGCTGGGTCGCCTCGGCCGGTGCGCTGATCTACGCCGCGGCCAAGAAGGAAAACCGCTTCAGCCTGCCCAATACACGCTTCCTGCTGCACCAGCCGTCGGGCGGCGCGGGCGGCACCGCCTCGGACGTGGCGATCCAGGCCAAGGAAATCATCCGCATGCGCAAGCGGCTGAACGAAATCTTCGCCCGCGAGACCGGCCAGCCGATCGAGCGGATCGAAAAGGATACCGACCGCGATTACTGGATGAGCGCGGAGCAGGCCGTGGAATACGGCCTGGTCGGCAAGATCGTGCAGAACGCGGCCGAAATCGGCTGAACTTAAAGAAAACCAGAATGAAAAAGGCCGGCTTTTAGCCGGCCTTTTTTGTTAGTTGCAATCCAGATCATGACTTCAGGGGCACCGGCACAAAGCGAGGCTCGCCGCCACGCTGTATCTGCAGCAAGGCCACCTTGCGCTTGGCATCCTTCAGGGCTTTCAGCATTTCGACGGCATCGTCCGGATTGCGCACTTCCGACTGGGCCATCTCGATGATCACGTCACCCACGCGCACGTCGCGCTTTGCGGCCGGGCCCTCGGGGTCAACATCCGTGACCACGACGCCCTTCACGTCATCCTTGATGTCGTGTTTCTGACGCAGTTCCTTGGACAGCGGCGCAACACGCAGGCCCAGATCGGCCAGTTCGGTTTCGTTGCGGCCGGGCTTGGCTCGGTTGGCGTCGGCCTTCTGGGTGTTCTCGGCCTTGGCCGAGGCCATGGCGGCTTCCAGCTCGCCCAGCGTGGCCTTCACGGTCTGCTTCTTGCCCTTGCGCATGATTTCGACATTGACCGTCTTGCCGACCGGCGTTTCCGCCACGCTGCGCGTCAAAGCATTGGTGGTGGCGACCGACTTGCCGTCGAAGCTGACGATCACGTCGCCGGAATCGATGCCGGCCTTCTGGGCCGGGCCGCCGGGCACCACCTTGGCGACCAGCGCGCCACGAGCCTGGCTGAGACCCAGCGCCTCAACCATTTCGTCGGTGACCGACTGGATCTGCACACCGAGCCAGCCGCGCTTGGTGCGGCCGAATTCGATCAGCTGCTGCACCACCGGTTTTGCCAGGTTAGCCGGCACGGCAAAGCCGATGCCGATGGAGCCGCCGGTCTGCGAGAAGATCGCCGTGTTGATGCCGATGACATTGCCACTCTTGTCGAACAGCGGGCCACCCGAATTGCCCTTGTTGATCGAGGCGTCGGTCTGCAGGAAGTCGTCGTAACGGCCCGCATTGATGTCGCGCCCGCGCGCCGAGACGATGCCGGCGGTGACGGTGCCGCCAAGGCCGAAGGGATTGCCGATCGCCAGCGTCCACTCGCCAACACGGATCTTGTCGGAATCGCCCCATTGTACGGCGCTGAGCTGGCGCCCGTTTTTCATCTCGATCTTCAACACCGCAATATCGATTTCCGGATCGCGCCCCACCACCTTGGCTTCCAGCTCGGTGTTGTCATGCAGGATGACGCGTACCTGATCGGCCTCGGCGATCACGTGGTTGTTGGTCACCACATAGCCGCGGGCATCGACAATGAAGCCCGAACCCAGCGAGGAAACCTGACGTGGCGGACGGTTGCCCTCGCCGCGCTGCTGGCGGTCGAAGAATTCCTTGAAGAAATCCTCGAACGGCGAGCCCGGCGGGAATTGCGGCATGCCCTCGGGCAGTCCGCCGCGATTCTGCACCGTCTGAGTGGTCGAGATATTCACCACCGAAGGCAGCAAGCGCTCGGCCAGATCGGCGAAGTCGCCTTCCGGTGCCCGCGCCTGCGCGGCAACAGCGAGACCGATGACGACGAACAGCGCCGCCGTCAGCGCCGTACCAGCGCGGATCAGGCGAGTATGCAACATGGCATTCATGACTTACCTCCACGCCGCCACTGGCGGCGATCGCAATCGGTCCTAGCGCTGGCCCGGCCGGCGCGGCGCGCCTGTCGGGCTGTCGAAATAGCGGAAGAACTCGGAATCCGGTGACAGCACCATGGTGGTGTCGCTCTGCTGCAGGGACTTGGTATAGGCCTGCAGAGAGCGATAGAAACCATAGAACTCGGGATCCTTGTTCGCCGCTTCGGCGAAGATCTTGGTCCGCTCGGCATCGCCCTCACCGCGCAGGATTTCCGAGCGGCGGCGCGCATCGGCCAGCAGAACGGTGCGCTGACGCTCGGCCTCGGCGCGGATTTTCTCGGCCAGCTCGAAACCTGTTGCACGCTGCTCGTTGGCTTCACGCTGACGTTCGGTCTGCATGCGGCGGAAAATCGCCTGGCTGATGGTATCGGGGAAATCGGCGCGCTTGATGCGCACATCGACCAGTTCGATACCCAGACGGCGCGAATCTTCCTGCAAGGTGGTGGTCACCTGCTGCATCGCCGACGGACGATCGCCCGAGATGATGCTGGTGGCATCCAGCTTGCCGAAGGCGCCGCGGAAGGCATTCGCCACCGACGGCGCCAGACGACCGCGCAGGCCGAGTTCGTTACGGACGGTCTGATAGAACAGCAGCGGATTGGTGATGCGATAGCGCACGAAGCTGTCGACCACCAGGCGGCGCTGGTCGGTGGTGAGGATTTCCTCCGGCTGGGCATCGAGGCCGAGGATGCGCTTGTCGAAATAGACCACATCCTGGATCAGCGGGATTTTCACATTCAGGCCGGGATCGGAGATGACGCGGCGCGGATCGCCGAACTGCACCACCAGAGCCTGCTGGGCCTGATGGACGGTGAACAGCGAGGCCTTGACCAGGAAGCCGGCGCCGACCAGGACGACGACGATGACGGTGAGGAGCGTGCGGTTCATGATGGCATCCTCCTCAGCGCTGCTGCTGTTTTTTCTGCAGCTCTGGCAGAGGCAGGTAGGGCACCACGCCCTGGCCGGTCGAACCTTCGATGATCACCTTGTTGGTGCCGCGCAGGATTTCTTCCATGGTCTCCAGATACATGCGTTTGGTGGTCACGTCCTTGGCCAGACGGTATTCATTGTAGACCTGGGTGAAACGACTGGCGTCACCCTGGGCATTGGCGATCACTTCCTGCTTATAGGCTTCGGCCTGCTGCAGCATACGCTGCGCCTCGCCTCGGGCGCGTGGGATGATGTCGTTACGGTAGGCCTCGGCTTCGTTCTGGGCGCGTTCGCGGTCGGCCTGGGCCGCCTGCACGTCGCGGAAGGCGTCGATCACCGATGCCGGGGGCTCGGTGCGCTGCAGGGCGACCTGTGTGATGACCACGCCGGCATTATACCCGTCGAGCACCGCCTGCATCACACGACGTGTATCGTCGGCGATCTTGGTGCGGCCTTCGGTCAGGATGAACTGGATGTTGTTCTTGCCGACCACCTCGCGGATGGCGCTCTCGGCCACCTGCTTGATGGTGCGGGAGGGGTCGACCACGTTAAACAGATACTGGCCGGCATCCTTGACCTGCCACAGCACGGTGAAGTCGATATCGACGATGTTCTCATCGCCGGTCAGCATCAGGCTTTCCTCCGGCACGTCGCGCTGCTGCGCGCCGCGGGTGGGAGAATCCCCCAGACTGCGGAAACCGATTTCCTCGCGGTTGACGGTGGTGACCTTCGGGGTCAGCACGCTGTCGACCGGCCAGGGCAGGCGATAGCGCAGGCCGGGCTCGGTGACCGAATGCACCTTGCCGAAGCGCAGCACCACACCCTGCTCGTCGGTATCGACGCGGTAAAAACCGGTGCCAAGCCAGATCGCCAGCGCGACCAGGATCAGCAGGAGAATGCCGCGACCGGATACGTCGCCGCCGGGCATGAGGTTACGGAACTTGTCCTGGCCCTTGCGCAGGATGTCTTCCAGATTGGGCGGATTGGGGCCACCGAAGCCCCCGCCACCGGGGCCGGACGGACCGCTGCCGCGAGGTCCCTGTCCCCAGGGTCCGCGACCGCCACCGCCGCCACCTTGCCAACCCCCACCTTGATTGCTCCAGGGCATCCTGTTGTCCTTCTATACCGGGCCGACCGCCGAACCGCCGATGATCGGGAATTTCCGGGCGAGGCCGGGAAATGGCTGTGCCGCCCGGCCGTGTGCCTCAACCTGTTTACCTTTTGGGCTGGCGAATTGCCGTTCCCGCGCCATCGCGATATATCACCCGCAGGGCCATCGGCCATTTCGCCTGCCAACAGCCGACAATATTGGAACGTTTACAGGGATTTCAAGCATGACCGGGGTGACGGAAGCGCAGATCATGGACGCGCTGCGCGGTGTGGTAGACGCGGATCATGGCAAGAATGTGGTCGAACTCGGCATGGTTGCCGGGCTTGTCATTAAAGGCGGCAATGTCGGCTTCGTGCTGGAGGTCGATCCGCGTACGGGCGCCACCAAGGAACCTCTACGCAAGGCCTGCGAGCAGGCGGTGACCAAACTGCCCGGCGTGACCTCGGCTACCGTGGTCCTTACCGCCGAGCGGCAGGGCGCCAAGAACCAGCCCGCTACCGCGCCCCATACTCATGCGCATGCGCACGACCACAGCCATAATCCGCCTCCCAAAGCTTCCGGCAAACCGGGCGCGGCACCGGAAGTCGGCCCGCGGCCGGCCATCCCGGGCATCAAGTCGATCATCGCCGTCGCCTCGGGCAAGGGCGGCGTCGGCAAATCCACAACAGCGGTCAACCTCGCCCTGGCTCTGGCGCAGGCGGGCAAGAAGGTCGGTCTGCTGGATGCCGACATCTACGGCCCCTCGCTGCCGCGCATGATGGGCATCACCGGCAAGCCCCATTCGCCGGATGGCAAGCGCCTGCATCCGCTGCAGGGCTGGGGCATTCCCTGCATGTCGATGGGTTTTCTGGTGCCGGAAGATACGCCGATGATCTGGCGCGGCCCGATGGTGATGAGCGCGCTGGAGCAGATGCTGCGCGACGTGGCCTGGGGCGAACTGGACGTGCTGGTGGTCGACATGCCGCCGGGCACCGGCGACGCCCAGCTGACCATGGCCCAGCGCGTGCCGCTGGCCGGCGCGGTGATCGTCTCGACGCCGCAAGACATCGCCCTGCTGGATGCCCGCAAGGGCCTGAACATGTTCCGCCGTGTGGACGTGCCGGTGCTCGGCATCGTCGAGAACATGAGCTATTTCTGCTGCCCCAATTGTGGCCATCGCAGCGAAATTTTCGCCCATGGCGGCGCTCGCAAGACGGCCGAGGAACTGGGTTGCGACTTCCTCGGCGAATTGCCGCTCAACATCGCGATCCGCGAGACTTCGGATGGCGGCACCCCGATCGTGGCTTCCCAGCCCGATAGCGAGGAGGCTAAGGCCTATCGCGCCATTGCCGCCAAGGTCGCTGAAAAACTGGACCGCGAGGCCGGTGCCAGCCGGATGCCGAAGATCACGATCCAGTGAGCCATCGCAATAGGGGCACAAAAAGCCGAGCCAAGAAATATTTCCGGGCCCGGCCTTTTCGTTTCCAGAATTGTCGAGGATCAGGCCTCGCTGGCCTTTTCCTCGCTGATCGCGGCCTGAGCGGCGGCTAGGCGAGCAATCGGCACGCGGTAAGGCGAGCAGGAGACATAATCCAGTCCGGCTTTGTGGCAGAAGCGTACCGATGACGGGTCGCCGCCATGCTCGCCGCAGATGCCAAGCTTGATGTCCTTGCGGGCGCCACGGCCACGCTGGGCGGCGATCTTCACCAGCTCGCCGACGCCTGACTGGTCGATGGTCACGAAGGGATCGCGCTCGAAGATGCCGGCCTTCAGGTAATCTTCCATGAACAGCGCGGAATCGTCGCGGCTGATACCGAGCGTGGTCTGTGTCAGGTCGTTGGTGCCGAAGGAGAAGAACTCGGCCGTCTCGGCGATCTCGGCGGCGCGCAGGGCAGCCCGCGGCAGCTCGATCATGGTGCCGACCAGATACTTCACCTTCTTGCCCTGCTCCTTGAACACGGCGGCGGCAACAGCGTCAACCCGACCCTTCAGGATGTCGATCTCGGCCTTGGTGGCGACCAGCGGGATCATCACTTCCGGCTCGACCGGCTTGCCGCCAGCCTTTGAGACCTGCACCGCCGCCTCGAATATGGCGCGGGCCTGCATCTCGTAGATTTCCGGATAGCTGATACCGAGGCGGCAGCCGCGATGGCCCAGCATCGGATTGGTCTCTTCCAGAGCCTTCTTGCGCTCCTTCAGCGCGGCCACGCTCAGACCCGTGCCCTTGGCGACAGCATCGAAATCAGCCTCGGTCTTGGGCAGGAATTCATGCAGCGGCGGATCGAGCAAGCGGATCGTGACCGGACGGCCGGCCATGATCTTGAACAGCTGCGAGAAATCGTCGCGCTGCATCGGCAGTATCTTAGCTAGCGCCTTGCGACGGCCCTCGGCATTGTCCGACAGGATCATCTCGCGCACGGCCGTGATGCGGTCGGCATCGAAGAACATGTGCTCGGTGCGACACAGGCCGATGCCCTCGCAGCCAAAGCGTACCGCCGTTTCGGCGTCGGCCGGAGTCTCGGCATTGGTGCGGACCTTCAGCTTGCGCAGCTTGTCGGCCCAGGCCATCAGCTGGCCGAAATCGCCCGAAAGCTGCGGCTCGATCATCGGCATCAGGCCGAGGATCACTTCGCCGGTCGAACCGTCGATGGTGATCACGTCGCCCTTGCTGACGACCAGATCGCCGATGGTCATGCGGCCGGCATTGTAATCGATACGCAGGCTGCCGGCGCCCGACACGCAGGGCCGGCCCATGCCGCGCGCCACCACGGCGGCGTGGCTGGTGGTGCCGCCGCGTGCGGTGAGGATACCCTTGGCGGCATGCATGCCGTGGATATCTTCCGGCGAGGTTTCGACGCGGCAGAGGATCACGGCCTCGCCCTTATGGGCCATGGCTTCGGCTTCATCGGCCAGGAAGACCACCTTGCCCGAGGCGGCACCCGGCGAGGCGGCCAGGCCCTTGGCGATCACCTTGCGCTCGGCCTTCGGGTCGGGCGTCGGGTGGAGCAGCTGGTCCAGCGAGGCCGGATCGATACGGTCGACCGCCTCGGCCTGGCCGATCAGCTTTTCCTTCACCATGTCGACGGCGATCTTGATCGCGGCCTTGGCGGTGCGCTTGCCCGAACGGGTTTGCAGCATCCACAGCTTGCCCTGCTGGACGGTGAATTCGATGTCCTGCATGTCGCGGTAATGTTTTTCCAGCTTCTGGAACACCGCGACCAGCTGCTTGAACGTGGCCGGCATCGATTCTTCCATCGACGGAAGCTCGTTGCCAACGGCCAGGCGGGCCGACTTGGTGAGTTGCTGCGGCGTGCGGATGCCAGCGACCACGTCCTCGCCCTGGGCGTTGATCAGGTATTCACCGTAATAGATCTTCTCGCCGGTCGAGGGATCGCGGGTGAAGGCCACGCCAGTGCACGAAGTCTCGCCCATATTGCCAAACACCATGGCCTGCACATTCACAGCCGTGCCCCAGGATTCGGGGATATGATGCAGATTGCGATAGGTGATGGCGCGCTGGTTCATCCAGCTTGAGAACACGGCGCCGATAGCGCCCCAGAGCTGGTCGCGCACATCCTGCGGGAAGGGCCGGCCCAGCTCCTGCTCAACCTTCTTCTTGTAGGCGGCAACGAGCTGCTTCCAGTCGGCGGCCTTCAGCTCGGTGTCGAGCACCAGGCCGTATTCCTCTTTGTGCATCTCGAGGATTTCCTCGAAATGCTCATGGCCGACACCAAGCACGACGTCGGAATACATCTGGATGAAGCGGCGGTAGCTGTCCCAAGCGAAACGCTCATTGCCGGACTGTTTGGCCAGCGCCTCGACGGTCACATCATTGAGGCCCAGATTCAGTACGGTGTCCATCATGCCGGGCATCGAAGCCCGCGCACCCGAACGCACCGAGACCAGCAGCGGCATCTTCGCGTCGCCGAATTTGGCGCCGACCAGCTTCTCGACCTTCGCTAGAGCGGCATCGACCTGGCCGGTCAGTTCCTTCGGATATTTCTGCCCGTTTTTGTAATAGGCGGTGCAGACCTCGGTGGTGATGGTGAAGCCCGGCGGCACCGGCAGCCCGAGGTTTGACATCTCAGCCAGGTTTGCGCCCTTGCCGCCCAGCAGCTCGCGCATGTTGGCACGGCCCTCGGCCTTGCCATCGCCAAAACTGTATACCCATTTGCCCTTGATTGCGGTCTGCACCTTCGACGCAGCATTGCGGGCGGGGGTCCGTTTTTTCGCGACCTTCTTGGCGGCGGGCTTCTTCGCGGCCTTCCTGGCCTTCACGGTCTTGCGCGCTGCCGCGGCCTTCGGTTTGGCCTTGAGCTTGGTCTTGGCTTTCTTCTGTTTCGGCTTGGCCATAGCTCTGTCACCCCTCGATCTGGGAAAAGTCGGCGATACGATCCATGCTTCCGACCGCGGCCGAAAGCAAACTCAGGCGATTGCGCCGCACGGCGGCATCGTCGCTATTCACGGTTACCTTGTCGAAGAACACGTCGACCGGCTGACGTAGCCGCGCCAGTGTGGCGAGATAATGGCGGAATTCCGCCTCATCCTCGATTTTTCCGGCGACGCGGTCCAACTCGGCCAGGGCAGCGACCAGCGCCAGTTCCTCGTCCTGGGCAATCAGCTTGCTTTCCACGGCACCAAGTTTCAGTTCGGGCGTTTTCTTCAGTTCGGCCCGCACGATGTTGTTGGCACGGCGATAGGCCGTCAGCAGATTGCCGCCATCGGCCTCGCTTAAGAATCCACGCAGGGCATCCACCTTCGCCAGCACGCGCACCAGATCATCATCACCGCCCTTGGCGAAGACGGCGGCGATCAGGTCGTGGCGCACGCCTTGTTCGCGCAGATGCACCTTCAGGCGGTCGACGAAGAACTGCATCAGTTCCTCGACCACATTGCGCGAACCGTCAGCTTGCACGATCTGCAGCGACAATGCCGAGCGGAATAGCGGCCGCAGCGGCAGGGTCAGCCTATTTTCCAGCACTAGCCGGATCACACCCAGGGCGGCACGGCGCAGTGCGAAGGGGTCCTTCGAACCGGTCGGCTTCTCGTCGATGGCGAAGAAACCGGCCAGAATGTCGATCTTGTCGGCCAGAGCGACCGAGATGGCGACCGGATCGGTCGGGCAGCGATCGTTCGGACCCTGCGGCGCATAATGCTGGGCAATCGCCTCGGCAACTACCGAATCCTCGCCGTCATGCAGAGCGTAATAGCGCCCCATGATGCCCTGCAGTTCAGGGAATTCGCCGACAAGCCCGGTGACCAGATCGGCCTTGGCCAGCTTGGCGGCGCGGCGTGCCTGCCTCGCATCGGCATGCAGGGCCGCCGCGATCTCGTAGGCCAGGCGCTCCACGCGCTCTACCTTCTGCGCCACGGTGCCGAGCTTGGCGTGGAACACGATGTCCTTCAGCGCCGGCAGGCGGCTTTCCAGACTCTGCTTGCGGTCCTGGTCCCAGAAGAACTTGGCATCCGACAGACGCGCGGTCAGCACGCGTTCGTTCCCG
This sequence comes from Ferrovibrio sp., assembly GCF_046297595.1. Lineage (GTDB taxonomy): Bacteria > Pseudomonadota > Alphaproteobacteria > Ferrovibrionales > Ferrovibrionaceae > Ferrovibrio. The sequence continues at coordinate 740,377 of NZ_JBKBHT010000001.1, forward strand.
GCAACCACCTGCTTGCCGCCATCGTCGGTCAGCGTGTTGGCGATGATGACGAACCGCGGCGCCAACTGACCGTTCTTGGTGTTGAGCGCAAAATACTTCTGATGCGCCCGCATGGTGGTGGTCAGCACTTCGCGTGGCACATCCATGAACTGCTGCGGGATGCTGCCCAGCAGCACCACCGGCTGCTCAACCAGGCCGGTCACCTCGTCGGCCAAGCCGGGATCATCGACCAGAACCAGCCCCTCGTTGGCGGCAGCGAAGCTAGCGTCTTTCAGCACTGCAGCGCGCCGGGCGGCAAAATCGGGCTCGACATAGGCTGCCCGCAGGCGGCGCAGGTAATCGGCGGCATCGCGCACGGCAAAACGTTCCGGCGCCTGAAAACGGTGACCGGCCGTAGCATCGCCAGCGACGAGGTGGCCAAATTTGAACGGCACCACTTCGCCCTCGAACAGGCACAGGATGGAATGCAGGGGCCGCACCCAGCGCAGGCTGTGGTCGCCCCAGCGCATCGATTTCGGCCAGGGCAACTGAGCCAGTGCCTCGGGCAAAATGCGGGCCAGCGCATCCTTCGTGGCTTCGCCCGGCTTCTCGATCACGGCAAACCAGAATTCGCCTTTGCCGGTATCGCGTTTTTCGCACTGATCCAGTGACGTAAGCCCTGCACCGCGCAAAAAGCCCTGTACGGCTGCATCGGGCGAACCCACACGAGGCCCCTTCTTTTCCTCGCGCAGATCCGCCTGCATGCGCGGCAGGCCCTTCACCACCAGCGCTAGGCGGCGCGGCGTGACATAGGGCGTGATGCTTTCGACATTCAGCGCGGCCTTTTTCAGGCCCTCGCCTACCAGGCGTGCCAAATCCTCGGCGGCACGCTGCTGCATGCGCGCGGGAATCTCTTCCGAATGCAGTTCGAGCAGAAGTTCGCCCAGCATCTCAGGCACCCTCGACCACGTTGTGGCCGCGTGACTTCAGCCATTGGGCGCAGCAGGCCTTGGCCAGCGCACGCACCCGACCGATGTAGGCGGCACGCTCGGTGACGCTGATGACGCCGCGTGCATCCAGCAGGTTGAAGGTGTGGCTGGCCTTCATGCACTGATCATAGGCTGGCAGAGCCAGCCCCTGGGCGATCAGCGCATGACATTCCTTCTCGACATCTATGAAGCGGCGAAAAAGCTGCTCGGTATCGGCGTGTTCGAAATTGTAGGCCGAGAATTCGCGTTCGGCCTGGTGGAAGACTTCGCCGTATTTCACGCCACGGCCGTTGAAATCCAGGTCGTAGACATTCTCCTTGCCCTGCACATACATGGCCAGGCGTTCCAGACCGTAGGTGATTTCGGCCGAGACCGGGTCGCAGTCGAAGCCGCCGACCTGCTGGAAATAGGTGAACTGCGTCACTTCCATGCCGTCGCACCAGACTTCCCAGCCCAGGCCCCAGGCGCCCAGAGTGGGGCTTTCCCAGTCATCTTCGACGAAACGGATATCGTGACGCTTTGGATCGATGCCCAGCGCCTTGAGCGAGCCGAGATAAAGCTCCAGCACATTCGCCGGGCTCGGCTTCAGGATTACCTGGAACTGATAGTAATGCTGCAGGCGGTTGGGGTTATCGCCATAGCGGCCGTCCTTGGGCCGGCGCGAGGGCTGCACGTAGGCGGCATTCCATGGCTCGGGGCCAAGGGCGCGCAGGGTGGTAGCCGGATGGAAGGTGCCCGCCCCCACTTCCATGTCATAAGGCTGCAGCAGCAGGCAGCCCTGGCGCGCCCAGTAGGTCTGCAGGATGAGAATCAGGTCCTGGAACGACGAAGCCGCGGCGATTCCGGTGGGCGCCATCGCAGGATCCTTTGCGCTCTCGCCTTATGCGTTGGGGGTGGTCGAAAATCGGGCGGACCTTAACCACCGACCGCCATGGGGTCAAGCCATTGAGACCCGGGACTTAAGGCCAAAAATGTCGCGGCAAAACCCTAGGCCTGGGCGGGCGGATGGGGGCAGTCGGCACAGCCGCAGGATTTCGCCGTGCCAGTGGCGACATAGGCCCCGCAGACCGGGCAGGCGGCCAAATCTTCGGCCTGCCCCGGCGGCGATTTCACCTGCGGCGGCGGGGCCGGCGGGGCGACAGGCGGCTTGGGCTTGTTGACGTAGCGAAAGCCGTACCAGACGGCGGCAATCACCAGAATCAGCAGTAAAAATTTGAGCATCGGGGGCTGGGTACCGGGCTGGCTGGATTAGACGGCGGAAGGCCGTCACGCTGGTTAATATAGTGGGGCCTGCAGACCCAAGCCGCAAGACCGGCCCTTGTCAGGCCGGAAAAGCCGCCCCCGCCCGGAGCACGGCATCCACCTCGGGGAAATAACTGCCATCGGGCTGATGCAGCAGTACGCCGGGATCAAGGGTGAGCGGCGCCCTGCTGCCCTTGATCGCCCGCACGATGACCCGCTTGGCCGGCTGCCCGGCTTTGGACCAGAGCGGAATCACCCGAATCGCTCCGGCTTTTGGATCCAGCGCCGCCAGCAGATCGGCCAGGCGATCGGTCTTGTGTATCAGGGTCAATCCTCCACCCGGCTTGGCATGCCGCAGCATGGCAGCGATCCAGTGCCCCAGGTCGGCCTCGTCCGCTTCCGAGCGGGCGGTGGCACGGCCGGCATGGGGGGAGGCGCGATGCCGCAGACTATCGAAATACGGCGGATTGGCGAAGACATGGTCATAGCTGTTCGGCGTGATGCCGCTGACTCGCTTGCGGATATCGCCGGCCGCCACGCGCAGGCGATCCTCCATGTCGTTGGCGGCGATATTCCGCGCACAGAGCGCGACCAGATCGGATTGCAGTTCGATGCCGTCGATCCTCGCCTTCGGCACGCGCGCGGCCAGGCACAGCATGCCCACGCCGCTGCCGCAGCCCAGTTCCAGCACCTGCTGGCCCGCCCGGGCCGGCACGGCGGCGGCCAGCATCACCGCATCGGCGCTGGCGCGCTGGCCCCTGCGCGGCTGTTCCAGGTGGATCAGGCCGCCCAGTAGGGCATCGCGGGTGTGATCGGTATCAAGCATGTGATCTGAAACAACGGCTTAACGGGGGGCGGCGCTTGACCGGGTCGAGCATCCCACTATGCTCCAGCGGAACCGCTTAACACAATCACGGGCATCATCCGCGCGATGCAGACGGCATCAAAATCCCAGTTCGACAGCCGGCCGGTGGCCAAATCCCCGCCCAGCATAGAACCTTTGCGCGCCCTGGTAGCCGACGACATGGCCGCGGTGAACCGCGAGATCATCGCCCGCATGGCCAGCGATGTCAGCCTGATACCCGAACTGGCCAGCCACCTGATCGCCTCCGGCGGAAAGCGCATCCGCCCGCTGCTGACGCTGGGAGCGGCCAGGCTGTGCGGCTATGGCGGCGACAGGCATGTGCTGCTGGCCACCTGCGTAGAATTCATCCATACCGCCACCCTGCTGCATGACGACGTGGTGGACGAGAGCGACCGTCGCCGCGGCAGCGCCACAGCCAACGTGCTGTGGGGCAATCAGCCCTCCGTGCTGGTGGGCGATTTCCTGTTCAGCCGAGCCTTCCAGCTGATGGTCGAGACCGGCTCGCTGGAAGTGCTGCGCATCCTGGCCAATGCCTCGGCGGTGATCGCCGAAGGCGAGGTGCTGCAGCTGATGACGGCGAACGACATGGATTCCTCGGAAGCCGATTACCTCAAGGTGATCGAGTCCAAGACGGCAGCGCTGTTTGCCGCCGCCTGCCGCGTTGGTGCGGTGATCGCCGACCGCCCGGAGGCGGAAGCCCAGGCGCTGGACGACTATGGCCGCTATCTGGGCATTGCTTTCCAGCTTGTAGACGATGCCCTGGACTATGCCTCCGACGCTGCGACCCTGGGTAAGAATACCGGCGACGATTTCAAGGAAGGCAAGGTCACCCTGCCGATCGTTCTGGCCTTCAACAAGGGCAGCGCGACCGAACGGGAATTCTGGCGTCGCACCATCGAGCAGCCCGAACAGCAGACGGCGGAAGACTGGCCCCTGGCCCTGGGTTACATCCAGCGCCACGGCACCATTGAGGAAACCATGGCCCGCGCCCACCATTATGGCCAGAAGGCCCATCAGGCCCTGGCTGCCTTCACCCCCGGCGCCATGCGCGACGCGCTGGCCGAGGCGGTCGATTTCGCCATCGAGCGGGCCCTCTAAACCCCTGATCGGACAGGCAATCAGTCAACAGCCGATTTCTGGGGATTGATCTGGGATTCGGCGGCCGGGCCGCTTGCGGGGCGGTCGCCCAGGCGCTATACAGGCGCCCGCGCCGGTGTCGGAGTGTAGCTCAGCCTGGTAGAGCACTAGCTTCGGGAGCTAGGGGCCGGAGGTTCGAATCCTCTCACTCCGACCAGCGCGCATAACCTCCCGACAATCCCTCTGCCCTACTCCGTGATCAACGGTGGCACCGGTGCGCGCTTCATCGTCTCGCGCCACAGGATATAAAGCCCGCTGGCCACCACGATGGCACAGCCGATCCAGGTCTGCGCATCGGGAAAATCGCTCCACAGATACCAGCCGAACAGCACCGACCACAGCAGGTGCGTGTAGTCGAATGGCGCCACCACGGCAGCCGGCGCCAGGCTGTAGGCCCGCGTCATGAAGAGTTGGGCGGCACCGCCGAACAGGCCAACCCCCAGCAGCAGCGGCAGGTCGCGCCAGTCCGGCGTGATCCAGACGAATGGCAGGGCCAGTGCGGTGGCGACGGTGCAGAAGGCGGTGAAATAGAAGGCGATGGCCGTGGAAGGTTCGGTGGTGCTGAGCTTGCGGATCTGGATCATCGCCAGCGCATACAGCAAAGTGGCAGCCACAACGAGCAGTGCACCGTTCTGCACCATGCCGGGCCCCGGCCGCACGATGACCAGCATGCCGATGAAGCCGACCACGATGGCCGACCAGCGATGCAGGCCGACGCGTTCGCCCAGCAGCCAGACCGACAGGCCGGCTATGAAGATCGGGCCGGAGAAGGCAATCGCCGTCACGTCGGCCAGCGGCATGAACTGATAGGCCGAAAAGAAACCAAACATCGCCGCCAGCCCAAAGCCTGAGCGCATGGCATGCGCGCCGAGCCGGCGTGTGCGCAACACGGCGAATCCGCCGGTGCCGCGCGCCACCATCCACAGGATCGGGATGAGGGCACAGAGACTGCGGAAGAACATGATCTGCAGCACCGGATAGCCGGCGGTGAGCCATTTCACCAGGGCATCCATGCAGCCGAACAGCGATACGGCCAGGATCATGAAACCTATGCCGCGCGAGGCTTGCGGCAGAACGGCAGAGGGCGGCAGGACGGACATAGATACCAGACGATGGAAAGCGTTATGGAGTGTTGTGCCATGCCCGCGTGCCGATTGCACCTCACCCGCCACGCGGCCGTAAAAAAACCGCAGCCGGCCAATGGCCGGCTGCGGCATGAAGCGGAAGGTTGGTTCAGCTGCCGTAATTGACCGGGCCGGCGATCATGACGAAGCGGCCCTTCTGCACCTGAAACAGAAAGCTTTCATCCGATCCCTGATGCTTGTCGGGGCCATAGCTCACGACCGGACCACCAAAGATGTCGCGATAACCCTTGATGCTTTCCATCGCGGTGATCAGCTTGTCGGTGGTCAGGTCCTTGCCGGCACGCTCAAGCGCAAAGATCAGTTGATCCATCAGGGCGTGACCATAGACGGCGCCGATATTCGGATCGTTGCCGTATTTGGCCTTGTAGCGATCCATCCAGGCGACCACGGTGGGGCTGGCCGTATCGCGATAGGGCAGAATGGTGCCGGCCATGGTGTAGAGGCCTTCGGTGGCGCCCCCCGGCGCACCGGCCACGATCTGGTCGTAGTTCGCCGACTGACCCAGGAAATCCACATTCCATCCCATCTTACGTGCCGTGGCATAGGGCACGATGGCATCGCGGATGATGGTGCCCATCACCACGAGATCGCAATTCGCGGCCCGTAGTTTGGATATCTGAGCCGTAAAGTCGGTATCGGCAGGCTTGTTCGTAGCCGTCTCGACCAGCGGCAGCTTCATCGCCTTGGTCTGGTCCTGCACCGCCTCCAGGATTTCCTTACCGAAATCCGTGTCCTGATACAGCGTGCAGATCTGCTTGCTGCCCTTGTTGGCGACCATCCATTTGATGCCGGCGCGAATCTGGTCGTAATAGGTCGAACCGCCGGCGAATTTCAGGCGGTGGAACGGCAGGTACATCTGCCGCGCGGCCGTGATCGGGAAGAAATTCGGCACGCCGGCTTTCAACTGGTCGGGCAGCACGGCATTGTTCATCGGCGTGCCCAATGCGCCAGCCATCAGGAAGATGTTGTCGCGGTTGATCAGCTTGTTGGCTGCCTGCACTGCGCGCGGCACCTGGTACTGGTTGTCTTCCACGATCAGGCGGAGCTTGCGGCCATGTACGCCACCCTGCGCATTGATCTCGTCGATGCGCAGCCGCATCGCATTGGCGGAATTGACGCCATAGGATGCCGCCACACCGCTGAGATCGGTGTGCATGCCAATGACGATTTCAGTCTTGGTGACGCCCCGGACTTTTCCGGCCTGCGCCTGAGCGCTGCCGGCAAAGCTTGTGGCGGCAATCGCAATAATAGTGGTCGCCGCAGCGACCGTGAGTACAGATACCCTACGCATGCGGACCTCCCCATGGGTGTTATTGTTTTACGGCTGAAGTCTAGCCGGGAAACACATGGAGCAGCAGCGCAAAGTTACGTTACGTCAATCTCGCTGACCTATCTGCCGCAGCGCAAAAAAACGCCCGCGACAATGTCGCGGGCGTTCAGCGTTAAAGATTCCGGATCAGTACTTCAGCGGGCCGGCGATCTGCACGAAGCGGCCCTTCTGGATCTGGAAGAACAGGACCTCGGTAGTGCCCTGGTGCTTCTGCGGACCGAAGCTGATCACCGGGCCGCCGAAGATGTCGCGATAACCGCTGATGCCTTCCAGACCCTTGAGGAACTTCTCGGTGGTGACGTCCTTCCCGGCGCGATCCAGCGCCGTGATGATTAGGTCGGCGATGTTATGACCATAGACAGCGCCGATATTCGGATCGCTGCCGTACTTGGCTTTATAGGCATCCCACCAGGCAGCAACCGCGCCAGTGGCCGTGTCGCGATAGGGCATGACGGTGCCCGCACCAACATAGAGGCCCTCGGTCGAACCGCCCGGAGCGGAGGCCACGATCTGGTCGAAGCTGGCTGACTGCGCCACGAAGTCAACGTCAGTCCAGCCCATCTTGCGCGCCGTGGCATACGGCACGATGGCATCACGCACGATGGAGCCCATAGCCACCAGATCACAGCCGGCCGCACGCAGCTTGGCGATCTGCGCAGTGAAATCGGTGGCGATCGGCGTATTGGTGGCCGTTTCCACCACCTGCATGTTCATCGCCTTGGCCTGATCCTGGGTAGCTTCCAGGATTTCCTTGCCGAAGTCGGTGTCCTGATACAGCGTGCAGATCTTCTTGCGGCCATTCTTTTCGACCAGGTATTTGATACCCGCCCGGATATGGTCGTAGTAGCTTGAGAAGGTCTGGAACTTGAGCGGGTGGAACGGCTCGCTCATCGAGCGGGCAGCGGTCAGCGGCGCCAGATTTGGCACGCCGGCCTTGAACTGTTCCGGGAACACCGCGTTGTTATGCGGCGTGCCGAGCGCGCCGGCCATCAGGAAAATCTTGTCGCGGTTGATCAGCTTGTTGGCCGCCTGCACCGCGCGCGGCACCTGATACTGATGATCCTCGACAATCAGGCGGATCTTGCGGCCATGCACGCCGCCCTGCGCATTGAGTTCCTCGAACTTGAGCCGCATGGCATTCGAGGAACTGACGCCGTAGGACGCCGCCGGACCGCTCAGGTCGGTATGCATGCCGATGACGATCTCGGACCTGGTAACGCCGCGTACGCTCTGCGCGTTCGCTGCACTGATCGCCATACCGGAAGCCAGAACTGCAATGGCGCTCGCCGCAGCGACGCCGAACCCTGTTACCCCACGCATTCCACTCTCCCTAATAAGTTTATTAGTTGCCTCAACAGATTAACCGGATGCTGCATGACAGGATAGAGGATTTATCACGCAACCCCGGCTGACATCTTGCCTGCCCGATACTTCAGCCTGCTCAGTATTTGTGCGGACCGCCGAAATCTCGCGATCGCAGGCAATGCCTCGGGCAGCCGACTGACCAGAATGAGTAGACTCATTCGCCGCCGGCATACATCTCGTCGATCATCACCTTGTATTTTTCATTCACGAACTTGCGCTTCAGTTTCATGGTCGGCGTCAGTTCGTCGTCTTCGGCGGTCAGCTGCTGGTCGATCAGGCGGAACTTCTTGATCGTCTCGACCCGAGCGAAATTCTTGTTCACCCTCTCGATCTCCTGCCAGATCAGGTCCTGCACTTCCTTGGCCCGACACAGCGAGGCGAAGTTGGTGAACGGCACGTTCAGGTCCTGCGCGTATTTCACGACGTTGTCATGGTCGATCATGATCAGGCAGGTCAGATACTTCCGACGGTCGCCGATCACCACCGCGTCCGAGATATAGGGGCTGAATTTCAGCTGATTCTCGATCTCGGATGGGGTGATATTCTTGCCGCCCGCGGTGATGATGATGTCTTTCATCCGGTCGGTGATGCGGAACCAACCCTCATTATCGACAGTGCCGACATCGCCGGTATGCAGCCAGCCATCAACGATGGTCTCGGCCGTCTTGGCTGGGTTGTTGAGATAGCCCATGAAGACATGCGGGCCTTTGAGAAGTATCTCGCCCTCCGGGCTCAGCTTCACCTGAGTATTGGGCACGGCCTGACCAATGCTGCCCAGCTTCACGCGGTATTCCGGCGGCGAGGTGGCGAGGCCGACATTCTCGGTCTGGCCATAGACCTCGCGCATGTCTTTGCCCAATGCCAGATACCATTTGATCAGGTCGGGCGAGATCGGGGCGGCGCCGGTGACTAGCCATTTGCAACGGTCGATGCCGATGATGCGCTTGATATTGCGCAGCACCAGCTGGTCGGCGAACCAGAAGGCGATCTTCAGTCCCTGGCCAGGCTCCTGTCCTTCCAACCGGGCCTCGGCGACGCGATAGCCAATGCCGATCGCCAGCTTATATGCCAACTTGCCCAGGCCGGTGGCATCCTTCATGCGGATGGCGACGCCGGAATAGAATTTCTCCCACAGGCGCGGCACGGCGAAGAACACCGTCGGCTGCACTTCCTGCAGATTCTGCGGCACGGTTTCAGGACTCTCGGCGAAATTCACCGTCGAGCCGGAACGGATCGGCCACAACAAAGTGAAGCCGCGCTCGGCAATGTGACAGAGCGGCAGGAAGCTGAGCTGTTCGTCCTCTTCCATCTGCTCCAGCAAGCGGCCGGCATTCTCCATCTGGAACAGCAGGTTGCGATGGCTGATCATGGCGCCTTTGGGCGCGCCGGTGGTGCCGGAGGTATAGATCAGGATCCCCAGGTCGTCCGATTTGCCGAGCTTGAGCTGCTCTTCCCAGAAACCCGGATTGGCCTTCTCGAAATTGCTACCCTGGGCCAGCAGGTCGTCGAAGGACAGAACCATCGGATCCTGGAAATCCGACAGGCCTTCCATGTCGATCACGACGATCTTCTTCAGCGTCGGACAACGCTCGCGCACCTCGAGAATCTTGTCGAGTTGCTCTTCGTTTTCGGCGATGTAGACCACCGTGCGGCTGTCATTGACGATGTATTCCACCTGCTTGGCGGAATCGGTGGTGTAGATGCCATTGGTAACGCCGCCGATGCCCTGGGTGCCCAGATCGGCATAAAGCCATTGCGGATTGCCCTCCGAGATGATCGAAACCACCTCGCCGCGCTTCACGCCCAGCGCCGCTAGGCCAAGGCCGGCATGCTTCACGTTCTCGCCATATTGCCGCCAAGTGATCGAACCCCAGATGCCGAGGTTCTTCTCCCGCATCGCCACCTTGTCGCCACGCTCACCCACCTTACGCCAGAAATAACGTGGCAGCGTGTCGCGCTCCATGATCTCCAGGATGTCGGAGTCGACTTCGACGCCGGTCTTGCTGTCGATGGCCTTTTTGATCTGCGCTTTGTTTATCTGCGTCTGTGCCATGGCCGTCCTCCCGAGCCAGCGCCTACCCGTATTGCCGGGCTAGCGCCAGGTCTTGCGTTTCTTCCAGCGACGCTTGCCGCGCACGCCCTGTTCCTTCATGCCGAGATAGAATTCCTTGATGTCTTCCTTCTCGAGCAGTTTTTCGCAGGTATCGGCCATCACGATGCGGCCGACTTCCAGCACATAACCGTAATGCGCGGCATGCAGTGCCACGTTGGCATTCTGCTCGACCAGCAGAATGGTGGTCTTCTGCTCGGCATTGATGCGCACGATGATCTCGAAAATTTCCTTCACCAGCTTGGGCGACAGGCCGAGCGAGGGCTCGTCCAGCAACAGCAGCTTGGGCCGGCCCATCAGGGCGCGACCGATCGCCAGCATCTGCTGTTCGCCACCTGACATTGAGCCGGCTGGCTGGTTCTCGCGTTCCTTCAGGCGCGGGAAATAGCGGTAGACCATCTCCATGTCTTTGACGACGCCATCCGCATCCTTGCGGGTGAAGGCGCCCATCATCAGGTTCTCCTTCACCGTCAGGAACGGGAAGGTCTCGCGGCCCTCGGGCACATGGCCGATGCCGAGCCGCATCACCTTGTCGGGATCCATCTTCTGGATTTCCCGACCCTCGAAGATAACGCTGCCCTTCTGCGGATCCATCACACCGGAGATCGTCTTCAGGATCGTGGTCTTGCCGGCACCGTTGGCACCCAGCACGGTGACGATGGCGCCGCGCGGGACTTCCAGGCTGACGCCACGGATGGCCATGATCGGGCCGTAGAAGGTCTCGATATTGCTCAAGCGAAGAATGACATCGCCCTGGGTCTGCTCGGTCACGGGCTCAGCCTCCCAGATAGGCTTTGACGACTTCGGGATGGCTCTGGACTTCCTGCGGGGTACCAAGCGCCAGAACGCGGCCATAGTTAAGCGCCAGAACGCGATCCGACACTTCGTTCACCAGCCCCATGTCGTGTTCGACCATCAGCACGGTGATACCGAGGTCATTCTTGATATCCTGAATCCACCAGGCCATATCCTCGGTCTCTTCGGTATTGAGGCCCGAGGATGGTTCGTCCAGCAGCAACAGCTTGGGCTCACTGCACAGCGCGCGGGCCAGTTCCACCACTTTGCGCGCGCCATAGGGCAGGTTCACGATCATGGTATCGCGGTAATGCTGCAGATCGAGAAAATCGATCACATGCTCGACCTTCTCGCGGTGCGCCAACTCGCGCCGGCGCACGCCGGGCAGAAACAGCAGGTCGGCGAGCGGATTGCCGCCGCGATGGGCATGCCGTCCCAGCAGCAGATTCTGCAGCACCGTGGCATGCTCAAAGAGTTCGATATTCTGGAACGTGCGCGCGATGCCAAGCGCCGCGATCTCGTGCGGCGGCACCTCGGTGATGTCCTGGCCTTCGAAGCGCAGCCTGCCTTCGGTAGGATTATAGATACGGCTGATCAGGTTGAACACCGTGGTCTTGCCGGCGCCATTCGGGCCGATGATGGTGAAGACCTGGCCCTTCTCGATGGCGAAGCTGACGCCGTCGACCGCCTTGATGCCGCCGAAGTTGATGGCGATGTTGTCTGCCTGGAACAGCGTCACCGGAAGCGCTCCGACTTGGTGTAGGTCTTCTGCCGCTTGAACGTCGCTTTCTTGTAAAGCGGGAACAGCGAGAAATAGAGCTTGATCTTCAGCCAGCGGCCATAGATGCCAAGCGGCTCGAACAGGATAAAGAAGACCAGGATGATCCCGAACAGGCCCGGTTCCAGACCCGGCTGGCGAGCGACCTGCTCGGGCAGATAGTCGCGCAGGATGGCAATCAGCTGCGGCAGCGAGCCAACGAAAATCGCACCAAAGATGGCGCCGTGGATCGACCCCAGGCCGCCCACCACCACCATAAGCAATAACTGGATCGAGAGCAGAATATTGAAGGCATCAGGCGCCAGGTAGCCGATCTTGTGGGCGAACAGCGTACCGCCAAAGCCGGTGAAGCCGGCCGAAACGGCGAAGGCCAGGGTTTTATAGGCAGCAAGGTTGACACCCATCGACTGTGCGGCGATCTCGGAATCGCGGATGGCGATGAAGGCACGGCCGGTGGGCGAGCGCAGCAGGTTCAGTGCTGCCAGCACGGCCAGCACCAGAGCGCCGAAACACAAATAGTAGAAGAAGCGGTCGTCCGTAATGCTGTATCCGAATATCTCCGGCCGCTCGACCGGAAAGCCCTTGAAGCCGCCGGTCACCGATTCCCAGCGGATCAGGATCTGCTCAATGATAAAGGCAAAAGCCAGGGTGGCAATGGCAAGGTAGATACCGGTCAGGCGAAGGGCCGGGAATCCGATGATGGCTCCGATCAGCGCCGAGAGCACCGTTGCCGCGAAGACCGAGACTACGAAGGGCACACCTAGGCCAAGAAGCACGGCATGGGTGTAAGCACCGATGCCGAGGAAAGCGGCATGGCCGAGCGATACCTGTCCGGTATAGCCGGTCAGCAGCATCAGGCCGATGCCGACGATGGAAAGGATGAGTACGTAGGAAATCTCGCCGAGCCAGAAATCCTCCAGCACAAACGGCGCGCCCAGCAAAGCCAGCAGCAGCAGGCCGTACCAGAACCGGTCCACGCTATCGCGGAACAGGTTGATGTCCTGGTTGTAGTCGGTCTTGAAAAAGAAGCGCATCTTGTTGAGACCCCTACACCCGCTTGCGGCCGATATTGCCGAACAGGCCCTGCGGACGCAGGAACAGCACAGCCAGGATCACCACATAGGCGGCCACATCCTTGAAGCCTTCCGGCAGATAGACGCCGGAGAACTGCTCGATCACCCCGATCACCAAGCCACCAATCACGGCGCCCGGGATCGAACCGAAGCCGCCCAGGACGGCGGCGGCGAAGGCCTTCAGGCCCAGCAGGCCGATGGTGACGTCGATCAGCGACACCGGCGCCAGCAGGATACCGGCCACAGCCGCCACCGCGGCCGAGATCGCCCAGATCAGCGAGAAGACCATCTTCACCGGGATGCCCATGTAATAGGCCGCCAGCTGGTTCTGCGAGGCAGCTTGCATGGCCACACCTATGCGGGTGTAACGGAAGAAGGCGAACAGCACGCTGCAGAGAATGGCGGTGCCGGCCACAATGGAGACATTCACATCGGCGATCACGAAACTACCGATATTGCTGACGCCATCGGTGAACGGTGTGGCGAAGGCGCGCGTCTCGGTGCCCCAGATCATCGAGGCGGCGGCACGGAAGATGAAACCAAGGCCGATGGTGAGCATGACCACGGAGAATTGCGGCTGGCCGATCACCTGGCGCAGGATGATGGTATCGAGCAGGTAGCCAAATACCGCCATGAACAGCACGGCACCGAGGAAGGCGAGCCAGTAATTGAAGCCCATCATCTCGATCAAGGTGAAGGCCACAAAGGCTCCCAGCATCAGCAGATCGCCCTGGGCAAAATTCACCATTTCGGTGGCTTTGTAGATCAGTACGAAACCGAGCGCGATGAGGCCGTAAATACAGCCTGCCGCCAACCCGTTCAGCAGCAACTGGACTATCTCAGACAGCTTGCCGTCCTCCCAGATAGAATTTATTGCCGGCGATTCTTGGTGCCGCCCTGGCGTGGTGGCACATTAAGGAAGCTATGCGGGTACGGTCAATCGGATTCACGCTCGGCTGAATGCTAATCACTTGACGTAACGTCAATTTTTGCGAGGCTGCTGATATGTCAGTCCCCTTCGTCAAGACCCTGGATTTCAGTTACGGTGCCGTCGCGGAATTGAGCCCCCTGGTACGCCGGGTGGTGGCGCGAAACCCCTCCGCATTCACCTTCCACGGCACCGGTACTTACATAATTGGCCGGGGCAAGGTGGCGGTGATCGATCCCGGCCCGGCCGATCCGGCGCATATCGATGCCCTCACCCACGCCCTGCGTAACGAAAGCGTCAGTCATATCCTGATCACCCATACCCATCGCGACCATTCGCCCGGCACTGCCGAATTGCAGCGCCGCACCGGCGCGCCCAGTTTCGCCTTCGGCCCACATCCGCTGCCCAAAGGCGCGCTGACGGTGGAGGAAGGCGGCGACCATGATTTCCGTCCCGATGAGATCATGGCCGATGGCGATACGCTGGACGGTCATGGCTGGACGCTCTCGGCGCTGCACACACCTGGCCATATCTCGAACCATCTGTGTTTCAGCTTAAGCGAAGAACAGGCGCTGTTTTCAGGCGATCATGTGATGGGCTGGTCGACCACCGTGATTTCGCCGCCCGACGGCAACATGACGGATTATTATGCCTCGTTGCGCAAACTACTGCCGCGCGATGAACAACGCTATTACCCCACCCATGGCGCGCCAATCGACGAACGCAGCACCGGCGCCAACCCGCAGCATTTCGTGCAGGCCCTGTTGCAGCACCGCGCCGCACGCGAGGATCAGATCATGCATTGCCTGGCCGCCGGCCCGCAGACCATCCCGCAGATGGTGACGACGATGTATCACGATGTTCCATCGTATCTTCACCCTGCAGCGGCGCGTTCGGTGCTGGCGCACCTGATCCACATGACAGCAGAAGGGCGGGTCGTCAGCGACGGCCCGCCCGATGAAACGGCCGTATATCGGCTGGCGTAAACGTCAAGCGCCCGGCGTCGGCAGCTTGTGGTCCCTGAACTGCTCGCGCAGCTTGGTTTTCAGCAGCTTGCCCGTGGCGGTATGCGGCAACTCGGTGACGAACACGATGTCGTCGGGCAGCCACCACTTCGCTACCTTGCTTTCCAGGAAGGCCATCAGTTCTTCCTTGGTGGTTTCCTGACCGGCCTTCTTGATCACCAGCAGTAGCGGGCGCTCCTGCCATTTGGCATGGAATACACCGATCACGGCGGCTTCCTGCACGGCCGGATGGCCCACGGCGGCATTTTCCAGATCGATCGAGGAAATCCATTCGCCGCCTGACTTGATCACATCCTTGGCGCGGTCGGTGATCTGCATATAGCCGTCAGGGTCCAGTGTGGCGACATCGCCGGTGGTAAACCAGCCGTCCTTGTCGAGCACATTGCCGCCCTCGCCCTTGAAATAGCCAGCGGTAATCCAAGGGCCACGCACCTTCACGTTGCCGAAAGCCTTACCATCGCGCGGCAGTTCATTGCCGTCGTCATCGGTGATCTTGATCTCGACACCATAGACGGTGCGGCCCTGCTTGGACTGCACGTCGAGCCGCTGCTCCAGCGGCAGCGTTGCATGCTTCTTCAACAGGTTGCCCGTAGTGCCGAGCGGCGACATCTCGGTCATACCCCAGGCATGGATGACGAAGCAGTTGAACTGCTTGGCGAAGCGCTCGATCATCGCACGCGGCGCCGCCGAGCCACCAATCACGCAGCGTTCCAGCTTGATGTCGGTCTTCAGGTCAAGGCCCGGATTGGCATCCACATGCTGGAAGAAGGCAAGCCACACGGTGGGTACGCCGAGCGAGAAGTTGCATTTCTCGTCGCGCAGCAGATCGTAGACGCTCTTGCCGTCCAGCACCGGGCCGGGGAAAACCAGCTTCGCGCCGCTCATGCAGGCGCCATAGGGCACGCCCCAGGCATTGGCATGGAACAGCGGCACGATCACCAAAGCAGAGTCAGCCGAGCCGAGATTGAGGCCATCGCGCTGGCACACGGCATAGGAATGCAGCACGGTGGAACGATGCGAATACAGCACGCCCTTCGGGTTGCCGGTGGTGCCCGAGGTATAACAGAGCGAAGACGCCGTCTTCTCGTCGAATTGCGGCCAATCGTAATCGGCGCTTTCCTTGCCGATCAACTCCTCGTAGACAATCAGGTTCGGAATCTTGCAATCAGCCGGCACATGAGCCCGGTCGCTCATCAGCACGAAGCCCTTCACCGTCTTGAGTTGCGGCGCCAGCTTTTCCACCAGCGGCGCGAAGGTGAGATCGAAGAACAGATACTGGTCTTCGGCGTGATTGACGATGTAGTCGATCTGCTCGGGGAACAAGCGCGGGTTGACCGTATGCAGCACCGCACCCATGCCCGAGACGCCATAATACAGCTCGAAATGGCGATAGGTGTTCCAAGCCAGCGTGCCGATGCGGTCGCCCATCTTGACGCCCAGCCGGGTCAGCGCATTCGCCAGCTGCTTGGAGCGGCTGCTCAGGTCGCGGTAGGTGTACCGGTGGATCGGGCCTTCGACGCTGCGGGTCACAATCTCGGTATTGCCGTGATACAGCGCGGCAAACTCGATCAGCGACGAAATCAGCAACGGACGGTCCTGGATAAGGCCCTGCATGCGCTTCCTCCCATTCACAAAAGCGGCGCGGTTATTTAAGGCGGGCGCAGTCTAGGAGCGCGGAAAGCCGGCTGCAAGCCGGTGCGGCATGACGGCGCGCACACTTCCCCTGCGACACCCCACCACGGCAACCTGCAGTAAGGCTTCAGCGGCCCTTGAACACCGGCTTGCGCTTGGCGAGAAAGGCATCGCGCCCCTCGGCGAAATCCTCGCTGTTGAACAGCAGGGCCTGGTTGTCGGCTTCCAGCGCCAGCAGAGCTTCCAGCGGTTGCGGCCCGCGGGCCAGCGCCGCCTTGGTGAACGTGATCGGCAGCGGTGCCTGGGCCGCAAAGCGCGCGGCCAGCGCCAGCGCCGCATCCAGCGCCTTGCCGGGTTTCGCCACCTGGTCCGCCAGACCGATACGCACGGCCGTTTCGCCGTCGACTTCCTCGGCCAGCATCAGCAGGCGCCTGACCCAGCCGGCATCGACCCGCTGCGGCACGGTCCACAGCGCGGCCATGTCGGGCATCAGACCGACCTTGCCGAACGAACAGCAGAATTTTGCGTCGCTGGCTGCCACAATCTGGTCGCAGAGCAGCGCCAGTGACATGCCGGCACCGTATGCGTACCCTTCCACCGCGGCGATCACCGGCTTCGGCCCCGCCACCAACAGACGCACCAGGCGGTGCAGGTTGGCCAGCCGCTGCCTGCCGGCAACGCCGCCGGCAGTCTGCATCGAGGAAATGTCGCCGCCGGCGCAAAAGGCCCCGCCGCTGCCGGTCAGCACGATAGCGCGCACCGCATCCTCGGCCATGGCGTTTTCCACCGCGGCCAGCAATTCCGCCCGCAATGGCAGCGACAAGGCATTGCGCTTGGATGGATAGTTCAAGCGAATGACGCGGATCGCCCCCTCCGAATCAGCCGGAGTTTCGCTCAATATCAGGGGTTCACTTGTCGCCATACCCGTTCCTCGTGATGAAAAGCCGCAAAAATACGCAGTTTCTGCACTTATTTTGCCCATGCGAAATAAAATTTCCCAAAGGCGCTTGCCCAGATTTTGGTCACCCTGATTACTTCCGAGCACGACTGTAACCAAAGAGCCACAGTCGGATTTGACAATTGTCATTTTAGCCCAGAAGCATTTGTTGCACAGGAACTTGTCTGCTTATTGTCGTCCGGGTTTCGACATTTTTGGATATTCGGAGGGAAGTTCCCATGAAAAAGTTTGCCCTGCTTGCCGCTCTGGCCCTGACGGCCGCCGCAGCCCCGGCTATGGCCGAGGATCGCCTGAGCCTGAGCCTGACCCCGGCCTTGGTTTCGGAATATTATTTCCGCGGCATCAGCCAGACCGACGGCCATCCGGCCTTCCAGCTCGGCGGTGAAGGCGCTTTCCAGATCAACGAGACTTTCGCCGGCTACCTCGGCTTCTGGGGCAGCAACGTCGACTTCAACAACAGTGTCAGCACTGAAATTGACCTGGTGGGCGGTTTCCGCGCTACCTTCGACAAGCTGAGCCTGGACCTCGGCCTGATCCGCTATAATTACTTGGATCAGCCCAGCACGGCCAACACCTACAATTTCACCGAAGGCAAGCTGACCGCGGCCTATGACTTCGGCTTCATCATCCCGAGCGCCGGCATCTACTACAGCCCGCAATTCCAGTTGAAGTCCGGCGACGCGACCTATTTGACCGCCGGTGTCACCGTGCCGCTGCCGGTCACCGAGTTCGAGCCGAAGATCGTGGCCAATATCGGTCAGCAGTCGATCGACAAGCCGCAGAACTTCTTTGGCGCTGGCAACACCGACGACAAGTACCTCGACTGGAATGTCGGCCTGTTCGCCTCCTACTGGGGCTTCACCGCCGGTGTGCAGTATGTTGACAGCGACCTGAAGAAGACCCATTGCGCGGGCGGTTCCAACTGCGGCCCGGCGGCGGTCCTTTCGCTCAGCTACGCCTACTCGTTCTGATCCGATCCTATCGGACGGCATCAAAGCCGCCGCCATCTTCGGATGGCGGCGGTTTTTTTATGACGCGATGCCGCTGATGCCGGCGATACCAGCGATGGTCACCGCCTTGAGACGGCGCGAGGTCGCTGCGTTCACCCCCCCCAAGGCATAGACCCGCAGGCCCTTGCGCCGCGCCTTATGCGCCAAGGCGCTGAAGCGCACCACCCCCAGTCCCTCGGCCTCGGGATGACTGGCCGTGCCAAAGACCGGGGAGATCAGCACGGCATCGACCTTCGCCCGCACCGCCCGCGCCACCGCGCCGGCATCATGGGCAGCCGCAGTCACCAAACCGAACCGCCGCCGAAGTCCACCAGCCAAAGGCAGCAATCCCTGCGGCAGATGCACACCTGCCGCACCCACCGCCCGGGCCAGCCGCGCATCGCCGGCCACCAGAAGGATCAGGCCGCGCTGCCGGCACAAATCGGCCAAGGCGCGCGCCAGCGCCAGACGCCGCGCGTGGGGCCATTCGTAATGCCGCAGAATCACCACGCTGCCCCGCGGCAAGCG
Organism: Ferrovibrio sp.; assembly: GCF_046297595.1. Lineage (GTDB taxonomy): Bacteria > Pseudomonadota > Alphaproteobacteria > Ferrovibrionales > Ferrovibrionaceae > Ferrovibrio. The sequence goes on from NZ_JBKBHT010000001.1 coordinate 759,245, forward strand.
GCGCAGCGCCGGCAATGGATCGGGTTGCCGCCGGGCATCGGTGAGCAGGATCAATCCCGGCCGCGATCCGGATCGGCTGCGGGGCTTTCGTCCGATCGGCCGGGTTGCTAGCGTGCGGCGATGTCGATTCATTGCCGCAGCCTGCCATGACCGTATCCCTACCGGAAGCCTCTCTCGCCCAGCGCCTTGCCGCAGTGCGCGGCCAGATCGCAGATGCCGCAGCCGAAGCCGGCCGCAATCCGGCCAGCGTGACCCTGATTGCCGTGGCCAAAACCTTCCCGGCCGAAGCCGTGGCCGAGGCCCTGGCGGCCGGCCAGCGGCATTTCGGCGAGAACCGCGTGCAGGAAGGCACGGCGAAATACCCGGCCCTGCGCGAGACGCATCCCGACCTGGTACTGCATCTGATCGGTCCGCTGCAGACCAACAAGGTGAAGCAGGCGGTCGCCCATTTCGACGTGATTCATACGCTGGACCGCGACAGCCTGGCGAAGGAACTGGCGAAAGAGTTTGAGAAAAGCGGCCGCCGCCTACCCTGTTTCGTGCAGGTGAATACCGGCGAGGAGCCGCAGAAGGCCGGCTGTACGCCACAGGAGGCCGATGCCTTCATTGTCGCCTGCCGCGCGCTCGACCTGCCGGTGATCGGCCTGATGTGTATTCCACCGGCCGAGGAAGAGCCCGCGCCGCATTTCGCCCTGCTCAACAAGATCGCGAAACGCAACGGGCTGGATCAACTCAGCATGGGCATGAGCGGCGATTTCGACACGGCGGTGATGCTGGGCGCCACGCATGTGCGCGTCGGCAGCGCGATTTTCGGCGGGCGGAGCTACGGCCCTACCGCCTGACTAAGGGGTTCAATTCTTTTTTGTCGTGCCGCCCGAGGCGAGCGTCACGCTGTCGCCGGCTATGACGAACGTTACCGAGCCATCACTGGTCTTGTAGCTCCACTGTTCCAGCGGGCCGAGTTTCTGGATTTCGCTCGGTCGACCAAGGGCCTTTTCCAGTTCAGCCTTCGTACCGGCTTTCTCAGCCTTGCGGAGAGCCTCGTCGGTCGAAGGCGGGCCGCAGGCAATCAGGGCCAGCGGCAGGATCAGGGCAAAAACAAAGCGGAACGGGCGGGCCATGGCAGGCTCCCTGTTACGGAGAGGCATTGCCAGTAAAGCGCCCCGCCCGACCCGCGTAAAGCGGCGAATCGTACTTGGCGGACTCAGAACTGCAGCGGGGTGGCCTGCCGCACGCCGGGAATTTCCTTCACCTTGGCGGCGACATCAGTCGGGATCGGACCATCGACCTCGACCAAGCAGATCGCTTCCTGGCCGCGCGCGGCACGACCGAGGTGGAAGGTGGCGATGTTGATGCCGGCATCGCCCAGTACCGTGCCCAGCCGGCCGATGAAGCCCGGCTTGTCCTCATTGGTAACGTAGAGCATGTTCGGCCCGAGCTCGGCGTCGATGTCGATACCCTTGATCTCCACCACGCGCGGCCGCTTGTCGGCAAACAGCGTGCCCGACAGATGCCTCACCTTGTCGGCGTGGATCGTGACCCGCATCAGCGTGTGGTAGTCGCCCTCGCGGTCATGCTTCACCTCGGAAACTTCGATATTGCGCTCCTTGGCCACCAGCGGGGCATTGACCATGTTGACGCTGTCGAGCTGGCGGCGCAGCAGGCCTTCCAGCACGATGGCCGTCAGCGGCCGCGTGTTCAGCGTCGCCACATGGCCTTCATACTCGATCATCACCTTGGTCAGGTTAGCTTCGGCCAGCTGACCAACAAAGCTGCCAAGCTGCTCAGCCAGCTTCATGTAGGGTTTCAGCTTCGGCGCATCTTCGGCCGAGACCGAAGGCATGTTCAGCGCGTTGGTGACTGCGCCAGAGATCAGATAATCGGAAATCTGCTCGGCCACCTGCAGGGCGACATTCTCCTGTGCCTCATTGGTCGAGGCGCCCAGATGCGGCGTGGCGATGAAGCGCTCGTGGCCGAACAGCACGTTCTCCTTGGCTGGCTCAGTGACGAACACGTCGAAGGCGGCACCCGCCACATGGCCGCTGTCCAACGCCGCCTTCAGATCGGCCTCGTTGACCAAGCCACCGCGCGCGCAGTTGACGATGCGCACGCCCTTCTTGCACTTGGCCAGCGCCTTGGCATCCAGGATATTCTTGGTCTGCTCGGTCAGCGGGGTATGCAGGCTGATGAAATCGGCGCGAGCCAGCAGCTCATCCAGCTCGACCTTTTCGATGCCTAGAGCGGTGGCGCGCTCGGGCGTCAGGAACGGGTCGTAACCCACCACGCGCATCTTCAGACCCTGCGCCCGGTCGGCGACGATGGAGCCGATATTGCCGCAACCGATCAGGCCCAGCGTCTTGCCGTACAGCTCGACGCCCATGAAGCGGTTCTTTTCCCACTTGCCGGCCTGGGTAGAGCGGTCCGCCTGCGGAATTTCGCGGGCCAGCGCCATCATCATGGCCACGGCATGCTCGGCGGTGGTGATCGAATTGCCGAACGGCGTGTTCATCACGCAGACGCCGCGCGCAGTGGCAGCCGGAATATCAACGTTGTCGACGCCGATGCCGGCACGACCGACAACCTTCAGGTTTTTCGCCGCTTCTAGCACCTTGGCGGTGACCTTGGTGGCCGAGCGGATCGCGAGGCCATCATACTCGCCGATGATGGCGAGCAGTTCCTCGGGCTTCAGGCCCGTCTTGATATCGACCTGCACACCGCGCGACTTGAAGATGTCGACGGCGGCGGGGCTCAGTTCGTCGGAAATCAGAACCTTTACCATGGGATAGTCCTCGAATTTCGGATGGAAGAAAAACGGGCGCCGCAAAGGCGACGCCCGCTCAAAGCGTGATCAGGCGGCTGCGGCCGGCTTGTAGGTAGCCTTCACCTCGGCGAAGGCCCAGTCCAGCCAGGGGCAAAGCGCAGCCACATCGGCGGTTTCCACCGTGGCGCCGCCCCAGATGCGCAGGCCTGGAGGCGCGTCGCGATAGGCGCCGATATCCAGCGCCACACCCTCTTTCTCCAGCAGGCTGGCGATCTGTTTGGCCGCCGCCTCCTGGTCTTTCGGACCCAGGGCGGTGAACCACGGATCGACCACCTTGAGGCAGATCGAGGTGTTAGACCGCACCGCCGGATCGGCGGCCAGGAAACCGACCCAGTCGGTCTTGGCAGCCCAGTCGGCAATGACTTTCAGGTTGGCTTCCGAACGGGCGATCATGCCCTTCAGGCCGCCGACGCTCTCGCCCCATTTCAGGGCGTCGATGATATCCTCGACGCAGAGCATGGACGGCGTGTTGATCGTCTCGCCCTTGAAGATGCCTTCGATCAGCTTGCCGTCTTTCGCCATACGGAAAATCTTGGGCAACGGCCAGGCCGGGGTATAGGTCTCCAGGCGCTGCACCGCGCGCGGACTCAGCACGATCATGCCGTGGGCCGCCTCGCCGCCGGTCGCCTTCTGCCACGACCATGTGGTGACATCCAGCTTGGACCAGGGCAGGTCCATGGCGAACACCGCCGAAGTGGCGTCGCAGATCGACAGGCCTTCGCGGTTATCCGCGATCCAATCGCCGTTTGGCACCTTCACGCCCGAGGTCGTGCCGTTCCAGGTGAAGACAACGTCGCGGGTCCAATCCACCTGTTTTAGGTCGGGAATCTCGCCATAGCCGGCCTTGAGCGTACGGACATCCTTGAGCTTGAGTTCCTTGGAGATGTCGGAACCCCAGCCGGAGCCGAAGCTTTCCCAGGCCAGTACATCGACGCCGCGCGGGCCAAGCAGCGACCACAGCGCCATCTCGACGGCGCCGGTATCGGAGGCCGGCACAATGCCGATCCGATAATCGGCCGGAATGCCCAGAATCTTGCGATGCAGCTCGATCGCCTCGACCAGACGGGCCTTGCCCTCTTTCGAGCGATGCGAACGGCCGACCAGGGCGTTTTTCAGGATTTCAGGGGTCCAGCCGGGGCGCTTGGCGCAGGGGCCGGAAGAGAAATGCGCACGGACCGGTCTTGCGGTTGGGCGCGCGGCAGGCTTGGTCATCGTCTATCCTTCCAGATAGTAAGCGCCCCGTTGGGGGGGCGTGTCCCGCCGCCCTTCTACTCGGACTCAGGGCAGGGGCGCAATGGCCATTTCGCCGCAGTCACCGGAATTTCATGCCCATGATTGTCCGGACACAACTGCTGGCCCGTCAAATCAGCATGTTGGAGGCCCTGTCCGCCCCCCTCGGCGTGCCCATTCATGTTTTTTGCCGTAAGCTGTCGGTAAGCTGCCCGGCTGAGACTTCCTGGCTCACCACAAACTGTCGGTACCGCGTCCCGCCTGCCATCATGCGCCTGCTTTTGATCGAAGACGAAACCAGCCTGCTTGATCTGATCCAGCGCAGCCTGGCCCGGACGGGTTTCACCGTGGATGCCGTCGGCACCGTGGAATTGGCCCGAACGGCGCTGGCTACGTCGCGGTACGATGCCATCGTGCTGGATCTTGGCTTGCCGGATGAAGACGGCCTCGTCATCCTGCGGGAAATGCGGACCCGGCGCGATACCACGCCGGTGCTGATTCTCACAGCGCGGGACGAAGTGGAAGACCGTGTCACTGGTCTAAATAGCGGTGCCGACGATTATCTGCTCAAGCCGTTTGCCATGCCGGAATTGATCGCTCGCCTGAAAGCGCTTCTACGCCGGCCAAGCGGGGCGCTGGGTGTGGTGCTGGAAACCGGCAACATCCGCTTCGATACTGCCGGGCGTGAAGTGACGGTGGCTGGCAAACCGCTCGCCCTCACCGCACGCGAAATGACGTTACTGGAAAATCTCCTGCGACGCAGTGGCCGCGTGGTGCCCAAACGGCATCTGGAGGAACGCGTCTATGGCTTTGACGACGACGTGACGCCGAACTCGCTTGAAGTTCTGCTGCATCGCCTGCGCCGCAAGCTGGCAGGCGGCGGGTTCTCGGGCGAGATTCATACTGTTCGCGGTGTCGGCTACATGCTGGCGGACAGCACGACATGACAGATACCCCGCAGAACACAGGCTGGTCCCTGCAGGCGCGGCTGGCCTGGCGGCTGGGCGCAGTGCTGCTGGGATCAATGCTATTGGTCGCTCTGGTCATCAGCCAGTATGCGTGGTTTGCCCTCGACAATCTGGACGATGCCGGTCTGCAGGTTCAGGCCAGCCAGATCGCGCGCCACGCACAATTCCGCGATGGCCGGCTGGTCATTGATCTGCCAGCGTCCTTGCAGCAGGCGTATCGCGAATCCGGCGATGGCTACATGTATGCCGTTCTGGATGCACAGGGTGGAATTGTTGCAGCCTCCAGCGACAAGGCGCGGCGAAGTGTTTCGGATATCCCCCCTGCCATACGAATGACGGGGGGCACCGTTTTCCGGCTGCTGGACGCCGATGGCAAGGAGTCTCCCTATCACGCCTTGCTCGACGATGCCGATCTGCCCACCGGTTATCGCATCTTTGTCGCTCAGGGTCGCATTCACCCCGATGTATTCGTCGACACGCTGCTGAGCGAATTCGCCAGCCGCATCGGCTGGACCCTGCCCGTCGTTCTGGCGGCGGCACTGTTCATAGCCATCTGGACCATCCGCACCAGCTTGGGACCCATCCGGGAATTATCGCTGCGTGCCCGGCAGATCGGCCCGGAGACACGCAACCTGCGTCTGCCCACGCACGGTGTGCCGGAGGAAATCCTGCCCCTGCCGGTGGCGATCAACAGCGCGCTCGACCGTCTGGAACAGGGCTTCGAGATACAGCGCCGCTTCACCGCCAATGCGGCCCATGAACTGCGCACGCCCTTGGCCGTTCTGACTGCACGCCTGGCGGAACTGCCCGACGACGCCAATACCCGTCGTCTGGCCGAGGATATCGGCCGCATGAACCGGCTGGTGAATCAGTTGCTGCAGGTCTCGCGGCTGGAAGGCGCGATGCTCAAAATCGAACCCACAGATCTGAACTGGATCGCCGAGACCGTGGTGGGTTTCCTGGCGCCGCCAACCATCGGCGCTGGCAAATCCGTGGCGCTGACTGCCAGTTCCAGTCCGGTGCTGGTGAATGCCTCGCCCGATGCACTGGAAAATGCCTTGCGCAATCTGGTTGAAAACGCCATAGCCCATACCGCTCCAGGCACCGAAGTGATGGTGATCGTATTGCCTGACGGCAGTATCGCAGTGCGCGACCATGGACCAGGCGTACCGGTTGAGCAGCGCAAACATATATTCGAACGCTTCTGGCGCGGCCGCGACCGACAGCATCCCGGCGCCGGCCTGGGGCTGGCTATCGTATCCGAAACCATGCGCAGCCATGGCGGGCAGGTTTCGGTGAGCGACGCACCCGGCGGAGGCGCCGAATTCATCCTGCGGCTTCCCTTGCAGGTTCAGCCGGGCACCCATTAGCCAATCACATTGTTTGTCCCGAGCGTAAGCTTGCTGTAAGTCGACCCCGCTACGGAAGCGGGCATGATTTCACGCATCCCGCCCCGCCTTCGTTTCTGGCTGATTTGCCTGGTTGTCTTTCTGGGTTTGGCCGCTATTGTGCGTCTGGTTTTGACCATCTGGGTCGCACTCGATACCCCAGCCGACATTGCACCATTCATCGCCGCCTGGCTGATCGGCCTCGCCGACGACGTCGCCACGGCAATCCTGCTGGGACTGCCTTTCCTCGCCGGCCTGTATTTGCTGCGCCGGCCCTTCGGCTGGCGGACCGGACAGGTTGCCGCCCATCTCCTGCTGATCCTTCTGCTCGGCGTAGCGGTGTTCAGCGCTGTGGCCGAATTGTTTTTCTGGCAGGAATTCAACAGCCGCTTCAATGGTATCGCGGTCTACTACCTGATCTTCCCCAAAGAGGTGATCGGTAATATCCGCGAGTCCTTCGATCTGCGATATTACCTGCCGCCGATCGGGCTGGTCGTGCTGCTGATCTACTGGTTGCTGCGCCGGCCATTGCAGGCCGCGCTGAAGGCACCGCCAATGGCAGGCGAATGGCGGCGCGCGCTGGCCACTGGCGTACTCGCCGCCACGCTCGCCCTGCCCTTCGTCCTGCGCGGCCCCTACGAACCCGCCCTGCATCGCACGATCAACGAACTGGCGGTGAATGGCCTGCATAGCCTGTTCAACGCATATTTCACCAATGACAGCAAATATGATGGCGTCTATGCCGGCATCCCGGAAGACCAAGCCATTCCGCTGCTGCGCGCCATGGTGCGGCAGGACAACACCACCGATCTGGCAGCCCCCGGCGAGCGCAGCTTGTGGCGGCATGTCGATAACGGGCCTGCGCCGGCAAAAAAACTAAACGTTGTTCTGATCCTCGAGGAATCCTACGGCTCGGTCTATTTCGAGGATGTCTTCACCGAGAAGCAAAAGGATTACTGGCAGACGATGTCCCCAAACTGGCATCGTCTGGCGGAAGACGGCCTGCTATTCACCAACATCTATGCCACCGGCGACCGCACAGTGCGCGCGCTGGAGGCGATCTTCACATCCTTCCCGCCAATCCCTGGGATCTCGACGGCGCGGCGCGCTGGTTCGGAAGGCATGAATTCGCTGCCCTTCCTGCTGAAGAAATTCGGCTACCAGACGGCATTCCTCTATGGCGGCCCAACTGCCTTCGACAATATGGGCCATTTCTGGAAAACCATCGGCTTCGACCATGTCTGGGGCGAGGGAGACATCGCCGATCGCAGTTTCAAGACCATTTGGGGCGTGGCCGATGAATACCTGTTCAAGGAAGCGCTGAACCGGATCGACACGCTCGCCGCTGGCCCCGAGCCATTTTTCTTCTCGGCGCTCACCGTCACCAATCACCGGCCCTTCCTTTATCCGGAAGGACGGATACCTTTCAAACCGGCCCCCAATAAACGCGACCACGCCGCCGCCTATGCCGACTGGGCCTTGGGCCAGTTCATTGATGCGGCCCGCCGGAAACCATGGTTCGACGACACCATCTTCGTGATGATCGGGGATCATGGCCCGAAAGTGTGGGGTGCTGCGCAGATTCCGGTGCAGGCCTTCCGCGTGCCCCTCCTGTTTCTGGCGCCGAAACATATTGCCGCCGAACGCCGCGCCACCCTGGGTTCCAGCATGGATGTCGGACCAACCCTGCTTGGTCTGCTCGGACTGTCATACGATAGCCCGTTCTTCGGCGTCGATCTGCGCCGCGTGCCCGAAGGCGGTGGTCGGATCGCCATGGCCCATAATTTTGATGTTGCAGTAGGCGATGGTCGCCATGCCGTGATTCTGACCCCGAAGAGCGATCTACTGGGCTATGGCATGAAGATCGGCCCTTACCAGCTTGAAGCCCTGTCCGAAAAACAGCTTCCGGACACGATCCGCCAGCAGGCCGTGGCCCTGACGCAGTCGGCACATCACATGTTCTACGCCCGCCAGTATCACGAGCTTTCGCAGCCTTGAACCCGCAGGATCAAACCTGCCTGCCCTCCTGCTCGGCCAACTCCATCAGCTTCGGCGCCCGTTCCGACACTTCGCGCAGGATCGTTTCGGCCACCACTAGGCGCTTGCGGGCATCATCATCGAGCACACCCTCGATATGCTCGCGGTCGATCCGCTCGACGGTTTCGCGCAATTCCCAGATCGTGGCGAGAAACACCTTCTGCGTACCGATAGGCAGCACCTCGGTCTCCTCCAGCGCCGGAAAGACCCGCAGCACCACATCGATCTTCATGCGCAGCAGGTCGACGATGAGCTGGCTGTGATAGTCCCGCAGCTTGACCAGGGCATCGGGCTCGGCGTGTTCCATACGGTCTTCGATCAGCACCAGCACGCCTTCGATCTCGGTCAGAGAGTCGCGATAATCATAATAAGGTTCATAGGTGGCGTGGCCGATTCGTGCGATGGCCTCTTCGGCCATCTTCCGTGCCCGCTTGGTCTGACGCTTCAAAGCGTCGAGCAGGGTCTCGATTTCGTCGGTCTTGTAGCGCTTGCCGGCAATCTTGGTCATGTTCGATCACTTGGATCCAGGACTGGAGACATATTACCCGGTCCGCGCGCCAAAAAAACGGCTGGCGTTTCCGTAAATGGTAGAACGGCAGCGCCCGCTATGCCCTTATCCGCCCAAAAGCACCACCAGCCCAAGCATCGCGAAGGCCAGAGCGGCGATGAAGCGGATCGGTTTCAGCGGCAGATGGGCCACCACCCGGTTGCCCAGCACCACCACGGGCGCATTGGCCAGCAGCAGGCCAAGCGTACTGGCCGCCGTGATCAGAAACACCGAATCGAAACGGGCGGCGAGCGCCGTGGTGGCAAGCTGGGTTTTGTCGCCGATCTCAGCCAGGAAGAAAGCGACCAGCGTGGTAACGAACACGCCGTTGCGCGTTTTCGGCGCATCATCCTCGTCCAGCTTGTCGGGGATCAGTGTCCACGCCGCCATGGCAAGGAACGAAGCCGCCAATGCCCAGCGCAGCACCTTAGGCTCGACCAGCCCCTCGACCCACACGCCCAAAGCCGCCGCCAACAGATGGTTGGCCACGGTGGCGCAGAGTATGGCACCCAGGATCGGCAGCGGTTGGCGGAAGCGAGCTGCCAGCAGCAGGCTCAGGAGCTGCGTCTTGTCGCCGATCTCGGCAATAGCGACAAGACCAGTGGTGGTGAGGAAGGGCGACAGGAAATCAGGGTTCAACATGGGGGCGGCTCGCAACGGACCGGGCGGCGGACAGGGCCATAGGCTGCGTTTCCCGCCGCCCGGTCCGGGCTTCGGAAAAGCAAGCCTAAGGTCTCGCCAGGTTGGTCCGGAGCAGGTGCCCGAACCGGCCGGTCAGCGCCAAGCCGTCGGGGCTGGTCTCCCGGCGGCTAGTCTGTTGACGCTGCCCCCGCTCTGGCGGCCGCGATGGCGGCCGGGCGGGCGGCTACTCCCCAAAGGGTGCGCCGCCTGTTTAGCCCGGATTGGCCTGCCGGACAAGCCGGCATTCTGCCGCTCCGGCCTGACGAATAGGTTCCCCTAGTCATGAATTGATTGGAGATTTATCACAAGTTTGACACAGCGCCTGTCTTAGTCTGCCTCTGCCCTCCTGGTCCGCTCCCACGGTCCGCTCCCGCCAAATTCTGGAAAGCTGGCATGATCATCACGCAAACCCTCCGTCGGGCATTTCTGCTGTCTGCAATGGTTTTGACGCTCACGGCCTGCGAAACCCGCTCGATATCAGACTCAGGCTACCGCGCCGACAACGGCCGTGCATCCAATCCATTCTATCGAGGCGAGTTATCTGCCCACGACATTCTCGGAATTGATCCCGAGCGCCAGATCTCGGAAGAAGATATCCGTAAGGCACTGGCAACCAAGCAACGACTGTCGGTGCGTAAAGGATCGGCCGTGATGCTGGTGCAATCGGGTACGCCTTTCCCTGACCATGACATGGTTGCTGCGATGGAGCGCTACTACACGGTTGCGGTCTTTTCCGGCGTGCCACTGCCGAATGCACGCTCGGCCGCAGCAAATTCCGAGGCCGCGAGTTATGCCCAGATTTTCCGCCTTGCAGCAGCGAAGGGTGGCTATGAGACCATCATGGTTTATTGGGGAATGTTGGAATCCGCCACCGAGGGATCCGGCGGCAAAGCACTATCCTGGCTACCGATCATCGGCGGTTCGATCCCGGATCAGTCGCAGTTGATGCGGATCCGATTGATGGTCGCGGTCATCGACGTGGCCAGTGGTCAATGGGAGACCTTCACACCCGAACCCTTCGTAGACTCAAGCAGTAGCGCTGAACGGCGGCGCGCCATTTCCGATCAGGAACAGGTCGCCATGCTGAAAGGCAAGGCCTATAAGGCCGCGGCGGATACCCTAGTGCAGCGGTATAGCCGCTGAGACTGTACTGGCAGGATTGATCCAGCGCAGGGAAATCATCGGCTGCGCGTGGATAATGATGCCCACAGCCTGGAGCCTCAGCCATGTCGACCCGATACCCAATCGCCCTGATCCTGCTGCACTGGCTGATCTTCCCGCTTATGCTGAGCGCCTTCATCCTCGGCGAGGTGATGGAAGATTTGCCGCGTGGTGACATCCGGATCAGCGAGATGGGCTGGCATATCCTGGCCGGCCTGGCCATGGCCGCCCTGCTGCTGCCGCGCATCGCCATCCGGCTGCGCGGCGTGCCACCGCTGCCGGCTGCAACACCTGTGCTGGAACTATGGCTGGCCCGGCTGGCGCATCTGGGCCTGTATGCTGTGATGCTGGTTCTCCCCATCACCGGCCTCGCCTCCATCCTTGCTGGCAAACGAACGGTTTCGGTATTGGGCCTGTTCGACCTGCCGAGCCTGACTTCGCTGCCCTGGCTGCACGAGGCAGCCGAGGCAATCCACGAAGGCGCGGCCAAGGTGTTCCTGCTGTTGCTGGCCCTGCATGTCGCAGCCGCATTCTGGCATGCCCTGATCCGGCGCGACGGCGTTTTCCGGCGCATCCTGCCCTGACAGTTCGAACCCGGGCCGCCCGCCCCCCTTTACCCGGCGGAACATAAATAGAATTTGCAATCTCCGGTAAATGATCGTACCGATTCCAGAGGTCGGATTAAACCGCATCGGGAAAACCGGGCATGGTCGCGCGCTGCAGAACCGTGGCGTTTCAGGGCATCGACGTCATGCCCGTGGATGTTCAGGTCCAGCTCTCCAACGGGCTGCCGGCCTTTGCTGTGGTTGGCCTAGCCGACAAAGCCGTCGGCGAAAGCCGTGAGCGCGTGCGCGGCGCTCTGGGCGCCCTGGGCCTATCGCTGCCGGCCAAACGGATCACCGTCAACCTCGCCCCGGCCGACCTGCCCAAGGAAGGCAGTCATTACGACCTACCCATCGCGCTGGCGCTGCTGGCCGCGATGAACGTGCTGCCGCCCGATGCGCTAGAAGGTTTTGTGGCTCTGGGCGAACTCGGCCTTGATGGCGCACTCGGCACGGTAAGTGGCGTGCTGCCGGCGGCGATCGCGGCCCATGGGGAGGATCGCGGCCTGATCTGTCCGGCCGCGCAGGGCAGCGAGGCGGCCTGGGCCGGCGATGCCGAACGCGTCGTGGCCGCCCCCACATTGCTGGCCCTGATCAATCATTTCCGCGGCAGCCAGGTGCTGTCCCCGCCCTCGACACGCAGCGTCGAACCGGCCAGCGAAACGATCCCAGACCTGCGCGACATCAAGGGACAGGAAAGCGCCAAGCGCGCGCTGGAGATCGCCGCTGCCGGCGCCCATAACCTGCTGTTCATCGGCCCGCCCGGCGCTGGCAAATCGATGCTGGCCCAGCGCCTGCCCGGCATTCTGCCGCCGCTGGATGCCAGTGAAATCCTGGAGGTGAGCATGATCGCGTCGCTGGCCGGCCAGATCAGCGAGGGACGGCTCACCCGACAGCGGCCCTTTCGTAACCCGCACCATTCCGCTTCGATGGCAGCCCTGATCGGCGGCGGCCATCGCGCGAAACCAGGCGAGGTAAGCCTGGCGCATCTGGGCGTGCTGTTTCTCGACGAACTGCCCGAATTCAACCGCCAAGCCCTGGATGCCCTGCGCCAGCCGCTGGAAACCGGACAGGCGGTAGTCGCGCGTGCCAACGCCCATGTCAGTTACCCTGCGCGTATCCAACTGGTGGCGGCGATGAATCCCTGCCGCTGCGGCCATCTCGACGATCCGGCGCTGGCCTGCAGCCGCGCGCCGAAATGCGCCGGCGAATACCAGGCCCGCCTGTCCGGTCCACTGCTCGACCGCATCGACCTGACTCTGGAGGTGCCTGCCGTCAGTCCGGCCGACCTGAGCGCACCATCCACAGCGGAACCTTCTGCCACCGTGGCCGCCCGCGTGGCGATGGCACGCGATATCCAGCGCGACCGCTATGCCCATACCGGAAGCGGCGGCCTGTCGCGCGATGGCCGTCGCGTGGTGCGTACCAACGCCGAGGCCGATGGCGAATTGCTGGAACGTATCGCCATGCTGGACGCCGCCGGCCGCGAATTGCTGACCCAGGCAGCCAGCGCCATGCATCTCACCGCGCGCGGCTATCACCGTGTGCTGCGCGTGGCCCGTACACTGGCCGATCTGGAAGGGGTGGAGGCCGTGCGCCGCCCGCATGTGGCGGAGGCGCTGAGCTATCGCCGACTGGCCTTCGTCAGATAAATAAAAAGAGCGCCATGAAGGCGCTCTTTTCCTGTTTTATTGCCGGCCGATCAGGCGGCCAGCAGCGGTGTTTCGATTGCCTCAAGCGTCCGGCTACCAACCAGAAGGTCGAGATCGAGCAGAGACACCATCCGCGTGTCGCGCGCCAGCAGGGCGGTAAGGAAGGCATGATCCCCATCCATCCCGGTCTGCGGCACCGGTTGCAACTCGCGATCGGCCACCGAAAGAATGTCTGAGACCGCATCCACCAGCAGGCCGTAGAAGCCGCTTGCGGCCTCCACCACGATCACCACATGGATGGCACTCGGTATGCTGCGCTCTGCGCCGAGACGGATGCGCAGGTCGTAAATCGGCACGACCTGGCCGCGCAGGTTGATGATGCCGCGCACAGCCGCCGGGCTGTTGGGCAGCGGCGTCTCCACCGTCCAGCCACGGATTTCCCGTACGCTGAGGATGTCGATGCCGTATTCCTGCCCGGTCGCCGTAAAGGTGAGGTATTCGCGCACCTCATTCCCGGCTCCGCTTTCGATCCGCGTATCCATCAGAACTGCTCCCACTCGCTGGCATCGCCCTTCGGCACGGCATTGCCACGCGCGGCAGTCGTCTTCAGGGCCGGGACCGGCTTCGACACCGGACGCGTCTGGGGCACCGCTTTCAGCGCAGGACGGGAAACGGCCGGTCCGGAACGCACCGCCGCAGCCTGCCCGCTGACCTTGTAGCGTTGCACCAGCGCGGCCAGTTCCTCGGCCTGATTGGACAGCGACTGGGCCGAAGCCGAGGTCTCTTCCACCAGGGCGCCGTTGCGCTGGGTCATCTCGTCCATCTGGCCGACAGCCGTGTTGATCTGCTCCAGGCCCGAGGCCTGTTCGCGAGAGGCGGCGGCAATCTCGGCGACGATGTCGGAGACCTTTTTGATCGCCGAAACGATCTCGGCGAGCGACGAGCCGGCCTGATTCACCAGCGCTGCACCGGTTTTCACCTGGCCGTTCGAAGTCTGGATCAAGGCCTTGATGTCCTTCGATGCATTGGCCGACCGCTGGGCCAGCGCACGCACTTCCTGCGCCACCACGGCAAAGCCCTTGCCAGCCTCGCCGGCGCGGGCGGCTTCCACGCTGGCATTCAGCGCCAGCAGGTTGGTCTGGAACGCAATCTCGTCAATCAGGCCGATGATGTCGGAAATCTTCTGCGCACTGGCTTCGATTTCATTCACCGCCGATACGGCATCGCGCACCACATTGCCACCCTTTTCGGCGGTGTCGCGCGCCGCAGTAGCCAACTGGCTGGCAGCCTGGGCATTGTCGGCATTCTGCTTCACCGTAGTAGTGACCTCGTGCATCGAGGCCGCCGTTTCTTCGATCGAAGCGGCCTGCGATTCCGTACGGCTGGCCAGATCCTGACTACCGGTGGAGATCTCGGCCGAAGCCGCGGCAATCGTCTCGGATGCTTCGCGGATGCCGCCGATGATGTCGCGCAGCGTATCGACCAGGTCGTTGACGCCTTCGCAGAGCGAGCGAATCTCGCCAGTCTTGCCGTCCAGATCTATGCGCAGGGTCAGATCGTTAGCTTTGGTGGCTTCCACCACAGACTGCACTTGCTGTACGGCCAGTTGCATCATCTGCGCGGCCTTGGTCTGCGCGGTGATATCGGTGGCGTATTTCACCACCTTGTAGGGCCGGCCATTGGCATCCATGATCGGGTTGTAACTGGCCTGGATCCATACTTCCCTGCCGCCCTTGGCAATACGCTTGTACTGGTTGGCATCATACTCGCCACGGCCCAGCTTCTCCCAGAAAGCTCGATATTCGGCACTTTCACGATAAGCCGGTTCGACGAACAGGCTGTGATGCTTGCCCTTCACTTCGTCCAGCGTGTAGCCCAGCGTCTTCAGGAAATTCTCATTGGCATGCAGAATAGTTCCATCCAGGGTGAACTCGATCACCGCCTGCGCCTTGTCGATGGCGGAAAGCTGGCCTTCGTAATTGGCCATCGTCATCTTTTGCTCGGTTATATCGGTCGCGAATTTGACGACCTTGTATGGCTTGCCGCGTTTGTCGAAAATCGGATTATAGCTGGCTTCGATCCACACTTCCTTGCCGCCCTTGGCAAGACGCTTGTACTGGCCCGCATCGAACTCGCCGCGGCCCAGCTTGGCCCAGAAGTCGCGATATTCGGCACTGGCACGATAAGCCGGGTCTACGAACAAGCTGTGATGCTGGCCCACGATCTCGTCGAGCGTGTAGCCCAGCGCCTTCAGGAAATTGGCGTTGGCATGCAGAATTTTGCCATCCGGCGTGAATTCGATCACCGCCTGGGATTTGTTGATGGCGTCGAACTGAGCCCGCAGATCGCTGGTCGCCGACGCACCCGAAAACTGGAACATTGCTGATCGTCCTTATTCATGTTCTTCCGGCGGGGCGCCGGTCGTTGCATTTTCATACGTATACAAAACCCTCTCGGATCGGAATGTTTTTATTCATTAATATCAATAAGTTACGAAAATGTAATTCATCCTTATGTTTCCATTGCTGGTTTCTTCGATACGCTCACGCCTAAACTCAGCGCCAGAATCGGATCGATAGGCGCAGGAAAACAACGATGATCAAAGCCGTCCGGTATTCGCAATTCGGCAAGGCCCACGAGGTGGCGGAACTGATCGAGTTGCCTGATCTGGCCGCACCCAACGAGGGCGAGGTGCTGATCGATGTAGAAGCTTCGCCGATCAATCCGGCCGACCTGCTGCAATTCGAGGGCAAATACGGCGCCGTGCAGCCAACATTGCCAGTGATGGCTGGCGGCGAGGGTGTGGGCATCGTGCGCGAAGTTGGCACGGGCGTGACGCATCTAAAGGCGGGCGACCGCGTGCTGCTGCTGTTTGCCGGGCGCGGCAACTGGCGCAGTAGCCTGGTCGCCAAGGCAGCAAGGCTGTTTGCATTGCCGTCTGGCGTCGATCCACTGCAGCTCGCCATGCTCACCGTCAACCCACCCACGGCGATGCTGATGCTGCAGAATTTCGCCAAACTGAAAAGCGGCGACTGGGTGATCCAGAATGCCGCCAATTCCGGCGTCGGCCACAGCGTGATCGCGCTGACCAAGCGCCGCGGCCTGCGCAGTATCAATGTGGTACGTCGGGCGGAGCTCGTGGACGAATTACGGACCATGGGCGCCGACAGCGTGTTGGTCGACGGCCCAGATTTGCCGACGCGCGTAAAAGCCCTGACCGGTGCCGACGCTCTGCCGAAACTCGCCATCGATGCCGTAGCCGGCGAGGCTACCGGCCGGCTGGCGCAATCACTGGCGGAAGGCGGCGTAGTGGTGAATTACGGCATGCTGTCGGGCCAGCCCTGCGCGATGCCGCCCGGCGACGTGGTATTCCGTGACATCAGCCTGCGCGGCTTCTGGCTGGCGCGCTGGTTTGCCACTGCCGGGCCCGATGAAATGCACAAGGTTTATGGCGACCTCACGCGGCTGATTGCCGATGGCACCATCCATGTCACGGTGGAAGCGACCTACCCGTTGGAGCGGATCAGAGATGCGCTGGCCCATGCCGCACGTGAGGGCCGCAAAGGCAAAATCCTGATCACACCCGGCCGCTAGGGCCGGGTTTATTCGCTTTCGGAGAGATAGATCGCGGCGAGAATCTTGTTCACCCTGCCATCTTCCATCAAAGGCAGAGCGAGTTTGTCCATCAGCAGATAATCGCGTGCCGAGGGACTGCCGCGCGAAATATAGATCGGTTTTCCGCTGCGGATGATCTGGCGATATTCCAACATCGGCTTGTCGCCGATCCGGGACGCGCAATCGGCCACGCGCTGACCGGTCAGGTCAAAACCAAAAATGCGCACCAGCTCGGTTCCATACAGGCGATAGCGGGTATCTTCGCCGTCGCAGTCGATGATCATCAGATGCCCCAGCCAGGGCCGCAGTTCCTCGACCGTGAAATCGCCGCGCACCGGTGCCGGCCGGTCGCCCCGCTTTGTCTGCCACAGATCATACAGGGCGCGCAAAGCCGGATGACTGATCGCGAGTGCGCCAGCCTTGCCACCATTGCCGAATACCTGCCCGAACTGGATCATTTAGGACTCTTGCACCCATGCCACAAACGGCCGAACGCCGCTCGCGTTCCATGACTGGAGCGATTTTTACAGCCTGGCGGCGGAAATCCTGAATTACCATTCGGTAATCTTGCTCCCCAGAAACGAAAGATTCCGTAATGCCTTGTGAATGAATTCCGCAGACATTTCCCGCCAAGGTCGATGGCCACCACAATCTCCCCGGGGCATAGTGCGTTCCGCCCCGCCTCCCCTGCCCAGGATCGCCCGATGCCCTTCATAAGCTCCCTCGCCGAACTGGAAGCGCTGTATGGCGTTCCCCAGGAAACCTCAACCGTGAAGGAAATCGACTATATTTGCGCGGAATACAGGGCCTATATCGAAGCCTCTCCCTTCGTGACCCTGGCCACGGCCGGGCCGGAGGGGTTGGACTGCTCCCCGCGCGGCGACCGATCCGGCTGCGTGCGGGTGGCCGACGAGAAGACCCTGTTGCTGCCCGACCGGCGTGGCAATAACCGCATCGATTCCCTGCGCAACATCATGCGCGATCCGCGCGTTGGGTTGCTGTTCCTGCTGCCCGGTCTGGGCAATACGCTGCGGGTGAACGGCCGCGCCAGGCTAAGCATCGCCCCCGATCTGCTGGCCTCTTTCGCGGTGGAGGAAAAAGCACCGCGCTCAGTGGCGGTGATCACGGTGGACGCCGTGTATTTCCAGTGCGCCCGGGCTGTGATCCGCGCTGAATTGTGGAACCCGTCCCGGCATCTGGCAAAAGACAGTCTGCCCAGTCCGGGCCAGATCCTGGCTGCCCTCAGCGAGCAGCGTATCGGTGGCGAGGAATACGACCGCACTTGGGCCGACCGTGCGCGGCAAACCATGTGGTAGCTCCGCCCTGTCAGCCCGTCTTTGCTGCTCCCAAAGCCATAATCGATCATAGGCTTGCCGGCACGACTGGTATCCCCACGCTCCAGACGTTACAAAACCATGCTCCGTCCTGGTTTTCGAGTCACCGCCATGATCCACAAAACCGATATCGCCGTGATCGGCGCCGGCCCGGTTGGCCTGTTCGCCGTATTCGAATGCGGCATGGTAGGCCTGAAATGCCATGTGATCGATGCGCTGGATGCCATCGGCGGGCAATGCAGCGCGCTGTATCCGGAGAAACCGATCTACGACATTCCCGGCTTCCCGATGATCTCCGGCGCCGGCCTGGTCGAGAACCTGGAAGCGCAAGCCGCGCCATTCGCACCAGTCTATCATCTGGGCCAGCGGGTAGAGAAACTGGACCGCCAGCCGGGCAATACGGGCTTCCGCCTCGTCACCTCTAAGGGCACGACCATCGAAACCCGCACGGTGATCATCGCCGCCGGTGCCGGTGCCTTCGGACCGAACCGCCCGCCCCTGCCCGGCATCGAAGGGTATGAAGGCCAGCCGGGCGGAGGCGGGGTGCAATACCTTGTTCGCCGCGCCGAGGATTATCGGGGCAAGCGCATCGTGATTGCCGGTGGCGGCGATTCCGCCGTGGACTGGGCGCTGATGCTGCATGGCATCGCTGCCCATATCGACTTCGTGCATCGCCGCGACCAATTCCGTGCCGCGCCTGACAGTGTGGCAAAACTGCGTGCCCTGAACGGCCGGGGCCTTGATATCGTGGTGCCCTATCAGCTTGACGCGCTGGAAGGCGATCACGGCCGCCTAGAGGCCGTGATCGTGAAGTCGCTGGAAGGCGAGACCCGACGCCTGCCGGCCGATGCCCTGCTGGCATTCTTCGGGCTGCGCAGCGAACTCGGCCCCATTGCGCAATGGGGTCTTGAAATCGAGCGCCATCATGTGCCGGTCGATCCGGCGACCTGCCAGACCTCGCAGCCCGGCATCTTCGCCATCGGGGATATCGCCGCCTATCCCGGCAAACTCAAGCTGATCCTCACCGGTTTTGCCGAGGCGGCTTCAGCCGCACATGCAATCTATCCGCTGCTGCATGGCGGCCAGCCGCTTCATTTCGAATATTCCACCTCGAAGGGCAAGCCCGGCGCCTAGACAATACGGCTGGTGCGGTTGCCCCAGTAGCGGTCTTTGATCAGGCGCTTGTACAGCTTCCCGGTGGCATGCCTAGGCAGGGCTTCCTCGAAGTCGATCGAGCGCGGGCATTTGATGCTGGCTAGGTGTTGCCGGCAATAAGCCAGCAGTTCCTCAGCCAGCGCCGGACCAGCCTCGGTCATGTCCACCGGTTGCACCACCGCTTTCACCTCTTCGCCAAAATCTTCGTTCGGCACGCCGATCACCGCCACATCGGCGACCTTGGGATGCTCGATCAGCACATGTTCGGCTTCCTGCGGGTAGATGTTCACGCCACCGGATATGATCATGAAGGCCTTGCGATCAGTGAGGTAGAGATAGCCTTCGCTGTCAACATAGCCAACATCGCCCAGCGTGCTCCACCCCTTGGCATTGAAGGCCTGCTGTGTCTTGGCCTCATCGTTGTGGTATGTGAAGGGCTGTCCGTCGGCGAAATAGACTAGACCAGATTGGCCGGCCGGCAGTTCCACACCGCTCTCGTCGTCGACGATATGCAGCTTGCCTATTATGGCGCGGCCGACCGACCCCTTATGCGTCAGCCACTCCTGGCTGGTGATGTAGGTCATGCCGTTGCCTTCCGAGGCGGCATAGTATTCGTGCAGAATCGGGCCCCACCAGTCGATCATCTGCTGCTTGGTGGCCGTCGAGATCGGTCCTGCACCATGAATGGCAACGCGATGGGATGAAAGATCGTAGTGATTGCGCATATCCACCGGGAGTTTCAGCATGCGTACGAACATGGTCGGCACCCAGTTGGAATGGGTGACACGGTACTTTTCGATCAGCCGCAGCGACTCCTCGGCATCGAAGTGTTCCATGATCACCAGCGTGCCGCCCACTTTCGACACCAGCATGGAATAGCGCAGCGGCGCGGCATGATAGAGCGGCGCCGGGCAGAGATAGACCATGCCCTCGCCATAGCCGTAAAGGCTGTAGCCATTGTCGACGAAATAGCTGCGTGTGCCGACCGGATCGCCATTGATCGGCCGCTTCACGCCCTTGGGTTTCCCCGTGGTGCCAGAGGAATACAGCATGTCACGGCCCTGCATCTCGTCAGGAACCGGCGTCGCAGGCATGGTTGCCAGTGCCGCCTCCCAGCCCTTGAAGCCGTCGGCCACATCGCCGATCATCAGGAAATGCTTCACCTGCGGGCAGAGCCGGCGTAGGTCACTCGCCACGGAGGCGAAAGCATCACTGACCAGCAGTACGGTGGAGCCGGAATCCGTGACGATATAGGCCAGCTCCTCGACGGTCAGCTTGGTGCTGATGGTCGTATAATACAGGCCGGCGCGATCCGCACCGAAACAGGCATCAAAGAATTCCGGCCGATTCTCGATTACCATCGCCACATGGCTGCGAGCGCCGAGCCCTAGACTACGGAACAGATGCGCGGCGCGGTTGGAATTCTCTTCAAGCTGGCCAAAGGTGGTGATCCGGCCCGAGTTGGCCATGATCACCGCCGGCTTATCGGGCGTCTTGCGTGCATGCTCGCTGATGTAAACCAGACCCGTCACGTCAGCCTTCCTCCTGCAACAACGACCGCAGCTCGGTCTTCAACACCTTGCCGTAATTATTCTTCGGCAAAGCCTCGACAAAACGATACTGCTTTGGCCGCTTGAAGCGGGCAATGTGATCGAGGCAGATCTGATCCAGCAGACCGGCATTCAGTTCCGCGCCCGGCCGCGCAACAACGAAGGCGATCACTTCTTCACCCCAGTCGGCATGGGGCTTGCCAATCACCGAAACCTCGCTGACATCTGGATGCCGCAGCAGCACTTCTTCCACTTCACGCGGATAGATGTTGCTGCCGCCCGAAATGATCATGTCCTTCGAACGATCCTTCAGGGTGAGGAAGCCATCCTCATCAAAACTGCCCATGTCGCCGGTATGCAGCCAGCCATTGCGCAGGGTCTGCGCCGTGGCATCCGGATTGCGCCAATATCCGGCCATGACGATCTCGCCACGACAGATGACCTCGCCGACCTCGCCCATGGGCAGCGGGTTGTCATCGGCATCAACCACGCGCACCTCGACATCAGTACGTGCGACACCAGCCGACCCCAGGCGAGCCAGATGGCGCGGATGCCCGGTATCGACATGCATCTGCTTGTCCATGCCGGTGATGGTCATCGGCGCTTCGCCCTGGCCATAAATCTGCGCCAGCTTGGGTCCTAACACCGCCATGGCCTGCTGCAGGTCCGCCACATACATCGGGCCACCGCCATAAACGATGGTTTTCAGGTTCGATGTGTCAGCGCCCACAATCTGCGGGGCATGGATCAGGCGGTGCACCATGGTCGGTGCGAAGAAAAAGCTGCAGCCCGGCCAATGCGCGATCAGATCCAGCGTCTCGGCTGGATCGAAACCGCCGGATTCTGGGATCACCTGGTTGGCACCCCGTGCCAGGTGCGGCAGACCATACATGCCCGAACCATGGCTGATTGGTGCGCAGTGGATAATGCAGTCGGTGGGATCGACACGGTCCACATCGGCGAAATAGTTCATCGTGGCAACCATCAGGTTGCGATGGGTGAGCATCGCGCCCTTGGGCCGCCCGGTGGTACCCGAGGTGTAGAACAGCCAGGCCAGATGGTCGGGCCGGATTTCAGTTGCCAGCGGCAGCGGCTCGGCGGAGTAAAGACTGGCGAATTCCGCCTCCTCAGCCACGATGATCCGCTGCAGCTCCGGCATTTCGGATTTCAGAGCCAGAAGATCTTCCGCGAAGGCCGCCGAGACAACGGCCAGCTTCGCCTGGGCGTTGTCGATGATCCAGGCAGCCTCCCGGACGTGCAACTTGGCATTGATCGGCACTGCGGCCAGCCCGGCATGCCAGAGCGCGAACAAAACCTCCCAGTAATCGGGGTTGTTCTTCATTACGATGGCGACGCGATCGCCGGATTTGAGCTTGCCCGTCGCCATCAGCCCTGCAGCCAGGCGCGGCGCGCGGCGCCCCATATCCGAATAGGTCAGCCTGACCTCGCGGCCGACCGACAGTGCCGGGCGCTCGCCCCAGACACTGGCCGCCCGATGCAGCAGATGCGCGATATTCATGCCCGTCCCGCCGTTCTTTACCGGTCGTTTCCTCAGGGCACGATGTTACGCAAACAAAAGCGGCGCCGACAACCGGCGCCGCCTGATCAAAATCGGGATTGTCCGCCGTTCAGGCGTGGTATTCGGTTTGCACCAGGCCCTCGTCCGGCGAGAACCGATTCTGGTATTTCGGTGCGATCCGCTCGACCGGCAGCAGGATGAACACATCCGTGGTGCCGAACTGGTGGTCGACCACGGCGCCATCGCCGATATAGGCGCCCAGCCGCAGGTAAGCCTTGATCAGCGGCGGCAGGGCGTGCAGGGCGGCGCGTGGATTGATCTGGTCGGCCGGCATCAGGTCCATCGACACATACCGCTCGGGCAAGGCGCGCACGCGCCATTCCTGCGGCGGCAGATGATTGGCATACAGGTAACTGAGCGCCAGGGCATGATCCAGCGGATTGACGCCAGGGAAAGACGCGCAGCCAAACATGAAGCTGATATTGTGGTCCGACACATAGGTCGAGATGCCGCGCCACAGCAGCTGGATCGTGGCATTGGTGCGATAGTCGCGATGCACGCAGGAGCGGCCGAGTTCGAGCAGCCCGCCGCTGGTCCCGACATAATCCAGCATCGGCTTCAGGTCGTATTCCGAGGCCGAATAGAAGCCGCCATGCATCTCGGCCATGCTACGGCGCAGCAGGCGATAGGTGCCGACGGCCTGTTCCCCTTCCGGACGGGTGCGGTCGAACACCATCAGGTGGTCACACAGGCGGTCGAACTGGTCAAAATCCAACCCCAGCTTCGCCATCTCGGGCGACGGCTCGGCCGCCATCTCTTCGTAAAACACCTGGTAACGCAGCCGCTGTGCCGCCGCGATGTCTTCCGGGCTGCGGGTCAGACGCACCTCGAAACGGCCATCGGCGGACACGCATTGCCAGCCGCTGCGCGGATTGCGCGCGGGAGGGACGAGCGTGGGAACGGAGAGCGGCAGTTGCATGTTCATAAATCCGACTATGGCGCTACTACGTGACGCAATGGTGTCAAATATATGACACATATACTAAAACGCGTCCGCAATAAAATATGTTGTGGGTCGGATCGATCAAGCTGCCCCATATCTGGGTATTCCAACGATACCAAGCCGAGACATTCCGCAAAAAAGGTCAGTCTTCCGCCAGAACAATTCCGGGGCGTTTTTCCACGATTCGCGTGGCCGCGCCGCGCCGTGTCAGCCAGGCCAGCAAGATCAGCCCCGGCAACGCGGCCACCGTGGTAGCAAGGAAAAATACTGGCCAGCCAAGCGATTCGGCCATGAAGCCGGCATAGGACGACAACACCGTGCGGGCCACGGCGGTAAGCGAGGACAGCAATGCATATTGCGTGGCGGTATAGGCGATGTCGCAGAGCGCCGAGAGATAGGCGACCAGGGCGGCAGTGCCCATGCCACTGGCGAGGTTCTCGACGCCGACCGTCAGCGCCAGAAACCACAGGTCATGGCCGCGCATCGCCAGCACGGCGAACAACAGGTTGGAGCCCATCTGCAGGATGCCGCAGACCCACAGCGCGCGGTACAGTCCAACGGCTTGCATTAGCCAGCCACCGAGAAACAACCCTAGCATGGTGGCGGCGAAACCGTAGAGTTTGCTTACCTCCGCAATCTCGGCTTTGGTGAAACCAAGATTGAGATAGAAACTGGTGGCCAGCACACCCGCGAGGCTGTCGCCCAGTTTGAACAGCATCACGAATAGCAGGATACCGATCCAACCCTTGCGGCTCATGAACTGCAGGAAGGGACCGGCGACGCTGGCATAGAGCCACGCCATCACGGCGGCCGTTGTGCCAGACAGATGCGGGCGCACGGACAGCCAGGATTCGGCTTCGGCAAAGCGGCGTTCGGCATCGCCACATGGCTTTGCCGCCGGTTCCCCAACCAGCAACACGGTGACCGCGCCAATCACCAGGATTGCCGCCATGGCCAGATAGACCAGCGGCCAGGCGAAAACCGTGGCGAGGTACAGCGCACCGGCCGAAGAGACCAGCATGCCGATGCGGTAGCCGAACACGATGGCAGCAGCGCCGGCGGCCAGCTGGCGCTCCTCCAGGATCTCCACACGCCAGGCATCGATCACGATGTCCTGCGTGGCGGAAGCGAAGGCCACGGCCACGGCGCAGAGGGCGGTGAAGGCGAGCGCCTGCCCCGGATTGCTGAAAGCCAGCGCGGTGATGGCAAGCATCAGCAGGGCCTGCGCAAAAACCAGCCAGCCGCGCCGCCGACCCAGCCAGCGGGTCAGCAGCGGCAGCGGCAGGCGGTCGACCAGCGGTGCCCAGATGAATTTCAGCGTGTAGGGCACACCGACCAGGGCGAAAAGGCCGATATCTTTCAGCGAAGCGCCCGATTCGGTCAGCCACGCCTGCAGGGTCTGACCGGTCAGCGCCAGCGGCAGGCCGGACGCGAAGCCAAGCACCGCAATCGCCAACACCCGTCGGTCGCGATAGACCGCAAAGGCCGCCAGCCAGTCACGCAGGCGAGAGACGGCCGTCACGGACTAGTGCGGCTTGGCATAGCCGAGCGGCTGCAGCGCCTCACCGATCTCACCCAGAATGGCGGGGTCGTCGATGGTGGCGGGCATGCGGTATTCCTGCGCGTCGGCAATCTTTTGCATCGTGCCACGCAGTATCTTTCCGGAACGTGTTTTCGGCAACCGTTTCACCACCACGGCCTGCTTGAAGGCGGCCACCGGCCCGATCTTCTCGCGCACCAACTGCACCAGCTCGCGCAGAATCTGATCCTCCGGTCGGGTAACGCCGGCCTTGAGCACGACGAAACCGAGAGGCACCTGGCCTTTCAGTTGGTCGGCCACGCCAACCACGGCGCATTCGGCCACATCGGGATGCGAGGCCAGCACTTCTTCCATGCCTCCGGTGGACAGGCGATGCCCCGCCACGTTGATGATGTCGTCCGTACGGCTCATGATGAAGATATAACCGTCCTCATCGATGAAACCGGCATCGCCGGTATTGTAATAGCCGGGAAAACGCGTGAGGTAGCTTTTCTTGAAGCCCTCGTCGTTGTTCCACAATGTGGGCAGGCAACCCGGTGGCAACGGCAGTTTGATCACGATATTGCCGATATCGCCGGCCTTCACCGGATGGCCGTCATCGTCCACCACCTGAACGTCATAACCCGGCACGACCCGTGTGGGCGAGCCATGCTTGACCGGCAGTTGCTCTATGCCCATGCAGTTGGACGCCACCGGCCAGCCGGTCTCGGTCTGCCACCAATGGTCGATCACCGGCCGCTTGAGATTATCTTCCGCCCATTTCACCGTATCGGGATCGGCTCGTTCACCCGCTAGGAACAGGGTACGAAAACCGGAGAGATCGTATTTACCGATCAGTTCGGCTTTCGGATCTTCCTTCTTGATGGCGCGGAAGGCTGTCGGCGCGGTGAACAGCACCGACACCTTGTGCTGCTCGATCACACGCCAATAAGCGCCGGCATCGGGAGTGCCGACCGGCTTGCCTTCATAAAGCACGGTCGTGCAGCCGAACAGCAGCGGCGCATAGACTATATAGGAATGCCCGACCACCCAGCCCACATCGGACGCGGCCCAGAATACCTCGCCCGGTTTCATGCCATAGACATTCTGCATCGACCAGTGCAGTGCCACCATATGGCCGCCGTTATGGCGCACCACACCCTTGGGAATACCCGTGGTGCCCGAAGTATAGAGCACATAGAGCGGGTCGGTGGCTTTCACCGGCACGCAATCGGCTGGCGCGGCCCTGTCGGCTTCGGCATCGAAATCGAGGTCGCGGCCGGCGGTCATCGGCCCCTGATACATCTGGCGCTGGTGAACCAGACAATGCTGAGGCTTATGCGTTGCCATCTCGATGGCCTGATCGAGCAGCGGCTTGTATTCCACCACACGACCGGGCTCCAGGCCGCAGGAAGATGCAATGATCAGCTTCGGCTTGGCATCGTCGATGCGGGTAGCAAGTTCACGCGGCGCAAAGCCACCGAACACCACAGAATGGATCGCGCCGATGCGCGCGCAGGCCAGCATGGCCATGACGGCCTCTGGCGTCATCGACATGTAGATGATGACACGGTCGCCCTTGGCAACACCCAAAGCGGTCAGAGCACCGGCCAGACGGGCAACACGGTCGCGCAACTCGCGGGTGGTGAAACGGCGGACGGTACTTGTAACCGGGGAGTCGTAGATCAGGGCGACGCGATCGCCATGGCCCGCCTCGATATGGCGGTCGAGCGCATTGTAGCAGGTATTCGTTTCGGCGCCGGCAAACCACCGATAGAAAGGCGGATTGGAGGCATCCAGCACGCGGTCCCATTTCCTGAACCAGTGCAGCGGCGCGGCCGCCTCGGCCCAGAAAGCTTCCGGATCGGCTTTGGCCGCGGCAAAGACCTGTTCATAGCGACTCGCCATCTGTTCCTCCCGACTGTCTTATTCTGGCCGTCGATCTATACCAGACCGGACGGGGGCTGAATAAGACTCTCGTCTAAGAACCGAGGCGGTACGGCCGCTTGTTCCGCAGAACGGCTATTCCGCAGCCTGAGCCTTGGCATCGCTGAGCAGTTCAGCCTTGGCCCCATCATACTCCCGCTTCAGTCGGGCCACGAGGTCAGCCACGCTCGGCACATCCTTGATCGAACCCACGCCCTGTCCGGCGCCCCAGATGTCGCGCCAGGCCTTGGATTTCGAACTGCCCCCCGAACCGAAACTCATGGTGTTCTTGTCAGCCTCGGGCAAGTTGTCAGGGTCGAGGCCGGCATTGACGATGCTGGGTTTCAGGTAATTGCCATGCACGCCGGTGAACAGCGAAGAATAGACGATGTCGTTCGCCGCGGTATCGACCAGCATCTGTTTGTATTCCGGCACCGCGTTGGCTTCCTGGGTGGCGATGAAACGCGTGCCGATATAGGCGAAGTCCGCGCCCATGGCCTGCGCGGCCAGAACCTGGTTGCCCCTGGTGATCGAGCCCGACAGAGCGATCGGCCCATCGAAGAACTCGCGCACCTCCGAGACCAGCGCAAACGGGCTGAGCGTGCCCGCATGGCCGCCCGCACCGGCGCAGACCAGGATCAGGCCGTCCACACCGGCTTCCAACGCCTTCTTGGCATGGCGGATATTGATCACGTCATGCATCACGATGCCGCCATAGGAATGTACCGCTTCCACCACTTCGTTCGGTGCCCGCAGACTGGTGATGATGATCGGAACCTTGTATTTGACGCAGACTTCCATGTCGTGCATCAGGCGGTCGTTGGAATGATGCACAATCTGGTTGACAGCATAGGGCGCCACCGGCTTATCGGGGTTCTGGGTACGGTATTCGTCCAGTTCGGTTGTGATGCGCTTGAGCCATTCTTCCAGCATCTCTGCCGGGCGCGCATTCAGCGCCGGAAACGAGCCGACGATACCGGCCTTGCACTGGGCGATTACCAGCTCGGGTCCCGAGACGATGAACATCGGCGACGCGATCACCGGCAGGCTGAGACGACCTTTGACGACGGCAGGCAATGCCATGGTTTCCTCCAGGAATACTGTGCCGGCAGATTAGGCAGCCGCCACGCCTTTCGCAATCACGCCATGTTTACCCTGCGGCAATCATCCGGGCAGCGTTGCGCTGCGTAAGCCTGTAAAACCAACCTCACTGCAGGATCGCCATGGTAACCGCCCTGATCCTGGTCGGCTTCGCCCTGTTCGGGCTGGGCGCGACCACGGCACACCTGACCCGCCAGGCCGAAGCGGATTTCCCACCCGCCGGCCGCATTATCGCCGCCGCCGGCCTGCAGCAGCATGTGATCGAAGGCGGCCGCAATGAGGATGGCCGGCCGACCCTGGTGATGATCCACGGCGCCTATGGCGCTGCGCAGGATTTCGCCGTCAGCCTGATGCCGCTGGTGGAAGACCGCTTCCATGCCGTGGCCGTGGACCGGCCCGGCCACGGCTATTCCGAACGCGGGGATGCCTCGACACCCCATCATCAGGCGCGCGCACTGCATGCCGCCCTTGAGGAACTTGGAATCCGCCGCCCCATCCTGCTCGGTTTTTCCTATGGCGGCGCGGTGGCGCTGAGCTACGCCCTGCAATACCCTGGCGACACCGCCGCGCTCGTACTGATCAATCCGGCCACGCATCCATGGCGCAGCCTGCCGGCGATGCCATTTGGCCTGACCGATGCGCCCCTGTTGGGTCCGGCAGTGAAATACACCCTCGTCACACCGCTAGGGCATCTGCTGAAGGATGCCGGAACCGAACGCGTGTTTCGCCCCGGCGGAGTACCGCCCGCTTTTGAGCAGGCGCCGCTGGCGCTCAGCCTGCGGCCCGACAGCTACGCCGCCAATGCCGAGGACATCCGCGAACTGGACGGATTCCTGCGCAGGCAGGCTCAACTCTATCCTTCATTGCGCCTGCCGGTTGAGATCGTCGTGGATGAGGAGGATCCGTCGGTATCACCGGTCATCCATGGCCGCAGACTGGCGCGGGAAATTCCCGGCGCGACCCTGACAGTGACGTTAGGCGGCGGCCATCCCCTGCATTTCTCACGGCCCGCAGTCGTATTGCAGGTTATCGACCGAGCGGCACTCCGCGCCGGCTTCAATCCGCGCTGATGATCTGCATCGCTGCATTCGTCGGCAGAACGGCCAGTAGCGCCAGCAGATCGGATAGCGCCAGCGCAACACAACCCTCGGTGCTGCTGTAATCCGGTCGCGCCAGGTGCAGGAAAATTGCACTGCCCATGCCGGGCACGGGCGGATCGTCGTTGTGCCCCAGCACCACGATCACGTCGTAGACGTGGTCATCGCGCCAAAGTTTCTCGTGGCTGGCGGCATAGGGCAGCAAGACATGGCGATTATAGGCCGGATCGGCGGGATCGTCGCACCAGCCATCCTGTGGCGTCAGCGCCTGGACCGGCAACCGTGTCTGCGGGGCGGCCATACGATCGGCGCGATAATAAATCTGCCGCAGGACATACCGGCCAAGCGGCGTGGCGCCATCGCCCTCGCGCTTGTCGGCCTCGGGTTTCACGCCCCCCTTGCCCAGCGCGCAGCGGAATTGCAGACCGCCATGCTTCAGAAAACCATCGGACGTGACGACGATATCGTTCATGCCGGGATCAGGCGGCAAAGCAGCCGGTTATGCAAGCCTCAGTATGTGGCATCCAGCGCGGGCTGCGCCGGGCGTTGGCGATCGCGCTGCTGCTGCATGTCGAAATATTTCTGATAGGCCTCGGCCGCCCGGTTGGCCCAGTCGTTGTTCGATGGAGGCTGCCCGTGAAGCTGCTGCGACGAAAGCTTGGCGTCATATTTCGTCGCCACATTCTGTTGTGTAATCGGGGAGGAGCCGACGGCGCGGCCGGGGGCCGGCGCATTGGATGGGAAAGCCGGAAACCAGGTCCGGCCATCGACCATCTCTGGCGCGGAAGAATTGACGATCGTTGGCTGCGTCCGGCCGCGCGCAGCCGCCAGCGGGTTGCGTGCCTGGGCCGCGGCGATGGCTTCCAGGGCCGGACCGACCGGCACAGCCTGGGCTGCGGCTTGCTGCTTCAGAGCCTGGAACAGGTCGCTGGGCAATTCGATGGCGGATTTGGCATCAGCCGATTTGCCCAACTCAGGCTGTTGCTCGTTACGGCGATCATCCATACGGGCGGCCAGGCGCAGGTCGGGGCGCATATCTGGGCGTGGGGCCTGCATCTGCGCCTGAATCATGGCGGCTTGTTGTTGGGCAGCCTCTTGCTCGGCTGGCTGACCAGTCGGGGCTGCATCGTTTTCGGCAACAGCCGTGGCCGGCTGTTCCTTGCCACCCAGGTCGATGCCCAGCATCGCCATGGCATGCTCGCCCGGGTCCTTGCCGGTGCTTTCGTTGACCATGGCGCTGACCACCGAGACGGCCAGGCCGATCGGGCCGCCAAACAGCGCACCGCCGGCCATGCGTGAACCAGCCTCGATCTGATCGCCGGTGATGGCGCGGTAAATGGTCGAGACGATCGGGATGTGCTGCAGCGGATTGATGATGTCGAGGAAATCGGCAAACTTGAACCCGCCAGATCCAAACATGCCGCGCCGTTCGCGCGCCTCGCCATCGCCCACCGCCTCGGCCTGTTTGGCCTGCGGCTTGGGTTGCATCCCGGCGGACGGGAGCGAAGCAATGGCGAAATCTTCAGACATGCGGGTCCTTTCAGGTAGGACCCCGCAAGCCACGTGCCAAAATATTTCCTTGTTATTTCGTGTATTTAAGAAAAGAGCGATGTCGAGTCGGCAAAATCTGCCGGGTGCGCGGCCTGCATCTTGCCGACTGAATTTGTTATTTTATAACATATCAATATGCCTCACTCGCACGACCGTCTACCCGTCACGCTGCTTTCCGGTTTCCTGGGCGCCGGGAAAACCACGCTGCTGAACCACATCCTGGGAAACCGGGAGGGCAAGCGTGTTGCGGTCATCGTCAATGACATGAGCGAAGTGAATATCGATGCCGCCCTGGTTCGCGAAGGCAATGCGGGGTTAAGCCGGACCGAGGAAAAGCTCGTCGAGATGTCGAATGGCTGCATTTGCTGCACGCTACGCGACGATCTGTTGAAAGAGGTCCGCCGGCTGGCAGGTGAAGGCCGTTTCGATTACCTGCTGATCGAATCGACAGGCATTGCCGAACCGATGCCCGTGGCGGCCACTTTCGATTTCCGCGACGAAAACGGCTTCAGCCTTAGCGATATTGCACGGCTGGATACCATGGTAACGCTAGTCGACGCCTATAATTTCCTGCGCGATTATGGATCAACGGACTTCCTGCGTGATCGCGGTGAGTCCTTGGGCGACGAAGACAACCGCACGGTGGTCGACCTGCTGGTCGAACAGATGGAATGCGCCGACACCATCATCCTCAACAAGACCGATCTGGTCGCACCACAGGAGATTGGCTTCCTGGAAGGCCTGATCCGCACCTTCAATCCCCATGCAGCCATCCTGCGTGCGGAATTCGGGCGGGTTCCGCTCAGTCAAGTTCTAGATACCAGCCGCTATAACCCCGAACATGTACAGGCCCTGCCTGGCTGGCAACAGGCCCTGTTGGGTCAGAACCTGCCGGAAACCGAAGAATACGGCATCCGCAACTTCGTCTATCGTGCCCGTCGCCCTTTCCATCCACAGCGGCTGATGAACTGGCTGAACCAGGAATGGCCGAATGTGTGGCGCTCGAAAGGCTTTTTCTGGCTTGCCACCAGAATGGCTTTTGTTGGCTCTTGGTCCCAAGCTGGCGCCGTCACCCGGCATGAAAAAGCAGGTTTGTGGTGGGCCGCGATCCCCAAGCAACATTGGCCCGATCATCCCGACTGGCAAACCGGCATCAAGCAGGTCTGGCAGAAACCCTATGGCGACCGTCGCCAGGAAATTGTGCTGATCGGTGCAGGCATGGATCGTGTTGCCTTGACTGCAGGCTTCGATGCCTGCCTGCTGACAGATGCAGAAATGACAGGTGGACCCGAATCCTGGCATTCGCTGCCGGATCCCTTCCCGCGTTGGTCCGACCAGACAGCAGCGGCTGAGTAATCATGACAGCGGTGCTGCAGAAACATGCCCTGACTGGAATTAATTATGACGTGCTGAATGAAATCGGGCGCTCCGGCATCAATCTCGCAATCTGGCACAGACAACAAGAAGCGGCACTGGCTCGATTATGCACAGACATCGCCGCGAAACATGACAACGATCTCTGCCTCTATATCGACCCTGAAAAATCTGATGTCACAATCCCAATGGCGCTGGCCGGAACTGGCTGGGGTTGCGAAACTCGACTGAAACCACTCGCCAACGATGTCATTCGCGCCGTGCAGATATTCGCCCGCTTGACCGGAGATTACCGGCTTCACGTCGACCTCTCGGTCATTCGCACTGATGCATGCCGCTATTTTCACGTCGATAACGTGGGCCTGCGCCTGTTGTGCAGCTACGCTGGCCCGGGCACCGAATGGCTGGATAACGCGAATGTCGTTCGTGCCGCACTTGGCCTCGGGGATAACAAGGCCGTCCTGCGCGATCCAGCTCGCATCCACCATATGCCAACCGGCTTGATCGGCATCCTGAAGGGAGAGCGCTATCCCGGCAATGATGGCAACGGCATCGTTCATCGCTCAGCGCCGATCCTACGCTGTGCCGGACGCAGGCTGCTTTTGCGGATCGATCAGCCGGGGCCACATCTGCCGCCGGCTGAACCAACCTAAAGATAATGGCCGGAGCGTTTGCGCTTGGCGGCCAGATAGGCCTCGTTATGGGCGTTGGAGGGGAATTTATGGGGGACTCGCTCGGCCACGACGATGCCGCAGGACTCCAGCCCCTTCACCTTCTCAGGATTGTTGGTGAGCAGCCGCACAGTGCCGAACCCCAGCCGCTGCAGCATCCGGGCGGCTGGCAGGAACCAGCGTTCGTCGGCATCGAAGCCGATCCGCTGGTTGGCGTCCACGGTATCGAAACCCTGGTCCTGCAACTGGTAAGCGCGCAGTTTGTTGACCAAACCGATGCCGCGACCTTCCTGCGCCAGGTAGAGCAGCACGCCGCCGCCCGCCTCGTTAATGGTGCGGATGGCGCCACGCAGCTGCTCGCCGCAATCGCAGCGCAGCGAACCCAGCAGGTCGCCAGTGAAACATTCGGAATGCAGCCGCACCAGCACCGGTTTGGTCGGATCGGGATCGCCGATCACCAGGGCGAAATGCTCCTGCCGACCATCGGCAGGGCGAAAGGCATAAAGCTGGGCATTCTCGGCATCGGCTACCGGCAGGCGCGCCTGACTGACTGGCACCAGGGTTTCCGCCTCTGCCAGGTCATAGGCCGCGACGGCGGCGGCGGGGACCGTCAGAAGACCTGCCGGTACGGCGGCATCCTTCGCCAACGGCAAATGCAGGGCGGCCGGCAAGAGATAGGCTGTCTTGGCCAGTTTCACCGCCAGCCGTGCACTATCAGGCGCGGCCGCCTTGATACGCGTGAACGGCCCGCGCAGCGGCGCCGCGAGATCCCGGCTGGCATCGGCCAGGTCTCGGATCAGCGTCGCCTTCTCGGCATCCGGGGCCGGCAAATCGGCCAGCGGCAGTAAAATCGTATCGTCGCCGGTGGGCCCGATATGCAGCACGGCAGCCCGCGATGCCGTCAGTGCCAGCGCGCCGTCGGATGACAGGTGCACTACCTCGGCCAGCATCGCTTCGGTCAGGGTTTCCGCGGCCAGCACCAGCACATGGTCCGCCGGGCCCATGGCCAGCAACACGGGCCGGCCACGGCGCATTTCGTGTCCGGCACGGTCGACCGCAATGGCGGCAGCGGCATGGGAAAGCTCTGTCATGACCGGTCCGGTTTACGACGCCCGGCCGGCCCCGGCAAGACGCCGCGCTGCTTTACGCAAGGTTGTGACAAACCTCACGGCTGGCTAAGGTCGCCGCATGCTGCGCCGACGCACCGTCAGGGGCCACCGGATGCCCCATCTGCACGATACGCCCAGCCTGCAGGCCCGGCTGATCGCCCGCGGGCTGCGGCAATTAATCAAGCCGCGCAAGGTCAACCGCGCGGATATCCCCCTGCTGCGCGGCCTGATGTCCGCCTTTACCCGCGCCCGCCTGCCCGCCGGCGTGAAGGCCGAGCGCGTCAAGCGTATGCAGGACGGCGACTGGCTGCGAGGCGAATGGCTGCGACCCGAACAGCCACGGCGCGGGCGTGCCCTGCTCTATCTCCATGGCGGTGGCTTTATCTGCGGCGCGCCACGTACCCACCGCGCCATCACCGCACGGCTGGCCAAGCGGCTGGGGATTGCCGTCTTCAGCCTCGATTACCGTCTGGCGCCCGAACACCCGTTCCCGGCCGCACTGGAGGATGCCCTGCGCGCCTGGCGCTGGCTGCTGGCGGAAGGTTACCGACCGGATCGCATCTGGCTGGCCGGCGATTCCGCTGGCGGCGGGTTGGCGCTTTCACTGATGCTGGCCTGCAAACAGCATGGCCTGCCCCTGCCGGCGGCGGCTGCGCTGTTTTCGCCCTGGACCGATCTGGCCGGCAGCGGCAAGGCGATGCAGGAAAATCTCGAACGCTGTGCCTGGTTCATGCCGGCCCAGATTCATTTCGCCGCCGAACTCTATGCCAACAAGACACCCAGGACCGATCCGCTGGTCTCGCCGCTCCACGGCGACCTCGCCGGGCTTCCGCCGTTGATCCTTCATGTCAGCGACAGCGAGCTTTTGCGCGACGACACCCTGCGGCTGGCCGACCTTGCCCGTTCAGGCGGTGTTGCGGTGGATTTGCGCGTCTGGCATGGCCTGCCCCATGCTTGGCCGAATTTCGCCGGCCTGATGCCTGAGGGCGATGCCTGCCTGGATGCCACGGCCGAGTCCCTGCTGCATACAACTGCCGCTTGAGCCGCACGCCTGCCCAAGGCACACTTGAGCGGGCCGATTCGATCTGACGGCCACCGGGGGAAACATCCACGTGCAGGAAAAGGAACTACGCCTCGCCCTGGTCTGCTTCGGCGGCGTCTCGCTCGCCATCTACATGCATGGCGTGGTGAAGGAAATCCTCAAGCTTGTGAGGGCTTCGCGCGCTTATCACGTTCTGCCCAAAGGCGAAGCACGCGCCGCGGCACGTTTCGCCGACAACATCCGCCCAGGCGATACCGAGTATGACAGCGAACATGCCTATTTCGAGTTGCTGCAGGAACTGGGCAAGCATGTCGACCTGCGCGTCGTTGTGGATGTGATCGCCGGCGCCTCGGCTGGCGGAATCAACGGCATCATCCTGGGTCGCGCGCTGGCGCATGACCTGCGTATCGACCATTTCCGCAATCTCTGGCTTAACGAGGCTGATGTCTCGCGCCTGCTCGATCCCGAAAAACGGGCGAACCCGTGGAGCAAGGCTTATATGCGGCCGGTGCTGTGGCTGGCTTCGCGATCGCGTTTCGGCCGCCTCATGCTCGGGGATACAGAAATCCTCGACAAGCTGTCGCTGTTTACCCGCTCGCGCTGGTTCCAGCCGCCTTTCGACGGCCAGCATCTGCTGCGCCAGCTGTTGGCAGGTCTGGAGGCGATGGGCGATCCCGATCATGCCGGTTCCTCGTTGATGCCAACCAACCTGGCGCTCGACCTGTTCGTGACGCTGACCGACTTCTACGGCTTTCAGCAGCATATCCCGATCCACGATCCGCCCTTCGTGCGCGACCGCGAACACCGCCACGTGCTGCGTTTCGCCTACCGACGCTGGTCGAGCGGCGAGGAGCATTCCGACTTCGCCCGTCCGGAAGCCCCCGGCCTGGCCTTTGCCGGCCGTGCCACCTCGGCTTTCCCCGGCGCCTTCCCGCCGGCGCAATTGGGCGATGTCGACCGCCTGCTGGCGGAGCAGGGCCGCGACTGGAGTACAAAGGCCGCCTTCGTGCAGCGTAATTTTGGCGATTATCTGAAGGCCGGCCTCGATCCGGAACTTACCTCTTTCGTCGATGGCGGCGTACTGGCCAACAAGCCTTTTGCCGCCGCCATGAAAGCAATCCGCGGCCGCCCGGCCTATCGCGAGGTGGACCGGCGCCTGGTCTATATCGATCCGCAGCCGATGCGCCCGCCACCGCCGCCGACCGGCCGGGTGCCTGGCTTTTTCCGCGTGCTGAAAGGTTCGCTCAGCGATATTCCGCGCAACGAGCCGATTGCCGATGAACTGATCTGGGTCAGCCGTTTCAACGAGCGCGTACGACACCTGCGCGGCGTGATCGACGCCACCCAGCCACAGATCGCGCAACTGGTGGCCGAAAGCGCGCCGCAGAACCTGGATTCCGCCTTAAGCGAAAGCGAAATCCGGCTCTGGCGCCTGCAGGCCAGCGAACGCGCCGTGCGCGAGGCGGGCTTTGCCTATGAAGGCTACGTCCGGCTGAAACTGGGCGCCGTGCTGGATTTCGTCGGCAAGCTGGTCTGCAATGCCTGCGGTTATGGCGAGCGGTCGGCCGAGGCGCAATGGACCCGCCGTGCCCTGCTGCACTGGGCACAGGACCGTCAGGTCTGCCATACCGCGGCGCATTTTGAGCGGGCACCGCCGGGGACACCACCCCATGCCCTGCCGGCCTGGGTCCGCTTCCTGCTACGCTTCGACGTGTCATTCCGTCAACGTCGCGTGCGCTTCCTGGTCCAGCGCCTGAACCAGCTTTACGGCAAGCTGGGCGATACCGAACATCGCGGCCTGCGGGCCGAGCAACTGGATGAGATGAAGCGCGTACTGTATGAGGCGCAGGAAACCCTGCGGCGCTTCGATAGCGGCAACGGCATCACCGCCGAAACCAAAGAGGCGATCAAGACTCTGTTCTTCCGGCGTATCGACCTGAAGCGGGCCGAACATCTCGAGCAGGATGCGACCACCTTTGCCAACGCGAATCTGGCCACAATCGACGCCATGATCGATGCGCTTGGCCGCGACATCGACCTGGACCGCACCACCGACGGACTGGATGCATTGTTCGCGCAGGTCTCGCCAGAGGACTGGAGCCCGGCGGCGCGGCGCGACCTGCTGGTCAGCTATATCGGGTTTCCGTTCTGGGACGTGCTGACCTTCACCATCACCAACTGGCGCGATCTGGGCGAATTCAACGAGATCAAGATCGACCGCATCAGCCCGGAAGACGCCGTGGCAATCCGGCGCGGCAACACCCTGAAGGGCGTCAACCTCGGCCGCTTCGGCGGCTTTTTCAGCCGGGCGCATCGCGAGAACGACTATCTCTGGGGCCGCCTGCATGCCATCGACCGCCTGATCGATATTGTCTGCGATTCCGCACTGGGCCATGATCGGGAAGGCCTGATCGACCGCAAGGCGCTTAAGCTGAAGGCCTTTGGCCTGGTGCTGGATCGCGAGGCCGCCAATCTGGCCGTCAGCCGCAACCTGATCGCCGACCTGCGCCAGGAACTGGCCGTAATCGCCGCTGAAAGCGCATAATCCGGGCGTTTATCGACAGTCCGGCGCCTTGTCCGGTACAGCAAAAAGCGTATGCTCGGCGGCCCAAGCCACGTTTTCAGCGAGCCTTCCGTGATCCGTTCCTTCCGCGCTTCCCTGCTTGCCGTCGCCCTCGTCACTGTCGGCAGCCCCCTTGTCCAGGCCCAGCCGGCCAAGACTGCCGGTGACGATCCGGTTGTCGCCCGGGTGAACGGCCAGCCGATCACGCGCTCCGCCGTGCTGGATTTCTACAGCCAGCTTCCCGCCCCGATGAATCAGATCCCGATCGAGCAGCTGCTGCCCGGCCTGATCAACGAACTGGCTGCCCGCAAACTGCTGGGCATGGCCGCCGAGAAGGCCAAGCTGGCCGATGACCCGGCCGTGAAGGCGCAACTGCAGACCGCGCGCGAGCAGGTGCTACAGCAGGCCTATCTGGACCGCAAGCTGAAGACTGAGCTGACCGAGGCCAAGCTGAAGGCGCGTTACGAAGAGCTGATCAAGGCACAGCCGCCGCAGGAAGAAGTGCATGCGCGCCATATTCTGGCCGCCACCGAAGCCGACGCGAAGCTTGCCCTGGATGAGGTGAAGAAAGGCGCCGACTTTGCCGAGGTTTCCAAGAAGCGTTCGACCGGCCCGACGGCCGCGACCGGCGGCGACCTGGGATTCTTCACCAAGGACAAGATGGTGCCGGAATTCGCCGAGGCCGCCTTCAAGCTGCAGCCCGGCCAGGTAACCGAGGTGCCGGTGCAGACCCAGTTCGGCTGGCATGTCATCAAGGTGGAGGCCCGTCGCAAGGCCGAGGCGCCAAAATTCGAGGATGTACGCAGCCAGGTCTACGAGATCATGGGCAACGAGGTGGTGGAAAAGACCGTTGCCGATCTGCGCAAGGACGCCAAGATCGAAAAATATGACTGGCAGCCGCCGGCTGGCAAACTGCCCGCCATCGCACCGGCCCCCAAGAAGTAACACTACCGCTGGAGAAACGATCATGGCCGCGCATCCGGTTTCCCCGCTCGCGCCGAAGAAGCTTCCCGCCCTGCCGCCGGTTGCCGGCGTGCGTCTGGCCACCGATCATTCCGGCATGCGCTACAAGGGTCGCGATGATCTGCTGCTGATCGAGTTCGCCGCCGGCACCACTGTGGCTGGTGTGTTCACGCGTTCCTCCATGCCCGGCGCGCCGGTGGAATGGTGCCGCAAGATTCTGCCCAAGGGTGCCGCCCGTGCCCTGGTGGTGAATGCCGGCATTGCCAACGTGTTTACCGGCAAGGCCGGCGCCAAGGCAGTGAAAGCCACTGCCGATGGCGCAGCGAAGGCCGTGGGGTGCAAGGCCGGCGAAGTCTATCTCGCCTCAACCGGCGTGATCGGCCAGATCCTGCCGGCCGAAAAGATCGTGGCGCAATTGCCGAAGATGAAGAAGGCCCTGTCGGCCGACGCCTGGGCCAATGCCGCCAAGGCGATCATGACTACCGACACCTTCCCCAAGCTGGCCACGGCAAGCTGCAAGATCGACGGCAAGACCGTGACGGTCAATGGTTTCTGTAAGGGTTCGGGCATGATCGCCCCCGATATGGCGACGATGCTGGCCTTCATTGCCACCGACGCGAAGTTGCCGGCGACCACACTGCAGGCTCTATTGATGGAAGCCAACAACCAGAGCTTCAACTGCCTGACGGTGGATGGCGATACGTCCACTTCGGACACCGTGCTGCTGTTCGCCACGGGCGTGGCCGGCAATGCCCCGGTGGCCAAGGCCAGCGACAAGCGGCTGGCCGATTTTCGCCGCGCCCTGGTTGATGTGATGGCCGAATTGGCGCAACTGGTGGCGCGTGACGGCGAAGGCGCGCAGAAGCTGGTCACCGTAGATGTCACCGGTGCGAAGACTGATGCATCCGCGCGCATCATCGCGCGCGCGATTGCCAATTCGCCGCTGGTGAAAACCGCGATTGCCGGTGCCGATGCCAACTGGGGCCGCATCGTGATGGCTGTCGGCAAATCGGCCGAACCGGCCGACCGCGACAAGCTGATAGTCAAGATCGGCGACAAGCCGGTGACGAAAAACGGTATGGTGCGGCCGGATCACGACGACGCCTATGCCACCAAGCATTTCAAGAGCAGCGACGTGCGCATCGCCGTCGATGTTGGTGTCGGCAAGGGCAAAGCGCGGGTGTGGACCTGCGACCTGACGCACGGCTATATCGACATCAATGCCGACTACCGAAGCTGACGCGCTCTGCCCCGGCGATTCTGCCGCCCTGCTGGCGCCCAAGCCGGTGGTGCTGGTGGTGGCGGTGGCCTTGGTCGACACCGATGGCCGCGTGCTGCTGACCCAGCGGCCAGAGGGCAAGAAGCTGGCCGGCATGTGGGAATTCCCTGGCGGCAAGGTCGAAGCCAACGAAACGCCGGAAGCCGCTCTGATCCGCGAGCTGCACGAAGAACTGCATCTCGATATTTCTGCGGCCTGCCTCGCGCCATTCGCCTTCGCCAGCCATGCCTACGAGGATTTCCACCTGCTGATGCCGCTCTATGTCTGTCGGCGCTGGGTGGGCCAGCCGCAGCCGCGCGAAGGCCAGGCGATGAAATGGGTGCGACCGGTGAAGATGGGCGAATTGCCCATGCCCCCGGCCGACATCCCCCTGGTGGCCATGCTGCGCGACCTGCTGGTCTAGCCGCCGATCTTCTCCAGCGTCGCCGCGTCATATTGCGCGGCATACTCGGCCGAAGGCGGGATCGGTTTGATCACGTCGATCAGCACCCCATTGGGATCGGACAGGATGAAATGGCGTTGGCCGAAATCCTCGTCCCGCAATTCCAGACGGATATCCAGGCCTGCAGCCTTCGCTTTCTCGTATTCACCATCCACGTCGTCCACTTCGAAATTGATCAGCAGACCCTGCACCGGCTTGCGGAAACCGGCGGGGATGGTGGTATGCCCGTGATCGAGGATGGCGAGGTTCACGCGCGGATCGGCCTGGCTGGTCAGATGCACGTACCAGTCATTTTCGAAGGCTGGCGCAAAGCCGAAATGGGGCCGATAGAAGGCTGCAGTTTCCGCCACCTTGGCGGTACAGATCACCGGGTAATAGCTGGTCGGTTTCATGATGGGGCTCCTTTCCTGCATGATCCCGGCTGAAAATCGGGACCTCCTCGATTCGCCGCTGACCGGTCTGGACAGCGAGGAACTGGCTTGATATAAACATACAGGCTGTATGTATGCAAGAGAAGAAGCAAACCAAGGCTGAAAAACACGCCGCGACCCGGGCCGCCCTGCTGGCCACGGCGCGAAGACTGTTTGCTGCTACAGGCTATGCCGGGACCGGCACGGAAGACGTGGTGCGCGAGGCCGGCGTCACACGGGGCGCGCTGTATTACCACTTCGCGGATAAGCGGGCCCTGTTCGAGGCTTTGGTGGAAAGCATCGCGGCCGAGGTGCTGGCTGCCATCGAGGTTGCCGCCGCCAAAGCCGCCTCACCGCTGGATGCCCTGATCAAGGGCAGCGCCGCCTTCCTGGATGCCTGCCTGCAACCGGATGCGCGGCAGATATTCCTCGTGGATGCGCCATCGGTGATCGGCTGGCAGCGCTGGCGCGAGATTGACGGGCGCTATGGCCGCGGTTCGCTGCGCCAGGGGATTGAAGCCGCTCTGGCCGAATTACCCCGGGACCGGCAGATATCCGCCGAGGCACTGACCTTCCTGCTGACCGGCGCGATGAACGAAGCGGTGTTGTGGCTTGCCGAAGCCGAGGATGAAGCGGCCGCACGCAAGGCCGCCGATGCGGCGCTGAACCGCATCCTCACCCTGCTGTTCGAACCGGCACGCTGATCAGTCTTTCGGCCCGGGTCGGCCGCCGAGGGGATATTCCACGGTATCCAATGCCGCCGCCAGCCGGTTGGCCGCCATGCCGGGGCGCAACGGCTTCTGCTGGCTGTCATGGGGCGACCAGCCGGTAAGCGTGATCACCTCGAACCCGGCGGCAATACGACCATCCTCGGCAGGAAAACGCTGCTGATAGATTTCCGCCATGCGCAACAGCGTGGCACGGCGCGTGAATGTTTTGCGGCGCCCCAGTGTCGCATTGGTTTCTCCCATGCCGCGCAGATCGCGCATCAGGCGGAAAGCATCCGCATAAGTGACATGAATCACTTCGCTGTCGGCCACTGGCAGAGCAAAACCGGCACGCTGCAGAAGGGCCGCGCCATCCAGCGTTTCCGCCATGGGCGACACTCGCGGACTTGCACCACCTTCCAGCTCGGATTCAGCAGCCAACCAGGCTTGTCGCAGCTCGCTCAGGGTGGCACCGCCCAGCATCGCCCCCAGGAACAGGCCGTCGGGCTTCAGCGCACGCTGGATCTGGATCAGCGCCCCTGGCAAATCGTTGACCCAGTGAAGGTTCAACAGTGCGATGACGAGGTCGAAACGCTGCCCGGCGAAAGGCAGGAATTCCTCATCCCCCACCACATGCAACGGCGCGTCGGCGGACATGGCATCAAGCGATACCAGGGTTTCGATCCCGCCCCTGCCCTGCAGCCGCCCCTGCAGCCAGACCGTATCGCAGCCCTGCACGAGGGCCAGGGGGAATGTACGGCGGATGTCCTCCAGCCGGTCGAGCAGCCGGTCGGCCACGGCCGCACGCAGGAAATCATATTCTGCGGCCTGTGAGGCCGCACGCTGACGGTGACGCCGCTTCACGGCGCGGTCGAAAATCTGCATAGTGTCGCTCATGGCTTCATTCTGACATGGGCGAAACCATCACGCCAATGCCGTCCCCGCCAAAATCCCGCAAGACCAGAGACACGCCGGCCAAGCCGGCGCGGAACAACCGCAAACGCAAGCCGATCAACCTTGCCCTGCAGGGTGGCGGCACCCATGGCGCTTTCACCTGGGGTGTGCTGGATCGCCTGCTGGAAGAGGACTGCTTCACGATTGAGGGCATCTCCGGTACATCGGCAGGTGCGATGAATGCGGCCGTCCTGGCAAACGGCCTGGCCAAGGGCGGCATAAACGAAGCCCGCCAAGCATTGCATGATTTCTGGCGCCGCGTCGCCGATGCGGCCCGTTTTTCCCCGTTCCGCCCCAGTCTGCTGGATCACTGGTTCAAACTGGGCGGCATTGATTATTCACCCAGCTATCACCTGATGGAACTGAGCAGCCGGATCGCCTCGCCCTACCAGACCGGGCCGAAGGATCACAATCCGCTGCGCAAGATTTTACAACAAAGCCTGGATTGCGAAGCCCTGCACGAATGCACCGCGGTGAAGCTGTTCGTCTGCGCCACCGATGTGCTGAGCGGCAAGATCAAGGTCTTCGACAATACCGAAGTGTCGATCGACGCCCTGCTCGCCTCGGCCTGCCTGCCGCATCTGTTCCAGGCGGTGAAGATCGGCGGCCGGCATTACTGGGATGGCGGCTTCATGGGCAACCCGCCGATCTACCCGCTGATCTACAATTGCGACAGCCGCGATGTGCTGATCGTACAGATCAACCCCATGAACATCCCGTCCCTGCCGAAATCGCCGCAGGCGATCCTCGACCGCGTCAACACCTTAAGTTTCAATTCCAGCCTGGTGCGCGAAATGCGGGCCATCGCCTTCGTGACCCGCATGATCGAAGCCGGCTTCGATGATGGCGGCCGGCTGAAGCGTATGTTCATCCATACCATCGACGCCGAGACACAACTGGCCAAGCTGGGTGCCGCCAGCAAATACAATGTCGACTGGGATTTCCTGCAGGGCCTGTTCGAACTGGGCCGCAGGCAGGCCACACGGTTCCTGCGCCAGCATTACGACAGCGTCGGACGGGCCTCTTCAACCGACATTGTCGCCAAATTCCTCTGAACGCCCAGCGCCGCCATCACCCGTTTCGCCCGCTTGGCCACTTTGCGGGCGCTGAAACCCGGTTTATACAATGCGGAACCCAGGCCGAAACCGGCGGCGCCGGCGGCCTGCCAGCTGGCGAAATCCTCCGGATGGATACCCCCGACCGGCAGCACCGGCAGGCGCGGCGGCAGCACGGCGCGCAGGCTTTTCAGCACCACGGGGCTGGCTGCCTCGGCGGGAAACAGTTTCAGGGCGTCGGCGCCTTCCGCGATCATCGCGAATGCCTCGGTGGGCGTGAACACGCCGGGCACCGCGGCCATGTCGAGCACCTTCGCCTTGTGTACCACCTCGGGATTGGCATTGGGCGCCACGATCAGATGCCCGCCCGACATTGCCACCCGCTTGATGCAGCCGGGATCGATCACGGTGCCGGCGCCGATCAGGGCGCGGTCACCGAAATGCTTGGAAAGCGCCGCGATACTATCCATCGGATCTGGCGAATTGAGCGGCACTTCGATGATCCGGAAACCTGCCTCGAACAAAGCACCCCCGATCTCGACAGCTTCATCGGGGCGGATGCCACGCAATATGGCGATCAGCGGGCATTCCTGCAGCCAGGCCGAAAAGCTTTTCATGGCGCCCTCCCAGGCTGTTTATTCCAGCACTGTGGTTTTATCCCGGCAGAAGGCGGCTCAGACGGTACAGGCCGCGAGCCGCGGCATCTTCCGGAGCGATGGCGGCCGGTATTCCGAGCCAGCCGCAGGCTTTAAGATAGCGTTTCGCCAGATTCTGGCCAGCGATGATTTGCAATTCGCCGCGCCATTCGGTGCCGCGCAACTCATGCCCGACGAGCAGTCCGGAAAGAAAATCGGGTGCCGCCGTGATGGTCAGTTCCCCGAACAGGCGCCGGCTGCGCACCCCGAACAGGTGGTGCAGCAGCCCGCCCGGCTGCCCCGAGGCAAGTACGCCGGCATGAAACCCCGCTTCGTCAAAATCACTCGGCTCCTGCGGCAACATGGCCGCGATCAGCCCGTGGTTCGACAGCAGCGCATAGATCTCTCCGGTCATC
The DNA here is from genome assembly GCF_046297595.1 of Ferrovibrio sp. Taxonomy (GTDB): domain Bacteria; phylum Pseudomonadota; class Alphaproteobacteria; order Ferrovibrionales; family Ferrovibrionaceae; genus Ferrovibrio. The sequence continues at coordinate 803,322 of NZ_JBKBHT010000001.1, forward strand.
ATCGTGGAAAAACCGGCCACGCGGCCATCCAGCATGCGCACATGCTTGGAGTGGGTGCCAGGCAAGATGGCCATCACTGTACTCACCGGCAGGTCGAGACCAAAAAGCTGAATCTCTTCGCCCCGCATCACATCGGGTACCCCGTCGGCGTCTCGGCAGGACAGGCCGGGAACGATATGACCAACCCGCTCCTTGCCGATTTCAACCGTACAGAGCGCTGCGGCCAGATCGGCCAAGCCCGCCGGGCAGGCCACATAAGCCGCCTCGCGCCAGCCCTGCCGGCTGCCCACCATGCCAGACAACAACACCGGGCCGGAATCCACCGCCAGCCAGTCGCCGATCCGCTGTTGCAAGACGGCCGGGTAATCGGTGCGTTGCAGACCGGCGATACCGGAATCAGCTTCGCGGCGTTCCAGCACTGCCCCATCGGCCGCGATACGATAGGCACGGAAATTACTGCTGCCCCAATCAATGCCGATCATTGATTGTTCCGATCATCTGCCGATGTCTGCCATCGGCCAGACGCAGCCAGATCAGGCCACCAGCCGGCGGCCGCTGGCAGCATCGAACAGATGCACACGATCGAGCTGCGGCACCATATGCAGCGTCTCGCCCGCTGTGAAACCACGCCGCTCGCTGAATACCCCGCAGATTTGCGCCCCGCCCAGTTCGGCATAGACAAAGGTGTTGGCGCCGGTCGGCTCCACCACCTCCACCCGCGTAGGCAGGCCGCTGCCATTCACCGGCGTCAGATGTTCCGGCCGAAAACCATAGACCACGGGCTGACCGTCATGGCCCGCCGCGGCGCCATCCAGCGGCAGGTCGATCCCTGCCTCGGTCGCCACCCAGGAACGGCCGCCGTCGCGGCGCAGAACCCCACAGATCAGGTTGATCGCCGGCGACCCGATGAACCCTGCCACGAACAGGTTGGCCGGCGTATCGTAAAGCTCCAGTGGTGTGCCGATCTGCTCCACGATACCGTCATGCATCACCACGATGCGGTCAGCCATGGTCATGGCCTCGATCTGGTCATGGGTCACATAGATCGACGTGGTGCGAAGCTGCTGGTGCAGAGCCTTGATCTCGGTGCGCATCTGCACACGCAGCTTGGCATCCAAGTTGCTCAGCGGCTCGTCGAACAGAAAGACCTGCGGATTGCGCACAATGGCACGACCCATGGCGACGCGCTGGCGCTGGCCGCCGGACAGCTGCTTCGGATAGCGGTCAAGAAGTTCGGTCAGGCTGAGAATCTCGGCAGCACGCTGCACCCGCTCGGCGATCACATTTTGCTCGGCTTTGCGCAGCTTCAGCGAGAAGCCCATATTCTCGCGCACCGTCATATGCGGATACAGCGCGTAATTCTGGAACACCATGGCGATGTCGCGATCCTTTGACGGCACGTGGTTGACCACGCGGTCACCGATCCGGATGGAGCCGCCCGATATTTCTTCCAGTCCCGCGATCATGCGCAGCAGGGTCGACTTACCGCAGCCTGACGGGCCGACCAGAACGACGAACTCGCCGTCCGGAATCGCGATATCGATGCCGTGGATCACTTCCAGCGCGCCATAGCGCTTGCGCACGGCCTCCACACTCACACTCGCCATCTCGAACTCCCTGTCACTCTTTCTTATCGTTGCCCTGTTTACGACTTCACTGCCCCCGCAGTGAGTCCGGAGACCATGTAGCGCCGGAATGCATAATAGATAGCCGCTGGAGGCAGGGCATAAACAGCACCTGTCGCCATCAGCACATTGAATGGCGCATCGTCGGTGGTGAGGAAATGCCCCAAAGCCACGGCCAGAGTGATCTCCTTATCCGCCGACAGCAGCAGGAAGGCATAGAGATACTCGTTCCAGGCCAGCAGTAATGCATATGTGCCGATCGCCACCAATGATGGCGCCATGAGCGGCAGATAGATCAGGCGGAAAATCTGCAGCGGACTTGCACCGTCGATGCGCGCGGCTTCATCCAGCTCGTAGGGCAGCTTGTCGGCATATTGCTTCAGCACCCAGATCGCATAAGGCGAGGCGAAGGTCACCATGGTAAAAATCAGCGACCATTGCGTGTTCAGCAGGCCGTATATGCCCATCACCTTGTACATCGGGATGGCCAGGAAAGCCGGCGGGATCAGGTAGGTCGCCAACGCCATGTTGGAAACCAGCCGCCCGCCCCGCACCCTCAGCCGGCTGATGGCGAAAGTGGCAGTTGCAGAGATCGCCAGCGTGATGAGGCAGACCATCACGGCGACGAAAGCGCTATTCCACAATTGCTGCCAGAAATGCTCCAGATAATAGTGACCCTGCTCCACCACTGTTTCGTAGTTTTCCAACGTCGGTCGAGACGGCCAGATAGCGCCTGCGAAGGTTTCCACCCGAGGCGTGATCGACATGACGAACAGGTGGTAGATCGGGATCAGGGTCCAGACCAGAATCAAAACGCCAACCAGGGCAAGCCGCCCTTCGTTCAATATCTTCCTCATGGCTGCTCGCCCTTTTTCATACGGCGCAGCATGAGGATCAGCAGCGGCAACATGACAGGCAGCGCCACGACGACGGTTGAAACACCGACCTCGACCTCCGACATGCCGAAGGCATAGCGAATGCCCAAGGTCGCAAGGGTCTGGGTCGCATCGGCCGGGCCGCCGCCAGTGAGCAGATAGATCGAGTTGAAGTCGCCCAGGCTCATGATAGTCGAGAGGAGGGTACAGGTGATGTAGAGATTCCGCATGCTGGGGAAGGTGACATAACGGAACTTCTGCAACCCGCTGGCCCCGTCCACATCGGCGGATTCATAGAGGTCTTTCGGGATCGCCAGCCGGCCGGCCAGCATGATCAGCGTCCAGAACGGCAGGTATTTCCAGATGTGGACCACACAGATCATGGCCAGACCGCTCCAACGGTCGAGCAGCCAGTTAGGTCCGTCTTCCAGCGTGAAACGGAAAATCAGCGAATTGATCATCCCCCATTCCGCATTCAGCATCCAGCGGAAGGACAGGATGGTAGGAATAGAGGGAATCGCCCAGGGCAGGATGAAGATCACACTGAGCCAGCGGATCCAGCGTTGCTCATGCACAAAGAAACCCGACAGCAGCAGCGCCAAAAACAACTTCAGGTTCACCGCCACACCAAGAAACACCGCCGTATTGACGATGGTGCGCAGGAAAATCGGATCGTCCCACAGACGCAGAAAACTTTTTGGATTACTGCCCAGGATAAGGCCGTAGCCCACCGGATAGATCACCAGCGCGAGGAACAGAACAATATAGGGGACCAGGAAAATCAGACCCCAGGTTGCCTCTTGCGAGAGGCGGCCTGGGGCCTTTTCCCCGGCTTGCACGTCGGTAACTGCAACCACGACGATCAGCCGCTACTTACAACGTCAGCCTTCGACGAGCTGCTTGATGCGGGCGAACATCTCGTCCACAGCCTGCTCGGGCGAAACCTTGTCCTGCACCACCCGCGACATCGCGCGACCCCAGACATTCTCTGCATTCACCGTGGTGAACTTGTAGTTATAGACGAACTGGAACGGCACGGTGGGCTGCTTCACGAACTGCTGGTAGACGTTCTTGCGATGCTGATCTTCCTGCCAGAAGGGGCGTTCCGCCGCTTCCTTGGTCACCGGGAACCAGCGGCCGAGCGAGCCTTCCGTATACGGGATCAGGTTCTCGGGCTGGGACAGGAAGGCGAGGAACTCCTTGCCCCGCTTCTTGTTCGGCGCATCGGCGAACACCACGGCCAGCTTGATCGACACCAGGTTGGGCAACGGCTTGCCATCGGGCTTGGCGGGCCAGTTGGTGGTGCGGATCAGGTCGTAGTAATTGACCTTGGCCTGCGCACGATCCTTCTCCTCCTTGGCATTCATCATGTCGTCCATGTGTTTGCCGGGCAGCGAGATGGTCGCGTTATGCGTCATCGGGGTGGTCTTGTTATGGAAGGCCACGTTGTTGTCGACATCCTTCCACGACAGCGAACCGGGCGGCGTGCAGCCCTTGATCACGATATCCGTGTAGTCCTTCAGCGCGGCAACCATGCCGGCCTTGACCTTCGGATCGTTGATCAGCAGCTTGCCGTCCTTGTCGACCGGCGAGGCGTCATACGCATTCACGTAAGACAGGAAGCTGAAGAAGGTGTCGGAAGCTTCCACCGAGGAGGGATGTCCGATACCGTAGACGCGCTTGCCCTTGGCACGCAAAGCCGGCTGCACCTTGTCGCACCAGAAGGACCAGTAGCCCTTCCAATCCTTCGGAATGTCGCTTTCCTTGAAACCGGCATCCTCGACCATGTCTTTCCAGTAATTGGCGTGCATGGTCTGCTGATAGATTGGCATGCCGTAATAGGCGCGCTTGCCGCCCGGTCCCTGCAGGAAGGCAGTGTCCAGCACGCCAGGCAGGAACTTATCCTTGTTCGGCGTGATGATGTCGGAGAGATCCTCCAACTTGCCTTCATAGGCCCACTTGCCGGCCGTGCGGAAATCGAAGGTCCAGCCAAAAGCGGCATCGGGCGGCGACTTGGCTTCGACGGCCGACACCGATTTGGTGATTATGTCTTCCACGCCGAACAGGCTGAGTTCGACCTTCACACCGGTCTTCTGCTGGAAACGCTCGATCACCGCGTTCAGCGCGGTATCCTCGGCGGGATAAAACCCCTTGTTGAACCAGATGGTGAGTTTTTCCTGCGCCAGTGCCGGTGTGGCACCGGCCAGTACGGCGGCGGCGACTACCCACCCCGCGGTTTTACGCATGGCTGACTTACGCATTTTTTTATTCCTCCCTGCCTGACCCGTTGTGGGTTTTTTGTGTCGGTTTTCAATGCGACGTGGCACACCTTCGTAGCATCTCATATATCAGTCTAGCCAGCACAAAATCGCCTGCCAAGCCCTGATTCCTTCGACTTAGAGCTGACGCGTACTTGTTGCTCAGCGATACATGCGCTGCTTGCGTGCCTGTTCAGTGATTATGCCGCGGCACACCAAAAGTTTCGGCAATACGCTGATATCCCGTGGCAAAATCCAGGCAACCGCCTGTGGACAATTGTCCGACATAGCGGCGCTGCAATTCCTGCCATGGCGTCTGGTTCACCAGTTGCGGGGACTTCCAGGCCTTACGCCTTTTCTCCAGTTCTTCACTGGAGATCATGATATCCGCTTTACGCTTGGCCAGGTCGATGCGGATTCGATCCCCCGTCTTCAGCAGCGCGAGTCCACCGCCGACCGCAGCCTCAGGCGAGGCATTGAGGATCGACGGACTGGCCGAAGTGCCGCTCTGGCGGCCATCGCCGATGCAGGGCAACAGGTTGATGCCCTGCTTCACCAGACGATCCGGCGGCAGCATGTTCACCACTTCCGCCGCACCCGGATAGCCAACAGGGCCGGTATTGCGGATCACCAGGATACTGTTTTCGTCGATCGGCAGGGCTGGATCATTGATCCGGGCGTGATAATCCTCCGGCCCTTCGAACACGATGGCGGTACCCTCAAAAGCATCGGGATCACCCGGTCGTTCCAAGTATTGGCGGCGGAATTCTGCCGAGATCACTGAAGTTTTCATTACCGCCGAATCGAACAACGTACCCGACAACACGGCGAAACCGGCCTCAGGCAGCAGCGGCTGGGCGTACGGCCGGATCACGTCGCGATCCTCGCAGACCGCATCCTTCACGTTCTCGCCCATGGTGCGGCCATTCACCGTGATGACATCGGCATGCAGCTTGCCGGCTTCCAGCAGCTCGCGCATCACCACAGGCACACCACCGGCGCGGTGGAAACCCTCACCCAGATGCGCGCCTGCGGGCATGCAGTTCACCAGCAGCGGGATGTGATAGCCCACCTTGTCCCAGTCCTTCACATCCAATTCCACGCCCATATGCCGGGCGATGGCATTCAGATGCGGCGGGCAGTTGGTGGAGGCGCCCAGCGCGCTGGCCGCCACGATGGCATTCTCGAAGGCCTTGCGCGTCATGATCTTAGAGGGTCGCAGGTCCTCATGCACGATTTCCACCGCACGCCGGCCGGTCTCGTAGGCCATCTGGGCGCGTTCGCGGTACGGCGCCGGGATAGAAGCGCAGCCTGGCAGCGACATGCCCAGGGCCTCGGCCATGCTGTTCATGGAAAGCGCCGTGCCCATGGTGTTGCAATGGCCCGGGCTGGGCGCGGAAGAAGCCACCATGGCCAGGAACTCGTCGTAATTGATGCGGCCGGCAGCCAGCTCCTGACGCGCATACCAGATCACCGTGCCCGAACCGGCCAACTGGCCCTTATACCAGCCATCCAGCATCGGTCCGCCCGACAGCACGATGGCTGGGATGTCCACCGTGGCAGCGGCCATCAGCATGCCCGGCGTCGTCTTGTCGCAACCGGTAGTGAGCACCACACCATCAAGCGGATAGGAATAGAGCAGTTCCGCCAGGCCGAGATAAAGCAGGTTGCGGTCCAGCGCCGCCGTCGGGCGCTTGCCGGTTTCCTGAATCGGATGGGTTGGAAACTCGAAAGGAATGCCGCCGGCATCGCGAATGCCATCGCGCACACGCTTGGCCAGCTCGATATGGTGGCGGTTGCATGGCGACAGGTCGCTGCCCGACTGGGCAATGCCGATGATCGGCTTGCCGCCACGCAGTTCGGCCAGCGTCAGGCCGAAATTGAGGTAGCGTTCCAGATACAGTGCCGTCATGCCGGGATCATGCGGGTTGTCGAACCATTCCCGGCTGCGCAGCGTTTTTTTCTTCTTCTCGGTCATTGCTTCACTCCCTCAACGCGGTATCGCTAGGCTGGCCTGACCAGCCGCTCGCGATGCAGAACAAACAGGCCGCTGGCGACGATGATGCCGGCACCGACAAGCATCGGCATGGTCGGCAGGTCGGCGAAGAACAGCCAGCCGAGCAGGATCGCCCAGAGCAGCGAGGTATAGGTATAGGGTACCACCACGGCGGCGGGCGCCAGCCGCAGGGCTTGGTTCATGCTCATATGCGCCAGCGTCGCCACCACCCCGATCAATGCCAGATAGGCAATATCCAGCATGCCTACCGGCGACCAGCCCCAGGGCAGGGTCAGCAGCCCCGCCGCGCCAACGGCCAGCGTGTGATAGACGATCAGCGACAACGCGCCGGTCGAGCGCAGCTTGCGCGTGGCGATCATCATCAGGGCATAGGCCAGGCTGCCGGCCAGCGCGATCAACGCCGGCGCCGTGAAGACACCCGCCTGCGGCTGCAGCACCAGCAGAACGCCACCGAAGCCCACCGCCACGGCGATGCCGCGCCACCAGCCGACGGTCTCGCCCAGCAATGGGATGGCCAGCACAGTGACGATCAGCGGCGTAGCCTGATACACCGCCATCACATCGGCCAACGGCAGATGCCGCACGGCGAGGTAGAAGCACGCCACTTCCGCCACGATCAATGCCAGGCGAATGGCGTGCCGGCCGGGCTGTTCCAGTAAAAAGACCTGGCGCCAGCCGGCGCGGTGGACCATCGGCAGCAGGATCGCCAATGCGGCAGCGGAACGGATGAACAGCAACTGGCCAACGGCCACGCTGGCCACCATCCATTTGCCCAGCGCATCGTTGAAGGTGAACAGCGCGGTGCCCAGCAACATGAACAGGATACCGCGCCAATGGCCGGCCTCCTGTTGTATAGGCGCGGCATCGGCCATGCTGCGTTCAGCCACTCTTGCGCTCCCGGCCACGCGCCTGTTCCTGCAGGATGATCTGATAATCGCGGGAGGCCGCGCGGATATGCACGCCGAGCAGGTTCAAGGCCTTGGTCCGCTCGCGGGCTTTGAGCAGTTTCACGATATTCTGGTGTTCGGCAAGCGAGTCGCCCACCGTGCGCTCTTTCGATGTGACGCTGGCACGCAAAGCCTGGATCTTCATTTCGAGCTGCTGATGCGCCAGCGTCAGGAAGCGGTTGTTGGCGCGGGCCAGAATATGACGATGATATTCGGTATCCAGTCGGCGATAGGCAGGAATGTCGCCATCTGCAATGGCCTTGGCCATGCGCTTGACATTCTGCTCCAGCGCATCGACCAGCCCAGCCTCGTCATTGGTTAGCGCATCGCGCAGGGCCGCACTTTCCAGGATGACGCGATACTGGCACATCTCGGCCGCTTCGTCGGGTTCCAGCGAAAAAACGAAACTGCCGCGTTGCGGCTGGATGTCGACCAGTCCCTCCAGCTTGAGCTGCAGCAGGGCCTCGCGTACCGGCGTCTTGGAAATACCGAGCTGGGCGGCCAGCACATTTTCCGACAGCGCCTCGCCGAGCATCAGTTCGCCATTGGTGATCCGGTTGCGGACGTGGTCCTTCACCAACTCGGTGAGGGATTTCGGGCGCTCCAGCCGGGTGGAGCGAACCGCACTGTTCTTTGCCATGACGGCCTGACCTTTTTCCTGCCTTTCCAGCACCGTAGCAGCGGGCCCCGGCAGCCTCAAGATAATATCTGATATGTCAGTTGGCTTGCTCGCGCGGCCAGTCTCGGCTAGGAAGGACCGGACAGGAGGCTGTTGCGATTATGGGATGCGATATTCTCTGTCTCGGCGAAGCCATGGTGGAATTCAACCAGACCGCCGGGACAAACAGCGACCAGTATCTGCGCGGCTTTGGTGGCGATACCTCGAACTGCGCGATTGCCGCGGCCCGCCAGGGCGCCCATGCCGGCTACTGCACCCTGCTGGGCCGCGACCCCTTCGGCGATCTGCTGCTCGATCTGTGGCGCCAGGAGGGCGTGGACACCAGCACTGTCGGCCGCCGCGAGGATGCCGCTACGGCAATCTACTTCGTCACCCATAGCGAGCGCGGCCATACCTTCACGTATTACCGCAGGGACTCGGCGGCCAGCCGGATGACCCCCGCCGACCTGCCCGGCGACGCGCTGGAAGCCACCAGGATATTACATGTATCGGGCATCACGCTGGCGGTCAGCACCAGCATGCGCGATACGGCGATGGCGGCGATCGCGCGCATGCGCAAGGCCGGCCGGCAGGTATCCTTCGACACCAACCTGCGCCTGAAGCTCTGGCCGCTGGAAACCGCGCGCGAAGCCATCCATGCCGCATTGAAGCTTTCGGATATCGCCCTGCCCAGCCTGGAGGATGCGACGGCCCTAAGCGGCTTGAGCGAACCGGTGACAATCCTCGATTACTACCGCGCCATGGGCGTTCCGCTGGTGGTGCTGAAATGCGGCGCCGACGGCGTGCTGATCGCCAATTCGGACGGTCGTTGGCGACTGCCCGGCCATCGTGTGCTGACGCTGGACGCCACCGGCGCCGGCGATTGCTTCGATGGCGCCTTCCTGGCCGAACTGGTGCGCGGCGCCAGTGCATTGGATGCCGCCAGCTATGCCAATGCAGCGGCCGCACTCACCACCATCGGCTACGGCGCGGTGGCGCCGATTCCGCGCCGCACTGCCGTCGAAGCCTACTTCCGCTCGGTTGGCCGCGCCGCGCCGGAACCATTCTGATCCGGCGCAGTTGGTTCAGGCGCGATAACTCCGCGCCGTCTGGCGCTGTTCACCCAGCCCCGCAATGCCAAGATGGATGGTGTCGCCATCCTTCAGATAGACTGGCGGCTTCTGTCCCATACCGACGCCCGGCGGTGTACCGGTGGAGATGATATCGCCCGGCTGCAGCGACATGAACTGGCTTAAGTAACTCACCAGATAACGCACCCCATAGACCATGGTCTTGGTCGACCCGTTCTGGAAACGCTTGCCATTCACGTCGCAGAACATGGCCAGGTCCTGCGGATCAGGCACCTCATCAGCGGTGACCAGCCACGGACCGATAGGCCCGAAACTATCGGCGCTCTTGCCCTTGGTCCATTGGCCATGACGCTCGGTCTGGAAGGCGCGTTCCGAGACGTCGTTGATCACGCAATAGCCGGCGACATGCTTCATGGCGTCGGCCTCGCTGACATAGCGCGCTTCGCTGCCGATCACCACGCCGAGTTCCACTTCCCAGTCAGTCTTCTGCGAATTCTTCGGAATGATCACGTCGTCATTCGGTCCGGTGATCGCCGAGGTCGCCTTCATGAAGATGATCGGCTCGGGCGGCACGGTCGCACCGGTCTCGGCAGCATGATCGGAATAATTCAGGCCGATGCAGATGAACTTGCCGACCCGGTTGACGCAGGGGCCCAGGCGCGGATTGCCCGGCACCGCTGGCAAAGCCATGGGATCGAGCGATTTCAGCTTGGCCAGTCCAGCCGGGGTCAGTGTGCTGCCGGCAATATCCGGCACCACGGTGGAGAGATCGCGGATGGTACCCGATGCATCGAGCAGGCCCGGCTTTTCCTGGCCCGTCGGGCCGTAGCGCAACAGTTTCATCGTCAGTCTCCCTGAATGTCAGCTAGGAATCAGATCGACCAGCCACCGTCGATGACGTGGATGGTGCCTGTGGTGAAGGCGGATTCATCAGATGCGAGATATACCGCCAGCGCAGCGATCTCCTCGGCACTGCCAAGGCGGCCGAGTGGCTGGCGCGCCACGAAGCCGGCGCGGGCCTGCTCGACGCCACCCACGGCCGCGGCCTGCGCAGCGATACGGTCGTCCAACGAAGGCGTCTGGATCGTTCCCGGGCAGATCGCATTGGCGCGGATGCCCTGCTTGATGAAATCGATGGCCAGCGATTTGGTCAGACCAATCACGGCGGCTTTCGTGGTGCCGTAGACGAAGCGGTTCGGCGCACCTTTCACGGAGGAGCAGGCCGAGGACATGTTGACGATGGATCCGCCCTTGCCGCGCTCGATCATCGCCGGCAGCAGCGCCCGGGCTAGGCGGTACATCGCCCGCACATTGAGGTCGAAGGAAAAATCCCAATCTTTCTCTTCTGTCTCAAGGATCGTGCCGTGATGCACGAAGCCGGCGCAGTTAAATAGGATGTCCACGGCCCCGACTTCGGCGGCGAACGCTGCAATGGCAGCCGGATCCATCACGTCAAGTCTGCGCGTGCGGATATTCGGCAGGCTGCCAAGCTCCTTCAGCTTGGCTTCATTCAGATCGGTGGCGATTACCTTTGCTCCCTCGCGTGCGAATGCGATGGCCGAAGCACGACCGATACCCTGCGCGGCTGCGGTCACCACCGCCGTCTTGCCTTCCAGACGCATGCTGTCTCCTGCTGCTTTAAGCGACCGCCGGCAGGCAGGCCGGGCCGATCGGTTCAAAACTCTTGTAGGTGAGGATGAATTCCTGGTGCCCAAGACCTTCCGACCGGGTCATCTCGCCGGCGCCGACCCGCTTGATCAGGTCGAAAATCTCGCGCCCGACCGTGTCAAGGTCGGCCTGCCCTTCCAGGATTCGGCCGGCATTCACATCCATGTCGTCGGCCATACGCGCGTAAGTACGTGGATTGGCGCAGACCTTGATCACCGGCGCCAGCGCCGACCCCACCACCGAACCTCGCCCAGTGGAGAACAGGATCACATGCGAGCCGCAGGCGATCAGTTCGGCAATCTCGGCGTTGTCGCTGATATTGGGAAAGCCGAACCGCACCTCGCCATCGGGAACGACATCCAGCAGATACAGCCCGCCGCGCGGCGGAATATCGCCCGGTTTGATGATGCCGCTGATCGGTGAGGCGCCGCTCTTGGCATAGGCGCCCAGCGATTTCTCCTCGATGGTTGTCAGCCCACCATCGGCATTGCCCGGCGCGAAACTGGGATAGCCCAGCGTCTCGTAATAGCGGGCCGCCTTGGCGACACAGGCTTTCAGTTCCCGGCCCAGCTCCGGCGTGACGGCGCGTTCAGCCATCCAGTCTTCCATGCCGATCAGCTCGCCGGTTTCCTCGAAGATTGCCGCGGCTTTTTCCTGCACCAGGAAATCGAAAGCCCGGCCCATGGCAGGATTGGCTGTCAGACCAGAGGTGGCATCCGAACCGCCGCAGATGGTGCCGACCACCAGTTCGGAAACATCCATAGGTTCGGTCGGCTGTGCCGCCAATTCCTTCAACCGCGCTTCCACCCAGGCGCGGCCCTTGTCGATGGTCGCCCGCGTACCGCCGTTTTCCTGGATCGCCAGCAGCTCGACCGGGCGCCCGCTCTCCCTGATCGTGCGCTCCAGCAGTTTCTTGTTGAAACCCTCGCAGCCCAGCGACACCAGCAGCACGGCGCCCACATTGGGGTGCGTACACAGGCGCTGCATCATCTTCAGGGCATAGGCATTGGGATAGCAGCCTGGGAAGCCGATCACATGAGCGCCCTGCTCGCGGTAAGGCCAGGCGATCTCCTTCACCACGTGATGGGCACATTCCACCAGATAGGCCACCGCCACATAATTGCGAATGCCCTTGCGGCCATCGGCACGCCGCCATCCACGCATCGTCACATCGTTCATGGAGCAGCCTCCACCGCCACCGTATTGGGCATGTAATCGCTGGCGACATTGTGATTGTGCACATAGTCGCCCAGCGCAATATCCGCCGTCGCGCGTCCGATCGGCGCGCCGTATTTCACAATCTTCTCGCCGGCGGCAATATCGCGCACCGCGATCTTGTGGCCGAAGCCCAGGGCCCGCTGCAGCCGCACCTTGCGTCCCGCGACCTGCAGTTCCGTCTCGGCCGGGATTTCCAGCCGCGCCACCGCGATATTGTCGCCCGGCGCCAGCACCAGCAGGCGCGGGTCGGTTGCCGGATCAGAACTTGCCATATTTCAGATACGCCTCCTGCGGATCCATGCCGGCCATGATATTCCGACGTACTTCGCCTTCGGTGCCCATCACCTCTTCGGTGCGGGCGATCACTGCCTCGGCCATCGCGGCAGGGACCACCACCACGCCATCGCGGTCGGCAATCACGTAATCGCCGGTGGATATCGTCACGCTTCCGATGGAAATTGGCGTGCCGAAGAAATCGGGTACCCAGCGCGCAACGATATCGGATGGCGTGAAGAAACTGCACCAGACCGGAAAACCGATCTGCTCCACCATCGCAGCATCGCGACAACCGCCATCGACGATATAGCCGCGCACGCCCTTGAGCTGCAGCGCCGAGGCTGACAATTCGCCCATCAGCGCGATCTCATGGTTATGCGGCTGGCAGACCACCACCTGGCCCGGGGGGGCCTTGGACAAAACACCGGTCCATTCCAGCAGGGTCTCGTGGGCGGATTTGGTACGGTCGATATGGCCGCTGACCGTCCAGATACGGCCGGCCAGTGTCTGCGATGGATTGAGCGGGCGGATTTCCGGCGGCAGCACACAATTGTCGTGCCCCTGGCTGCGCAGCACGTCATGCACCGCCGAGGCATAACAACGGCCCAGGCGGTCAGCCAGCGGATCGTCGAGCAGCCTCGTCCCGGGCATTGTCTCTCCCATCTGATATATCAGTTGGACAGACTTTAGCCAGATTCCCCCGCCCTGGCTAGTCGCCGGACATAGCGGTTGCTGCCCCCTGCCCGGCGGGCAGATAATGAAGCCGGCAGGTGAGGGATAACGGGAAGGACACAGCCATGATCAAAAAAATCGCACTGGCCCTGGCCATCGTCGTGCTCGCCATCGCTGGCGCGGCCTATTACTTCGCCTCCAATCTCGACAGCCTCGTGAAGGCCGTGATCGAACGGTATGGTTCGGAAGCGACCCAGACGCGCGTGACACTCAAATCGGTCGAACTCAAACCCACATCCGGCAGCGGCAGCCTGAGCGGCCTGGTGGTCAGCAACCCCAAGGGCTTCAGCGGGCCGGAAGCGATCTCCCTGGGCGATATCCGCGTGACGCTGGATATCGGCAGCCTGCAATCCAACCCGATCATCATCAAGGACGTGCAGATCATCCAGCCGTCGATCAGTTATGAATATGCCAGCGGCGGCGGCAATCTGGAGACCATCCAGAAGAACGTGCAGGCCTATGCGGCCAAGTTTGGCGGCGGCCAGACCGAACCGAAGCCCGGGGCGGCATCCGGCGGCGGGTCCGCCAGCAAGCAGCCCGAGCGCAAGGTGATCATTGAGAACCTGGTGATCCGCGATGGCAAAATCGCCGCCAGCCATGCGGCATTACAGGGCCGCGCCATCTCAGCCAGCCTGCCCACCATCCAATTGAAGGATATCGGCAAGGGCAGCAATGGTGCCACCCCGGCCGAGGTGGCTGAAAAGGTTCTCGGCACGATCAGTGCCCAGGCATCCCGTGTCGCCACCGGCGAATTGCAAAAGCAACTCGGCAATCTGCTGAAGGACCCAACCGGCGCCATCGGCGGTGCCGCAGGTGGCGCGGCTGGCGGCGCGGCCGAAAAGCTGAAGGGCCTGCTGGGCAAATAGCCAAGACGAAAACGCATAAGAGCCATCGCCAAATGATATGGCGACAACCGTCGTCGGCGGGCCGGCATCGGGTTAACATGCCGGCCCGTTCTTATTGCCCACAGTTTCCATGATCAATCCTGTCTGGCACGGCGCCCTGGCCGGGCTTTGTGCGCTTCTGGTCGGCATCGGCTTCGCGCGCTTCGGTTATACGCCGCTGATCCCCGTTCTGATCGAACGCGACTGGCTCAGCGCCGCTGATGCGGCCTATCTGGGCGCCACCAATCTGGCCGGCTATGTCGGCGGCAGCCTGCTGGCCGCCTCGCTCGCACGGCTGATGCCTGTGGCGGTGCTCACCCGCTGCGCCATGGTTCTGACGGGCCTGAGCCTGCTGGCCTGCGCCCTGCCCTGGGGTTTTGCCTGGTTCGCGCCATGGCGTTTCCTGGCTGGTTTCACCGGCGGCATCCTGATGGTGGCCGCCGTGCCACTGATGTTGGCACGCGCGCCGGCCACGCATCGGGCGCGTAGCAATGGCATCGTCTTTACCGGGGTCGGCATCGGCGTGATCGCTTCAGGCACGTTGGTGCCGGCGCTGGCCATCCATGGGCCGATGCCGATATGGCTGGGCCTAGGCCTGCTCACCCTGATGCTGGCGGCACTGACCTGGCGGCAATGGGGCATCGAGCCGGTGGCCATGCCGGCACAGACCGGTGCGGCACCGCGCAACTTTACCCTGCCGGTCGCGCTGCTGCTGGCGGCCTATACCATCGATTCCGCCGGCTTCGTGCCGCATACCGTATTCTGGGCCGACTATATCGCGCGTGGCCTGGGTCGCGGCGTCGCGGCCGGCGGACTGTTCTGGGTGTTCTTCGGCATCGGCGCGTTATGCGGTCCGCTGCTGGCCGGATTGATCGCCGAGCGTTTCGGCTTCTATCGCAGCATCGTCAGCGTGCTGCTGGTCAAGTCCGCCGCCGTTTCCATCCCGTTGTTCAGCACGCATCCGGTGGCATTGGCCGTTTCGGCCATCACCGTGGGCGCCTTCACGCCCGGCATTTCGGCATTGGCCTCGGGTCGCGTCGCCGAACTGGTTGGTTTCGCCGCGCACCGCCAGGTCTGGGGTTGGCTCACTGGCGGTTTCGCGCTCTCATCCGCCGCTGTCGGTTACGCCTTCTCTTATCTGTTCGACCACACCGGCTCATACAATCTACTCTTCGCCCTCGGCGCGGCCGGATTGTTCATCGCCATGCTGCTCGCGGCGACGGCGCGCCAGAAACCCGCCATCGATTGATCAGGCCAGCGACGTCAGCACCTCGGAGCCACGCGTCAGCGTCTGATGCACCGGGCATTTATTGGCAATCTCCAGCAGGCGCTGACGCTGTTCCTCGCTCAGATCGCCTTCCAGTGTGATCACGCGCTCGAAGCGGTCAAGCGGCTTGCCGTCGCTGCCTGTGATCTTGCTGTGCCGCACCTGCACCGAACTGCGTGCCAGCGGCCATTGCTTGCGTTCGGCATACATGCGCATCGTCATCGCCGTGCAGGCGCCCAGGCCCGACATCACAAGCTCATATGGATCCGGGCCGGTATCGCGGCCGCCAAGACTTTCCGCTTCATCCGCCGCCATCACGTGCCGGCCGGCCACAATGATCTGTCCATAAGGACCAAGGCCGCTTTCACCGACCGAAACCTCACGGGCCTTTGCTGCTGTGCTCATGTCAGATTGTCCTGCTGGCTTGATGAAGAAAAATGCGACGCCACGCCAATCACCTGACTGGCTTGCGTGCCACCAGATCGATCAGTGCCGACATGCCATCGTGGCCACGGCCTTCTTGGATAACACTGTCATGCGAGGCCAGATGCAAGACCTCCCAGTCGTTGAATGCCTGCTCAAGCAGATCCCGGGTATACAGGTTTTCCACTTGCGACGGGCCACCGGTGCGATAGTTCAGTTGCTCGGGCCGATAGCCTTGCAAAAGTAACAATCCGCCCGGTTTCAGGGCCTGATGAATGCCGGCAAAGATGCGCGCGCGCAGGTCAGGATTGGCGAACTGGATGAAGATCGCGGCCACCACGTCGTAAACCGCTTCCGGCCAGTCCCATTGAGACAGATCGGCCTGCTCGGTTTCCAGTGCCACGCCCTGGCTCGCCGCCAGCCGCCGGGCCTTTTCCAGGGCCACACCGGAGAAATCGATGGCATGAACCTGCAGCCCCTGCCGGGCCAGCCAGACGCCATTCCGCCCCTCCCCGTCGGCGACGGCCAGGGCGCGTCCTTTCGCGGGCAGGCGGAAGGCCTGGCTGGCCAGGAAGGCGTTCGGTTCGGTGCCGAACAGGTAATCCGGCCCCGAAAAGCGGTTGTCCCAGAAATCCTGCGCCATCGTTTTAATTCCCCTTGTCTTTCACGGAGATAGACACCTGAGCGAAAATGTCCACCTGCTGCGTTGACATATATATTCGAATTTACTAAATTAGCTATTACTAAATTAGTTAAACCCCGGAGCCCGTCATGAACATCGACCGCATGGTTTTCGCCTTCGCCGGCATCGTCATTCTCGCCAGTCTGGCCCTGTCGCAGTATCACAACGTGAACTGGCTGTGGCTGACCGCCTTCGTCGGCGCCAACATGCTGCAGGCCGCCTTCACCGGCTTCTGCCCGCTGGCGATGGTCCTGAAGCTGGCCGGCCGCCAGCCCGGCTGCGCCTTCAAGTAAGCGGAGCAGACAGGTGTCGGTGCTTGGGATCGCATACCGCCGCAAGGCCGTTTTCTCCGCCGCGCTGACCGCCGGCCTGCTGCTGGCGGCCCTGCCGGCGCGGGCGGCCGACTTCACGGTCGAGCCGCGCGAGGTGGTCGACCGCAAGATGGTGTTCGCCACCGTCGAAAGCGTCGACAACACCCAGGCCCGCAGCCGCATCGGCGGCACCATCGCCAAACTGGAGGTGCGTGAGGGCGATGCCGTCACCACCGGCCAGCACCTGGCCCTGGTGGTCGATCCCAAGCTGACACCGCGTCTCAATGCCATCGACGCCCGCATCAAGGCCGCGCAGGCCCAGCGCCAACTGGCCGAAATCGAACTGAAGCGGGCCGAAGACCTGTTGCAGAAGGGCGTCGGCACCAAGGCCCGCGCTGATCAGGCCCGCGCAACCTTCGAGGCTGCGAATAACGAAGCCGCTGCGCTGCGGGCCGAGCGCGCCGTGATCGAACAGCAGGGCGTCGAGGGCGCCGTGCTGGCGCCGGAAAGCGGCCGTATCCTGAAAACGCTCGTTACCACGGGCACCGTCGTGCAGCCCGGCGAACCGATCGCCGAGATCGCGGTCGGCCGCTACGTGCTGCGCATGATGCTGCCCGAACGCCATGCCCGCTTCCTCAAATCAGGCGAGAAGGTGCTGGTCGGCACCCGCGGCCTGGGTGCCGGAGAGCAGGGCCTTGGCGAAGGCAAGGTCGTTCTGGTCTACCCCCAGCTCGACCGTGGCCGCGTGATCGCCGATGTCAGCGCGCAAGGCCTGGGCGATTTCTTCGTCGGCGAGCGCACCCGCGTCTGGGTTGCCGCCGGCAAGCGCCAGGCCATCCTGGTGCCGCCGGAATACGTGATCTACCGTTTCGGCGTGTCGCTGGTGCGTCTGAAGGATGGCAGCGAAGTGGTGGTCCAGACCGGCCAGACCCTGCCGGAAGGCATTGAAGTGCTCTCGGGCCTCAAGGCCGGCGATATCCTGGTCACGCCATGAAGCTCGGCCTGTCCGGTGCGATCGCGCGCAGCTTCATCGCATCGCCGCTCACCCCACTTTTCCTGATCTTTTCGCTGGCCATCGGCGGCCTGGCCCTGGCCGTGCTGCCGCGCGAGGAAGAGCCGCAGATCAGCGTCCCCATGGTGGATATCGTCGTCAGCGCCGACGGCCTGAAGGCCGAGGATGCCGTCGAACTCGTCACTCGTCCGCTGGAAGAGATCATCAAGGCGATCGACGGCGTCGACCACATCTATTCGAACAGCGAGGACGACCGCGTGATGGTCACCGCGCGGTTCAAGACCGGCTTCGAGCAGGACAGCGCCCTTCTGCGCGTGCACAGCGAAGTGCGCGCCAACCTCAACCGCATCCCGGTCGGCATCCCCGAGCCGCTGATCATTGGCCACGGCATCAACGACGTGCCCATCGTGGTCGTGACGCTGACGCCGGTGGCCGGCAACCCGGCACGCCTGAACGACAACGGCCTGTACAACATCGCCGCCAACCTGTCGCGCGAGGCGATGAAGATCGAGAATGTCGGCAAGACCTTCATCGTCGGCGGTCGCGCCGACCAGATCCGTATCGAACCGGATCCGGAAAAGCTTTCGCTCTATGGTGTTTCGCTGAACCAGCTGGTCGAGAAGCTGACCGGAGCCAACCGCTCCTTCCGCGCCGAACCTCTGCTGGATCGCGGTGGCACCCTGCCCGCTATCATCGGCCAGACCCTGCAGGGCGGGCCGGATATCAATCTGCTGCTGGTCACCACGCTGGATGGCCGACCGGTCTATCTGGAAGACGTCGCCCGCATCTCCGCCGATGGCGCGCCCGTCACCCATTATACCTGGACGTGGCAGCGTGGCGCAGACGGCAAGATGGAACGTATTCCCGCCGTCAGCGTCGCCATTGCAAAAAAGGCCGGTAGTAACGCCGTAGTGATCGCCGACGACATCATCCGTCAGATCGAGACCCTGAAGACCACCATCCTGCCCAAGGGCGTCGAGCTTTCCATCACCCGCAATTACGGTGAGACGGCGGCCGAAAAGGCGGACGAACTGCTGTTCCACCTGATCCTGGCTTCGGTTTCCATTGTCGGCCTGCTGGCGGTGTTCCTGGGTTGGCGCGAGGGCTTGGTGGTGCTGGTGGTGATCCCGGCCACCATCCTGCTCACTTTCTTCGCCGCCTGGCTGATGGGCTACACCATCAACCGCGTCAGCATGTTCGCGCTGATCTTCTCCATCGGTATCCTGGTCGACGATGCCATCGTGGTGATCGAGAACATCGTGCGCCACTGGCACAAGGACAGCCTGCGCGACCGCCTGACCACCGCCATTGAGGCAGTGGCCGAGGTGGGCAACCCGACCATCGTCGCCACCTTCACCATCATCGTGGCCCTGCTGCCGATGATGTTCGTCTCGGGCATGATGGGCCCCTATATGGCGCCGATCCCGGCTAATGCCTCGGCGGCCATGCTGTTCTCCCTGGCCGTCGCCTTCACCGTCACCCCATGGCTGATGCTGAAACTGGGTGGCCACAAGGCTGACAGCGGCCATGCCGCGCCCCATGACGAGCATGGTGGCGTCCTCGCCCGCCTGTATCTGCGCGTCGCCGAACGCATTCTCACCACGCCAAGGCAGGCGCGCAATTTCGTGCTGATCATCGGCGGGATCACCATGCTGTCGCTGGTGCTGTTCTACACCAAGTCGGTGACCGTGAAGCTGCTGCCTTTCGACAACAAGTCGGAAATGCAGGTGATGCTCGACCTGCCGCGCTCCAGCAGCCTCGAGCAGACCGACACCCTGCTGGCCGAGGCGGTCGCACGGCTGGCTGATCTGCCTGAACTGAAAGACATCCAGAGCCAGGCCGGCACGGCGGCGCCGTTCAACTTCAACGGCCTCGTGCGGCATTACTTTTTCCGCAGCCAGCCCTGGCAGGGTGACCTGCAGGTCAACCTGGTGCCCAAGGCAGCACGCGACCGCAGCAGCCACGAGATCGCGCTGGATATCCGCAAGCGCCTGGCCGGCCTTGAACTGCCGCCGGGTGGTTCGCTGAAAGTGGTGGAAGTGCCGCCCGGCCCGCCGGTGATGGCCACCCTGCTGGCCGAGATTTACGGCCCCGATGCCGAAACACGCCGCGCCGTGGCAGCGGAAGTGCGCAAACTGTTCCGCAAGATCGACTTCATCGTCGACGATGACGACAGCTTTGGCATTCAAAGCGAACGCGTACGCTTCCTGGTCGACCAGGAAAACCTCGAATTCCATCGCGTCGAGGAAGTCGAGCTTTACGAGACTTTGTCTTCGCTGCTGAACGGCCGCCGCATCGGCTATTCCCACCGCGGCCATGGCATCAGCCCGATCGAAATCAGCCTGAGCCTGCCGCGCAGCGAACACTTCCTGAGCGAAAAACTGCTCGCCACACCGGTGCCGACCCGCGATGGCCGGCTGGTGGAACTGGGCGACGTGGTGCGCATCCAGCGCGAACCGGCCTCCTTCCCGATCTATCGCCGCGACGGCCATTACGCCGAAATGGTGACTGCCGATCTGGCCGGTGCCTACGAGGCCCCGATCTATGGCATGCTGGCCGTGGCGACTGCCATCGACACCCATGACTGGGGCAGCCTGCCCAAGCCGGCGATCCGCTATGCCGGTCAGCCGAAGGATGAATCCGTCACCAGCCTGCTGTGGGATGGTGAATGGGAAGTCACCTATGTCACCTTCCGCGACATGGGTGGCGCCTTCATCGTTGCCCTGCTCGGCATCTATCTTTTGGTGGTGGCGCAGTTTCGCAGTTTCAAACTGCCCCTGCTGGTGCTGGTGCCGGTGCCGCTCACCATGATCGGCGTCATGCTGGGTCACTGGCTGACCGGCGCGGCCTTCACCGCTACATCGATGATCGGCTTCATCGCGCTCGCCGGCATCGTGGTGCGCAATTCGATCCTGCTGATCGATTTCATCCGCGAACGCCGCCAGGGCGATGCGCCCCTGCGCCAGGTGCTGCTGGATGCCGGCGCTACCCGCTTCAAGCCGATTTTCCTGACCGCCGCTGCGGCCATGATCGGCGCTGCCTTCATCCTGGCCGACCCGATCTTCCAGGGCCTGGCGGTGAGCATGCTGTTCGGCCTGGCATCCAGCTCGCTGCTGACCGTTCTGGTCATCCCGGCTATTTATCTGTGGCTGCGTGGCGAATCGCAGCAGTCATAAGGAACCCATCGCGATGCCAGCCCCCGTCGATCTTGACCGCCTGACCGCCAGCGCCGCCCAGGCCAGCCACTTCCTGCGCAACATCGCCAACGAGAAGCGCCTGCTGACCCTATGCCAGCTGATGGAAGGCGAACGCTCGGTCGGCACGCTTGCCGATGTGGTGGGCCTGAGCCAGTCGGCCCTGTCGCAGCACCTCAACCGCCTGCGGCAGGACGGCCTGGTGGAAACCCGCCGCGAAGGCCAGACCATCTATTACCGCCTGGCCGATCCGCGCATCGAACCGCTGATCCGACTGCTTTACGAGCAGTTCTGCAAACCGACCTGCTGAAAAAGCGAGACCGAGCATGACGACCCTGCGCAAGATCGATCCCCGCAAGCTGCAGCAGAAGATGCAGGCTGGAGAGGTCGTGCTGATCGACATCCGCAGCCCGCGCGAATTCGCCCACGAGCATATCGAAGGTGCACAGCTTGTGCCGCTGGGCTCGCTCGACCGTCATGATTTCGCCGACAGCCGCCGCCAGACGGCGGTGTTCACCTGTCGCAGCGGCGCCCGCACCACGATGGCGGCCAGCCGCCTGCTGGCCAAGGGTTTCCGCACTGTCTATGTGCTGGAAGGCGGTTTGAATGCGTGGAAACGCGCCGGCCTTCCGGTGCAGACCGCCCCGGCCAAGCCACTGTCGTTGCAGCGTCAGGTGCATCTGATTGCCGGCAGCCTTGCATTGGCCAGCGCCATCATGGCATGGCGTGTCGCGCCGGAATTCATTTTCCTCAGCGGTTTTGTCGGTGCCGGATTGCTGCTCGATGGCCTGACCGGCTTCTGTGGCATGGCACGCCTGCTGGCTTTGATGCCATGGAACCGTCAGTCCGCTTCCGCCTAGTGGAGAGTCACGTCATGCAACCGCTCGTGAAAGCCTTTTTTGACGAAGCTACATTCACTGTCAGCTACGTGGTCGTCGATCCCGCGACCAAGACCTGCGCTATTGTCGACTCGGTGCTGGATTTCGACCCCGCTTCCGGCCGTACGCAGAAGGACTCGGCTGATGCGGTGATCGCCTATGTGCAGGGTGAAGGGCTGAAGGTCGAGTGGATACTTGAAACCCACGTCCATGCCGATCACCTGTCCGCCGCGCCGCATCTGAAGCAGAAGCTGGGCGGCAAGCTGGGCATCGGCTTCAACATCACGGTGGTGCAGAACACCTTCGGTAAGGTATTCAATGCCGGCACGGAATTCGCCCGCGACGGCAGCCAGTTCGACCATCTGTTCGCCGATAACGAGACTTTCACCATCGGCAGCATCAAGGCCCGGGCCATTCACACGCCCGGCCACACGCCGGCCTGCATGGCGTATGTGATCGGCGATGCGGCTTTTGTGGGCGATACCCTGTTCATGCCCGATTACGGCACAGCACGCTGCGATTTTCCCGGTGGCGATGCGCGCCAGCTTTACCGTTCGATCCAGAAGCTGTTCGCTTTACCGCCGGAAACCCGCCTGTTCATGTGCCATGACTACAAGGCGCCGGGCCGCGACGAATACCGCTGGGAAACCACGGTGGCGGAAGAGCGTGCCCGCAACATCCATGTCCGCGATGGCATCGGCGAGGATGAATTCGTGGCCATGCGCACCAAACGCGATGCCACGCTGGATATGCCGCGCCTGATCCTGCCGTCGGTGCAGGTCAACATGCGCGCCGGGCACATGCCTCCGGCCGAGGCCAACGGCGTGCGGTATCTGAAGCTCCCGGTCGACGCATTGTAATCCCCATGACCGCCATGACCCTCAGCCAGTCCATCATTGCTGCTGCCTCGGGCAGCGCGGTAGGCTTTTCCCTGGCGCTGGTGGGTGGCGGCGGTTCGATCCTGGCCGTGCCGGCCCTGCTCTATCTGGTCGGCATCGGCAATACCCATCTGGCCATCGGCACCAGCGCATTGGCCGTGGCGGTAAACGCCTTCGCCAATCTGCTGCAGCATGCGCGCAAACAGACGGTGAAATGGCCCTGCGCCACCGTGTTTGCCGCCTCGGGCATCGCCGGCGCCGCTCTTGGCTCCAGTTTCGGCAAGCTGGTGGATGGCCGCCATCTGCTGCTGCTATTCGCTGCCGTGATGGTCGTCGTGGCCATCGCCATGTTGCGGCCCAGGGCGGCGGAGGGGAATCCAGACGTGCGCATCACGCCGGCCATTGGCCTTAAACTCGTCCTGATCGGCCTTGTCACAGGCGGGGTCAGCGGCTTCTTCGGCATCGGCGGCGGCTTCCTGATCGTCCCCGGCATCATGCTGGGCAGCGGCATGCCGATGATCAATGCCATTGCCTCGTCGCTGTTTTCCGTCGGCAGTTTCGGCCTTACCACTGCTACGAATTACGCCTGGTCGGGCCTGATCGACTGGACGATCGCCGGCTGGTTCATCGCCGGCGGCATCCTTGGTGGGCTGGCGGGTACACGGCTCGCCCTGAAAGCCGCCCGCCACAAGGGCCTGCTCAACCGCATCTTCGCCGCGCTGATATTTCTTGTCGCCGGCTACATCGTCTGGCGCACCATCGCAGAGATGCCATCATGATCGATCCGCAAGCCAACGCCCCCAGCCTGAAACATTTCCCGCTGCCGCTGTTTGCCATCGTGCTCGGTATCGCCGGCCTGGGCCTGGCCTGGCGCGACGCCGGCCGCGTACTGGGTGCACCGGCGCTGGTGGGCGAATTGCTGCTGCTGGTCGCCGCCCTGGCCTTCGGCCTGATCGCCATCGCCTATCTGCTGAAGTGGCAGCGTTATCCCGCCGCCGTTGCGGCTGAATTCCGGCATCCGGTGCGGGGCAACTTCATCTTCGCCATCACGGTGGGTCTGATCCTGCTGTCCAACGCCCTGCTGCCGCATAGGCCCGATCTGGCCGGCGGGCTCTGGCTGTTGGCCACCATCATGCATCTGGTGCTGGCCGGTTGGCTGGTCCGTCGCCTGCTGCTCCAGCCTGCACCGCTGGCCACTCTGACGCCGGCCATCTTTATCCCGCTGGTCGGCAACATCCTGGCGCCGCTGGCCGGCATGAAGCTGGGTTATCCCGCGCTGTCCTGGTTCAGCTTCTCGGTTGGCCTCGGCCTGTGGATCGCAATCCAGCCGGTGCTGCTGCATCGCCTGTTCTATGGCGAGGCCCTGCCGCCCAAACTGATGCCCGCACTCGCGATCCTGCTGGCGCCGCCTTCGGTTGGCTGCATGGCCATGGCCACTCTGCAAGGCGGCAGGATCGAAGCCCCTGCCTGGATCATGGCCGGCATCGCCGGCTTTATCGCCCTGGTGCTACTGTCGCTGCTGCCGCGTTTCGCGCGCCTGCCTTTCGCGCCGTCATGGTGGGCCTACACATTCCCCAGCGCGGCCTTTGCCCTGATGTTGATCCAGATCATCGCTGCACGTCCCGCCGAAGCGCATGCTGCAATAGGCTGGATCGCCCTTTCCGCTGCCAGCGTCATTGTCGCGCTGATCGCCTTCCGCACCCTGGCGGCTGCCCTGGGCGGACACCTGTTCAAACCGGAAGAGTAAACGCCACAACCAGACCTCGGGAGGAAGATCATGTCGAACACGCCTGAATTTCACACAAATTCAGTGTCAGTTTTTAAGCCTTCGCGAAGACAGTGGCTGCAGGGCAGCGCTATGCTGGCCGCCGCACTGGCCGTCGGAAAACCGGCCTCGGCAGCGCCGACGCCAATCCCGAGCAAGGCGCGCATCGTCATCATCGGCGCCGGCGCTGCTGGTCTCAGCATGGCGGCACAATTGCGCCAGCGTCTCGACGGCGCCGAGATCACAATCCTGGATGCCAAACGCCAGCATTGGTACCAGCCCGGCTTCACGCTGGTCGCCGGCGGCATCTGGGACAAATCGAAAGTGGTGGCCGACAATCGCGACCTGATGGCCGGCGGCGTGCGCTGGGTCGAGGCCATGGCGGCCGAATTCGATCCCGACGCCAACCGCGTCGTCACCAGCAAGGGCGAAACGCTGACCTACGATTACCTGGTGGTGGCCAGCGGCCTGCAGCTCAATTACGGCAAGATCGAAGGCATGAGCACCGACCTGATCGGCCGCGACGGCATCGCCAGCGTCTACGCCGGACCTGAAGGCGCCGCGTCCACGGCCGCCGTGCTGGCGAAATTCACCGAAACCGGAGGCGTGGCCCTGCATGGACGCCCGGCAACGGAAATGAAATGCGCCGGCGCCCCGCTCAAGCTCACCTTCCTCACTCACGCACGCCTGAACCGCGCCGGCACGCGTGGCAAGGCCGAGATCGTCTACAACGCCCATAACAACGCCGTCTTCGCCGTGGCGCCGGTGCATGAGAAAGTCTCCGCGCTGTACAAGGAGAAGGGCATCAAGGTGAATTACGGCCACCTGCTGGTGGGCGTCGATCCGGCCCGCAAACGCGCTACTTACCGCACGGCCAATGGCAATGTCGAGCTGGCCTATGATTTCCTGCATGTAGTGCCGCCGATGAGCGCGCCCGATGCAGTGAAAAACAGCAAGCTCGCCTGGCAGAGCGGGCCTTTCGCGGCCGATGGCTGGATCGAAGTGGATGAAGGCACGTTGCTGCATAAGCGCTATCCAAATATCTGCGCCGTGGGCGACGTGGCTGGCGTGCGGCGCGGCAAGACGGCCGCCAGCGTGAAACACCAGGTGCCGGTCGCGGCCGAGAATCTGGTTTCCGTGATCGCCGGCAAACAGCCGAGGGCGCGCTACAATGGCTACACCTCCTGCCCGCTGATCACCGATATCGGCTCGGCCATGCTGGTGGAGTTCGACTACGAGGGACGCTTGACGCCGTCCTTCCCCTTCATCGATCCCTTGCGCGAGCACTGGGCACCCTGGGTGATGAAGGACCAGCTGCTCAGCCCGATCTATTTCGCGATGGTCAAGGGCCGTTTCTAAGGGAGGATGACATGAACGGTATCAGCTTTGGCATGGTGTTCGGCGCGCTGGTTGAAATGGCGCTGGCCCATGCGACACTCATCATTACCATCGCCACGATCTTTGCCGTGGAGGTGATCCTGCTTGTGCTGCGCGCTAGACAGGGCGGGCTGCGCTTCGGCCTAGCCCTGCGCTGGAGCATCGGCCTGGGCATCGTCGGCATCATCGTGATCGGCTACGGCCTACTGGTATTCACCAAGTCCGGCTTTGGCGACCTGCATGGCTGGGTCGATTATGCCGCCTGGCTGCTGCCGACATTTGCGCTGGCGGCAGGCCTCGGCGTCGTGGCGTTTCCGGGCTTCGCAGCCCTCTCCGTCCGGCGCTGAGGCTCAGCCGCCATACAGCCACTGGTTTCCGGCATAGGCCTGCTCGGCGGTCCGGCCGCTGAGGAAGGCATTGCGCAATTCGCGCACCGGACCGGTTGCGTGGTAGAAATCGCCATAAACGCGCGCCATCAACTGCACCCGCGCCGTGCGCAGATAACGTTCCTGCTGATAGGCCAGGAAGGCTGAATTCGGATCGTCGCGCCTGGCCGCCAGCTTGTCGGCCAGGCAGACGGCGTCTTCCATCGCCATGCAGGCACCCTGCGCCAGGTATTGCAGCATCGGATGTGCCGCGTCGCCCAGCAGGGTGATGCGGCCTTTCGTCCAGTTGCCCACCGGCTCGCGGTCGCACAGCACCCACATGCGCCAGGACTCGATCTTGTTCAGCAGGGTATGCACCTGCGGCTGCTGGTTCTGGAACCGCTCGTTCAGCTCGGCCACATCGCCATAGCTGTTCCAGCCTTCCTCGTAGCGGTTGGAATGGAACACGGCGACCAGGTTGTAGAGCTCGCCACGGCGCAGCGGGTAATGCACCAGATGGGTCTTCGGCCCGGCCCACAGCACCACGTTGTTCTCGCGCTGGGCCTCGGGCACTTCGGCCAGCGGCAAAACGGTACGATAGGCGATATGGCCCGAGACGCGCGGCTTGCCATCGCCCACCACATGTTCGCGCAGCGCCGACCACAGCCCGTCGCAACCGATGATGCTACTGCCATCGATCACCGTGCCATCGGCCAGCGTGACCGACACGCTGCCGCCATGATCGACATGGCCGGTCGCCTTCGCGCTGGTATGCAGGCTGATCAGCGGCTGCGCGCGGCAGGCCTGCAGCAGGGCATCATGCAGGTCGGCGCGGTGGATCACGCCATAGGGCTGGCCGTAATGCTTCAGCGCGCGCTCGCCCATGGGGATGCGCGTTACCTCTTCGCCGGTCAGGGCGTCGCGCATGATCAGGTTGTTGGGGAACACGGCGATGGCATCCACTGCCTTGCGGATGCCCAGGAGATCGAAGCGGCGGAAGGCATTGGGGCCGATCTGGATGCCGGCGCCCACCTCGCGGAATTCGGCCGACTGCTCCAGCAGGATCGAAGGGATGCCTTTCAGCGCCAGTGCCAAAGCCGCCGCCAACCCGCCGATGCCGCCACCCACGATGATGACCGGACGATCCTGTGCTGCTGCCATGCTGCCCTCCCCCGCCTGCCGTTCATGCGGCATGGCTTATAATCTGTATACGGATGTTATCAAGTTTACTGCCGGTCCGGTGTCACGGCAAGCGGATAGTCAGGAGTGGCGGCTAGCGCCGGTCCTCGGCGAGCAGGCGGCGCAGATACTGGCCGTAGGCATTCTTGCCATAGGCGGCGGCGATGGCCTCGACCTGCGCGGCGTCGATATAACCCTGACGCCAGGCGACCTCTTCGGGCACCGCGATCTTCAGGCCCTGGCGCTTTTCCACAGTGGCGATGAAGTTGGAGGCATCGAGCAGGCTGTCGGGCGTGCCGGTATCGAGCCAGGCGAAACCGCGGCCGAACAACTCGACCTTGAGCTGGCCGCGCTGGAGATAGACGTTGTTGAGATCGGTGATCTCCAGTTCGCCACGCGCGGACGGTTTCAGCGACGCGGCGATGTCGCTGACCGCAGCATCGTAGAAATACAGGCCCGTAACCGCCCAGTTGCTGGGCGCCGGGTTGGGTTTTTCGATGATCGCGCGCACCGACTTGTCGGGGTTGAGCTCCAGCACGCCGTAGCGTTCCGGATCGGCCACCCAGTAGCCGAACACCGTGGCGCCCTGCTGTTGTTGCGCCGCCTTGCGCAGCACGGCGCTGAACCCCTCGCCGTAGAAGATATTGTCGCCCAGCACCAGCGCGCAGGGCTGGCCGCCGACGAAGGCGCGGCCGATCAGGAAAGCCTGGGCGATGCCGTTGGGCTCGGGTTGCACGGCATAGGAAATCTGCAGGCCCCACTGGCTGCCGTCCTTCAGGAGCGCGCTGAAGGCGGCCTGGTCGCGCGGCGTGGTGATGACGAGGATCTCGCGGATGCCGGCCAGCATCAGGGTGGTGAGCGGATGATAGATCATCGGCTTGTCGTAGACCGGCAGCAGCTGCTTGCTGGTGACCGCCGTCGCCGGATGCAGCCGGGTGCCCGCGCCGCCCGCCAGGATGATGCCCTTCATCGACCTACCTCGCCTGCGGCCATCCGCAGCCGGCAGACAGCTAAAAGAGAAGCGGAATCAATGGCCTGAGAGAATGGCGCACCCGACAAGATTCGAACTTGTGACCTCTGCCTTCGGAGGGCAGCGCTCTATCCAGCTGAGCTACGGGTGCACTGGCTGCGGTCGGCCGGACCATAACCGAGAGCCCGGCCGGAAAGCAAGGCGGGCCGCCGGGCGCTCACCGGCCAGAGGACGGGAAAGACTGGCAGATTCGGCGGCCTTGCACCGGGCCACCGCGCAGGCCGGCGATTTGGACTCCCGGAACATCGGCTTTGCGCCGCACAGCCGCGCTTTTGCGTCGTTTTGCGATGGTTTTGCTATGTTAACCCGTTGATTTTATTCAAACGGGCATCACAGAGCCCAGGCATCGCCAATCGCCGCCGCACATCAGATAGTACATAAAGCGAACACGACAAGGGCCGGTTCTAGGCGACCCTTGCGGTCACCAGCCAGTCCCAGGGTTTGGCTCCGCTCAGCTCCTTCGGCGGGCGGATGCTGTGGCAGGCCCAGGAATATTCCACCTTCCGGACCCGGATGGCGCGAAAGCCGCGCGCGGCCAGCTCGCGCTTCAGCTCGGCGGCGGTGAAATGTTTGGTCGGCACGCCGTCGATGCTCACGCCGCTGTCGCCATTCGGCTGGTCGGGTTTGACGATGATGCGCGGCTCGGCCGCGCCGCGTTCGGCTTTGGCCAGCAGCTTCGCCGACCCCAGTGCCGGCACCACGAGGATCAGCTTGCCGCCCCCCCTGTCGTCACGGTCGCGCAGCAGCGCGCGGGCAGAGTCCAGCACGCCCTGCCAGATGGCGCGACGCGGATGGATGGCGGCATTGGCACAGAGCACGGCATCGAAACGGCCGCGCCAGCTTTTCAGCGCGGTGCTGGCCAAATGCACCCTGATATTGGATTGCCCGCGCGTCTTCTGGCGGGCGACATCGGCGCAGGCGGCCGATTGCTCGAAGCCATGCACCGCGCCGAACAGGCGACCCAGCACGGGCAGGTAGATGCCCACGCCGCAGCCGAAATCGGCCATCGACGCGCATGGATCGGCGGCGGCCTTCAGCGCGGACAGGATCACGCCTTTGCGGTCGTTGTGGAAGGAGGAGAAGATTTCCTCTTCCCAGTTGGTGGCTGCGGCATCCCAGTACTGGCCCGACTGGCGGCTGGGAAGCGATTGAACAACAGTGCCATCCATGACGCTGTCCTCCTCGTTGCGCCGCCGCGAATCGCGGCGACCGGTGGAACATCACGTCGATCAGAATCGGTTGGGGTTAAGAGGGGGTTAACGCCTTTACAAGGGACGCCCGACTATCAGTTCTTAGCCCGCTAAGAGATTAACTGAACGAGCAATAATGGTGGCGACAAACCACAAACTCAACAGAGCTTGAATGGCCGCAAATACTTCAATAACCCAATGCTTGGGCTTTGCACGCCAATAACCGAATAGGGTCTGCGTTCCAACACTCATTGAGAGATATTGGAACTCAGCCTCAATCTTGTTGTTACTAATCCCATCAATGAGTTTCTCTGGGAAATGCCAATCCAAAATACCGTAAATGAAAGCGAACAAGAACAAGAAGAAAGCGTAAAACTCAATCAACTGCCATAAAGTCAAAGACTCTTGAGAAGCGTGCTCAGCCAAACTCCATATCAATATGACCGCAAATAGCACCCAAGCGATTGAAGTGATGATATCAACAGGGCCATGTTTTTTGAGCAAATAATGCTGTACGCGCTTCTCGTCCGCCCAAATATAAAGCGCGGAGACAACATAGTAGAGAATGATAAACGCTAGCGAGAAATTACGGATACCTTCTTGGGTAGAAAGAATATCCCCCAACCAACGAAGGAAAGTCCCCATTGCCGCCCCCTACTTTCTATCTTGAGCAGGGATTCAAATCAGTCCGGCAATAAAAATCCATTGTTTTTATCAGCATCTATCGCCGAATATCGAAGTATGCATTCCCAAATTAGGTTAGCACATCGCATTCCTTACGCCGCCCGGCTGCGCGTCAGTTCCAGGAACAGGTCCTCCAGGTCGGCTTCCTGGGTGGAGAGATCGTGGATGGCGAGCCCGGCCTGCTGGATGCGGGCCAGCACGGTGGAGAACGGCTGCTGGCTGGGGCGGTAATGCAGGCGCAGGCGGCGGGGGCCGAGCAGTTCGGCGTTGAGTTCCGCCAGCGCGGCCGGCACGGCGGCCAGATCGGCATCCAGGGTGACGATCACATCCTTGCGGTCGAGCCGCGAGAGCAGTTTCGGCGTCGCGTCATGGGCCACCACATTGCCGTGGTTGATGATGGCGATATGGTCGCACAGCGCCTCGGCCTCTTCCAGATAATGCGTGGTGAGCACCACCGTGGTGCCGGCGCGGTTGAGTTCGCGCACATAGGCCCAGAGCTGCTGGCGCAGTTCGATATCCACGCCGGCGGTGGGTTCATCCAGCACCAGCACCGGCGGATTGTGCACCAGCGCCTTGGCCACCAGCAGGCGGCGACGCATGCCGCCCGAGAGTGTGCGCGCATAGGCATTGGCCTTGTCGCTCAAACCCACGGCGGCGAGGATTTCATCGGTGCGGCGTTCGGCTTTCGGCACGCCATAAAGCCCGGCCTGGAATTCCATCGCCTCGCGCGGCGTGAAAAAGGGATCGAGGTTGAGTTCCTGCGGCACCACGCCGATGGCGGCCCGGGCGCGCCGCGGATCGGTGTCGATATCGCAGCCCCAGATCGCCGCATGGCCCGACGTCTTGTTCACCAGGCCGGCCAGGATGTTGATCAGCGTGGACTTGCCGGCGCCGTTCGGCCCGAGCAGGCCGAAGAAGCTGCCGCGCGGAATATCCAGCGCGATGCCGTTCAGCGCGCGCTTTTCGTTGCGCGTGCCGGCCCCGTAGACCTTGACTAGGTCGCGGACGGAAATGGCCGGCGAGGCAGAGCCGGAAACGGCGGCGGATTCGGACATGGTCTGGAGCCTTATGGGCCTGAAAGACTGGCGGAACGGAGCCTGCTGCGGTAGGTATCGCGTAGGTATCGCGCTAGGTACCATTGGGCAAGGAGTGGGTCAAACCGCCCCCTGCTTTTCCGACCGGATTTCGCCCTTTTCTGCGGAGTGTAACGATGCAAGCCCCGGCACGTGCCCCTGTTGAAACCATCGAAGTGGATAGCCCCGTGGTGGCCTGCGACGGCGGCGGCGGTGCGCTCGGCCATCCGCGCGTCTACCTGAACATGGGCGAGAAGCATGAGATCGACTGCCCCTATTGCGGCCGGCTGTATGTGCTGAAAGAGGGCGCGCACGCCCACGGCCACTGACCGGCCCGCGTTTCAGGGCATGGCATCCAAACACCGCCTCTATCTGGTCGACGGTTCGGGTTACATCTTCCGGGCCTATCACGCGCTGCCGCCGCTGACGCGCAAGTCCGACGGCATGCCGGTGGGCGCCGTCTCGGGCTTCTGCAACATGCTCTCGTCCCTGCGCGACAAGGCGGAGCATGACGAGGCCGTCAGCCACATGGCGGTGATCTTCGATGCGGCGCGGGCCAATTTCCGCAACGAGATCTATCCCGAATACAAGGCCAACCGCTCGGAAACGCCGGAAGACCTGATTCCGCAATTCGAGCCGATCCGCCGCGCCACCCGCGCCTTTGGCCTGGCCGCCATCGAGAAGGACGGCTTCGAAGCCGATGACCTGATCGCCACCTATGCCAAGCTGGCGCACGAAGCCGGCATGGAGGTCTGCGTCGTGTCCTCCGACAAGGACCTGATGCAGCTGGTGCGCGACGGTGTCGGCATGCTCGATCCGATGAAGGATCGCAGCATCGGCCCCGACGAGGTGATGGAGAAATTCGGCGTCACCCCCGACAAGGTGGTGGACGTGCAGTCTTTGGCCGGCGACAGCACCGACAATGTGCCCGGCGTGCCCGGCATCGGCATCAAGACGGCAGCCGAGCTGATCAACACCTTCGGCGACCTCGACACGCTGCTGGCCCGCGCCGCCGAGATCAAGCAGCCCAAGCGGCGCGAGACCCTGCTGACCAATGCCGACAAGGCGCGCATCTCGCGCGAGCTGGTGCGCCTGAAAGACGACGTGCCGCTGGACCTGGGGCTCGACGACCTCAAGCTCGGCCCGGTGGAATGGCCGAAGCTGAAAACCTTCCTCGACGAGATGGAATTCCGCAGCCTGACCAGCCGCATCGAAAGCCGGCTGAAGCTGCGCGGCACGGCGGACATGGACGGCAACGGCCCGCGCAAGGCACCGGCGCCTGTGGCCTTCGAGGGCGAAGGCGGACCGGAAACGCCGCCCGGCACGGACAAGGCCGCGACCTACACGCTGGTGCAGGATATCGCCACGCTGCGGCAATGGATCGAGCGCGCCTCGGCCGCCGGGATCGTCGCCTTCGACACCGAAACCACCAACCTCTCGCCCACCCATGCCGAACTGGTGGGCTTCAGTCTCTGCATCGAGCCGCATGAGGCCTGCTATGTGCCGGTGGGCCACATCCCGCCGGGTGGCGGCGGACTGGATTTGAGCGGCGAAGGCGCACCGAAGCAGATTCCGCTGGACGACGCGCTGGCCGAACTGAAGCCGCTGCTGGCCGATCCGAGCGTGCTGAAAATCGGCCAGAACATCAAATACGACATGGCGGTGCTGCATCGCTATGGCCTGGAGATCGTGTCCTACGACGACACGATGCTGATCTCCTATGCGCTGGATGCCGGCAAACACGGCCATGGCATGGACGAGCTTTCCGAGCTGCATCTGGGCCACAAGCCGATCTCCTACGACGAGGTGACCGGCACCGGGCGCAGCCGCATATCGTTTGCGGAAGTGGCGCTGGACAAGGCACGCGACTATGCGGCGGAAGATGCCGATATCACGCTGCGGCTTTACAACCTGCTGAAGCCGCGCCTGCTGGCCGAGAAACAGGTGACGCTGTACGAGACCGTGGAGCGCGGCCTGCCCGCCGTGGTGGCCGCCATGGAATGTGCCGGCATCAGGGTCGATCCCGCCGAACTCAACCGTCTGTCGGCCGATTTCGCCAGCCGCATGGAGGCCTTCGAGAAAAAGGCCCATGAGCTGGCCGGGGAAAGCTTCAATATCGGCTCGCCCAAGCAGCTCGGCGAGATCCTGTTCGACAGGATGTCGCTGCCTGGCGGCAAGAAGGGCAAGACCGGGGCCTATTCCACCGGCGCCGACGTGCTGGAAGACCTGGCCGCCCAGGGCCACGAGCTGCCGCGCGTGGTGCTGGACTGGCGGCAATTACAGAAGCTGAAAAGCACCTATACCGATGCGCTGGTGGCCTCGATCAACCCGCGCACCGGGCGGGTGCATACCTCGTATTCGATCTCGTCCACCAATACCGGGCGGTTCGCCTCCAACGATCCCAACCTGCAGAACATCCCGATCCGCAGCGAGGAAGGCCGCAAGATCCGCCGCGCCTTCGTGGCCGAGCCGGGCCATGTGCTGATTTCGGCCGATTATTCGCAGATCGAGCTGCGCATCCTGGCCCATATCGCCGATATCGCCGCGCTCAAGCAGGCCTTCCGCGACGGTGTCGACATCCACGCACTGACCGCATCCCAGGTGTTCAACACGCCGGTGGAAGGCATGGACCCGATGGTGCGCCGCGCCGCCAAGGCGATCAATTTCGGCATCATCTACGGCATGAGCGCCTTCGGTCTGGCCGCCCAGCTCGGCATACCGCAGCGCGAGGCGCAGAGCTACATCGAGGCCTATTTCAAGCGCTATCCCGGCATCCGCGACTACATGGACCGCACCAAGAAGCAGGTGAAGGAGCAGGGCTACGTTTCGACCCTGTTCGGCCGGCGCGTGCATTTCCCCAACATCAACACGAAAAATCCCGCCGAACGCGCCTTCCTGGAACGCGCCTCGATCAACGCGCCGATCCAGGGTTCGGCCGCTGATATCATCAAGCATGCCATGGTGAAGCTGCCCGCCGCCCTGGCCAAGGCCGGGCTGCAGACCCGCATGCTGCTGCAGGTGCATGACGAACTGGTGTTCGAGGCGCCCGAACGCGAGGTCGACGACGCGATCGCTGTGGCGAAGGACGTGATGCAGGCCGCCGCCGCGCTGGACGTGCCGCTGGTGGTGGAAGCCGGCCGCGGCGCCAACTGGGACGCCGCGCATTAAGGACGCGGCCCTTGCCGCCTACAAACCGTCATCCTCGGGCTTGACCCGAGGATCCACGTCTTTCTTTTCGTGCAAATAACTCGTGGATGCCCTGACCAAGTCCGGGCATGACGTTCAGGGCTTCATGCAGCGCTCGACCAGCGCGCCGCAGGGTTCCAGCGTCTGCCGGCCCGTCGAGGTGCGGCCGGTGAAATCCACCGCGCGCACACGGCCGCCCTGCAAAGTGAAGGCGGCTTCGCAGTAGCGGTAGTAATCGTAAGACACGCTGCCGCGGCCGGTCGGCGTGTAGCCGGTGTCGCTGGCCGCCGTGGCCGAGCGGCTGGTCTCGCGGAAATAGAGCCAGAGCTCGTTGCCGCCTTCCTTGTGCACGGCCACCGGCTCGCCCAGGCAGCGTTTCAGCCCGGCCTCGTCCAGGCCGACCAGGGCGGTGCGGGCGCGCTCGGCAGTGTCTCCCAGATGGGACGCGCAGGCGCCCAAGAGGACAAGCGGCAGCAGGAAAAGGGTGCGGTGCATCATGGGCCGCAGTCTGCCCGCCCCGTTGTTCGCCCGCAAGCTTTCCGATAAACCGGAGGCCTCCCGAGACTGCATCCGAGGACCATCATGGCCGCCACCGTCATCATTGCCGCCGACAAGCTGCGCGCCGCCGTGCGCCATATCTGCCTGGCCGGCGGCAGCAACGAACGCGAGGCGGCCCTGGTGGCCGAGAACCTGGTGCTGGCCAACCTGAGCGGCCATGACAGCCACGGCGTCGGCATGCTGCCGCAATATATCCTCGCCGTGGTGGAAAAGCGGTTGAAGGTGAATGCCTCGGTGCGCGTGCTGTCGGATGCCGGCGCGATCCTCAACCTCGACGGCAACATGGGCTACGGCCAGGTGATCGGTCATGAGGCGATGGAGCTGGGCATCCTTCGCGCGAAAGACCTCGGCGCCTGTATCGTGAGTTTGCGCAACAGCCACCATATCGGTCGCATCGGCCATTGGGGCGAACAATGCGCCGCCGCCGGCCTGGTCTCGACGCATTACGTGAATGTGGTCGGCCGGCCGCCGCTGGTGGCGCCCTATGGCGGCGCCGATGCACGGTTCGCCACCAATCCCTATTGCTGCGCGATCCCGGCCGCCGAGCCGGGCGGCGAGCCCATCGTGCTGGACATGGCGACCTCGAAGATCGCCATGGGCAAGGTGCGCGTGGCGATGAACAAGGGCGAGCAGGTGGCGCCCGGCACGCTGATCGACGCGAAAGGCGCAGCCACCACCGACCCGAAGACGATGTTCAACCCGCCCATCGGCGCCATCCTCGCTTTCGGCGAACACAAGGGCTATGGCCTGGCGGTGATCGCCGAATTGCTGGCCGGCGCGATGACCGGCGGCGTGACCATGCATGAGGGCAGCTGGGCCAGCGGCACCATCACCAACAACATGTTCTCGGTGATCATCGACCCGGCGAAGCTGGGCGGCGCCGAGACCTGGCGCCGCGAGGTGGCGGCCTTCACCGATTTTGTGAAGGCGTCTCCCAAGGCGCCCGGCAGTGACGGCGTGCTGGTGGCCGGCGAGCCCGAGCGCCGCATGCGGGCGAAGCGCGCGGCCGAGGGCATTCCGGTGGATGCCACCACCTGGGGCGAGATCGTGGCGGCGGGCGAATCCGTCAATGTGAGCGCCGCCGAAACCAACAGCGTCGCCGGAGCCGCCTGAGATGAACAGCAGCCTGCCCGAGATCGAAGCCGCCGCCATCCGCCTGCGCGTGGCCGAGGAAACCGGCAAAGCCTGCGCCCCCGTGCGCGAGATGTTCGCCAATCCCGACCTCGCCACCGCCTATGCCATACAGGCGGTCAACCGCGAACACTGGCTGAAAAACGGCCGACGCATCGTCGGCCGCAAGGTGGCCCTGAGCGCCCGCGCCGCGCAGAAGGCCATGGGCCTGAGCGAACCCGCCTGGGGCACGCTCTATGCCGACATGCTGCTGGGCGACGGCGACGAGATTCCGGCCGGCAGGATCATGCAGCCGCGGCTGGAAGGCGAAGTGGCGATCGTGCTGGAGCGCGACCTGACCATGGAGAAGCCGACGCTGGTGGATGTGCTGCGCGCGGTGGGCTATGCCGTGCCGGCCATCGAGGTGGTGGGCTGCCGCATCGCCAACCTGGATACCAAACCCTTCGACCTGCTGGCCGACAATGCCGGCGGCGGCGCCTTCGTGCTGGGCAGCCCGGCGCGCAAACTCGATGGCCTCGACCTGCGCCGCTTGGGCATGAGCATGAGCGTGAACGGCACGCAGGTGGCGGCCGGCAAGGGCGACATGGTCTATGGCAACCCGCTGCATGCGCTGGCCTGGCTGGCGGGCCGGCTGAGCATGGAAGAAATGCCGCTGGAAGCCGGCGACGTGATCATGACCGGCACCTTCTTCGCCATGCTGCCGGCCAAACCCGGCGACCATGTCGAGATCGTGGCGGAAGGGCTCGGCCGCTGCGAGGTGAGCTTCGGGGCATGACGCTGGTCGTCCGCTTTGCCACGCCGGCCGACCGCCCGGCCCTGCTGGAGCAGAGCTGGCAGCTCAATCTCTACGAAGACCCGATCTCGCAGGACCGCCGCACCGACAGACCCGGCGCCGAAGATACGCTGGCCACGCAGCTTGGAAAAGTCGAGCGCAGCGGCGGCGTGGCGCTGGTGGCCGAACGCGACGGCGCGGTGGTGGGACACCTGTTCCTGAGTTTCGAGAGCCACCCGCCCTATGTGCGCGCCGAGAAGCGCGACTATGCCTATGTGGTGGAATTCTTCGTGCGCGCGGAAGCCCGCGGCAGCGGCATCGGGCGCGCCCTGCTGAATGAGGCCGAGCGGATCGCCGCCACGCGCGGCCTGCGCCAGATCATGATCGGCGTGCTGGCCGGCAACGGCCTGGCCGAACGCGCCTATCTGGGCTACGGCTTCCGCCCCTATGCCACCGAACTGGTGAAAACCATCGGCAAGTGAGGCCCCGCCTGCGCGGGAATGACGAAAAGGAAGGTTAGCCCTTCGCCAGTTCGGCCGCGCGATGGATGGCGGCGCGGATGGCGGGATAGGTGCCGCAGCGGCAGATATTGGTCATCGCCGCGTCGATATCGGCATCGGTCGGTTCCGGCGTCTCGGCCAATAACGCCACGGCCGCCAGGATCTGGCCCGACTGGCAATAGCCGCATTGCGGCACATCGAGTTCGGCCCAGGCGCGCTGCACGGCATGCGAGGTATCGGGCGACAGGCCTTCGATGGTGACGATCCTACCCTCGCCCACGGCCGAGAGCGGATGGGAGCACGAGCGCACCGGCTGGCCGTCGATCAGCACGGTGCAGGCGCCGCAGGCGGCAATGCCGCAGCCGTATTTGGTGCCGGTGAGGTTCAGCACGTCGCGCAGAACCCAGAGCAGCGGCATGTCGTCTTCCGCCTGCACATCCAGACTAAGACCATTGACCGAAAGCGTCGGCATGGGGCGCGGCCTCCTGCGATAGTCTCCTTATCCTAACACGGACTGGACGGAGCGGAATGCCTGCCGCACAATCGCGGCCGGGATAAAACCGGGAGGATTGCATGCGCGTCATCGAACTGCGCGGCTTCAGCGTCGACCAGCTTGCCCTAGCGGAACGCCCGTGGCCCGAGCCGGGTACCGACCTGCAGCCCGGCGACGTGCTGGTGGCCGTGAAGGCCTGTTCGCTGAATTTCCGCGACTGGCTGATGGCACAGGGCACCTACAATCCGCGCCAGAAACTGCCGCTGATCCCGGTTTCCGACGGCGCCGGCGAGGTGGTGGCCGTCGGCCCCGGCGTGACAAACTTCAGACCCGGCGACCGCGTGCTGGGGCATTTCTTTCCCGCCTGGCTGGCCGGCGAACCCAGCGTGGAGAAATTCGGCATCTCGATGGGCGGGCCGTTTGACGGCTGGCTGTGCGAGCAGCGCATCTTCCCCGCCAGCGCGCTGGCGAAAATCCCCGATCATTTGAGTTATGCCGAGGCGGCCGCCCTGCCCTGCGCGGCGCTCACGGCCTGGAGCGCCATTGTCACGCTCGGCCGTGTGCAGCCGGGCGAACGCGTGCTGATCCAGGGCACCGGCGGCGTGGCGCTGTTTGCCCTGCAATTCGCCAAGCTGGCCGGCGCGGAGGTGATCGTCACGTCGTCCAGCGACGCCAAGCTGGAAATGGCGAAAAAACTCGGCGCCGATCACGGCATCAACTACAAGGCCAATCCCGACTGGGGCAAGGCGGCGCGCGCCATGACCAATGGTGTCGGCCTGGACCATATCGTGGAACTGGGCGGCGCCGGCACACTGATGCAATCCATCCGCGCCATCCGGCCGGGCGGTGTGATCAGCATGATCGGCGTGCTCTCGGGCCCCAGCAACGATCTGCATATCCCGCTGGTGGTGATGCAGCAGATCAGATTGCAGGGCGTGACCGTGGGCAGCAAGGAGGGCCTGGACGCCATGCTGCGCGCCATGGCCGTGGCCAAGACCAAGCCGGTGATCGACAGCCATTTCGAATTTTCGGAAACCGGCGTGCGCGACGCCTATCGCCATATGGGCAAGGGCGCGGCGTTCGGGAAGATTGTGGTGGGGATATAAACATATGCGTTAGGGAAAAGTCATGAAACACGAGAAAGACGATCAAAATTCTATTGAAATATCCATGTTTGATTCGGTCGTAAAATCCAGCGGCTTTGACGCAGCGAAAGATTATATGGAAATTGGCATTGATGCATTTATGAATGACGGTTTTCTAAAGGAAATTCCAATCGTAGGTACGATAGCCTCGATGTATAAATCTTCGATCGCAATAAGAGATTTTCTGTTCCTCAAAAAAGTCATCCTGTTTCTAAAAAATATTTCCGACACACCAGAAGAATCTCGGAAAAAATTCTGCGACGAGATAGAAAAATCCGAAGGCACAAAATCCAAGGCGGGTGCAAATCTGTGTTTGCTACTAGACCGTTTAGATGACCTGGAGAAGCCAAAGATTATTGGGAAAATATATAAAGCAAAGCTGGAAGACAGAATTTCATATTTAGAACTACGGCGATTCTGCATGATTGTAGAAAGATCATTTCTACCCGATTTAATTAGCCTATCTAAAATGAACCCTGATGAAGCGCTAGATCCATTAGCCGCCCCGTATTGGCATGCATTAGGAATAGCTACAATCACAGGCGAAGATTACGGGACATTTGGTGGTATCGGAGCAGAAACTTGGTACGTCATAAATCCATTGGGACGAAAATTTATAGCAGTTGCATTTGATGCTAAGCATTGAAACTCAGAAGCTAATCGATCTTATAAATAATTAAATCGTAACAGCCCTTTTCACACCCCCGCCAGCGACAGGCGCGTGGCGATGAAATCGATCAGGCGGCGCAGGCGCAAAGGCATCGTGCCGGGCAGCCAGACCAGATGCACGGGCGTCAGCGTCGGTTCAAAGCCCGGCAGCAGTAGTTCCACCTGGCTGGCATCGAGCAACGGCCGGATCTGATAAAGCGGCGCGAGGCCGATGCCCAGTCCCTCCACCACGGCGGCGATGCGCGCCGGCGCGGAATCCGAGCGGAAGCGGCCCTTCACCGGAATCTCGGTCTCGTTCGCGCCCTCGCCGAAACGCCAGGTATCGGTGCTGTGATGCGTCAATCGCGCCACGCAGTCGTGCTGCTTCAGATCGGCCGGGACAGAAGGCCGGCCGCGCGCGGCGAGATACCGCGGCGATGCGAACACCACGCGGCGGATCAGGCCCAGACGTTTCGCCTTCAGCGTTGAATCGGAGAGCTGCCCGAACTGCACCGAGAGATCAAAATTCTCGGCCAGCAGATCGACGTAGCGATCATCCAGCGACAGATCGATCTCGACGCCCGGATGACGCTCCATGAAGGCGGCCATGATCGGCAGCAGATAGGCCACACCGAAACGCGAGGAGGCCGCCACGCGGATGCGGCCCGAGACCTGTGCCCCTTCCTCGGCCACGGCTTCGCGGGCGGAATCCAGATCGGCGAGGATGCCTTTCAGGCGGCGATGGAAATCCTCGCCCGCCTGGGTGGGGCGGCAGCGCCGGGTGGTGCGCGCCACCAGCTCGACGCCGAGCTGTTCCTCCAGCATCTGCAGCGAACGGCTGACCGCCTGCAGCGAGCGGCCGAGCTGGGCGGCGGCGGCAGTGAGGCTGCCACGTTCGACAATGGCCACAAAGGCCCGGTAATCCTCGATCTCGGACATGGCTTCCTGGCATCATTATCCCATTTATTGGGATAATATATCAAAATTGCGGCCTATTTTCACGGAAATCGACGAGGTGCAGTCTGCAGGCAGCTTTTCCGGATCATTCCATGGACCTGACGCGCCCCCTTTCCTTTCTGGCCCGCCTGTTTCCGGTTCGCCTGTTTCCGGCCCGCCTGCCCGTCCCGGCCGCGCCGCGCCGGCCGGACTCCGCACCGGGTTTCGATGCCAGCGAGACCGCCGCACCGGCAGGCCTGCATGCCGATCTTGGCCTGCCGCCGGTCGAGGATGTGCCGCCCGATGCGCAGAGCCTGCGGCACGCGATGACCATGTGGATCGGTTAGGCGCCGGAAGTTGATGACGATTACACTGCGCCGGGCTACACAGGGCGCATGATCCTTGACCTGCCAAGCTTCACCGCCTTCCACACCGCGCTGAGCCTGATCGCCATCGTGGCCGGCATCGTCGTGGTGGCCGGCCTGTTCGGGCACGAGCACCAGCCGGCCTGGACCGCGCTGTTCCTGGCCAGCGCGCTGCTCACCGATCTGACCGGGTTCGGCTTTCCCGTCGCGCAGGTGATGCCCTCGCATGTGGTGGGCGTGCTGTCGCTGATCGCCGTGGTGGCGGCGGGCGCGGCGCGTTACCGCTTTCGCCTTGTCGGCATCTGGCGGCGCGTCTATGCGCTCAATGCCATGGCGACACTGTATTTCCTGGTCTTCGTGCTGATCGCGCAGGCCTTCCTGAAGGTGGGCCTGCTGAACGAACTGGCGCCCACTCTATCGGAAACGCCCTTCGCCATCGCGCAGGGTGTCGCGCTGGCTTTCTTCCTGGTGGTGGGAAGAGCAGCGGCGCGGCGCCAACCGCTGCCGCACAGCGCCTGACGCTTGCACGTTGCCCTGTATACCTTCGGCATTTTCCGGCGGCCTTCGGCCGATCCGGTGAATGACGGCTTTCACGCCCGCAACGCCATCAACCTGGCCGCCGTGGAGATCAGCGCGGGTTTCATCGCGCGCTCGGGCTATGACGGCGATCCGGGCCCGGCGAGCTGGGGCGTTGCCGTTTATCCGCGGTTCTATACCGGCACGGATGCGCATTCGCCCTCGACGCTGTCGCTCTGGGCCGATCTGGAATCGCCGCTGGCCTACACCTATGCGGGCATCCACGCCGAGGCGCTGTCGCATGGCCGCGACTGGTTCCTGAAGCCGAAGCTGCCGCCCGAAAAACCGGTCTGGCCGCCCTATGTGCTGTGGTGGGTGGCGGCTGACCATGTGCCCGACTGGCGCGAGGCCGTGACACGGCATGAATACCTGCACGACCATGGTCCATCTCCGCATGCCTTCGACTGGAAGACGCCCTTCGACGCAGCGGGCAATCCCGCGCCGATCGACCGCGATACCGTGCGGCGCCTGACCGCCATCAACCTGGACCGGCAAAAGGCGCTGGCCTGACCGGACTAAGCCCGGCCGCTATGCTTTTACGGCCGGCACGGGCGGCCCCAGCACGCGGTCGATCAGGGCCGTATCGGCATATTCGGTGAGTTCGACGATCAGGCCGTCGCGCATGCGGCAGACCAGGCAATAGCGGTTGCGATAGGGCCGGCCGTCCCTGGTGACGGCATCGCCCTGCGCTTCCACCGCCACCATGTCGCCCTCGGCGATGAAACGTTCGGCGCGCACGCGGTTGGGCTGGCTGAACTGCGCGCGCAGCGGCCCGAGCAGGTCGCGCAGGATCGCCGCCTTGCCCTCGAAACGTTTCGACCAAGCCGTGTCGCCCAGCGTGATCCAGACGGCATCCTCGGCCAGGATATCGACGAAGGCACGGCCTTCGCCGGCAGCGATGCGGGCGAAGGCGTCGCGCAGGATGCGGGTGTTGCCGGATGCGGCGCTCATGCTGCGGCTCCCGTGGCGTTTTTGGCCATGGGAAAAGGCCGGCAGATACCGGGCTCGGGCGGCAGGCGCAGGCCGTTGGCCAGATAGGCCACCGTGCGGTAATAGCCGGCCAGCATCAGGGCCTCGAGGATCGCCTCTTCGGCAAAGGCCGCCTGCAATTCGCGCCACAATCCGTCGGCGGTGTCGCAGTCTGCATGCAGTTCGTCGGCCAGGCGGATCAGCAATCGCTCATCCTCGGCCTGCCAGCAGGAATCCTCGGCATTGCCATAGACGGTGGAGAAGAGCTGGTCGTCGCTCAGCCCCGCCTGGCGGCTGAAGAAATGCGCCCGCATGCCCCATTCGTAGCGGCAGCGGCAATTGGCGGTGACCCGATGCAGCAGCACCTCGCGCTGGCGCAGGCTGAGTTTTGCCTGTTCCCGATAGGCCGGTGCGCCGCGCAGGAAGCGCAGCAGCAGGTCGGGATCACGCGCCAGCACCGTGAAGAGGCGGAATGGCGGCGTCCAGTCCGCCGGCAGGCGCGCCAGTGCCGCCTGCACCTCGGCCGCATAGGGCGGCTGCACCGGCGGGATACGCGACGGATCGGGCGCGGATTCATGCGATGTTTCATTCGATGCATTGACCATGGGGCATGTCCTCCTGCGCCGCATCGTGCCGCCGGCCGCTTCATTCTTCCAATCGATGCTTTGCATGATGTATATTCATGGAATGAATTTGACCGCACTCGACCTCAACCTGCTGGTGGCGCTGGACGCCCTGCTGAACGACGCCAGCGTCAGCCGCGCCGCCACGCGCGTCGGCCTGTCGCAACCGGCGATGAGCCATGCGCTGCGCCGCCTGCGCGAGATTCTCGACGATCCGCTGCTGGTGCGGGTGGGGCCGCGCATGGAACTGACGCCGCGCGCCCAAGCCCTGCGCGCGCCGCTGAAAGACACGCTGGAACAGGTGCGCGGCCTGTTCGTGGCCGATGGCTTCGACCCGGCCACCAGCCAGCGCCGCTTCGCGCTGATGATCCCCGACCATGTGGTGAACCTGGTGCTGGCGCCGCTGCTGGCGCGCATCGCCGCCGAAGCGCCCGGCGTGCGGCTGGACGTCACGCCCTGGCGCGGCCTGCCGGTGATCACACCCGACTTCGCCCGCCATGTCGACTTGGTGATCAACTGCCATCCGGATGCCTTTCCGGGTTTTCACCGCCAGCGCCTGTTCGGCGACAGCGACGGCCTGGCGGTGCGGCGCGGCCATCCGCAGGCGACACGGCTGAAACGCATGGACGTGTTCCTCAAGGCGCGCCATGTGGCGGTGATCGGGCGCGGCCTGAGTGAAGACCCGATCGACACCTGGCTGCTGGCGCGCGGCATCCATCGCGCCATCACGCTCAGCGTGCCGAGCTATCTGCAGGCCCTGCATGCCGTGGCGCGCAGCGACCTGGTTGCCTTCGTGCCCGGCCGCCTGATCGGCAGCCTCAGCGCGCAGCTGG
Source organism: Ferrovibrio sp. (assembly GCF_046297595.1). GTDB lineage: Bacteria > Pseudomonadota > Alphaproteobacteria > Ferrovibrionales > Ferrovibrionaceae > Ferrovibrio. The sequence continues at coordinate 847,614 of NZ_JBKBHT010000001.1, forward strand.
GCCTTGCCGCCGTGAGCCCGCCGATCCAGCCCGAGGGCGACGAGGAATACCTGTTCTGGCCGACGCGGAACCAGAACGATCCCGGCTCGGCCTGGCTGCGCCGCCACCTGCTGGCCGTGGGCCGCGAGCTGGACCGGCAGAAAAGCGCGCCGCCTGACGGCTGCTCTAGTCGGCGGCAGCGCCGATCTTGATCACGCGGCGGCGCGGAAAGCGCAGGGTGACGGTGGTGCCGTCGCCCTCGCGGCTGTCGATGGTGATGGTGCCGCCATGCAGGCGGATCAGCGCCTGCACCATCGGCAGGCCCAGGCCGGTCCCGGCATAGGATTTGTTCAGGTGGTCGTGCAACTGAACGAAAGGCTCCAGCGCACGCGGCACGTCCTCGCGCTTCATGCCGATGCCGGTATCGGATACGGCGATGGCCAGGCGACCATCCTGTTCCAGGCGCACGCTGAGGCTGACGATGCCGCCGGGCGGCGTGAACTTCACGGCATTGCCCAGCAGGTTGAGCAGCATCTGGCGCAGGGCGCGTTCGTCGGCCAGCAGGTCGGGCAGCTCATCGGCGTAATCGGAGAACAGTCGCACATCGGCGGCAGCGGCGCGTTCGCGCATCATGCGCAGTGCCGCCTCGCATTGCGCAGGCACATCCAGTTCGGCATCGCTGAGCGTCACCTGGCCGGCTTCGATGCGGGTATGGTCGAGCAGGTCGTTGACCAGGCTGAGCAGGTGGCGGCCGCTGGCCAGGATGTCGGCGGCATAATCGCGGTAGCGCTGGTCGCCCAGCGGGCCGAACAATTCGCCGGTGAGGATTTCGGAAAAACCGATCACGGCATTCAGCGGCGTGCGCAGCTCGTGGCTCATGTTGCCCAGGAAAGCGGTCTTGGCGTTGCTGGCGGCCTCGGCGGCGGCCTTGGCGCGTTTCAAGTCTTCCACCGCGCGGCGCAAAGCCTCGGCGTCGCGGGTGACGCGGGCGATCACGCGGTTGTACTGCAGCGCGATGGGCTCGACCTCGGAACCGATGGCGACCCGCACCGGCTGGTCGAAGCGGCCTTCGCCGCGATGGCGTTCCATATCGTTGACCAGATCGAGCATGGCCGAGCCGGCGCCGTGTTCGGCCTGGTTGAGGCCGACCATCTCGGCCTCGGCCGACACGCGCAAGGGGAAGACGCGGTCGATGGCGCGCAGCAGGATATAGGTGGTGCCGAAGGCATAAATCCCGCCAACCAGGCAGCCCAGCGCCTGGATGCCGAACTGGGTCATGCGATCATGCTGCACCCCATCTGCTGTTAGGGGCCAGCCGGCGGGATCGCCGAACAGGGCCACCGCCAGCGTGCCCCAGATGCCGGCGGCCAGATGCACCGGCACGGCGCCCACGGCATCGTCGAGCTTCAGCCGCTCCATGGCTTCCGCCGCCGCCATCGCCACCAGACCGCCGATGGCGCCGATCAGCACCGCGCTCAGGCCCGAGACGTTGTGGCAGTTGGCGGTTATGGCGACCAGCCCGGCCAGCGTGCCGTTGAGAAAGTCTTCCACGCGGATGCGGTTGTAGACCACCTGCGAAACCAGCAGGCCGGCGATACCGCCGGCGCAGCCGCCCAACGTGGTGTTGATCAGGATGCCGGGCACGGCGTCGTTCAGGCTGAGCGTACTGCCGCCGTTGAAGCCGAACCAGCCGAACCACAGCAGCATCACGCCCAGGGTGGAGATCACCAGGTCGTGGCCGCGGATGCTGGGCAGGCCGGGCAGAAAGCGGCCGGCGCGCGGCCCGACGATCAGCACGGCGGCCAGCGAAACCCAGCCGCCGATGGAATGCACCACGCTGGACCCGGCGAAGTCGATGAAACCCATGGCGGCCAGCCAGCCCGGGCTGCCGCCGAACTGGCCGGTATTCCAGGCCCAGTGGGCGTAGAGCGGATAGATCAGGCCGGAAATGATGATGGTGATGCCGATATAGCTGCCGAAGCCGACGCGCTCGGCGATGGCGCCCGAGACGATGGTGGCTGCCGTGCCGCAAAACATGAGCTGAAACAGGAAGAAGGTTCCGGCCGAAAACTCGCCGCGGCCGTCGAAGAACCACTGGGTCAGGCCGAACAGCCCGGTCTCGCCGGCGCCGAAGGCCAGCGCGAAGCCGAAAGCCCAGAACAGCAAGGCAGCGATGCAGAAGTCGGCCAGGTTCTTCAACGCCACGTTGATGCTGTTCTTGGCACGGACATAGCCGCTCTCAAGGCAGCAGAAGCCGGCCTGCATGACGAAAATCATACAAGTCGCGACCAGCATCCAGGCGATGTCGATCCGGTCCGGAGTCATGCGCCCGGAGAGCAAAGCAAGAGGCATACCATGGCGAATCTCGCGATTCCCGAGCCGGAAGGGGCCGGTTTCGCGCTTGAAGGGGCGGAAACCCTGCCTATATTTTCGCCATGCCTGTCGGCATTTGCGGCGTCCGGCTGTTGGCTTTTGGCCGCCGCGCCATTATCTCTGAACCATTCATTTCCCTTTCAGACTGCGATGATCGCCGCCATGGACCTCTCGCCCAACCCCGCCCCCGGTTCCGCCGCTGCCGACGTGATCAAGGATGCCGACATCACCACCTTCATGCAGGATGTGGTGCAGGCCTCGATGAGCGTGCCCGTGCTGGTGGATTTCTGGGCGCCGTGGTGCGGCCCCTGCAAGACGCTGGGGCCGATGCTGGAAAAGATCGTCAAGGCGGCGAACGGCAAGTTGCGCCTGGTGAAGGTCAATGTCGACGACCCGAAGAACCAGCCGCTGGCCCAGCAGCTGCGCATCCAGTCGATCCCGGCAGTCTATGCCTTCTCGAAAGGCCAGCCGGTGGACGGCTTTGTCGGCGCCCTGCCGGAAAGCCAGCTGAAGAAATTCGTCGAAGGCCTGGCCGGCGGCGCGCTGGAAGACGACACCGCGACCCAGGCGATCGAGGCCGGCAAGGCCGCGCTGGCGGCGCAGGATTACCCGGAAGCCGCGCAGGCCTTTTCGACGGCGCTCGGCGCCGAGCCCGAGAACCCGGTGGCGCTTGGCGGCCTGGCCCGTGCGCTGGTGGGCATGGGCGAGATCGAGGAAGCCAAGGAAGTGCTGGCCCAGGTGCCCGAGGCGCAGAAGAACCATGCCGAGGTGCATGCCGCGCTCTCGGCCATCCAGCTGCATGAGGAAGGCTCCCAGGCCGCGCACCAGCTCAAGCCGCTGGAAGCCGCCGTGGCCGCCAATCCGAACGACCACCAGGCGCGCTTCGACTACGCCCTGGCGCTGCATGGCGCCAACCGCGCGCAGGAGGCGGTCGACCAGCTGCTCGACATCGTCAAGCGCGACCGCAAATGGAACGAGGAAGCCGCGCGCAAGCAGCTGGTGAAGATCTTCGAGGCGCTGGGGCCGATGGATCCGATCACGGTGGATGCGCGCCGGCGGCTGTCCTCCATCCTGTTCGCATGAGCGACGACGCGGAATCCCTGCCCGGCTCCGTCGCCGAACTCGACGGCGTCATCCCGATCTTTCCGCTGACCGGCGTGCTGCTGCTGCCACGCGGCCTGCTGCCGCTCAACATCTTCGAGCCGCGCTACCTGGCGATGACGCGCGACGCGATCAATGGCAGCCGGCTGATCGGCATGATCCAGCCGACCGAACCCGAGGCGCGCCACAAGCGCCAGGATGTCTATCGCATCGGCTGCGTCGGGCAGATCGTTTCGGCCGCCGAGACCGACGATGGCCGCATCCTGATCACCTTGCGCGGCCTGTGCCGCTTCGGCATCGCCCATGAACTGGAGGATGCCGGCACGCTCTATCGCCAGGTGCAGGCCGATTACGACGCTTTCGCCGACGACCTGGCCGCCGTGCCGCCCGGACAATACGACCGCACGCGGCTGCTGACCGCCCTGCGCGGCTATTGCGAACGGCACAACCTGCCGGCCGACTGGGACTCGATCAACGCCGCGTCCGACGACCTGCTGGTGCATTCGCTGGCCATGATCTGCCCGTTCACGCCGGGCGAGAAGCAGGCCCTGCTGGAGGCGCCGGATTTCGCGGGCCGCGCCGGCATGCTGACCACCCTGCTGGAAATGGCCCTGCTGGATCCGGCCGGGCCGCACCGCGGGCCTGTGTTGAACTGATGGAGACGATGATGAGCGACGCCCAGACTGCCGCGCCGGTCGATCCCAAACTGCTCGAACTGCTGGTCTGCCCCGTCACCAAGGGGCCGCTGACCTATGACCGCGCGCGCAACGAACTGGTGAGCGAAAAGGCCGGCCTGGCCTTCCCGATCCGCGACGGCATTCCGATCATGCTGGTGGACGAGGCGCGCCAGATCGACGACCGGCCCGCTCACGCCCAGTAATGCATCCGAACTCGCCTTACCAACAGGCCGGCCGTCCGGCCTGCACCGACCTGCGCTACATCTCGGCGGAGAAGCGGCTGGAGGTCGCCTTCGCCGACGGCAAGGCGTTTTCCTTCACGGCGGAATTCCTCCGCGTCGAAAGCCCCTCGGCCGAGGTGCAGGGCCATGGGCCGGGGCAGAAGACGCTGGTGCCCGGCCGCAGCCATGTCGGCATCATCGGCATCGAACCGGTCGGCACCTATGCGGTGCGCCTGAAATTCGACGACCTGCACGATACCGGCCTCTACAGCTGGGAATGGTTTTACGACCGCGGCCACGACCAGGCTGCGCTCTGGGCCGATTACCTGAAGCGGCTGGAGGAGCGGGGCTTAAGCCGCGAGCCGCGTCGCCCTTAACGCCGGACCGGCCTGAACCAGTACCAGGCCATCAGCACGACCAGCAGGCCGAGCGTCAGCCATGACAGCGCATCGCCCCAGCCATCGGCGACCAGAGCGGCGACGAGGCCGACACCGCTGAGGATGCCGAGCAGGATCGGCATGCCCCACAGACGCAGGAAAGCGCTTTTCATTCCGCGGCACTCCGGGTGGCAAGCGCAGGCGTGACCGCGGCCTCGCGTTCCAGTTCGGCGATTCGCTGTTCGACCGGATTGCTGCGCCGGCGCGCCAGCCACAGATACAGGCCGCTGCCCAGCACCACGATGGTGACGATATCCAGCAGGGCCCAGATCACCTGCAGCGGCAGCCCGCCGTAATCGCCGAAATGCAGCGGCTGCGACACCAGCAAGGTGGCGGCATACCAGGGCAGTTTGCGCGTGTCGGTGAGTTCGGCGGTGACGGCATCGACCAGCACGGGCTGCAGCAGGCGGCTGGTCAGCGGTGTGTCGCCGCGCATGAACACCGCGTAATGATGCGGGCTGGAGAAATTGGTGCCGGGGAAAGCGACGAAGCGCGGGGTGGAGCCCGGCACGGTACGATGCGCGGTCTCGACGGCGGCCTGCAGCGAACCTAGATTTTGCGGCACCGGCTGTCCGGCATAAGGCGCCACCATCTGGGCGAGCTGGTCATGCTGCCAGTATTTGAAGATCAGGTCGGCCCAGGTGTTGATCACGCCGGTACCGCCCACCACCAGGGCCCAGACCAGCGTGACGATGCCCAGCATGTTGTGCAGGTCGAGCCATTTGATGCGGGTCGAGCGCTGCTTGCGCACGGTGCCGAAATCGAGCTTGCGCATCAGCGGGCCATAGACAGCAACGCCGGTGATGATCGCCACCACGAACAACAAGCCCATGAAACCGAGGAACAGCATGCCCGGCAGGCCGGCGAACAGGTCGACATGCAGGCGGAACATCACCCGCATGAAATCGAGTTGGTCGGAGGAATCGGTTTTCAGGATATGGGCGGTGCGCGCATCCAGGGCGACAAAACGGAAATCCTGGGTCTCGGTCGCCGTTTTGGCGGCAGAGACGAAGACCAGCTCCGGCTCGTCCGGATCCCATGAGACAAAGAGGGGCTTATCATCAGGCATGGCCTGCTGCGCCGCCGCAACGACACGATCCAGCGAGGTGAGCGGCGTGCCGGCTGGCAGGGCCGGCGCCTCGATGGCATCGCCCAGCAGATGCTCGATCTCGTGATGGAAGATCAGCGGCAGGCCGGTGATGCAGAGCAGCAGCATGAAAGCCGTGCAGATCAGGCTGGTCCATTTATGGGTCAGGTACCAGATCTTGAAGGTTTTCACGCTCATGCACGGCTCCGGGTGGCAGAAGACAGGTCTCCCCATCTAGAGACGATCCAGCACCCCAAAACCGTAATGGATTTTTGCGTTTTTTGCCGTCAGCCCAGTTTTTCGCCACGCAGCAGCCGGGGCAGCTGCCCGACATCGCCCATGGCATGGCGCATGAACAGCTTCTTGAGGGGCGGAATGCGCTCCACCACCCCCAGGCCGAGGTCGCGGGCGATGCGGATCGGCGCGATATCGTTGGAGAACAGCCGGGTCAGGCCATCGGTGACGGCCGAGAGCACCACATTGTCGAAGCGGCGCCAGCGTTCGTAGCGCTCCAGCACATCGACGCGGCCGGTATCCAGGCCCAGCCGCTTCGCCTCCACCAGCGCCTCGGTCAGGGCGGCGATGTCGCGCAGGCCGAGATTGAGACCCTGGCCGGCGATGGGATGGATGCCGTGCGCCGCATCGCCGATCAGCGCCAGGCGGTGGCCAGTATAACGCTGGGCCAGCAGGAATGTGAGCGGATAGGACCAGCGCGGACCGAGGATGCGCGCCTCACCGTAGCCGTCGCCGAAACGCTGGCGCATCTCGGCGGCGAAATCCGCATCATCCAGCGCCATGATGGCCGCGGCACGCTGCGTCGGCTCGGTCCAGACCAGGGAGGAACGGTGCGTGCCATCGGCCGCATCGGTCATCGGCAGGATGGCAAAGGGGCCGGCGGGCAGGAAGCGCTCCTGCGCCACGCCGCCATGAGGCAATTCATGGCCTACGGTGCAGACGATGCCGGTCTGGTCGTAGGACCAGTCCAGCGTGCGGATACCAGCCTGCTGGCGGATCGCGGATTGCCGGCCATCGGCCCCGATCACCAGCCGGGCCTCGATCTGCCGGCCATCGGCCAGAACAAGCCGCGCCGGTGCGCCGGAGCCGGGCGCGCCATAATCGATTTCGCTGGCCGTCATCGGCGCCATGAGATCAAGATTGGGCAATTGCGTGATGGCATCCTGCTGGGCCTGCCGCATCACCCGGTTCTCGACCAGATACCCGAAAGGCTGGTCGCCCAGGTCGCGATGGTCGTAATGCACGAACAGCAGCGAGTCGCCGTCGGAGACGCGGATGTCCCACATCGGTTGGGCTTCGGTCACATGCTCCCACAGACCGATGCCGGCCAGCATGCGCTGGGACGCCAGGGCGATGGCCGAAACCCGGCCGTCGAACCCGGCGGCGAGCGCCCGGGCCGGGTCTTCCCGGTCGATCACGGCAACCGAAAGGCCGTGCCGGGCCAAGGCGATAGCCTGGGTCAGGCCGGCCAGGCCGCCGCCGATCACGGCCACATCGTAAAGGCGGGATACGCTGTTCATGATCGTAACATCGGCAGGCGGGGCCGGCTTGTCCAGTACCGGCCAGCGCCGGATTCAAGTCTGCGATGGACGCGATGTCGCAGCCGTACTAGCCTCGTCCCATGCAGCTCAGGCTAGCGGTTCTTCTGGTACTGGCGTGGCTTGCGGGTCTGGGTCCGGTACTACCGGCGGCCGATGCCGGTGCGGCGGACAAGATTCCGGTCGATCTGGAATTGCTGCTGGCCGTAGACATATCGGGCAGCATCGACCCCGACGAGGCAAGGCTGCAGCGCGACGGCTATGCCAACGCGATCATGCATCCGGCCGTGGTGAAGGCGATCCGCGGCGGCATCCACGGCAAGATCGCGCTGGCCTATTTCGAATGGGCCGACAGTTACACCCAGGGCGATCTGCTGGACTGGACCCTGGTTTCCGACCAGGCCAGCGCCGAGGCCGTGGCGCGACGGCTGATGGAGCATCCGATCCGCACCGCGCGGCGCACCAGCATCACCGGCGCGATCCTGCATGCCATTCCCCGCTTCGGCAGCGGACCGTACAAGGGTATGCGCCGGGTGCTGGATATCTCGGGCGACGGGCCGAACAACGATGGCGGACCCGTGGACCTGGCGCGCGACCAAGCGCTGGCCGCCGGCATCGTGATCAATGGCCTGCCGATCATGAACGGCAAGCAGAATACCTGGGGCTTTCCCATGCTGGAGGATCTGGACCGGTATTACGAAGGCTGCGTGATCGGGGGGCCAGGGTCCTTCGTGGTGGTGGCGGAAGGCTTCGACACCTTCGGGGAAGCCGTGCGCCGCAAGCTGATCCTGGAAATCGCCCAGAAACCGGCCCCGAAAACCAATCGCCCTCCGGCCCTTCTGCACAGGGCCCAGTCGGGTTACCGCTATCCCAAGGGCTGCGATATCGGCGAAAAGCAGAGCCAGGATTTCTGGCGCCGACGGTTTGACCAATAGGGCGCGAAAAAGGCCCGCTCCGCCTTGGCCTCGCCCGGTTTTTGCCGTATTTCCAAGGAATAAACTGTCCGGACCAACCGGCCGCATTCGCAGCCCATCTCTGCCTCGGAGTTTCCGCCCATGACCACCCGTCCCGGTCCCTTCGACCGCGCTGATTTCCCGTTCGCCCTGCGCCTGGTGACCGAGGCTGCCGCGCTGGCCGCCTATGACTGGGTCGGCCGCAGCAGGAAGGAAGAAGGCGACGGCGCCGCCGTGGATGCCATGCGCAAGGCGCTGGGCCAGATCAACATCAATGCCGTGGTGATGATCGGCGAGGGGGAGAAGGACCATGCCCCGCTGCTGTATCGCGGCGAACGGATCGGCAGCGGCGAGCCCGAGATCGAGATCGCCGTCGATCCCATCGAGGGCACCACCAACATGGCCAACGGCGTCGACAATTCGATGGCCGTATTCGCGCTGGCGCCGCGTGGCGCGATGTTCGACCTCGGCCCCAGCTTCTACATGGACAAGCTGGTGGTGCCGGCTGCCGCCAAGGGCAAGATCGACCCATCCTGGCCGGTGAAGAAGAAACTGGAGGCGCTGTCTGCCGCGCTGAACAAGCCGGTTTCCGAACTGCGCATCTTCGTCCTGAACCGCAAGCGCCACCATGCGATGATCAAGGAGATCCACGAGGCCGGCGCCCGCACCATGCTGCAGGAAAACGGCGACGTGGCCGGCGCCTTCATGGCGCTGCAGAAGGGCCATAACGTGGATGCTCTGTTCGGCACCGGCGGTTCGCCCGAAGGCGTGATCACCGCGATCTTCACCAAGGCGCTGGGCGGCGAGTTCTTCGGCCGCGTCGATCCACAGGGCGAGGAAGAGGCCGCCAAGGTGAAGGCATTCGGCCTCGACAGCAGCAAATGGATGAGCGGCGACCAGCTGGTGAAAAGCGACGATGCCGTCTTCGTGGCATCCGGCATCAATTCCGGCCCGCTCTGCCGTGGCGTGACCATCGAGAAGGGTTTCGCCCGCCTGCACACCGTGATCCTGATGGCCAAAACCGGCGCGCGTTACGACCTGGTCAGCCGCCTGCCGCGTTAAACCAAGCGAGTTGTTGCCGATGAGTCCGCGCGAGGTTGCCATCACGCCCTTCGAGGGGCAGAAGCCCGGTACGTCGGGCCTGCGCAAGAAGGTGAATGTCTTCCGCCAGCCGGGCTATCTGGAAGCCTTCGTGCAGTCGGTGTTCGACACCCAGGCCGACCTGCGCGGCGGTACGCTGGTGCTGGGCGGCGACGGGCGTTTCTTCAACCGCCAGGCCATCCAGGTGATCCTGCGCATGGCGGCGGCCAACGGTATCGCCCGCATCCTGGTTGGCCGCGCCGGCATCCTCTCCACGCCGGCGGCCAGTGCGGTGATCCGCCGCCACGGCGCTCAGGGCGGTCTGGTGCTCTCGGCCAGCCATAATCCCGGCGGGCCGGACGGCGATTTCGGCATCAAGTTCAATGTCGGCAATGGCGGCCCGGCGTCCGAGAGCGTGACCGAGGCGATCTACCAGCGCACCACCCGGATCGACCGCTACCGCGTGTTCGACTATCACGACCTCGATCTCGATCATGTCAGCCTGCAGCATATCAACAGCATGGCGGTGGAGGTGATCGACCCGGTCGACGATTACGCCGCTTTGCTGGAAACCCTGTTCGATTTCGATGCGATCCGCGCGCTGATCCGGCGGCCCGATTTCCGCTTCCGCTTCGATGCCATGCATGCCGTGACCGGGCCCTATGCGAAACGCCTGCTGATCGAGATGCTGGGCGCGCCGCATGATGCCGTGATCAACGCCGAGCCGAAGGAGGATTTTGGCGGTCATCACCCCGATCCCAATCCAGCCCATGCCGAGGAGCTGTATCGCGAAACCGTGCTGGAAGGCCGGCTGGATTTCGCCGCCGCCTCCGATGGCGATGGCGACCGCAACATGATCCTGGGCAAAGACATCGCCGTGTCACCCAGCGACAGCCTCGCCGTGCTGGCCGCCAATGCGACTTTAGTGCCCGGTTATGCCAAGGGCATCGCCGGCGTCGCACGCTCGATGCCGACCAGCCGCGCCGCCGATGCGGTGGCCGCCGGCCTGGAGCTCGCCTGTTTCGAGACACCGACCGGCTGGAAATTCTTCGGCAACTTGCTGGATGCCGGCCGCATCACGTTGTGCGGCGAAGAAAGCTACGGCACATCGTCGGCCCATGTGCGCGAGAAGGACGGCCTGTGGGCCGTGCTGTTCTGGCTCAACCTGCTGGCGGCGAAGCCCGGCGAAACCGTCGCCTCGCTGCTGGATGCCCATTGGCGACGCTTTGGCAGGCACTACTACAGCCGCCACGATTACGAAGCGGTGGATGGCAAAGTTGCGGCGGCAGCGTTGCAGCGCCTGCGCGATGCCCTGCCCGGCCTGCCGGGGAGCCGGATTGGCGAGCTTGTTATTACCGCAGCCGATGATTTCGCCTATACCGATCCCATCGACCGGTCGGTCAGCACGGGCCAGGGCCTGCGCGTGGTCTGCGGCGAGCAGGCCCGCGTGATCGCGCGCCTCTCGGGCACCGGCACCGAAGGCGCCACCGTGCGACTGTATTTTGAGCTGTTCGAATCCGACCCGGCGCACCAGCATGATGACGTGCAGGCGCGGATCGCCCCTCTGGTCGACTTCGCCGAACGTATGACCGGCCTGCGCGCAGCCAGCGGGCGCAGCGGCCCCGATGTGGTAACCTAGAACCAATACGAACCGACGGAGGAGAGATGACACTGCCGCCGCCGATCGACCAGACCGCCGCCTGGCGCGCCCTCACCGCCCATGCCACGGCGATCCGCAACAGGCATCTGCGCGACACCTTCGCCAGCGACCCTGAACGCTTTGGCAAATTCTCGTTCCGCTGCGGCGAGATGCTGCTCGATCTGTCGCGCCAGCGCATCGAGGGCGAAACGCTGGAGCTGCTGCTGGATCTCGCCCGCGAGGCGCAGGTGGAGAATTGGCGCGACCGCATGCTGCGCGGCGAACATATCAACATCACCGAAGATCGCGCGGTGTTGCATACAGCCCTGCGCCTGCCGGCCGATGCAACGCTGACCGTGGATGGCGTGGATATCGTCGCGCAGGTACAGCGCGAACTGGACCGCATGGCCGAGATCATCGCCGCGATCCGCGATGGCATCTGGCGCGGCATCACGGAGAAACCGTTCAGGCATGTGGTCTGCATGGGCATCGGCGGCTCCGACCTCGGCCCGCGCATGGCGCTGGAGGCCCTGAACGCCGACCGCGACACCGATATCGCGATCCACTGCGTCAGCAACGTGGACGGCACCGACATCGCGCGCACGCTGGAGAAGTGCGAGGCCGAGACCACCCTGTTCGTGGTGGCGTCGAAAACCTTCACCACCCAGGAAACCATGGCCAATGCCGAGACGGCGCGGGCCTGGCTGCAGGAAAAACTCGGCCCCGGCATCATCGACTGGCCGCGGCATTTCATGGGCATCTCGGCCAACACGGCGGTGCCGGGCAAGTTCGGCATTCCGCCGCACCAGGTATTGCAATTCTGGGATTGGGTCGGCGGCCGCTATTCGCTGTGGTCGGCCATCGGCTTCCCCATCGCCCTGGGCATCGGGATGGAGAATTTCCGCAGCCTGCTGGCCGGCGCCCACGCCATGGACCGGCATTTCGCCAGCGCGCCGCTGCGCGAGAACCTGCCGGTGCTGATGGCGCTGGCGGGCGTGTGGAACATCAACTTCCTCGGCCTGACCACGCTTGCCGTGCTGCCCTACGACCAAAGCCTGTGCAAGCTGGCGCCCTATCTGCAGCAGGCTGACATGGAGAGCAACGGCAAGGGTGTCGACCGGTGGGGCCGGCCGCTCGGCTATGCCACCGGGCCGATCATCTTCGGCGAACCGGGCACCAACGGCCAGCATTCCTTCTATCAGCTTCTGCACCAGGGACCGCAGCCGGTGGCGGCCGATTTCATCGTGCCGCTGAAGACACGCTATCCGCTGGGCCGCCACCACGACATCCTGCTGGCCAATGCCTTCGCCCAGGCCGAGGCGCTGATGCGCGGTCGTACACGGGCGGAGGCCGAGGCCGAATTGCGCGAAGCCGGCATGGCGCCTGAGCAGGTGGCGATGCTGGCGCCCCACAAGGTCTTCCCCGGCAACCGGCCGAGCACCACCATCGTGCTGCCGAAGCTCGATCCCTATCATTTCGGCATGCTGATCGCCCTCTACGAGCACAAAATCTTCGTGCAGGGTATCCTCTGGGGTGTGAATTCCTTCGACCAGTGGGGCGTCGAGCTGGGCAAGCAACTCGCCAAGCCGATCCTGGAGGAACTGGGCGGCAGCGCCCAGCACCCACATGACGCCGCGACCAGTGCATTGATCGGTCTGGCGCGCGGCCTGCCGCACCCGTAAGATCGTCGCGCCGAATACGGCGCCGGTGGGGGCCCCGTATCGGGGAGCGCGAGGCGGCCGCATGAGCGAGTCCGATGCCATGCGTCAGGGCATGCGGGAGATCGATTTCGTCCTGCATTCGTCGTGGCGTCTGGGGAAAACCATCGTCGCCGGCTGGACCTATCAGGGCAGCCGCATCAGTTTCTGCTTCTCCGAACCCTATAACGTGCTGGGGCGTGCCACCGACCTGCCGCGCCTGATCCGCGGCAAGCGCATGATGGGGCCGCGCACCTTTGCCGAAACCTGCAAGGCCCTGCGCGCCCGCGCGGTGCAGATGGACCTGCCGTTTTCCATCGGCGGCGCCAAGGGCGAGATCAACCCGCTGCTGATCGAAAACCTGGTCAAACGCTATGCGGTGATGGAAACCGCCAGCCGCGCGGTGATCTTGTTCGATATCGTGGGATTTTCCAGACATACGCCGCTGGAGCAGGTGGCGCAGCTTTCCTCGCTGGAATATTCGATCAACAGCGCGGTCAAACGCATGAATGGCGCCGGCCTGCGCACCGAATTGGCGCGCTCCACCGTGGGCGACGGCTTCTATGTGTGGAATCGCGCCAAGGGACTGGAGGGCGACCTGCGCTGCTGGCTGGCGCTGCTGCTGATCCTTGCCGACAACGCGCTGGCGCGACAGAAAGGCGATCCCCGTCTGGTGCCCACCCTGCGCGCGGCCTTTTCCATCGGCAGCCATTTTTCCTATCATCAGGTGGAAGGCACCACGCCGCGTGGCTTTGAATACATCGTCGGCGACGTGACGATCACCCTGGCCCGCATCATCGCCAAGGCGTTGCCCAACCAGGTGCTGGCAGGATCATTCAACCGCGAACTGCCGCCGAATGCCAAAGAACAGGCCATGGATACACCGGCCTTCCTGGCCCGCGCCTCGGCGATGGCGGAAAAACTCAACGATGTCGAGATCGGCCGGCTGCCCCTGCTGGCCATGCGCGCCACGCCTACGGGTCCGATTGGATCGCGGCAGACTGGCAGCCTGCTCTACCGGATCGGCGACAAGCACGGCTATGTGCATCAGGCGTTCAACATCCGCGCCGTCATCGAACGCGAGGACAGCGACAGCCTGATGCTGGGGCTTGCGGCGGATCAGCTCAGCGGCTTCGCCGCCGAGGCCGTACCTTACGAGGCCAAAGGCGCGGCGAAGGCGAAGGCCTAGGCCGGCATCTTGTCGATGGCGGCCAGGCCGTCCTTCATCAGTTTGGAGGCGGCAGCGGCACCGCTGACCAGTTCCAGCATGCGCACGGCGCCATAAACCTGCTGCTTCGCGGCATCCTTGCCCAGGCCATTCAGCTTGCCGGCCTTGATATCGGCAATCAGCGCATTGCCGCCCTGTTCGATCTGGGCGCCCAGCGTCTTCAGGGTGTTGCCCACATCCTTGTCGGCGCCGATTTCGCCGGCCACCCTGGCGACCTTCTGGATCGCATAGACCCGGTTCTCGGCCGCCACCTTGGCATCGAAGATCGCCTGCTTGATCGCGGCTTCCTGACCCGGCTCAATGGCACCTGGCGCTTCCAGTGCCGAGAGGATCGCGCCATCGGCGCCATCCAGCACGCCCACCTTCACCATGTCGCGCAACTTGGCGCCAGCAGCTTCCATCTCGGGCTGCGGCCCCTCGGCCATGCCATCGGCCTTGAGGCGGCCGATCATGCTGACGAAATCGTCCACCATGCCAGCGATGTTGCCGGCCTCGAGCTTGCCGGCATCGGCACGACCGATGGCCTTGAAGAAGCGTTTGCTGTCGCCGGCGATCATGCGGCGCGCATATTTGCCAGGCTTCAGCCCCTCGATGCCCGTGGGTGCCTCGCCCATCCCGTCGAAGATCGGCAACACCTGGAACGGATTGCTCATGCGCGCGAGCACGAAGGCGATCATGTAGCCCGGCAGGCCGGCGCCGCTGGCCGCCAGCGCATTGTAATGGTCCTTGATCGCCTCGACTTGTTCATCCAGCAGCTTGCCGACCGGTTTGGGCGAGAGTTCGACGCGCAGTTCTTCCAGCGGGCCGGCAATCTCCAGCATGCCCATCATGTCGGCCAGGTCGAGAAACACGGTTTCGCCGCCCAGTTTCGCCACCAGCTCGGCGCGATAATCCGCCTCGCTCTCGGCGCGACTGATCTCTTCGCGCAGACGCCGTGCGGCGATACCCCACAGGGTGGCGCCCAGCTTGGCGATGCGCGGATCGGCCGTGGCGCCGATGGCCGGCGCCTGGGAGGCGCGCAGGCTGGCTTCCAGCTCCTTCACCGCCGCCTGATCCAGGCATTGCAGCATGAAATCCCAGCAGGGCGCGAGCGAGGTGCGCGCGATGCGGCCGAACTGCTTGTCGCCATCCTCGGGCAGGATCAGCAGGTCCTCAAAGGGATGGCAGAAAATGCGCTGCAGCGTCAGGTGCCGCGGCGGCCGGGTCTTGGCCAGGCGCGGGCGCAGGGTGCCCAGCGCCGCATCGGCCATCGCCGCCGAGAGTACCACGGCGCGCGAACGTTCGATCAGCAGGGTGAGCTGGGCGACCTTCTCGTCGGGAATCTCGAACAGCTTACGCTCGATATCCCGCAGTTCGGAAGCAAGATCGGTCATATCCGCCTCCGTTTCGTGGTTTCGACGCGGCGTATCATTTCGATGTCGAGCACTCCGGAATTCCACCCCTCGAGAGCGCGAACCTGCATGCGCGTGCTTTCCTGCATCGCTTTCATGTTGGGTCGGTCCATGGCTTCCTTTTCGGGAATGATCGGCAGAACTCGATAAATTTCCGTTACCGCCGCACGCTGGCTGTCGCGGTCGCGGTCCTCAACATCCTTCCACAGCAGGATAATGAATTCCCAGCCATCGACCGTCCACCACAAACGCTCGACATCGCGCTGGAAATTCGCGATCGCCTTGTCCCAATTGGCCAGCACGCGATCGGCATATTCCACCGGACGCACCGCCGCCGAGGCCAGATCGCGGGCGAAGTCGTCAGTGAACTGAGCCACCCGCGCCACGCCGCGCGCCAGATAGGCGGCCTCGGACTTGTCGGTATCGGCCCATTGCGTCAGGTTGTCGGCCAGATCGGCGATGCCGCCGATCAGGCGGCGCACCCGGCACTGCTTCTGCATGCCGGGCATGCCCAGCGGCGCCAGATAGCCGCCCCAGCGCTCCAGCCGTTCGTATAATTCGTTGGCGGTCATGCCCAGGCCCTTGGCGATGACGCCCAGACCGCTCTTGATCCGCTCACGCCCGGCAGCCGTGGTGAAATCCGACACGTTCAGGTTCATCTGGCCGCCGGACAGTTTTTCCAGCGCCGATTTGAACAGATAGTAGCGGGTGAGCAGGACCTCGTTTTCCTCGTCGGTCATGCTTTCTTCCGCGGCGCGCTGCGCCTCGGGCCCGGCCAGGCCGGTGCGGGCGGTTTCCATCGTGGCGGCACGGATATCCGGCGGCAGGCAGGAATTGCGCGCCAGGATCGCCTCCTGCAATGCGCGATCATGCATGGTGAGCGAGAATATCTCGGGCACGTCCTTCCAGCGGATAACGTAGTTGCCCTTCACGCCGGAGAAGGCGGAAACGGTGAGTTCGAGATTGTCGCGGCTGTCCATGCGCACGCGCGCCTGACTGAGCGCCGGCGTGGTGAAGGCCACGGCCGTGCCGCGCTCCTCGAATTTCGTGGGCTGGAACTGCGACCCAGCGCCTTTTGGAAAATTCATCCCCCACGCCCGACGGTAGAATAGCGGAAACCCCGGAGCTACTTAACCACAAGGCGGGGAAAGCGCAAAGAACCAGACCCGGCCTAGCCGAGCCAGAGACGAGATTTTTCGATCACGCGGTGGGTTTCTTCCCAAAGATCAAGTTTATGCAACTCGGCCGGGTCGACCCAGGCGGCGGCGGCGGCGTCATCGCCGGCCACGACCTCGCCCCCGACCCAGCGGGCGGCATAGTCGATGATCGTATAGTGGTACAGGATACGGCCGTCCGGCGCGGTCTGGACGGAATCGATCACATCGACCAGCCCGAGCAGTTCGATCCGCACCCCGGTTTCCTCGGCGATTTCGCGGTGGATGCCCTGGGCCACCGTCTCGCCCAGATGCTGCGCCCCACCGGGCAAGCTCCAGATGCCGGCGCGCGGGGGCTTGCCGCGCTGCACCATCAGAACCTTGCCATCCTTCCAAACGATGGCACCCAGGCCGACCAGCGGCTGCGCGGGGTATTCACGGACCATCGTTTCGTCTCCATACTGGCCGGCATAAACAATTGCTGCGCCAGAATAGCAAAAAAGAGCGGGAGGATATGCGGTGACGATCCAGTTCGATGCCCATGATGCCGCCGTGATCGCCGATCCCTATCCGGCGCTGGCCCGCCTGCGCCGGGACGATCCGGTGCACTGGAGCAAACGGCTGGGCGGCTGGATGCTGACGCGGCATGACGATATCCGCGCCTCCCTGCGCGATCCGCGCCTGTCATCGGATCGCATGCGCCCCTTTTTCGCCCATCTGCCCGATGAAACCCGCACCGGTCTGGCGGATCTGGACGCGCATATGGCCCTGTGGGCTGTGTTCAACGACCCGCCCATCCATACCCGCCTGCGCGGGCTGATGAACCGGGCCTTCACCTCGTCTGCCGTGGCTGCCCTACGGCCGCGGATCGAACAGATCGTGCATGGCCTGGTCGACGACCTGCTGCAGCAAAACGAAGCGGATTTCATCCAGGCCTTCGCCTATCCCCTGCCCGCCACCGTGATCGCCGCCCTGTTGGGCGTACCGCAGCAGGATGTGGACCTTTTGAAACACTGGTCGGACGACCTGGGCAGCTTTGTGCTCACCTCGCGACTTTCGCCCGACAAATACGCCCGCGCCAATGGCGCGATTGCCGAGATGAACGCGTATTTCGGCGCGCTGGTCGAGGAACGCCGGAAAAAGCCGCGCGAGGATGTCATAACCGGCCTGGCCATGGCCGCAGAGCGCGGCGATTTCCTCAGCCGTGATGAACTTGTGGCGGCTTGCGTGCTGCTGCTGTTTGCCGGACATGAAACGACCACGCATCTGCTGGGCAACGGCCTGCTGGCCCTGTTGCGGCATCCGAACCAGATGCAGATGCTGCGCGAGAACCGCGGCGACTCAACCATGGCTGCCAACATGGTGGAAGAGATGCTGCGCTGGGATGGCCCGTCACTGGCGCAGGTACGCGTGGTGGCCGAAGACTACGAACTGCGCGGCAAGATGATGCGCAAGGGCGACCGGGTGTTCCAGATGCTGGCGGCGGCCAATCGCGACCCGGAGGCATTCGGCGACCCCGACCGTTTCGACATCGCGCGTACCGACAGCAGCCGCCACATCACCTTTGGCTTCGGCATCCATTTCTGCATCGGCGCGCCACTGGCCCGGCTGGAAGGCCAGGTCGCGTTCCCGATCCTGCTGGAGCGGCTGGGCGAGATCGCCCTGGCCGCCCCGCCGGACTGGAGCGATTCAATCGTGGTGCGCGGCCTGAATCGCCTGCAGATCGCCTATTCGGCGGCCTGAGCCAGGCCGCCGCCGAGGATACGCCACAGCTTCTGCGACGTGGCCGGCATGTCGACATGCTTGACGCCCAGATCGGCCAGTGCATCGACCACGGCGTTGATCGTGGCCGGCGCCGAGCCGACAGCGCCCGCCTCGCCAGCGCCCTTGACGCCCAGCGGATTGGTCTTGCACGGCACCTCGCAGAGGATCACCTCAATCTCGGGGAAGTTGTCGGCGCGCGGCAGGCAGTAATCCGTGAAGCTGCCGGTCAGAAGCTGGCCATCGGCATCGTAGACGACGTTTTCATACAGCGCCTGGCCCACGCCCTGCACCACGCCGCCATGAATCTGGCCCTTGACGATGGTGGGATTGATCACCTTGCCCATGTCGTCGGCGACCACGTAACGCACCACCTCGGCCACGCCGGTGGCCTCGTCGATCTCGACCTCGCAGGCATGGCAGCCATTGGGGAAAGTGATGGCCTGCACCTGCCAGTCGGCGGCGGTGTCGAGCCCGGCCGCCTCGCCGGCCCTGGCGTTGCTGCGTTTGCGGGCTTCCTGCGCCACCTCGACGATGCCGACATCGCGGTCGGTGCCGGCGACACGGAAGCGGCCGGCGGCGAATTCGATGTCGCTGGCCGCCGTTTCCAGCATGTCTGCGGCCACCACCTTGCCCTTTTCGATCACGCCATCCTTGGCTTTCAGGATCGCGCCGCCTTCGGAATAGAGCGAGCGGGCGCCGCCGGTGCCACCGCCGGTGGGGATTGCATCGGAATCGCCCTGCAGGATGCGGACCTTGTCGAAATCGACGCCAAGCTGTTCGGCCACGATCTGGGTATAGGCGGTCTCGTGGCCCTGGCCGGTCGACTGGGTGCCGACATAGACTTCTACGAAACCATCCTCGGCGAAGCGGATTTCGGCGCGTTCGGCCGGCGCGCCGCCGGTGGCTTCCAGGTAATAAGCCATGCCGATGCCGCGGCGCTTGCCGCGTTTTTTCGCTTCCGCCCGTCGGGCTTCGAAACCGGCCCAATCGATGGCTTTCAGCGCGGTATTCGAAGTGTTTTCGAATTCGCCCGAATCGTAGGTGAGTCCCATGGCGCTGGTCCACGGGAAAGCGCTGGGCGGGATGTAGTTCTTGCGACGCAGTTCGGCGCGGTCGATGCCCAGCTCGCGGGCGGCCACGTCGATCAGGCGTTCCATGATGTAGTTCGATTCCGGACGGCCGGCGCCGCGATAAGCGTCCACCGGCACGGTGTTGGTGAACACGCCCTCGACGCGCGCATAGACACCCTGGAAGCGGTAGACCGAGGACAGCACCTTGGTGCCGGCCATGGTGGGGATCATCGGCGCATAGGTTGACAGATACGCGCCCATGTCGGCGATGTTGTGGATGCGCAGGGCCAGGAAATTGTGGTCCTTGTCCAGCGCCATCTCGGCGTGGGTCAGGTTGGCGCGGCCATGGGTGTCGGTGAGGAAAGCCTCGCCGCGATCCGAGGTCCATTTCACCGGACGGCCCAGTGCGCGCGACGCAAACAGCGTCATCACCTGTTCGGGATAGATGAATATCTTCATGCCAAAGCCACCGCCAACATCGCCGGTAACGACATGGAACTTCTCTTCCGGCAGGCCGAGAATCTTGGCCAGCAGCCTCTTCTGCACCCATACGCCCTGGGTCGGCGTGTACAGCGTGAAGCGGCCGCTCTCCTTGTCGAAGGCACCCAGCGCCACGCGGGCTTCCATCGAGGCCACGACGATGCGGTTGTTTTCCAAGGTCAGCTTCACCGTCTTGGCGGCCGAGGCGAACAATGCGTCGATCTTGGCCTTGTCGCCGATCTCCCAGTCGAAGGCGCGGTTATTCGGCGCCTGCGGCCAGATCTGCGGCTGGCCCGACTCCATCGCGGTGGCCATGTCGGCCGCTGCCGGCAGGGCGTCGTAATCCACTTCGATCATCTCGGCCGCATCACGGGCCTGGGCGGCGGTTTCCGCCACCACGAAGGCAACCGGATCGCCGACATGACGCACCATACCCTCGGCCAGGGCCGGGCGCGGCGGATCGGCGCGCATGGACCCGTCGCGGTTCTTCAGCGGAATGGTGCAGGGCAGGTCGCCGACATTGGCAGCCTTCAGGTCGGCATGGGTATAGACGGCCAGCACGCCCGGGGCGGCCTGGGCGGACGAAGTGTCGATTTTCAGAATTTTCGCATGGGCATGTGGCGAACGCAGCATCACGCCATAAACCTGGCCGGGCAGGTTGATGTCGTCGGTATAACGCCCCTTGCCGGTGATGAAACGCTGGTCTTCGACGCGGCGAACCGGCTGGCTCTGGCCGAACTTGCTCATCGGAACGTCCTTTCGGGGCGGAAACTAGGGGGTAAGGCCGGAAAACTTTGGGCGAAATGATAGGGATTCCGGACCGCCTTTCAACCCGTCCGGTTACGTATCATTGCCGGGGTGCAATACCCGCGCAAATGCCCGGATCAGGGTCCGTAACGGCGCAGGGAACGATAGGTCCAGAATGGCAGGGCGCCGTTGATGATGCAGAAGGCGGCGAACAGGAACACCGCCGTGTAACCGCCGGTCATGTCGTGCAGCTTGGCCCCGATCAGGGTGCCCGACGACACGCCCAGCCCGGAGCCCACCATGATGGTGCCGAAGATCATGCCGAAGCGCCGGCCCTGGAAAATACGCGCCGCCGTGGCCCCCACCATCGGGCCGCGGGCGCCGAAGGACAGGCCGACCAGCAGGACAAAGGCCCAGAGCAGGGCCGGCGATCGCCAGCCCTCCAGCGCCCAGAGGGCGGCCAGGCCGGCCAGGCTGAAAGCATAAGACAGTGCCGCCGAGGCATGGCGGCCGATACGGCCATCCAGCCAGGCGAAACCGACAATGCCGGCAGGCGTAAGCACGCCGACCAGGCCATAGATCGAGGCGGCCTGCAGCGGCGCGTAACCCAACTCGACCAGATACGCCACGGCCTGCACCATCACCGAGAACATGCCGGCAGAGGTGAAGAAGAACACCGAAGCCAGACCCCAGAAGGCGGTGGTGCGCAGCGCCTTGCCCAGGGTCCAGTCATCGCCGACTGTCGCACCGGGCAACGCATCCGGGCCGGATTGTGGCAGGCGGATACGGCCGGCCTGTACTGTGGGCCAGTGCTGCAGCAGAAGGACCGGCAGGGCCAGCAGGGCAATGCCAGCCAGGGTGAGATAGGCGATACGCCAGCCCCAGGTCTCGATCACGAACTGCGCCAGCGGCACCAGCATCAGCGAGCCGATGCCAAGGGCGGCATAGACCACACTCATCGCGCGGGAGAGTTGTGCGCCCTCGAACCAGCGCGCCAGCAGCGCCGAATGCGGCGCGTTGCCCAGGGAGGCAGCGGAGGCGCCGACGCCGATCCCGATGAAGAGATAGAGCTGCCAGAGCTGGCCGGCGAAGGAGGCCAGCACCAGACCGAGCACCAGCATGGCAAGGCCGGCGATATAAAGCCGCAAAGGGCCGAAACGGTCGAAGCAATAGCCCGCCAGCGGCGCCGTGCAGCCGGCCAGCAGCATCTGCAGCGAATAGATCGCCGCCACATCGGCGCGGTTGGCCTGGAATTCCTCGGTCAGCGCCAGCAGGAAGGTGGTGAAGGTCTCGCCCGCGCCGCGCGAAAGCGCGTTCAGGAAAAAACAGGTGCCGACGAGGATGATCGCGGTTTTGGCGGCGCTGCGACTGGGTCCGTCCTCCGGCACGGCTCAGCCCCCGGCGCCGGTTTCGGCCTGGCGCAGCATCTGCCGGGCGATCACGATCTGCTGAATCTGGCTGGTGCCCTCGTAGAGGCGGAACAGCCGCACATCGCGATAAAAGCGCTCGACGGCGTATTCCTGCATATAGCCAGCGCCGCCATGGATCTGCACCGCGCGGTCGGCGACGCGGCCGACCATCTCGGAGGCGTAGTATTTGCAGCAGGACGCCTCCATCGAGACATTCTCGCCGGCGGCATACCGCATGGCGGCCTCTCGGATCATGCAGCGCGCGGCATAGGCCTCGGTACGGCTGTCGGCCAGCATGGCCTGCACCAGCTGGAATTCGGCGATCGGCTGGCCGAACTGCTTGCGCTCGCGTGCGTAAGACACCGATTCATGGATCAGGCGCTCGGCGGCGCCGACGCAAAGTGCCGCGATATGCAGACGGCCACGATCCAGCACCTTCATCGCGGTCTTGAAGCCCTGGCCTTCGCGCCCACCGATCACGTTTTCGGCCGGCACCTTCACATTGTCGAAGACCACGTCGGCGGTGTGGGCGCCGCGCTGGCCCATCTTCTTGTCGGGCTTGCCGATGCTCAGGCCCGGCGAATTGGCCTCGACGATGAAGGCGGTTATGCCGCCGGCACCCTTGTTGTTCTGGTCGGTGCGCGCCATCAGGGTGAAGATGCCGGCATGGGGCGCGTTGGTGATGTAGCGCTTGGCGCCATTGATCACGTAATGATCGCCCTGGCGTTCGGCGCGGGTGCGCAGGCTGGCGGCATCGGAACCGGCATCAGGCTCGGTCAGCGCGAAGGAGGCGATCACCTCGCCGCTGGCCAGCTTGGGCAGCCATTTTTCCTTCTGCTCCGGCGTGCCGTCGATCAGGATGCCCTGGCTGCCGATGCCGACATTGCTGCCGAACATGCTGCGGAAGGCCGGCGAGGTCCAGCCCATCTCGAAGATGAGTTCAACCTCTTCGGCCAGATCGAGGCCAAGGCCGCCGTACTCTTCGGGAATGGAAATGCCGAACAGGCCCATTTCGGCGAAGGCACGACGGATATCGTCGGGCACCCTGTCGTCGTCGGCAACCTGCTTTTCCAGGGGAACCAGCCGCTCGCGAACGAAGCGGCGCAGCGTGAGCCGGGTCTGCTCAAGCGTTTCCTTGTCCATGACGGATCACTCTTCCAAACTGGTCTGCCTACAGACTGACACAAGTTGCGGCAGTCCGGAAGCGGCTTAGCCGCGGCGGAAGGCGACGGCCGCGAGCCAGCCGGCAAGCACCGCCAGCAGCACCGCGACCAGACCATAGACGGCCGGTTCCTGGCGCGAGAAATCGTAGACTTCCTGCTCGATGCCCTGTTTGTCGATGAACAGCGGGGTGGATTGCGCCGCGACGATGCGGTCGTCGCGCACCAGATAGATTTCGGTCTGGTATGTGCCGACCGGCACGGTGGCGGGAAAACTGATCGCGGTGCGGAACAGCTTTGGTCCCAGGAAATCCACGGCGCCGGTATTGTCCTGATACAGGCCTTCACGCGTCTTCTGCCGCACAATGGCGGCGCGGAATTCGTTCACGTCGTCGGGATTGCGCTTGCCGGCATACCGGAACCGCAGGGCATTGGCGCCGATCTGCAGGCGCTGCAACAGGCTGGGCGGGGCAATCTCGGCCAGCGGCCGCGTGCTGGCCACGGCGTAATAGGCCGGCACGCCATCGAAGCTTTCCGAGCGCCGCGTCAGCCACAGGCCGAAGGTCTGACGCTTGCGTCGCACGACCGAAGTCGAAGTCGGGCCGCGCACCACCACGATCACCTCACCCGGTTCATCGATGGCACCAAACAGCAGCAACTCGGTGCCGGTGAAGCTGGAGGTGATGGCGATCAGATGCGAAGACAGATCGGTGATCAGCGGCGCATCGGCCGGCACCGGACCGCGCGGCGCGTTACGCGCGGCCTGGGCATGCGCTTCGGCTGCAATCCCGAACAGCAAGAGGATTATCGCGGCTAGGCGGATCATCGCGGGCCGCTTTCCAGAAAATAGAGGTCGTCGGGCGTCAGCACCAGTTCGAAGGCCAGCGCAATCGCCACAATCAATACCAGTGCCGCGAGAAGGCCGCGCACCTGCTCGCCGCGCAGATGCGCGCCGTGGCGCACGCCGTATTGCGCGCCGATCACCGAACCGACCAGCAGCAGCAGCGCCAGCGTCACATCCACCGTCTGCGTCGTGATCGCATGCAGCATGGTGACATTGGCGGTGACGAAAATGATCTGGAACAGAGACGTGCCAACCACCACTGCGGTGGGCATGCCCAGCAGATAGATCATCGCCGGCACCAGCAGGAAGCCGGCGCCTACACCCATGATCGCCGCCAAGATACCAACCAGCACGCCGAGGCTGAGCGGCATCAGCGCACTGATATAAAGCTGCGACTTGCGGAACCGCATCTTGAACGGCAGCGCGCGGATCATGGGATGGTCGTGCAGCCGCTTGCGGCGACGCAGCGGCATGCCCTCGCCGGATTTGCGGCGCAGGGCACGGATGCTTTCGGTCAGCATCAGGCTACCGATCAGGCCGAGGATCAGCACATAGGACAGCGCGATCACCGCATCGAGCTGGCCGATGCGCTTGAGCAGGCTGAACAGATAGGCGCCGAAACTGGAGCCGATCAGGCCGCCGACCAGCAGCACGCCACCCATCTTGAAATCGACGTTGCTCTTGCGCCAGTGGGCATAGACCGCCGAGACGCTGGCCGCCACCACCTGGTTGGCCGAGGTGGCCACCGCCACAGGTGGCGGCACGCCAATGAAGATCAGCAGCGGCGTGAGCAGGAAACCGCCGCCAACGCCGAACAGGCCCGACAAATACCCCACCGCCCCACCCAGCCCGAGCAGCAGCCATACACTGACGGACAGCTCGGCGATGGGAAGATAGATCTGCATAATTGCTGGCGAATCCCGAAACGCGACTGTGCTGCCGCGGCAACCCCACCGCTGCAGGCCGGCCCTGCGGCCATCATCGATTGTTAAACTGGCACGTCAACCGTTGCGATTTCGTGACCAGCCGGAGATCGCCGCCGGGGTTTATTGCCGCGCTGCCGCAGCATCCGTTGCCGGGGCGGCGACCCCCGCTTTCGCCAGCTCGCGGCCGAGCGAGCCGCCGAGGAAGGCGAAATACATGCGGAAATCGGAGACGAACGACCACAGCGGGTAGCGGAAACTGGCCGGCTTGTTCTTCTCGAAGAAGAAATGGCCCACCCAGGCCGGCCCGTAGCCCGAGACCAGACCACCCAGCAGCCAATACAGGTTGCCTGTGGCAATGGCCGTGACCAGGCAGGCCAGCCCGATGCTGGTGCCCAGGTAATGCCAGGCCCGGGTGACTGGCCGGGCATGCTCGCGCAGGTAAAAGGGCCAGAATTCCGCGTAGGTCTGAATCCGGGCCGCGGACTCAATCCGCCCAGACGCAATCCGATTGTCGGACATTGTTGTTCCCTCCCAATTGGGTTGCAGCTAGAATATATTGAAAATACCGGTTTACCAGTAAAATTTCACCAACCCGGCCGGGAATCATGATTCTGTTTGACGTTTACGTAAACGTAAACTAAGACTCCCTGCCGACTCACAAAAACAAGCCCAATGGGAGGCATTACCGTGTCGGAGAAGACCTACACGATCACCGATCTGGCCCACGAATTCAAAGTGACGGCCCGCGCGATCCGTTTTTATGAGGACAAGGGCCTGCTGCATCCGTCCCGTCAGGGCATGATGCGGGTCTACACCAAGCGCGACCGCGCCCGCCTGCAGCTGATCCTGCGCGGCAAGCGGCTGGGCTTCAGCCTGGCCGAGATCCGCGAAATGATCGATCTCTACGACCTCGGCGACGGTCAACTGGAGCAGCTTCGCCTGACCCTGAAGCGCTCGCGCGACCGCCTCGGCGCCCTGGAGCAGCAGCGCCGCGACATCGAGGCCGCCGTGCTGGAACTCAAGCACGACATCCGCACGATGGAAGAATTCCTGAAAGCCCGCGAGCGCGACCGCCAGCCGGTGACGCTGAAGGAATTCGTGCAGACCCATGGCGGCAGCCACGAACTCGCCAGCGTGGCCGAATAACCGCTTTTCCTGAGTTTTTCCCGGGGAATCCTTGCCACAAGGCTTCCCCGGGGCCTTTCGACAACCAGATAAAGTCCGTCCGCATTCCAAGGAGACATCGTCATGCGCAACGTGGTGATTGCCGGCTACGCCCGCTCGCCCTTCACGCTGGCCCGCAAGGGCGCCCTCACCAAGGTTCGTCCTGACGATCTGACCGCCCAGGTGGTCAAGGCCCTGGTCGAGCGCACCGGCGTCGATCCGAAAGCCATCGAGGACGTGATCGTCGGCTGCGCCTTCCCCGAGGGTGAGCAGGGCCTGAACGTCGCCCGCCTGATCAGCTTCCTGGCCGGCCTGCCGCAGGAGGCCGCCGGCACCACGGTGAACCGCTTCTGCGGCTCGTCGATGCAGAGCATCCACCAGGCCGCCGGTGCCATCCAGATGAATGCCGGCGAGGCCTTCATCTGCGCCGGCGTGGAAAGCATGACCCGTGTGCCGATGGGCGGCTTCAACACCCTGCCGAATCCCAAGCTGCTGCAGGATTATCCGCAAGCCTATGTCTCGATGGGCATCACCGCCGAGAACCTGGCCAAAAAATACGGCATCGACCGCAAGGCGCAGGAGCAGATGGCAGTCGAAAGCCATGCCAAGGCCGCGGCGGCGCAGAAGGCTGGCAAGCTGAAGGACGAGATCGTCGCCATCGTCGATGGCAACAACCGCGTCGAGCTGGACGGCTGCATCCGCCCGGACACCTCGGCCGAGGGCCTGGCCGGCCTGAATCCGGCCTTCGACGCCGCCGGCACCGTCACCGCCGGCACCTCCTCGCCGCTGACCGACGGCGCCTCGGCCACGCTGGTCTGCTCGGAGGATTTCGCCAAGGCCCATGGCCTGAAGCCGCTGGCCCGCATCAAGTCGATCGCCGTGGCCGGCTGCGCGCCGGAACTGATGGGCATCGGCCCGGTGCCGGCGACGGAAAAGGCGCTGAAGCGCGCCGGCCTGTCGCTGAAGGACATCGACATCGTCGAACTGAACGAGGCCTTTGCCGCCCAGGCGCTGGCCTGCGTGAAACAGGCCAATTACGACATGAGCAAGGTGAACCTTGATGGCGGCGCCATCGCGCTGGGCCATCCGATGGGCGCCACCGGCGCCCGCATCACCGGCAAGGCCGCGTCGCTACTGAAGCGCGAAGGCAAGCAGTTCGCGCTGGCCACCCAGTGCATCGGCGGCGGCCAGGGCATCGCCACCGTTCTGGAAGCCGTGTAAGCGCCGGAGTCATCTGACCATGAGCGAGATCAAGAAAGTCGCCGTGATCGGCGCCGGCGTGATGGGTTCCGGCATAGCCGCCCATGTCGCCAATGCCGGTATTCCCGTGGTGCTGCTCGACATCGTGCCGGCTGGCGCCAATGACCGCAGCGCGCTGGCCAAGGGCGCCATCGAAAAGATGCTGAAGACCAAGCCCGCGCCGTTCATGCATCCGCGCGTCGCCAAGCTGGTCACCCCGGGCAACCTGGAAGACGACCTCGACAAGCTCGCCGATGTGGATTGGATCTGCGAGGCGATCATCGAGAATGTCGAACTGAAGCGGAAGCTCTATGCCCAGCTGGAGCAGAAACGCAAGAAAGGTTCGATTGTCACTTCCAACACCTCGACGATTCCGCTCGACCTGCTGACCGAGGGCCTGCCCGAGAGCTTCGCTCAGGATTTCGCCGTCACCCACTTCTTCAACCCGCCGCGCTACATGCGCCTGTTCGAACTGGTGAAAGGCCCGAAGACCCGTCCGGACGCCATCGAGGCGCTGCGCCGCTTCGGCGACGTGAAGCTGGGCAAGGAAGTGGTGGACTGCAAGGACCGCCCGGGCTTCATCGCCAACCGCATCGGCATTTACTGGTCCACCGTGGCCACCGCGCTGGCCTATGACCTGGGCCTGACCGTGGAAGAGGCCGACAGCATCGTCGGCCGGCCGATGGGCGTGCCCAGGACCGGCATCTTTGGTCTGGCCGATCTGACCGGCATCGACCTCGGCCCGTATGTGGTCGGCTCGATGCTCAAGACCCTGCCCAAGACCGATCCGCTGCATCTTTTCTACAAAGCGGATCATCCGCTGAATGCCCTGATGCAGAAGATGATCAAGGACGGCTATACCGGCCGCAAGGGCAAGGGCGGCTTCTACCGCGCCCGCGGCAAGGAAGTGCTGGACCTCAAGACCGGCGAATACCGCCCGCTGCAGCGTGCCAATCTGGACTCCGCCAAGGCGGCCAAGAAAGGCCTGCGTGCCCTGGTCGAGCATGAGGACAAGGGCGGCCAGTATGCCTGGGGCGTGCTCAGCCGCGTGCTGAGCTATGCCGCCGACCTGGTGCCCGAGATCGTCGACGACATCGCCGCGGTCGATACGGCGATGAAGACCGGCTACGCTTGGAAATACGGCCCCTACCAGCAGATCGACCAGCTCGGCACGGGCTGGTTCGCCGAGAAGCTGAAGGCTTCCGGCATGCCGGTGCCGAAGATGGTGGAAATCGCCGCCGGCCGCCCCTTCTACAAGGAAGAGAACGGCAAGGCCTATCGCCTGACGCCGAAGGGCGATTACGCCGAGATCGTTGTGGCACCCGATGCCTGGACGCTGGCCGACATGAAGCGCGGCAAGCAGCCGATCATGTCGAACAAGGGCGCCAGCCTCTGGGATGTGGGCGACGGCGTCGCCTGCTTGGAGCTGCACACCAAGATGAATTCGGTGGATGCCGACATCATCGCGATGGTCAAGGAAGCCGGCAAGATCGACAAGAAGGGCTTCAAGGCTCTGATCATCGGCAGCGATTCAGATAACTTCTCGGTCGGCGCCAATGTGGGCATCGCGCTGTTCCAGGCCAATATCGCCATGTGGCCTGCCATCGAGCAGGGCATCTCGGAAGGCCAGGATGCCTATATGAAGCTGAAATACGCACCCTTCCCCGTCGTGGCTGCCGTGGGCGGCATGGCACTGGGCGGCGGCTGCGAGCTGGCGATGCACTCCTCGGCCATCCAGGCCCATGCCGAAAGCTATATGGGCCTGGTGGAAGTGGGTGTCGGCGTGATCCCTGGTTGGGGCGGCTGCAAGGAGCTGGTCACCCGCGCGATCACCAACAAGAAACGCCCGGGCGGCCCGATGCCGGCGCTGGCCCAGGTGTTCGAGGCGATCTCGACCGCCAAGGTGGCGACGTCTGCCATGGAAGCCCGCGACATGCTGATCCTGCGCGACAGCGACGGCATCACCATGAACCGCCGCCGCCTGCTGGCCGATGCCAAGGCGAAGGCGCTGGAACTGGCCAAGGATTACAAGCCGCCGGTGCCGGTGGAGATCAGCCTGCCGGGCCCCAGCGCCAAGGCGGCGATGAGCCTGGCCGTGGAAGGTTTCTTCCAGCAGGGCAAGGCCACCAAGCACGACGTGGTGGTGTCGGGTGCGCTGGCCAACGTGGTGTCGGGCGGCAAGACCGACATCACCGAGGTGATCACCGAGAAGAAGCTGCTCGAGCTTGAGCGCGAGAACTTCATGACGCTGATCAAGACCAGCGCCACGCTGGACCGCATCGAACACATGCTCACCAAGGGCAAGCCGCTGCGTAACTGAGCAGCGCCCCTAAGCAGAGAATTGAGGGAGACAGGCCATGCCGAGCTATACCGCCCCGATCAAGGACTTCCAGTTTGTGCTGCACGACGTGCTGCAGATGGAAAAGATGAGCAACCTGCTGGGCTTCACCGATGCCAGCCGCGACGTCGTCGACGCCGTGCTGGAAGAAGGCGGCAAGTTCATGAGCGAGGTCACCGCGCCGCTGAACCGCGTCGGCGACCTGGAAGGCTGCAAGTGGGATAACGGCGTGGTCACCACGCCGACCGGCTTCAAGGAAGCCTATAAGCAGTATTGCGAGGCCGGCTGGGGCGCGCTGACGGCGGAAGAGAAATACGGCGGCCAGGGCCTGCCCCATGTGCTGGGCATCGCCATGGCGGAAATCCAGTCCTCGGCCAACATGGCATTCGCCATGTATCCGGGCCTGACCCACGGCGCCTACGAGGCGTTGCTGCGGCACGGCTCGGAAGAGCAGAAGAACATGTATCTGCCGAACATGGCGTCGGGCAAATGGACCGGCACCATGAACCTGACCGAACCCCATTGCGGCACCGACCTGGGCCTGATGCGCACCAAGGCCGAGCCGCAGGATGACGGCAGCTACCTGATCACCGGCACCAAGATCTTCATCTCGGCCGGCGAGCACGACATGGCCGAGAACATCATCCACCTGGTGCTGGCCAAGATTCCCGGCGGCCCGGAAGGCATCAAGGGCGTCAGCCTGTTCCTGGTGCCGAAATTCCTGGTCAATCCCGACGGTTCGCTGGGCGCCCGCAACGGCGTGTCCTGTGGCTCGATCGAGCACAAGATGGGCATCCACGGCAATTCCACCTGCGTGCTGAACTACGACAACGCCAAGGGCTGGCTGGTCGGCCAGAAACACAAGGGCATGCAGGCGATGTTCGTGATGATGAACGCCGCCCGCCTCGGCGTCGGCGTGCAGGGCCTGTCCCAGGCCGAGGTGGCCTACCAGAACGCGCTGACCTATGCCAACGACCGCCTGCAGGGCCGTTCGATCACCGGCACCAAGGCGCCTGAAAAGCCGGCCGATCCGATCATCGTGCATCCGGATATCCGGCGCATGCTGCTGACCATCAAGGCCTTCGTCGAGGGCAGCCGCGCGCTGGCGCTGTGGACCGGTCTCGAGCTGGACGTCGCCGCCAAGCACCCCGACGCCGAACGCCGCCAAGAAGCCGACGATCTGGTCGCCTTCCTCACGCCGATGGTGAAAGCCTACATGACCGATTTCGGCTATCAGTGCACCACCATGGCCCAGCAGGTCTATGGCGGCCACGGCTATATCGCCGAATGGGGCATGGAGCAGTTCGTGCGCGATGCCCGCATCGCCATGATCTACGAAGGCGCCAACGGCATCCAGGCGCTGGATCTGGTCGGCCGCAAGCTGCCGACCGGTATCGGCCGTCTTGCCCGCCGTTTCTTCCACCCGGTTTCGGCCTTCATCGAGGAAAAGATGATGAGCCCGGCGATCGGCAAGGACTACGTGATGCCGCTGGCCAAGGCCTTTGCCCGCCTGCAGACTGCCACCGCGGTGATCAGCGAGCGCGGCATGAAGAACCCGGACGAAGCCGGTGCGGCCTCATGGGACTACCTCAACATGTTCGCCCTGGTCGCACTCGGCTTCATGTGGGCGAAGATGGCCGAGGTGGCCAAGCAGAAGCTGGCCGAGGGCGCGGCGGACAAGGACTTCTACGAGACCAAGCTGGTGACGGCGCGCTTCTTCATGGAGCGCATGTTGCCCGACACGGCGGCACAACTGGCCAAGATCCAGGCCGGTTCTGAAAGCACCATGATGCTGAAGGCCGCCAACTTCTGATCATGAAAGGCCGTGCAAGGCACGGCGAGTCTAGGAGAGGAAACGAAGAGAATGACCGAATACGGCATCCCGCGCAGCATCTACACTGAAGACCACCAGATGTTCCGCGAGGCGGCGCGCAAGTTCTTCGAGCGCGAGGTCGTGCCCCATCACGCCAAATGGGAAGAAGACGGCCTCGTGCCGAAAGAGGTGTGGCGCAAGGCCGGCGAGAACGGTTTCCTGTGCGCCACCATGCCGGAAGAATATGGCGGTTCCGGCGTCGACCGCCGCTATTCGGCCATCCTGATGGAAGAGCAGGCCTATACCGGCTGCACCGGTCCGGGCTTCTCGCTGCATTCCGACATCGTCGCGCCCTACATCCTCGCCTATGGCTCGGAAGAGCAGAAGAAGAAGTGGCTGCCCAAGATGGCCTCCGGCGAGGTGATCGGCGCCATCGCCATGACCGAGCCGAGCGGCGGTTCCGACCTGCAGGCGGTGAAGACCACGGCCATCCGCGACGGCAACGAATTCGTCATCAACGGCCAGAAGACCTTCATCACCAACGGCCAGAATGCCGACCTGGTGATCGTGGTGACCAAGACCGACCCCAAGCAGGGTGCCAAGGGCACCACTTTGTTCCTGGTGGAAGCCGGCCGCGAGGGCTTTACCAAGGGCCGCAACCTCGAAAAGCTGGGCATGAAGGCGCAGGACACCTCCGAGTTGTTCTTCGCCGATGTGCGCGTGCCGCCCGAGAACATGCTGGGCGGCGAGGGCCAGGGTTTCTTCTATCTGATGCAGGAACTGGCCTGGGAGCGCCTGCAGATCGCCATCATGGCGGTGGCCGGCTGCGAGGCCGCGCTGAAATGGACGGTGGATTACACCCGCGAGCGCAAGGCCTTCGGCAAATCGGTGCTGGATTTCCAGAACACCAAGTTCGAACTGGCCGAGATGAAGACCGAGACGCAGATCGCCCGCGTCTTCGTCGACAAATGCATCGAGATGGTGGCCGAACACAAGCTGGATGTCGCCACCGCCGCGATGGCGAAATACTGGTGCAGCGACCTGCAGTGCAAGATCCTCGACCACTGCCTGCAGCTGTTCGGCGGCTATGGCTTCATGTGGGAATACCCGATCACCCGCGCCTATGCCGATGCCCGCGTGCAGCGCATCTATGGCGGCACCAACGAAATCATGAAGGAACTGATCAGCCGTACGCTTTGAATAACCGGGAATCCGGCGCAACACACAGACTAGGGAGAGAACAATGACCGAAGCCTTCATCTACGACGCCGTGCGCACGCCGCGCGGCAAGGGCCGCGCCAGCGGCGCTTTGCATGAAGTCACCCCGATGCGGCTGGCCACCACGGCGCTGGAAGCCGTGCGCGACCGCAACGACCTCGACACCTCCCTCGTCGACGACGTGGTGCTGGGCTGCGTCATGCCGGTGGGCGAACAGGGTTCCGACATCGCCCGCGTCGCCGTGATCCAGTCGGGTTATGCCGAGACCACTGCCGGCGTGCAGATCAACCGCTTCTGCGCCTCGGGTCTGGAAGCCTGCAACATGGCGGCCGCGCAGGTGATGTCGGGCCAGAGCCAGATGGCGATCGGCGGCGGCGTGGAAAGCATGAGCCGCGTGCCGATGGGCTCCGACGGCGGCGCCTGGGCGACCGATCCGGCCGTGGCCCTGCCCACCTATTTCGTGCCCCAGGGCATCTCGGCCGACCTGATCGCCACCAAATACGGCTTCAGCCGCGACGATGTCGATTCCTATGCGGTGGAAAGCCAGAAGCGCGCCAAGCGCTCCTGGGACGAGGGTCGGTTCGGCAAATCGATCATTCCGGTGAAGGACATCAACGGCCTGACCATCCTGGACCGCGACGAGCATATGCGCCCGGATACCACGATGCAGACCCTGGCCTCGCTGGACCCGTCCTTCACCATGATGGGTGAGCAGTTCGGCTTCGACTCGGTGGCCATGCAGCGTTATCCCGATGTGGAGCGCATCGAGCATGTGCACCATGCCGGCAATTCCTCGGGCATCGTGGACGGCGCCGCCGCCGTGCTGATCGGCAATGCCGAGGCCGGCAAGAAGGCCGGCCTGAAGCCGCGTGCCCGCATCCGCAGCTTCGCCTCGATCGGTTCGGAGCCGACCATCATGCTGACCGGTCCGTCTTTCGCCGCCGAGAAGGCGCTGAAGCTCGCCGGCATGAAGCCGTCGGATATCGATCTCTATGAACTGAACGAGGCCTTTGCCTCGGTGGTGCTGCGCTTCATGCAGGCGCTGAACATCCCGCATGACAAGATCAACGTGAATGGCGGCGCCATTGCGCTGGGCCATCCGCTGGGCGCCACCGGCGCGATGATCCTGGGCACCATGGTCGACGAGCTGGAGCGCACCGGCAAGAGCACCGCGCTGGTGACGCTCTGCGTCGGCGCCGGCATGGGCACCGCCACCATCATCGAGCGCGTCTAAGCGCCAACACGTTAATTCAGGGACGAAACAATGATCGAATACAGCATCGACGGCGACGGCGTTGCCGCCATCGTCTGGAACATGGCCGACCGGCCGATGAACGTGATGAACGGCGACAGCCTGGCCGCCTTCCGCGAGGCCGTCTACAAGGCGATCCAGGACAAGGCCGTGAAGGGCGTGATCGTCACCTCGGCGAAGAACGACTTCGTCGCCGGCGCCGATCTGGTGAACCTGTTGAAGGAAAGCCAGGACGCCGCCAAGGCCCTGCAGAACAGCTTCGCCCTGCAGAAGCTGTTCCGCGACATCGAAAAGGCCGGCAAGCCCTTCGTCGCTGCCATCAACGGCACGGCCCTGGGCGGCGGTTATGAAATCTGCCTGGCCTGCCACCGCCGCATCGCCGCCGACAACCCCAAGGCCCTGATCGGCCTGCCGGAAGCCAGCATTGGCCTGCTGCCCGGCGCCGGCGGCACCCAGCGCCTGCCACGCATGATCGGCGTGTCGAAGGCCCTGCCGATGATCCTGGAAAGCAAGAAGGTCGATCCCAAGGCCGCGCTCAGCTTAGGCATGGTCGACGAGGTGGTGGCGCCGGGCGAGCTGTTGATCCGCGCCAAGGCCTGGCTGCTGGCCGAGGGCCAGACCGGCCATGTGAAGCCCTGGGACCAGAAGGGCTTCCGCGTGCCGGAAGCCGCCAATACGCCCAAGGGCGCGCAGGTCTTCACCGCCGGCAACGCCATGCTGCGTGCCAAGACCATGGGCAACTATCCCAACGCGCAATACATCATGTCCTGTGTCTATGAGGGCATGCTGGTCGACATCGATACCGGCCTGAAGATCGAAAGCCGCTATTTCGTCGCCTGCACCCAGTCGAAGGAAGCGCGCAACATGATCCGCTCGCTGTTCTTCTCGATCGGCGAGGCCAACAAGCTGGCCAACCGGCCCAAGAACGTGCCGACCCAGGCCTATACCAAGGTGGGCATCCTGGGTGCCGGCATGATGGGCGCGGGTATTGCCTGGGCCGCGTCTTCCGTGGGCCTGCAGGTGGTGCTGCTGGATTCCACCCAGGAAGCCGCCGACAAGGGCAAGGCCTATTCCGCCGGCCTGCTGGACCGGCGGATCAAGTCGCGCCGCGCGACCGAGGCCGACAAGGAAAAGCAGCTCGGCCTGATCAAGGCCACGACGTCCTACGACGACCTCAAGGGCTGCGAGCTGGTGATCGAGGCTGTGTTCGAGGATCGCACCATCAAGGCCGACGTGACCAAAAAGGCCGAGGCCCAGCTTGAGCCGACTGCCATCTTCGCCTCCAACACCTCGACCCTGCCGATCACCGGCCTGGCCGAGGCCAGCGCCCGCCCGGCCAATTTCATCGGCCTGCATTTCTTCTCGCCCGTCGACAAGATGCCGCTGGTGGAGATCATCCGTGGCAAGCAGACCTCGGACGAGACGCTGGCCCGCGCCATGGACTTCGTGAAGAAGATCCGCAAGACGCCGATCATGGTGAACGACAGCCGCGGCTTCTACACCAGCCGCGTGTTTGCCACCTACGTCACCGAGGGCCTGACCATGCTGGCCGAGGGCGTGGCACCCGCGATCATCGAGAATGCCGGCAAGATGGCCGGCATGCCGGTCGGTCCGCTCGCGCTGGCCGACGAGGTCTCGCTGGAACTGATGCACCGCGTGCGCAGCCAGACAAAAAAGGACCTGGGCGATGCCTACAAGGCGGACGGTTCCGAGCCCGTATTGCAGGCGATGGTCGAGAAGCTTGGCCGCATCGGCAAAAAGGCCGGCAAGGGCTTCTACGACTATCCCGCCGATGGCCGGAAGAAGCTGTGGGCCGACCTGGGCAAGCATTTCCCGGTGAAGGCCGAACAGCCCGATCTCAAGGATGTGATCAAGCGCCTGGTCTACATCCAGTCGGTCGAGACCGCCCGCTGCCTGGAAGAAAAGGTTGTCATCGACGTGCGCGATGCCGATGTCGGCTCGATCATGGGGTGGGGCTTCCCGCCTTTCCGGGGCGGCACGGTCAGCAACATCGACATGGTCGGCGTGAAGCCTTTCGTGGCCGAATGCGACCAGCTGGCGCAGAAATTCGGCGCCCGATTCACGCCACCGAAACTGCTGCGCGACATGGCCGACCAGGGCAAGGCCTTCTACGCCGCCTGAGCTTCGCAATGCATCAAAACGGAAGGGCCGGTTCAAACCGGCCCTTTTTGTTTGTGTAAATCCAACTTGTTGCGTTGCAAAATTGGTCCGAACACTGGTCCACGCCATCGCTACAATGCGGCATTGACCCATCTGCGCCCGCAACCTAGTTTGGTCTCAATCAATAACAAATTGCCTCCCATCGTACTGGATTTGCCGATGCCAGCCGAAACCGGTCAGACCGACCGGCGCGGCGCGGGATCGGACACAGTGATGTCGCGTAAAGAATCGACAACGAATGGGAGGACTACAATGACCGATCAATCCATCATCAAGCCGGAAGCTGCCAAGGCCAGCCGCCGCAAGTTCCTGAAAACCGGCGGTCTTGCGGCAGGCGCCGTCGCTGCCGGTACGTTCGCGATGCCGAATGTGTCGCGCGCGCAGACCGTGACGCTGAAAATGCAGAGCTCCTGGACCGCATCCGACATCTTCCAGGAAATGGCGGCGGATTACTGCACGCGTGTGAACGAGATGGCCGGCGGCCGCCTGAAGATCGACCTGCTGGTCGGTGGCGCGGTGGTGCATCCGTTCAGTGTGCAGGATGCCGTGCATACGGGCGTTCTGGATGCCTGCCACACCGTGACGGTGTACTGGTATGGCAAGCACAAAGCCGCCTCGCTGTTCGGCACCGGCCCGGTTTTCGGTTTCAACGCCGAACAGGGTCTGGGCTGGATCTACAATGGTGGCGGCAAGGAACTGTATGCCGAGCTGATCAACGACATCCTGAAGCTCAACATCGTCAGCTTCTTCGCCATGCCGATGCCGACCCAGCCCCTGGGCTGGTTCAAGAAGCCGGTGAAAAGCGCGGCCGACATGAAGGGCCTGAAATACCGCACGGTGGGTCTGGCGGCCGACCTGATGCAGGCCATGGGCCTGGCGGTGGCGCAGTTGCCAGGCGGCGAAATCGTGCCCGCCATGGAACGCGGCGTGATCGATGCCTTCGAGTTCAACAACCCGACCTCGGATCGTCGTTTCGGCGCGCAGAACGTGGCCAAGAACTACATGCTCGGCAGCTATCACCAGGCGACCGAGTATTTCGAGATCATGTTCAACAAACAGAAATTCGCCGGCCTGCCAAAGGAGCAGCAGGCGATCCTGCAATATGCCGCCGAAGCCGCCTCTTCGGCGAATTACTGGAAGGCCATGGATATCTATTCCAAGGACCTGCAGGAGCTCAGGGAGAAGGACAAGGTGAACGTCCTCCGCACCCCGAAGGACGTGTTCGAAGCCCAGATCAAGGCCTGGGACGGCATCATCGCCACGCTGGGCAAGGATCCCTACATGAAGAAGGTGATGGATTCGCAGAAGGCCTGGGTGAAGCGGGTCGTCTATTACGAGACCCTCAACGCGGCCGACTACGTCACCGCCTACGAGCACCATTTCGGCAAGATGCAGGGCTGAACGGAGCGATCCGGACATACCTGCCCCTACTCCATGGGCGGCGCCGCGAGGCGCCGCCCTCTTCATCACCGCCAGTAAATCCTGCCTCCGGGTGAACCGCCAATGACGCGCCTCTTGCTCTTCATCGACCTGCTCAGTTCATGGGTGGGAAAATGCTTCGGATGGCTGATCCTCGTACTCACGCTGGGCGTCAGCTACGAAGTCTTCATGCGCTACCTGCTTGGCGCGCCCACCACCTGGGCCTTCGACATCAGCTACATCACCTATGGCGCGCTGTTCCTGATGGCGGGCGCCTACACGCTGTCGCGCAACGGCCATGTGCGCGCCGATGTGATCTACCGCCTGTGGAAACCCAAGACGCAGGCCACCGTCGACCTTATCCTTTACATCATCTTCTTTTTCCCGGCCGTACTGGCTTTCATCTGGGCTGGCTGGAACTTCGCCAAGATGTCGGTGATGTTCAAGGAACTGAGCATCTTCAGTCCGGCCGGCATTCCCGTCTTCCCACTCAAGGCACTCATACCGGTGACCGGCGTCCTGCTGTTCTTCCAGGGTATCGCCGACGTGATCCGCTGCATCATCTGTATCCGCACCGGAGCATGGCCACAGCGCCTGCATGACGTGGAAGAGATGGAAACGGCGATCCTTGCCGAACAGCAATATCAACAAGAACACGCCGGCGAAAACGCCGCTTCGGGCAAGGGAGCCTGACCATGACCGACCCGCAGGTCGCCATTCTGATGCTGTCTCTGTTCATCCTCATTGTGATGCTGGGATTCCCCATCGCGTTCACCCTGATGGCGATGGGCGTGATGTTCGGTTATTACGCCTATGCAAACCCGAACCAGCTCGACAATATTTTCGACAACCGCGTTTTCAGCCTGCTGGTGCAGAAGACCTTCGAGGTCACATCCAGCGACGTGCTGACCGCCGTGCCGCTATTCCTGTTCATGGGATATGTGGTCGAGCGATCCAACATCCTCGACCGTCTGTTCCATTCCGTGCAGGTGGCGATGCGCAACGTGCCGGGCGCCCTTGCGGTCGCCACGCTGATCACCTGCGCCCTGTTTGCCACGGCCACCGGCATCGTCGGTGCGGTCGTCACCCTGATGGGCCTGCTGGCTTTCCCGGCCATGCTGAAGGCGCGGTACAATACCGGCCTCTCGGCCGGCGTGGTCTGCGCCGGCGGCACCCTGGGCATCCTGATCCCGCCCTCGATCCTGCTGATCGTCTACGCCGCCACCGCCGGCATCTCGGCGGTAAAGCTTTATGCCGCGGCCCTGTTCCCCGGTTTCCTGCTGGCCGGTCTGTACATCGTCTATGTCATCGGCGTGGCGGTGGTGAAACCGGACTGGGCGCCTAAACTGCCCAAGGAACAGACCGAGATATCCTTCGCCAGGGTCTTCTGGGGTCTGCTGACGTCATTCTTCCCGCTCGCCATCCTGATCCTTGCCGTGCTCGGCGCGATCCTGTTCGGCCTCGCCACGCCCTCGGAAGCGGCCGGCATCGGCGCGCTGGGCAGCCTGATGCTGGCGGCGGCCTACCAGCAGCTTACGTTCCAGAGAATCAAGGAAGCGGTGTTCCTCACCGCACGTACCACGGCGATGGTCTGTTACCTGTTCATCGGGTCGTGGACCTTCTCCTCAGTTTTCTCGTATCTCGGCGGGCATTCGGTGGTCGAGCATTTCATCCTCAGCCTGAACATGACGCCGATCGAGTTCCTGATCATGACGCAGGTGATCATCTTCCTGCTGGGCTGGCCGCTGGAATGGAGCGAGATCATCATCATTTTCGTGCCGATCTTCCTGCCCCTGCTGAAGGTGTTCGAGATCGATCCGATCTTTTTCGGCATCCTGGTGGCACTGAACATTCAGACCTCGTTCAACACCCCGCCCATGGCTATGGCCGCCTATTACCTGAAGGGCGTATCGCCACCGCATGTGAAACTGACGGAGATATTCGCCGGCGCCCTGCCCTTCGTCTTCATGGTGTTCCTGTCCATGGTGCTGATCTATATCTTCCCCGAGATCGTTCTGTGGCTGCCGGAATACCTGTACGAAGTGCGCTGAGTCGGGTGAATGGGTAACGCAATGACTGTGACGACCAGCGACGGACTGGAATGGATGGCGGCTACCGATGCGGCGGCCGCCATCGCCGACGGGCGCCTGACCTCGCGAGAACTGACCGAAGCCTGCCTGGACAGTATCGCCCGGCAGGAAGACACGGTCGGGGCCTGGACCTTCCTGGACCGCGAGCTTGCCCTGCTGCAGGCCGACATGGCCGACGATGCCCATCGCGCCGGCAAGCCACACGGCCCGCTGCATGGTGTGCCGGTCGGCGTAAAGGACATCTTCGATACGCAGGACATGCCGACGGGTGATGGTTCGCCCCTGCATGCCGGCCGCACGCCCCGCCGGGATGCCGCCGCCGTGGCCATGCTGCGCCAGGCCGGCGCGGTGATCCTGGGCAAGACGGTCACTACCGAATTCGCCGTTTATCATCCGGGCAAGACCGCCAATCCGCTGGATCCCACGCGCACGCCCGGCGGCTCTTCCAGCGGCTCGGCCGCCGCCGTGGCCGCCGGCATGGTGCCGCTGGCCATCGGCAGCCAGACCAACGGCTCGGTGATCCGCCCGGCCTCCTTCTGCGGCATCGTCGGCTACAAGCCGACCTTTGGGCTGATCCCGCGCACCGGCGTCCTGCGCCTGTCGCGCGTACTGGACCATGTGGGCGTTTTTGCCCGCTCTGTGCCCGATGCCGCACTGATCGCCGAATGCATGATCGGCTTTGATCCCGATGATCCGGCTACGAAGCCACAGCGCATGCCCCTGCTAGAAACGGCGGCCAGCCCACCGCCAGTCACGCCGCGCCTTGCCTTCGTGCCCTCGCCGCTCTGGGACCAGGCCAGCCAGGATACGCAGGCCGGTTTTGCCGAACTGGCCGAGGCCCTGGGCGCGATTGTCGAGCGTATCGACCTGCCATCGGCCTTCGGCAATGCCGTCGCCTGGCACAAGACGGTGATGGAAACCGACCTGGCGGTGAACCTGGCCCGCGAATACGACGATTCGCCCGAGCAGATCAGCCCCGTGCTGCGGGAAATGATCGCCCGCGGCCGCAGCGGATATGCCAGCTTCGATTATGCCCGTTCCCTCGAAGCCATCGAACGCCTGAACGATGCGCTGGAGGATTCGTTCTTCGCCTATGATGCTTTCATCACGCCGGCTGCACCGGGCGTGGCACCGCAGGGCCTGCAGGCCACCGGTAGCCCGGCCTTCTGCACGATCTGGACCTTTTGCGGCCTGCCGGCCGTGACCATTCCCCTGCTGC
Organism: Ferrovibrio sp.; assembly: GCF_046297595.1. Classification (GTDB taxonomy): domain Bacteria; phylum Pseudomonadota; class Alphaproteobacteria; order Ferrovibrionales; family Ferrovibrionaceae; genus Ferrovibrio. The sequence goes on from NZ_JBKBHT010000001.1 coordinate 888,517, forward strand.
AGGGCGAGAATGGCCTGCCGATTGGCGTGCAGCTGGTGGGGCCGCGCGGCAGCGATGCCCGCCTGCTGCGTGTCGCCAACTGGCTGCACAATTTCGACTTCAACTGACCGGACGGGAGACCGCCATGTTCAAATCCAACCTTCTTGCCGGCCTGATCGGAATCGCGCTGATGTGCGCCTTCCTGGGCGTCATGATCGCCTGGGTCAAAGCCGTCCCGCTGATCGTGATCTGGGTCGGCGTCATGCTGATGATGATCTACGACTTCATCAAGACCATGCGCGACATCCGGCGTAATTCCGGCAACTGATCCAGAGGTAGCCCCATGACACCGCCCGCCTCGCCGCTCAAGGCCATTCATGACATCCGCGCCACGGTTTCGGCCGAGGAATGGCAGGTGCGCGTCGATCTCGCTGCCGCCTATCGCCTGGTGGCGAATTATGGCTGGGACGACCTGATCTTCACCCATATCTCCGCCCGCGTGCCGGGGCCGCAGGAGCATTTCCTGATCAACCCCTATGGCTGGATGTTCCATGAGATCACGGCGTCCTCGCTGGTGAAGGTGGACCTGGAAGGCAATATCGTTTCGCCCACCGACAACATCATCAATCCGGCCGGCTTCACCATCCACTCCGCCGTGCATGCGGCGCGCCACGATGTGGGCTGCGTGCTGCATCTGCATACCGGCGACGGCATCGCGGTGTCGGCCATGGCCGAAGGCCTGCTGCCGCTCAGCCAGACCGCCATGGTGGCGCTGAGCAACCTGAGCTACCACGAGTTTGAAGGCATTGCCCTCAATCTCGATGAACGCGAACGGCTGGTGTCCGATCTGGGCATGAATAACCTGATGATCCTGCGTAACCATGGCACGCTGGCCTGCGGCAAAACCGTGGCCCAGGCCTTCCTCAACATCCATCTGCTGGAACGGGCCTGTCAGGCCCAGGTGCGCGCCCTGGCCGGCGGCCGGCCAATGCACACACCTCCTGTGGAGGTGCAGGAGGTGGTGAAGGCGCAGGTGCGCGGCATGAAGATCGATGTCAGCGGCCTGGCCTGGGCCGGCCTGCTGCGGATGCTGGATGCGAAGGATTCCGGCTACAGGTCCTGAAGCCGCCTCAGCAGCATATCCACATCGGCTTCGGTCTGGTGCAGGCCGAAGCCGAACCGCAGGCGCCGGCCACGCAGGTCGGTGACGATGCTGGCTTCCGCCAGCCGCCCATGCATCGTTTCGGCGTCATCCAGATCAAAGGTGAGGAAATTGCCACGCGCCGGGTTTGCCTGCGGCACCACCAGCCGTTCCGCCGAGAAGCCGGCCGGCAGACCCGCGATGAAGCGCCGCTGCAGGGCCAGGGCATGATCATGGATCATCGCCACCGTGATACCCTGCGCCAACAGCCAATCCTGCACGGCATTGAAACGATACAGCCCCGAGGCGTCGAAGGTGGCACCCATGAAACGCCAGCCGTTTTCCGCATAGGCCACGCGGTTGTCGCCGGCTTTGCTCAATGCGCCGAAAGCGGCATACCAGCCGGTGTCGCGCGGTCGTGTACCCCAGCCCGGCGGGCAATGCATGAAACACACGCCCTCGCCCGCCATGGCATATTTGTAGCCGCCCGCCAGATAGAAGGCGCGGCCCTGATAGGCCGACCAGTCCACCGGGCGGGCCATGAAGGCGTGATAGCCATCGATGGCAAGCAGCGCGTCGCCGGCGGCGGCCACGATGCTGTCCATATCCGGGACGGCGAAACCGGAATTGAAAAACACCTGGCTGAGATAGATCAGGTCGAAGCCGGAACCGGCCGCTGCCGCGAAGCGCACCGCGAAACTGTCGAATGGCTCAGTCGCCACGCGCTGCACCTGCACGAGGCCATCCTCTTCCAGCCGTGCAATCTGGCGCGTGAAGGAATGGAATTCGCTGTCGCTGGTCAGGATGCGCACTGGCCGGTCTGCCGGACAGCAGGAAAGCAGGCGCATCAGCAACTCGTGGGTGTTCGGCGCGAAGACGATAGCGGCCGGATCGCTTAAATCCAGTTGCCGCGCGATATGCTTCTGCGCCTCCGGCAGCACATGGCCCAGGATATGCTCCCATTTGTCGTCGATCAGGCGCGCGGCATCGTCCCAGGCCTGCTGATGGGCGGTGCGACTGACATCCGGCCAGGGGTGATGGCTGTGGGCGGCGAAATGCAGCCGCAGCGGGTCGCTGCCTAAAAAACGGCTGAAATGGGATTTCAGGTCGAGCAAGGCAGGTATCCCGCTTTTCGCCCTTTCCGTATTGGGCATGATATTTTAAGCTTAAAATTATTTGCGGAGCAAGCCCATGACCACCGACGGCATCCAGACCGATTTCTCCGACCGGATGAGCTACGGCGACTATCTGAAGCTCGACACCCTGCTGTCGGCGCAGGCACCGCTTTCGGCCGAGCATGACGAATTGCTGTTCATTGTCATCCACCAGGTGCAGGAATTGTGGATGAAGCTGCTGAACCACGAACTCGACACGGCGATGCAGCATATCCGCGCCGACGCGCTGGGCCCATCCTTCAAATGCCTCTCGCGCGTCTCGCGCGTGCAAATGCAGCTCATCCAGGCCTGGGACGTGCTCGCCACCATGACGCCGGCGGATTACCTGCGTTTCCGCCCGGTGCTGGGCTCCTCCTCGGGCTTCCAGTCCTGGCAGTATCGTCTGATCGAATTCAAGCTCGGCGCCAAGAACGAACTGATGCTGAAACCCCATCGCCACCGCGCCGACATCCACGCCCGCCTGCTGGCGGCTTTCGAGGCGCCCAGCCTCTATGACGAGGCCCTGCGCCTGATGGCTCGCCGCGGCCTTGCCGTGCCTGATGATGTGCTGAACCGCGACGTGACCAAGCCGCATCAGGCCGATCCGCGTATCGAGGCGCTGTGGCAGGTCATCTATCGCGAGTCCGAGACCCATTTCGATCTCTACGAGATGGCCGAGGAGCTGGTCGACGTGGAAGACAGCTTCCAGCAATGGCGCTTCCGCCACATGAAGACGGTTGAGCGCATCATCGGCATGAGGCAAGGCACCGGTGGCAGCGCCGGCGTCGCCTATCTGCGCCAGGCGCTGGAGCGCAGCTTCTTCCCCGAATTATGGTCCGTGCGCACGAAACTCTAGCAGTCTGCCGCGCGGAAATGCGGCAATCTGCCTAACGAAACAGCCTTGCGATACTGGACGGCGCGTGAGCGCTGTGGCACGAGAAAATCCGCATGGACAGCGATTTCTTTCATGCCTAAAACATCCTGCACCGCATCCCTCCAGCGAGGTTTCCCATGACCGCGATCCGGCATCTCATCCGTTTCCTTTCCGGCGCCGCCCTTGTTCTCGGCGTCTCCGTCGCGTCGGCGCAGGCCCAGCCGATCAAGATCGGCATCGCGCAATGGGGCCCACATCCGCAGCTGGAAAAAGCCGTTTCCTCCTTCAAGGCCGAGCTGACCCGCCTCGGACTGACCGAGGGCAAGGACGTGGTTTACGAGATCGACCAGGCCAATTTCGACGTCGCCCTGCTGCCGCAGCTGCTCAACAAGCTGAAGGCCACCAAGCCGGCGATGATCTACACCATCGCCACGCCCGTCACCCAGGCCGCCAAGCAGGCCCTGAAGGGCAGCGGCATTCCCATCGTCTATGCCGCGGTCAACAACCCGGTGAAGGCCAGTCTGGTGCCCAGTTGGACCGAAGGCGCCGACGACATGGCGGGTGCCTCCGACCAGCAGGACATGGATGCCGTGCTGGCCTTTGCCCGCAAGCTGCTGCCCAATGCCAAGCGGCTCGCGGTCGCCTATAACCCCGGCGAAGACAACAACCTCGCCGTCTTCGAGCAGGTGAAGTCCACCGCCGGCAAATACGGCTTCAGCGTGGTGGGCGCCGGCATCGACAATCCGGCCGATATCCCGATCCGCATCGCCGCGCTGAAGGGCCAGGCCGACCTGGTCTATACGCCGACCGGCGGCCTGATCCAGCCCGGCCTGCCCGCCATCGCCGCCTCGGCCGGCCAGATCGGCATCCCGGTGCTGAATGCCGGCGTCGAAGCCGCCAAGCAGGGCATCGTGCTGGCCGGCTATGCGGTGGATTACGGCAAGATCGGCGCCAATGCCGCCAGTGTCGCCTACAAGATTCTGAAGCAGGGCGCGAAAATGAAGGATCTTCCGCCGGTGCGCGCCTCGGCCGCCGACCACGAAGCGGCGATCAGCAGCAAGCAGCTGGCGAAGCTGAACCTCAAGCTGCCGGCCGAACTGGCCGACTGCAAATGCGTGGCCGAGTGACCCCGGCCGCGTGATGCTCGCCGTCACCGACCTGCGCAAGCGCTTCTTCCCCGGCACGCCGAACGAGCGGATCGCACTGGACGGCATCGGCTTCGATCTGCCGGCCGGCGCCTTCTGTGTGGTGATCGGCTCGAACGGCGCCGGCAAGAGCACGCTACTGAATGCCATCGCCGGCAAGTTTGCGCTGGATGGCGGCAGCATCGCCATCGGCGGCGAGGACGTGGCGCACGAACCGGCCTGGAAACGCGCCCGCCTCGTGGCGCGCGTGTTCCAGGACCCGATGATCGGCACTGCCGCCGGCATGACGGTGGAGGAAAACCTGCTGCTGGCCGAGTTGCGCTCCAAGCCGCATCGCCTGCGCTGGGGCCTGACGGCGGATCGCCGCGCACGTTACCGCGACGAACTCGGCCTGCTGGGTCTGGGGCTGGAAAACCGCCTGGGCGACAATATCGAGGCACTATCAGGCGGCCAGCGCCAGGCCGTGTCGCTGGTGATGGCTGTGCTGGGCGAGCCCAGGCTGCTGCTGCTGGACGAGCATACGGCGGCGCTTGACCCTCTCACGGCCGAGCGGGTGCTGGAAGCCACCATACGCGTGGTGCGCGAGCGCAAACTCACCACCCTGATGGTGACGCATAACATGCAGCATGCCATCGATTGCGGCGACACGCTGCTGATGCTCGATGCCGGCAGGGTTCTGCTGCTGGCAAAAGGCGAAGAGAAAGCCGGCCTCGGCATCAACGACCTGATCGCGCGCTTCCGCCACAAGGAAGACCGCATCCTGCTGGCCGGATAAGGCATCATGGATATCCTGCTGCGGTTCTACGAACTGGTACCGGTGACGCTGGCGCAAAGCCTGATCTATGCCTTCGTCGCCTTCGGAGTCATGCTGCCGTTCCGGCTGCTCAGCTTCCCCGATCTCACCAGCGAAGGCAGCTTCCCCATCGGCGGCTGCGTGGCCGGTGCCATGATCGCGGCCGGCTTCAGCCCGCCGCTGGCCATTCTGGCGGGCGCTCTCGGCGGCTTCCTCGCCGGCTCGGCCACTGCGATGGTCAGCCTGAAATTCCGCATTTCCTCGCTGCTGGCCGGCATCATCATCGTCACCATGGTCTACAGCATCAACCTGCGCATCATGGGTCGTTCCAATATCGCGCTGTTCCAGTTCGACAACCTGTTCGACATGGTCTGGCCCGGCATGAACAATACGCTGTGGCAGAAGATCATCTTCCTCGGCATTGGTGTCGCCCTGCTGCTGGGGCTGGCCTACGCCTTCCTGCGCACGGAAAAAGGCATCGCCTTCCGCGCCGTGGGCGCCAATCTTGACATGGCCGAGGCCCAGGGCATCCATAGCTGGTGGCATATCGTGCTGGGCTTCGGCGCGGCCGGCGCGCTCTGCGCCTTTGCCGGCGCCCTGGTGGTGCAGTCGCAGGGTTTTTCCGATGTGAATATCGGCTTCGGCGTGCTGATCAATGGTCTGGCCGCCGTGATCATCGGCGAGCTGATCACCGGTCGGAACAGCGTGTGGCGGCAGTTGCTGGCGCCGATCGTTGGCGCGGTGGTCTATTTCCAGATCATCTCGGTCTGCCTGGCCCTGGGTCTGGCGCCGACCGACCTGAAATTCGCCACCGGCGCACTGGTGCTGCTGATGCTGGCGGCACCGAAGATCCTGCCGGGCCTGAAGCGCGGCGGCGACCGCGAGAAAATCCGCGAAACCGTCTAATAGGCGGTGAACAGCACCATGAAGGCCGAAACGGTGACGGTGGCGATCATCGTCGTCACCAGGATGGTGCTGGAGGTGCGCTGCACATAGGTGTTGGTGGCGGTGGCGAGGATATAGACATTCGCCGCCGTCGGCATCGAGGCCTGGATCACCGCGACCGCTGTGAGGAAGGCATCCAGCTTCAGCACATAGGCCGCCAGAATCCAGACCAGCAGGGGATGGATCGCCAGTTTGCCGATGGCAGTGAGCGTCACCTGATCCAGACCTTCCGAGATCGGCCGACCGACCAGCGTGAGGCCCAGCGCGAACAGTGCGCAGGGTGCGGCGGCATCCGACAGCAGGCTGAGCAGGGCATGCAGCGGTACCGGCAAGCTCAGCCCGGTCAGGCCCCAGATCAGGCCGGCGAAGGTGGAGAGGATCAGCGGATTGCGGTTCATGCCGATGGCGACCTTGCGAAAGATCGCCCCCAGCGAGGCATGGCCGCCGCCGGTGCCTTCGATGATCGCGGTGGTGAGCGGGATCAGCAGGATGTGGTCGAACACGATCACCAGCACGGCCGGCAGCACGGCGGCATCGCCGAACAGCGTGACCAGGATCGGCAGCCCCATGAAGCCGACATTGCCGAAGCTGGCGCCCATGCCCTGCACGGCGCGTTCGCCCCATTTCATCGGGAACAGTAGGCGGCTGAGCCCCACCACCAGACCATAGGCCAGCAGCCCGCCGCCGGTGTAGGCGGCCACGAATTTCGGATCGAAGGCCTCGAAGACCGGCGCCTCCGACATCTTGAGGAACAGCATGGCCGGCAGGGCGAACCAGATCACGAAGGCATTCAGACCCAGATAGGCCTGCGCGGTGATCAGCCGCGTGTAGCCGGCGGCATAGCCGGTGAAGATCAGGCCGAAAAACGGCAGCGAGACGTTGAGCAGTGTTTCCATGTCGCGCCGCCCCCCTTTCCCTGCCTTATTCCGCCGGCTGCGGCATCACCAGCCGCTTCGAGAACGATTGCCGCACATGGTCCGGCATCACGATGGATTTGCGGGCCTTCAGGTCGAACAGCACGGCAATGATCTCGGCGCGGGCCAGCGGCTGGCGCGTGTTGCTGTCGAGCAGGAAATGGCAGAAGCGCCAGGTCTTCTCGCGCAGTTCCAGGATTCCGGTGCGGGTGTAATAGGCATCGCCTATGTTCAGCGGCCCGAAATAGTCGATGGCATAATCCAGCGCCGCCGAACCCAGGCCCTGCTGCCGCATCTGCTCCGCCGTCAGATCGCCACCGGCCAGCATATTGCCGGCCGCTTCGGAAAACCGCGCCATGTAGAAACGCGTGGCCATGCGTCCGGTTTCTTCCGCTTCCCAGCGGTCCACCGCGCCACGGCAGGTCTCATACATGCCGTCCACCGGCGCGGATGGCGCCGGCGGGTTGCCGGCCGGACCGGGCGGCGGCGGCGCGACAAGCTGTGCGGCCAACGCCTCGGCTGCCTGCTTCACATCGGCCGACAAAGCCAGCGCACCGCTGCCATCCAGGGCATCGAGAATTACGGTCGCCTCGCAGGTGGCCGACAATGTGCCTGTCTCGTCTTCATAGAGTTCGTGATAGAGATGAAGGCGGTCGGCTTCCACCGCACGGATGCCGCTGCGCAGGCGCAGCACCGCGCCCTCGTGGTTCTCGCGCTTGAACTGGATGCGATGCCGCAGCGGGCGCAGGGCCGCCTTGTCTGCACGCCGCCGCGTGGGGCCATAACCCAGCGCCAGCAGCACCTGTTTCTCGGCGGCGGCGAAATGCGACAGATAGAACTGCACGTTCATATGGCCCATGCGGTCGCATTCCCAGGATGCGACCAGGCTGCGGCCGCTGGGCAGGAAGCCCTGCTCGACCGGCGGGATGGCCACGGCACCGGGCGCGTCATCGGCACGCACCAGCACACGCTGGAAGCCGGCCTCGATATCGGCCGGCAGGGAAACGGATTTGCGCGACTGCAGATCGAGGCAGAGTCCGAACACATCCGCCGTCATGCAGAGTTGGCCGCTTTCGGCGTTGTAGAGCCGATGGTGGAAACGCAGCTTCTTGCCTTGCGCCATCGTGACGCCGCTTTCCATGCGGATCAGGTCGCCGGCATGCAGTTCGGCCAGGTATTTCAGGTCCGACTGCACGGCGGCGATGCCGAGCTTCTGTTCGGCAAAGGCCTTGCGGCCGAAGCCGGCTGCCATCAGCACGCTGGCCGCGGCATCGCTGAAGCGCGCGGTGTAGAACTGCACGTTCATATGGCCATACTGGTCGCATTCCCAGGCGGCGACGCCGCCGCGGTAGCTTTCGATAAAATTGCTCACGGGGACTCTCTCGGGTCGGGCTTTGTTTTTTAATTCCGCCCATGTTCGCCCGTCAGGACGGGCGGCGCAACTCCTTGCTCAGCCGCTCAATCAGGGCTCAGCCGCTCGGTCAGGCTTTCCACGGCCCGGCGCACCACGGCCTCGCCGTCATCCCCCAGCACCTTCAGGCGCCCGGTGACCTGCAGCATAAGCGCGCCGGTGATGGCCGCCGCCAGCGACACCGTCTCGGCTTTCAGTGCCTCGGGCGGCAATGGCGCCAGCCGGCGGATGCCGTCGCCCAGCACGGTGTAGCACTGGATCAGGCGGCCGTTCAGCAAGCGGTCGAGCTCGGGATTGAGCCCCACCGGTTTCAGACCCTGGGCCAAGTAAAGCCCGAGATGGAGGTCGTCGGGCCGGTCGCGGTAGAAGCCGTAAAACGCGAGCGCCGCCGCCAGCAGGTGATCTTCGGCCGATGCCTTCACCACCGCGTCGCGCAGATGCTTCAGCAGGTCGGCCAGCGATCCGGCCAGCATGTCGGCATACAGTGCTTCCTTGCCCGGATAATGCAGATACACCGTGCCCACGGCCACGCCGGCCTCGGCGGCGATGGCACGCAGGGTGGCGCCCTCCAGCCCGTCGCGGGCAAAGATCGTGCGCGCGGCCTGCAGGATGGCCTCGCGCTTGAATGCCTTCACCGCCCCGCGGCGCTTCTGCTTCGCGGCGGCAGTGTCGGCGTTGATGCTTATCTCAGCGGGCATTCTTCCAGGCCAGCGGATCGCCGCCATCGCGTTCCTTCACGGCGGCCTTGAAACCGATCTGTTCGCAGCGCTGCTTGAAGGCCACGCCTTCCGGCGAATGGCGCGTGATGCCGTCGAACAGCGTCGCCAGCGTCTGCGTCGAGTTCAGGCCCATATTGTCATAGGCCTGGTTGACCATCATTTTCTGCATCATCAGCTGGTTTTTCGGCACGCTGGCGATGCGTGCCAGCAGGGCCTCGACATGATCGTCGAGCTGATCCTCCGGCACGGCGTCGATCACCAGGCCGTATTCCTTGGCCGTCTTGCCGTCGATTAGGTCGCCGGTCAGCAGCATGCGCTTGGCCTTCTCGGCGCCTAAGCGATAGACCCACATCGCCGTGGTGGGGCAGCCCCAGATGCGCGCCGGCGGATAGCCGATCTTCGCATCTTCCGCCATCACCACCAGGTCGCAGCACAGGGCGATGTCGCTGCCGCCGGCCACCGCGAAACCGCGCACCTTGGCCACGACAGGCTTCAGCGAGCGCCAGAGGCTGAAATAACAATCGGTGGCATGCCGCATCCACTGGTAATCCACCAGCGGGTCCCAGGGCATGTCCTGGCTGCCTTTCACCGGGCGCGGCGCCTCGGCATATTCCTTGAGGTCGTAACCTGAGCAGAAGGCCCGCCCCGCGCCGGTCAGCGCGATCACATGTACCTCGTCATCCAGGTTGGCGCGTTCCACCGCGGCCCGCAGCAGGTCGGGCGTCTCTTCATGGATGGCGTTCAGGTGCTCGGGGCGGTTCAGGGTGATGCGGGCGATGCGGCCGTCGCGCTCGTACAAAACGATGGGGTCTGCAGCCATGGTTTCCTCCTGCTTATGGAGGAAACCGTATCATCGTTCATAAAAATGAACAATGTTCATAATTTCAGCTCACGATACCGCACATCGTCCATGGGATTATCGTAATATGGCGGAATATCGCGGAATTCGAGCGCATCGTAAATCCGGTTGGCCGCCACCATGCGCCGCAGGGTATCCAGCCGCATCAGCCGATAGCCCAGCCGACGGGCCTCGGCGATCACCGCATCGGCCAGCAGACGGCCAAGGTTGTGTCCGCGACCTTCCGGATCGACATAGAGCCGCTTCATCTCGGCCATCCTGTCGCCCTTCTCATTGGCCCCCAGGTCGCGCAGGCCGACCACGCCGCGCGCCACCCCATCCACCTTGCCCAGCAGCAGGGCGCCGTTTTGCGCCGGGTCGTATTTGCCGGGCATTTCCGCCAGTTCCTTGTCGAAGCCCTGGAAGCACAGGCTGAAATCCAGCGACTGAGCATAGGCCAGGAACAGCGCCTTGGCGGCGGCTAGGTCGTCAGGGCTGCTGACGGGTTCGATGGTGATGGTCGGTTTCGAGTCGGTCATGGCATCCATCATGGGGGACGTCGCTGAAAAGAAAAGGGCGCGGTGCCTAACAGGGGAAGGCACCGCGCCCGGCCGGGTTTGGGCACCGGCCACCGACGGCCATCGGGGCGACCGCCGAGATTTAAATCCATCAGCCTCACACCGTGATGCTGCCCTCCAGATACGGCACGCAGCTGCCCGCCATGCGCACGCGTTCGCCCTCGTCGCGGCAATACAGCACGCCGCCCCGCGCCGAGGCCTGGTAGGCGGTGATCTCGCTTTTGCCCAGGCGTTTCGCCCAGTAAGGCACGATGGAATAATGCGCCGATCCGGTGACCGGATCTTCCGGAATGCCCTTGGCCGGTGCGAAGAACCGCGAGACGCAATCGATGCCCGGTTTATCGCCCGGCGCGGTGACGATCACGGCAAATTTGTCGATCTGCATCAGGCCATTCATGTCGGGCTTCAGGTTCCGCACGATGGCGGCATTGTCATAGACGAGGAAATAGTCGCGGCCGGCCATCACCTCGCGAGGTGATGCGCCTATCGCTTCGATCAGGCCGGCACAGGGTTGCGCGGATTGCGGCATACGGCTGGGAAAATCCAGCGCCAGCCGGCCGCTTTCGCCATCCGGCGTCACGGTCAGGATGCCGCTCTTGGTCGAGAAATCGATGCGCTTGCGGCTGGCATCCAGCTTGTTGAAGATCACCCAGGCGCTGGCCAGCGTGGCATGGCCACAGAGATCAACTTCCACCTCCGGCGTGAACCAGCGCAGGCCGAAGCCATCGCCCTCCGGCACAAAGAACGCCGTTTCGGCCAGGTTGTTTTCCGCCGCGATGGCCTGCATGGTCGCATCCGGCAGCCATGTTTCCAGCGGCACGATGGCGGCGGGATTGCCCTTGAATACCTGCTCGGCAAAGGCATCAACCTGATAGATCGGCAGTTTCATGTCGTCTCCGTCAGAGGAACAGCAGCAGGGCCGACAACACGGTCAGGCCCGCCATCACTAGATTGAAAGTCAGCCGCTGCCGCGCATTGTGCAGGAAGCGGCCGATGCCGACGCCGAACAAGGCCCAGAGCGAAACGCAGGGCAGGTTGATCAGCGTGAAGATTGCAGCAATTAGGCCCAGCTCCACGGCATAGTCGCCGCCCGGCGTGGTGAAAGCGGCAATCGCACCGACCGCCATCATCCAGGCCTTGGGATTCACATACTGGAACAGCGCCGCCTCGTGGAAGCGCATCGGCCGCGCCTTGATTGCAGATTCGATGGCGCCGGCACGTACCAGCTGCCAGGCCAGCCACAGCAGATAAGCCGTGCCCAGCAGCTTCAATCCCTGATGCAGCAAGGGGCTGGCCAGGATGACCGCGCCAACGCCCAGTCCGCTGACCACGATCAGCGACAGAAAACCCGCGCTGATGCCCAGCATATGCGGCAAGGTGCGGCGAAAGCCGAAATTGGCACCCGACGCGGTCAGCAGGATGTTGTTCGGTCCGGGCGTGATCGACGTCACCACCGCAAACAGCACCAGCGGCAGCAGCAGGAAGCCGGACAGGTTGGCGGTCGTCATGAGGACACCCCCGCCATGCCGCCTTTCGGCCCATAGAAGATCACCCATGCAGCCATGGCATCGCCGAAATCCTCGAAGCGATGCGGCATGCCGGCCGGCACGAACAGGAAATCGCCGGGACGGAACGGCACTGTTTCGTTGCCCATGACAAAACGTCCCTCGCCCTGCACCACGACATAACATTCGTCGCGGTCATGGGGCTGCTGGTGGTCCACCTGCTGGGGCGCATAGAACTCAGCCAGCAACTCGCCGCGTTCCAGCGCGATGGCGAAACGCTGACCGCCACTCGCCGGCAGGCGGGCCTGCATCTCGGCAGCGGTGAAACGGAAGGCGCGGCTGGGGTCAGTGATCATCTGAGGTTATCTGGCATCTTGCGCCGGCTTGGCCGGCGCCGCTGCAAATGCGGATGCATCGCGCGACGCCGGCGGCCGGGGGGGGCTTAACGATTCGGCCCTAGCGCAGCCAGATCGACCTGTGGGTGACTGCTTCGATATCGGCGCGGCTGAGACCGACATCTTTCAGAATATCGTCGGGCAGCGTCGCCAGATGCGCCCGTTCCCGGGCCTGGCGCTGCCAGTCGAGCAGCTTCAGCACGGCAGCCATCGCGCCCTCGGCACTGACAGCGACCATGCGGTCGATCACCCGGCCGATCGTGCTGCCCACGCGTTCGACCGGGCCGCTACCGTAGGGCCGGTCGATTGTATCGATACAATTTGTCATCTTGCCCCTCCATATCCGGGCGATTTGTGTAGATTGAACCCGATCAATTCGGGCAATTCAGATACAATATTGACTCTTTGATCGCGTCAATGCCAATATTGTCACCATGACAATGTGGATCCCAAAACTCGACCTCTTCCCCGGCCCGCGCTACCAGGCGCTGGCTGCCGCCATCGAAGCCGCCGTGCAGACCGGCGAATTGCCGCCCGGCGCGAGACTGCCGCCGCAGCGCAATCTCGCCTGGAAGCTCGGCGTCACGGTCGGCACGGTCAGCCGCGGCTACATGCTGGCCGAGCAGAAGGGTTTGCTTTCAGGCGAAGTCGGCCGCGGCACTTTCGTGAAGACCGGCGCGAATGGCAGCTTCTCGAATGACAGCAGCCACGCAATCAGCTTCGACGAGGCCGAGATTCCGCGCCTGGCGACGCCGGGTGTGATCGAATTGTCGCGCAACGAACCCACCCTGCCCGATTACGACGAAATCCTGCGCCGCTCGCTGCAGAAGCTGTCGCAGCGGCGCGGGCTGCAGAACCTGCTGGGTTACAGCCAGACGCTGGGCGACCCGGCGCATCGCGCGGCGGCGGCGCAATGGATCGCGCGCACCGGCCTGGAAGTCGCACCGGAACAGATCATCGCCACCGCCGGCGCGCAGCAGGCGCTGGCCGTGGTGATCACCGCGATGACCATGCCGAACGAGACCATGCTGGTGGAATCGCTCACCTATGGCGGCGTGCATGAGAATGCGCAGCAGCGGCCGGTGAAGTTGGAAGCCGTGGCGATGGACGACGAAGGCATGCGGCCGGACGCTCTGGCCGAAGCCGCGAAGCGCACCGGCAGCCGGCTGGTGCTGATCCAGCCCACGATCCACAATCCCACCACGGTGATGATGAGCGAGGAGCGCCGCGCCGATATCGTGGCGGTGGCGCGCAAGTTTGACCTGACCATCATCGAGGACGATGTCTACGGCTTCCTGGTGCGCGAACGACCGACGCCGCTGGCCGTGCTGGCGCCGGAGCGCACCATCAACATCACCAGCGCGTCGAAATGCATGGCGCCGGGTTTGCGCGTGGGCTGGATCGCGGCGCCGCTGGCGCTGATCGAACGCTTCGCCGACGCGCTGCATGCCTATGCGGTGAACAATCCGCGGCTGAACCAGGAGATCGTGCGGCAGTGGATCGAGGATGGCACGGCGGCCAGCCTGGTCGAACGGCTGCGCGAGGAATCGGCGATCCGCAACGCCATCGCCACCGAGACCTTCGACGGCCTGACGCTGAAATCGCATCCGGCCAGCCTGCATTGCTACCTGGAACTGCCGAGCCCGTGGCGGCCGAACGAATTCACCAACCAGGCCCTGGGCCAGGGCGTGCGCATCGCCAGCTGCACGTCGTTTGTACCCGACAACCGGCCCAACCCGCCGCCCTGGGTGCGCATCTCGCTGGCGCCCTCGCCCGACCGGGCGGAAGTGGCGGAAGGCCTGCGCCGCCTGCGCGTGCTGCTGGAGCGCGGGCCGGAAGCGCGCCGCGCTGTAGTTTAGTCCCGCTTCACCATATGGGCGTGGTTGAGCGGGCCGTGGCCGTGGCCGAAGCCCGGCGCGGTCTCGATCGCCCTGCGCACATAGGCGCGCGCCTGCACCACCGCGTCATGCAGCGACAGCCCGAAGGCGAGCCCGGTGGCGATTGCCGAGGCCAGCGTGCAGCCGGTGCCGTGCGTCGAGCTGGTATGCAGTTTGGATGACGTGAAACTTTCGCTGCCCTGTGCATCGCTTCCCTGTGCATCGCAGAGCAGGTCGGTGAGCTGTTCGCCCGGCAGATGGCCGCCTTTCAGCAGCACGGCCTTTGGCCCGAGTTTCAGCAGGGCCTGCGCCGCCGCCGGCATGGCGGCGGCATCGGGGATCGACAAGCCGCAGAGCGCCTCGGCCTCGGGCAGGTTGGGCGTAATCAGCGTAGCGCGCGGGATCAGGATCTCGCGCAAAGCCGCCTCGGCCTGCGGCTGCAAGAGCCGTGCGCCGCCCTTGGCCACCATCACCGGATCGACCACCAGCGGCACGTCGGGTGCATAAAGCTTGAGCGCATCGGCCACCGCTTCGATGATGTCGGCGCGATGCAGCATGCCGGTCTTGATCGCATCGGCGCCGATATCCTGCAGCACAACACGAAGCTGCAGCGCGATGAATTCCGCCGGCACCTCGTGGATGGCATGCACCGTCACGGTGTCCTGCGCGGTGAGCGCGGTGATCGCGGTGGCGGCATAGCCGCCGAGCGCCGTGACCGCCTTGATATCGGCCTGGATACCGGCGCCGCCGCCGGAATCCGAACCGGCGATGATCAGGACGCGGCCGCGCTTGGTGGCCGCGCCGCCCGACGCAGCACTCATGCCGCCGCGCGCTCCAGCGCGGTGACGATATCGGCCACCACCGTCTCGACCAGTCTCTGGTCCTCGCCTTCCGCCATGACGCGGATCAGCGGTTCGGTGCCGCTGGGCCGGATCACCACGCGGCCCGCCTTGCCCAGTTTCTTCTCGGCCGTGTCGATGGCCTGCTGCACGGCCGGCAGCTCCAGCGGCTTGCCGCCGCTGTGGCGTACATTGCGCAGCAATTGCGGATAGGGCGTGAAGCGCCGGCAGAATTCGCTGGCCTTCTTGCCCGACTCGCACAAGGCCGACAGCACCTGCAGACCGGCCACCAGGCCATCGCCCGTGGTGGCGAAATCCGACAGGATGATGTGGCCCGACTGTTCGCCGCCGAGGTTGATGCCTTTTTCGCGCATGGCTTCCAGCACGTAGCGGTCGCCCACCTTGGTGCGCAGCAGGTCGATGCCCAGCCCGTTGACGAAGCGTTCGAGCCCCAGATTAGACATCACGGTGGCGACCAGCGCCTTGCCGTTCAGCCGCCCCTGGGCCAGCCAGCTTTCGGCGATCACCGCCATGAGCTGGTCGCCGTCGATCACGCTGCCGCGCTCATCCACCATCACCAGGCGATCAGCGTCGCCGTCCAGCGCGATGCCCACATCGGCGCCATGGGCGACCACGGCTTCCTGCAGCGCCTTGGGATGCGTCGAGCCGCAATCGCGGTTGATGTTGAAACCGTCGGGGTTGACGCCGATGGAAATCACCTCGGCCTCGAGTTCCCACAGCACGGCCGGCGCCACCTTGTAGGCCGCGCCATTGGCGCAATCGACCACGATCTTGAGGCCCGACAGCTTCTGCCCCTTGGGCAAAGTGGCCTTGGCGAATTCGATGTAGCGGCCATCGGCGTCGTCGAGGCGTTTGGCGCGGCCGAGCTTGGTGGCCTCGGCCATTTTAGGCTGCTTCTCGCCCAGAATCATCGCCTCGATCTCGCGTTCGGCGGCATCCGACAGTTTGTAGCCATCGGGGCCGAACAGCTTGATGCCGTTGTCATGGAAGGGATTATGCGAGGCCGAGATCATCACGCCGAGATCGCAGCGCAGGGCACGGGTGAGCATGGCCACCGCCGGCGTGGGCATCGGGCCGACCAGGAACACATCCATGCCCACGGCGGTGAAACCCGCCACCAGGGCCGGTTCGAGCATGTAGCCCGAGAGCCGCGTATCCTTGCCGATCACCACGCGATGGCGGTGGTTGCCGTTGGTGAAATAGGCACCGGCGGCCATGCCGACGCGCAACGCCGTGGCGGGCGTCATCGGTTCGGTGTTGGCGAGGCCGCGGATGCCGTCGGTGCCGAAGAATTTGCGGGGCATGCGAATCGATCCCGAATACGTGTACTGGCGGCGGACTATGCCACAGGAGGTGCAAAAAAGTCAGTGCCGATGCGGGTTCTCCCCATCACCAGACGTTACGATCCGTAACAGGCGCGGCCGCGATGCCGCGCCAGATTTTCACCGCCTGTACCGTCTGCGGAACATCATGCACACGCAGGATATTCGCCCCCTGCGACAGGGCCCAGAGCCCGGCGGCCAGCGAACCCGGCAGGCGGCGGGCGGGATCGGCCTCATTGCTGACCGCGCCGATGAAGCTCTTGCGCGACACGCCGACCAGCAGGGCGCAGCCGAGATCGCGGAACCGGGCCGTGGCGCGCAGCAGCGACAGGTTATGCGTGGGCGTCTTGCCGAAGCCGATGCCGGGATCGAGGATGATTTTCGCACGCGGAATGCCGGCGGCTTCGCAGGCCTCAATCCTGTGCCGCAGATAATCGAGCACCTCGGCCACCACATCCACGTAATGCGGCGCCTGCTGCATGCTGCCCGGTTCGCCCTGCATATGCATCAACACCACGGGCAGGCCGCTTTCGGCGGCCGCAGCCAAGCTGCCCGCGCCTTCCAGGGCGGAAATATCGTTAATCAGCGCGGCGCCAGCTTTGGTGGCGGCCCGCATGGTGGCGGCATGGCGCGTATCGACGGAGATAGGAATCTTCAGGTCTTTCAGGCCCTCGATCACCGGCAGCAGGCGGGCGATTTCCTGTTCCGGCGAAACCGGCGCGGCGCCGGGCCGGGTGGATTCCGCGCCCAGGTCGATGATGTCGGCGCCCTGTTCGGCCATCTGGCGCGCCCGGGCGATGGCCGCGGCGGCATCCCCTTTCAGGCCGTCGCCCGAGAAACTGTCGTCGGTGACATTCACGATGCCCATGACGAGAGGTCGCGACCAGTCGAAACCGGGCAGCGGCGCGGGTTGGGAAAACTGCGGAAAAGCGGCGGTCACGGCCGGGGCTGCCTCAGGCGTTCGTTTCGCTTCGTTTGGGCCCATTCAGGTCCATCCAGGTCCGTTTTGAACCATTCGGGTCCGTTTTGAACCGCCGGGGCCCGTTTGCATACCATTTGGGTCCATTCCGGTTCATTCAGGTCCGCATTAACTTATTTTTCTACCGAAAGTATGCATAGCGGAATGAGTCTGGACGTTATGTTCCTATCATGTTCTCATCGAAAAATCAAGATTGGGCTGCTTTGCCGTGAGAGCCTCGATGTTTTCCAATTTTTGGAATTTCTGCTAGGCTGGCCATGCTCGTCATCGGCACCAGCCTGGCCGAGGCCTATTTCGCCGCCCATGCGGGCCATAAAGGCATCCGCGCCGCGCGGGCGCAATACGATGCCTGGCTGGCCATCGTGCGGCGGGCGGACTGGGTGGCGCCCGAGGATGTGAAGCAGGCGCATCCCAAGGCCAGCATCCTGAAAGGCGGGCGCGTGGTATTCAATATCAAGGGCAACGATTTCCGGCTGCTGGCCGTGGTGGAATACAGGGCTGGCGTGCTGGCGATCCGCTTCTTCGGCAGCCATGCGGAGTATGATGCCATCGATGCCCAGAGCATATGAACCGGCCCTTTGATGCGGCAGAGTGACGGCAGGACGGAGCGGATGACATGAAGGCGACCCTGATCGTGATCGAGAACGATGCCGATCTGGCCGAGGCGCAGGCGATGGTGGCGGCCCTGATGCAGCAGCGCGGTGCCGATGCCGCCACGCTGGCACGGCTGCGCGCCCAGGCGGAACTGATCGAGGCTTATGAACGGCGGCGCTGGCCGCCGCGCGGCGCGCGGCCGGCCGACATCATCCGCTATCTGATGGACCAGCATGGGCTGGACCGCGCCGATCTGGTGCCCCTGCTGGGCACGGCAAGCCGGGTCAGCGAGGTGCTGAACGGCAAGAAGCAACTCAGCATGGCGATGATCCAGCGCCTGCGCGCCCGCTTCGGCATTCCGGCCGACCTGCTGCTGCCGCCGGCCACCGAACCCTCGCAGGCCGCCTGACATTATCCGCACACCTGACATTATCCGTACAAGGGAACCGCCCCAATGGCCTCTGTCATGACCCTCGATTTCCTGATCATCGCCCTGATCGTGGTGGCCACGCCGGGCACCGGCATGATCTACACCGTGGCCGCCGGGCTGACGCGCGGCGCCGGGGCAAGCCAGGTGGCCGCCTTCGGCTGCACGCTCGGCATCCTGCCGCATATGCTGGCCGCCATCACCGGGCTGGCGGCGCTGCTGCATACCTCGGCGCTGCTGTTCGACGCGGTGAAATATGCCGGCGTGGCCTATCTGCTGTGGATGGCCTGGGCGACCTGGCGCGACCGCGGCAGCTTGAGCCTGACCGGCAAGGGGCCGCGCAAGTCGACGGCTTTGCAGGTCACCATCGAAGCCATCGTGATCAACCTGCTCAATCCAAAGCTGTCGATCTTCTTCTTCGCCTTCCTGCCGCAGTTCGTGGCCACGGATGCCCCCGACGCCCTGCCGCGCATGCTGGCGATGAGCGGCGTATTCATGGCGATGACCTTCGTGGTTTTTGCCGCCTACGGACTCTTCGCAGCCGCCGTGCGCGACCATGTGCTGAGCCGGCCGCGCGTCATGCTGTGGCTGCGCCGCAGCTTCGCGCTGGCCTTCGTGGCGCTGGGGGCCAAGCTGGCGCTGACGGAAAAGTAGGCAGCGGAAATCGCTGGCCATCCGGCCGAAGCGCGGCATGATGGGGTGCAGCGCAGACAGCGGGATCATGCCCGGTAGATGCTGCGTCTACTGACCATCCGGCACCCAATCCGGCCGCCATCGCAGAGGGGGAACTCCGATGAGCCAGATCACCGGCACCAAGATCGACATCGCGGAAACCCGCGATGCCACTTTTAACGACTATGCCTTCACCGATACATGGCCGCTGGCCGCCAATGGCCAGCGCAAGGCGGTGTATCTGAAAAGCCCGGGAAAGGCCGGCGGCGCGATCGTGACCGCGTTCTACACCAAGCCGGCCAAGATCACCGTCGCGATCTCGCAGACCGGCGGCAAAAGCTGGAAGGTGAAGCACGACATCTTCGGCAGCGGCGCCGATCCGGGCATGACCAACCAGCTCAATCCGGCGCTGGCGCTCTCGTCGTCTGGCCGCGTGCATCTGGCCTTCCGTGCCTTCGGCCCCGCCACCGCACCCTATGGGTCGCTGTGGCATGCGCATTCGCCCGACGGCCGCGCCTGGTCGGCGGCGGTGCAACTGCCGCCGGTGGGCAGTTCCTATCACGGCTGCCCGGCCATCGCGGCCGGACCGAAAAAGACGCTGTTCATCGCCTTCGATTATGCCGGCGGCCTGTATCTGCTGCGCTCCACCGATGACGGCGAGACCTGGGCTCCGCCGCTGCCGCTGTCGCAGCCGGGCGGCGGCAATACCCGGCCGTCGATCACGGTGGACGCCGCCGGCACTGTCTATATCGCCTTCACGCAGGCCTACCATCTGTATTGCGCCAAGGGCGAGGCCTACGGCACCGTCTGGGAAAGCCGCAAGGTGCTCGGCTCCGCGCGGCTCGGCGCCAACTATGCCAGCATCGCGCTGGATACCGCCGACAAGCCGGTGATCGCCTGCTACGCCGCCGCCGATCAGCAGGGCCCAGAACCCTACCAGGGCATCCATGTGATGCGTCAGGCCGGATTATGGTCGGAAACCTGGAGCGAACAGATCATCGACTCGACCTACATGCCCGAGGAGGAGATCCACACGCCGAGCCTCGCCGTGAGCAAGGACGGCGTCTTCCAGGTGGCCTATATCCGCAGCCAGGCCGTCGCCGGCCTGCCCTGGCCGAAATGGCCGCGCGACATCTGGTTCCGCCAGGCGCAGACCTGGAACGACTGGGCACCGCCGCAGCGCATCACCCAGGCGGTGGACCGCGCCAAGAACCCGCAGGTCTGGCCCAATCTCTATTGGCAGTCGCAGCAGCCCGCCAAGGACGGCTGCCTCGTCCTGTGGGACGGCAAGAACGAAACCACGCCGCAGGGCGCCCTGCCCTGGTTCGCCCGCAGCTTCGTATCGGATACATTTCTGATCTAGGAGGCGGCGGCGACGATGCGCGAGAAGATATTCATGCCGCCTGCTATCATTCTGCGGCTGCGCCGCAGCTTCGCCGCCGCCTTCGTGGCGCTGGGGCGAAACTGGTGCTGACGGAGCGGTGAGATGGACTGGCTCACACTCTGCATCCGACTAGTCGAGGTTACCGCATGGCCTTTTGTCGCGATGCTTGCATTACTTTTATTGCGCGGCGAAATAAAATCTTTGATGCCTCTGTTGCGAAAAATTAAAGCGGGGCCTTTGGAAGCCGAGTTTGAAGCAACCCTGAAAGAAGTATCAGAACAAGTAGATACCCGTCTCGAAAGCGCGCCGCACATCACCCTTCCAGAGCAAAAGAAATTGTATGACTTGGCTCGGGTTAGCCCACGCTCCGCAATACTCGAAGCCTGGCGAGGCGTTGAAGTGATGGCAAAAAGCGCCGCCATTCATAATGGTGGATCTCCCGCTCCAAATGTACCAACCGCCTTGAGTGCCTTGCGGGAATTAACTAATAGTTCGCTGATAAGCTTGGAAGACGCTGCGCTATTTCAGGACCTTCGAGGCCTGCGAAACCAAGCCGCGCACGTAGAGCCCTTCGATCTCTCTGAAAGCTCAGCAATTGAATACATTAATCTCGCAGCAAGACTAGAAGAGAAACTTCGAAAGTTGGCATGCCGTGAGTAAGCTACAACACCCCTGATGCAATTGTGCGTGCAGCCAAGAACGACTCCGAAAATATAACCATGAACATCGGCATCCTTGAATGCGGCCCCGTCCCGGCGGCGCTGCGCGACACCTATATCAGCTATCCCGCCATGTTCGCGGCGCAGTTGGCGCCGCTGCTGCCCTCTGCCACGTTCGAGACCGTCGCGGTGGCGCAGGGCGAGGCGCTGCCCGATCCCATGGCGCTGGATGCCTGGCTGCTGACCGGCTCGCGCCATGGCGTCTATGACGACCTGCCGTGGATCGGGCCGCTGAAAGACTTCATCCGCGCGGCCGCCGCGCTGAAGCGCCCCATGGTGGGCGTGTGTTTCGGCCACCAGATCATCGCCGAGGCGCTGGGCGGCCGCGTGCAGAAGGCCGAAATCGGCTGGCGCGTGGGGATGGAGACCTATGAGACGCACTTTGATGGTGCGGCGCGCAACGTGGCGATGCCGGCCTTCCATCAGGACCAGGTGATTGTGCAGCCGCCGGGCTCGGAGATCGTGGCGCAGAGCGAGGCCTGCCCCTATGCCGCCCTGCGCTACAACGATGCACCGATTTTATCGGTGCAGTTCCATCCGGAATTCAGCCGGGCGTATCTAAGCGACCTGATCGACGTGCTGGCGAAACATGACGCCGCGCCGGGCCTGCCCGGGGATGCGACAATGGACGATACCGGCATGCGCTGGATCGCCGACTTTCTGGCGGGACGGTAGGGGCGCCGTAGGCCTCATTCATACCGTCATAGCCGGGCTTGGCCCGGCCATCCACGTCTTAGTTTTTTGGCTGGATAGAAAGTCGTGGATGCCCGGGTCAAGCCCGGGCATGACGAATTATGAGAAAGCGGCCAACCCCATGACGATTGGGGGTATGTCAAACGACTGTGCCTTGCTTCAGTCGAGCAGCGGCTCCATGTCCGGGTCGCCCTTTGCCATCGCGCGGCGATAGGCCGGGCGGGCGCCGATGCGCGCCAGATACGCCCGGATATGGGGATAGGGCGAGAGATCGTAGGGCAGGTAGCGGCGCATGGTGGTGAGGCAGAAGACAGTCATGATGTCGGCCGCCGTGAAATCCTGCCCGGCCAGCCAGGGCACGTCGCCCAGGCGGGTTTCGAGCAGCGCGAGGCAGAGTTCCATGCGCTGCTGCCCGGTAAGTACCGCCGGGTGATCGGCCGGCGGATTGAGCCGGCCCGAGATCAGCACGCGCATAAGGGCGGGCTGCAGGGTGCCGTTGGCGAAATGGAACCAGTAGAGATACTGGGCGAAATCCGGGTGGTCCTTCGTCAGCGCCAAATGGCCCCCTCCGTTTTCCTTGGGGCCATGTTTGGCGATGATGTAGTCCATCACGGCGCCGGATTCGGCCAGCACGATGCCGTCATCGGTGATCACGGGTGCCGAGCCGATGGGATGCAGCGCCTTGTATTCGGGCGGCGCCATCACCGGGGCGCGGTCGTAGCGTTTTAGTTCGTAGGGAATGCCGAGTTCCTCGCAGAGCCAGACGATGCGTTCGGACTGAGACTTGCCGAGATGATGGATGGTGAGCATGCGGCCTCCCTGGGTTCGTGGCGCGGGAGGGTAGCATGAAAAAAGCCCGGCACGAGGCCGGGCTTTTGAATGGGACCCCGGCTCAAGGCCGGGGATGATGATGGAGTGTTACGCGCCGGGGACCGGTTCCAGGCCCGAGGGGCCGGGCTTGCCACGCGAGCTGGTCGGCACGGCAGACCGGGGCCCGGTATCGCCCGACGACGAAGTCGGCTTGTCGTCCGGCCGCACGATGGGCTCGCCGCGCAAGAGCGCCTTCACCTCGTCGCCCGACAGCGTCTCGTATTCCAGCAGCGCCTGGGCCACCTTGTCGAGATCGTCGCGGTGTTCGGTGAGGATGCGGCGGGCGGCGGTTTCCGCCTCGTCGATGATGCGGCGGATTTCCTCGTCGATCAGTTTCGCCGTGGCATCCGAGACATTCTTGCGCTGGGTGACGCTGTGGCCGAGGAACACCTCTTCCTCGTTGTCGGAATAGCGCAGGCGGCCGAGCTTGTCGGACATGCCCCATTCCGTGACCATGCGACGCGCCAGGCCCGTGGCCTGCTGAATGTCGTTGGAGGCGCCGGTGGTGATGTTTTCCTTGCCGAACACCAGCTCTTCCGCCATGCGGCCGCCGAACATCATCGCCAGGCGCGATTCCAGTTCCAGCGTCGACATGCTGAGCCGGTCCTTCTCGGGCAGCGACATGGTGACGCCCAGGGCGCGGCCGCGCGGGATGATGGTGACCTTGTGCAGCGGATCATGCTTGGGCATGAACAGGCCGACCAGGGCATGGCCCGCCTCGTGATAGGCGGTGAGGCGCTTTTCCTCTTCGCCCATCACCATCGAGCGGCGCTCGGCGCCCATCATCACCTTGTCCTTGGCGGATTCGAAATCGGCCATGGTGACGACGCGGCGGTTGCGGCGCGCAGCCAGCAAAGCGGCCTCGTTGACGAGATTCGCCAGATCGGCGCCCGAGAAGCCGGGCGTGCCGCGGGCGATGATCTTCGGGTCGACATCGGGCGCCAGCGGCACCTTGCGCATATGCACGCGCAGGATCTGCTCGCGGCCGACGATGTCGGGATTGGGCACCACGATCTGGCGGTCGAAACGGCCGGGGCGCAGCAGGGCCGGATCGAGCACGTCGGGGCGGTTGGTGGCGGCGATCAGGATCACGCCCTCGGTGGCCTCGAAGCCATCCATCTCGACCAGCAGCTGGTTGAGCGTCTGCTCGCGCTCGTCGTTGCCGCCGCCGAGGCCGGCGCCGCGATGGCGGCCGACCGCGTCGATTTCGTCGATGAAGATGATGCAGGGCGCGTTCTTCTTGGCCTGCTCGAACATGTCGCGCACGCGGCTGGCGCCGACGCCGACGAACATTTCCACGAAATCCGAGCCCGAGATGGTGAAGAAAGGCACGTTGGCTTCGCCGGCGATGGCACGCGCCAGCAGGGTCTTACCCGTGCCGGGCGGGCCGACGAGCAGGCAGCCCTTCGGGATCTTGCCGCCGAGGCGCTGGAATTTCTGCGGGTCGCGCAGGAATTCCACGATCTCTTCCAGTTCGGTCTTGGCTTCCTCGATGCCGGCGACGTCTTCAAACGTGACGCGGCCATGCTTCTCGGTCAGCAGGCGGGCCTTGGACTTGCCGAAGCCCATCGCCTTGCCGCCGCCGCCCTGCATCTGGCGCATGAAGAAGATCCACACGCCGATCAGCAGCAGCATGGGGAACCAGGAGATGAAGATGCTGAAAAGCGGGTTGCCTTCCTCGGGCGGCGTGGCCGTGACGCGCACGCCGCGCTCGGTCAGCTTGCTCACCAGCGTCGGGTCGTTGGGGATATAGGTGGTGAAGGCGCGGCCGTCGCGGAAATGGCCGGTGACCGTGTTGCTGCCGGTCTGGATCGCCACGTCGGTGATCTGGCCGTTGGTCACGTCGTTGAGAAAATCGGAATAGGCAATGGCCGAGGAGCCGGTGCGGACACTGGGGCCCTGGAACAGGTTGAAGAGCGCCACGACCAGCAGGCCGATGATCACCCACAACGCCAGATTACGACCGAACATGTTCACGGCAGCCTGATCCTTTTCACCTGTCCGGGCCGGCGCGGAATTTTGCTGCCGGACCCTTCAAAAACCCCTCGGGAAAAACTTTAGCCGATTTCCCCGTTACCAAACCATAGATATGACCCCGTCGCCGCTAAACAAGCGGTTACCGGGTGCGGATTCCGCCTCACCAATGCTTTCCGAATGTTACAAAGAGGCCCGGCGGCAAACTGCCACAGCCCAGGCCCGGCACGGCCAGCAGGGTTCCGTTGCGCCAGACGGCCGGCAGGGTCGGCCAGGCAGCGGCGGGAATGGTGGTGGAAACACCATCCGGGCGATGACGGCCAAGCGGCGCGAGCGTGAGGCCGCGCGCGGATCTGGGCACGGCGATCTCGAAGCGGCCGTCCCACAGGAAACGGTCGTCGGGGGTGAGCGTCATGGCTTCGGGCAGGTGGCGCGCCTCGCGGCAGACAAGGATTTGTGTGCCGGCCTTTTCCGGCCGCAACATGCAGCGGTGCAACGTGGCGGCTTCAGGCTTTGCGCCGCGCAGGCCGGCCAGCAGCCGCTCCAGCCGCTCCAGCCGGGGCGGCAGCGGATCGCCGCCGATGGCCTGCAGCAGGCGGGCCAGCGCGCGCAGGGCGATCTCGTCATCGGCCGCCTTCAGCTTTGCCGGATCGAGCCGGGCGATGCCGGTCACGGGATCGAGATGCGCCATGCCCTGCAGCAGCACGAGGGCGGCCGAGTCGAGCGCGGCGCGGGCGCGGGAAAGGTTGCGGGCGGTGAGTGCCAGATGCGCCACCAGTTCGGCGCGTAGCCCCGCATCGCCGCCGGCGAGATCGTCCAGCGCCTGGCGCACCCGCACGCGGGCGAAGGCGGGATTGGCGTTGCTGGGGTCCTCGATCCAGGCCTGGCCGCGTTTGCGCAAGGTCGCGACCAGATCGGCCTTGGGCACATCCAGCAGTGGGCGCAGCAGGATGAAATCCATATCCAGCGCACGCGCAGCCTGCATCGCCGCCAGGCCATCGACGCCCGAGCCGCGCAGGGCGCGCAGCAGCAGCGTCTCGGCCTGGTCCTCCCGGTGATGCGCCAGCAGCAGATGCCTGATGCCGGCCCTGGCGCAGGCGTCGCGCAGCAGGCCGTAGCGCGCCTCGCGCGCGGCATCCTGGCGGTTGGCCGCCGGTTTCGCGCCGCGCCAGGTGAGGATGCGGCAGGACATGCCGGCCGCCTTCAGCCAGCGTGCCACCTGCCTGGCTTCGGCGGCGGATTCGGGACGCAGGCCGTGATCGACGGTGAAGGCGCTGACGCGGATGTTGCGCTTTGCCGCCCAGTCATGGGCCAGCAGGGCCAGCGCCATGCTGTCGGCGCCGCCCGAGACCGCGACGGCGACCTGATCGACGCCGCGCGGCAGCAGGGCCCCGAGCCGGCGGCCGAAAGCAGCGACGCTCAGGACCGGACTCGGGGCCGGCATGATGGGCGGCTTACTTGCAGCCGATCTTGCCGCGTTCGCGGGTGGCGGCGTCTTTCACATGCTGCGGCGCGTTGGGGAAATCCTTGGCGAGCTGGCCCAGGGCGGCGCAGGCTTCGGGGTTCTTCTTCATCGCCGCCAGCGACATGCCGAGCTTCAGCAGGCTGTCGGGCGCCTTGGCGCTTTTGCCATAGCCCTGATAGCCCTGCAGGAAGGCCTGGGCGGCCGGCTCATATTGCTGGCGCACGTAATAGGTCTCGCCCAGCCAGTATTGCGCGTTGCCGGCCAGCGGATCCTGCGGATGCGCACCCAGGAATTCGCGGAAGGCGGCCTCGGCATCGGCATAGTCGCTCTGCACCAGCAGCTTGTAGGCGTAGTTGTAGCGTTCCTGCGTGCTGCCGGCGGGCAGCTTGGCGCGCGCGCTGGGCGCGGCCGGTGCGGTCGCCCGCGCGGTCTGCTGCGGGGTGGCGCCCTGCCCGCCCCCGGCGCTGGCACCGGCACTGGGCGGCAGCGGCCGGCCCTGGGCATCCGCCGGCATGGAACCAAGCACGCCTTCCCTGCTGGGCGCCTGGCCCGGCGTGGCGGAGGTGGAACCCCTTGCCTGATTCTGGCTGGCCACGGCCTGCTGGCCCGGCTGCGGCCCGGCGGCCGGCGTGGCGGCCGGCGGCTTGACCTGTTCGATGCTGCCAGCGGCAGCGCCCGGCTGCGCGCCGCCGCGTTCGATCTGCGTCAGGCGGAAATCGACGTCTTCCACCAGCTTGTCGATGCGGCGGTTGGCCTGGCTGGAATTGAACTCGACCTGCTCGAAACGGCCGGTGAGTTCGCGGATCTGGTTTTCCAACTCGTCGATGCGGCTGTTCAGCCGGTTGGCGATGGAGGAGCTGTCGCCGCCATCGGAAAGCGGCGCGCTGGAAACGCTGCCTGAACCCGAGGGGGCGGAACCGCCGCGGTAGACCTGACGCTGCAGCGCGCGCAGGTCGTTTTCCAGCCGGTTGATGCGATCGAGCGTCTGGGCGTCCTGGGCCGAGGCCGGTGCCACGGGCAGGACGGCAAGCAGACCGCAGAGGATGGCGGGCATGAAACGGATGGCGATGGGCGCGGCCATGGCGAAACCCCGGTCAGGCGGTGTGGCGGATACAGACGATCTTATGGCGGTTTACGTCAAAAGCGTGGCGGGCCGCAACCATGCGGGAAATCCGCCATTCGGCGAAGGACGCAAAGGACGACGGCTCAAGAAGGTAGCGCAAAAAAAGAAACACCCGCCCGCCGCCGGCAGAAGCCGGGGCGAAGCGGGTGTTCCTCGGAACCTCATCCGCAGGCGACTTGCGCCGCCCGCAGCGGAATTAGTTCGACAGGACCGTCACGCCGCGACGGTTCTGAGCCCAGGCGGCCTCGTTCGAACCCAGAGCCACCGGACGCTCCTTACCGTAGGAGATCGTGGTGACGCGGTTCGCCGGGATGCCCTGGTTGATCAGGTAGGTCTTGACGGCATTCGCGCGACGCTCGCCCAGGGCAAGGTTGTACTCGCGGGTGCCGCGTTCGTCGCAGTGACCCTCGACCACGATCTTCCACTGGCCATAGCGCTTCAGCCAAGCGGCCTGCTTGTCCAGGGTGGCCTTGCCGGCCGGCTTCACTTCGAACTTGTCATAGTCGAAGAACACGCGGTCGCCGACATTGACCTGGAAGTCCTGCACGGTGCCCGGCGCGATGCTGGTCTGACCGGTCGCTGCAGAGGCGCCACCGGTACCGCCGGTCGAGGCGGCCTGCTGCGGAGCCGATTCGCAGGCGGCGAGGAGCAGGCCCACAGCGGCGACGGCCACAAACTTGGAGCCGAAGGTGTTGAGGCGCATTTTTTTTATCCCTCCAAGGGTTTCGAGAGTGAGATCAGGAACCTGAACGACCAAAGAAAACTTGCGTTTCATCCCGGCTGTCGAGTTTCAACACCCGAAACGAAGCGTCTGACAAACCACTGACTTGACCCGGCCCGTCGGCCGCCGCAGCAATCTCTGGTACGCAATCCTAGAGGTCCTGCCAGCGTAAACGTTGCCGGAACCAATGGTTCAAGCCATTGCGTCACAATTGACTATATCGGGCGGTTTTTCCTGAATCAATAGGCCTAAAGGCTTGTAAATACTAATCCGGCCCCTGAGGCATTTCTGCCACAGGGGCCGGAAAAGCGGGAATTATCCCCAGGCTGCCGAGCCGCCCGAACCAATTGGTTAATAGGTCCGGCGCAGTCGGCGGGCCGTAAAAAGCCGTCAGCGGATCAGAGCCGACAACGGCGACCAGGCCGGATCGGACGCGTCGATCGGCGTGGGAATTTCGCGTTCGTTGTATCCGGTCAGATCAATCGAGACGAGACGGACCCGCTGGCCGCGACCGCGCGCATCGGACGGAACCTCGCGATAGAACATCAACACGCGGCCATTCGGCGCCCAGGTCGGCGCTTCCTGCACCAGCGGCGAGGTCGAGAGAATGCGTTCACCCGAACCATCGGGCCGCATCACACCAATCGAGAACTGACCGCCGCCTTCCTTGGTGAAGGCGATCAGATCGCCGCGCGGCGACCAGACCGGCGTGGAATAACGGCCCTGGTTGAAGCTGATGCGGCGCTGATCAGTGCCATCGCCATTCATCGTGTAGATCTGCTTGCTGCCGCCACGGTCGGAATTGAAGGTGATGCGGCGGCCGTCGGGCGAGAAGGATGGCGACGTGTCGATGGCGGGATCGGCGGTGAGGCGCGAACGCTGCCGCGTGCGCAGATCCATCATGTAGACATCCGAGTTGCCATCCACCGCCAGCGACATGATCACGCGGTTGCCATCGGGCGAGAAGCGCGGGGCAAAGGTCATGCCGGGGAAATCGCCGACCAGTTCCTGCTGCCCGGTATCGATGTTGAACAGATATACGCGCGGCTTGTCGTTGAAATACGACAGATAGGTGATTTCCTGCTGGCTCGGGCTGAAGCGCGGCGTCAGCACCAGATAGCGGCCATCGGTGAGGAAGCGGTGGTTGTGGCCATCCTGATCCATGATCGCCAACCGCTTCACGCGGCGGTCCGGCGGGCCGGCTTCCGCGACATAGACGATGCGGGTATCGAAATAACCATCCTCGCCGGTGACGCGCTTGTAGATCGCATCGGCGATCAGATGGGCCAAGCGGCGCCAGTTATCGGGCGTGGTGAACAGCGCCAGGCCGGTCATCTGCTGCTCGGCGGCCACATCCCAGAGGCGGAATTCGCCGCGCAGGCGGCCATCGGCCTGCATTTCGATGCGGCCATTGACCAGGGCATCGACGTTGATCACGCGCCAGTCGCCGAAGCGCGGCTGCACACGCATGGCGGCGGGACTCTGGATATGGGCGCGCGGATCGGCCGGCTTGAACAGGCCGGAACGTTCAAGGTCGGCGCGGATCACGGCGGCGACATCCTGGCCAAGCTTGGTGGCCTGCGGGTTGTCGGCATCGAAATCGGAAATCGCGATCGGCACGGGCTTGAAATTGCCGCGCGTGATGTCGATCTCGACCGCGGCTTTCGCCGCCACGGCAAGGAACAGCGTGGAGACCAGCGCCGTCAGGCCGGCCAGCAGGCCTTTGCGCGGCCATGCGGCCTTCTGCTTCATCGTCGTCGCGGTCATCACTGCTCCCGTCATGTGTCAGCCACCCAGCATCTGTCGCGGATCGAAATTCAGGATGATTTCCTGACTCCATTTTTCCCTGTCGCCCGGCGGCAACTGGAACGGCACCGCCTTGAGCACGGCGCGGCGGGCCGATTCAGCCGCCGAGCGATAGCTTTCCTGGCCCGGCAGATACATGCGGGCGGTGTCGACGATCTCGGGCTGCGTGCGCAGCGTGCCGTCGGGATTGAGGCTGAAGCGGATGCGCACGATCAGGTTCTGCGCATCCTTGGCACCGATATCGAACTGCCAGCGGTCTTCGACCTGCTTGCGGATGAAATCCTTCTCGCTCATCGAGATCGGCAGGTTGGGATTGGACGGCCCCTCGGCGCGCGGCGCCGATGCCGGCGGCGTGCGCGCGGCGGTCTGCGGTGCCTGCTGCGGTTGCGGCGAGGGCGGCGCCTTCATCTTGTTCACCAGCGCGGCCACATCGGTGAAACTGGGCGTCTTGCTCTTCTCTTCCGTGCGCTGGGTGATCTTGGGCGGCTGCGGCTTGGCCTCGGGCTTGGGCTTCTCGGCCACCTTCGGCGGCTCGGGCGCCTCGACCACTTCCTTGGGCTGGGGCACGGGCTTGGGCGCAGGCACCGGTTCGGGCATCGGCGCGGGTTTGGGTGCCTCGGCCTGCTTGGGCGGCTCAGGGGTGGGCGGCGGGGGTGGAGGCGGCGGCGCGGCGGCAGCCGGCGGCGGCTTGGGCGGCTCGGGCGCGACCTTCTGCTCCGGCACCGGCTCTTCCTTCGGCGGCGCCTTCGATTCGACGACCTTGGGCTGCGGCTTGGGCACGTTGGTCTTGTCGGCGATCGGCGCGAATTCGGCCAGGATCACCGGCGGCTCAAGCTCGCGCTTGGGCTCCCAGTACGGCAGGCCGAAAATGGCCAATGCCGTGATGCCGGCATGCAGGCTGGCCGAGAATATGTACGAGGAGCGTTGCACGCGTCTAACTCACACCCTTTTGCCTGTAACAGCGCCGACCACGAGACGCCGGTTACTAATTAACGCCGCGGTGCCGCGGCAGCCGGCGGATTGCCGACCAGCGCCACCTTGGTGAAACCACCGGAATTGATCAGACCCATCACTTCCAGCACCTTGCCGTAATTGATCGCCTGGTCGCCGCGCACGAAAATGCGGCGGTCGGGCGCATTGCCGGCAATCGCCTGCAGGCGCGGCACAAGCTGGTCTATCTCGACAGCCGTTTCCTGAAGGTAAATGACGCCCTGGGAATCGATGGTGACGCTCAGGGGTTCATCCTGGCCCTGGATCGCCGCCGCCTGGGTCTTGGGCAGGTCGACCTGCACGCCGACGGTGAGCAGCGGCGCGGCCACCATGAACACGATCAGCAGCACCAGCATGACGTCGACCAGCGGCGTCACGTTGATGTCCGACATCGGCCGGCGTTTCATCCGGCCGCCGCGGGTGGAACCGCCGCCCATCTGCATGCCCATGTCAGGCCGCCTCTTCTTCGTCGAGCTGGCGCGACATCAGCGCCGAGAACTCGCCGGCGAAACCCTCCAGCCGCACGTTGAGCCGGCCGAGGTCGTTGGAGAACTTGTTGTAGGCCATCACCGCCGGAATGGCGGCCAGCAGACCCAGCGCCGTGGCGAACAGCGCCTCGGCGATGCCCGGTGCCACCACGGCCAGCGAGGTGTTCTTGCTGGAGGCGATGGCGTGGAAGGAATTCATGATGCCCCAGACCGTGCCGAACAGGCCGACGAAGGGCGACACCGAACCCACGGAAGCGAGGAAGCCGAGATAGCGTTCCAGGCGTTCCATCTCGCGGTCGATGGAGACGCGCATCACCTGATTGATGCGCACCTGCAGCGAACCCAGACCGTGCTTGCCGCGCACCAGGCCGCGCTCGGTGGAGCGGCGCCATTCGCGCATGGCGGCCACGAACAGCACCGCCATGGGGTGCTGCGGGCCGGCGATGGAGAGCCGGTCGTAGAGGGCATCCAGCGAGCCGCCCGACCAGAAATCGTTCTCGAACTTGTCGGTGTCGGAGAGCACCTTCCGGATCTTGATCAGCTTGTCGAAGATGATCGCCCATGACCAGAAGGAGGCCAGAACGAGCAGCAGCATCACGGCCTTGACGATCCAGTCGGCCTGCAGAAAAAGCGCCCAGAGCGAGAGGTCGGTGGCTGCGGCCGAGCCCCCGAGCGGCATGGCGCTGACGGTCCTGTCCATAACTTTCGAGTCCTTCCGTGAGGAGTTAGCAGATCAATGCGATAAATTTGGTGAAAGTGTGGCGAAAACCGTGGCAATGCGTGGCGGCACCCGTCGCGCCCGCCCGTCCCGGTCGATACAGGCCAGTTTGACCTGGGCCCGGACCAGCAGATCCTCGCCACGCCAGACATCCTGGCGGGCGGTCAGGCTGGCGCCGCGCAGCTCGGTGATGGCGGTGGCGACCACCAGCTCCTCGTGCAGGCGGGCGGGTTTCAGGTAGTCCACATTGCAGGACCGGACGGCGAAGGCCACCCCGCCCGGCTCGTTCATCAGGCTGTGCTGGTCGATGCCGTTCTGCAGCAGCAGGTCGGACCGGCCGCGCTCGATGAAACGCAGGTAATTGGCGTAATAGACGATGCCGGCGGCATCGGTGTCTTCCCATTGCACCCGCAGGGGATAACGATGCCAGGACGCGGCCTTGGCTTCAGGCATCGTCGTCTCCCAGCAGATCGAGCTGGTTCGCCGACAGGCCAGCGGGCGGCGTCAGCCCGATATGGCCGAAGGCGGCCGGCGTCAGCAGGCGGCCGCGCGGCGTGCGCTGCAGGAAACCCTGCTGGATCAGATAGGGCTCGATGATGTCTTCCAGCGCGTCGCGCGGCTCGGACAGGGCGGCGGCGATGGTTTCCACACCCACCGGGCCGCCCGAGAAATCGCGCGCGATCACATTCAGGTACCGCCGGTCCATGGCATCCAGGCCGCGGGCATCGACTTCCAGGCGTAGCAAAGCTGCATCGGCCGTCTTGGCATCCACCACCGCCGCGCCGGCATGGGCGGCGAAATCGCGCACCCGGCGCAGCAGCCTCCCGGCCACGCGCGGCGTGCCGCGGGCGCGGCGGGCGATCTCGCGGGCACCGGAGGCATCGAGTTCCAGGTTGAGGATGCGGGCACCGCGCCGCACGATGAGTTCGAGTTCCTCGACCTCATAGAAATTCAGCCGCAGCGGAATGCCGAAGCGTTCGCGCAACGGCGTGGTGAGCAACCCTGAACGCGTGGTGGCCCCGACCAGGGTAAACGGCGGCAGGTCGATGCGCACGCTACGCGCCGACGGCCCCTCGCCGATGATCAGGTCGAGCTGGAAATCCTCCATGGCCGGATAGAGGATTTCCTCCACCGCCGGATTGAGGCGATGGATTTCGTCGATGAACAGAACGTCGCGCGCTTCCAGGTTGGTCAGCAAAGCGGCGAGATCGCCGGCCTTGGCGATCACCGGACCAGACGTGGCCTTGAAACTGACGCCCAGCTCGCGCGAGACGATCTGCGCCAACGTGGTTTTCCCTAAACCCGGCGGACCGTGCAGCAGCACATGGTCCAGCGCCTCGCCGCGGCTTTTGGCGGCCTGGATGAAGATGTCGAGATTCTCCCGCGCCCGCGCCTGGCCGATGAAATCGCCGAGCTGCTGCGGCCGCAGATGGCGCTCGAAATCATCGCCCTCGGCTTTCGCGCCTGAAACCATGCGGGGCGCTTCGCTCATCGCGCCAGCTCCTTCAGCGCGGCCGGGATCAGCTGCTGCACATTGGCTTTATCGCCCAGATTGCGCGCGGCCGCCGTGACGGCACCGAAGGCCTCTGCGCGCTTGTAGCCCAGATTGACCAGGGCCGAGAGCGCATCGGCCACCGGCCCGGTCTCGGAACCGGCCACCGCCGCCGCGTCGCCATTCGCGGCCTGCACGACGGGGCCGAGCGCGATGCCGCCCACCTTGTCCTTCAGTTCGGTGACCAGGCGCACGGCCAGCTTCGGCCCCACGCCGTCGCAGCGGTTGAGCGTGGTCTTGTCGGCGCTGGCGATGGCGCGGAACAATTCGTCGGGCGACAGCGCCGAGAGGATGCCGAGCGCCACTTTTGCGCCGACCCCCTGCACGGTCTGCAACAGATTGAACCAGCCGCGCTCGGCTTCGGACAGGAAGCCGTAGAGGTGGATATGGTCTTCCCGCACATGGGTCTCGATATAAAGCCGCGCCGCCTCGCCCGGCCGGGGCAGGGCGCGCAAGGTGCGGGCCGAGCAGAAGACCTGGTAGCCGACCCCGTTCACGTCGAGGATGCAGGCGGCGTCGGACACGCTGTCGAGCAGGCCGGAGAGCTTGGCGATCATCGGCCGACCCTGATATCCGCCGCCAGGATGCGGCGGCTGGTGGCAGCATGATGGGCATGACAGATCGCCACCGCCAGCGCATCGGCGGCATCGGCGCCGGTGACGCTGACGCCGGGCAGCAGGCGTTTGACCATGGCATGCACCTGGTCCTTGTCGGCAGCACCGGTGCCCACCACCGCCTTCTTCACCACCGTGGGCGCGTATTCGCCGACCGGCAGGCCGGCCTGGGCCGGCGCCAGCAGCACCACGCCGCGCACCTGGCCGAGTTTCAGCGTGGAAGACGGGTTCTTGTTGACGAAGGTCTCTTCCACCGCCGCCGCCTGCGGCTGCCATTCGGCGATGATCTCGGTCAGCGCGTCATGCACCATGCGCAGGCGCCAGGCCAGTTCGTCGTCGGGATTGGTGCGGATGGTGCCGTGCGCCACATGGCTCAACCGGTTGCCCTCGGCGAGGATCACGCCCCAGCCGGTGGCACGCAGGCCCGGATCGAGTCCGATGATGCGCATGTAATGGCCCAAACCGCTCCTTGTGCCGATGCCGCGTCAGCTCGCCAGCTTGCGCAGTTCGTCTTCCGAAATCTCGAAATTGGCGTAGACGGTCTGCACGTCGTCGGAATCTTCCAAAACCTCGATCATCTTCAGCAGCGTCTCGGCCTTTTCGCCATCCACCGGCGTGGTGGTCTTCGGACGCCAGACCAGCTTGGCCGCTTTCGGCTCGCCGAAAGCCTTTTCCATCGCCTCGCGCACGGCGGCGAAATCGTCCTGGCCGCAGGTGACGGTGTGGCCGTCCTCGTCCGACTGCACATCTTCGGCGCCGGCTTCCAGCGCGCCCTCGAACAACGCCTCGGCCGAAGCGGCGGCAGCCGGGAAGACGATCTCGCCCACGCGGTCGAACATGAAGGAGACCGAATTGGTCTCGCCGAGCGCCCCGCCATTCTTGGAGAAGGCGGCGCGCACCTCGCCCGCCGTGCGGTTGCGGTTGTCGGTCAACGCCTCGACGATCACGGCGACGCCGCCGGGGCCATAGCCCTCGTAGCGCACCTCTTCGTAATTATCGGCGCCATCGGCACCCGAACCGCGCTTGATGGCGCGGTCGACCGTGTCCTTCGGCATGTTGGCCGCCCGGGCGGCCTGGATCGCGGCGCGCAGGCGCGGATTGGTGTTGGGGTCGGGCTGGCCCATGCGGGCCGCCGTGGTGAGTTCGCGGATCAGCTTGGTGAACACCTTGGCGCGCTTGGCATCCTGGGCGCCCTTGCGGTGCATGATGTTCTTGAACTGGGAATGGCCGGCCATGACCTGAACCTGTGGATGATCGTGAAAAAGCAAACGAATCGGGCATGTTTACCATATTTCGGCCGCCATCGGCAGCCGGCCCGGCGGCCCGGATAAAGCCGCGCCCACGCAATTGCAAGCGGCGGCCGGCGGAAAGCCGGATAAACCATTGCGAGCAGAAGCCAGGACTTATACCATTTGAAGAATCGCCGGATGCAGCAGCAAATCCCGGCAGATTCAAATTTACGCAGCGTTATCAATCGTATACATACATCCGGCATGCCCAACCTCCTGCATCTGGCCGCCCTGCGCGACACCACGGCCCAATCCGGCTCCGGCCTGCCGGGCTATCCGCGTTCGGCCATGCTGAACGAGGCCTATGCCCTGTGGCTGACGGCCTGCGGCGATCGGGACATGCCGTCCTGGGCCGATGTGCAGGCGCGTCATTCCGACCTGGTGCATCCCCAGTCCCTGCTGCTGAGCGTGCAGCGCGATGGGGCACCCGACTGGCCGCTGGATTTCCGCTACGAGCTGATCGGCAGCCGCATGCACGCGATCCTCAACATCGACTATACCGGCATGACTCTGAGCCAGGTGCCGCACCAGCGCCCGCCCAGCCTGGTCTGGGACCATCTCGCGGCGGCGGTGGATGCGCGCGCGCCGATCAAGGGCGTGGTGCCCTATGTGGGCCGCAGCCGCGATGTCGGCGGCGTGTTCCATATCGTGCTGCCGCTGTCCGACGACGGCGTCAGTGTGGACCGCGTGTTGGTCTGCGTCGATCTCGCGCCGCCGATCCGTCTGCAGGACGGCACGCCGCCCTTCACGCAACTGGGCTGATACCCCTTCACGCAGTATTCAACCCAAAAGGCCGCGACAGCCATCACGGCGCGGCCTAGCATCGGCCGGCATGCTTGAGCTGAACCGCGCCACCTTCCTGTTGCAGCAGGGCTACCGCTATTGGGACACCAAACGCGCCGGCAAGAGCATGCCCAGCCGCGCCGATATCGATCCGATCGAAATACCCGCTCTGCTGCCGCATGTGGTGCTGCTGGAAGTGTTGCGCGATGCTGAACCCGACTGGCCGCTGGATTTCCGCTACCGCCTGATGGGTAGCGCGGTGGAGGCGCATCTCACCATGCGCTATACCGGTCTGCGCATGAGCAAAATCCCCCACCAGAAGCCGCCCAGCCGCATGTGGGAGAATTTCAGCATCGTAGTGCAGAGCGGCAAGCCACTAATCACCCAGGTTCCCTATATCGGCCCGCACAAGGATTTCCTCGCCGCGCAGGATCTGATCACGCCGCTGTCGCGCGACGGCGAGACCGTCGACATGCTGCTCAACTTCGTCGATTTCCTGCCGCGCCATGGCCTGGCTCCGCCGCCGGCCGAGGAGCCACAACGACTGTGACTCTCCTGCGGGACAGACTGGAGCGCGAGGGGGCGACGCCCCTGCTGCTGCGCGGCTTCGATTACTGGGACGGCCTGCGCAATGGCCGTGCCATGCCGGCCCGCGCCGACATCGACCCGGCCGCGATCAAGCCGTTGCTGCCGCATATCGCGCTGATGGACGTGCTGCGCGATGCCGACCCCGACTGGCCGCTGGATTTCCGCTACCGCCTGATCGGCACCCAGGTGGATGCGATGATGAACGGCCGCTATACCGGCCTGCGCATGAGCAGCCTGCCGCATCAGCGACCGCCGGCGAAAATCTGGGCCAGCCTGCAAAGGGTGAGCGAGGGCGGCGAGCCCACCGTCAACCGCGTGCCCTATATCGGCCCGCACAAGGATTACCTGTCGGTGGTGGACATGGTGATGCCGCTGGCGGCCGATGGCAGGAACATCGACATGCTGTTCTGCCTGATCGAGTTCATCCCGCGTCGGTCGTGAAACACGCCCGCACCGCGCGGCGCAGCTCGGGCAACACGTCAGTCGTAAACCAGGGATTGCGCTTCTGCCAGGCCATGTTGCGCCAGCTGGGATGCGGCAGCGGAAAGAAGCCGTCCGGCAGATAGTCGCGGAAATGCCGGACCGTTTCGGTCATCGTCTTCTGCCGGCGCGTATTCAGGTAATGCATCTGCGCATATTGCCCGACCAGCAGGGTGAGGCGGATTTTGGGCAGCAGCGGCCGCAGGCGCGGATGCCACAGCGGCGCGCATTCCGGGCGCGGCGGGTTGTCGCCACCCTTGGCATCGCGGCCGGGATAGCAGAAGCCCATCGGCATGATAGCGATGCACGTGGTATCGTAAAACGTATCGCGATCCATCTCCAGCCAGCCGCGCAATACGTCGCCGCTGCGGTCGTTCCAGGGCAGGCCGCTTTCATGCACCTTCGTGCCCGGCGCCTGCCCGACGATCAGCAGCCGTGCGCTGGGACGCATGCGCACCACGGGACGTGGCCCGAGCGGCAGATGCGCCGCGCAATGGCGGCAGGCGCGCGCCTCCTCAAGCGTAGCGTCGAAACGGCGCGACGCCATGGCGGCAGAACCTAGAGCGTGGCCTGCTGCAACCGGCCGCCGAGACGCAGCGGCGCGATCCGCGTGGCAAGCCCGGTGCGGTCGTCGGTTTCGACATAGACGGCGCAGAGCGTGGCATCGCCATTGGCCGGTTCGAAGCGGCCACCCGGCACCTTGCGGGTGAAGCGGTTGAGCGGTTCGGCCTTGTCCATGCCGATCACCGAATTGTAGTCGCCGCACATGCCGGCATCGGTCTGGTAGGCCGTGCCCTTGGGCAGAATCTGCGCATCGGCCGTGGGCACATGGCTGTGCGTGCCGCAGACCAGCGAGACGCGGCCGTCGCAGAAATGGCCCATCGCCATCTTTTCCGAGGTGGCCTCGCCATGGATGTCGACGATGGCGGCGTCGATGCCGGCGCCCATGCGGTATTTCTGCAATTCGGCATCAACGGCGGCGAAGGGATCGTCCAGCGGATCCATGAACACGCGGCCCATCACCTGCACCACCAGCACCTTGCGGCCATTCTGCAGTGTGAACACGGTGGCGCCCTTGCCCGGCGTGCCCTTGGGATAATTCAGCGGCCGCAGCAGTTTCGGATCGCCGTTGATATAGGCCAGCGTCTCGCGCTGGTCCCAGGCATGGTTGCCCAGCACGATGGCATCGACGCCGGCGGCGTAGAATTCCTCGCAGATCTTGCCCGTGATGCCGAAGCCGGCGGCGGCGTTCTCGCCATTGACCAGCACAAAATCCAGGCCGAGTGACTGGCGCAGTTCGGGGACACGCGCCAGCACCGCATCCCGGCCCGACCGCCCCACCACATCGCCGCAATAGAGAAGTTTCATCGTCGTTTCTATCTTTCGAACTTGAGCGCGCCGCGCTCGGTGACTGCCCAGTCCAGTCTTTCATCCAGCGGGCCCGATGGCAATTCGGCCACCTGCTGCACAGCGAAAGCATAACCGACCGCCAATATGGGACCACCAGCGCGCCGGGCGGCCAGGGTGGCATCGTAGAAACCACCGCCCATACCCAGCCGATGCCCTGTTGCATCGAAGCCGACCAGCGGCACGATCAGGATATCGGGCACCAGTACCGGAGCATCCGCGGGCGGCGCGGGAATGCCGAACCGCCCGGCCGGCGGTGTGGCGGATATATCATCCCACCGGCGAAAGACCAGCGGCTGCGCCTTTTGCGTCGCCACGCCGGGCAGCAGAAGGATCGCGCCGCGCTGCTGCAAGGCCCGCATCAATGGGCGCGGGTCGAGTTCGTCTTCCATCGGCCAGTAGCCCGCCACCGCCTGCCCGGCCCGCACGGAAATCGCAGCGAGAAAACGCTGTGCGGCCAAAGCCGCGATGGCGTCGCCATTGGCGGCCCCGGCCTCGCGGCGGCGCTGCTGCAGTTTCGCGCGCAGGCTGGCCTTGCGGCGATCAAGCTCGGGATCGGGAATCTGGGACATCCGGCTGTAGGGAAAAATGCGGCTGTCGGGAAAAATGCGGACGGGTCCACCCTGGCCGTTGGCGTGAACTAACCTCTGTGGCCTGGCGTACCAGGTGGGCGCCGTATGATCGGAACCACGGTTCCGGCAGGGACAGCTCCCTAGAGATGAGCATTGGCCCCAGGGTTATGTAAGCCTGACGCACCGGGCAGCGCCCGTCCTGCCCTTAACTTAGGTGCTCTCCAGCTTGGCGGCAATGTCTTCCAGCCGCTTTGCCAGCCCGACCAGGGCATCGGCCCCTTCCGTGGCGGTTTTCTGCTCTGCCTGGAAGGCCGAAACCTCCTGCCGCATGGCCGCCACGTCGCGCTGCGCCTGCTCCAGGTCATCGGCCAGGGTGAGCGCCGTCATCAGCATCAG
Source organism: Ferrovibrio sp. (assembly GCF_046297595.1). GTDB lineage: Bacteria > Pseudomonadota > Alphaproteobacteria > Ferrovibrionales > Ferrovibrionaceae > Ferrovibrio. Next base: position 928,271 of record NZ_JBKBHT010000001.1, read on the forward strand.
CCGTGCCTCGCCGACCTGGCCGACCAGGGCCGCCAGTTCGCGCACGCGGACGTCCAGAACCTGCGACAGGCGGCGGACCTGATCTTCCTCTCCGTCGTCGCAGCCGATCTCGTAGAGGCGGCTGTTGACCGTGACCTTCACCATCGCCATTGCAGCCTCCGTTCTCAGCCCGGTTCTCAGCCCAGTTCTCAGCCTTGAGCCTGGCTGTCGAGCGCCTGGCGCAGCCGCGCCATCGTCGCCTCCAGCCGCGCGGCAATGCCCGACTGGAAAGCCTGCATTTCGTCCTGCGCCGCACGGGCCGCCGCCAGCTCGGCCTTCAGCGCGGTGACATCGGCATCTGCACTGGCGGCCGCAGGCATTGCCGGCTGCGGCATCGGCAAAGCCGCCAGCCGGGCCAACAGGCCGTCGCGTTCGCTTTTCAGCGCGGCGATCTCGGCATCGCGGGCTGCCAGAAGGCTGTCATCAACAGCAGGCGCGGCGGCCGGGGCGATGACAGGCGCGGCCTCTTCCTCGCGCTGCATCTGCGCCAGTTCCTCGCGCAGGGCATCGACCAGGGCGGCGCGCTCGCGCAGGGAATCGGCTTCGGCACGGGCGGCCTGCAACTCCTCGCGCAGGGTTTTCAGCTCTGCGGCGGCCAGTCCATGCTGCTCGGCGAGTGCACGGAAGGCGCTGGCGCGCTGCGCCAGGGCGGCATCGAGACGCCGCACCGCCTGCTCCATCGCGGCAACCGCTGCGGAGACGCCAGTATGCATCGGCTCTTTCTGCTGATTGGTGTTGTACGACAAACTTGATATGGAAGATAAACTTCGCGCTGTTGCAGCGTCAACCGAACCGCCCGGAAAAGCACCCAGGAAAGCACCCGGGAAAATGCCCAGATAACCAACGGTTTCAGCCCCTCTTTGTTCCGGCCGCCCCATGCTGTCTTCCCTGCCGATGATCACCGATCCCTGGTTCTATGCCGCCGCCCTGCCGGCCGTGCTGATCGTGGGCCTGAGCAAGGGCGGCTTCGGGCCCGGTTCGGCACTGATCGCCCTGCCGCTGATCAGCCTGCTGCTGCCGCCCCTGCAGGCGGCGGCCGTGATGCTGCCGGTGCTGTGCGCCATGGATCTCGCAGGATTATGGGGATTTCGTGGCAAATGGGACCGGCGCTGCCTGCCCACCATCCTCGCTGGCGGCCTGCTGGGCGTGGGTATCGGCACACTGACGGCGCGCTGGGTCGACAACCAGGCGATCCAGCTGATCGTCGGCGCGGTGGCCGTGCTGTTCCCGCTGCAGCGCTGGTTCGGCCGCATCGACGACACGCCCGCACCACATAACCTGCCGAAAGGCCTGTTCTGGAGCGCCTGTTCGGGCTTCACCAGCTTCATCGCCCATGCCGGCAACCCACCGCTGATGATCTACATGGTGCCGCTGCGGCTGGACAAGACCATCTTCATGGGCACCACGGTGATCTTCTTCGCCGTGATCAACTATGTGAAGCTGGTGCCCTATTGGTGGCTGGGCCAATTCACCCCGTCCAACCTGGGCACCTCGCTGCTGCTGATCCCCATCGCGATTGCCGGGGTCTATCTGGGAATGTTGTTGCATCACAAGCTGAGCGACCGTTTCTTCTACCAGTCGGTCAATGCCATCATTTTTCTGTGCGGCCTGAAGCTGCTGGCTGACGGCCTGGGGCTTAAAATCCTGTAATCCATGGGGAATAACGGCCAGCGGGCGTTGCCGCCGGCGTGGACTCTGGTCTAGCCTGCCGACGCGTTATGGGGAGGCTGCCGGCAATGACCACGATCTACGACCGCGATCTCGACAAGACTCCGGCCAATTACGAGCCGCTGTCGCCATTGAGCTTCCTGCGCCGCACCGCCGAGGTGTTTCCGCATCGTACCGCCGTGGTGCATGGCAGCCGGCATTACGATTACGCCACGCTGTTCGTGCGCTGCCGCCGGCTGGCTTCGGCGCTGGCGCGGCGCGGCATCCGGCGCGGCGACACGGTGGCGATCATCGCCGCCAACATCCCCGCGCATCTGGAAGCGCATTTCGGCGTGCCGGCCACCGGCGCGGTGCTGAACCCGATCAACACCCGCCTCGATCCGGCCGCCATCGCCTTCATCCTGGAACATGGCGAAGCGAAGGTGCTGTTCGTCGACCGCGAATTTTCCGCCGTTACGGAAGAGGCGCTGAAGCTGAGCAAGACCAAGCCCTATGTGATCGACATTGACGATCCCGCGATCACCACGGGCGAGCGCATCGGTGCCATCGAGTACGAGGATTTCATCAAGCTGGGCGATTTCGAATATCCCTGGCAGGGCCCGCTGGACGAATGGGATGCCATCGCGCTGGGCTATACCTCGGGCACGACGGGCAATCCGAAGGGTGTGGTGACGCATCATCGCGGCGCCTACCTGAATGCCATGGGCAATGCCGTGACCTGGAGCCTGCCCAAGCATCCGGTCTATCTTTGGACCCTGCCGATGTTCCATTGCGACGGCTGGTGCTTCCCCTGGACCATCACCATGCTGGCCGGCGTGCATGTCTGCCTGCGCAAGGTGGATCCGGCACTGATCTTCGACAGCTTCGTGAACCAGGGCGTGACGCATTTCTGCGGCGCGCCCACCGTGCTGAACATGCTGATCAACGCACCGGCCGACGTGAAGGCCAAACTCAAACCCGGCGTGAAATGCATGACCGCCGGCGCCGCGCCGCCGGCCGCCGTGCTGGCGGCGATGGAAGACATGGGATTCGACGTCACGCATGTCTATGGCCTGACGGAAGTGTATGGCCCCGCCGTGGTCTGCGACTGGCATGAGGAATGGGACAAGCTGCCGCTGCCCGACAAGGCGGCGATGAAGGCGCGACAGGGCGTGCGCTATCACGTGGAAGAAGACGTCACCGTGCTCGATCCGCAGACCATGCAGCGCGTGCCGGAAGACGGCGAGACCATGGGCGAGATCATGTTCCGCGGCAATGTGGTGATGAAGGGCTATCTGAAGAACCCGAAAGCCACGCAGGAAGCCTTCGCCGGCGGCTGGTTCCATTCCGGCGACCTGGGCGTGCTGCATCCCGGCGGCTACATGCAGATCAAGGACCGCTCGAAGGACATCATCATCTCGGGCGGCGAAAACATCTCGACGCTGGAACTCGAGGGCGTGCTGTACATGCACCCCGACATCCTGGAAGCCGCCGTGGTGGCGCGGCCCGACGCGCATTGGGGTGAGACGCCCTGCGCATTCGTCACGCTGAAGGACGGCGCGAAGGCCACACCGGACGAGATCATCGCCTTCTGCCGCGAGCGGTTGGCGAAGTTCAAGGTGCCGAAGACCGTGGTGTTCAGCGCGCTGCCGAAGACCTCGACCGGCAAAATCCAGAAGTTCGAACTGCGCGAGCAGGCCAAGAAACTGGCCTGAGCGCGCGGGCCGAACCCAGATGCCGGCCGTTACGGCCGGAACCGGCGGTGCTTATTGTGCTTGGCGGGAAATTTCCTCTTTCAGCTTCAGCTTTTCGCGTTTGAGCTGGGTGAGGCGAACCTGATCGGGCAGGGGGCGGTGGATCTCGTCATCGATCGCCGCTTGCAGGCTGTGATGTTTTTCGATGAGAGTATCGAGATGCGCCGGATTGTTCATCGCGGTCTCCTCCTTTCGGTTCGGAGCGCGTCGGTCGAGCAGACGATGCCGTCGCTTCGGGCGGCGCGTCCATCTCGATACGCGCACTATATGAGTTAAGCATCGCAACTCCGGATTGTCAGCCCCCTTTGCAAAATTTCCTCAGATCGTGAGACCAGCGCATGGCGCGCCGCACAAAAACCAAATCGACGCAGAAAAAACCCGCAACGCCGGCCGCCCCTCCAAAGCCGGCCCTGACCACGGCGCGGCGTAAGTCCGCGGCATTGCTCGCCAAAGCAGTGGCGCCGGCCAAACCGGTGGTGCGCGCGCCGGCGCAGCGCCGCCTGGTGGTCGGCATCACCGGTGCTTCGGGCGTTATCTACGGCATCCGTCTTCTGGAATCGCTCAAAGGCAGCGGTATCGAGTCGCATCTGGTGATGACGCGCGCCGCCGAGATGACGATTGCCTATGAAACATCGTATGCGCCGCAGCAGGTGAAGGCGCTGGCCGACCGGACGTATCCGATTACCGATATCGGCGCGGCGATCGCCTCGGGCTCATTCCATACGCTGGGCATGGCGGTGATGCCCTGCTCGATGAAGACCCTGGCCGAGATCGCCACCGGGGTCACCGGCAATCTGCTGTCGCGCGCCGCCGACGTGACCCTGAAGGAGCGCCGTCGCCTGGTGCTGGTGCCGCGCGAGACGCCGTTGCATCTGGGCCATATCCGCAACATGGCGAGCGTGACCGAGATGGGGGCCATCGTGGCGCCGCCGATGCCGGGCTTCTACGCCCAGCCGCAGACCCTGGACGACCTGATCAACCACACGGTCGGCCGCGTGCTGGACCTGTTCGGCATCGACAGCGGGCTGGTGAAACGCTGGAACGGCAAGCCGCGCAAGGATGTTTAGACAAGACCGGGACGTTTAGGCAAAGGCCGCATCCAGCAGCCGCGCGCCGGCCGGCAAGATGGCAGGGTCTCCCGGCGCCAGATGGTCCAGATAGGAGGCGAGATGCTCGGCTGCAGCCAGCATCTCCGTCTCGCGCGGCACCGGCGGTTTCTGGCGCAAGGCCGGGCTGACCCGGCTGGCGCCGGCCAGCCAGACCTGGGCCACCTGCTCCAGTTTGAGTTCCAGTGCTCCGGCCTCGGCATAGAGCGCCGCCGCCGCCGGCTCGTCGGCCTGGAGGGCCTTCAGCGCCCGGCGGGCCGCCCGGAAGGGCACCAGCACGGCATTCACCGGGGCCACGGCGCTCAGCACCCGGTCGATCTCGCCCGGAATCCAGCCGGCATGGCCCTGGCGCGCCCGCCAGAAGCCCAGCAACAGAAGGTTCACATCGGCGCCAAAGCCATCCTGCAGGGCAAGACAGGCCTCGGCCACCCCAGGCCGGTCATACAGCGTGAGGGAAAAAGCCCAGAAGCCGGGCTTTGCATCTGTGTCGGTCGCGCTCATCCGTGCTATGGTTACGGTCTTTCCGGCCCTGGCGGAAGCCCGGCGGCCCATCCATCGAGTCACGGCATGAATTTTCCAGGGCCGATCAATACCGAGGAATTGCAGCGCAAGCTGGCCGACCTGCGCGCCGAGCACCGCGACCTGGACGATGCCATCGCCGCCCTGGCCGAACAGCCGCACCTGAACCTGATCCAGATCCAGCGCATGAAGAAACGCAAGCTGGCGCTCAAGGACCAGATCACCAAGATCGAGAATCTGCTGATTCCCGACATCATCGCCTGATCGCCGCATGAGCAATCCAGCCAGCACGGCCGGCTATGCCGGGGCCGCCGATACCCTCGCCAGCACATATGAAAGCATCCGCTTCGAGGATGTGCATCGCGACATCCTGCATCTGATCCCCGCCCCGCACAGAGACGGCATGGCCGGCAGGGCGCTGGATATCGGCGCCGGCACCGGCCGCGATGCTGCGGCCCTGGCGCGGCGGGGTTTTGCCGTCACTGCCGCCGAACCCACGGCCGAACTGCGCGAGCACGGGCAGAGGCTGCATGCCGGGCTGGATATCCGCTGGCTGGACGACGCCCTGCCCGACCTGGCGCATCTGACGGCGTCCGGCGAAAGCTTCAACCTCGTGATGCTGACGGCGGTATGGATGCATCTGGACGCGACCGAGCGCGAGCGCGCCATGGCGGCCGTCGCGCCGCTGGTTGCCCCGCAGGGCCGGCTGGCATTGTCGCTGCGCCACGGTCCGGTGCCGGAAGGACGGCGCATGTTCGACGTGTCGGCTGATGAGGTGATCGCGGCCGGTGCCGTGCATGACCTTGCCCTGCTGCACCAGAGCCAGCGCGGCGACATGTTCGACCGCGGCGATGTGCATTGGGACCTGCTGGTACTGGAACGGCCGGCCTGAGGCCAACTACTCAATGAATTCCTTCGCATCGGGGATGCGGTTGAAGGCGATCTTGGCGCCCATGAAATCGGCGCGATGGCCCGGCAGGGCGCCGATATGCACGGTATCCTTGCCGAATTTGCCGTTCAGCTTGTCCATCACCGCCGAGAGTTTCGCGCGCGCCGCTGCCTGTTCGGGGCTGCGCTCGTGGCCCGAACCGCCCGAGAAAAGATCGAGCGTGACCTGCTGTTCCGGCACCAGGCCGTGCAGCGCGATGCCGACTTTCCTGAACCGGCCGCGGCGCGGGCCGGTCTCTTTCAGCATCGCCTGCCACAGCCGTTCGGCGGCATCGAGCAGGATGAAATTGTCCTGCGTCTGGGTGAGACGGAAATCCGCGGCCCAGCGCTCGCCATTCTCGAACCGCGCCTTCAGGTAAAAGCCCGAGGCGAGATAGCCCATGCGCCGCAGGCGGCTGCCTGCCTTGGTGCAGAGGCGGCGCACGACGAGGAAGGCGGATTCGGCATCGCGGAATTGCGGCGGCAGCACATGTTCGTGGCTGACGCTGCGATGCTCCGACGACTGGTGATAATCGCCATAACCGCGCAGGCGCGCGCAGAAGGCCGGACCTTCCTTGCTGCCCCAGATCTCGCGCGCCCGGCGCGGATCCAGCGCCCAGAGTTCCGCGATGCTGCCGATGCCGGCCTCGTTCAGCCGCCGCTCCATGTTCGGCCCGATGCCGGGCAGGTCGCGCAGATGCAGCGGCAGGATGCGCCCGGGCAGTTCATGGCGGTGGATCACCGTCAGGCCATCGGGTTTCTGCATGTCGCTGGCCAGCTTGGCGAGGAACTGGTTGGGCGCGATGCCGATGGAGCAGCGGATGCATTCGCCCAGGGTCTGCCGCAGGCCGGCCTTGATGCGATTGGCCAGCGCGCGCGCCTCGGACTCCAGCTTCTGCGGACCCATCAACTCGCAGGAGACCTCGTCGATCGACCACGACTTGTAGACCGGGATATGGCGGTCGACCTCTTCGAGGATGCGGTGATGGTAGTCCACATAGACATCATGGCGGGCATCGACCATGGCGATGCCGGGGCAGAGGCGTTTCGCCTCCCAGACCGGCGTGCCGGTCTTGATGCCGAAGGCTTTCGCTTCATAAGACGCCGCAATCGCCGAGGTGGTCTCGCTCATCACCGGCACGACGATGACGGGCCGGCCGCGCAGGCGCGGATTCTCCTGCTGCTCGACCGAGGCGAAATAGCTGTTGAGATCGAGATAGAGCCAGTTGAGCGAGGACGCCTCCCACGCCGCGCGCAGGGTGACGTTATTCTCGGAAGTTTTCGACTCCGGGCTGGCGGCTGGGGCGTTCATGGCCCCAATCTATCCAATCAGGAATAGAAACGAAATAGGAACATTCTCCGGGAAAGCCGGCGGCGCTATGCTCCGCAGCGCTTCCATTGGCCGATATCCCAGTGGAAATGCTTGGCATGGGCGGAATCGGCATTCGGCCCCAGCACCACCGAGAAATAGCGGCAGGCGGCGCGGTTCATTTCACGCAGGTAGGTGCCTTCCCGCCCCCGGCTGCGGAAATGGTCGGCCACCGAGATGCGGCCGCCATCGTCGAGCGTGAAGCCCCAGATATCGATGGCGCGGCCATGGCCATGCTCGCTGATGCGCTTGCCGTTGCCGGTCATGGTCTTGCAGGTGAAGCCGCCGGCATGGTTGAGCTGGGCCAGCGGCTGGCCGAAGGTTTTCTGCGCCTCGGGCAGCAGCACTTCCTGCTCGAACTGCACCAGCCGCAGGGCCATCGGGCAGGTCAGTTCGACCGGGCGGTTGAGGTTGAGACTGCTGCGGATCAGCTTCACGCCATTCTGCAGCGTGCAGCCATTCTTGCCCGCTTCGGCCTGGGCGATCAGCTCGAACTGCGCGCCGGTGGCCTGCAAGTCGTTGAGGCAGGCCGACTGGATCGGGTCGCGGTTGGGCCAGATCATCAGCGCGCCGCCATGGGGCAGCGGCGGCGCCTGCGGCACCGGCTGCTGTTGCCGCGGCGCACAGGCGGCGACCAGCAGCATAACACCGAGCGCGGCGATTATTCCGAGACGGGCAGCCACAATACCTCCTCGATCCGGCTGGCGCCGGCCAGCAGCATCACCAGCCGGTCCACGCCCAGCGCGATGCCGGCACAATCGGGCAGGCCATGGCGCAAGGCGGCGATGAAATCGGCGTCGATGGGATAATCATAGCCATAGAGGCGTTTCTTCAGCGCCATGTCGGCCTCGAAACGGCGCTGCTGCTCGGCCGCATCGGTGAGTTCGGAAAAGGCATTGGCCAGTTCCATGCCACAGGCATACAGCTCGAAACGCTCGGCCAGCCGGCCATTGCCGGGTTTGGGCCTGCTCAAGGCCGCCATGTGGATCGGATAGTCGTAGAGGATGGTCGGCGCGCCGAGGCCGAGTTTCGGCTCAACGCGATCCAGCGCGACACGGAAATAGAGATCGTCCCAGCTGTCGCCCTGATCCACGCGGATGCCGATGCCCGCGCAGGCGACGCGCATCGCCGCCAGATCGGGATAAAGCGGATCGGCGCCGATGCAGGCATCGATGTTAAGACCGGCATGCCTCTCGAACGCCTGCTGCACCGTCAGATACTGCCAGGGCGCGGCGATGTCGGCCTGCTGGCCCTGCCAGCGCAGGATGGTTTTGCCGCAGGCGCTGGCGATGTCGCGCAGCAGCGTCTCGCAATCGGCCATGATGGTGCGATAGTCCGCGCCCGCCCGATACCATTCCAGCATCAGGAAAGCCGGATGATGGGTGGCGGCGCGCTCCCCATTGCGGAAGACCGGTGCAAGCTGGAACAGCTTTTCCTCGCCGGCCACCAGCAGCTTCTTCATGGCGAATTCGGGCGAGGTGTGCAGGTAAAGCGGCCGGGTGGCTCCATCGGGACGTTCCAGCCGGGTCTCGAAGGCTTTCAGATGCGGTTCCAGCCCGGGCGAAACCTGCAGAGTCGGGGTTTCCACCTCGACGAAGCCCTGGCGGCCGAAACAGCCGCGAATCGCCTGCAACACCCCCTGGCGCAGCAGCAGGTTAGGCCGCCGGCGGGCGTAGAGTTCGGGGTGCCACCAGGGCGTGGCGCCGGAAGGGCCGGAAAACTGCATTTTCGCCGCGACTCGGGTTGAGCGGGGGGTTCTGACCTGATAGTTTCCGCGCGGTTTTTTAGCAAGCGGGTCCGCACCGGGCCCGCTCATTCGTTTCCGGAGATATCCATTTATGGCCAAGGTGAACGCCAACCAGCTCCGCAAGGGCAACGTGGTCGAGATCAACGGCAAACTGCTTGCCGTGATCACCGCCCAGAACATCCAGCCCGGCAAGGGCACCCCGGTGACCCAGCTCGACCTGCGCGACCTGTCGACCGGCATCAAGACCACCGAACGCTACCGCACCACCGAGTCGGTCGAGCGCGTGTTCATCGATACCCGCGAGTTCAGCTACCTGTATGCCGAAGGTGACATGTACACCTTCATGGACTCGGAGAATTACGAGCAGATCTCCGTGCCGGCCGACGTGGTGGGCGAGCAGGCCGTGTGGCTGCAGGAAGGCATGAAGGTCGAGATCGCGCTGTATGAGGGCAAGCCGGTGTCGGTGAGCCTGCCACAGACCGTGATCATGGAGATCACCGAGACCGAGCCGACCGTGAAGGGCCAGACGGCCTCGTCGTCCTACAAGCCGGCCATCGTGGAAAACGGCCAGCGCGTGATGGTGCCGCCGCATGTTTCCGCCGGCGTGCGCATCGTGATCAACATCGCCGAAGGCGGCGTCTACCTGGAACGCGCCAAGGACTGATCGCGCCTGACATTTGCATCCGCAATCAACCCGCCGTGGCGGCATGGCGGGTTTTTTGTTGGCTAGAGCGGCGCCAGCGGTCCGAAAAAACCGGTGACGCGCTGCAGCCGCCCGCCCGCGCCGAGCAGGCAGAAATCGACCCCTTCCCGCATCACGCTGCCATCGGCGGCAAGACGCACGAAGCCGAACCGCAGGCCGCCATGATGGCTGTCGACCGCGCTGGTGCGGCGGATGAGGCTGCCGGGGAATTTCTCCAGCAGCGCGCCGATATGCGCCACCAAGGCGGCACGGTCGAGATCGTGCACCATCGGATCGCTGTAGCGGCACTCGTCCGTCCAGGCCACGCGCAGCAGCCGGCTGCGTTCGCCGGCATCGGATGTATTCCAGGCCGCACAATAGGTGTCGATCACGTCATCGAGCGCCATCATGATTACCTCCCGGGTTTTGCGGGAGTTTAGCAAACTGTGACCGGCGGCACAGCCGCGATGCCATGCCCGCGGTAGATGGCGGCGCGGCGACGTTGCGCCAGCGATCATCCGTCTTTCCCGTATCAAGCTTTCACGCGTTGAACTTCATCCGCACCGGCCGGCAGATTCTGTCGGCCTGCGGCCATCATGGGAGTGATGTGTCATGTCATGCCCGAAGGAATTATCCGCGCTGGAAGCCCTCTGGCGCAGCAAACGCGGCACCCGCCGGCTGCCCAGCCGCAGCGACTTCACGCCGGAGAACCTGCGGCCCTGGCTGGGAAATCTGGGCATCGTGGCGGTGGAACGCGCACAGCGCCTGCGCTTCCGGGTGCTGCTGTCGGGCACGCGGCTGGACGATTATCGCGGCTTCGGGGTCACCGGCCGGTATCTGGATGAAATCTGCGGCAACGGTTTTCGCTCGCTCCGCCGCTACCTGGACTGCGTGACGCGCGGCGAGCCGGTGCATCTGGTGCACGACAATTCATCCAACAGCAGGATCTACGCCCGCATGGCCAAAATCCTGCTGCCACTGAGCGAAGACGGCGTCACCGTCGACCGCATCCTGATGGCGATCTATCCCCTGCCCGCCAATGACGGCGACGACCTGCCGCAAACCCCCAGCGCCCTGGCGGGCTAGCGCAGTCAAAGGGACGGTTTCACGCCCGAGGCAGCCTGCGCATCATAGGCATCGCGCGCCGCGGTCACCGCGGCGCTGTGGCGGATCGCCCATTCCCATACGCCGCACAAGGCTTCGGTCAGTTCCACGCCAAGGGGGGTCAGCGCGTAATCCACACGCGGCGGTACTTCCGCATACACCTGTCGCATCACCACGCCATCGCGCTCCAACTGGCGCAGGGTCTGGGTCAGCATCTTCTGGCTGATGCCATCCAGCCGCTCGCGCAGACGTGAAAAGCGCATGGCGCCACGTTCATAGAGTTCGTCCATGGCGCGCAGGCTCCATTTGTCGCCGAAACGCACCATCAGGTCGCGCACCAGTTCCTCTGCCTCGGGCGGGATATAGCAGGCGCCTTCGCCGCACGCCGCTGGCGCATCGGGCCGCATGGCGGGCGGCATGGTTTCCGGCAGGTGCCTATCGGTCGTTGAAAGTGCCTTATTGCTCATGATCTGCGAGGCCCGATATAGGTTTGCTGATGCGGATAGAATACGCGTTCCGAAACATCGATGCGACCGGCGATGTTTTGTCCGCCGTCACAGGATCGGCCAAATCACGAGGTCTTGCCTTCCGCCCGATGGGCTATAGTTCGTTTCACCAACAGGGGGGCCGCATGTTCGCCCCATATTCGCAGCATTGAAAATTCGCCGCCGGCACAATCCGTTGAAGCGCCGGCTTATCCATCGCTTTCCACACCGCCCCAGTGGAGGATTCCCATGGCTATTTCATTCACCCTGAACGGACGCCCGGTCACGCTGGATGTCGACCCCGACATGCCGCTGCTCTGGGCCGTGCGCGACGAGATCGGCCTGACCGGCAGCAAGTTCGGCTGCGGCATGGCCCAATGCGGCGCCTGCACCATGCATGTGGAGGGCCAGCCGGTGCGCGCCTGCTCCACTCCGGTGTCGGCCATCGAGGGCCAGAAGGTCATCACCATTGAGGGCCTGGCGGGCAAGATCGCCAAGGCCGTGCAGGATGCCTGGGTGAAGCATGAAGTCGCACAATGCGGCTATTGCCAGTCCGGCCAGGTGATGTCGGCCGTGGCGCTGCTGAGCGAGAATCAGAAGCCGAGCGATGCCGATATCGATGCCGCCATGCAGGGCAACATATGCCGCTGCGCTACTTACGTGCGCATCCGCGCCGCCATCCACGATGCCGCCAAGACCGTGAGGGCCTGATCATGACCGACCAGACGAAGATCCAACTCCCCACCGCGTCTCGTCGCCGTTTCCTGCAGGGCGCTGGCGCTGCCTCGCTCGGCCTCGTGGTCGGCTTCCACTGGGCACCGCGCCATGCCATGGCCCAGAAGGCCGCAGCCGGTGAGCCCAAACTGATCAACGCCTTCATCCGCATTGCGCCGGACAACACCGTCACCGTGCTGTCCAAGCATCTGGAGATGGGCCAGGGCACCTATACGGGCCTCGCCACCATCGTGGCCGAGGAACTGGATGCCGACTGGAAGCAGATGCGTACCGAAGGCGCGCCGGCCGATGTGAAACTCTATGCCAATCTTGCCTTCGGCATGCAGGGCACCGGCGGCAGCACCGCCATGGCCAATTCCTGGGATCAACTGCGCAAGGCCGGCGCCACGGCGCGCGCCATGCTGGTGCAGGCCGCTGCCGAGCAGTGGAAAGTGCCGGCCGCCGAAATCGTGGTGAACAAGGGTGTGGTGAGTCACAAGTCGGGCAAGAAGGCGAGCTTCGGCCAGCTGGCGGCGAAGGCCGCCACGATCACGCCTCCGGCAGATGCGCCACTGAAGGACCCCGCGAAGTTCACGCTGATCGGCAAGGATGTGCCGCGTCTGGATGCCCGCGCCAAGAGCAACGGCACCGCGCAGTATACCATCGACGTGAAACTGCCGGGCCAGCTGACTGCGCTTTTGCAACGCGCGCCGCTGTTCGGCGCCAAGGTAAAAAGCTTCGATGCCAGCAAGGCGAAAGCCGTGCCTGGCGTGGTCGATGTGGTGCAGATCTCCAACGGTGTTGCTGTGGTGGCCAGGAATTTCTGGACCGCCAAGCTCGGCCGTGAGGCGCTGGAGATCCAGTGGGATGACTCAGGCGCCGAGAAGCGCGGCACCGACGAGATCATGGCCGAATACAAAGAGCTGGCGAAAAAACCCGGCCTGCCGGCGCGCAAGGAAGGTGATGTCGATGCGGCTTTTGCCAAAGCCACTAAGGTGATCGAGGCCAGCTACGACTTCCCCTATCTTGCCCATGCACCGATGGAGCCGCTCGACTGCGTGGTGAAGCTGGACGCCGACAAGGTGGAAATCTGGGCCGGCGACCAGTTCCAGACCGTCGACCAGGGCAATGCCGCCCATGTGCTGGGCTTCAAGCCCGAGCAGGTGAAGATCAACACGCTGTATGCCGGCGGCAGTTTTGGCCGCCGCGCCACGATGCAGTCGGACTACATCGTGGAAGGCGTGGAAATCGCCAAGGCGATGGGCGCAAAAGGCAACCGCGCGCCGGTGCGTCTGGTCTGGACGCGCGAGGACGATATCCAGGGCGGTCGTTACCGCCCGATGTATCATCACGTGCTGAAGGCTGGCGTGGACGACAAGGGCGAGATCATCGCCTGGCAGCATCGCATTGTCGGCCAGTCGATCATGGGCGGTACGGCGTTTGAGCAGTTCATGGTCAAGGACGGCATCGATGCCACCTCAGTCGAGGGTGCGGCCAACCTGCCCTATGCCATCCCGAACATGAGCGTGGAACTGCACACCACCAAGACCGGCGTGCCTGTGCTGTGGTGGCGGTCGGTCGGCAGCACGCATACCGCCTTCGCCACCGAGGTGTTCCTGGATGAGATCGCCAATGCGACCGGCCAGGACCCCGTGGCCCTGCGCCGCAAGCTGCTGGCCAAGCATCCGCGCCATCTCGGCGTGCTGAATCTGGCCGCCGAGAAGGCCGGCTGGGGCAAGCCACTGCCGGCGGGGCGCGTGCGCGGCATCGCCGTGCATGAAAGCTTCGCTTCCTTCGTCGCCGAAGTGGCCGAGGTAGCGCTGCAGGCCGATGGCAGCTGGAAAGTGGAGAAGATCGTCGCCGCCGTCGATTGCGGCACGCCGATCAACCCCAACATCATCCGCGCGCAGGTGGAAAGCGGCATCGGCTATGGCCTGTCGGCCACGATCAAGCCCGGCATCACGCTGACTAAGGGCGGTGCGGTCGAGCAGTCGAACTTCCACGATTACGAGGTGCTGCGCATCCACGAGATGCCGAAGGTGGAGGTGCATATCGTGCCGTCGAAGGAAAAGCCGACCGGCATCGGCGAACCCGGCACCCCGCCGGTGGCGCCCGCCGTGGCCAACGCGCTGATGGCCGGCACGAAGCAGGTGTTCCGCGCCCTGCCCCTGCCTGATGCGGTGAAATCCGCTTAAAGCATCCGTGCTGAACAAAGCCGGCGGCAGCAATGTCGCCGGCTTTTTTATGCCGTGAAGCGCAGGCCCTGGCGATGACGCCACAACAGCAGGGCGCAGCCGCCGCCCAGCAGCGACAGCGGCAGCATGGCCAGATAGGTCAGCCCGCCGGCCAGCGGAAATAACGGGCCGATCAGCAGCGTGGCGCTGGCCAGCACGGTGGCATTGGCGCCGGTATAGAGCGTCTGCGCCGTGGCCGAGGCATCGGGATCGACGCCATCGGCCAGCAGCCGCATGGCCCCCAGATGCGCGCAGCCGAAGGTGGCGGCATGCAGCAGGTTGAGCAGCACGAGCCATTCAAAGCTGCCGACCGGACCGGTAAGGCTCCAGCGCAGGATGCCACCGGCGGCGGCCAGCAGCAGCAGGCCGACACCCCCGGTGCGCAAAGCCACGCGCTGGCCGACGGCGAACAGGATCACTTCCGCCAGCACCCCCTCGGCCCAGAGGAACCCGATCTGCGCGTCAGACAGGCCGGCATCGCGCCATTGCAGCGTGCCGAAGGTGTAGAGCATGGCATGGCTGGCCTGCAGGCAAGCATTGGCGCCGAGGAAAGCCAGGAACAGCCTGTTGCACAGCAACCGCAGAACGGGCGCACCGGCCAGTTTCGGCCGGTCGAGCGGCAGGCGCAGATCAGGCAGCAGATGGCTGGCCAGCGCCAGTCCCAGCAACCCGGCCAGCAGCAGGCCGAATATCCAGTCGTCGTCGCGCCCCTTCAGCCACCAGCCGGCCAGATAAGCCGCGACCAGGAAACTCACGCTGCCCCACAGGCGCAGGCGGCCGTATTGCAGGCCGTAGCGGGAGACTGCCAGCAGGGCGATGTTTTCGCTGAACGGCGTGATCGGTGACCAGACCGCGGCATGCAGGATGCCGAGCAGAAAGATCGGCCAGAAACCATGCGTCCACCAGAAGGCGGTGAACAGGGCGAAGCTGGCCCAACTGAGGAAAATGATCGCCTGGCGCCGCGCGCCGCTGCGGTCCACCAGATGGGCCGCCGTCGGCCCGGCCACGAGTCGGATCAGGATCGCACTGGACAGCACGGCGGAAATCTCGGGCGCGTTCAGCCCGCGCGATTGCAGCCAGACCGACCAGAACGGCAGATGCACGCCGGGAACGAGAAAAAGCGCGGCAAAATGGAGGCTGATTCGCCAGCCGATGGTGCGACGCTCGTCGCTCATGGAAAACTCCGGATGCCCAGGAAACAGGCAGGGGAAAATTGTTTACAATTTTCAGGCAACAGTGTTTACAATTCATCTATATGCGGCGCACAAGCGGCGCCGGGGGAATAATCCTACATTGTCCGGCCGGGCCGGGCTCGGCAGGGGGACAGGATCGCATGGTGGCGATGGTAACGGGATGCGGCCGCGTATTTAAGCGGCGCAGAGGGGGGACGAACGTCTGATGCAGGGCCCCGCATTCGTCAAAATCGACGGCGTCAGCCTGACCTACCGGCAGGCCGAAGAGGAAACCCTGGCGGTCCAGGACCTCAATATCGACATCCAGGAAGGCGAGTTCGTCGCCGTGGTCGGGCCTTCGGGCTGCGGCAAATCCACCCTCATGAAGCTGGTGACCGGCCTGCTCGACACCTCGGCGGGCAGCATCACCATCGGCGGCAAGCCGGTGAAGGGCCCGGTGCAGGGTGTGGGCATGGCATTCCAGAATTCCACCCTGCTGCCCTGGCGCAACACGCTGGACAACGTGATGCTGCCGCTGGAGATCGTCGAACCGCACAAGCTTCGCCTGCGCAAGGAAAAGAAGGCCTATGTCGAGCAGGCCATGGCTCTGCTGAAGACCGTGGGCCTGGCCGATTTCGCCGACAAATTCCCCTGGCAGCTTTCCGGCGGCATGCAGCAGCGCGCCAATGTCTGCCGTTCGATCATCCATCAGCCGCGCCTGCTGATGCTGGACGAGCCCTTCGGCGCGCTGGATGCCTTCACCCGCGAGGAATTGTGGGGCGTGATGCAGGCCCTGTGGATGGAAAGGCGCTTCACGGCGATCCTGATCACCCACGACCTGCGCGAGGCCGTCTATCTTGCCGACCGCGTCTTCGTGATGAGCAAGCGGCCGGGCCGGATCATCATGAGCAAGGCCGTGGACATTCCCCGCCCGCGCACGCTGGAAACCACTTTCGAGCCGCATTTCGGTGAAATCGTGCATGAGCTGCGCGAACACATCCATTCGGTGAGGGAATCGTGATGAACGAGAAAGCGCTCATCCGCGCCATGCCCTGGCTGGTGACCATCGGCCTGTTCGTGGTCTGGGAAGTCCTGTGCATCGTCACCGGCGTGGAACCCTTCATCCTGCCCCGCCCCACCGTGGTGTTCGCCTCGATGGTGCAGTTCGGGCCGCAGATCCTGCATCATTCGCTGCAGACGCTGATGACCACCACCGCCGGCTTCGCGCTCGGCGTGGTGGGCGGGGCGCTGCTTGGCATTTTCATCGGCGCCTCGCGGCTGGTCTATGTCGGCCTCTATCCGGTGCTGGTCGGCTTCAATTCGATCCCGAAGGTGGCCCTGGTGCCGGTGCTGGTGATCTGGTTCGGCATCGGCACCATCCCGGCGATCATCACCGCCTTCGTCATCTCGTTCTTCCCCATCGTGGTGAACGTGGCGACCGGCTTGGCCACCATCGAGCCGGAACTGCGCGACGTGCTGCGCTCGCTGGGCGCCAGCCAGCGGGAAATCCTGACCAAGATTGGACTTCCGCGCGCCATGCCCTATCTGTTCGCCTCGCTGAAGATCGCCATCACGCTGGCCTTCGTCGGCTCGGTGATCGCTGAGACGGTGGCGTCCAACGAGGGCATCGGATACCTGATGCTGTCGGCCTCTTCGAGCTATAATGTGCCGCTGGTCTTCGCCGGGCTGATCGTCGTCGCCGTGATGGGTGTGCTGATGTATGCTGTGGCGGTGTGGTTCGAGCGGCGTATGACCGGCTGGGCGTTCCGCGGCAGCGATTTGATGAGCTGATCGCGCCCGTCCTGACGGTTATGTAAACCGGAGGCAGCCGAGGAGACAGAAATGTCCGAACCGACCCGGTTCGTATCGCGCGGCCAGGTGATGGTGGTGGGGCCGGATGTGTCCCACACCATGACGGTGCTGGAGTATCTGCGGCTCAGGCTGCGCCGCACCGGTTCCAAGGAAGGTTGCGCCGAGGGTGATTGCGGCGCCTGCACCGTGGTGACCGGCGAGCTCGACGACAAGGACCGCCTGCGCTACCGCGCGGTGAATGCCTGCATCCTGTTCGTGCACCAGCTGGACGGCAAGGCGCTGTTCACGGTGGACGATCTGGCGGAACCCGATGGCGGCCTGCATACCGTGCAGCAGGCCATGGTGGAGGCTCATGCCTCGCAATGCGGCTTCTGTACACCTGGCTTCGTGATGTCGCTGTTCGCTTATTTTCGTGGACATGACAAAGCCGATAGCGAGAGCCTGAAGGACGCCCTGGCCGGGAATCTTTGCCGCTGCACTGGCTACCGCCCCATCCTGGAGGCCGGCCACCGCATGTTCGATGGCGGGCGGGACGACCGTTTCGCGCAGGAAGAGGCCGCACTGGCGGCGCAACTGACGGCGCTGGCCGCTGACCGCCACCGCATGCTGCGCCATTCCACACCCGAGGGCGACTTCATCGCCCCGCGCAGCACGGCGGAACTGGCCGAGGCACTGGATATCTTGCCGGCAGGCGAGAACTGGCTGCTGGCCGGCGGCACCGATCTGGGCCTGTGGGTGACCAAGCAGGGGCGCGTGCCGCGCAGCATCGTCTATCTGGGTGGCATCGCCGAGCTGAAGCGGATCGAGGAACGCGCGGACGAGACCGAGATCGGCGCCGCCGTGACATATACCGATGCCTTTGATGCCATCGGCCGCCTGCACCCGAGTTTCGCGCGCATGGTGCGGCGACTGGGTTCCACGCAGATCCGCAATTCCGGCACACTGGGTGGCAATATCGCCAATGGCAGCCCGATTGGCGATAGCATGCCGGCCCTGATCGCGCTGGGCGCCATGCTGAAACTGCAAAGCAAGGCCGGCATGCGAACCATGCCGCTGGAGGAGTTTTTCCTCGGCTACCGCAAGACAGCGTTGAAGCCCGGCGAATTCGTCGCCAGCGTGACGGCAAAAAAGCCCGGCCCGCAGAGCCGTGTCGGCATCTACAAGCTTTCGAAACGGTTCGATCAGGATATCTCCGCCGTGCTGGCTGCCTTCCATGTGGCGCTGGATGGCAATGTGGTGAAGGAAGCGCGACTGGCCTATGGCGGCATGGCGGGCATTCCCGCCCGCGCCAAGCAGGCCGAAGCCGCGCTGGCCGGCCGGCCCTTCACGCCCGAATCCATCGAGCCGGCCGTGGCGGCCCTGGCCGCCGACTTCACGCCGATGAGCGACATGCGCGCCTCAGCGGCCTACCGCCTGCTGGCGGCGCAGAACCTGCTGCGCAAATTCTGCGTGGAAGTCAGCACCGGAAAAGCCATCGGCGTGGAGGCGGCGGAATGACGTCGGCTGTCCACAAGCCGATCAAACACGATAGCGCGGCCAGGCATGTGGCCGGCACGGCACGCTATATCGACGACCTGCCCGAACCCGAAGGCCTGCTGCATGCCGCCCTGTGCTTAAGCGACCGGGCGCACGCGAAGATTCTGGGCATCGATCTTTCCGCCGCGCTGGCCCTGCCGGGCGTGGTGGCGGCCATCACGGTGCAGGATGTGCCCGGCGATTCCGATATCGCGCCGGTCTTTCCCGGCGAGCCGGTGCTGGCGAAAGATGTGGTCGAATTCCATGGCCAGCCGGTGGCGGCGATTGCGGCGACCGACCTCGCCACCGCGCGCCGGGCAGCAAAGCTGATACGCGTGGCCTATGAGGACCTGCCGGCGATCCTGAGTATCGAGGAGGCACTGGAGAAACAAAGCCTGCTGATGCCGCCGCTGGGGCTGAAACGCGGCGATGCCACTGCCGCCATCGCGAAGGCGCCACACAGGCTGCAGGGCGAATTGCGCCTGGGCGGGCAGGACCATTTCTATCTGGAAGGCCAGGTCAGCATCGCCGAGCCGCGTGAAGACGGCGACATCATGCTGCGCTGCTCGACCCAGCATCCCTCCGAAGTGCAGAAGCTGGTCGCCCGCGTGCTGGACCGGCCGCTGCATGCCGTGACGGTGGAATGCCGGCGCATGGGCGGCGGTTTCGGCGGCAAAGAAACCCAGGCGGCGCAATTCGCCTGTATCGCCGCATTGCTGACGCACAAAACCGGCCGGCCGGTGAAGCTGCGGCTCGACCGCGACGAGGACATGATCGCCACCGGCAAGCGACATGATTTTCTCGTCCGCTACAATGTGGGTTTCGACGACCAGGGCCGCATCCTGGGCTACGACCTGGTGCTAGCGGCACGCGGCGGCTGGGCGGCGGACCTGACCGGCGCCATTGTCGACCGCGCAGTGTTCCATGCCGATTCCAGTTATTACCTGCCAGATGTGACCATCACCGGTTATGGCTGCAAGTCCAATACGGTCTCGAACACCGCCTTCCGCGGCTTCGGCGGGCCGCAGGGCATGGCGGCAACGGAATATGTGGTCGACGAGATTGCACGGCATCTGGGCCGCGATCCGCTGGAGGTGCGGCTGACAAACCTCTATGGCCGCGACGACCGCAACGTCACACCGTATTTCCAGACCATCCGCGACAATATCCTGCCCGAACTGTTCGACGAAGTACTGGCCAGCAGCGAATACAGGAAACGCCGGCAGGAGATCGATGCCTTCAATGCGCAGAACCCGCATCTCAAGAAGGGTCTGGCGATCACGCCGGTAAAATTCGGCATATCGTTTACCACCACGTTCCTCAACCAGGCCGGCGCGCTGGTGTTGATCTACGAAGACGGTTCGGTGCAGCTGAACCATGGCGGCACCGAAATGGGCCAGGGCCTGTATGTGAAAGTGGCGCAGGTGGTGGCCGAGACACTGGGCGTGTCGCTGGATAGAATCCGCATCACCGCGACGCGCACCGACAAGGTGCCGAATACCTCGGCCACGGCTGCTTCGTCGGGCGCCGACCTGAATGGCAAGGCGGCGGAACATGCCGCGCTGGAGCTGCGCGGCCGGCTGGCGCAGGTGGCGGCACCTTTGCTGGGCGTGCCGGCGGAGCAGGTGACATTCCGGGACGACATGGTGAGCGGCGCCGGCAAATCGCTGGCCTTTGCCGAGGTGGCGCATAAGGCATGGCTGGCGCGGGTGTCGCTGGCGGCGTCAGGCTTCTATGCCACGCCGGACATCCATTTCGACCGCGCCAGCGGCCGTGGCAATCCCTTTTATTATTTCGCCTATGGCGTGGCGGTGACCGAGGCCATCGTGGACTGCTTCACCGGCGAATATCGTTTCACCCGCGCCGACCTGCTGCATGATTGCGGCAACTCGCTCAACCCCGCCATCGACCTGGGCCAGGTGGAAGGAGGCTATGTGCAGGGGCTGGGCTGGCTGACCATGGAAGAGCTGTGGTGGGACGACAGGGGCCGCCTGCGCACCCATGCCCCCAGCACCTACAAGATTCCGACAGCGCGCGACCTGCCGACCGATTTCCGCGTCAAGCTGGTGCATGGCCGCGCCAATCCGGCTCAGACGGTTTATCGCTCGAAAGCGGTGGGCGAGCCGCCCTTCATGCTGGCGATCTCGGGCTGGCTGGCGCTGAAGGATGCAGTGGCGGCAGCATCGGGCGCACAGCAGGTGCAACTGGATGCGCCGGCCACGCCGGAACGGGTGTTGCTGACGATTGAAACCGGCAGGCGAGAGGCGAAAACACCGATCCCCGTGGCAGCCAAATGACCTCGCATTGGCTGAATGCCCTCACCGACCTTGAAGCACGCGGCATTCCCGCCGTGCTGATCACCGTGGCCGCCACCGAAGGCTCGGCGCCGCGCGAGGCTGGCACCAAGATGGTGGTGACCCCGGATAAGGCCATCGGCACGATCGGCGGCGGCACATTGGAATTCCGCGCCATCGAGATCGCGCGACAGATGCTCGGCAACAAGCAGGGATCATCCTTGCGCAAGTTCCCGCTTGGCCCATCGATGGGGCAATGCTGCGGCGGCACGGTGACCCTGCTGTTCGAGCCGCAGCGCCCAGACCTGTTCACCATCGCACTGTTCGGCGCCGGCCATGTGGGCAAGGCCATGGTGCAGGTGCTCTCGGCCCTGCCCTGCAGAATCCGCTGGTTCGATCCGCGGCCCGACGCCTTCCCCGATCACGTGCCGCCCGGCGTGGAGATCGAGATCACCAACGCACCCGAACGCGACGTGGCAAACCTGCCCGACAATGCCTGGCTGCTGATCATGAGCCACAGCCACGCGCTGGATTTAGGGATCACGGCAAAGGCGCTGTTGGAAAACCGCTTCAGTTTCGTAGGCCTGATCGGTTCGGAGACCAAGCGCTCGCGCTTCGTGAAACGCTTCCGCGAACTGGGCCTGGGCGACGAACAGCTGGCCCGGTTGTATTGCCCCATCGGCATTGACGGCATTTCCGGCAAACATCCCGGCGAGATCGCCATCGCCACGGCGGCGCAGATCCTGAAACTGCGCGAAGCACAAAAGCAGCATTTAAGCGTGGTTGACGAAAGCGCGGCCTAAAGCCCCAGGATCTTGAGCTGCTCTTCCAGTTCGGGATTCGACATCGGATAGTCGGTGCCGTTGCGAGCGTTCAGCATCATGCGCGGCGGCACGCGGGCAATGTCGCGCTGGACCATAACAGCAGTGCGCATGGAGAATTTCGCCCGCCAGACCAGCGCGGTGATCAGGCGGCCGTTGCGCGCCTCCATCGCCTTCTGGATCACCGACAGCGGGATGCGGCCATTCAGCACCAGGGCCTGCAGCACGAAATTGCGGTCGTTGCGCTCAATGGCTTCCTGCACCACGTCGTTATCGAGCTTGCGGTCCTTGATCAGTTTTTTCACCTTCGCCTCGGCCTCGGCCATCGGCGTGTGCGATTCCTGCTCGTCCTTGTCCGCCGCTTCTTCCTCGGCATCGCCATCGAGCTTCACGTCGAGGCGGCGCTCCATCACCTGACGCACCTCGGCCAGCGCATCGGCGGGCAGGTCCTTGCGGCCGGCCAGAAGTTTCAGCAGCGACGCGGCGACGAAGCCGGCGATGCGCTTGGCCGCCTTGCCCGGCAGGTTCGGGCGATGCACCAGCGGCTCATGCCAGGCCTCGTTGCCCGGCGCCGCATCCAGGATCAGGTCGAGCGTTTCCTCGCGGATCTGCGCGGAATCGTTGGCCAGCAGGGAGGCCACAGCCGAAACATCGCGCGTGGCGGCGATGGCATCCGACACGCCGGCCGACAGGCCGACGCGACGGGCAATCGCGGTGAGCGCGCCGGACTGGGCCGAGCTGGCAACAATCTCGCGCAGGTCATCATCGGTGAGCAGCGGCGAGAATTGCAACACCGGCGCCGAGACAATCAGCTCGACATCCAACGCCAGTTGCTTGACCAGATGATGCGGTACGTTGCTGGCGGATTTCAGCGCCTCGGACAAAGCCGCACGGATGCGGGTCAGTTCGTCCTGCGCCAGCAATTCCAGCGTCTGAATCGCCATCTCGCGTGCCTTGCTGGCTTCATCCGCCGGCATATCGGGCAGCAGGCGCGCCACCTTCGCGGCTAGGCGACGGCGCACTTCCTCCGATGCGTCGTTGGCCAACAGCAGATAAGCATGGGCCGGGGTCGCCTCGTTCTCGGCAATGGCGCGGCGGACTTCCTCGGCCTCGTCCACCGCCAGGTAGTAGAGGATTTCCGGCTGGGTATCGGCACGTTTCGCCAGTTGCAGGCGTACGGCCGGGTCTTCCGATGCCGCCAGCGCCTTGGCCTTTTCGTAATCCATGCCCTTTGCCGTCACGCCGCGACCTCGCCTTCCGCATCGGGTGGCGCGGCGATATGGCTGCGCCCCTTGCCGCCCTTCTTGGCGGCGTACATCGCCTCGTCGGCCCGCGCAATCAGCGACTCGGTGCTTTCCAGTTCATCAAGACGCGAAAACACGATGCCGATGGAATAACCGAGCGGAAAATCTTCGACGCCATACTGGCGGTTGATCTCGCGTGCCGCCTCATGCAGGCGGGCGGCAATCGATTCCGCCGCGTCGCGGTCGCTTTCCTCCAGCCAGAGCAGGAATTCGTCGCCGCCGATGCGCGAGGCCAGATCGACAGCACGCAGCATGCGCTTCGCCGCCTCAGCCACAGCCTTCAGCACCTCGTCACCGGCCTGGTGGCCGCGCACGTCGTTCACTTTCTTGAAATTGTCTAGATCGAAATAGATCAGCGTGCCGCGTAGCTTGTTGCGCAGATGGCGCGGCAGGCGCTTGTCCAGCTCGGCGAGGAAGGCGCGGCGGTTGAGCAGGCCGGTCAGGCCATCGGTGTTGGCCAAGCGGTTGAGCTGCTTGTGGGCGCGGCGCAGGGCATCGACACGCTCGCGGGCCTCCGTCACGTCGCGCGCCACGCCACGCACACCGAGCCATGCGCCCCTGGTATCGCGCACCGGCAAGCACGACACCTCGAAACAGCCGACGGAGCCATCCTTGCGGCGCAGGAAAATTTCGGCCGCTTCCATCGGCGCCTCCGCTTCGAAGGGCAGCAGCGCCGGCCGCGGCGTGTCGGGCGTATCCTCGGCCAGCAGGTTGCGCGCCGGCGTGCCTTCCAGTTCGCGGGCGCTGAACCCCAGCGCGCCACGCGGCGAGACGAAGCCGAAGCTGCCGTCGGCCTTGGTTTCCCAGGCGAAATCGGTGGAGCAGGTGACCAGATCCTTGAACAGCTGGCGCGACTGCATCAGTGCCTGGGTCAGGTTGCGCTCCAGCGTGCCGTCGCGGCCGAGCAGCAGCAGGCGCCGCGTGCCGCCATCGCCGCCATAGACGATCAGGGTAAGCTGCAAAGCCGCGCCGCCGCGCGGGCCGGGCAGGTCGGCGCGATCCTGCCGCGTTTTGCCGTCCTGCAGGGCGGCATCGATGGAGGATGCCAGCGCCGGCAGACGCCCGGCGCCAAGTTCGGCCAGCAGGGTGTCGGCGGCAGCATTGGCCAGCATCACGCTGCCTTCGCCGTCGAACAGCACAGCGGGCCCCGGAAAGGACGGGATCAGGGCCTCCGGTGCCGGACCGGCCAGGCCGCCCGCCTGCGTTGCTGTCGCATTCCCGGGCAAGCCGCCCCTCCCTGCCGACATGAGCCGATGGGGCCATCCAGGCCCCGGATACTCGCCATTCTAGCCAGAAGCCCCTATGGTGCGAAACCGTGATCAGCCCGTCTTCCCAGCCGCTTGCCGATGCCGGCCTGCCCCCCGCCTCGCCTCTGCGCGATGCTGCCCTGGCGCGCGCCGAGACCTGGATTTTCGACCTCGACAACACGCTGTATCCGGCCGAGTGCAACCTGTTCGCCCAGATCGACCAGCGCATGGGCCATTTCATCGCCGAGCTGTTCGGCGTGGATGCCGTGGAAGCCAAGCAGCGCCAGAAAGGCTTTTTCCAGGCCCATGGCACCACGCTGCGCGGCCTGATGGTTGAGCATGGCGTCGACCCCCAGGCCTTCCTGGATTTTGTGCATGACATCGATGTGTCGGTGGTGGCGCCGTTGCCCAGCCTGACCGAGGCTCTGGACCGCCTGCCCGGCCGCAAGTTGATCTACACCAATGGCACCGTGGCCCATGCCGAGCGGGTGCTGGCACGACTGGGCATCGCCGACCGCTTCGAGGGCGTGTTCGATATCGTCGCCTCGGCCTATCTGCCCAAGCCGCAGGAGCCGCCCTATCGCCAGTTGGTGGAACGCTACGGCATCGCGCCGCAGCGCAGCGTGATGGTGGAGGATATGGCCCGCAACCTGAAGCCGGCCGCCGGCCTGGGCATGACCACCATATGGGTGCCCACCGCCTCGGCCTGGGCCCAGCCCAACCCGGGCGACGACCATATCCACCATGTGGCACACGACCTGCCGGCCTTCCTGGCCGGCCTGCCCCTGGATTAGCCCAGCCTTCGCCCGGCAGGCGTTGACTCAAGAGGCGTGGCCGCTATTGTCTCGCGGCTTTTCCGCTTTTTCCGCCTTTAATGACGAGGATTTTCCCATGACCGACGCCACGCTCAAGGCCCAGCTGCAGCCCGTGATCGATGCCGCCTGGGAAAGCCGCGACCAGGTCAATTTCCAGACCAAGGGCGAGGTGCGCGACGCGGTGGAAGCCACGCTGAACGCCTTGGATGACGGCAAGCTGCGCGTGGCCGAGAAGGTCGGCGGCAAATGGGGGGTGAACCAGTGGGCCAAGAAGGCCGTGCTGCTCAGCTTCCGCCTGACCGACAACATGCTGATCTCGGATGCACCCGGCGGCGCGCACTGGTTCGACAAGGTGCCGTCGAAATTCGCCGGCTGGAGCGAGCAGCGTTTTCGCGGTGCCGGTTTCCGCGCCGTGCCGGGCGCCGTGGTGCGCCGCGCCGCCTATATCGCGCCGGGCGTGGTGCTGATGCCCAGCTTCGTCAATCTGGGCGCCTATGTCGACAGCGGCACCATGGTCGATACCTGGGCCACCGTGGGCTCCTGCGCCCAGATCGGCAAGAACGTGCACCTTTCCGGCGGCGCCGGCATCGGCGGCGTGCTGGAGCCTTTGCAGGCCAATCCGGTGATTATCGAGGATAACTGCTTCATCGGCGCCCGCGCCGAGGTGGCCGAAGGCGTGATCGTCGAGGAAGGTTCGGTGCTGTCCATGGGCGTGTATCTCGGCGCCTCGACCAAGATCATCGACCGCGCCACCGGCGAGGTATTCCAGGGCCGCGTCCCGGCCTATTCGGTGGTGGTGTCGGGCAGCCTGCCGGGCAAGCCGCTGCCCAATGGCCAGCCGGGCCCGTCACTGTATTGCGCGGTGATCGTCAAGCGGGTGGATGCCCAGACGCGCTCGAAGACCTCGATCAATGAACTTCTGCGCGATTGACCGCGCGATGGCGATGAACTGCTGCGCGACCGAACCGGCGCTCACGCTTCATTAACGGAGTGCGGCAAAACTCGCCGGGGTTTTCCAAGTGACGCCATGAGCCAGGACCGCCGCATCGACCCCAAAACCTTCCGCAGCGCCACCATCCTGGTGGCGGAAGGCAACCGCGCCACGCGCCATGCCATGCGCAATGTGCTGCTGGGCATGGGTTTTCCCACCATCATGCTGACCGGCAATGCCGGTGAGACCATGCGCCAGCTCATACTGGACCAGCCCAGCGTCCTGCTGCTGGACCACAAGCTGCCCGGCGGCGATGGCCTGATGCTGGTCCGCCGGCTGCGCCGCGATCCCGGCGATCTCGGGCGCATCCCCATCATCCTGATGATCGAGGCGCCCGACGCCGCCCTGGTGATTGCTGCGCGCGATGCGGGCGTGAACGAGATCGTGATCAAGCCGCCCGCCGTCGCGGCCCTGGTGCGTCGGCTGATGTCGGTGCTGAAAGAGCCGCGCCCATTCGTGCGCGTGAAGGGATTCATTGGCCCCGACCGCCGCAGGCTGGTCGACCGCCGCCTTAGCGAACGCCGTTTCATCGAGTTGGAGCCCGAGGACATTCCGGGCAACGGCGATCGGCGCAAGGGCGGCGGCCGACGCACCGGCAAGGACCGCCGCAGGAAGTCCGACCCGGCCTGAAGGCTGTTGTCGCCAGAACAAAGCCGCCTGAAAGATCACCAAAAAAGAAGGCCGGTCGGAGCGGGGACACCGAGGCCGGCCGGGCACCAGGCGGCGCCGAGATGCCGGCACATTAGTCCGCCGACATGACTTTCGGATGACAGACCGACCCAGATCTTCTCTGGCATCCGCCCCCGCCCGCAGGCAATATTAACGCCAATCGCGTTGCGGGCATTTTGTACGCTTGCATTACTATTGTTCCTCGCTACAATCCGGCGTCATAACAAGCTGTGGCCTACAAGGCCGACGGCAGGGAGGAACAGCAGCCGTGCCGGCATCCGTCCGCAACGGAACCGCGATCGATACGCGCAAGTCTGAAAAGACGGACCGGCGTGCCGCGGCCGCCGTCGATTACGGCACCCTGCCCAATCACGTCGGCTACCTGCTGCGCCTGGCCCAGCTGCGGGTCTGGGAGAATTTCTACGCCCGCCTCGGCCCCACCGGCGTGAGTCCCGCACTGTTTTCCGCGCTGATGCTGATCGAACATAACCCCGGCCTGCAGCAGAGCCGGCTGGGCGAGGCGCTGGGCGTCGCCCGCTCCGGCGCCATGACGATGGTCGACCGGCTGGAGCGCCTGGGCCTGGTGGAACGCCGCGCCGACCCGCATGACCGCCGGGCCTACGGCCTGTTCCTCACCGCCGGCGGAGAACGCCGCATGGCCGAGCTGATCGCGCAGGTCAAAGGCCACGACAAGCTGATCAACCAGGTTCTGACCGAGCAGGAGCACGAGACGTTGATGCACCTGCTGCGCAAGTTCATCGCTTCGCCGGCCCTTACCGGCGAGGCCCATTCCGCACCGGACAACGATCCGGTAGCGTCGCGTACCAAGCGCGCCGGCCAAACCGGGCGGCGGCAAACCACATCAAGGGAGGACAGACCATGAGCAGCAAGATTACCCGCCGCCAGTTCGCCGCTTCGGCGGCCGCGGGCGCCGCCATCGTGGCCGGCACCGCGCCGTTCAACATCATCCGCGCCCAACCCAAGGCGCTGAAGATCGGCTCGATCCATCCGCGCTCGGGTTTCCAGGCCCAGCTCGGCATCGCCTGCCAGCGCGGCATCGACATCGCCCCACGCGTGCTGAAGCAGCTCGGCATGGCCGCCGAGGTCGAGATCATGAACGCCGACACCGAGTCGAATGTCGACGTCGCTCGCGCCCGCGCGGAAAAGCTGATCAACGACGGCGCCAACGTGCTGATCGGTGCCTTCGATTCCGGCCAGTCGGCCGCCATCGCCCAGGTCGCCGAGCAGAAGGGCGTGCCCTACATCATCAACGTGGCCGCCGCGCCGCAGATCACCGAACAGGGCTACAAGTTCGTGTTCCGCAACTTCCCGACCGCGCCGATGCTGGTCGGCGACGGCCTGAACCTGATGAAGGGCGTGTTCGAAAAGAGCGGCATCACGCCGAAGACCGCCGTGTTCATGCATGTGAACGACACCTTCGGCCAGGCCATGGCCGGGGCCATCAAGGCGATGGCGCCGCGCTTCAACCTGCCGTTCCAGATCGTCGAGACCATCGCCTACGACCCGCAGGCCAAGGACCTGTCGGTGGAAATCGCCAAGGCCAAGGCCACCGGCGCCGAGATGGTGATGCCGGTGACACGCCTGAACGACGCCATCCTGATGGTGCGCGAAATGGTCAAACAGCGCTGGGAGCCGAAGATCGTCATGAGCCCCGGCGCGCCGGGCTTCTACGAGAACCAGTTCTACAAGACCCTGGGCAGGTTCTCGAACTACATGATCACCAACGTGCCGTGGTACAACCCGCGTTCGTCGATCACGCAGAAGCTGCTCGATGAATTCACCAAGTCCTACAAGGGTGAGCTGTTCGAGCTGAATGTCGGCTTCTCGTTCGAGGCCGTCATGGTGGCGGTCGACGCCTTCAACCGCGCCAAGAGCGCGGACGGCAAGGCCCTGGCCGACGCGATCCGCATGACCAAGATCGACAACCACGTGATGGCCGGCGGCACCCTGCAGTTCAACGAGAAGGGCCAGAACGTCAACATCAAGTCGGTGACGCTGCAGAACCTGGACCAGCGGCCGAAAGTGGTGCTGCCGCTCGACATCGCGGAGGACAACCTGCTCCTGCCGATGCCGAGCTGGAGCAAGCGCTAAGCCAAGACCGACCACACGCACCGCGTAAAGATCATGCCAACAGAACTCATATTCACCGTTGCACTGCAGGGCATCCTGACCGGCCTGGTCTATGGCCTGATGGCGCTGGGCCTGTCGGTGATCTTCGGCGTGGTGCGTGTGGTCAACTTCGCCCATGGCGAGATGATGACGATCGCCTCTTACGGAGCGATCGTCGCCTTCGCCGCCTGGCATGTCGATCCGCTGGTGGCCATGGTGCCCATCGCGGTGATCCTGTTTGCGCTCGGCTATGCCATGCAGGCCCTGCTGATCAATCCCTTCATCAACCGGCCCGAACACAGCCAGTTCATCCTGCTGGCCGCCGTGGCGATCATCATGGTGAACGGCCTGCTGATGATCTTCGGGCCCGATGCCCATAACGTGCTGGTGGATTATTCGCTGGATTCCATCGAAATCGGCCCGCTGCTGGTCGACAAGGTGCGCGTGATTACCGCCGGCATGGCGCTGGCGATCACCGCCGCCCTCTTCGCCTTTTTCAAGTTGAGCCATACCGGCAAGGCGATCCGCGCCTGCGCCGACAACCACATGGGCGCGCTGGTCGTGGGCCTGAACGTCAAGCAGCTCTATGCGCTGACCTTCGGCATCGGCTCGGCCTGCGTCGGCGCCGCCGGCGCCATGATGACGCTGCTGATCGACACGACGCCCAATATCGGGCCCGTGTTTACCCTGCAGGCCTTCGTGATCGTCATCATCGGCGGCCTGGGTTCGATGCCCGGCGCGCTGCTGGGCGGCGTATTGATCGGCCTGTCCGAGGCGATGTCGGGCCTGTTCTTCGCGCCTTCGGCCAAGACGATGTTCGGCGTCGCCATCCTGATCCTGGTTCTTCTGTTCCGGCCGCAGGGCCTGCTGGGGCGTAAAGCATGATTACCCGTATGCTCGACGGCGTGCCGCGGCGCGCCCTGGTTCTGCTCGGCCTGCTGCTGGCCGGACTGCTGATCGCGCCACTGGTGGTGGATGCCTATATCCTCTCGATCCTGATCCTGGTGCTGTATTTCGCCTATACCGGCCAGGCCTGGAACGTGATGATGGGTTTTGCCGGCCAGCTCAGCCTGGGCCATTCGCTGTATGTCGGCATCGCCGCCTACACCGCCGCCGCGCTGTATGTGCATTTCGG
This sequence comes from Ferrovibrio sp., assembly GCF_046297595.1. Classification (GTDB taxonomy): domain Bacteria; phylum Pseudomonadota; class Alphaproteobacteria; order Ferrovibrionales; family Ferrovibrionaceae; genus Ferrovibrio. Next base: position 958,503 of record NZ_JBKBHT010000001.1, read on the forward strand.
CATCGGACCCTGGGCCGGCGTGCTGCCCGCCATCGCCATTTCGATGGCCGCCGGCCTGGTAATCGGCTTCCTGGCCTTCCGCTTTGGCATCAGCGGCGTGTATTTCGCCCTGCTGACCATCGCGTTTGCCGAATTCACCCGCGTCGGCTTCGACCATTTCACCTGGGTGAACGGCTCGGGCGGCTTCTTCCTGCCGGTGACGCAGCAGGCCGCCAACGATCCGCTCAACCTGCGCGGCTCGCCCACCATGTTCTACTACATCCTGCTCGGCATCACCGCGCTGGCCTTCCTGCTCTGCCGCTGGCTGCTGACCGGACGCATCGGCTATTACTGGCTGGCCATCCGCGAGGAACCGGAAGCAGCCCAGACGCTGGGCATCAACGTCTTCCGCTACAAGATGATCGCGGTGGCGATCTCGTCGGGCATGACAGCGTTGTCGGGCGTGTTCTTCGCCTTCTATTACAACAACCTGTTCCCCGAGCAGATATTCAGCATGGCGCGTTCGATCGAACTGATCCTCGGGCCGATCATCGGCGGCGTCGGATCGCTGTTCGGCCCGATCCTCGGCGCCTTCGTGCTGACCGCGCTGGCCGAGGCGGTGACCGAGATCATGCATGCCCTGGGCTATGAAATCCCCGGCATCAAGCAGGTGTTCTACGGCATCTGCCTGCTGGTGGTGATCATCTACCTGCCGCATGGCATCTGGCCGCCACTGCGCAAGCGGCTGGGCCTGGAGGACCGGTCATGAGCGCCGCCCCCCTGCTCACCGTCGACGGCATCTCGAAAAGCTTCCGCGGCCTGCGTGCGGTGAGCCAGGCGAGCTTAAGCGTGCCGCAGGGCGGTATCGTCAGCCTGATCGGCCCGAACGGCGCCGGCAAGACCACCTGCTTCAACATGATCGCCGGTGTGTTCAAGCCCGACGAGGGTAGCATCACCTTCGATGGCAACCGCATCGATGGCATGCGGCCAGACCGCATCTGCCATGCCGGCATCGGCCGCACCTTCCAGATCGTGAAGCCGTTCAAGGAACTGACCGCGCTGGAGAACGTGCTTGTCGGCGCGCTGCGGGCCGAGAAGGATGTGCGGCAGGCGCGGCGCAAGGCCGAGGCCGTGCTGGACCAGCTCGGCATGGCCGACAAGCGCAACCAGCCGGCCGCCCAGCTGACGCTGCCCGAACGCAAACGGCTTGAAGTGGCGCGCGCGCTGGCCACCGAGCCGAAACTTCTGCTGCTGGATGAGGTGATGGCCGGCCTGCGGCCCACCGAGACCGACCAGATGGTGGCTGTGTTCCGCGACCTCAACCGGAAACACGGCATGACCATCCTGCTGATCGAGCATGTGATGCGCGCAGTGATGGCCCTGTCGCAGGAGGTGGTGGTGCTGCATTACGGCCAGGTGATCGCCAGCGGCGCGCCGGAAGACGTGGTGCGCGATCCCGCCGTGTTGGAATGCTATCTGGGCGAGGAGGTGGAGGCATGAGCCTCGCCATTGAAAATCTGGATGTCTTTTACGGCGACGCCCAGGCACTGGACGGTGTGTCGCTGCGCGTGCCCCGGGGCAGCATCGTTGCCATCATCGGCGCCAACGGCGCCGGCAAGTCCACCCTGATCCGCACCATCGCCGGCATCGAGAAGCCGCGCAAAGGCAGCATCCGCTTCGGTGAGGCCGAGATCGCCGGCCTGCCGAGCCACAAGGTCTGCAACCTCGGCATCGGCCAGGTGGCCGAGGGCCGGCAGGTGTTTCCCAGCCTGACCGTGCTGGAGAATTTGCAGATGGGCGCCATGCTGTCGCGCGCGCGCGCGAAGGAAAAGACGACGCTGGACGAGGTGTTCGGCCTGTTTCCGCGCCTGGCGGAACGGCGCAACCAGCTTTCGGGCACCATGTCGGGCGGCGAGCAGCAGATGCTGGCCATCGGCCGCTGCCTGATGGGCCAGCCGGAACTGATCATGTTCGACGAGCCTTCGCTGGGCCTGGCGCCGGCCATCGTGCAGGAGGTGTTCCACATCATCAGGCTGCTGCACCAGCGCGGCATGACCGTGATCCTGGTGGAGCAGAACGTGGCCGTGTCGCTGAAACTGGCCGACCAGGCCTATGTGCTGGAAAACGGCCGCATCGTGATGGAGGGCACCGGCGAGGCCCTGCTGCATGACGACCGCGTGCGGCAGGCCTATATGGGGCTATAGCGCACGCTACAAGTGGCGGATTTTTAGATAGCGTGCCAATCCATCAAGATCGGGATAGAGCGAGTATTCATTCGTGCCGGCTAATGTCAAGAAGGTCAGAGCCTCAGGAATAGCCGCAGCAGGGATTACAAACTTCGTCAAATAGTCAGCGTATTTTTTCTCCAAAGGCTCTTCTATGTCATTATGAAATGTGAAGCCGCTCCGCTGCACTGCCAATCGCGTACTTGTCTGAGGGGGGCTCAGCGCAACAACGTCTGCAGGAAATTTCTTATTCTCTTCTATATAAGCCTCCCAATACGTCAAATCCAAATCAGTGTGCGGATTGAAGATTGAGTCGTTATTCATTGACATCTTATTCAAAGCAAATGGGTTTAAGATCCAAATGCAAGGAAGTTCTACCTCTGAAATACGAGGCTTACTCTTCATCCCCAAGTAGGGTTTTAGTGCAAAGTATAAAGCGACAGAAAAAGTGTGTGACCAATCCAACAATCTAGTCGGCAAGCCATGATGCTGCATCGCAAACAACGTATCCCAAGATGAATTGGCATCATTAAGCAGGGGGCCAGCAAGGGCTACAAAGTCATAATATAATGTTGATTCCATGTATTTGAATTTACGAGCTTTACTGCTCCTCCCAAGCCCGCAAAGCAAGTTCCAACTTCCGTTACTATGGCCTCGAAAGAAAGGCACGTCGCAACCTTGCAATTCTAATGAGGAAATATGCACCTGAACGTCGGCCAGGAATTTTTCCCATTTGGTCATCCCCAACTCCTGCCTTCATCATTTTAATAAAAATAGAAAAGGCCACCTCGCGGTGGCCTTTTCCTACTTACGCCAGGTTGGCGAAGAAGTCGTTGCCCTTGTCGTCGACGATGATGAAGGCGGGGAAATCCTCCACCTCGATCTTCCACACCGCTTCCATGCCGAGTTCCGGGTATTCGTGCTGCTCGACCTTCTTGATGCAGTTCTTGGCCAGGATCGCGGCCGGACCGCCGATCGAGCCGAGATAGAAGCCGCCGTATTTCTTGCAGGCATCGGTCACCTGCTTGGAGCGGTTGCCCTTGGCCAGGCTGATGAAGCCCCCGCCGTTTTCCATCAGCAGGCCGACGTAAGAGTCCATGCGGCCGGCCGTGGTGGGGCCGAAGGAACCCGAGGCCATGCCGTCCGGCGTCTTGGCCGGGCCGGCGTAATAGATCATGTGGTTCTTCACGTAATCCGGCAGGCCCTGGCCCTTCTCGATGCGCTCGGCGAATTTGGCATGGGCCAGGTCGCGGGCCACGATCAGCGTGCCGGTCAGCGACAGCCGCGTCTTGACCGGATACTGCGAGAGTTTCTTGCGGATCTCGCTCATCGGCTGGTTGAGGTCGATCTTGACCACTTCGGCCGACAGCTTGTCCTCATGCTCGGGCAGATACTGCGCCGGGTTGGTCTCGAGCTGCTCCAGGTAGATGCCGTCGCGCGTGATCTTGCCCAGAGCCTGACGGTCGGCCGAACACGAAACGGCGATGCCGATCGGCACGGAGGCGCCGTGGCGCGGTAGGCGGATCACGCGCACGTCGTGGCAGAAATACTTGCCGCCGAACTGCGCGCCGATGCCGTTTACGCGGGTGAGTTCGAGGATCTTCTGCTCGAATTCGACGTCGCGGAAGGCATGAGCGGTCTCGCTGCCTTTCGTCGGCAGGTGGTCGAGATAGCGCGCCGAGGCCAGCTTGGCGGTCTTGAGGTTCAGCTCGGCCGACAGGCCGCCGATCACGATGGCCAGGTGATAGGGCGGGCAGGCCGCCGTGCCCAGGGTCTTGATCTGGGTATCGAGGAATTTCAGCAGGGCATCGCCGCGCAGCACCGCCGGCGTCTGCTGATACAGGTAGGTCTTGTTGGCCGAGCCGCCGCCCTTGGCCATGAACAGGAACTTGTAGGCATCGCCATCGGTGGCATAGAGCTCGATCTGCGCCGGCAGGTTCGTGCCTGTATTCTTCTCCTCGAACATGGAGAGCGGCGCGAGCTGGGAATAGCGCAGGTTGGTCTCGGTATAGGTGCGGTAGACGCCGTGGCTGATCGCTTCCTCATCCTTGCCCGAAGTCCAGACATACTGGCCCTTCTTGCCGATCACGATGGCGGTGCCGGTATCCTGGCAGGAGGGCAGCACCATGCCGGCCGAGATGTTGGCGTTCTTGAGCAGCTCCAGCGCCACGAAATGGTCGTTCGGCGAAGCGTCCTTGTCGTCGAGGATGGCGCGCAGCTGAGCCAGATGGCCGGGGCGGAACAGGTGCGCGATGTCGCGCATGGCGGCGAAGGAGAGATCGCTGAGCGCCTTGTCGGAAACCTGCAGCACATCGCGCCCGCCGGCCTTGATCACCGCGACGCCGTCGGAAGACAGCTTGCGATAGGGCGTGGTGTCGGGACCGAGCGGAAACAGGTCCTCGTAGCGGAACTCGGGCATTCTATTCTCCGGGGCTGCTGGTCTTAGGCTGCTGGCATGGGGCTGCTGACTGGGCCGGCGCTGCGGGCGCCGCGGGTCAGGTCTTTTTCTTGCGGAAGGCATCCAGCGCGACGACGTCGCCGGTCTTGCGTTCGGCCGCATCTTCGGAAGCGGCGGCTGCCGGCGCGGCATCGCTTTCGCCCACCGGGGCCGGGCTGCTGATGGCCGGGCGCGCATCGGCATTGGGCGCGACACGGAACTGCAGGCCGAACTGCACGCTGGGATCGGCGAAGGCGGTGATCGCGGCGTAGGGGATCACCAGGCGCTCGGGCACCTTGTTGAAGCTGAGAGTGATCTGGAAGGCGTCCTCGCCCGGCTCCAGCCCCCAATACTGGTGCTGCAGCACGATGGTCATCTCTTCCGGGTAGCGTTCGTGCAGATAGTCGGGCAGTTCGACGCCGGGCTGGTCGGTACGGAAGGTGACGTAGAAATGGTGGTTGCCCGGCAGGCCGAACTCGGCGACGCGCTTCAGCGCCTCGCGCACGGCGCCGCGCAGGGCGGTTTCCACCAACTGGTTGTAGTCGAGCAGCTTGCCGGCCATGACTAATCTTCTCGGATACGCGTTTGTCGCATTTTATCCTTCCCCTTCCGGGGGTTCAATTCCAAGCCGGCCGCAAAGGCCGGTCTTTCCACAGGATTAAGGTCGAAATCGGAAGATTTAAGTGGGGGGCTTCTGTTGCCCGGCGCCCCCCGAGCCGCGCTTACCGATTAGGCAGCGAGTGCAACGCTATTGTCGTTGGCACTTTTGAGGTGACCCGATAACGGCGGTATCATGCCGGGCAAAAACCGGGCCTTTATTGCGCACGTCGAGCCTGATTCGCCCCCATCATCAACCCAGCCAATGACTTAGCCAAAACGGCCTGTCCGGGTTCATGGTGGAGGCGCCGGGTACTGCCCCCGGGTCCGTTACGCCTATTCCGCACGGCGTTTATCGCCATAGTCGGTTTCCCGACAGACCCAATGTAGGGGTTCGGAGGGGGTTTTTGAAGGGTCCCCGGCCAGAGCATTTCCCAAGGCATTTCCCTGGGCATTTCCAAAGGCCGGCTTTTTGGGACGCAGGCTTTTGGGGGCTTGGGGCTTTTTGGGACTCGGCCGGCCGGTCTATAACCACCTGCCTTTCGCCCGGCGGCCCGAGTCGCCGGATTTTGCCCGCCGGAGAGACCCGCAATGACCATGACGCCGGAACAGGCCGCCGAGATCGCCGCCCTGCGCAGCCAGTCCCAGCCGACCCGCCGCGCCACCGTGCCGGCCCTGGAGGAAATCCTTTACGAACCGATGAGCGTGCTGGACCACGGTTTCGTGCGCGTCATCGACTACATGGGCGACGATTCCGCCGTGGTGCAGGCTGCCCGCGTCTCCTACGGCCGCGGCACCAAGAAGGTCAGCGAGGATCGCGGCCTGATCAACTACCTGATGCGGCACCGGCATACCACGCCGTTCGAGATGTGCGAGATCAAGTATCACGTCAAGCTGCCGATCTTTGTGGCGCGCCAGTGGATCCGCCATCGCACCGCCAACGTGAACGAATATTCCGCCCGTTATTCGATCCTGGATAACGAATTCTATATCCCCGCCCCCGACCAGCTGGCGGCGCAGTCGAGTTCAAACCGCCAGGGCCGCGGCGACCTACTGACCGGCGCGGAAGCCGCCCGCGTGCTGGACCTGCTGAAGCGCGACGCGATGCAGTCCTATGCCTCGTATGAGGAAATGCTGAACGAGCGGCCGGATGGCAGCAAACGCGACGAAGGCCGCGAGGGCCTGGCGCGCGAACTGGCGCGCATGAACCTGACGCTGAATTTCTATACCCAGTGGTACTGGAAGACCGACCTTCTGAACCTGCTGCATTTCCTGTCGCTCCGTGCCGACAGCCATGCGCAGTTCGAAATCCGCGTCTATGCCGAGGCCATGCTGGAAACCGTGAAGCGCTGGGTGCCGGCCTGTTACGATGCCTTCATGGAATACCGCGTCGGCGGCGCCAGCCTGTCGGCCACCGCACTGAAAGCAGTGCGCCGCATGCTGGCCGGGGAAACCGTGGACCAGGCCGGATCGGGCCTGAGCGCGCGGGAATGGCGCGAATTGATGGCGGTGCTGAAGCCCGAGGGCTGAAAACAGCGTAGCCTAGCGCGCCAGCGCCGCACGGGCGGCCCGGCGGCCGATCAGCCAGATCAGGCCGCCGAACACCGCCGTTCCGGCGAAGGCAATGCTCAGCGAGAGCGGCTCGCCAGCCGGCACCAAGGCATTCACCGCCGACCCAAGGCCGCCGCCGGCGGTCTGCAGGAAACCGGACAGCGCCGCCCCCGCCCCCAGCGTGGCGGGGTTCACCCCCACCGCACCGACCACCGAATTGGGCATTGCCAGTCCCATGCCGATGGCCCAGATCAGCCGCAATACGATGATCGCCGTGACGCTGGGTTCGATCAGACCGACATACAGCGCCATGCCCATACCTCCGGCCAGCGTGAAGATCACGCCGGCATCGATCATGCGCAGCAGACCGAGTTTTCCACCCAGCCACGACGACAAGAGCGCACCGATGAAAAAGCCGGCGCTGCCCAAGGCAATCAGAATGCCGTAATTCACCGCGCTCAGCCCCATGCTGCCGATCAGCACGGCCGGCGCACCGGCACTGAAGCCGTGCAGACCGGCAAAAACGCCCATATTGAGCAGGCCGAAAGTCAGGAAGGCGCGATTGGTCAGGAGGAAGGCATAGGCCGAGAGTATGCCGCGCAGCAGTGAACCGTTCCCAGGCGACGGAGCATGGGTTTCCGGCAGGCGCCGCACCAGTACGAGCACAACGGCCAGGGTGATGCCGCCGTTGATCCAGAAATTAATCCGCCAGTCCAGATAATGCTCGATCAGGCCGCCGAGCAGCGGGGCGACAATCGGGGCCAGAGCCAGGGAGGCGGAAATGACCGAGGTGGCCCGGGCGGCCTGTTGGCGCTCGTAGACATCGTTCACAATAGCGCGACCGGTGGCCATGGCGCTGGCCGCCCCCAGGCCCTGCACGGCGCGGGCCCAGAGTAGGGCTGGCAGATTTTCCGCCATGGCGCAGGCAACCGAGCCGAGTACCATGATAACCAGCCCGCCCAGCAGCAGGGGGCGGCGGCCGTAGCGGTCGCTCAGGGGGCCGTAGACCAGCTGCCCGCAGGCGAAAGTGACGAAATAGACGGTCAGGGTGAGTGGCAGGACATCGACTGGAACGGCCAGCGTGGCGCTGATCGCCGGGAGGGACGGCAAATACATCGTCGCCGCCAGAATCCCGTTGGCAAACAGGATGGTAAGCAGAAGCAGCAGGCCCGCAGGGGGAGGCAATTTCGACATGCTTGAGGGGCAGCCAGAGCCAAAGGTAGAATGGGAAGCCTGATTACCCGCTTTAAAGTATCGCGGGTTGGTTGGCTTCATCCGGCCATCAGTATATATATGATCGCAAAAGTATTTCCATGATTCTAGCGCCTATCGCCCGGGTGGAGGGACGGTGCCGGAACGGGGGTGCAGGGTCGCAAGGGGGCTTTCGTACAGGGATGTCGGAAAAGATCGACTTCAGCCACGTCCGCTTCCTCATCGTGGATTCCAACAAGCTGATGTGCCAGCTGGTGAAGGACATCCTGATGATGCTGGGCTGCCACCAGGTGAATACCGTGCGCGACAGCGAGAAGGCCATCGCCGCCCTGCGCTCGGGTGGTTACGACGTGATGATCACCGAATGGAACCTGAAGCCGCGATCCGGCCTTGAGCTGCTCGAATGGCTGCGTAATGACGGCACCTCGCCCGACCGCATGATGCCGGTGATCATGCTGACCGCGAATTCGGAAATGGAATACGTGATGGACTCGCGCGACAAGGGCGTGACCGAATTCCTCGCCAAACCTTTCACGGCGGACGGCATGTATCGTCGTCTGGTTTCGGTGATCGCGCGGCCGCGCGATTTCGTCAGCGTGCCGGGCTATTTCGGCCCGGACCGGCGCCGCCAGCAGCTGCCCTTCGAGGGCGTTGACCGGCGCCAGAACAAGCCCGAATAAGCCGCATCCCATGCGCCGGAAAATCATTCCCAATCGCGGCGATCTGAAGCGCAAGGCGGTCAATTACAAGACCGGCATGGATATCCGGCTCGACGACGAGCTGCGCCAGAAGATGGAGGCGCTGGTCGAGAATACCAGCACCCAGTTCCTGGACGAGACCGTCGAAACGCTGAAAGGCCTGCGCGAAGCCCTGAGCCGGGCGGCAGCCGATCCGTCGGCGCGGCGCGAGGTGCTGGAGCATATCCGCGAAGAGGCATTCCAGATCAAGGGAATGGGCGGTGTGTTCGGCTATCCGCTGCTGACCGAATTCGCCAAGTCGCTGCATGATTTCCTCAAAGAACTGGATGACCTGGACGAGTTGCAGCAGGAAATCGTCAGCATCCATGTCGACACGCTTTATGTGGTGGTTTCCCACCGCATCAAGGGTTCGGGCGGCGCCCTGGAAGCCCAGCTGCGCGCCTCGCTGAAAGCGGCGGTAGACAAGGCCAAGTCGGGCGTCAAACCGGCCGGCTGAGCCGCCTTTCCGTGCCCCGGACCCGGCCGGACGGGGACCTGTTCTGGACACTCCGCCCCCCGCGCCCTATAACCCCCGCATGCACCCGACCACCGCCCTTCCCTTCGTCAAGATGCACGGCCTCGGCAACGATTTCGTGGTGCTGGACGCGCGCGCCCATCCGCTGCCGCTGGATCTGGCGGCGGTGCGCCTGCTGGGCGACCGGCGGCGCGGGGTGGGCTTCGACCAGATGATCACCATCGAGCGGTCGGACAAGGCGGACGCCTTCATGCGCATCCACAATGCCGATGGCGGCGAGGTGGAATCCTGCGGCAACGCGGCACGCTGTGTCGCCAGCCTGCTGATGCAGGAAAACGGCCGCGACGCGGTCAGTATCGACACGCTGGGCGGCTGGCTGCAGGCCCGAGGCGGCGCCAAGGGCCAGATCACGGTGGATATGGGTGAGCCGCGCTTCGACTGGCAGGCCATCCCGCTGGCACACGAGATGAATACCTTGCGCATGGATTACAGTTTCGGCGGCTTCAGCCATCCGGGCGCCGTGAATGTGGGCAACCCACATGTGGTGTTCTTCGTGCCCGATGCGGAAACCGTTCCGCTGGCCGAGATCGGCCCGCGGATCGAACACGATCCGCTGTTCCCCCAGCGCATCAACGCCGAATTCGCCCAGGTGATCGACCGCACGCAGATCCGCATGCGGGTGTGGGAACGCGGCGCCGGCATCACGCGCGCCTGCGGCACCGGCGCCTGCGCCACGCTGGTGGCGGCGGCGCGCCGCGACCTGACCGAGCGGAAGGCCGAAATCATCCTGGATGGCGGCGTGCTGACCATCGAATGGGCCGCCGACAACCACATCTACATGACCGGCCCGGCCACCGAGGCCTTCCGCGGCGAAATCCCGCCGAGCTTCTGGGCCGCAGCGGACGCCGCCTGAGGCATGGCGGACGAAACCTCCGTTCTGAATTTCGGCTGTCGCCTGAATGCCTATGAAGGCGAGGCGATCCGCGGCCTGCTCGACAGGCTGGGACGCGACGACGTTGTTGTGGTGAATACCTGTGCGGTGACGGCGGAAGCTGAGAAGCAGGCCCGCCAGGCGATCCGCCGCCTGCGCCGCGAACGGCCCGATGCCCGCATCGTCGTCACCGGCTGCGCCGCCCAGGTGAATGCCGCAGGTTTCGCCGCCATGGCCGAAGTCGATCATGTGATCGGCAACCGCGAGAAGCTGGGCGAAGCTGCCTGGCGCGGGATCGGCCAGGATGCGCCGCGCATCAGCGTCGGCGATATCCAGACCGACACGCCGCCTGCCCTGCCCGCGGTGAGCCATTTCCCCGGCCGGCCACGCGCCTATCTGGAAATCCAGCAGGGCTGCGATCATCGCTGCACCTTCTGCATCATCCCCTATGGCCGTGGCCCCAGCCGTTCGCTGCCGCTTGGCGCCGTGGTGGAACAGTCCCGAGTCATGGCCGCGCGCGGCTATCGCGAATTCGTGCTGACCGGCGTGGACATCACCTCCTACGGTCATGACCTGCCCGGCCGGCCGACACTGGGCCAGGCGACGCGCCGGCTGCTGGACCTCGTGCCGCAGATCGAACGGCTGCGTTTCTCCTCGCTCGATCCCGCCGAGATCGACGAAGACCTGTTCGGGCTTTATGCCGAGGAACCGCGCGTGATGCCGCATGCGCATTTGAGCCTGCAGGCCGGCGACGACCTGATCCTGAAGCGCATGAAGCGCCGGCACAGCCGCCAGCAGGCGCTGGATGTCGCAGCAAGGCTGCAGGCCCTGCGGCCGGGCATCGCGCTGGGCGCCGACCTGATCGCCGGCTTCCCGACCGAAAGCGACGACGCCTTCGCACGCAGTGCCGCCCTGATCGACGAAGCCGGCCTGGCCTTCGTGCATGTCTTCCCCTACTCGCCCCGCCCCGGCACGCCGGCCGCGCGCATGCCGCAGATGCCCGTCGAACTGCGCCGGTCGCGCGCCGCCGAGTTGCGCAGCCGCGCGGAGGCCGCCCTGGACCGGTTCCTCGGCAGCCGGATCGGCAGCGAGGCGAGCATCCTGGTGGAACAGCAGGGCCTGGGCCGCGACGAGACCTATGCGCCGGTGATCCTGCCGGACCGCATGGAAAAAGGCAGCATCGTCACCGCGCGTATCGCGGCGGCGCATGACGGCAAGTTATGGCTGGAGGCCGCATGAGCGAGCCCGAGAACAATATGACCGACAAGAAGCCGGGTTGGTTCAGCCGCCTGAAGGCGGGGTTGTCGCGCTCGGCCGGTCAGCTCGGCGAGCAGATCGGCGCGCTGTTCACCAAGCGCAAGCTGGACCAGGAGGCGCTGGACGATCTGGAAGAAACCCTGATCAGGGCCGACTTGGGCGTGACCACGGCGGCCCGCATCGTGAAGGAAATCGCCAGGGACCGCTTCGAGAAAGACATATCGCCCGAGGAAATCCGCGCCGCACTGGCCGAGTCCGTGGCCGGCCTGCTGCAGCCGGTGGAGCAACCGCTGGCATTGGCAGGCGACAAGCCGCAGGTGGTGCTGGTGGTGGGCGTGAACGGCGTGGGCAAGACCACGACGATCGGCAAGATCGCGGCCCGCCTGCGCGAGGATGGCAAAAGCGTGATGCTGGCCGCCGGCGACACCTTCCGCGCCGCGGCCATCGAGCAGCTGAAAATCTGGGGCGAACGGGTGCAGGCGCCGGTGCTGGCGCGCGAAACCGGCAGCGACGCCGCAGGCCTCGCTTTCGATGCCCTGACCCAGGCCCGCGAGCAGAAGATCGACGTGCTGCTGATCGATACGGCCGGCCGGCTGCAGAACAAGACCGACCTGATGGGCGAGTTGGCCAAGATCGTGCGCGTGCTGAAGAAGCAGGTGCCGGAGGCGCCGCATCATGTTCTGCTGGTGCTGGATGCCACCACGGGCCAGAACGCCATCAGCCAGGTGGCAACCTTCAGGGAAATCTGCGCCCTGACCGGCTTGGTGGTGACCAAGCTGGATGGCACGGCTCGTGGCGGCGTGCTGGTGGCGATTGCCGACAAATTCGGCCTGCCGGTGCATTACATCGGCGTCGGCGAACAGGCCGCCGACCTACAGCCCTTTTCGGCCACGGGCTTCGCCCGGGCGCTGGCCGGACTGGACCAGCCCGGCCAGTAAGGCGGATCACTCCGCCGGCTCGAAAGTATAGGCGTATTCGCGCTCGTCCTGGGTCTGGCCGCCCAGCGGAAATTTCCGGCTGTCGTCCAGATAGTCGTGGAAATGGATCACCACATCCTCGCCGCGCAGGCACACCACGGCATAGGCCGGCGGCTCGTGGCTGCCCGGCACGGCGGCAAGCTGTTCGGCGCGGAAATCCAGCCAGACCTGGTGATTGGTCGCCCGCATGGTGGAAAACGGCACGCCCATCCAGCTGCCGACAATCGGCCGGTGCACATGGCCGAAGAAGACATGCCGCAGATTCTGGCGATGCGGCCGCATCAGGGCCGCCACCTGCTCGCGCTGGATCAGGCCGATGCGGTCCATCGGGCCGATACCGATCTCGAATGGCGGGTGATGCATGAATACGAAAAGCGGTTTGTCTCCGGCAGCAGCCAGTTGGCGGCGCAACCAGTCCTGCCGCTGTTCGCAATACCAGCCGGCATGGGTGCCGGGCTGATTGGTGTCGAGGAACAGCAGCCGGCCCTCGGCCACGTCGTGACGGCCCTGGATGAAGCCGTTCTCGTCCACCGGCGCGTTGGGAAACACGCCGCGGAAGGTCGGGCGATCGTCATGATTGCCCAGCAGCGGAATGCAGGGTGGGATCAGGTCGTCCAGCACCTCGCGCAAAGCCTCATAGGCCACGCCCTCGCCCCAGTGGGTCAGGTCGCCGGTGATCACCACCAGGGCGGCATCGGCGTGATTCTGGTTGATGTCGTCCACCGCGGCGGCCAGACGCGCCTGCGGATTAAAGCCGTATAGCAGACGACCCGGTTCGACGAGATGGGTGTCGGTGATATGGATCAGCTTGGTCATGCGGCAGCCTTTCGCAAAGAAAAAGGGCGGAACGGCCTTCTGGCAATTCCGCCCGCATGGTCAGATTACGAGCGCGTCTTGGGCAGCAGCTTCTGCACGTCGCGGGCCATGTCCTTCAGCACCGCCTGCGGCTCGCCGGCGCGCTGGCCGTTCACCACCGACTGCAGGTGATCCTTGATCACGTCGGTGATCTTCAGGCCGTTCTCACCCGGGAAAGCATACCACTTGGTCAGCAGGCCAAGCTGGCTGACGGCCGTGTAGTTGTTCGGGTTCTTCTCGTAGAAATCCTTCAGGTAGACGTCGTTGGCCTTCTTGTTCGGCGGCATGTAGCCGGTGGTCTTGGCCATGATCGCCGCGCCTTCCGGACCGTGCCAGAACTTCATCACTTCCCACGCGGCCTTCTGCTTGGCCGGATCGGTGGCGGTGATCACACCCAGATTGCCGCCGGCAGGCAGGCGGCCGACGCCGGACTTCACGTCCGGGAAGACATGGGTCTTGAGATTGAACTTACCGGCAATCATCTCGGTGGTCTTGGCCAGGTCCGAGGTGGAAGTGAAGTGGATACCAGTCTTGCCGGCGGCAAAAGCGGCGCGCATGTCCGGCTGGGTCAGGTTCGGCATCTGGGCGTCCTTCACAAAGCGCGCGAAGACGTTGATGGCGAACCGGCCTTCGGGTCCGTCGAAAGCAACCTTGTTTTCATCGGCATTCAGCATGCTGCCGCCCTGGCTGAAGACCGGCGCCTGCCACAGCCAGTTGCCGGTGATATCCCAGGCGATGGTGGCGCCGTTCACGTCGCCGCCCAGCGCCTTGATCTTCTTCGCCAGCGCAAAGACCTCGTCCCAGGTCTTGGGCAGGTTGTTCGGATCGCCGCCGGCTTTCTTCACGAGATCGAGGTTGTAATAGGTAATCGGCAGCGAAATGGCGAAGGGCAGCGCATAGACCTTGCCCTGCTGCGTGCCGATATCGAACATCGCCTGGTGGAAGCCTTCGGTCTCGAAATTCTTCTCGGCCTTGATGAAACCATCCAGCGGCACGGCGATGTTGCGGTCGACCATGATGCGGATGCGGTTCAGGCCCTGGAAGGTGATGTCGGGCATCTGCTTGGTGATCGACTCGCGCAGGATCTTCTGCGTGGCCTCTTCATACGAGTCGTATGGCGCGCGGAAGCTGACCTTGATATCCGGGCGTTTCTTGGCGAATTCCGCGGCGATCTGCTGGTGCGTGCCGTTGAACAACTCGCCATAGGGATACTGGATCACGATTTCGGTGGCATGGGCGGCAGATGCCCCCATCAGGACGGCCGCGGCCGCCATGAAGATCTTACGCATGGACTTTCTCCTCTCCTGTTGCGGCCTATTTGAGGCCGGTGAATGCGATGCCTTCGATGAACCGCTTCTGGGCGAGCAGGAAGGCGATGACGAGCGGCATGATGATGATGGTGGCCGCCGCCATCAGCGGGCCATAGGAGGTGCCGGCTTCCTGGTTGCGGAAGCTAATGACGCCCAGCGGCGGGGTGTAATACTGCTCGCTGTTCAGTGCGATCAGCGGCCAGAAATAATCGTTCCAGTGCGCGATCACCGAGAAGATGCCGAAGGCCGTGATCGCCGGAATAGCGGTCGGCAGCATCACTCGCCAGACGATGGCGAATTCCGACATGCCGTCCATGCGGGCGGCGTCGACCAGATCGTCCGGCACGGTCATGAAGAACTGACGCATCAGGAAAATGCCAAAGACCGAGATGACCCAGGGCACGATCAAGGCCGCGTAGCTATTGAGGATGCCCAGATGGTGGAAAAGCAGGAACAGCGGCACCGCGATGGCATGTGGCGGGATCAGCAGGCAGAGCAGAACCAGGGCGAACAGCGTTTCGCGCCCGCGGAAGCGCAACTTCGCCAGCGCATAGGCCGCCGGCAGGGCGACCACCACCTGCAATGCGAAGATCGAAACAGTGACGATCACGCCATTCAGCAGAAAGCGCGCGAGCGGCGAGCGGGTGAAGGCCTGGCTGTAATTCTCCACAGCGTGCAGGGTCTGCGGCCACCAGCGGATTTCGCTGATGAATATCTCGGCGTCGGGTTTCAGCGAGGTGGCGATCATCCAGGCAAACGGCAGCAGCACGATGGCCACGCCAGCCAGCAGAACGCCATGCCGCAGGGCGGAGCGAAGGATGGAGGATTGCGCGGTCATCCGTAATGCACCTTGCGGTCGAGCAGCCGCGCCTTGATCACGGTGAGGATCAGCACGAAGACCAGGAAGACCACGGCGATGGCGGCCGCATAGCCGGAGCGCAGGAATTCGAAGCCCTCGGCATACATGGTGTAGAGCAGGACCTCCGTGGCCTTGACCGGTCCGCCCTTGGTCAGTGCGTGAACGGTGTCGAAGACCTGGAAGGAACGGATCGCGGTGATCACCACCACGAACATCGTCACCGGCCCCAGCATCGGCCAAGTGACCAGGCGGAAACGCTCCCAGGCGCTGCGGGCACCATCCATTTCGGCTGCCTCGTAGAGGTGTTTCGGGATCGAGACGATGCCGGCCATGAACAGCACCATGTTGAAGCCGAAGGATTGCCAGATGCCAATCACGGCCAGCACCCACAATGCCAGCCCCGGATCGTTCAGCCAGTTCTGCGGCGCAATGCCGAGCGGCTTCAGCATCAGGTTGATCAGGCCGAATTGCGGGTGCAGCATGAATTCCCAGGCAATCGCCATGGCGATCAGCGTGGCCATCACGGGCACGAAGAAGGCCGCGCGATAGAAGGCCCGCCAGGACCGACCGCTTTCGATCAGCAGCGCGACACCCAGCCCCAGCCCTACGGCGGCCGGCACCACCACGCCGACATAGGCCAGCGTGTTGCCCAGTGATTTCCAGAACACTTTTTCGCCGGCCAGTTCGGTGTAATTGTCCAGGCCGATGAAGCCGAAGCCGGGAGCGCCGAGCTGATAATCGGTGAACGACAGCAGCAGAACGGTCAGCACCGGCCCGATCAGCAGCAGCAGCATGAGTACAAAGGCCGGGCCGGCCAGCAGATAGGGTACGGCCGACCGGTCGATCCGCCAGCCGCGCGCCGAAACACGATCCAATACGACCTCAGCCATAGACCCGCTCCCGCGCCTCCGCCGGCCGCGGCACCGTCCGCAGGCGGCGGCCGTCATTGCCGAACAGCAGAATCTGGTCGACCGGCACATGCAGGCCGATGCGGTCATTCTCGCGCACGCCATGCTGGCGGGCCGGCAGGCGCACGATCACCGGATCAGGCGCGGCATCCAGTTGCACATGCACCAGCAGGTCGGAGCCCAGATTTTCGCGGATGACCACCCGACCGCCCAGTGTGGCCGGCGAATTGGCGCCCAGCTCTGCCGCTTCCGGCCGGAAAGCCAGTTTCAGCTGGCTGCCGGGCGGCAGGATTGCGGCAATATCGAACCGGGCCGCACCGACGCGCAGCATGCCGTCGCCGTCGATCTCTGCCGGCACCACATTGATTTTCGGGCTGCCGATGAATTCGGCCACCCGCAGGTCGGCCGGATCGGCATAGATCACGTCGGGCGCCGCCACCTGCAGGATCTCGCCATCCATCATCACCGCGATGCGATCCGACATGGTCATCGCTTCGGCCTGGTCGTGGGTGACATAGATAAAGGTGGCGGCAAGCTGCTGGTGCAGTTGGGCGATCTCGGTGCGCATATGCTCGCGCAGCTTGGCATCCAGGTTGCTGAGCGGTTCGTCCATCAGGAAGGCGGCCGGATTCCGCACCATGGCGCGGCCGAGCGCCACACGCTGGCGCTGGCCGCCGGAAAGCTGGGCCGGCTTGCGCTCCAGCAGATGGCCGATGCGCAGGATATCGGCCACGCGATGTACCTCGTCGGCAATCACCATTCGCGTGGACGCTGTGCCGGGCAGGAACCGGCCAAGCAGCGGCAGTCGCTGCCACGCCGTTAGGCGCCGCATGGTCAGCGGCAGGGCGATGTTGTCGCGCGCCGAAAGATGCGGATAAAGCGCATAGGACTGGAACACCATGGCCAGGTCACGATCGGCGGCCCGCTTGCGGCCGGCGCTGGCGCCGCCGATGCGGATATCGCCTTCATCCTGCTGTTCCAGCCCTGCGATGATGCGTAACAGGGTGCTCTTGCCGCAGCCGGACGGGCCAACCAGGGTCATGAATTCACGGTCGGCGATATCGAGCGAGACGCCTTTCAGAACCTGGGTGGTTCCGAAGGATTTGCGGATTCTTTCGATAACGACTCCGGCCATGGCCTTTTCCCCGTTGCGTGGGGAAGCCATAGGCGCGCTGCTTTGCATACCGATGAATGCGCCGTGACCGGTTCACGGCACTTCGGTGACGGAACGATGGAATCGCTAGACGATGCCGGGAGTCGCTCTAGACCTGTCGATCAGCAGTCCGGGGATTCAGTAATTGCCCTGCTCGCCCGGCGGATTGGTATGGGTCGGGAAACGCGCCTGCCCTTCCACGGCGCGATAGTGGTGCAACGCCCAATGCACCGATGGGAAGGCCAGGTCCTGCCAGGGAATTTCGTCCCAGCCAAACAGTTGCACCTCCAGCGATTCCGGCCCGGCGGAAAATTCCGGCGAGGCCAGCCTGGCGCGGTAAATCAGCTGCACCTGACTGATGCGGGGAATGTTGTAGACAGCCAGCAACGCATCGATGGAGATCTCGGCGCAGGCTTCCTCCTGGGCTTCGCGCATGGCCCCGGCCTCGGAGGTTTCGCTTTCTTCCATGAAACCGGCCGGGATGGTCCAGAAGCCCTTGCGCGGCTCGATGGCCCGACGGCAGAGCAGGATTTTGCCTTCATGCCCGACCACGGCGCCGACCACCACCTTGGGGTTGACGTAGTGAACCCAGCCGCAATCGTCGCAGATCATGCGGTCTCGGTTATCCCCTTCCGGGGTGCGCTGGGAAAATCGATAATTCTTCGGATTCTGCATGATTGCTTCGATGTTTGCGGGTTCAAACTTGTTTGTATGTATACGCCCGTCCCTACCCTGAATTTCTTCTATCTCACACTGGACGGGAAGCCTCGGAATGGCGTTTTATCAGTGAACTGAGAAGCGGTACTAAAAGACCGCCCAGTCACAGGAAGGCGTAACAACCATAACCATAAAATAGGGAGGTCCCATGTCGGGGGACAAGACCACCCATGCGGCTGCCGGCGATTCGCTGGCCAGCTTCAACCTGCAGGATGCGCCGGGGCATCTGTTGCGGCGCTGCCAGCAGCTCGCCGTCGATCTGTACACTGCGGAAGTCGGGAGTAATGGCCTGACGCCGCGCCAGTTCGCGCTGCTGCTGGCCATCTACCAGAATAGCGGCATCAGCCAGGTCGATCTGGTGCGCCAGACCGGCATCGACCGCTCCACCGTGGCGGAAATGGTCGCGCGGCTGATCAAGCGCGGCCTGCTGGTGCGCCAGCGCACCGAAACCGACCGGCGCACCAATGCGCTGGCGGTGACGCCCGATGGCGAGAAGCAGCTGCGCGCGGCCCAACCCGGCGTGATGCGCTCGCAGGATCGTATCCTCGAACCGCTGTCGCCCGCCAAGCGCGCCGATTTCATCGCCCTGCTGCGCCAACTGGTGGAAACCTTGGAACAGCGCGGCTGACCTGACCGGGTCAGTCGCGGTCGCAGCGGGTCAGGTTGTCGGCCAGCCGTGCCTGCAGGGCGGCGATGTCGATCTGCTGCACCGAGCCGGCACCGGCCAGGTCGAGCGCATGGGCCGCTGCCGCCCCCATGGCGACACAGGGGCCCATCACGCGCACCGAACTGAGCGCGGCCGGATCGCCATCGATGCAGCGGCCGGCCGCCACCAGATTGTCGGCGCCAACCGGCAGCATGGCGCGCAGCGGCACGTAATGCAGGTGGTCGTCGCCGAATTCTTCCCAGTGTACGTCCTCGGCACGGTCATGCAGTTCGACCGGCCAGGAGCAGCGCAGGATGGCATCGGCGGGCTTCACGCCACGCCGCACCTCGTCCACCGTGATGCTGTGGCCGCCCACGATCCAGCGCGTCTGGCGGATGCCCAGCATGCCGTATTGCCGCACGCGGGCGGTGCCGAAGACCTGCGGATATTCGCCACGCAGGAAAGCCACCACGCGGTCGGCCTGGGCGCGGCCCTCGGCCTGCGCAGCGGCCAGCCCCAGCGGCTCCAGCGGCGTTTCCACATGGGTCATGTTCACCGTGGCCTGCCCCTTGCCAGGGAAGGCAAAGACAAAACCATCGCGCCGCACCAGGCCATAACGGCCGCCCTGCTCGGCCAGATGCTTTTGCACCGCCCAGCGATCCAGTTTCAGGGCTGCCGCCTCATCAAATCCTTCCAGCGTGAACATCAGGGTGCCCATGATCGGGCTGGCCGGCTGGCGGCAGTCGAAACCGGCCGCGAAACTGAGCGCGGCATCGCCCGAGGCATCGACAAAACCCTGGCCACGCAATTCGACCGGCCCGAAGCGAGTGGCAAGCGAAAGCGCCGTGATGCGGCCGCCATCGCGTTTCACCTCCAGCAGGATGGCGCCCAGCAGCACGTCGATCCCGGCGCAATGCACTGCCTGCTCGATCCAGCGCACCAGCGCCTGCTCCTGGTAAAGCGGGATATAGCTGTTGCGGCCCCGGCGCAGGTGGAAGGCATCGGTCTTCCTCAGATGCGCGAACATCTCGTCCACGATGCCGTAGACCACGCGATAGGGATCGGGGCCGTTGGAATAGAAACCGCAGAAGGTGCCCAGCAGGCTGCCGGTGGACTGCCCGCCAAGCTGCTGTCCGGCATCGACGAGCACAACACGGCGACCGAGTTTCGCCGCCTCCAGCGCCGCCGAGATGCCGCTGATGCCGGCGCCCAGTATGACGATATCGGCTTCCAGCACACGGGCTGCCGCCGGGCCGGCCTGTCGCACCACGCGGGTGGCGGGAATGGGGTGCTCGGTCATCGTCTTACCGCCAGCGCAGCAGGATTCTCTCGGCAATCCCGAGCAGCCAGCTGATGGTGAGGCCGAGTAGCGACAGCAGCACCACGCCGCCGACCAGTTGATCGGTCTGCATCAGGTTGCCGGCCGCCAGCACAAAGGCGCCGATACCAACCTGGGTGCCGATCATCTCGGCCGCCACCACCAGGATCAGTGCGATCGAGGACGAGATGCGAAAACCGGCCAGGATCCCGGGCATCGCCCCGGGCAGTACCACCTTCCACACGATGGCCGGCGTGGAGAGGCCGAAGCTCTGCGCCATGCGGATCAGGTTGCGCGGCACGTTGTCGACCGCCGAATAGGTGCTGACCACGGTGGGGAAGAACACGCCAAGCGCAATGGTGGCGATCTTGGATGGCTCGCCGATGCCGAACCACAGGATGAACAGCGGCAGCAGCGCGATCTTCGGGATCGGAAACAGCGCCGCCACGACGGGCAGGCCGACCGAACGCGCCAGCACGAAGATGCCCATGGCGAACCCGAAGCACAGGCCGGCGAAACTGCCCAGCAGCCAGCCGCCGACGATGCGCTGCAGCGATGCGGCGATATGATCCACCAGCCGGCCATCGGCGAATAGGTCGTAGAGCGCCATCACCACCTCGTGCGGCGCCGGCATGAACAGCGCCGGCAACAGGCCGGTATCGGAGGCGGCCTCCCAGGCGGCAATGATCACGATGAAGGCGAGCCAGGGTGCCCAGCGCCGGGTGGCGGGCACGAAACCACGGCCGCGGAAGGGAACGGTTGGATGGATTTCAGACATCCTGCACCTCGCGATCCGCCACCTGCGCTTCGGTCTTGATCAGGCTCCAGAGATCGTCCTGCAGGGCCTGCAGAACGGCGGCATGTTCGGTCTTGTGCCGTTCGGTCACCGGCACCGGCACGTCGACGATGCGTTTGACGCGACCCGGCCGGCGCGACAGCACCACCACCTTGTCGGCCAGCCGCACGGCCTCCGACAGGTTGTGGGTCACATAAAGCGTGGTGGTACGTTCGCGCGCCCAGATCGCCACCAGGTCTTCCATCAGCAATTCGCGCGTCTGGGCATCCAGCGCCGAGAGCGGTTCATCCATCAGCAGCACGGCCGGCTTCACGGCAATCGCACGGGCGATGCCGACGCGCTGGCGCATGCCGCCGGAAAGCTGTTTCGGCAGGGCGCTGGCGAAATCGGCGAGGCCGCAGAGCGTCAGCACTTCATGAATGCGGGTCTCGCGTTCCCTGCGGCCCAGGCCGTGATGCTCCAGCGCCAGCGCGACATTGCCGGCCACGCTGCGCCAGGGCAGCAGGGCAAAATCCTGGAACACGAAGGTCAGCGGATTGAGGCAACCCGGCGGCGCCTTGCCCGGCGTGGTGATGCGGCCTGTCTGCTGTTGCAGCAGGCCGCCGACCAGATTGAGCAGGGTGGATTTGCCGCAGCCCGACGGCCCGATCAGGGCCGCCGTCTCGCCTTCGGCAACGGTAAAACCGATATCCTGCAGGACCGGCAGATCGCCATAGGCATAGCCGACCCCGTCCAGCACCACCTGCATGAAATATACTCGCTGGCTGCTTACCGCTTCGGCAGGTCGAGATGGCCCTTCACGAAGCTGAGGTCGAGGAAATCCTCGACCTTGACCGATTTGTCGACCAGGCCCTGGGCCTGATACCAGGCGAGCTGGTCGTAGATGTTCTTCACCAGCAGGCGGCCCTGCGGGTCCATGTAATTGGCGGCCACCTTCACAGTGTCGATGCTCGGCTTGGGCTGCACCCACTTCTCCAGCACCGGCATCAGGGCCAGCGCCTTCTCGCCGACCATGCGGTTGCCCTGGGAATCCTTGGCCAGGAAGGCAGCGGCGTAATCGGCCAGGCCCTTCTGGTAGGCGCGCACAAAGCGTGCCACCAGCGGGCGTTGTTCCTTGACGATCTTGGACGAGGCAAACAGTACGCCAAGCTGCCAGGGCGTATGTTCATGCACCCAGCCGATGATCTTGCCGGCGCCATCGGCCTCCAGCTTCAGCGCATTGTTGGCCGGCAGGATGGTGGCATCCACCTGACCGCCAGTCAGCGCCGCCATCATGTTGGGAATCGACTGCACCGGCTTCATCTGCACGCTGTCGAGCTTGAAACCATATTTGTCGGCCAGCATGCCCAGATTGTAGTGGAAGCTGGAGCCGACCGTGGTGATCGCCACGCTTTTGCCCGCGAAATCCTTCGGCGAACGGAAGCCGGCGTCGTAGGCCTTCTTCGAGGCCACATAAGCCACGAAATTGTAGCCCGGCTCCTCACGGCTCTGTGCAGCCACCACCTTCAGCGCACCCTTGCCCGCCAGGTTGAAGAAGCCGCCGGTGAAAGCGGTGATGCCGAACTGGGTGTCGTTGGAAGCCACCGCCACGGCCACGGCCTGGGCGGCGTTGAAAACCTTGATGTCGAGATCGATGCCCTCGGCATCAAAATAGCCGCGTTCCTTGGCGATGAAGATCGGCGCCGTGGAAATGAACGGCAGCGCCGAGATGGCGACCTTGTCCTTCGGCTGTGCGATGGCTACGGCGGGCGACAGCAGAAGGGCGGCACAAAGGCTGAGCAGCAGACGACGCGAAAGCATGGCGTTTCCCCGGATCGTTTTTATGGCAACGAAGAAGGGGCCAAGCTAGCCGCCGGGTCCGGCGACGTCAATCAAACCGGCCGTATACGGCCGGTTGAATCAGACCACGATGTTGACGTACTGGCCGAGATAGCCGCCGCGGGATGGGATCGGCCGCGACTGCTGGGCGGGCGCGGCGGCGTTTTGCGGCTGTTCTGAAACCTGGGCAACGGATTGTGTCGCCGGCGCGGTGGCGCGGATCGCGTTCACGCCACCAAGCTGGGCGGCGAAGCTGTTCTGGCTTTGCTGGGGCGGACGCGGTTGCGACGCGGCCGGACGGGCCGAACCCTGCAGCTGCGACAGCGCGGAAAGAAGATTGTTGCTTGGTCCGATAGCCATAACTCACCCAGCCCGGAGGCCGGAATGGCCCCTCAATCCGGCCCGATTACGCGCAGGACTCCCTTAAACGAAGGTTAACAGGCCCGGGCCGGAAGCCGGCTTCAGCGGGTCAGGCTGGCGATACGTTCGGAGAGTTCGCGGGCCTCGGGCGAGTCGGGCGGCAGCAGGGCCAGCAGCCTGTTCCAGTGCTCGGCCGCGCCGGCCTTGTCTCCGGCCTCATAGGCGCCCCGGCCGACGAACCACAGCGCCTGGGCATGGTTGGGGGCCTGCTGCAGCACGGCGCGGAATTCGGCCACGGCTTCTGCCGGGAGCGGGTCGCGGCTTTTCACGGCAGTACCGGCCAGGTTGAACGCCAGCGCCACCCGGCTTTCCACCCGCCCGGGCTGGAGCGCCACCGCGCGGCGCAGGGCCTCGCGGGCGGCATCCATCTCGCCCAGCACCTCGCGGGCGCGGGCCAGACGCAGCCAGCCATCTGCATCGTCGGGATTTTCCTTCAGGCGTTCGGCCAGGCGATCCACCATGCCGCGGATCATCTCGGCGCGGTCGGCTTCCGACATCTGCTGCGCGGCTTCCACCTGGGAACGATCCGGTGCTTCGGCCGGTCTGGGCTGTGGCACCGCCTGAGCAAGCGCAACGCCGAGGCGCGGCGCCAGCTCACGCAGGCGGCCATGTACGGTTTCCAGCCAGGGCGCATCGGCCGGACTGTCGGCCGCCAGCGCATACCAGTCGTCATAGGCGCCGCGCGTATCGCCCTGCTGCAGGCGGGCCAGACCGAGATAATAGCGTGCGCCGGGATGCTGGGGATCTCGCTCCAGCACGGCGCGGAAATCGCGCTGCGCCGCATCGGTGACCGAACCGTCGGCGGCGAGTGTCAATGCCTCGGCGCGCAGGGCATAGGCTTCGACCTCACCGGGCTGCAGCACGATGGCGCGGTCCAGAGCCTCGACGGCTTCGGCCGGACGCTCGGTGAGCAGCAGCGAACGGCCGAGCAGCAGCCAGCCATCGGCACGGTCGGGCGAAGCCGCCAGCCGTTCGCGCAACTGCGAAATCATGCGCTCGGTATCCTGACGCAGCTGCGCCTCGCGTTCGGCACGGATGCGCGCCTGCGCCAGGTTGAACTCGGCCGCATCGGGGCGGCCCAGCGCCAGATAAAGCCCGCCGCCCAGCAACGGCACCAGGGCCAGCACGATCATGGTGGCGATCCGAATACCACGGCCAGATTGCTTCGGTACCGCGAGATCGGTAGCAGCATCGGCACGCAGCAGGCGGCGCTGGATTTCCAGCTTCGCGGCGGAAGCCTCGGCCTCGGTCAGCGCACCACGCGCCTGCTCCTGCGCCACTTCGTCGAGCTGGGCGCGATAGACGGCGAGGTCATGAACCTTGCGGCCCGCTTCCGCATGCCGGTGCCGCAGCAGGGGCCAGAGCAGAAAAGCCAGCGCCACCAGCGCCAGCAGGGCAAAACCGAGCCACAGCATCAGCGCCGCTCTCCATCGTCAAGCAGCGCGGCCAGCCGCTTCTGCTCCTCGGCATCGAGCGGCGCGGCGGGCGGCGCCGTTACAGCACGCTGGCGGCGATACAGGAAGAACACCACCACGCCGCCGATCACAAGGAACAGCGCCGGCCCGAGCCAGAGCAGCAGGGTCTGCAGGTTGAAACGCGGCTTGAGCAGAACCCATTCGCCATACCGCGCCACCAGATAGTCCATAATGGCGCGGTCGCTGTCGCCGGCCGCGACACGTTCGCGCACAATCCGGCGCAGGTCACGCGCCAGCGGCGCGTTGGAATCCTCGATCGACTGGTTCTGACAGACCAGGCAGCGCAGCTCGCGCGACAGCTCGCGGGCACGCAGCTCCTGCGCCGGGTCGGCCAGACGGTCGTCCAGATGCTGGGCCGCGACAGGCGTTGCGATCAGCAGGACGAGCAGGAATACCAGACGTTTCAACATTTCACCTTGCTCGGCTGGCCCGCTTTCAGGTCGCGCAGCAGGGGGCGGATTTTGTTGTCCATATCCCAGTCGGTGAGCGGACCGACATGCTTGCACATGATGTTGCCCTTGCCGTCGACCACAAAGGTTTCCGGCACGCCATACACGCCCCAGTCGATGCCGACGCGGCCATTGCGGTCGGCGCCGGTGCGGGTAAAGGGATCGCCAAGCTGGTCCAGCCATTTCGCCACGTCGGCCGGGTCGTCCTTGTAGTTCAGGCCGTGGATCGGCGCGATGCCGTCGCGCTTGAGCGCGAGCAGCAGCGGATGCTCGACGCGGCACGGCACGCACCAGGAAGCAAACACATTCACCACGCTGGGTTCGCCGATTTTCAGATCGGCCGTGGCCAGACCCAGCGTGCGGCCCTGTACCGGCGGCAGCGAGAATTCCGGCACCGGCTTGCCGATCAGGGCAGACGGAATCTCGCGCGGATTGAGCGTGAGCCCGATGGCGAGGCCCAGCCCGATCAATACGAAGACAACCAGCGGAACCAGATAGGCGAGACGCATGCGGGATTCCTATTCGGCCGCAGACGGCGCGGCCTGGCGCCGGCGCACCGGCGCACCGACGCGGTGGCGGCGGTCGGACAACGACAGCATGCCGCCAAAAGCCATGACCAGCGCACCCAGCCAGATCCAGGAAACAAGCGGCTTCCAGTACAGACGCACGGCCCAGCCAGTCTGAGCATTGCCTTCGCCCACCACGGCATAGAGATCGGCCACCGGCGAAGGCCGGATCGCGGCCTCGGTGGTTTCCATCGGCGGCTGCTGGTAGCGACGCTGGGCCGGGCGCATCTCGCGCACCACGCGGCCATTTTCCAGCACCTCGAAGCGGCCCTGCTGGGCCGTATAGTTCGGTCCCTTGTACGGCGTGACGCCAAGAAAGCGGTATTCCACCGGGCCGACTTTCGCCACTTCGCCCGGTTTCATAACCTGCTGCACCTCGACTTGCCAGGTCTCGGATACGGTGATGCCCAGCACCAGCATGGCGACGCCCAGATGCGCCACCGTCATGCCCCAGGCGGCGCGCGGCAGGAAGCGGGCGCGATTCAGGGTTTCAGTCAGCGGAGCGGTGAACAGCTTCACGCGCAAGGCTACTTCGCAAAGAGCGCCGATGCCGAGCCATGCGCCCAGAACAAGGCCCAGCAGGCTGTAGAAGCTTTTCGAGTCCATCAGCCACAGGCCGAGACCCAGCGCCGCAAGCGCGGCGATGGCCGCCGGCACAAGCCGTTGCAGGGCGGCAGCTAGATCGCCACGCTTCCAGGCCAGCAGCGGCCCGATGGCGATGGCCGCCACCAGCGGCGCCATCAGCGGCATGAAGACGGCGTTGAAATATTGCGGGCCGACCGAAACCTTGGCGCCGCTGATCGCGTCCAGCGCCACGGGATACAGCGTGCCGAGCAGCACCGCCGCCGTGGCGACCGCCAGCAGCAGGTTGTTGAGGACCAGCGCGCCCTCGCGACTGATGGGCGCGAAAACGCCCACCGCCTGCAGGGCTGGCGCACGCAGGGCGTAGAGCACCAGGCTGCCGCCCACCACGACGCAGAGGAAAGCCAGGATGAACACGCCACGGGTGGGATCGGTGGCGAAGGCATGCACCGAGTTGATCACGCCCGAACGCACCAGGAAGGTGCCCAGCAGGCTGAGCGAAAAGGTGAGGATGGCGAGCAGGATAGTCCAGCTTTTCAGCGCGTCGCGCTTTTCCACCACGATGGCCGAATGCAGCAGAGCCGTGCCAGCCAGCCAGGGCATGAAGGATGCATTCTCGACCGGATCCCAGAACCACCAGCCGCCCCAGCCCAGTTCGTAATAGGCCCACCAGGAACCGAGCGCGATGCCGAGGGTGAGGAAGCACCAGGCCGCCAGCGTCCAGGGCCGCACCCAGCGTGCCCAGGCCGGATCGACGCGGCCCTCGATCAGGGCGGCGACCGCGAAGGAAAACGCCACCGAGAAACCGACATATCCCAGATAGAGGAACGGCGGATGGAAGGCGAGGCCGGGATCCTGCAGCAGGGGATTGAGGCCGCGGCCTTCCAGCGGCGGCGGCAGCAGTCGGCTGAAGGGGTTGGAGGTGAACAGGATGAAAGCGAGGAAGCCGACGCCGATCAGGCCCTGGATGGCCAGCACACGCGCCTTCAGTGTGGCCGGCAGGTTGCCGCCGAACACCGCCACGGCCGCGCCGAAGATCACCAGGATCAGAATCCACAGCAGCAGCGAACCCTCATGGTTCCCCCACACGCCGCTGATCTTGTAGAGCATGGGTTTCAGCGTGTGCGAATTCTCGGCCACGTTCAGCACCGAGAAATCCGAGGTCACATAGGCATAGGTCAGGCAGCCGAAGGCAAAGGCCACCAGCACGGCCTGACCGAGGGCGGCCTGCGGGCCAAGTGCGATCCAGCCATCGATGCCGCGCGCGGCGCCGATCAGTGGCAGGATGCCCTGCACCAGCGCCAGACAGAGCGCGAGGATCAGGGCGATATGGCCAAGTTCGGCGATCATGAGCCGGGTTTCACCAGCTTGAGATGGTCGCCGCTGTTTTCATGCCACTGGCCGGATTTCTTCAGGGCATCGGCGACTTCGGGCGGCATGTAATTCTCGTCGTGTTTGGCCAGCACTTCTGAGGCAACGAAACGGCCATCGCGGTCCAGCCTGCCATTGGCCACCACGCCCTGCCCTTCGCGAAACAGGTCGGGCAGCATGCCGGTATAGCTGATGCGCACCTCGTGGCGCATGTCGGTGACGGTGAATTCCGTGTTGAGGCCATCCTTCTTCACGCTGCCCTGCACGACGAGACCGCCGATGCGGAAACGCTTGTCGGGCGGCAGCTGCTTTTCCACCACGTCGGAGGGACTGTGGAAGAAGACCAGATTCTCGTTGAAGGCCGACAGGACCAGCGTCACGGCCATGGCCAGACCCGCCACCAGGCCCAGGACGGCCAGCAGACGCTTGCGCTTGCGCGACATGCCCTTACGCATCTCGGCCAGCCTCATGCTTTGCTTCGGCATGTTCTCGCTCGGCCGCCCTCATGGCCAGCCGGCTCTGCAGACCCAGACCAAGCAGTAACAGGAGGGCAATGGCGAAAGACGGCCAGACGAAGGCGGCATGACCGCCCATGGCCAGGAAATCGCCGAGCGATGACCAGTACACGCGTTAACCCTTTGGTTCCCTTGGCCCCTGCGGCCAACAGTCGGGTGAAAATATAGTCTTCGCCGCCGAACGGCTAGCCCAGCCTAGCCTGCGCGGCGATCGGTCGCGACCGAAAAGCGCAGAATGCGGGCCTGTCGCTGCAGGATTTCGGCCCTGACCCGCAGGCTCAGCACCCAGACGTAATAGCCCTTGGCACCGATGGCGGTGATCAGCAGCGGCCAGAGGATATCCGGGTGGATTTTTGGCCCTTCCAGGGTCAGCACACTGGCCGGCTGATGCAGGGTGTTCCACCAGTCGACCGAGAACTTGATGATCGGCAGGTTGACGGCGCCGACCAGGGCTAGGATGGCGGCAGCACGGCCGGCACGACCGGGATCGTCGAAGGCTTCCCACAGAGCGATATAGCCGAGATACAGGAAAAACAGGATCAGCATCGAGGTGAGCCGGGCATCCCAGACCCACCATGTGCCCCACATCGGCTTGCCCCAGAGCGAGCCGGTGATCAGGCAGATCAGGGTGAAGGCCGCGCCCACAGGGGCCGAAGCCTTGGCCGCAAGCTCCGCCACCGGGTGGCGCCAGATCAGCGCCGTGGCCGAGGCCACCGCCATGGCGGCATAGATGAACATGGCCATCCAGGCCGCCGGCACGTGGATATACATGATCCGCACGGTTTCGCCCTGCTGGTAATCCGGCGGCGACCACAGCAGACCCCAGCCCAGGCCGAGCCCGAGGCCGAGCACGGCCACCGCCGCCGCCCAGGGGCGGATGGCGCCCATCAGGCGCAGGAAGCGGGCGGGATTGGCGAGGGCGTGCAGCATGGGCGCTTTATAGGGCCGGGCTCATTCCAAGGCCAGCTTGATGGCGCCGGCAATGGCAAAGGGGCTGAGGGCCAGACTGCCAGCCAGGAAGGCGCCCAGCAGCAGCAGATGCGGCGCGGGAGTAAGGCCATAGGCGGCGGCTTCCACTGCGCCGACACCGAAAATCAGCACGGGGATCACTAACGGCAATGTGATCAGCGGCACCAGCACGGCGCCACGCCGGGCGCCAAGCGTCAGTGCCGCGCCGATGGCGCCGATCAGGCTCAAACTTGGCGTGCCGAGCAACAGGGCCAGCAGCAGCACCGGCATGGTCGCCAGTTCCATCTGCATCATCACCGCCAGCAGCGGCGCGATCACGGTGAGCGGCAGACCGGTGGTGAGCCAATGGGCCAAAGTCTTGGCCAGCGCGACGAGACCAAGCGGCAGCGGCGCCTGGGCCAGCAGGTCGAGCGTGCCGTCTTCCTGGTCGGTCTGGAACAGGCGGTCGAGCGACAGCATCGCCGCCAGCAAAGCCGCCACCCAGATCACGCCGGCGGCGATACGGGCCAGAATCTGCGGCTCCGGCCCGACGCCAAGCGGAAACAGGCTGACCGCCAGCACAAAGAACAGCAGAGTGGTGAGCATGGCGCCCTGGGCGCCGAAGCCCAGCCGCAGGTCGCGACCGACAATGGCGAGGAAGGCCTTCATCATGACAGGTGGCCTTCCGGCAGGTCGAGCCGGCGCGCATCGGGCAGCGGCACATCCACATGACTGGCCAGGATCACCATGCCGCCACGCGCGCGATGCGTGGCCAGAACACCACCCAGCCAGGCGACGGCGGCGGTATCCAGCGCATTGGTGGGCTCATCCAGCAGCCACAGATCGGCCGGCGCGACCAGCAGGCGGGCCAGTGCCAGGCGGCGCTTCTGCCCGGCCGAAAGATATCGCCCCGGCAGGCGGCGCTGGCGCGACAGGCCGGCCGCCTCCAGCGCGGCGACGGATTGCTGCTGCGCCGCCACATCATCGAGGCCCAGCAGGCGGGCCCAGAAAACCAGATTGTCCTCGGTGCTGAGCTGCGGCTTCACGGCATCCTGGTGGCCGACATAGAACAGCCGGGAGTCTTCATCCCGCAGCACCCGGCCGTCGGCGGCCGGCAGGAAGCCGGCCAGCAGGCGCAGCAGGCTGGATTTGCCGCTGCCATTCGGGCCGCGCAGCAGCAACGCCTCGCCGGCCGCGAGACGGAAAGTCACATCGGAAAAGAGCTGACGCTCGCCGCGAATGCAGACGAGCCCTTCGACCGCCAACGCCATGACGCGACGGAGTTTAGCCTTTTCAGAGCCTTACTGATAGGTGCGGAGATCGGCGATCACCTTGCCGTCGTTGGGCAGGCTGCCGGCCGCCACCACTTCGACATGGCCGCGCAGCTTGCACACGGACTGGAAGGTCTCGGCCACGGCTTTCGCCAGAGCTGCGGCGTCCACGGTCGAGACATGGCCCTTCACTTCGAGCTTCAGCACCACGGCATCGAGGTTGTTTTCCGAACTGACCTCCAGCCGGGCACGGGCGATTTCGGGATGGCGGGCCGCCACCTGGCCGATCTGGCCCGGCGTGACGAACATGCCTTTCACCTTGGTGGTCTGGTCGGCGCGGCCCATCCAGCCCCTGATGCGGGTGTTGGTGCGGCCGCAGGGGCTGATACCCGGCAGGATGGCCGAAAGGTCGCCGGTGGCGAACCGGATCATCGGATAGACCGGATTGGCCAGCACGGTGACCACCACCTCGCCCACCTCGCCCAGCGCCACCGGATCGCCGGTGCCCGGACGCACGATCTCGACGATCACGTCCTCGTCCAGGATCATGCCGTCCATCGCCTTCGACTCGTAAGCAATCAGGCCCAGTTCCGCCGTGCCGTAGGATTGCAGCACCTCGGCGCCCAGATTCTTCAGTTCGGCACGAAGCGAAGGCGGCAGGGCCTCGCCGCCGACCAGGCCCTTTTTCAACGACGCGGCTGGCTTGCCGGCTTCTTTCGCCTTCTCGAGCAGGATTTTCAGGAAGGACGGCGTGCCGCAATAAACGCGCGGCTGCAGCTGCGCGATGGCATCCAGCTGCAATTCGGTATTGCCGACGCCGGCGGGAAAAACCGGGCAGCCGATGGCATGGGCCGAACCTTCGGTCATGCGGCCGGCCGGCGTGAGGTGATAGGAGAAGGTGTTGTGCACCAGATCCCCGGGGCGGCAGCCGGCCGCCCACATGGCGCGGGCGAAGCGCCAAGGGTCCTTCACCTTCGCGGTCGGGCGGCCATAGGCTTCATAAAGCGGTCCGGGCGACTGGAAGACATTGGCGATCTCGGATGGTTTGCCGGCCAGCAGGCCGCCCAGCGGCGGCATCGCCTTCTGGCGCGGCGCGAGATCGGATTTGCGGGTGACCGGAAGTTTGGCCAGGGCGGCCAGCGAGGTGATCTTCGCCGGCTTCACGTCCTTCAGTATCTCACGGTAATAGGGGCTGGCCTTCTTGGCATGGGCGATCAGCGCCTGCAGGGCCGCGATCTGGCTCTTTTGGCGCGCGGCGAGCGAGCGGGTCTCGCGCTTGTCGAAATATTCGTCGGCGCGCACCTTCAGTTTGGGTGCCTTCACAGCCTTCGGCTTTGCCGATTTCGGTTTGCTCGCGCGCGCCAAGATACTCTCCTGCGATTTCGATAGGATCAGGCCAGCCAGCGTTTGCGCCGGCGATAATGCTTCACGTCGCGGAAGCTGCGCCGGCCGCCGGCCCCGAGACCGAGGTAGAATTCCTTCACGTCGGCATTCTCGCGCAGCTTCTGCGCCTCGCCATCCATCACGATGCGGCCGTTTTCCAGGATGTAACCATAATCGGCATAGCGCAAAGCCATGTTGGTGTTCTGCTCGGCCACCAGGAAGCTGACACCGGTTTCCTTGTTCAGCTTGTGCACGATCTCGAAGATTTCCTCGACCAGCTGCGGCGCCAGGCCCATCGAGGGCTCGTCCAGCAGGATAGTGTCGGGCCGACTCATCAGCGCGCGGCCTATGGCCGTCATCTGCTGCTCGCCGCCCGAGGTATAGCCGGCAACCGATTTGCGGCGCACCTTCAGGCGCGGGAAATACGTGTAGACCTTCTCCAGGTCCTGTGCGATCGCCTTGCCGCCATCGGCGCGGGTGAAGGCGCCGGTCATCAGATTCTCTTCGACGGTGAGATGGGCGAAGCAATGCCGCCCCTCCATCACCTGGATCAGACCCTTCTTGACCAGGGCCGAGGGATTGAGCTGGTCAACCCGCTCGCCGTGATAGTCGATATGGCCCTTGGTGATATCCCCGCGCTCGGCGCGCAGCAGATTGGAAATCGCCTTCAGCGTGGTGGTCTTGCCGGCGCCGTTGGCGCCCAGCAGGGCCACGATGCCGCCCTTGGGCAATTGCAGCGACACGCCCTTCAGCACGAGGATCACGTGGTTGTAGATCACCTCGATATTGTTGACGGACAGCAGGGGCTGGGCGTCGGCATGCGGCTGGGCATTGGTCTGGGCGGTCATGGACAGGAATCCGTTCAGCGGAAGCGGTAAAGAAAATCCCCCGCCAGCGCCGCCGGCGGGGGATCGTCAGAGCCTTACGACTTTGCGCAGGCGCGCGACGCGATGTTCTTCTCGCGCGCGTAGGTCTCTGCATCCTTCAGATACAGCGGCCACAGCTTCTGGTTCTCCGGCAGAATCCAGTCGCTGACTGGCTTCCACTGGTCGCCCTGCCACTGCACGACGAGGATCTTGCCGTCGCCCAGATGGTTGTCGCAGGCCAGCTTCAGTGGCTGCAGGAAGCCCTTGAGGCCGAGCTTTTCGATGCTGGCATCGGTCAGGTTGATGGCTTCGAAGCCGTCACGCGACTGCTCGCCATTCATCACCTTGCCCTTGCCATGCTTTTCCTGCGCAGCGCGCAGAGCCTCGACCGTCAGCATGGCGTTCATCGCGCCCCGCAGATAGCCAATCTCGCCGTAATGCTTGCCGTTGTTGGAGGCCTTGCCCTTGTCGACCAGGAACTTCTTCATGTCCTTGAGCAGTTGCAGGTCCTTGGATGCGCCGTGGAAGGTCAGGCCCTTGTAGCCCTTGGCCGCCGGACCGGCCGCCTGCACATCGCTGTCCTGGCTCGACCACCAAATACCGATCATCTTCTCGCGCGGGAAGCCCACCGCAGCGGCTTCCTTCAGCGACACGGCGTTCATCGCGCCCCAGCCCTGCAGGTAGACATAGTCAGGCCGCATCTGGCGGATCTGCAGCCAGATCGACTTCTGCTCCAGGCCCGGCGCCGGCACCGGCACCAGCTCGAGCTGGAAGCCGAGTTCCTGGGCGTAGTTCTGGAAGACCGGGATCGGCTCCTTGCCGTAGGCGATGTCGATATAGACGTAGGCAACCTTCTTGCCCTTCATCTTGTCCTTGCCGCCCAGTTCCTTGGCGATGTACTGGATGCCGGCCGAGGCGCCGCCCCAGTAGGTGGCGGGAGCGGTGAAGACCCAGGGGAAGATATTGCCGACGGTGGCCGAGGCGCGGCCGTAGCCCATCGAGAAGATCACCGACTTGTCGGTCGGCGCGCGGTCGATCAGGGCGTAGGTGATGCCAGTCGAGTACGGGCTGAAGATCGTGCCGCCGAGCGCCTTGAGACGCTCGTAGCATTCGACGCCGCGCTCGGTGTTGTACTGCGTTTCGCATTCCTCGTTACGCAGCTTGACGCCGTTCAGGCCGCCATCGCGCTCGTTGATCAGGTTGATATAGTCGGCAAAACCGTCGGCAACCGGAATGCCGCTCGGCGCGAACGGGCCGGTGCGGTAGACCATCGACGGAATCACCTGTTCCTGCGCCAGCGCCACAGTGGCGCCGCCGGCCAGGGTCGCGCCCAGAACAAGGGACGCAATCCATTTGGATGCTTTCATTTTTATCCTCCCGGTTACACCCGCCTTTTGTGGCGGGAATTGCAGTTAGCCTAGCACGTCAAAAACACAGGACAAACTCGGTTTTTACCGTTCCGCCATCGACGGTTCAGTATGGGAACGGCCAGATACGCAGCTTTTCCTTGGTGATCTGCCACAGCCGGGCCAGGCCATGCGGCTCGACGATCAGGAAGATCACGATCAGGGCGCCGAACACCATGAATTCGAGGTGCGAGATCAGCGCCGTGGAAAGGTCGAAGCCCAGCAGCGGCGGCACCCGGGTCAGGAAGATCGGCACCAGCAGGATGAAGAAGGCGCCGAGGAAACTGCCCAGTATCGAGCCCAGACCGCCGATGATGATCATGAACAGGACCTGGAACGACATGGTGATGGTGAAACCGTCGGGCTCGGCCGAACCGAGATAGACGAACAGATACAGCGCACCGGCCACGCCAATATAGAAGGACGACACGGCAAAGGCGGTCAGCTTGGCCACCACCGGACGGATGCCGATGATCTCGGCGGCGATGTCCATGTCGCGGATCGCCATCCATTGCCGGCCGGGATTGCTACGGACCAGGTTCTTCGCCGCCAGTGCCATCAGGGTGACAACACCGAGCGCAAAGAGATATTTCTCCATGGGTGAGTCGACCGACCAGCCGAAGATGACGATCTGCGGCGCGGTGATCACGCCTGAATTGGCGTAGTTGGTGAACCAGCCGACCTTGACGAACAGCCAGGGCAGGAAGAACTGCGCCGCCAGGGTGGCGACCGCCAGATAGAAACCCTTGATGCGCAGGCTGGGCAGGCCGAAGAACATGCCGACCGCCGCCGTCACCAGACCGGCCAACGCGAATACCAGCAGAATGTTGAGGTCGGGCACACGGGTGGCGATATTCCAGGCCGCCACGGCGCCGACGCCCATGAAGGCGCTGGTGCCCAGCGAAAGCTGGCCACAATAGCCGGTCAGAATGTTGAGCCCCAGCGCCGCCAGGGACAGGCAGAGGAAGGGGATCAGCAGCGCGGTGTAGATGTAGTTGGTGGAAACCAGCGGGATGCCGATAAAGGCCGCCAGCATCAGCAGGGCGAAGAAGACGCGGTCCTGCGGAATGGTGAAGATGGCCTGGTCGGCGCTGTAGCTGGTCTTGTACTGGCCGGATTCGCGATAGAACATGACCTGTTTCCCCTAACCGCTACACGCGCTCGATGATCTTTTCGCCGAACAGGCCCTGCGGCCGGATCAGCAGGAAGCCCAGGGCGAGCACATAGGCGAACCAGTTCTCGATGCCGCCGCCGAACAGCGGACCGATATAGACCTCGGCCAGCTTTTCGCCGGCACCGATGATCAGGCCGCCGATAATGGCACCCGGAATGGACGTGAACCCACCGAGGATCAGCACCGGCAGGGCCTTGAGCGCCAGCGATACGATGGCCGGCTGCACACCCAGCTTGGAGCCCCACATCACGCCGGCCACCAGCGCGACCAGGCCGGCGATCGCCCAGACGATGATCCAGATCACGTTCAGCGGAATGCCCACCGACTGAGCCGCCTGGTGGTCGTCGGCCACTGCACGCAGCGCGCGGCCGATGCGGGTTTTCTGGAACACGACCAGGACCGCCAGCAGCGTGCCGGCCACCAGGGCGGCCCAGAGGTCGAAGGACTGGATCAGGATGTCGCCATCCATCAGGAAGATCGGATCGGTCGGGATGCCGATATCCAGCTGGCGCACGTTGCTGCCCCAGATGGTCTGGCCGAAGCCGTCCAGGAAGAAGGACACGCCGATGGTGGCCATGAACAGGATGATACCTTCCTGATTCACCAGATGACGCAGCACCAGCCGCTCGATCACGCCCGCCAGCAGCACCATCACTGCGATGGTGAGCAGCAGCGAGACCAGCATCGGCACGCCCAGCTCCATGAAGCCGACGAAGAACAGCCCGGCGAACAGCACCATGGCGCCCTGGGCGAAGTTGAACACGCCGGACGCCTTGAAGATCAGCACGAAGCCGAGCGCGACCAGGGAATACATCACACCGGCCATCAGGCCGCCGATCAGGACTTCTAGAAAGAACGCCATCCCGCCGCCCCCTTAATGCTGTACGCCGAGATAGGCGTCGATCACCGCCTGATTGTTCTTCACTTCGTCGGGCACGCCGTCGCCGATCTTGCGACCGTAATCCAGCACCACGACCCGGTCGGAAATGTCCATCACGACGCCCATGTCGTGTTCGATCAGGCAAATAGTGGTGCCGAACTCGTCATTCACATCCAGGATGAAGCGGCACATATCCTGCTTCTCCTCCAGGTTCATGCCGGCCATCGGCTCGTCCAGCAGCAGCAGGGTGGGCTCGGCGGCCAGCGCGCGCGCCAGTTCGACGCGCTTCTGCAGGCCGTAGGGCAGCCGCCCGACCGGCACCTTGCGGATCGCCTGGATTTCCAGGAAGTCGATGATGCGCTCGCAATATTCGCGGTGTTCGATCTGCTCGCGCTCGGCTGGCCCCTTGTAGATCGCCGAGGCCAGCAGCCCTGACTTCATCTTGAGCAATCGGCCGGTCATGATGTTGTCCAGCGTCGACATGCCCTTGAACAGCGCGATGTTCTGGAAGGTGCGGGCGATGCCCTGGCTGGCCGCCTCGTGCGGACGCATCTGCTTGCGCGCCTGGCCGCGGAAGGTGATGGTGCCCTGCTGCGGGTGATAGAAGCCGTTGATGCAGTTCAGCATCGAGGACTTGCCGGCGCCGTTCGGCCCGATGATCGCCAGGATCTCGTGCTCGCGGATCTCGAAGCTGATATCGGTTAGCGCCTTCACGCCGCCAAAAGACAGACTGATGTTATCGACCTTCAGAAGGGTCGGGCCGATTTTCTTCTCTGCGGTCATGTGTCCTCAGCCCGCCTTGCGCATGGTGGCGTAGGTTTCGGCATTGGCGACCTTCAGGTTGGCCTTGAAGGTGCCGGTGCGGCCGTCCTCGAAGGTGATCTTGGCCTCCACCGCAATGGCATCGCGGTCGGAATACAATGCCTCGATCAGTTCGCCGTACCGTTCGGCGATTATGCGGCGCCGTACCTTGCGGGTGCGGGTCAGCTCGCCATCGTCGGCGTCCAGTTCCTTGTGCAGGATCAGGAAGCGCTTGATCTGGCTGGCCGCCATGCTGCTGTCGGACGACAGGTCGCGGTTGACCTTCTCGATGCAGCCCTTGACCAGATCATACACTTCCGGGCGGCCGGCCAGATCGGAATACGAGGTATAGGCGATGCCGTTGCGTTCTGCCCAGGAACCGACCGCGGCAAGGTCGATGTTGATGAAGGCGGCGGCATAGTCGCGCTTGTCCCCGAAGGCCACCGCCTCCTTGATATGCGGGAAGAATTTCAGCTTGTTCTCGACATATTTCGGCGCGAACAGCGAACCGTCGGTCAGCCGGCCGACATCCTTGGCGCGGTCGATGATGCGCAGGTGGCCCGCATCGGTGAACACGCCGGCATCGCCGGTATGCACCCAGCCCTCCGGCGTCTTGGTCTCGGCCGTGGCCTCGTCGTTCTTGTAATAGCCGACGAACACGCCGGGGCTGCGATACAGCACCTCGCCGCTGGTCGGATCGATCTTCAGCTCCACGCCCGGCGCCGGTGGTCCGACCGTATCGGGATTCACGTCGGTATCGGTATGCATGCACAGATACACCGTGCATTCGGTCTGACCATAAAGCTGCTTCAGGTTGATGCCGAGCGCACGGAAGAAATCGAAGATATCCGGCCCGATCGCCTCGCCGGCGGTGTAGGCCAGCCGCAGGCGCGACATGCCCAGCACATTCTTGAGTGGGCCATAAACCAGCAGATCGCCCAGGGCATAGAGCAGCCGGTCGGTCAGCGAGACGAACTTGCGCTCCAAAATGCGGCGGCCCACCCGCTTCGCCACGCCGATGAAATAATGGAACATGCCGCGCTTGATGGCGCTGGCATCCTCCATGCGGATCATCACGGTGGTGAGCAGGTTCTCGAAGATGCGCGGCGGGGCGAAGAAATAGGTCGGCCCTACTTCGCGCAGGTCCTGCAGCACGGTATCGGCCGATTCCGGGCAATTCACGCAGAAGCCGGCAATGGCAGCCTCGGCATAGGAAATAAAGTTATCGCCCACCCAGGCGATCGGCAGATAGGCCAGGATTTCGTCGTTTTCATTGATCGTGTCGAAATCGATCGCCAGCCGGGCCGAGCGCACCACGTTGTCGTGGCTGAGCATGACGCCCTTGGGGCGGCCGGTGGTGCCCGAGGTATAGCAGATCAGCGAAATATCGCTGCCCTTGCCCCGGGCCATCTCCTCGTCGAAGAAATTCGGATGGGCGCGGCCATAGGCTTCGCCATCGGCCATCACCTTTTCCAGGTCGCGCAGATAGGGCTGATCGTAATGCCGCATGCCGCGCGGATCGCTGAAAATGATCATTTCCAGTTTCGGCAGACGATCCTTGATCGAGATCAGTTTATCGACCTGCTCCTGGTTCTCGGCCAGGGCAAAACGGGCCTCGGCATGGTCGATGACATACTGCACTTCGTCAGCGACGCTGTCCTGATAGATCGGCACCGGGATACCGCCCAGCGCCTGGGTGGCGGCGAGGGTCCAGTACAGCTCAGGCCGGTTGTCGCCGATGATGGCCAGCTTGTCGCCGCGCCGGAAGCCCATGGCGGCCAGGCCGCAGCCGAGCTGCCGCACCTTGCCGGCCACCTCGCCCCAGGTCCAGCTCTGCCAGATTCCCAGGTCCTTTTCGCGCATGGCCGGACGGTCGCGACGATGCTGCGCGTTATAGGCGATGAATTTCGGGATAGTATCGCGTCCCAACGGGTCGCGCCCGTCAGGCATTGCCGATGTCTCGGACATATGTCGCCTCCTCATACGCAGCACGACCGATGGCCATACCGTCGTTATTGCCTCGTTGATAAGCGTACGGACAGTAACCCGTCAAGGGGTGGGGCGGGCGGCTCTGAGCATGCTTCTCATTGCCTAAATTTCGACCCCGGTTGAACTTTCCTCCAGCCGAAAGCGCTTGGCAAACCCATGGTTTTGCGGCACCTATTTGCGGCAATCTGACGCGGGTTTACGGCCCGCCCGACCAGCCTTTCCCATCTTTAC
This sequence comes from Ferrovibrio sp., assembly GCF_046297595.1. Classification (GTDB taxonomy): domain Bacteria; phylum Pseudomonadota; class Alphaproteobacteria; order Ferrovibrionales; family Ferrovibrionaceae; genus Ferrovibrio. Next base: position 997,588 of record NZ_JBKBHT010000001.1, read on the forward strand.
GTTCCGTCACGAAAGGATCGCCCCGTGAAAGCCGCGAAGAAGACCAAGCGCAAGGCCGCCAAGGCGCGCAAGAGCCCCGCGAAAGCCAAGGCTAAAAAGGTCGCCAAAAAAGCCGTGAAAGCCGCGAAATCCGCGCGCCGGACCGTGAAGGCCGCCAAGAAGGCCGTCGCCCGCAAGGCGGCGAAGAAGGCCGCGAAGAAGAAGGTCGCCAAGAAAGCGGTTGCCGCCCGCAAGCCCGCCGCCAAGGCGGTGAAGAAATCGGTTAAGAAGGCCCCCGTTGCCAAGGCAGCCGGCGCCGCCCGTGCGGTGCCCATCGTGGTGGGCCAGGACACCCTGAAAACCCGCCGCACCCTGAAAGTCGGCAACAAGACCTACGCCTATTACAGCATCAAGGCCGCTGAAAAGGCCGGCCTGGGCGATCTGTCCCGCCTGCCCTATTCGCTGAAGGTGCTGCTGGAAAACCTGCTGCGCTACGAAGACGGCCGCAGCGTCAGCGTCGACGACCTGAAGGCCGTGGCCCAGTGGCTGAAGGACAAGCGGTCGGACCGCGAAATCGCCTATCGCCCGGCCCGCGTGCTGATGCAGGACTTCACCGGCGTGCCGGCCGTGGTCGACCTCGCCGCCATGCGCGATGCCATGACCAAGCTGGGCGGCGACACCAAGAAGATCAATCCGCTCTCGCCGGTCGACCTCGTGATCGACCACTCGGTGATGGTGGACTACTCCGCCAACAAGTCGGCCTTCCAGAAGAATGTCGACCTGGAATACGAGCGCAACGGCGAGCGTTACGCCTTCCTGCGCTGGGGCCAGACCGCGTTCGACAATTTCCGCGTCGTGCCGCCGGGCACCGGCATCTGCCACCAGGTGAACGTCGAATACCTGGCCCAGACCGTGTGGACCGGCACGGACGGCAAGACCGAGGTGGCCTATCCCGACACCCTGGTCGGCACCGACAGCCATACCACCATGGTGAACGGCCTGGCCGTGCTGGGCTGGGGCGTGGGCGGCATCGAGGCCGAGGCCGCCATGCTGGGCCAGCCGATCTCCATGCTGCTGCCTGAAGTCGTCGGCTTCCGCCTGCATGGCAAGCCGAAGGAAGGCACCACCGCCACCGACCTTGTGCTGACGGTGACGCAGATGCTGCGCAAGAAGGGCGTGGTGAACAAGTTCGTCGAATTCTATGGCCCCGGCCTGGACGAGCTGTCGCTGGCCGACCGCTGCACCATCGCCAACATGGCCCCGGAATACGGCGCCACCTGCGGCTTCTTCCCGGTCGATGCCGAGACCATCGCCTACCTGAAGGCTTCGGGCCGCGACCCGCAGCGTATCAAGCTGGTGGAAGCCTATGCCAAGGCTCAAGGCCTGTGGCGTACGCCGAAGGCACCCGAGCCGGTCTTCACCGACACGCTGGAACTCGACCTCTCGACCGTCGAGCCCTCGCTGGCCGGTCCGACCCGTCCGGAAGGCCGCGTGCCGCTGAGCCGCGCTGCGACCGAATTCAAGGACGCGATGGGCAATTTCTACGGCAAGAAAACCGCGCTGGACTTCCGCGCCAAGGTGGAGAAGTCGAATTTCGACCTCGGCCATGGCGACGTGGTGATCGCGGCCATCACCTCGTGCACCAACACCTCGAACCCGAGCGTGCTGCTGGGTGCCGGCCTGCTGGCCCGCAACGCCCTGAAGAAGGGCCTGAAGACCAAGCCGTGGGTGAAGACATCGCTGGCACCGGGCAGCCAGGTGGTGAGCGACTATCTGGCCAAGTCGGGCCTGCAGAAGTCGCTGGACGCCCTGGGCTTCCAGGTGGTGGGTTATGGTTGCACCACCTGCATCGGCAATTCGGGCCCGCTGCCCGACAACATCTCGAAGGCGATCACCGACAACGACTTCGTCGTCGGCGCGGTGCTTTCGGGCAACCGCAACTTCGAGGGCCGCGTCCATCCGCTGACCAAGGCGAACTACCTCGCCTCGCCGATGCTGGTGGTGGCCTATGCGCTGGCCGGCAACCTGGGCATCGACGTGGTGACCCAGCCGCTGGGCCATGACGCCAAGGGCAAGCCGGTTTACCTGAAGGACATTTGGCCCTCCAACAAGGAGATCGCGGCCACCGTGCGCAAGTACGTGACGCCGGCGATGTTCAAGAAGCGCTATGCCGACGTGTTCAAGGGCGATCCGCTGTGGCGCAAGATCAAGGTCGGCACCGGCCAGACCTACGGCTGGGACAAGAAGTCGACCTACGTGCAGCACCCCCCGTATTTCGAGGGCATGAGCACCACACCCGCGCCGATCACCGATGTGAAGGGCGCGCGCGTGCTGGCGATCCTGGGCGACAAGATCACCACCGACCACATCTCGCCCGCCGGTTCGATCAAGAAGGATGGCCCGGCCGGCAAGTACCTGACCGACCACGGCGTCTCTTACGCCGACTTCAACTCCTATGGTGCCCGTCGCGGCAACCACGAGGTGATGATGCGCGGCACCTTCGCCAATATCCGTCTCAAGAACGAGATGGTGCCGGGCACCGAAGGCGGCATCACCAAGCACATGCCCGACGGCGAGGTGATGTCGATCTATGACGCTGCGATGAAGTACAAGGCCAGCAGCACCCCGCTGGTGATCGTGGCCGGCAAGGAATACGGCAACGGTTCCTCGCGCGACTGGGCGGCCAAGGGCACCATCCTGCTGGGTGTGAAGGCCGTGATTGCCGAGAGCTACGAGCGCATCCATCGTTCGAACCTGGTCGGCATGGGCATCCTGCCGCTGCAGTTCCTGAACGGCATGACCCGCTTCGACCTGAAGCTGGACGGCTCGGAGAAGTTCGACATCTCGGGCATCGCCACCGGCCTGAAGCCGCGCATGAAGACGCCGGTGACCATCACCCGCGCCGACGGCACGACTCAGACCGTGGAGGTGCTGTGCCGCATCGATACGCTGGACGAGATCGACTACTACAAGAACGGCGGCATCCTGCATTACGTGCTGCGCAACCTGGCCAAGGCGGCGTAAGCGAAACCGTCATACCGCAGACACGAAAACGGCCGGGGCAACCCGGCCGTTTTTTATTTTAGATGATCATAAATGTAAGACGCCGCAACATTTCCAACAATGGCCAACAATATTGCCCCAAATAATATGCCGCGAAGCTTCTCCGCACCCCTTAAGAATCTTTTTCCATCCCCTATTGCAAAAATCACCGTAGGGAAAAGATATTGCCTTGCCCAATAATGAAGCATTGGCAGCAGAGCTAATACAGATGAAGCGGCCACCAATTGCCCTTTTGTTACACCAAAAGGCAATACGAAGCTTGTTTCGCGAAATACCACTCCGAGGAAAGTCCCGCTGCCAAGCCCGGATAAAATATAAGGCAACATGAACGGCGGTTTAGATATTAAAGAATACCATTGCTTCGCCGTAAGAAATATTTGACTAGCTTTATCGCAAAATCGCAGACAATCCGCGTCAGAACCACTGACTCTAATTTCTATATCTCCCAATAAACTTGAAAGTATATCTACTGTGATGTCGATAGAATCGTTGTAGCCACTGCTGAACTTTATAGATTCAATCCGGCGGGCTTTTGTATTTTCGATTCTTTTTAAAACTTCAAAATCTTTGCTACTGATTTCACTGCCATCTGACAATCCGACTTTTATTGAAATGGAATCCACATATTCATGCAAAAGCCTATGGATACGTTCAAAAAAATCTTCATCAAAAACGTATGCCCCATTTAGCCGTAGGCGTTTAGTTGTCTTATCCATTTTCCCCTCATTATCGTCCTTCAAATAATTTGTTTATAAAATTAATTCTCACACAAGATTATTGTAACCAGAATGTTAAAAAGCCAGTTCAATCAGCCATTCTAAGTTTTATGCTGCCGCCCGATCATCAGACTGTCATCGACATCATCGCCGCCGATCCCTGGGCCATGGACATCCTCTGGCTGGTGCGCAGCCTGCGCCTGCCGGATTGGGCCATCGGCGCGGGCTTCGTGCGCGGCCTGGTCTGGGACCGGCTCTGCGGATTCACCCAGCGCACGCCGCTCAACGATATCGATGTTGTCTATTTCGATCCGGCCGATACCGGCCGCGACGCCGAACGCGCGGCCGAGGCGGAACTGGCCGCCGCCCGCATCCTCGAAGCCTGGTCGGTGCGCAACATGGCCCGCATGCACCTGAAGAACGGCGACGAGCCGTATCGGAATACGACGGATGCCATCGGCCACTGGCTGGAAACGCCAACCGCCGTGGCCATCACCATGGAAGACGACGGCGCATTGCGGCTGCTGGCGCCCCATGGCGTGGCCGACCTGCTGGCCGGCCGGGTGCGGCCGACGCCGAGCGGCCAGCGGAAGCCAGCGGAATACCGCGCGCGCGTGACGGCCAAGGCCTGGCCGTCACGCTGGCCGAAAGTGGTGGTGGAAGGCCTTACCTGAGCTCGATCAGCTCGACATCGAAGATCAGCGTGGCATTGGGCGGGATCACGCCGCCGCCGGCGCCAGCCGCGCCATAACCAAGCTGCGGCGGGATCACGAGCGTGCGCTGGCCGCCCGTCTTCATGCCGGCCACGCCTTCGTCCCAGCCCTTGATCACCCGGCCGGCGCCAAGCGGAAAGGCGAAGGGCTGGCCGCGGTCGCGCGAGGAATCGAATTTGCGGCCCTTCTTGCCACCCTCCATCAGCCAGCCGGTGTAATGCACCACGGCGGTCTGGCCACGACGGGCGGTTTCGCCATTGCCGGCCTTGACCTCGGTGTAACGCAGGCCCGATGCCGTGACCTGCTCCTGGGCCTGGGCGGCAAACGGCAGGGTGGCGGCAGAGAGGCCGAGAATGACGGCGGCGGCAAAAACGCGGCGGGACAGCAACATTGCGAAAGACTCCGGATGAAGATTGGAAACGCGGCAACCCTGCCGCCGGAATGCGGCGGGAGCATGGCCGGCACGGCATCCGTTCAGCGGACGCCGACCAGTTCGATTTCGAAGAATAGCGTGGCGTTGGGCGGGATGATGCGGCCGTTGCCGCGGGCGCCATAGGCCAGATAAGGCGGGATCAGCAACGCACGCTTGCCGCCGACTTTCATATAGGCGACGCCTTCGTCCCAGCCCTTGATGACCTTGCCCTGACCGAGCTGGAACTCGAAGGGCTGGCCCCGCTTGTAGGAGCTGTCGAACATCCGCGTCGGCTTGTTGTTTTCCCAGATCCAGCCGGCGTAATGCACGGTGACCATCTTGCCCGGCTCGGCCTTGTCGCCGGTGCCGGCCACGATATCCCCCGACCGCATGCCAGACGGGGTCTGACGCAGGTTCACGGCTTCCTGTTTGCCGCCGATGCCGATGGCACCGAGTATCGAAGACAACACGCCCATGAGGGGACAATACCAAGCAAACGCGCCGCTGCCCAGAGTTGTCACACGCCCTCCAGGGCCGACCGGTGGGCGAATCGGCACCCGAATCGGATCGTTACCCGGCCAGCGGGTGCGCAGGCTGCGGCAGCGGGGTGTCAGCCGACCGGTTCGGGGAGCGGTGCCGGGCGGCCCTGCGGCAGCGGGAGGGCATCTTCCTCCGCCACCCCGGCCGCATCATCGGCCAGCAGCGCCCCCTCGCCGGCCAGCAGGAAGGAACCGAGATTCTCGCGCAGTTCGGCCCAGCGCAGGATTTCCAGCCGGCCATCGGCATGCTCGACCAGCGCCGTACAGCTCTCCACCCAGTCGCCGTCGTTGCAATAGAGGATACCGTCGATTTCGCGGATCTCGGCATGATGGATATGGCCGCAGACCACGCCGTCGACATGGCGCCGCCGGGCTTCCTCGGCAATCGCCCGCTCGTAGTCGGAGATGAACTCGACCGCGTTCTTCACCTTGTGCTTCAGATAGGCCGACAGCGACCAGTAGGGCAGGCCCATGCGGCGGCGCAGGTGATTGAACCCGGTGTTCAGGCTCAGGGCGAAGCCGTAAGCGGCATCGCCCAGCAGCGCCAGCCATTTGGCGCAGGTGACGATGCCATCGAAATGATCGCCATGGGTGACCAGGAACCGGCGGCCGTCGGCGGTCTGGTGGATCGCCTCCATCTGCACGGTGATGCCGCCGAACTGCAGGCCGTTGTCTTCGATGAAGTCGCGCAGCGCCTCGTCATGGTTGCCGGGCACGTAGATCACATTGGCGCCCTTGCGCGCCTTGCGCAGCAGTTTCTGCACCACGTCGTTCTGGCTCTGGTTCCAGTACCACGAGCGTTTCAGCCGCCAGCCATCGACGATATCGCCCACCAGGTAGATCGTGTCGGCTTCGGTATATTTGAGGAATTCCAGCAGCAGGTCGGCCTTGCAGCCGCGCGTGCCCAGATGGATGTCGGATATCCATATGGTTCGGTAGCGGGCAGGACGGAAAGCCACGTTCATCGGTCACCTGCTGTTGCCGGCGTGCGATGCGAATCACCCCGGCGGCAAATCCTTGGCCGGGAAGATGAATCCGGGCCTGCCCGTTGTCCCGTGAATTTTCCATGACCCGGATGACGGAACGATGACACTGGCAATCAGGAACTGCGGCAAAGAAAAAGGGCCTGCCGCGAGGCAGGCCCTGGATCGATTGCGTCCGTGATGGACGTATCAGATCGCTTCCTTCAGCACCTTGGAGGCGCGGAAGGCAACCTTCTTGGAAGCCTTGATCTTGATCGGCTCGCCGGTCTGCGGGTTGCGGCCCATGCGGGCAGCACGCTTGCGGACCTGCAGGATGCCGAGGTCGCCCAGGCGAACGCGCTCGCCCTTCTTCAGCGACTTGGTCACGGCAGCGAAGAATTCCTCGAACAGACCGGCAGTGGCCTTCTTCTGAAGCTCGTGCTTCTCGGCCAGCGCGGTGGCGATCTGCTTCGCGGTCACAGTAACCGTCTTGGTGGCGGCCGCTTTAGCCATGGTCTCTCTCCTCAGAAAAGATGCGTCAGATGTTGTTATGAACGAATCGGGAGTTGGTTCCCGAATCCTCCATAGCACCGCGCCAGCCTCTTGCCCATCGGGGAAAGCGCAAAAAACCGCTAGACATGCGGTTTTTCGACAACCGGGTCGAATCGGAGCCGCAAACCATGCGGGTTTATCGCACCTGCCCCGGCCCCGAAGACGGTTTCAGCCCCGCCCGGCGCGGAGTTTCGCGGCCACGGCAAAGGCCAGCACGGCCAGCAAGCCGCTGCCCAGCATGGTCCAGATCATCGGATACTGGCTCGGGTCGAGGTCCTGGCCGTAGCCAACCAGCACGGCCGCGCCGGCGCCGACCAGCATCTGCAGGGCACCCGACAGACCGGCAGCGGCACCCGCCGCCCGGGGATTCACCGAAACCGCACCGGCGGTGCCGTTCGGCAGGGTCAGGCCGTTGGACAGCGCCACCACCGCCATGGGCAGGAACAGGCCCGGCAGGGTGAGCAGGCCGAGCCAACCGGTGGTGGCCAATGCCAAGATACCAAGCAAGCCGATGATCGCCCCAATGGCGATCATGCGATCCACCCCCAGCCTGACCGCAAAGCGACCAGTGCAGAAATTGCCAGTGAGATAGCCTAGCGATACCACGATGAACCACAGGCCATAGGCCGAAGGCGGCAACCCCATCACCGTCACCACCACGAAGGGGGCACCGGCGATGAAGGCGAAGAACACTCCCGAGGTAAAGGCTGTCTGCAGGGCATAGCCGCAAAAGGCGGGTGAGCGCAGCAGGCTGGCATAGCTGCGCAGCATCGGGCCGATTCCCTCGCCAAGCCCAGGTTCGGCGAGGGTTTCCGGCAGGGTCAGCAGCACTGCGGCAAGTACAATGGCACCTGCCAGGACGCAGAAGGCGAAGCTGGCGCGCCAGCCCAGCAGGGTGTCGAGATAGCCGCCCAGCGCGGGGGAAAACATCGGGGCCAGCGACATCGCCATAGTGACGTAACCGATCATAGCGGCCGAGCGGTCGCGGTCGTAGAGGTCGCGGATGATGGCGCGTCCCAGCACCAGGCCGGCGCAGCCGCCGATCGCCTGCAGGCCGCGACCAACCATCAGAAATTCGATCGAGGGCGCCAGCGTGCAAGCCAGGCTGCCCAGGCAGAAGATTGCCAGGCCCCAGAGCAGCACCGGGCGGCGACCGTAGCGGTCGCTCAAGGGGCCATAAACCAGCTGCGCCACGCTGAGGCCGATCAGGTAGACCGTCAGGGTCAATTGCACCAGGCCGTAATCGACCTGGAAATGCCGGGCCAGACCCGGCATCGAGGGCATGAAGATGTTGAGCGCCATCGGGCCGATCGCCGACATGGCGACCAGGATCACGACGGATGGCAGGCGACGGGTACGGGGCTCGGACAGGGCGGACACCGGATGGCAGGCTGCACCGGCGGATGCAGCCGGCGCTACAGGATTGGCGAGACGCCCAATCCTATAGCGCTAATCCGGTTACGGACCAACCCGCCAGATGGTCACCGCCGGATTTCCAGTCCGTGCGGGCTGGCGCGGTAGCCGGTCAGCGTCTTGTCGGCATGGGCCAGCCGCCAGTTCAGCATCTTCTGGGCATATTCCAGCATCTTCGGCATGTAAGCCGCATCAGTGGCGACATTCTTCAGCTGCCCCGGATCTTTCTTCAGGTCGAAGAACAGCGGCGGCAAGGCGGCGCAGTGGACGTATTTGTAGTCGTCGTCCTGCACCACGGCCAGCGAGCTCTGGTCCATCGCCGTGCCCAGCACGCCTTCCGGCTTGGAATAGAAGATGTCGCGGAAGTCGAATTCGTAATGCACTTCGGTGCGCCAGTTCGCCGGCACGGCGCCGTAGGTGAAATCCAGCAGCGAGCGGCCGTCGCACTGGCGCGGGATATCGGCGCCAATCCATTCCAGGATGGTGGGCATCGTGTCCACCGTCTCGGTATAGCGGTCGACGATCTGGCCGCGGGTGGCTTCGGCGGCGCGGTCGGGGTTGCGGATCACCATCGGGATGCGGAAGCTGCCGTCGAAATAGGCCAGTTTGCCGAGCAGGTAATGGTCGCCGAGCTGCTCGCCGTGGTCGCAGGTAAAAATGATCAGCGTATCGTCCCACTGGCCGCTGTCCTTCAGGAACTGGAAGACACGTCCGAGATGGTCGTCGATTTCGGTCATCAGGCCAAAGTAGGTCGCGCGCATGACACGCACTTCCTCCTCGGTCATCGCCGAGCCCAGCTTGTCGGCGCCCTGGAAGAAGCCGCGCTGGTTGACGGTGTCGATATAGAATTTGTGCAGCGGATGCATCGCCGCCGCCTCTTCCACCGATTCATGGCGGACCGGCGCCGGCATGTCCGCCGGGTCGTACATGCTGTTGTAAGGCTCCGGCGCGATATAGGGCGGGTGCGGTCGGTAATAGCCCAGATGCAGGAACCAGTTGCGGTTGCTGGCACCATTCAGATAGGTCAGCGCGCGTTCGGTGAACCAGGCCGTATCGGACAGCTCCTTTGGCAACTGGCCCGGCTCGCGCGTGGCGCCGGGCGCGCCGGCGCGCGGGCGCCAGACATCCTCGGGATTTTCCGGCAGCGTGTAGCCTTTCGAGGCCATCCAGGCGAAATAGGCCTCCTTGTAGGGCTCGAAGGCGCCGACGGGACGGAACCCATCCATGATGTCGCCCAGCACGAAGAAGCGCGGATCGTTCGGGCCGGTGGTGCGCGGATCCGGCGTTGTGGTCGTGTAGCCGATCAGGGCGGGATCGTAGCCGCTTTTGCGCAGCTCATGCCCCAGGTTGGTGAAGCGCGAGTCGAGCGGAATGGTGTTCTGCACCGCGCGGTGGGTCATCTGGTAGAGACCGGTCAGCAGTGAGGCACGCGCCGGGCCGCAGGGCGCTGCGGTGGTGAAATGGTTGCGGAAGGTGACGCCCTCGCGGCACAGCATGTCGATATTCGGCGTCTTCAGGCCGGGCGTGCCGAGATAGGAAAACATGTCGCCGCGCCACTGGTCGACGACGATAAGCAGGATGTTCTTGCGGGCCTTGTCGGACATGTCGTGGTTTTCTCTTGCTTGACTAACGGAGTGTTGGATCGAGGCGGTCGCGCAGCCAATCGCCCAGCATGCTGATGGACAGCGTGGTGAGCACGATCACGGCGCTGGGCGCCAGCATGATCCAGGGGGCGCGGGTGATGTATTCGCGGCCGTAGCCGACCATGTTGCCCAGGGAGGTGAGCGGCGGCTGCACGCCCAGCCCCAGGAAGGACAACCCGCTTTCCAGCAGGATGATCTCGGGGAAGGTCAGCGTCATCGACACGATCAGGGTGGAGGCGATGTTGGGCAGCACATGGCGGCCATAGATGCGCCAGCTGCCGGCGCCGAGGTTGCGCACGGCCCCAGCATAGCCCTGCTCGTTGGCCGAGAGCGTCAGGCCGCGGGCGATGCGGGCGTAGCGTTCCCAGCTGTGGAAACCCATCAGCACGACGAACAGCGTGATGTCGTTGCCGAAGAAGGCCAGCACGGCCAGGGCGATGATCATGAAGGGCATGCTGGCCTGGAAATCGATCAGCACCAGCACCAGTGCCTCGAACCGGCCGCGCAGATGGGCCGCCAGAATACCCAGCGTGGTGCCCATGGTGGCGGCGATCAGCGTGCCGAAAAAAGCGATCAGCAGGCTCATGCGGATCGACATGATCAGGCGCGACAGCACGTCGCGGCCCAGTTCGTCGGTGCCCAGCGCATGGGCCCAGGACCCGCCCATGCCGACGGGCGTCTGCAGGCGGGCCTTGAGATCGAAAGCCGTGAAGCTGTAGGGCGTGAGGATGTCGGCCCCCAGCGCCACCACCAGCATCAGCAGAACCCAGCCCAGGGCCAGCAGCATCGCCGGCGGCCAGGCGGCGAAGAAACGGCGCAGCTTTGCCGCCTGCTTCGGGGCGGACTTGGCGGTAACAGGCAGATCGGTGGCAAGATCGGTCATGGTTTGGCGCGCTCCTTACGCATGGGCGCGGCCGCGCCGCAGACGGGGATCCAGCCAGCCATAGGCGATGTCGACCGCCAGGTTGGCCGCCACCATCGAGATGGCGATGGCCAGCAGGATGGCCTGCACCACGGCAAGGTCGCGGTTGGCCACCGACGCGACCAGCAGGCGGCCCACGCCGGGCCAGGCGAAAACGCTTTCCACCACCACGGCACCGGCGATCAGGCTGCCGATCATGAAGCCGACGATGGTGACGGTGGGGATCGCCGCGTTGGGCAGCGCATGGCCAGACACCACGCGGCGCCAGGGCACGCCCTTGGCCGAGGCCGTGCGGATATAGGGCTGGCCCAGCACTTCCAGCATGGCCGAACGGGTGAAGCGCGCCAGCACGGCGGCACCGGCCACCCCCAGCGTGATGATCGGCAGGATGGCATGCTGCCAGCTTTCGCTGCCGCTGGAGGGCAGCCAGCCGAGCTGCACCGAAAAGACCAGCACCAGCAGCAAAGCCAGCACGAAGCTGGGCACGGTGAAACCCGCCACCGACACGGTCATGGTCAAGCGGTCGAGCACCGAGTTGCGATGCAGGGCGGCAAAGATACCGGCCGGAATGCCCAGGCCGATCTTGATCAGGAAGGCCGGAATGGTGATGGCCAGCGTCATCGGCACACGCTCCAGCACCAGTTCGATGGCTGGGCGCCCGTCGCGCATGGAATTGCCGAAATCGCCGCTGAGCGCCTTTGCGGCATAGGCGATGTATTGCTCCCAGATCGGGCGGTCCAGCCCCCAGGCCTTGCGAAAGGCCTCGATGGCCTCGGGCGGCGCGTCGACCGACATGATCAGCATCGCCGGATCGCCCGACAGCCGCAGCACCACGAAAGCGAAGGTGACGACGAAACCGATGGTGAGCGCGGCCCGGGCGACGCGGGAAGCAACGAAACCAAACATCTCAGGACCTCTTCACGTCAGGCCGCCGCCAGACCGGCGACTGCATCCGGCTCGACGAAATGACAGGCAACCTTGCGGCCGCCGGCCGTCTCGCGCAGGGCCGGCATGGCTTCGGCGCAGATCTGCGCCGCACGCGGGCAGCGGGTGCGGAAGGCGCAGCCCGAAGGCGGCGCGACCGGATCGGGCGGATCGCCCTGCAACGGCGCCGGCCGTGCGATGCCGCGCTGCTGCACGCTGGGGATCGCCGCCAGCAGGGCCTGGGTATAGGGATGCTGCGGCGCGTGGAACAGGCTTTCGGCCTCGCCATATTCGACGATGCGGCCGAGATACATCACGGCCACCTCGTGGCTGATCTGGCGCACCACTTTCAGGTCGTGGCTGATGAAGACATAGGTCAGGCCGAGGCTGTGCTGCAGGTCGAGCAGCAGGTTCACCACCTGGGCCTGGATCGAGACATCCAGCGCCGAGATCGGTTCGTCGCAGACCAGCAGCCTGGGCTGCAGGATCAGGGCACGCGCCAGCACCACGCGCTGGCGCTGGCCGCCAGACAGCTCATGCGGATAACGGTCGGCATGATGCGCCTGCAGCCCTACGGACTCGATGGCGGCGGCGACACGATCCCGGTGGATGCCGCGGGAAAATTCGGGGTGATGGATGTCCAGCGCCTCGCCGATCTGTTCGGCCACCTTCAGGCGGCGGTCGAGCGCACCGAGCGGATCCTGATAGACCATCTGCATCAGCTGGCGCTGGCGCCGCCAGTCCGCGCTGCCGGCCTTGGCCAGCGGCTGGCCCTCGAACAGCACTTCTCCCGCCGTGGGATCGAGCAGGCCGAGCAGCAACCGTCCGGTGGTGGACTTGCCGCAGCCGGATTCGCCGACCAGGCCGAGTGTCCTGCCCTTGCCGACGCTGAGCGAAACGCCATCGACGGCGCGCAGCAGTGCCTTGTGGCTTGCCGGCCAGGAACCCTGCCGCACGCTGAAATGCCGCGTGAGGCTGCGCGCCTCAAGCAAGGGCGCAGAAAAAGAGGAAGACGTCACAGTACAGCCTCCCGGCTGGCGCCCTGCGGCATTGTGGTCGCCGGTTCGGGTTGCCGGACCGGCGCCGCCGGGAAATAGCGCGTGCGGAAACACAGCACGCGTTCGGTCTCGTTCACCGGCACCAGCGGCGGCGCGCTGCCATGGCAAGTTTCGTCCGCTTCGCCGCAGCGCGGCGCGAAGGCACAGCCTTTGGGCAGGTTCCATGGCTCGGGCACGCTGCCCGGGATGGAGACCAGCCGGGTGCGTGGTCCGTCCAGCGCCGGCAGGGCAGCCAGCAGCCCGCGCGTATAGGGATGGCGCGGCCGGTCGAACAATGTGTCGGAGGCTGCCTCCTCGACCAGACGGCCGGCATACATGACGCAGACGCGGTCGACATTCTCGGCCACCACGCCCAGGTCGTGGCTGATCAGCACCATGGCCATGCCGCTGTCGCGCCGGATGTCCTGCAGCAGACGCAGGATCTGGGCCTGTACGGTGGCATCCAGGGCCGTGGTCGGCTCGTCGGCGATCAGCAGATCGGGTTCGCCGGCCAGCGCCATGGCGATCATCACGCGCTGGTTCATACCGCCGGAGAGTTCATGCGGATAATCGCGCAGGCGCCGCGCGCCATTGGCGATGCCGACACGATCCAGCAGTCGTTTCGCCTCGGCCTCGGCGGCGGCGCCCTTCAGGCCGCGATGCAGGCCGAGCGCCTCGCCGATCTGGCGGCCGATGCGCAGGACCGGATTGAGGCTGGAAGACGGGTCCTGGAAGATCATGGCGACACGCCGGCCGCGCAGGGTTTCCAGCATGGACCGCGGCGCGCCCACCATCTGGCGGCCATCCAGCATGACGCTGCCCCTGATGCTGGCCGTGCCGGGCAGCAGGCCCAGGGCCGCCAGCCAGGTAACGCTTTTGCCCGAGCCCGACTCGCCGACCAGGCCGACCGCCTCGCCGGCGCCGACATCGAGATCGATGCCATGCAGGGCACGGATGCTGCGGCCGCCCTGGGCGAAATCGACCGTCAGGCCGCGGATTTCAACAAGCTTGTCCATCGCCGGATGCCTTCTTCCGTGTTGAGGAAAAGAAGGCGGCGGGTGTTATCCCGCCGCCATGGGCATCAGAGCTTGAAGTTATAGTTGCGGAAGTCCATCGCGAAAGCCGGCGCCGACTTCCACTGGATGTCCTTGCGCTTGGCCGTGAAGGTGGCGTTCTGGTGCAGCACCGTGTAGGCTGGGTCTTCGCGTTCGCAGATTTCCAGCATGCGCTTGAACATCGCCTTGCGCTTGACCATGTCGCTTTCGGTTTCCATGGCGATGGAGAGACGGTTCATCTCGTCATTCTCCCATTCCTGGGCCTGCTGCTGCTGGCCCTGCGGGCCATGCTGGTTGACGATGGAGGAGATCGGATCGGTGAATGGCGCGCTGTTCGACCAGTCGCGCACGGCGCGTTTGCCGTTATTCTCGAAGATCTGCTGCCAGTTCTCTTTCATCTCGATCTGCACGTTCAGGCCGACCTGGCGCCACATCTCCAGCATCACCTGCGCTGTCGCCACCTGGTTGGTGTAGTAGTTGTTCAGCACGCGGAAGGGGATCGGATCGCCCTTGTAGCCGGCGGCCTTGATCAGGTCCTTGGCCTTCTGCGGGTTGAATTCCGGCACGCTCCAGCCCTCGACGAACATCGGGCCGTAGAATTCCCACTGCAGGCCGGCCGGGATACGGGTGCGGCCCGCCCACAGGCTGTCGACGATGGCCTGACGGTCGATGGCGTGGGTCATCGCCTGACGCACGCGCGGATCCTTCAGGGACGGATAATGCTTGTCGAACACGATCAGGCGATGGTTGGCGATCAGGCCGCCCTGCACCTCGAACTTCGCGTTCTTCTCGATGCCCGGAATCTGGTCGGGCGGCATGTCGCAGATATAGTCGAACTGGCCCGAGAACAGGCCGTTGATGCGGGTGGCCACTTCCGGCACCACCACCAGGCGCACGCTCTTCACCGGTGGGCGGCCGCCCCAATATTCGTCATGGGCATCCAGCACCAGTTCCTGGTCGGGCTTGAAGTCGCGCACCTTGTAGGGGCCGGTGGAGACCGGCTTGCGCGCCCATTCCAGCCAGGTCTTGGCTTCCTCGAAGGCGCGGCGCGAGATGATCTCGCTGCCATAGCGGGCGATGCGGCCTTCCATGGTCACGTCCGGCGTGCGGTTGACGAAGCGCACGGTGTATTTGTCCACCGCCTCCACCTTCTCCAGCGCCGGCCAGGCGCGCTTGGCCACCGCCATCACTTCCGGCGGCAGGGCCTTGCCCTCGACGCTGTCGCGGATCAGCACGTTGGCGAACAGGGTCTTGCTGCTGCCGATATCGTAATCGGGGCCGAACATGCGTTCGCGGCTGAAGGTGTAAACCACGTCGTCGGCGGTGACCTCGTCGCCGTTGTGGAACTTCACGCCCTGGCGCAGCTTCAGCTCGACGGTGCGGTCGTTGATGCGGTTCCAGCTTTCGGCCAGGCCCGGGATCGGCTCCATACCCTTGAGCAGGTCGCGGCGGATCAGGCCTTCATAGATGAAGGAGAAGGTGCGTTCGCCGACATTGGACTGCTCGCGCAGCGGCTCCAGCGAGGCGCTGTTGGAAATCTGCTGCACCGCGATGGTGATGCTGGGGCGGTTGTCCGCCTGCGCGATGGCGAAGCGCGGCAGCGCCAGGCTGCCGGCGGCGATGCCGGTGCCGATCAGGAAGTTACGACGATGAAGCTGCATGATTCCCCTCCGATGCAGTGGGCAGCGCAATGGAGGGGGACGCTAGGCAGCGCAAATGACGCTGCGGTGACGCATGCGTGAAGCGGCGATGAACTCTGAGACCCGACTCGCAGATTCATCCCGACCAATCGAAAAGAGGTCGAGGCCGAATGCGCGGCATCCTCAAAAGAGCTGAGGACACACGGCGATATCTGAAATGGATTGTCGGGGGGAAGATTGGCTGGGGGACTAGGATTCGAACCTAGACAACCAGAGTCAGAGTCTGGGGTCCTACCGTTAGACGATCCCCCAGCAGGGATCGGGTGCGGGATATAGCCCGTCCGCCGGTGCTTTGCAACCCCTGCCCCCGGGCCAGCTTAGCGCCTGAAAAGGCTGACGATTTCCAGATGCGGCGACCAGCGGAACTGGTCGATCGGCACCGCCTTTTCCAGCCGCCAGCCGGCATCGGCCAGTGTGCGGGCGTCGCGGGCAAAACTGGAGGGGTCGCAGGCCGCCATCACCACGATGCCGGGCGCCGCACCGGCGGCGGCGGCCAGGGCAAGCTGCTGCACCTGGGCCCTGGCGCCGGCACGCGGCGGATCGAGCAGCACGGCATCGAGTTTCTTCAACTCGGCCGGCGCCAACGGCTGGCGCTCCAGATCACGCGCCTGGGCATTCAGCCGCCCGGCCAGGCCCGCCGTCTTCACCGCGGCCTGCAAGGCGGCGATGGCGGGGCGGTCGGCATCGGCAGCGAGCACGGTCTTGCCGGCTTCTGCCAGGCGCAAGGCGAAAGCGCCGCAGCCCGAGAAGAGATCGGCCACGCGCTTGGCATCTTTCAAAGCCTCCAGCGCAAAATCCGCCATCGCCTGTTCGGCCTCGACTGTTGCCTGCAGGAAGCCACCCGGCGGCAGGACCACGCCATGGGCGCCGAAGCGCACCAGCGGCGCGGCCCCGCCCTGATAGAGCAGCTCAGGCTCGCTGCGCATGTCGAACCGCCAGCTCAGGCGCGCCAAGCCGATGGCCTTCGCCGCCTTGCTGAGCGCGATGCGCTCCTGCACCCGCATCTTCAGCTTGCCGGTGATCAGCGCATCCAGCCCGGTTTCGGTATCCGTGAGTTTCAGGTCGATGGCCCAGCCATCGCCCAGCACCTCGATCAGCGCCGCGCGCAGGGCCGGCAACGGCGCCAGCAGGGCCGGCCGCAGCACGGTGCAGTCTTCCAGGTCGACGATCTTGCGGCTGGCCGCTTCGTGGAAACCCAGCAGCACGCGGTCCTTCACGCGGCGGACAATGAATTCGGCGCGGCGGCGCGACTGTGCCGGCACGGCGACCAGATCGGCCACCGGCGGATCGGTGAAATCGCGGCGCAGCAGCGCGGCGGCCAGCTTGTCGCGTTTCCACGCGTTATAGGGCGCCTCGGCCCAGTGCTGCAGGGCGCAGCCGCCGCAGGCCTGGAAATGCCGGCAGGGCGGCTCGACGCGGTCCGGCCCTTCCGCTTCCAGCACGCTGACATGGGCGGCATAGCCGTCGCCGCGTTCCTCGCCCACCTTCGCCGCTACGCGGTCGCCCGGCACGGTGAAGGGCACGTAATAGCGCACGCCGTCATGGGTCAGCACGCCATGGCCCTGCCCGCCCATCCGCTCGATCACGCCATCCATGTCACGCATCATGCTTCCCGTCGATCTCTTTCTCTGCCGCAATCAGGAATTCGCGGTTGCCTTCCGGCCCGAGGATGGGGCTCGGCTCGATGCCGATCACGCGCCAGCCCGGCAAGGCATCCCACCAGGCATGGATGCGCGCACAGACTTCCTCGTGCAAAGCCGGATCGCGCACCACGCCGCCCTTGCCCACACGCTCGCGCCCGACCTCGAATTGCGGCTTGATCAGCGCCACGGCCCAGCTGCCCGGCCGCGCCAGCGACAGAGCCGCCGGCAGCACGATCTGCAACCCGATGAAACTGGCATCGCAGACCACGCAGTCGATGGGATCGGGAATCAGTGCCGTATCCAGATGCCGCGCATTGGTTTTCTCCAGCACCACGACACGCGGATCGTTGCGCAGCTTCCAGTCCAGCTGGCCCTCGCCCACATCCACGGCATAGACCTTGGCCGCACCATGCTGCAGCAGAACATCGGTGAAGCCGCCGGTGGAGGCGCCGACATCGATGCAGATGCGATCCTGCGGGCTTAAGCTGAAATGCTGAATCGCATGCGCCAGCTTCACACCGCCGCGGCTGACCCAGGGATGCGGCTTGCCGCGCAGCTCCAGCGGCGCATCGGCGGCAACCGACAGGCCCGGCTTGTCCAGCCGCTTCTCGCCCGAAAACACCAGCCCAGCCATGATGGCGGCCTGCGCCTTGGCCCGGCTTTCCGCCAGGCCGCGCTCGACCAGCGCCTGGTCCAGGCGCAGCTTGGGGGCCTTCATGCCACGCGCTCCTGCATGCGGCGCAGCCTATGGCTCTGCCGGGCAAAACGCCAGAGCAGCAGCGCGGCCACCACGGCCAGCCCCACCACCAGGCCGATCCAGACGCCGATGCCGCGCAGGGGCGTGAAGAAGCCGAACCAGATGGCGATGGGAAACCCGATCAGCCAGTAACCCACCAGCGTCATCACCATCGGCATGGCGGTATCCTTCAGGCCACGCAGCGCGCCATTGGCCACGCCCTGGGCGCCATCGACCAGCTGGAACAGGGCCGCCATGCCCAGATAGGTGGTGGCGAGCAGGAAGAGCTCCGAATGGCGGTCGGCCACGAACACGCCGATCAGCGTGGCGCCGGCAAAGCCGAAGATCAGCGCGGTGCACAGCATGAAGGACATACCCATGGCAATCGCGATCCAGCCGGCATGCGCCACGCCGGCGGCATCGCGTGCACCGGCGGCCAGCCCGACGCGCACCGTGGCCGCCTGGCCCAGCCCCATCGGCACCATGAAGGCAATCGCCGCCCATTGCAGCGCGACCTGATGCGCCGCCACCTCCGCAGCCCCCAGCCGGCCCATCAGCAGGGCGGCGGCCGAGAACAACCCGATCTCGGCGCCCAGCGCCAGCGAGATCGGCAAGGCCACGCGCAGGAAGGCGATCATGCGGCGCGGCGTGGTGCGCCACCAGCCGCGCGACAGCTGATAGGACGAAAACTGCGGATCGCGCGCGATGTACCAGAGAATGCCGAGCAGGATGGCCAGGTTGACGAAGCTGGAGCCCATCCCGGCGCCGACCACGCCCAGCGACGGCACGATCCAGAAGCCGAAGATCAGCACGTAATTCACCGCCGCGTTCATGAGCAATGCGATCACGGTGAGCACCAGGGCGACGCGCGGCCGCTCCAGCACCGAGACGAAGCCGCGCAGCACCATGAGCCACAGCGAGGTGATGAACATGCCGCTCAAGGCCTGCATGAACGGCACGGCCAGCGCGATCAGTTCCGGTGGCTGGCCGATCAGCACCAGGAAAGGTTCGCTCACGATCATCAAGATGGTGCAGAGCAGACCGTAGAGGCCGGTGGAGATCAGTCCGTCATGCACGGCCTGGCGCACGCCGTCGCGGTCGTTGGGATCATGGCCGCGCGCCTGCGCCGCCAGTGCCGGCGTGGCCGTCGCCATACCCAGGCCGATGATCCACAGGAAGCTGAAGATCGCCACGCCCAAAGCGGCGGCGCCCAGCGCCTGTTCGCTGTAATGCGACAGCAGCCAGACATCGGTGGTATGGATCGCCATCTGGGCGAGCTGGGTACCGGCAATCGGCAGCGCCAGCACGAGCGTGGCCCGCGCTTCCCTTAAGATCATGACGGGCCTGCTTTATGCGCGGACGGACAGGTCGGAGCGACCCAGCGCCGAAAGCGCCATGGCGACGATCTGCGGCGCGTTCAGCCCCGCGATATCGTACTGCTTCGCCGGCGTGTCGTGGTCGATGAAGATGTCGGGCAGCACCATCGGCCGGATCTTCAGGCCATGGTCCAGCAGGCCCTCGTGGCTGAGGAACTGCAACACATGGCTGCCGAAGCCGCCGACCGAACCTTCCTCGATGGTGATCAGCACCTCGTGATGGCGGGCAAGCTGGCGCACCAGATCGGTATCGAGCGGTTTGCAGAAGCGCGCATCGGCCACCGTGGCGGTCAGGCCGCGCGCGGCCAGGTCGTCGGCGGCCTTCATCGCCTCGGCCAGGCGGGCGCCGAACGAAAGAATGGCAATCGAGCTGCCCTCGCGCAGCACGCGACCCTTGCCCAGCGGCAGGATCGAGCCGCGGCCCGGCAACGTGAGGCCCAGGCCCTCGCCGCGTGGATAGCGGAAAGCGGAGGGACGATCATCCAGCGCCGCCGCCGTGGCCACCATATGCATCAGCTCCGCCTCGTCGGCGGCGGCCATCAGCACCATGTCGGGCAGGCAGCCGAGATAGGCGATGTCGAAACTGCCGGCATGGGTCGCGCCATCGGCGCCGACCAGACCGGCACGGTCGATGGCGAAACGCACCGGCAGCTTCTGGATCGCCACGTCATGCACCACCTGGTCATAGGCGCGCTGCAGGAAGGTGGAATAGATCGCACAGAAGGGCTTGAAGCCCTCGCAGGCCATGCCGGCGGCAAAGGTGACGGCATGCTGCTCGGCGATGCCGACATCGAAGCAACGATCAGGAAAACGCTGGGCAAAGAGATCGAGGCCGGTGCCGGACGGCATCGCAGCGGTGACTGCCACGATCTTGTCGTCGCGCTCGGCTTCGGCGATCAGGCTCTGGGCGAACACCTTGGTATAGCTGGGCGGGCCGGCCTTGGGCTTGGCCTGGGCGCCGGTGACGACATCGAATTTCGACACGCCATGATACTTGTCGTCCGCCGCCTCGGCTGGGCCATAGCCCTTGCCCTTCTGCGTCACGGCATGGATCAGCACCGGGCCGGTCTTGTCGTTGTCGCGGATATTCTTCAGCACCGGCACGAGGTGTTCGAGATTGTGGCCGTCGACCGGGCCGACGTAATAGAAGCCCAGTTCCTCGAACAGCGTGCCGCCGGTGACCATGCCGCGCGCATATTCCTCGGCCTTCTCGGCCGCCGTCGCCAGTCCCTTCGGCAGGATCTTGTGGCCAAGCTGCTTGGCGAGCTGGCGCAGGCCCATATAGGAGCGCGATGAGAGCAGTCGCGACAGATAGGCGCTCATGGCGCCGACCGGCGGCGCAATCGACATGTCGTTGTCGTTCAGAATCACGATCAGGCGCGAATCCATCGAACCGGCATTGTTCATGGCCTCGTAGGCCATGCCGGCCGACATCGCGCCATCGCCGATCACGGCAATGACGTTGTTGCTGCCATGCTTGAGGTCGCGGCCCACCGCCATGCCTAGGCCGGCGGAAATCGAGGTGGAGGAATGCGCGGCGCCGAAGGGATCGTATTCGCTTTCCGAGCGGCGGGTGAAACCCGACAGGCCGCCGCCCTGGCGCAGCGTGCGGATGCGGTCGCGCCGGCCGGTGAGTATCTTGTGCGGATAGGCCTGATGGCCGACATCCCAGATCAGCTTGTCCTCAGGCGTGGCGAAGACATGATGCACCGCCACGGTCAGCTCGACCACGCCGAGGCCGGCGCCGAGATGACCGCCCGTCACCGAGACGGCATCGATCATCTCACGGCGCACCTCGTCGGCGAGCTGCTTGAGCTGGTCGATGTCGAACTGCCGGATGTCGGCCGGCGTCCGCACCGTATCCAGCAGGGGTGTGCGGTTGCTGATCATTACTGATCCAATCGTGTCACGAGCGGCGGGTTATAACAAACTCCGCCAGCTCCTGTAAAACCGCAGCCGCCGCCCCGAAACGGGCCAGGCGGTCGCGGGCCGAATTGGTTAACGTCCGGGCCTTGGCTTTGGCACCCTCCAGGCCCAAAAGGCCCACAAAGGTGGCCTTCCCCGCCCCGGCATCCTTGCCCACCGCCTTGCCAAGCTCGGCGGCCGAGCCTTCATGGTCCAAGATATCGTCCGCGATCTGGAAGGCGAGCCCCAGATCGGCGGCATAATCGCGCAGAACCGCCCGATCTTCCATGGATGCCTGGCCCAAAATCGCCCCCGACTCGGCGGCATAGGCGATCAGGGCCCCGGTCTTGAGCGCCTGCAGATGGGCGATCTCGGCATAATCCAGCGGCCGGCCGGCCGCCGTGCGGGTTTCGGCCGCCAGGTCGATGGCCTGCCCGCCGACCATGCCGCGCGGACCGGCCGCCCGGGCCAGCCCCAGCGCCAGTTCGGCCCGCACGCCGGCATCTGCATGGGTGGCCGGATCGGCCAGCACTTCAAAAGCCAGGGCCTGCAACCCGTCGCCCGCCAGCACGGCGGCGGCCTCGTCGAAGGCCTTATGCACAGTGGGCTTGCCGCGGCGCAGATCGTCGTCGTCCATGCAGGGCAGATCGTCATGGATCAGCGAATAGGCATGCAGCATCTCGATGGCCGCCGCCACACGCAGGCTGCGCTGGCGCGGCGCGCCGAACAGGTCGCCGCCCGCCACCGCCAGCAGGGCGCGCAGCCGCTTGCCGCCGCCCAGCGTGGCATAACGCATGGCCTCGTCCAGGCGTGTCGTCGGGCCCTCGGGTTTGGGCAGCAGACGGTCGAGTTCGGCCTCGACGGCGGCCGCCGCATCCCGCATGGCCGCCGCAAGCGACGGCGAACCGGTCATGTCAGTCGGCCTTGAAGGGCTGGGTGCCGGGCTGGCCGTCGGCGCCAACGACGATCTTCTCGATCTTCTCTTCCGCCGCCTTCAGCTTGGCCTCGCAATGGCGTTTGAGCAGGGCACCGCGGCCATAGAGGGCAATCGATTCCTCAAGATCGACCCGGCCGCTTTCCAGCTTGCCCACGATCTCGTCCAGTGCCTTCAGGGCGGCCTCGAAACTCAGGGCCGCGATATCGGCAGGAATGGCCTCAGGGGCGTTTTCCGCCGCATCCTTCGCCTTCGACATGCCGCCTCCGTTTCACAATGCCGCCATAGTCTAGGGATGGGGTAAGCCCCCAACAACCCATGGCGCACCCCCAGCGGTGGAGGTGCATAACCATGGCCGAAGCAATATATTGCGTTCATGACTTTGCCAACCCGGAAAGGGACATCCCCATGTTGACCCGCCGCCATTTATTGACGACCGCGACCCTCGGCGCCGGCTTCCTGCTGGCGTCGCCCCGACTGGCCCGCGCCTCGGAAGACCAGAGCCTGGTCGATGCGGCCCGCATCACCGTCGACCGCTTCGCCGCCGACGGGCAGTTCTCCGACATGCGCCGCCAGCTTGCCAAGGCCAAGGGTGTGTTCGTCGTGCCGCAGCTGCTGAAGGCCAGCTTCATCATCGGCGGCGAAGGCGGCTCGGGCCTGCTGATGGCCCGCACCGGCACCGGCTGGAGCGAACCTGCGATCTACACGATGGGCGCCGGCTCCATCGGCCTGCAGATCGGCGGCGAGGCATCGGAAGTGATGCTGCTGCTGATGAACGACAAGGCGGTGGATGCCATCCTGCGCAACGAATTCAAGCTGGGCGCCGATGCCACCGTGGCGGCCGGCCCGGTCGGCATGGGCATCGAGGCGGCCACCACCACCCATCTGGGCGCCGACATCTTGTCCTATTCGAAGAGCAAGGGCCTGGCCGCCGGCGTGGCCGTCGAGGGCGCGGTGATCACCGCGCGGCATAGCCGCAACACCGCCTATTACGGCCGCCAGGCGCATCCGCGCAACATCCTCTACGATCACGCCGTCAGCAATCCGGGCACCAGCGCGCTGCGCCAGGCACTGAGCGCGGCCGAAGGCCGGTGATCGACGCCCCGACTTTGCGGGGCTACCGCGCGACGACATATGCGGTGGCCCTGCCGGACGGAATCATGATCGGCCTGCGGCTGGATTATAGCAGCCCGCAGGCCGATGCGTTTCTGCACCGGATGGATGCCCGCAGCATCACTTGCCTGAATGCCTGGAACCCGCGGAGCCGGCATCTGCCGGTGACACGCAACATGGCGGCACACCAGCGCCTGCGATGGAACCTGGCATCGCGCAGGCTGATCGCGTTGCCGCAGCTGGGCGTGCCGGACCGCCATGGCTGGCGGCCGGAACCGGGTTTCGCCGTGCTGGACCTGGAAACGGAAAAGGCCATAGCGCTGGCAGAGCGCTATGGCCAATTCGGCATCGTGCGTTACATGCGCGGCGGCGTGGCGGAACTGGTCCTCACCCGCCTCGCGCTACGGTAGGTCAGGCCACCTCGCTGTTTTAAGCCACTTCAAAAAGGCCGGCGCCGCCCTGGCCGCCGCCGATACACATGGTCACCACCACATACTTGGCGCCGCGACGCTTGCCCTCGATCAGGGCATGGCCGGTCATGCGCGCGCCCGACATGCCATAGGGATGGCCGATGGAGATCGCACCGCCATTCACGTTCAGGCGCTCGTTCGGGATGCCGAGCTTGTCGCGGCAGTAGAGCACCTGCACGGCGAAAGCCTCGTTCAGCTCCCACAGGCCGATATCGTCCATCTTCAGGCCGAAACGCTGCAGCAGCTTGGGGATCGCATAGATCGGGCCGATACCCATCTCGTCGGGCTCGCAGCCGGCCACCGCCATGCCGCGATAGATGCCCAGCGGCTGCAAGCCGCGCTTCTCGGCCAGCTTGGATTCCATCACCACGCAGGCCGAGGCGCCATCGGAAAGCTGGCTGGCATTGCCGGCGGTGATGAACTTGTCCGGCCCGCGCACCGGCTGCAGGGCGGCCAGATTCTCCAGGGTCGTTTCAGGCCGGTTGCCTTCATCCTTGGTCAGCGTGACGTCCTTGTAGGAAACCTCCTTGGTCTCCTTGTTCACCACGGCCATCTTGGTCGGCATCGGCACAATCTCGGCATCGAACTTGCCGGCCGCCTGGGCGGCAGCCGTGCGCTTCTGGCTTTCCAGCGCATAGGCATCCTGCGCCTCGCGGCTGACACCGTAGCGCTTGGCCACCACTTCCGCCGTATCGATCATCGCCATGTAGATGTCGGGCTTGTTCTTCATCAGCCATTCGTCGCGGGCGCGGAAGGTATTCATATGCTCGTTCTGCACCAGCGAGATCGACTCAAGCCCGCCGCCCACGGCGATCGGCACGTTGTCGTGGATCACCTGCTTGGCAGCCGTGGCAATCGCCATCAGGCCCGAGGCGCATTGGCGGTCGACGCTCATGCCCGCCACCGTCACCGGCAGGCCGGCGGCCACAGCGCATTGGCGGGCGATATTGCCGCCGGTCGAACCCTGCTGCAGGGCGGCGCCCATCACCACATCGTCCACCTCGCCCGGCTCGATGCCGGCGCGCTTCACGGCCTCGCGGATCGCATGCGCCCCCAGGCTGGCGGCATCGGTGTTGTTGAAGGCGCCGCGATAGGCCTTGCCGATCGGCGTGCGGGCGGTGGATACGATGACGGCTTCGCGCATGACTGGTTTCCTCCGATTATCGGTCTGGGGCCGAACGCTAGACCCAAATTTTGCACCGCGCAAACCTGCCGTTGCGTCAGGTTTACGCGCACGTCAACCTGATCAGGCCGGCCAGCGCTTGGCGATCTCTTCCAGCATCACCTCGGTGGCGCCGCCGCCGATGGGATGGATGCGGGCGTCGCGCGCCATGCGCTCGATCTCGCTGTCGCGCAAATAGCCGGCGCCACCATGGAACTGCAGGCAGTCATAGGTCACGGCATTGACCAGCTCTCCGCAGACCGCCTTGACCATCGACACCTCGCGCACGGCATCGCGGCCCTGATCCACCGACCAGGCGGCATGATAGACCAGCTGTCGCGCCGCCTCGGTGCGCGCCTCCAGCATCGCCAGGCGCTGGCGGATCGCCTGCTTGTCGGCCAGCACACCGCCGAAGGCCTTGCGGGTCGTCACATACTGCCGGGTGATTTCCAGCGCGCGGCGGCATTCGCCCACCGCCATGGCGCCCAGCACCAGGCGCTCGTTCTGGAAATTCTTCATGATGGCATAGAAGCCGCGATTCTCCTCGCCCAGGCGGTTCTCGGCCGGCACGCGGCAATTGTCGAACACCAGTTCGGCGGTATCCGAGCAGAGCCAGCCATGCTTCCTGAGGCTGCGCCCGGCGCTGAAGCCCGGCGTTCCTTTTTCGACGGCGAAGATCGAGATGGCACGCGAGCCCTTGGCCTCCGGATCGGTCTTGGCCGCCACGAAATAGAGATCGGCATGCACGCCATTGGTGATGAACATCTTGGCGCCATTCAGCAGATAGGCATCGCCGTCGCGCCTCGCCCGCGTGCGGATGGCCGCCACATCCGAGCCGGCATCGGGCTCGGTGACCGCCACGGCGGTGATCAGGTCGCCGGCGATGACTTTCGCGAACCAGCGGTCGAGCTGCTGTTTGTTGCCGGCATGAGCCAGATGCGGCGAGGCCATGTCGGTATGCACCAGCACGGTGGCGGAAAAGCCGCCGAAGCCAGAGCGGCCGCATTCCTCGGCCAGGATCGCCGAGGCCACCGCGCCCTGTTCGCTGCCGCCATAGGCTTCCGGGTAGCGGATGCCAAAGAACCCAAGCCGACCCATCTGGCGCAGCACCTCGCGCGGCACCATGCCGGCCTCTTCCCAGGCGGCACCATGGGGGCGGACTTCCTGCTCGACGAAACGCGTCACCTGCTCGCGCAGCTGCACATGCTCGTCGGTCTCGTAGATCAGTCGCATTGGTTTCCTTCCCGATACTTTTTTTATTTTACTTCAGGTGCGGCACCAGCCGTTCGAGGGCCTCCGACAGCTTGGGCAGCGAGGCCGCGTAGCAGAGCCGGATGCGGCCCTCGCCCGCCGGCCCGAAGGCGATGCCGGGCGCCAGCCCGACGCGGGCCTTGCGCGCCAGTTCGACGCAGGTGTTCAGGCTGTCGGTCATGCCGTCCAGCGCGAAGAAGGCATAGAAGGCGCCTTCCGGCTTGGCCAGTTTCACGCGCGGCAACGGCGCCAGCGCCTGATAAACCATGTCGGCGGCGCGGCTGTAGCGTTCGACCAGGCCTTCGATATAGCTGTCGCCGTCGTTCAGCGCCGTCACGCCGCCCCATTGCACGAAGGTGGTGGGATGCGAGATGTTGAACTCGGTCATCTTTTCCACGACGGCGCAGAGCCTGGGCGGCGCCACGATCCAGCCCAGCCGCCAGCCGGTCATCGACCAGCTTTTGGAAAACGAATTGACGATCACCACCGGATCTTCCGGCTGCGCCAGCGTGTAGTAGCTCGGTGCATGTTTCGCGCCGCCATAGATGATCCGGCCGTAGACTTCGTCGGAGAGAATCCAGATGCCGCGCTCGCGGCAGAAATCCAGGATCGCCTTCAGCTCGGTCTCCGAGGCCACCCAGCCGGTGGGATTGCCCGGACTGTTGATCATGATCAGCTTCGTTGTCTCGTCGCAGGCATCGAACAGCTGTTGCAGATCGAGCTTCCAGCGGCCGTCCTCCTGCGGCTGCAAAAACACGTCGCGCGGCTCGCCGCCCATCGCCTTGATGGCGGCGCGGCCATTCGGCCAGATCGGGCCGACCACCACGGCGCTGTCGCCCGGCTCGATCAGGCACTGGATGGTGATCATGATGGCGTTCATGCCCGAGGCCGTGACCACGATGCGATCCGACCCGATCTCGGCGCCATAGGCGCGCTTGAGGTAGTCGCTGATCGCCTGCAGCAGCGGCGCGATGCCGCGATTGGGCGCGTAAAAGGTTTCGCCCTTTTCCAATGCGGCGGCGGCGGCCTTGCGCACGAATGCCGGCGTGGCCTCGTCGCCCTCGCCGAACCACAGCTTGATCATGTCGGGGATGTCGGCCGAGGCGCGGGTGACGACACGAATACGGGAACCGGGCAGGTCGAGAATGGACTCGCAGATACGGGCGTCGGGCATGATCACTTCTGTTGCGGGAGGCGGGAAACGAGCAGTTCGGTGAGTTTGAGCAGGGCCGTGTCGATATCGCTGCGGCCGGCCAGCACGGCATCGGCCAGCGCGTCGATATCGGCGGCGGGCAGTTCGGCCAGGCCGCGACGCAGGCGGTCGAGCACCAGATTCTGCAGCAGCCGTCGCGTGCGGGCGCGTGGATCGGGCCGCTTGCGCTTGCCCACGGCGGCGATGGCATCGGCCAGTTCCGGCACGCCCTTGGTGACTGTCGCACTGGTATGCAGCACCGGCACCGGGCCGTGTCCCCGTTGCGCGCTCATGGCCGCAAGCTGGCGCGCCGAGCGTTCGGCAAACGGCAGGTCGGATTTGTTGACCACCAGGATGTCGGCGATTTCCAGGATGCCGGCCTTGATTGCCTGCACGTCGTCGCCCAGGCCAGGCGCATTCACCACCACGCGCACATCGGCGATCTCGGCGATCTCGACTTCCGACTGGCCGGTGCCGACGGTTTCCACCACCACCACATCGCGGCCCGAGGCATCGAACACGTCGATCACGCGGGCCGCCGTGCGCGACAGGCCGCCGAGATGGCCACGGCTGGCGAGGCTGCGGATGAACACGCCGGGATCGCCGGCATGCTGGCTCATGCGGATGCGGTCGCCCAGGATGGCGCCGCCGGTGAGCGGGCTGGAGGGATCGACCGCCACCACGCCGACGCTCAGATCCCGCCGGCGCAGTTCGGCCACATAGGCCGAGACCAGGGTGGATTTGCCCGCGCCCGGCGCACCGGTGAAGCCGACCACCAGGGCATGACCCAGCCGGCTGCGGATGCCCTGCAGCACGGCAGTGGCCTCGTCGGTCTCGTTTTCCACCGCCGTGATCGCCCGGGCCAGGGCCGCCCGCTCGCCGGCCATCAGGCCGGGCAGCCAGTCGGGCGGTGGAGAATCGGGAATGGCTTTTTGCCCAGCCTGCTTTTGCATAGAGGCACCATACGCGCTATGTAGGCGGCCAGACAATAATCCGCCTCGCAGCTTCCCGCCCGGTTTGATCCATGCAGCCTTCCGTCACCCGCCAACCCCGCGACTATGGTCTGGTCAACTGGATCGGCCTGTGGACGCTGTATCTCAAGGAAGTGCAGCGCTTCATCAAGGTGATCACCCAGACCGTGCTGGCGCCGGTGGTCACCACCCTGCTGTTCTTCGCCGTCTTCGCCCTGGCTTTGGGCGGCGCGGTGCGACAGGTGGTCGGCATGCCCTTCATCGAATTCCTGGCGCCGGGCCTGATCATGATGGCCACCACGCAGAACGCCTTCGCCAACACCTCCTCCTCGATCATGATCTCGAAGGTGCAGGGCAACATCGTCGACGTGCTGATGCCGCCGATCAGCGCCGGCGAATTGCTGGTGGCCTATGCCATGGCCGGCGTGACGCGCGGGTTGATGGTGGCGCTGGCGGTCGGGCTTTCCATGCTGCCCTTTGCCGAGATCCGCGTGCATGACTGGCTGGCGGCGTTTTATTTCGTCTTCGCCGGTTCGCTGATCCTCAGCCTGATCGGCATCGTCGCCGGCCTGTGGAGCCAGAAATTCGACCACATGGCCGCCGTGACCAACTTCGTGGTGACGCCGCTGGCTTTCCTGTCGGGCACCTTCTATTCGGTGCAGCAGCTGCCGCCCTTCTGGTATGCCGCCGCCCATGCCAACCCATTCTTTTTCATGATCGACGGCTTCCGCTATGGCATGACCGGCCATACCGACGGCGACGTGGTGGTGGGCGCCGTGGCGCTGGGCGGCGTGGCGCTGGGCCTGTGGGTGCTCTGCCACCTGCTGCTGAAGCGCGGCTATCGCCTAAGGCCCTGATCCGCCAAGGACCGGACTTGGGGCAATAGAGGCCAGAGGGCGCCGGAACGCCGCCAGCGGCCCGGCAAAACCGGACCAGACATCGCCAATAATCGACAGTTATTGCCAATTATCGACAATTACTGCCAACGATCGCCAATTCCGGCCAAAACGGGGCGCGGCCGGGCGGGCTTCCTGTCTTCTCCACGATGCCCAACAGCGATGGCGGAATCCACCATCGACATCATATAGAACAAATAACGAACATTTCAAGGGAAGATTAATTAATAGAGATAAAACGTGGATGGCCGGGCCAAGCCCGGCCATGACGACTGTCGTGATTATACCAGCAGCTTCTCCAGCGCGGCCCTGATCTTGGCCGGGATCGGCACCGGCTTCTGCACGCCGCGTTCGACGAAGACATGCACGAAATGGCCGGTGGCGGCGGGATGCGGGTCGCCGGCGCGGAACAGCGCGATCTCGTGGCGGGCCGAGGAATTGCCGAGCTTCACCGTGCGCAGGCAGCCCTCGATGGTCTCGGGATAGTTGAGCGACTTGTGGAAACGGCAGCCGCTTTCTACCAGCAGGCCGATGATCGTGTCGTTGACCATGTCGAGCCCGCCGAAGCGGATCATGTAGTCGTTCACCAGCGTGTCGAAATAGGCGTAGTACTGCACGTTGTTGACATGCTGGTAGACGTCGATGTCGGACAGTCGGGTGGGGATCAGCAGGCTGTGGCGGTAATTCGCCCGCACTTCCTGCCGGGGGTCGAGAACCTCGCTCATGCCGCTTACAGCGCCTGCTCGTAGATTTTCAGCGCGTCGTCGTAGCCGACCTCGCGCGGGTTGTTGACCAGCAGGCGCTGCTGGTTCATCGCGTCCTTGGCCAGCATCGGCAGGTGGTTGTGGCTGATGCCGACCTGGCGGAGCTGCTTTTCCAGCTTCACGTCGTCGATGATCGATTCCAGCTCGGCGAGCAGGGCGCCAGCACCGGCCGCTGCGGTTGAGAAACTTTTCCCGGGCAGCAGGATCGGCGCCAGTTCGGCATATTGCGCGGCAGCCGCATCAACCGCGAGGTTGAAACGCAGCACATGGGGCAGCATCAGGGCGTTGGAGAGCCCGTGCGGCACATGGAAATGCCCGCCCACGGGATAGGCCAGGGCATGCACCGCCGCCACCGGCGCGTTGGCAAAGGCCATGCCGGCCAGCATGGCGCCCAGCAGCATGTCGGAGCGCGCCTTGCGGTCCTTCGCGCCGGCCTCGGAGCAGACATGGCGGATATTGCCCGAGAGCAGGCGCAGGGCCTCGCGCGCCAGCGCATCCGACATCGGGTTTTTCTTGTGCTTTGTCGTATAGGCCTCGATGGCATGCACCATGGCATCCACGCCGGTGGCCGCCGTCACGTGCCGCGGCAGGCCGAGCGTGAGGTCGGCATCGAGCAGCGCGATATCGGGCAGCAGCAGCGGCGAGACCACGCCCTTCTTTTCAGATTCGCCCGTGGTGATGATGGCGATGCCGGTGACTTCCGAGCCGGTGCCGGCGGTGGTGGGCACCTGGATCAGCGGCATGCGGTTGCCCCTGGCATTGCCGACGCCATAGACCTCGGACAATTGCTGGCTGGCGCGCGGCAGGAAGGCGACCAGCTTGGCGATATCCATCGACGAGCCGCCGCCGAAGCCGATCACGCCGTCGGCCCTGAATTCCTTCGCCGCCGCCACGGCTTCGTGCACCAGTTTTTCCGGCGGGTCGGCTTCGGTTTTGTCGTAGATCGACACCGCGATGCCGGCGGCCTTCAGGCTGTCCAGCCCGGCCTGGGGCAGGCCCAGCTTCATCACGCCCGGATCGGTGACCAGCATGGCCCGGGTGATGCCCAGTTCGCCCGCCAGGCTGCCCAGCTTCGCCGAGGCCCCCGGCTCGCAATAGACCCGCCGCGTGGTCTCAAAACTCAGGCTGCTCATCCCGACCTCCCGCAATTCGCCATGTTTTCCAGACACTAGCACCCGTTTGCGTGGATCGGCCAGCCTTCCCCCGCGACAGGGCAATGGACGAAAAAGCGCCGGCAAACCCGCATTGTCCCGCTACATTCGCTGAATTGACTAAGCCTTTGCCGGCCCTTAGAGTCCTGCCCTTCCCGCCAGCCCGGCTGCGTCAAAAAGCCGGGGCTGGCGTCATCGTTTCAGGGCCCAGTCACCAGTATGTGTTTGTCATATTGGCGGGGCCGCAACCACAGGAGCGTGTCGTGAGCGAAGCATTGATGTCGACCTACGCGAGGGCCAACCTCGCGTTCGAGCGGGGCGAGGGTCCTTACCTCTACACCGCCGACGGTCGACGTTATCTCGACTTCGGCTCCGGCATCGCCGTCACCGCGCTGGGCCACAGCCACCCGCATCTGGTGAAGGCCATCCAGGAGCAGGCCGCCAAGCTGTGGCATGTCTCCAACCTGTTCCAGATCCCGGAGCAGGAGAAACTGGCCCAGCGGCTGGTCGAGCATTCCTTCGCCGACAAGGCGTTTTTCTGCAACTCGGGCGCCGAGGCTAACGAGGGCGCGGTGAAGATCGCGCGCAAATACTTCTCGGCGAAGGGCCAGCCGGAGAAATATCGCGTCATCACCTTCGACGGCGCCTTCCACGGCCGCACGCTGGCCATGCTGGCGGCGACCAACAACAAGAAATACCTGGAAGGCTTCGGCCCGGTGGTCGAGGGTTTCGACCATGTGCCGCTGAACGACCTGAAGGCGCTGAAGGCCGCGATCACGCCGGAGACGGCGGCGATCATGGTCGAGCCGATCCAGGGCGAAGGCGGCATCCGCGCGGTGCCGACCGAAACGCTGCGGGCGATCCGCCAGCTGTGCGACGAGCACAAGCTGCTGCTGATCCTGGACGAGGTGCAGACCGGCATGGGCCGCACCGGCAAGCTGTTCGCCTATGAATGGGCCGGCATCGCGCCGGATATCATGACGCTGGCCAAGGGCCTGGGCGGCGGCTTCCCGGTCGGCGCGATCCTGACCACCGACGAGGCCTGTTCGGGCATCAAGCCCGGCACCCATGGCACGACATTCGGCGGCAACATCATGGCCATGACGGCGGGCAATGCCGTGCTGGACGTGATGCTGGAACCCGGCTTCTTCGACGGCGTGCAGAAGCGCAGCTCGTATTTCCGCCAGCAGCTCGCCATGCTGGCCGACCGCTACCCCGAGGTGATCGAGGAAGTGCGCGGCCAGGGCTTCCTGCTTGCGGTGAAGACCAAGGGCGTGAATTCCGACTTCCAGGCCGCTTTGCGCGACGAGCATGTGCTGGGCGTGACCGCCAGCGACAACACCGTGCGCCTGCTGCCGCCGCTCACCATCCCGGAAAAGGATCTGGCGGAAGGCATCCAGCGCATCGAGGCGGCGTGCCAGAAGCTGCAGGCGAAAGCCCGGGAAGCCGCATGAACGGCGTGCGGCATTTTCTGGATCTCGACCGGATTCCGGCCGAGACCCTGCGCGGCATTTTGAGCCACGCGGCCAGGATGAAGGCCGGCCGCGCGGGCCGGCCGAAAGGCTGGATCGAACCCGACCGCCCGGCCGCCGACCGCATTCTGGCGATGATCTTCGAGAAGCCCTCGACCCGCACGCGGCTGAGTTTCGACAGCGCCATGCGCCAGCTGGGCGGCGAAACCATCGTGGTGCGCGCCGACGAGCTGCAGATCAACCGCGGCGAAAGCATTGCCGACACGGCCAAGATCCTGTCAGCCAATGTGGATGCCATCATGATGCGCACCGGCAAGGCGCAGAACCTGGCCGACCTGGCCGCCAATGCCAGCGTGCCGGTGATCAACGGCCTGACCGACGACAGCCATCCCTGCCAGGTGATGGCCGACGTGATGACGTTTGAGGAAAAGCGCGGCCCGATCCGCGGCAGGAAGCTGGCCTGGGTGGGCGACGGCAACAACATGGCCAGCTCGCTGATCCATGCCGCCGTGCTGTTCGGCTTCCGCCTCGACCTGGCCTGCCCGGCCGAATTGCAGCCCAGCGCCCGTGTCCTGAAATGGGCCGCCGAGCGCCAGGGCCAGGTGAATGTGACCAGCGACCCGGCCCAGGCCGCGGCCGATGCCGATTGCCTGATCACCGACACCTGGGTGTCGATGGGCATGAAGGATGCCGAACGGCGCCACAGGATTCTGGCGCCCTATCAGGTGAACGCGGCGCTGATGCAGAAGGCGGCGAAGGATGCCATCTTCATGCATTGCCTGCCGGCCCATCGCGGCGAGGAAGTGACGTCGGATGTGATCGACGGCCCGCAATCGGTGGTGTTCGACGAGGCGGAAAACCGCCTGCATGCCCAGAAGGCGATCCTGGCCTGGTGTTTCGGCGCCTGAAGCGCTTTATATTGGTTGCGTGCGTATGCCCCCGCTTCATGACGATTTGTCGCTGCCGTTCCAGATCGAGCAGTGCGATGTGCGCGGCCGCCTGGTGCGGCTGGGTCCGGCGCTCGACCGCATCCTGACCCGTCACGCCTATCCCGAGCCGGTGGCGCAACTGCTGGCCGAGGCGATGATCCTGGTCGCCACCATGGCGACCGCCCTGAAATTCGACGGCATCTTCTCGCTGCAGGCCAAGGGCGACGGCCCCGTCTCGACGCTGGTGGCCGATTGCCGCACGCCGGGCCATCTGCGCGGCTATGCCAGTTTCGACGCCGAGCGGCTGGACGGTCTGGAACTCGGCCCGGGTTCCGAGCGCGCCCTGGTGCCGCTGCTGCTGGGCAAGGGCTATCTCGCCTTCACCATCGACCCGCAGGGCGAGGAGATGGAACGTTACCAGGGCATCGTCGACCTGTCGGGCAGTACCCTGGCCGAGGCGGCGCATGCCTATTTCGCCCAGTCGGAACAGTTGAATGCCCGCGTGGTGCTGGGCGCGGCGCATCGCCGGGCCACCGACGGCCGCCGCTACTGGCGCGGCGGCGGCATCCTGCTGCAGCAGTTGCCGGAGCAGCAGGGCGGCCTGTCGCCGGAAGACCGCGAGCTTGCCTGGGAAAAGGCGACCGCGCTGCTGTCCACCGCGCGGACCGACGAACTCTGCGATCCGGGCCTGACCCAGAACGACCTGCTGTTCCGCCTGTTCCATGAAGACGGCGTGCGGGTGTTCGAACCGGCCGCCATCGTCGATACCTGCACCTGCTCGTCCGACAAGGTGCGCGGCATCCTCTCCACCTTCAGCGCGGAAGAACTGGCCGACATGGCCGATGCCGATGGCACGATCACCGTGACCTGCCAGTTCTGCAGTGCGGCCTATGGCTTTCCCGCCGACACGGTGAAGGCCTGACTGCAATCCAGGGTTACGGCCATTTACTGTTTTGGCCGAATCCCGCCATTGCCGGGCCTTGAATTCGCCCCATTTGCCGGACTATCTGAAGCGCTCGCTAGCCCCCAGACCCGGGAGAGATTTCATGCGCCTCGATACTGTCCGTACATATTCCGCCCGCCTGATCGCTGTTGCTGCCCTGGCCCTCAGCGTTGCCGCCTGCGGCACGCCGCCGCAAAAGCTGATGCTGCCGGAAATCACCTTCGAGAATCAGCCGAAGCTGACATTTGCCGCCAGCTCGGTGGAAACCATCCAGGAATACCAGCCCTCGGCGCAGCCGCCGCATATCGAGCTGAGCATCCCGCAGCCACCGGCCGCCGTGGCCGCGCGCTGGACCCGCGACCGCGTCGCGCTGGACAACAGCCAGCAGAACCGCGTGACCGTGGTGATCAAGAAGGCCAGCGTCACCGAGGTGGACCTGAAGAAGACCCCGGGCCTGCGCGGCAGCTTCACCGAGGACCAGGTCGCCCGCTTCGATACCGAGGTGGAAATGGCCATCGAGATCCGCGATGCCCGCGGCTTCCGCGTCGGCGAGGCCTCGGCCAGCGCGCGCCGCTCCACCTCGATGAGCGAGAAGGCCACCATGAACGACCGCGACCTGATCATCCACGGCCTGGTGCGCGAGACCATGATGGACGTGAACCGCGAGCTGGAGCGCAACATCCGCCAGTACATGCCGCTGTATGTGCGGTAAACCCCGCCGCTAAGCCCTTGATCCGGGCTCCGTTCGCATACGAACGGAGCCTTCCACCCCCGGACCAAAGGCTACCCTTGCGGCAGCCGATTTCGACCCGGCCGAGGTTTGTCTCGGTCGGGTCGATCTGCTAGAGAGGGCGAGAAACCTCCCCTCCCGCGGAGCTGGAAACGCCTGTCATGCCAACGCCGAAAAAGCGCCCCCTGGTGATCGTGACCCGGAAGCTGCCGGACCCGATCGAAACCCGGATGATGGAGCTGTTCGACACCCGGCTGAATCTGGCCGACAAGCCGCTCAGCCAGGCCGAGCTGATCGAGGCGGTGAAAACCGCCGACGTGCTGGTGCCGACCATCACCGACCGCATCGACGGCGCCATCCTGGCCCATGCCGGCCCGAATTTCCGCCTGATCGCCAATTTCGGCACCGGCGTCGACCATATCGACCTGGCCGCGGCGCGCCAGCGCGGCATCACCGTCACCAACACCCCCGGCGTGCTGACCGAAGACACTGCCGACATGACCATGGCCCTGATCCTGGCCGTGCCGCGCCGCCTGGTGGAAGGTGCGCAGGCCCTGCGCGAGGGCAAGTTCGAAGGCTGGTCGCCCACCTGGATGCTGGGCCAGCGCATCTGGGGCAAGCGGCTGGGCATCATCGGCATGGGCCGCATCGGCCAGGCCGTGGCGCGCCGCGCCAAGGCCTTCGGCCTTTCCATCCACTACCACAACCGCAAGCGGGTGCATGAGAGCGTCGAGCAGGAGCTGGAGGCGACCTACTGGGAAAGCCTCGACCAGATGCTCGCGCGCATGGACATCATCTCGGTGAACTGCCCGCATACGCCGGCCACCTTCCACCTGCTGTCGGCGCGCCGGCTCGACCTGCTGCCGCCGCATGCCTATGTCGTCAACACCGCGCGCGGCGAGGTGATCGACGAGAACGCCCTGGTGCGCAAGCTGCGCAAGGGCGAGATCGCCGGCGCCGGCCTGGACGTGTTCGAGCACGAACCGGCGGTGAACCCCAAGCTGCTGGAACTGAACAACGTGGTGCTGATCCCGCATATGGGTTCGGCCACGCTGGAAGGCCGCATCGACATGGGCGAGAAGGTCATCATCAACATCAAGACCTTCGCCGACGGCCATGCCCCGCCCGACCGGGTGATCGCGGGCCTGCTCTAAGCCCAAGCGCCGCGCCGGCCTGCGGCAGACCGACGCTGCGACGGCCTGTCCTTTCTGAGAAATTTGGCATCTGCCCTATTCTCTTGGGGCGGGCATCTGCGCCATACTCGGGCCGCAACCCCGGACCCGCATGAACATCGCGCCGCCGCCCTACAGCCCCTGCCCCGCCGATCTCGGCGAGCGGCTGGAATCCCATGGGCGCTATGTGCAGTCGCTGAGCGGGTCGGTGCGGATCGGCCGCCGGCTGCAGCTTGAGCGGGTCGATTTCGATGCCGTCAAACTGGCCAAGCGCAACCTGCGCCAGGCCCATCTGGCCTTCTGCCGCCTCTCATGCTCCGACCTGCGCGAGAGCAGCTTCCTCGAAGCCGAGCTGCATGGCTGCGACCTCACGGCCGCCGACCTCACCGAGGCCGATTTCGCCAAGGCCGACCTGCGCGGCGCGGATTTGAGCCGCGCGGTGCTGAGCGGTACCAAATTCGACAACGCGAAACTCGGCCCCTATCACGACGGCCATACCGATCTGGGCCAGATCACCCGCCTGCACCAGGCCCGCATCACCGGTGCCAGCTTCAACGGCGCCATGCTCACCGATGCCAGTTTCGAGAAGGCCAACCTGCAGGACACCAGCTTCGCCTTCGCCCGGCTGGAGAATGTGAGCTTCCGCGGCGCCGACCTGCGCGGCGCCAATTTTGCGCTCAGCGACCTGGGCGCCGGCATGGCCGATGCCATCGAGGCGGCCGGCGGCGCGGTGGCGCGACCGGTCACCGCCGAACTGCTGGACGGCCTGGTGGCCGATCACGCCGCCTGGATCGCCAGCGACGGCGCGCGCGGCAAACGCGCCCGGCTGCGCGGCCTCAACCTCTCGGGCGCCAATCTCGCCCATGCGGATTTGAGCGGCGCCGACCTGGCCGAGACCAACCTGGCCTGCGCCGACCTGAGCGGCGCGAAGCTGATCTGCACGGATCTGCGCGGCGCGAATTTAAGCCGCGCCACCATCGACAAGGCCGATTTCCGCGGCGCCATGCTGGACGGCTGCTTCGGCTTCATGCCGGTGGGCAGTTTGTGAATTCTATAACATCGAAATTATTCGACCATGCATTGAATACCCTGTTCTGGGTGTTCAATGCATTTCTGACTATCGTTGCCGCTAGCTTCGCCTTAGCTGTTCTCGGGATCATTGCCCTTGTCATCTGGATACAAATCGACACCACGCCCAGTGACCAGGCGATGATCGAGAATTTTCATGACAACAGGGCCGTGTTCGAGGCATTACGCGAGAAAATCTGCGCCTTGCCGGAAAGCCAGACCGTCATGATGAATCCCGCATGGTCGCGCCCGGTTGTTACCGACCAGACCCGAGACGAATATTACCGACTTCTGGAACGTATCGATGCTAAGGGCGTTCAAAGCATCCGAAACGAATTCGACATCGACTGCCAGGTCACCATCGAATTCTGGGCAAAAGGGTGGATGGTGGAAGCTGACTACAAGAGGTATACGTTCAACGATCCGACGAGTAAGCACGATATCGTCGTAAATTCTCTCGACAATCTACCCTTGCATCCAACAGAGGTTCAGATCTTCCGCCGTGAACTGATCGACGGATGGGCTCTGCAGTACGCCCATTGGCCGTAAACCGTGGATGGCCGGGACATGCCCGGCCATAACGATTTGTGGGTTGCCTCAACGTTTGCGATGCGTCACCCCGGCCGAAGCGGCAGCGCAGAGCCGGCGTCCCATTTAAAATTGAAAAATGGGATCCCCGCTTTCGCGGGGATGACGATATGTGTGCTTACGCCGTGGCGCGCATCGCTTCGGCGCCGGCGAGGTCGACCGACACCAGCGTTGAGACGCCGCGTTCGGCCATGGTGACGCCGAACAGGCGGTCCATGCGCGCCATGGTGATCGGATGGTGGGTCACCACCACGAAGCGCGTGCCCTCGCCGATATTCTCGGTCTGGCGTGCCATCGCTTCCATCAGGTTGCACAGGCGCTCGACGTTGGCGTCGTCCAGCGGGGCGTCCACTTCGTCCAGCACGCAGATCGGCGCCGGGTTAGTAAGGAACACCGCGAAGAGCAGCGACAAAGCCGTGAGCGCCTGCTCGCCGCCCGAGAGCAGCGACATGATCTGCAGGCGCTTGCCCGGCGGCGAGGCATAGATTTCCAGGCCAGCCTGCAGGGGGTCATCACTCTCGACCAACTGAAGATGCGCCTTGCCGCCGCCGAACACCTCGACGAACAGCTTCTGGAAATGGCCGTTCACCTTCTCGAAGGCTTCGAGCAGGCGCTCGCGGCCTTCCTTGTTCAAGGACGTGATGCCCTGGCGCAGCTTGTCGATGGCGGCGACCAGATCGGTCTGCTCGGTGGAGAGCGCGGTGAGCTTCTCTTCCACCTCGTTGGCTTCCAGCTCGGCGCGCAGGTTCACCGGGCCCATGTTGTCGCGTTCCTTGCGCAGGCGCTCGAGGCGGTTTTCCACCTGCGGCAGCTCGGGGAATTCCTCGTCGTCTTCCACCTCGCCGGCCTTCAGCACCTGGTCCAGCGTGCAGTCGAGCACCTCGCGCACGCGGATCGCCAGTTCATCCAGGCTGACGCGCTGGTGTTCCAGATCGGCTTCCGCCTTCACGCGGGCCTCGCGGCCGGCGCCGAGCAGTTGCTCGATCTCGCGCGCGGTTTTCGCGGCGAGCTGCTGCGCGGCCTCGGCATTGGCCAGATGGTCGGCGGCATGGTTGCGCTCGGTCTCGGCCAGCGAAATCTGTTCCAGCAGGGCGTTGCGGCGGCTTTCCAGCTCGCGCGGGATCTGTTCCAGCTTTTCCAGTTCCGCCGTGGCCTCGGCCTGGCGGGCGCCGAGCTGTTCGAGCTGGTGCGCGGCGCTTTCGTTGCGTGCCTGGGCGGCGCGGCGCTCGATGACGATGGCTTCCAGCCGGCGGGCGCGGGCTTCTGAATCGCGGCGCAGCTGTTCCAGCGCGGCGCGGCGTTCGGCCAGCGCCTGGCGCAGGGCGTTCACCTCGTCGCGCACCATGGCGATCAGCTGGCGCACCTCGTCTTCCGGCGGCATGGCGGCCAGCGCGGTTTCCTCGTTGGTGCGGGCGGCTTCAGTCTCGGCGATCTCGGCTTCGGTCTGCTGCTTCTGTTCGCCCAGCGCGGCCAGGCGCGACTGGCGCTCGGCCTCCTTGCGCACGACTTCGGCCTGCAATTCGCGGGCGGCGTCGAGGTCGCGGTCGGCGCGGGCGATATCCTGGTTGGCGCGGTCGCGCGCACCCTGGCGCTCGCGCTCGGCCATGGTGATCGCCTGGGCGGCCTGCTCGCGCGCGGACTGGCGGTCGCGTTCGGCGGCGGCGATGCCCTGGTTGGCATGGTCGCGCGCACCCTGGCGCTCGCGTTCGGCCGCAGCCACGGCCTGGGCGGCGCGGTCGCGCGCTTCGGCGGCAGCGCGTTCGGCCACCTGCACCACGGAGGCCGCCTGCTCGCGGGCCTCGTTGCGGGCCTGCTCGGCCGACTGCACCACGGCGGCAGCCTGCTGACGGGCCTCGTTGCGCGCCTGCTCGGCCGATTGCACCACGCCGGCGGCCTGCTGGCGCACGGCATTGCGGGCTTCTTCCGCCACCTGCACGGCCTGGCGGGCGGCGCGTTCGGCGGCGGCGGCGGCCTCGGTGGCCTGACGCGCGGCTTCATAGGCGCGCTGGGCATCGCCAAGCTTGCCTTCCAGGCCACGCAGTTCCTCGCGCAGGTCGGCCAGGCGGTTGCGCTGTTCCAGCTTCACCGAAGCCGAAGTCGGCGCGCCGGCCTTCACCGTGAAGCCGTCCCAGCGCCACAGCGCGCCCGACTTGGTCACCAGGCGCTGGCCCAGCTTCAGGTCGGCACGCAGGCGGGCGCCATCGGCATCGTCGGCCACCACGCCGATCTGGCTGAGGCGGCGCTGCAGCGCGGCAGCGCCGGTGACGTATTTCGACAGCGGCTCGGCACCGAAGGGCAGGGCCGGCGCGTCGCTCATGGGCGGCAGCGCGTCCCAGTGCATCGGCGCATTGGGATCGGTGGCGGCATTCAGTTCGTCGGCCAGCGCAGCGCCCAGAGCCTTTTCGAAACCGGGTTCGACCGTCACCTGGTCGATCAGCGGCGGGAAGAGATTGCTTTCGTCCAGCTTGAGCAGCTTGGTCAGGCCGGCCTCTTCGGCCTTCAGGCGGGTGAGCTCGCCCTGCACGCCCTGCCAGGCATCGCGCGCGGCCTGCTCGGCCTGCGCCACGGCCTGACGTTCGGCCTCGGCCTGTTCGACGCCACGCCGGGCGGCGGCGATCTTCTCGGCATGCTCGGCCTCGACCGCGTTGAGCCCCGCACGGGCAGCCTCGATCTTGAGCGCCTGTTCGGCCTCGACGGCATTCAGCCCGGCGCGGGCGGCCTCGATTTTAAGCGCGTGTTCGCCTTCCACGGCGTTCAGCGCGGCGCGGGCGGCTTCGATCTTCTGCTCATGCTCGCTGCCGGCCTGGGCCAGGGCGGCGCGGGCGGCTTCGATCTTCTGGGCGTGTTCGGCCTCGACGGCTTCCAGGGCGGCGCGGGCGGCCTCGATCAGGCGGGCCTGTTCGGCTTCCACGGCCTCATAGGCCTGGCGCGCGGCATCCAGCTTGCCGGCATGTTCGGTCTCGACGGCTTCCAGCGCGGCGCGGGCGGCTTCCACCGCGGCCTGCTTGGCCTCCACCTCGGCATTGGCGCTTTCGGCCTCGGCCAGCGCTTCGGTCTGTTCGTTCAGCCGCGCTTCCTCGGCAGCGATCTCATCGATGCGGCTGCGCAGGCGGGCCAGCCGGCGGCCGGCATCCTCGATGGCCTGGCGCAGGCGGGCGCGCTGAGCCTGCTCTTCCGCGGCGCGGTCGGTGAGCCGGTCAAGCTCGCCCTGGCGCTCGTCGACGCGGCCCTGGGCCTCGGCCACGGCGCTTTCGGCACCGGCCTGGGCCTCGCCCTCGCCGGCGCGCTGGGCTTCCAGCTCTTCGGTTTCGCCGGTCAGCCGCGCGATGGTTTCCTCGGCATCCTGCGACAGCGCGCCTTCGCGCTCGGCATCGGATGCGATCTGCGCCAGGCGGGCGCGCACCTGCTCGGCGGCGTCCTGGGCCCGAGCGGCCTCGGCATCCAAGCCTTCGCGCGCAACCGTCAGGCGATGCAGCTTGGCGCCGGCCTCGGCCTCGTGCTGGCGCAAGGGCGGCAGGGCCTCGGCGGCGATGCGCTCGGCCTCGTGCGCTTCCGACACCTGCAGGGTGCGGTCGGCCACCTCGCGCTCGGCCGCCTGCATGGCCAACTCGGCATCGGCCAGGGCATGCTTCAGCGCCTGGTGCTTGAGGTGGAACAGGATCGCTTCGGTCTTGCGGATCTGGCCGGCGATGTTGCGATAGCGGCTGGCCTGGCGGGCCTGGCGTTTCAGGCTCTGCAGCTGGTTGTCGAGCTGGCCGATCACGTCGACCACACGTTCCAGATTCTGTTCCGCCGCCTTCAGGCGCAACTCGGCCTCGTGGCGGCGCGAATGCAGGCCGGAAATGCCGGCCGCCTCTTCCAGCAGCATGCGGCGGTCAGTCGGCTTGGCGTTGATGATGGCGCCGACGCGGCCCTGGCTGACCATGGCCGGGGAATTGGCGCCCGAGGCGAGGTCGGCGAACAGCAGCTGCACGTCGCGCATGCGCACGTCGTTGCCGTTGATGCTGTAGTCGGAACCCTTCTCGCGCTCGATGCGGCGGGTGATCTCCAGCACTTCCTGTTCGTTGAAAGCCGACGGCGCGGTGCGCGTGGCGTTATCGAGGGTGAGCGTCACCTCGCAGATATTGCGGGCCGGCCGCGTGGCCGTGCCCGCAAAGATCATGTCGTCCATGCCCGAGCCACGCATGCGCTTGGCCGAGTTTTCGCCCATCACCCAGCGCAGGGCTTCCACCAGGTTCGACTTGCCGCAGCCATTCGGGCCGACGATGCCGGTGAGCCCCGGATGGATGATGAAATCCGTCGGCTCGACGAACGACTTGAAACCGGACAGGCGCAACTTGGTGAACTGCACGGGGACTCCCTTTCGTAAAGCGCTTAAGCGATTACTTCGCCAGCGCGTCAAGCTTCTTGCGCAGATCGTCGAGCGACGGCACGCCGGCCTCGGTCTTGCCGTTGATGATCAGCGTCGGCGTCGAATTGACGTTGAATTTCTGATTGCCTTCCAGGCGCGAGTTCAGGATGTAGTCGCCCAGCGCCTTGTCGGCGAGGCACCTGTCGAACTGCTCGGCCGACACGCCGCCCAGGCGCCCGATCTGGGTCAACGCCGCCTTCGGGTCGCTGGCCGTGGCCCACTGGCGCTGCTGCGCGAACAGCACGTTGAGAAAGGTGAAGTATTTCTCCGGCCCGCCGCAACGCGCCAGGATGGCGCCGGCGAAGGCGAGGTTGTCGAGCGGGAAGTCGCGGTAGATCAGCTTCGCCTTGCCGGTGTCGAGATATTCGGCCTTCAGGGCCGGCAGCACCTCGGCATGGAAGGTGGCGCAATGCGGACAGGTCAGCGAGGCATACTCGATGATGGTGACCTTCGCGTCGGCCTTGCCGATCACCATGTCCTGCAGGCGCGGATCGCCCCCCGCCGGTGCCGCCTGGGCACGGGCTTCGGCCCCCAGGCCGGCCATGAGGATCACGACCAGGGTCAGGATAAAACGCTGTATATATTTCATAGAGATGCTCCGACCCCCTACATCTAGGGGGCATTGTATGGTTGCCCGTCCGGCCTGCAACCGGACTCTGCCGTTATCCACAAGAATCTGGCGCACTCAAGGCGGCTCAGCGACTCGCACCGAAAAGTGATCGTCCAAGCTTTTCAAGGGCTTGTCGAAGCGCCTTGTCTTCGACTCCGTCCAGCAAAGCGGCCAGCCGGGCCTGCTCGCCGGGGTTCAGCGCACGGGCCGGGCGGCGTGCGGCTGCCGGCGACTCGGAACCCGCACCCGGACGGGCAACCGGCATCTGCCGGAGTCGCAGCCGTTCGACGGCCCGGTAGCCGAAATAGCCGTTGATCTTCTCGACGATCAGCGGGCTTAAGTGCTGCAGTTCCAGGGCGAAGGCGGGGCTGACCGTGATGTCCAGCGTGGCGGCATGGCCGGCGCCGGCGGCATAGACCAGCTTTTCCGGCTGGGTCTCGGCATAGAGCAGCGGCCCGGCGATCTCGGCCCAG
This sequence comes from Ferrovibrio sp., assembly GCF_046297595.1. Lineage (GTDB taxonomy): Bacteria > Pseudomonadota > Alphaproteobacteria > Ferrovibrionales > Ferrovibrionaceae > Ferrovibrio. The sequence goes on from NZ_JBKBHT010000001.1 coordinate 1,041,178, forward strand.
CGATTGACGATCTCGACCAGCGCCACGCCGCGCTGCTTGAAGACCGGCCGGGTCAGGCGGCCGAGCGCCACGCCCAGCGCCTTGGGCGCGTTGGTGCGTTTGGCGGGATCATGCGCCGGCTTCTTGTCTGTAGGCTTAGGCTTACCTGGTTTCGACTCGTTCGCCATGGCGGCAGTCTACGCCGCCACCCGCCCGACTAATAGCCGAGCGCGTCGGTCAGCTTGTGATAACGCGGACCCTGGAGCTGCCACACATAGGCCTGTTTCGTGCCCTGGCGGCGGCCATCGGAGAAATCCTGCAACGTGCCGCCGAACAGGTCGCGCCAGCCGCTGATGCCGCGGATGGCCTGCGTAAAGCGCGCCGGATCGCGGGTCTCGCCGGCACGATCAAGCGTCAGCACGGCAAGGTCGGCGATGGTGGCGCCATAGATCGCGCCGGCATTGGGCGCCGAGCCGAACCGCACCGTATAGGCCTCGATCCAGGCCAGCACATCCGGCGCGGCGCTCGCCCGGTCGGGCAGCGCGATCGACGACACACTGTAGAGTCCCTGCGTGGCATTGCCCGGCGCGGCAGCCAGCAGATAATCATGGGTCGTGGACGGCCCGAGGAAATCGACATCCCAGCCGGCCGCCTTCGCCGCCGCCATCGGCAGCAGCGTATCGCGCAGAAGCGTGGCCAGCACGACCAGGTCGCAGTTGGCAGCGCGCAGACGCGCGATGGAGGCCGTGAAATCCGTATCGGTCGGACGATGGGTGGCGACGGCCAGCAGGCTCTGGTCATGGAGGCTGAGCTGGTCGCGCAGGGCCTGCTGCACCTCCTCGCCATAGTCGGTGTTCTGCGCCAGCGCGCAGACGGCGCGTTTGCCGCGCTGTTCGATCATCCATTTCACGCCGGCGCGGATCTGGTCGTAATAGAGCGAACCGGACATCCAGGTGATCGCATCGCTGGCCTGCACCAGATCGCGGCTGGCCGCCATGGGAAACAGGTTGGGGATACCCGCCTCGCGCAGCTGCGGCAGCATGGCCTGCACCTGCGCTGTGCCGAGCGCGCCGACGAAGGCCTGCACGCGGTCGCGTTTGATCAGTTTGGTTGCGGCCTGCACGGCGCGCGGCACCTGGAACTGATGGTCCTCGACGATCAGACGGATTTTGCGGCCACGGATGCCGCCGGCGGCATTCACCGCATCGAAACGCAGCCGCAGGGCATTGACCACCGCATGACCATAGGGCGCGGCCGGGCCGGAGAGATCGGTGACAGTGCCGAGGCGGATTTCGCCGGATGCATCGGCAGCACGGCCATCGAAAGCAAAACAGGCAAGCATCGCCGCGAAGGCGAGGGCAATGGATCGGCGCATGATGGGAGGTCCGATATGACTGGGGCGGCGCACCATGCCGCCGCGCCTGCCCCATGGCAAGCGGAGAAATGCTTGCCGTTACGTCCGGCCCTACCTAAGGTCGCCGCCATGTCCGCCTCACGCCGTATCGATATAGCCGCACCATTGCTGAAATGGTACGACCGGCATCATCGCAGCCTGCCCTGGCGCAGCCCGCCGGGTGCCGCGCCGATGGAACCGTATCGCGTCTGGCTCAGCGAGATCATGCTGCAGCAGACCACCGTGCCGGCGGTGATCCCCTATTTCGGCAAATTCCTCGCCCGCTGGCCCAATGTGCACGATCTGGCCGCCGCGCCGGTGGAGGATGTGATGGAGGCCTGGGCGGGGCTGGGTTATTACGCCCGCGCCCGCAACCTGCATAAATGCGCCAAAGCCGTGAGCGAGAAACTCGGCGGCGTCTTCCCCGACAGCGTCGAAGGTCTGCTGGAACTGCCCGGCATCGGCGCCTATACGGCCGCCGCCATCGCCGCCATTGCCTTTGATAAACCAGCCGCCGTGATGGATGGCAATATCGAACGTGTGCTGGCCCGCGTCTTCGCCGTCGAGACGCCGCTGCCGAAGGCCAAGCCCGAGCTGCGCAAACTGGCCGAGCGCGTGACACCGCAAAAACGGCCCGGCGATTTTGCGCAAGGGATGATGGATCTGGGCGCCACCATCTGCACGCCGAAGACCCCCGACTGCCTGCTCTGCCCGCTGCGCAAGCTCTGCACCGCCCATGAGCGCGGCATCGCAGCAGACCTGCCGCGCCGGGCCGCGAAGACCGCGCGACCGGTGCGGCATACCATCGCCTTCCTGCTGCTGCGCGACGACGGCGCCGTGCTGCTGCGCCGGCGCCCGCCGCAGGGTCTGCTGGGCGGCATGCTGGAAGTGCCCAGCGCACCGTGGCGCGATACGCCGTGGCGCGATGGCGAGGCGCTGGCCCATGCACCGCTGGCCATCGAGTGGCAGGAAGCAGTGGGTGACGCCGAGCATGTCTTCACCCATTTCGCGCTGAAGATCGCGGCCCTGCATGGCCGCGTCGATGCGCATGCGGCCGCAAAGATCGACGGACAATGGCAGCAGCCGCGCGAGGCGGCCCTGCCCACGGTGATGAAAAAGATGCTTGGTCTGCTGCCGGGCGGCGACGAGGTCAGATCGAGGAAAAATCCCCGCCGCGGCCGAGCCCGCTCTTGAAGCGCGCCGCACCGGCGATCGCTTCCTGCTCGATGATCGGCAGGCCGCTTTCCGCTTCATCGTGCAGGGCGGCATCGAGCGATAGATCCCACTGGCGATAGCTGGAGGCGCGGTCGGCCTTCATGCAGGCCTGCGGGAAACGCGCGATCTCGGCGGCCAGCGCTTCGGCCGCTTCACGCGCCTGGCCCTTGGCCACCACACGATTGGCCAGGCCCATCTGCAGCGCCTCGTCGGCCGGCACCGGCCGGCCGGTGAGGATCATGTCGAGCGCGCGGCTATGGCCGATCAGGCGCGGCAGGCGCACGGTGCCGCCATCGATCAGCGGCACGCCCCAGCGCCGGCAGAACACGCCGAACACCGCATCCTCCTCGGCCACGCGCAGGTCGCACCACAGGGCCAGCTCCAGCCCGCCGGCCACGGCATAGCCCGAGATGGCGGCGATCACCGGCTTGGAGAGCAGCAGCCGTGTCGGCCCCATCGGGCCTTCGCCTTCCGGCGAGACATCGTTGCGGTTGGCGCCATCGGCCACCGCCTTCAGGTCGGCGCCGGCACAGAAGGTGCCATTGGCACCCCACAGCACGGCAACCCGGGCATTGTCGTCGTCATCGAAATCCTTGAAGGCCTGGCGCAGGGCATCGGCGGTGGGCCGGTCGACGGCGTTGCGGGCCTGCGGGCGATCCAGGATCACGGTGGTGACGGCACCCTGCTTCTCGACGCGGACACTTCCAGTCTCGGCACTGCTCATCCTGGTTCCTCCCCTTTACTGACTGCAATCAGGCTGACAGCCACGGCGGCATCCGGCAAGCCCTTCCGTCCGGCTTTGCGTTGCGGCAATGTCGCGACATGAGCATGGATTGGCGGCGACTCCTGTGGCGCGGCACCGGGCATCTGCTTGCGCCGGGCGTGCATCTGTGGCTGCGCCGCCGTGCCGATGCCGGCAAGGAAGACGCCGCACGGCTGCCCGAGCGGTTCGGCTTCGCTGCCATGGCGCGACCGCAGGGGCCGCTGATCTGGTGCCATGGCGCCAGCGTGGGCGAGGCTCAGGCTTTGCTGCCATTGCTGCAGCATCTGCATGCGGCACGGCCCGAGATCACGCTGCTGCTCACCACCGGCACGGTAACATCGGCGACACTGGTGCAGCAGCGCGTCATGCAGGGCCTGCTGCGCGGCGTGATCCATCAATTCGTGCCGGTCGACATTCCCCATGCCGTCGACCGTTTCCTCGATCACTGGCGGCCCGATCTGGTGCTGTGGAGCGAGTCGGATTTCTGGCCCGGCATCCTGGCCGAGATCCAGCGGCGCGACATTCCGGCGCTGCTGGTCAACGCGCGGATGTCGGAACGTTCCTGCCGGCGCTGGAGCCTCGCGCCGCAGACCGCGCGCTGGCTGCTGCGCAGTTTCCGCACCGTCTATGCCCAGACCGCGCAGGATGCCGAACGCCTGCGCCGCCTGGGTGCGGCGGATGTGATCGAGGCCGGCAACCTGAAGGAAGCCGCGCCGCCCCTGCCCGCAAATGCAGAAACGGTGATGCAGTGGCAGATGACGCTGGGCAATCGGCCGCGCTGGCTGGCGGCCAGCACGCATCCGAGCGAGGAGACGCAGATCGCGGATGTGCATCGCGCGCTGAAGTCGCGTTTTCCCGGCCTGCTCACCATCATTGCGCCGCGCCATCCCCAGCGTGGGCCGGAAATCGCGGCCGCGCTGAATGCTGCCGATTGCAGCATCGCCCTGCGCTCGCGCAGCGAAGCGGTGACGGAAGCAACCGACATCTACATCGCCGACACTTTAGGCGAACTCGGGCTGTGGTATCGCCTGTGCCCGGTCGTGATGATGGGCGGATCGCTGATCCCCCATGGCGGACAGAATCCGCTGGAACCGGCGCGGCTGGACTGCGCAGTGCTGTTCGGTCCGGCGATGTTCAATTTCAGCGAGGCCGTGGCCGGCCTGCTCGAAGCCGGCGGTGCGATGCAGGTGCGGGATGGCGCCGAACTGACGGCGGCCCTGAGCATCCTGCTGAAGGATCCGGCGAAAACCGCCAAGATCGCAACGGCCGCGCGGGGCTATGCGGGCGGGCAGAACCGCATCCTCGACACCTTGCGGGATGCGGCCCTGCGCTTCCTGCCGGCGCGATTACCTGCCCCCTGATTACTTCGCCACGAAGGGCTTGGCGATGTGGCCGACTTCTTCCATCGACGAGCCGAAATGCTGCGGCTTCGACATGTCGGTGATCTTGCCGTAATTGGCGGCGAAATCCTCCACCGTCACCTTGGCATCCACACCGAAGAACATGCCCCGGGATTCCATGATCTGCATCTTGGCATAGAAGCCCGCGCCGGCCGAGATGATGTCGCCGGTGGCGGTGCAGGCTTCGGAGCACAGATAGGCCACGGCCTGAGACACGTATTCCGGCTTGAGATGCGGCAGCAACTGCGGCGGCAGCAAAGCCTCGGTCATGCGGGTGGCGGCCACCGGTGCGATGGTGTTGACCAGGATGCCGTATTTGGCGCCTTCCTGCTTCAGCGAGTTCATCAGGCCGACGACGGCCATCTTGGCACCGGCATAGTTGGACTGGCCGAAATTGCCGTAGAGGCCGGAATTCGACGACGTCATGACGATGCGGCCATATTGCTGCTGCTGCATCACCGGCCAGGCCGCCTTGGTGACATAGGCCGAGCCGAGGAAATGCACGTCGACCACGGTGTCGAAATCGGCGATCTCCATCTTGGCGAAGGTCTTGTCGCGCAGGATGCCGGCATTGTTGACCAGGATATCGACGCGGCCCCAGGCATCGGTAGCCGTCTTCACGATATTGGCGGCAGCCGCCGGATCGGAGACGCTGTCGTAATTGGCCACCGCTTCGCCGCCTTTGGCCTTGATCTCGGCCACCACCGTGTCGGCCGCCTTCGACGAGCCGCCGGTGCCGTCCACCGCGCCGCCCAGGTCGTTGACGACGACCTTCGCGCCGCGCTCGGCCAGCAGCAGCGCGTGGCTGCGGCCCAGGCCGGCACCCGCGCCGGTGACAATGGCAACGCGGCCTTTGAAATCGATGGCCATGACAATTCCTCCGTTTTGCTTGATCAGGTCCGGTATTCGAGCAGCAGGTCGCAGACCTCGCGCACCGCGCCATGCCCGCCGGCGGCCTCGGTGACATAGGCCGCGACGTCCTTCACCTGCGGCCGGGCATTGGCCACGGCGATGGGCAGACCGACGGCCTGCATCACGTCCAGGTCGTTCAGATCGTCGGCGACATGGCAGACGGCATCCAGGCCGATGCCGAGTTCGGCGCAGATCTGCTGCAGCCGGGGCAGCTTGTGCCGCACCCCCATATGGCCGTGGCGGATCTTCAGCCGGTCGATGCGCTTCTGGATCGAGGGCGTGTCGCTCATGGTGATCAGGCAGAGTTCGATGCCAGCCTCGCGCACCAGCAGCATGCCGAAACCGTCCTGCACGAAATACTTGCGCAGCTCCGAGCCGTCCTCGGCGTAATACAGGCCACCATCGGTGAGCGTGCCGTCGAGATCGAGCGACAGCAGCTTCACCGCCTTGAACCTGGCAATCAGATCGGCATCGAGCATACGGCAATCTCCCCGGCCCGGCGGGCCATCCCCGCAGACCATCCCCGAATGAGGGAGCGGCAGATTACCGGGGCGCAAAGACGCGCGCCAGTCGTGACGCCGCGTCAATTGGCCGATCTGATGGCGGGTGGCTCAGCGGCGGCGCTGGTCGTCCTGCCGGCGCTGCTCCATGTCGCGGGCGCGCTGGCGCTCTTCCTCGTTGGCGCGGCGACGCTCGGCATCCTGGCGGCGGCTTTCCTCGTCCTGCCGGCGCTGGAAATCGAGCTGGCGCATTTCGCGCTCCTGCTCCATGCGGCGGATTTCCGCGTTGGTGCGGTCCCATTCGCTGGGCTGCTGCGCGGCAGCCGGCAGGGCAATGGATAGCAGCAATATGCAGAATGCGACGCGGGTCATGGTTCGATCCTGCCCCGCCAATGCGGCAGGATTATGTCCGTCTTTTTGGTTTCGGCGGACCCGGATCGTCGAGCCAGTAGACAACATGCTCGTCCAACTCGCCGGCCTCTTTCTCGGAGATGCAGCGCCCCGCCACCGAGATGCCGGCCTGGTGCACGGTGTCGCGGCTGCCGCTTTTCAGGTGATGCCACCAGTAGAGATCCTTGCCGGCGGCGACCAGGCGATAGGCGCAGGTGGCCGGCAGCCAGTTCATCTTCTGCACCTTGCCGGGCGTGAGCTGGATGCAGTCGGGCACCAGCTTCTTGCGTTTGGGATAGTTGCTGCACTGGCCGGTGGCGCAGTTGAGCAGCTTGCAGGCCACGTTGGTCTGTTCCAGCGCGCCGGTATCCTCGTCTTCCAGACGATAGAGGCAGCATTTGCCGCAGCCGTCGCACAGCGACTCCCATTCGGACGGAGTCATCTGGTCCAGGCGCTTGCGGCGCCAGAAGGGAAGCTTGCGGGGCATGGCGGGAAAATACGGCGGCGGCAGCGAAAGCGCCAGCCGCCGGAAACGCCGATTTAGGCCTTATGGTGCTGGCGGATGAAGGCCGTGACCTTGGGCGCGATCTCCTCGCGCCAGCGCCGGCCGTTGAACACGCCGTAATGCCCCACGCCGGCCTGCAGGTGATGCTGGCGCATGCGATTGGGGATGTTGGGGCAGATATCGTGGGCGGCGGCTGTCTGGCCGATACCAGAGATATCGTCCTTCTCGCCTTCCACGGTGAGCAAGGCGGTCTTGGTGATCGCGGCGGTGTCCACCTTGTCGCCACGGCATTGCATGATGCCGCGCGGCAGTTCGTGCTCCTGGAACACGCGGCGCACGGTCTGCAGGTAGTATTCCGCCGGCAGGTCCATGACGGCCAGGTATTCGTCGTAGAAATCCTTGTGCGCGCGGGCGCTGTCGCCATCGCCCTTCACCAGATGGTGGAACAGGCGGACATGGGCGCCGACATGGCGGTCCAGGTTCATGGTCATGAAACCGGTGAGCTGGATGAAGCCGGGATAGACCGGCCGCATGAACCCGGCATGGGGCAGCGGCACGCGGTTGATCACGCTGTGCTCGAACCACTCGATGGAGCGTTCCTTGGCCAGGTTGTTGGGCACGGTGGGGCTGATGCGGGTATCGATCGGCCCGCCCATCAGCGTCATGGAACGCGGCGTGTTGGGGTCTTTCGCCTCCGACATCAGCGCCACGGCGGCCAGCACCGGCACGGAGGGCTGGCACACACCCATCACGTGGCAGTTCGGCCCCAGCACCATGAAGAATTCGCGCACGTAGTCGATATAGTCATCCAGCTCGAAGGCGCCCTCGCGCAGCGGCACGTCGCGGGCATCGATCCAGTCGGTGATGTAGACTTCGTGGTTGGGCAGCATCGCCTCGACGGTGCCGCGCAGCAGCGTGGCGTAATGGCCCGACAGCGGCGCCACGATCAGCAGCTTGGGGTCCTTGCGCTCGGCGCAGCCCTCGCGCTCGAAATGCAGGATGTTGCAGAAGGGCATCGAGACGACGGTGCGTTCGGTGACCTTGCGTTCGACGCCGTCGACCTTCGTGGTGGCGAGGCCGAAGGCCGGCTTGGGATAGCGCCGGGTGATGTTGGTAAAGACCTCCAGGCCGGCGGCCAGCGTACGGGCGGCGGGGCTGTAGTTCAGCGGCAGATAGGGCAGCTTCAGCGCCTGCGTCTGCGCCTCGGCCATCGCGCGCACCGGCTGGAGCGCGGCATGCTGCCATTCATAAAGCTGGTAGAGCATCAGGTCCCACCCTTCCGCCATATAACGCCCCGGCAGGCTGCCGGGCTCTGGAAGTCTGGAGCAAAGGCGTTAGCGAATCGCTCCAGCCCAGTGAATATAGGGCAGTCTAGTGGGTTTCCTCAGTGTCCGCACGATTTATTTTGCACTGCAACATATGCGTGCATTCCCGTAAGATACTGATAAAGATATCAGAATCTGGCGCGGATGCGTTTGGCCATGTCCTCGGGCGACACGTCATGACGGAAATGCGTCAGATACCGCCCCTCGCCGTCCATCAGGTAGATGAAGCCGGAATGGTCCACCGAATAGCCCAGGCTGGAATCCTTCAGCGGCACCTTCTGGTAATAGACCCTGTATTCGCGGGCCACCTTGGCGATCTGCTCCGGCGTGCCGGTCAGGCCGATCATGCGCTCGTGAAAGGCCTGCACGTATTCCTTCATCACCGGCGGCGTGTCGCGTTCCGGGTCCACGCTGATCAGGATCGGCTGCACCTTGGCCGCGTCCGCGCCCAGGCCGTCCATGGCAATCGCGATGGTCTGCAGGCCGGTGGGGCAGATATCCGGGCAATGGGTGAAGCCGAAATAGACCAGCATCATCTTTCCGGCGAAATCCCGGTCGCTGACCGTGCGGCCATCCTGGTCGGTCAGCGTGAACGGTCCGCCGATGGAAACCTGGCCGGTGCCGGGCTGCTCGCCGCCATGGGGCATCAGCCACTGCACCGCCGCCAGACCGGCGATGCCCAGGGCCGCCAGCACGGCGACGATCAGCAGGCCGCGTTGCAGGCCACGTTTCGCTGCGCTCATGATGCGTTACTCCGTTTTCGCCTTGCCGCCGAGCGACGCGGCGGCAGCTTCGATGAAGCCGGCCAGCGCGACATCGCGTTCGCTCAACCCGCCGGCATCGTGGGTGGTCAGCACGATCTCGACGCGGTTATAGACATTGAACCATTCGGGATGGTGATCGGCCTTTTCAGCCTGCAGGGCCACGCGGCTCATGAAGCCGAAGGCGGTATTGAAATCGGCGAAGACGAAGGTCTTGGCGATGGCATCGCGGCCGGCCGTGGCCTGCCAGCCCGGCAGGGCCTGCAATGCGGCCATGCGCGCGGCACCTTCCAGTTTCGCAATTGCCATGCCATCCTCCTCGCGCCGCATCATGTTGCGGCCATAACTTGGCGGGGAAGCTAGCGCGCGATACCCGCCGCTTCAACCCGCGAAACCTGCTTGGGACGATCCGCCGCATGACCAGCCCCACATGACAAGCCCCACATGACAAGCCGCAGCACAACGACGCCCTCCGACAGCCTGCCGCCCAGCCTGGACGAGATCGCCGCCCTGGGCGAAGCCGAGTTGCGCCGGCTGCAGCCGGCGCTGGGACCCTATATCGACGGCGTGCCGGTGCAGGTGGCGGAATTCGCCGATGACGAGACGCTGGCCGAGATGGGCTGCGAAAGCCCGTTCGACCTGCTGGGCCTGTATCGCGGCGGCAGTTTCCTGGCCGAGCAGCGCGGCGAGACCGGCACGCTGCCGGCGATGATCTACCTCTATCGCCGGCCGCTGCTGGATTACTGGTGCGAAAGCGGCGAGAGCCTGCGCCGGGTGGTGCGTCACGTGCTGATCCACGAGATCGGGCACCATCTGGGCCTGTCGGACGACGACATGGACCGCATCGAGGCGGCGCCCGATCAGCTTTAAATTGGCAATCTGGCCTGGGCGCTTTCGCTGCGCGGAACGCGGAACGACACGCGCGTGCCACGCCCCGGCGCGCTGCGGATTTCCAGCGGATGGCCGTGCAGTTCGGCCAGCCGGTTGGCCAGCGCCAGGCCCAGGCCGGTACCGCGTTCGCTGTCGGCCACCATGCCGCTGACCTGGCCGAACGGCGTGAGTGCGATCTCGATCTCGGCCGGCGTCATGCCGGGGCCATCGTCGCTGACCGTGAACAGCACGCCATCATCCTCGACTTCGGCGACGATGCGCACATCGCCCCCCGACGGCGTGAACTTCAGGGCATTCGACAGCAGGTTGACCAGGATCTGCTTGATCGCGCGCGCATCGCCATGCATCAGCGGCAGGTCGTCGCTCACCTCGATGCGGATCGGGGTGCCGCGTGCATTGGCCTGGGCCGAGACCAGCACCAGGCTGGCCCGCACCACTTCCTGCGGCACCAGGGTTTCCCAACTCAGCTCCATGCGGCCGGCCTCGATCTTCGACAGGTCGAGCACGTCGTTGATCAGGGCGAGCAGATGCTGGCCGCTTTCGCGGATATCATGGGCGTATTCGATGTATTTCGGATTGCCGAGCGGGCCGAAGATCTGGCGTTCGAGCAGTTCGCCGAAACCGATCACGGCATTCAGCGGTGTGCGCAGTTCATGGCTGATATGGGCGACGAAGTCGGTTTTCACCCGGGCCGCCTGTTCGGCCCGTAACTGCGCCTCGGCGGCGCGTTTGGCGGTCTGCTCCAGCGCACGGGCCTGATGTTCGGCCTCGCGCCGGCCGATATAGGCGACACGGCGCTGGCGTTCGATGGCATAGCTGCTGAACAGGCCGATGGCGACGGCACAGACCATGATGACCTGCGCCACCACGAACTGCGCGGAACTGCCGATGCCCTGCAGCAGGAAGATTGCATCGAAAACAGCGAGCAGCAGCACGATCACAAAGGTCGCGCGCAGGACCGTCAACCGCAGCACTACATAAATGCCCACGACGATCAGCACCATGGCCTCGACCATGATCTCGCGTTGCGGCACCGGCATGATGGCCAGCGCGGTAAGCGAACCCAGCCCGACCAGCAGGGCCGCCGCCTGCATGATCAGCAGGCGGCGGCCCTGCCATCGCGGATGAAAGGTCGCCAGGATCAAAAGGCCCTGCAAGGCGTTGACCCCCAGCCGCAGGGCCAGCAGGTTCAGGAAGACCTGCGTTGGCAGGAACAGGTAATCCGGCAGCGAAAAGAGCTGGAACAGCACAATCGCCAGCAGGATCGCGCCGCGCGTGTAGCGCAAAGTGCTGCGCGCCTCGTCTGCCTGGAATTCCTGCTCCAGCGCCGGATCGGCGAAGGTGGCGTCGTACCAGCGAAGCGGAAAGCGGGCGAGAGGGTTGGAAGCGGCTGTCATGGAATCGTGGTGCCCAAGCTAGGCAGGCCGCCCGATTCCCGCAACAGAATTGTGGGAAAACCGCCGCCGGAGATTAAGCGAACCCGGCGGCGACTCGGAATTGTAACGGCAGCGTGAACCAGTTCTACTGCGAATCACGTCGACTCGACGACACCATCCTGCGGTATTGCAGTCGCGAAATGGCATCAAGGTGCGGCAAGCGGTCAGGTGCTGGCGAAGAGCCGCTGCACGAAGCCGGGCACGATTTCGGTGGCCGGGCCGTATACGCGTTCGGCGAACAGCGAATGGCCGTCGGAGGGATCGAGATTGAGTTCGACCGTATGCGCCCGGCCGGCGCGGCGGACGTCCGCGACAAAACCGGCTGCGGGATAGACCTGGCCCGAGGTGCCGATCGACACGAACAGATCGCAGGCCTGCAACGCGCCGTGGATTTCCTCCATATGCAGCGGCATCTCGCCGAACCATACGACATGCGGCCTTAACGCGCCCGAACGGCCGCAGGCGGGGCAAGCCGTCGCCAGGTCGAGGTCGTGTTCCCATTCGGTCACATAACCGCAATCCTCGCAGCGGATTTTCAGCAGCTCGCCATGCATATGCCGCAGGCGGCGGGAACCGGCGCGTTCATGCAGGTTGTCGACATTCTGCGTCACCAGCAGGAAATCGCCGTCCCACAACCGTTCCAGTTCGGCCAGTGCCGCATGGGCGGCATTGGGCTGTGCCTCCAGCAGGTTGCGGCGGCGGGCATTGTAGAAATCATGCACCAGCACCGGGTTGCGCGCGAAACCTTCCGGCGTGGCCACCTCGCTGAGGTCGTACTTTGTCCACAGCCCGTCCTTGTCGCGGAAGGTGCCAAGGCCGGATTCCGCCGAGATGCCGGCGCCGGTCAGGATCACGACGGAACGGAAAGGACGCTCAGGAACCATCGTCGCGGTCAGTAGCCGTAGGCGGCCGCCTCGCTTCGTTCCCACTCCTCGGCCTCGTCGGCCATCCAGTCGCCCTCGTCGCCGACCACGCTGCCGTCGAGGCGATAGACATGTTCGGGCGTATAGATCGCGCCCGAGGAGGACAGGAAGCTGGAATAGAGCGTGAAGCGGTCGCACAGGAAAGGCGGCGCGCTGTAGAGCGCGTGGTGGCTGAGATAGGCCCCAAGCCGGTCGAAGGGCGCGTTGTTCAGTCGCGCCAGCGTCACATGCGGCGTGAACTTGCGCCGGTCCGGCGGCAGGCCGACCCGCAGCATGGCATTGTCGACCTTTTCCTGCAGGCGATTGAGCGCCGGATTGGGGCGCACGCCAGCCCACAGCGTGTTGGCCTTGCGCTTGTCGCCGAAGGTGCCGACGCCGAACAGGCTGACATCGAAATTCGGCATGGTGATGCTGGAGAGTTCCTCACTGACGGCGCGGGCCGTGCGGCCATCGATCTCGCCGATGAAGCGCAGGGTGAGATGGAACTGTTCCGGATTGGCCCAGCGCGCCCCCGGCACGCCGGCGCACAGGGTGGCCAGCGAACGACGCACCTCGTCAGGGAAACTCAAGGCAACGAACAGGCGGATCATGGCTTTGGCCCTCCGCTATAGGGGCACTATGGCCCGGAACGAGTACCCTGTTCAGGCGCTCGGGTTCGGTTGATCGCGATGGATCGCCTCGATGCCGTCCAGTACCTCCTGCGTCAGTTTCACGTCGATGCTGTCGATATCGGCCTTGAGCTGGGCCAGCGAGGTGGCGCCAATGATATTGCTGGTCACGAAGGGCCGGCTGTTGACGAAGGCCAGCGCCATCTGCGCCGGATCGAGGCCGTGCTGCTGCGCCAGTGCCACGTAGCGCTCGGTGGCGCGCTCGACCTGCGGATTGGAATAGCGGGTGAAGCGGGTGAACAGCGTCAGCCGCGCGCCGGCCGGCTTTGCCCCGCCCAGGTATTTGCCCGCCAGCACGCCCATGGCCAGCGGCGAATAGGCCAGCAGACCGACATCTTCCTGCTTGGTCACTTCCGACAGCGAGGCATCGTACCAGCGGTTCAGCAGATTGTAGGGATTCTGGATCGAGACGATGCGCGGTCGCGACGGGCTGGCGGCGGCATCGGCCAGATGGCGCATCACGCCCCAGGCGGTCTCGTTCGAGACGCCGAAATGGCGAATCTTGCCGGCCCGGATCAGATCGCCCATCGCATCCAGCGTTTCGGCAATCGCGACCGAGGCCTCGTCGTTCCAGGGATATTCCGCCCGGCCGAAATTGCTGGTCAGCCGGTCGGTCCAATGGGTCTGATAAAGGTCGATATAATCGGTCTGCAGGCGCTTCAGGCTTTTGTCGACCGCCTCGAAAATCTGCTTGCGGCCCAGATTCGGCGGCTGCTTGTCGTCGCGCAGCCAGATGAAATCGCCGCGCGGCCCGCCACCGCGTCCGGCCACCTTGGTGGCGATGATCACCTTGTCGCGGTTGCCGCGCGCCTTCAGCCAGGTGCCGATGTAGCGTTCCGTGCTGCCCTGGGTCTCGCCCCGGGGCGGCACCGGATACATCTCGGCGGTGTCGATGAAATTGATGCCACGCTCCAGGGCGTAATCGAGCTGGGCATGGGCGTCGGCTTCGGTGTTCTGCTCGCCCCAGGTCATGGTGCCGAGGCAGATCAGGCTAACCTGCAGGTCGGTACGGCCTAAACGACGGAACTCCATGACAAAACTCCCGACTCGACCCGGCGAACACACGCGGCCGCCTGTTTCGGCGGCGAATCCATATTGTCGGCCCGACTCGGCTTTTACAACAACGAATTGGGGTCAGGCGCCCAGGAAACGCAAAATCTGGGGTAGCATGCGCTGGACGATCACCCCCACCCCCTCGCGGTTGGGATGCATGCCGTCGCCCAGATTGAGCTTGGCGTCGGCTGCCACCCCATCGAGGAAAAAGGGATAGAGCGGCAGGCCGTATTTCGCCGACAGGTCGGGATAGATGCTGTTGAACCGGCGGCCGTAATCAGCCCCCAGATTAGGGGCGGCCTGCATGCCGGCCAGCAGCACCGGAATGCCGGCCTGCTTCAGCTTGGCCAGGATAGCATCCAGGTTGGCCAGCGCCTGTTCGGGCGGCAAGCCGCGCAGCATGTCGTTGGCGCCCAGCTCCACGATGGCGTGGGTGGGCCGGTCGGCCAATGCCCAGTCCAGACGCGACAGGGCCGCGGCCGTAGTGTCGCCCGACACGCCGGCATTGATCACCGTGACATCCAGTCCCTTTACCCGCAGCGCCTTTTCCAGCTGGGCCGGGAAGGACGCATCCGGCGGCAGGCTGTAACCCGCCGTCAGGCTGTCGCCGAAGGCCAGCAGGCGGATCGGCTGCGCGGCATGGGCCGGCTGCGCGAATGACAGGGCCACGAATGATAGGGCCGTGACCAGCATCACCGCCAGCGCCAGCGTGGCGTTGCTCAGACGCAGGAAAGCCCCATATTGTCCGTTCAATAGCTTGTTCCGCATGATTTTCCCGAAAAGGCGACAGCATCCATGGCCATAGTTAAGGCAAATCCGCCGGTTGTCGAATTGCAGGATGTCCGGCTCACTCTCGCCAGCACGGCCGGGCCGGTCAATATCCTGCGCGGCATCGACCTGACCGTGCAGGCCGGCGAGCGGATCGGCATCGTGGGCCCGTCGGGTTCGGGCAAATCGACCCTGCTGGCGGTGCTGGCCGGGCTGGAGCGCGTCAGCGGCGGCCGCGTGCATGTGGCCGGCGCCGACCTGAACGACATGAGCGAGGACAAGCTGGCGCTGTGGCGCCGCAATCGCGTCGGCATCGTGTTCCAGAGCTTTCACCTGATCCCGACCATGACGGCGCTGGAGAACGTGGCCGTGCCGCTGGAACTGGCCGGCGCCAGTGACGCGACCGAACGTGCGCGCGCCGCGCTGCAGCAGGTGGGCCTGTCGCATCGCGAAGACCATTACCCGATGCAGCTTTCCGGCGGCGAGCAGCAGCGCGTGGCCCTGGCCCGCGCCGTGGCGCCGAAACCCGCACTGCTGCTGGCCGACGAGCCGACCGGCAACCTGGACGGCACCACCGGCCACGCGATCATCGACCTGATGTTCGGCGAGGCCGCGCGCCTGGCCTCGACCCTGATCCTGATCACTCACGACGAAACGCTGGCCGCGCGGTGCGACCATGTGGTGCGCATCGAGGACGGCCGCATCAAGACCATAGAGCCGCAGCGTCGCGTGGTGGCCGTCTGATGCTGTCGCTTCGATTTTCCCTGCGCGAATTGCGCGGCGGCCTGCGCGGCTTCCGCCTGTTCGTCGCCTGCCTGGCATTGGGCGTCGCCGTCATCGCCGGCATCGGCACGCTGTCCAGTTCCATCGTGGCTGGCCTGGAACGCGACGGCCGCAGCCTGCTGGGCGGCGACATCGAATTCCGCCTCA
The DNA here is from genome assembly GCF_046297595.1 of Ferrovibrio sp. GTDB lineage: Bacteria > Pseudomonadota > Alphaproteobacteria > Ferrovibrionales > Ferrovibrionaceae > Ferrovibrio. Next base: position 1,056,990 of record NZ_JBKBHT010000001.1, read on the forward strand.
CCCATCGCGGTGCCACGCCGGAAGAATATGACTTCCTGCGGCGCCAGGGCGAGGTTTCCGAAAGCGTGCAGATGCGCGCCATGGCCCATGCCCTGCGCAGCGACCAGCGCGCGCTGGTGGAACTGAAAGCCGTGGACAATGCCTATCCGCTTTATGGCAGCGTGACCCTGGATAACGGCAGCGATCTTGCCGCCGCCTTCGCCCGGCAGGACGGTATGCCCGGCGCCGTCGTCGATCCGCAGGCCCTGATCCGCCTGGATGCCGCCATCGGTGATCGCATCGGCGTGGGCGAGGCCGAATTCGTCATCCGCGCCGTGATCGCACGCGAACCCGACCGCGCCACCGACGGCCTGACACTGGGCCCGCGTGTGATGATCGCCGAGACGGACCTGGCCGCGACGAAACTGGTGCAGCCCGGCACGCTGGCGCACTGGCATTACCGCATCCGCCTCAATCCCGGATTGGAGGCTGCCGGCGTCGAAGCGACGGCCAAGGCTTCGCAGGCCGATGCCGGCTGGCGCATCCGCGACTGGAAAGAAGGCAGCCCTGGCGTGCGCCGTTTCCTCGACCGCGCCGCCCTGTTCCTCGTGCTGGTCGGCCTCACCGCGCTGCTGATCGGCGGCGTCGGCGTGGCCAATGCCGTGCATGCCCATCTGGTCGGCAAGACACCCACCATCGCCACGCTGAAATCCCTCGGCGCCACCACCGGGCTGATTTTCCGCGTCTATCTGTGGCAGACATTGCTGCTGGCCGGCTTCGGCATCCTGCTCGGGCTGGTGATCGGCAGTGCGGTTCCCAATCTGGCCGCCGGCGCGCTGGCCACAATTCTGCCGCTGCCGCTGGTGCCCGGCCTGTACTGGCAGCCGCTGGCCATGGCCGCGAGTTACGGCCTGCTGGTCGCGCTGGCCTTCACCATCTGGCCGCTGGCACGCGCCGCCGATATCCGCCCCGCAGCACTTTATCGCGACCTGGTGTCGCCGAACCGCCGCCTGCCGCGGCCGGTCTATGTGATCGCCACGCTGGCCCTGTTCGCGCTGCTGGCTGCGCTGGCGGTATTCGGCGCCGAGGAACGCCGTTTCGCACTGGCCTTCGTGATCAGCGCCGTGGTCGCCTTCCTGTTGTTCCGCCTGATCGCCCATGGCATCGCCATGCTGACCCGCCATGCCCGGCCGCCGCGCGGCGTGCGGCTGAAACTGGCCATGGCCAGCCTGCACCGGCCGGGTGCTGCAACCTCCGCCCTGCTGCTGTCGCTTGGCGTGTCGCTCACGCTGCTGACCGCGATTGCCCTGGTGGAAAGCAACCTGCATGCCCAGGTGGAGGAACGCCTGCCCGACGAGGCGCCGGCCTTCTTTTTCGTCGACATCCAGCCAGCGCAGCTTGAGCAGTTCCGCGCCACCGTCGCCGCCGTGCCCGGCACCCGCGACCTGGATACCGTGCCCAACCTGCGCGGCCGCATTTCCAGCATCAAGGGCGTGCCCAGCGAGCAGATCGAGGCCTCGCCCGACCAGCGCTGGGTGCTGCAGGGCGATCGCGGCCTGACCTATGCGCGCGCATTGCCCGAAGGCTCCACGCTGATTGCCGGCGAATGGTGGCCGCAGGACTATGACGGCCCGCCGCTGATCTCCATCGAGGAGCGCGCCGCCAACGGCCTGAATGTGGGCATCGGCGACAAACTGACGGTGAACATCCTGGGCCGCGACATCGAGGCGCAGGTGGCCAATATCCGCCGGCTGGACTGGACGTCGTTCGGCATCAACTTCGTGCTGGTCTTCTCGCCCGGCCTGCTGGAACGCGCGCCGCATACCATGCTGGCCACCGTGAAAGCGACGCCGGAAGCCGAGACCGCTTTGTTCCGTGCCGTGACGCAGCAATATCCCAACATCTCGGTGGTGCGGATGAAGGATGTGCTGACCGAACTGAACGACATGGTGGCCAAGCTGGGCGGCGCGATCCGCGGCGCCGCCGGCGTGACGCTGATCGCCGGCCTGATCGTGCTGGCCGGCGCGCTGGCGACCGAACATCGCCGCCGTCTGAAGGAAAGCGCGATCCTGAAGGCGCTGGGCGCCACCCGGCGCGACATCATCGTTGCGCATCTGATCGAATACGGCAGCGTCGGCCTGGTCGGCGCGGCGCTGGCTTTTGGACTGGGCTGGCTGGCCGCCTGGGCGATGGTGACGCAGATGATGAATGCCAGCTTCTATTTCGCGCCGGGCGTCGCCGCCGCCACCGTGCTGGGCGGCGTGGCCGCCACCTTGCTGCTGGGCCTGGCCGGCGCCTGGCAGGCGCTGGCGGCAAAGCCGGCGCCGCTGCTGCGGACGGTGTGAGCTACGGCAACCGCATTGCCGTCAGTCCATGAACCGGGGCAAGGCCGCTGCCAGCGCATCGATGGCAAGCCGCACCCGCAACGGCAGATGCGGGGACTGCAGCCACAGGGCATGGCAATCGTAAGGAAACCGTTCCTCTGCCGGCAGCAGCGCGACAAGCGCGCCAGTGCGAAGCCGCTCGCGCACCAGCCAGGATGGCAGCCACGCCAGCCCCATCCCCTCGGCCGCGGCGTCGGCAATGGCGGCAAGGTCATCGAGGCGCAGCCGACTGGCCGGCATGATTTCCGCCGGTGGCTGACTGCCGCGCGGAAACAGCCATGGCGCCACTCGCCCCGAGCGGCTGTAGATAATCGCCTGATGCTCGCCGATATCCTCTATCCGGCGAGGCTCGCCATGGCTCTCGATATAGGATGGCGCGGCGCAGACAATCATGCGCTGGCGCGCAACACGCCGCGTCATGACCCCCGCCCTGTCAACCAGACTGCCGGTGCGGATGGCGAGATCAAAGCCGTCTTCGGCAAGGTCGGCGATACGGTCGCCAAATGACATGTGCAGTTCCAGAGCCGGATGCTGACGCGCCAGGTCCAGCAACACCGGCGCAACGCAATGGCGGCCGAACAGCACAGGCGCCGTGACGCGCAGCTTTCCGCTCGGCCGGGACAGCTGGTCGGCCGCGAGCGCCTCCGCTGCGTCGGCTTCAGCCAGCACCAGTTTGCATCGCTCGTAATAGGATTGCCCGAATTCGGTCAGGCTCTGCCGCCGCGTGGTGCGGTTGAGCAGGCGCATGCCAAGGCGGTCTTCCAGAAACCGGACATGTTTGCCGACCATCGGCCCGGACAGATCGAGAGCCGCCGCAGCAGCGGCGAACGAGCCTGCATCAACGGCCTTAACGAACACGGCCATACTGGTCAGACGATCCATTAAAAACCTCTGGTTCCGAGTGCTCTGCCAGAATCGTTATTTATCCGCGATGGGACAATTAAGTAGCCTCATTGCGTCCATTTAATTAGGAGTTGTGATCAATGACACGCGTCATTCGCTTTCATGAACTGGGCGGCCCCGAGGTTCTGCGGATCGAGAATGCCGAGATTCCCGCCCCCGGGCCGGGGGAAATCCGCATCCGGGTAAAGGCTCTCGGCCTGAATCGGGCCGAGGCGATGATCCGCTCCGGCAATTATGTCGTGACGCCGCCTCTGCCCTCCGGCCTTGGCTGCGAGGCGGCGGGAGAAGTTGATGCGATTGGCGACGGGGTTACAGGTTTCGCTCCGGGCGATGCCGTCAGCGTGGTGCCGCCACCATCGATGACCCGCTGGCCGGCCTATGGCGAATTGGCGGCCTTCCCGGCCAGGTTGACCGTCAAACATCCGCCCGGCCTGGGCTGGGAAGCAGCCGCAGCCATATGGATGCAGTATGTGACTGCCTATGGCGCGCTGATCGACATTGCCGGCCTGCACCGGGGCGATGTCGTGGTGATTACCGCCGCCTCCAGCAGCGTCGGGCTGGCCGCAATCCAGATCGCCAACATGGTCGGCGCCATTCCGGTCGCAGTCACGCGGACGGGCGAAAAACGGCAGGCTCTGCTTGATGCAGGCGCCGCCCATGTCATCGCTTCGGCGGAAGAGGGACTGGAAGCCCGGCTGACGGATATCGCCGGCCCGGAAGGTGTGCGCGTGGTGTTCGATCCTGTTGGCGGCCCGGCTTTCATCCCCCTGACCGCAGCGATGTCACGGGGCGGCATCCTCATCGAATACGGCGCCTTGAGCCCGGAACCGACGCCTTTTCCGCTATTCGCCGTACTAAGCAAGAGCCTGACCCTGCGCGGCTACCTGATCCACGAGATCACCGCCGATCCGGTACGGCTGGAGGCCGCCAAGGCGTTCATTCTTGCCGGACTCGAATCCGGTGCGCTGAAACCGATCATCGCCAGGGTGTTTCCGTTCGAGCAAATCGTCGAGGCGCACCGGTTCCTGGAGTCGAACGAACAGTTCGGCAAGATCGTCGTGACGCTCTGAGTGGGAGCGCCGTCCGTCTAACGCACCAGCAGCCAGCGTGCCGCAAATCCTGCCAGGCCGCAGACGGCCACCACGATCGCCATCGGTAGCGCCGTGCCGTCATGCAGCAGGCCGACCAGCGCGCTGGTGACCGCGCCGGACAGGAATTGCAGCGTGCCCATCAGGGCGGCGGCCGTGCCGGCGCGATGCGCTTCGCCGGCCATGGCGCTGGCGGCGGCATTGGGCAGCACGGCGCCCAGGCTGGCGATATAGGCAAACAGCGGCAGCCAAAGGCCGAACAGCCCGCCCAGGGAAAACACCGTCATCGCCAGCAGCACCAGGCCGGCCAGCGCGGTGGCCGCAATGCCGGCGACCAGCACCTCGTCCAGCGTGAAGCGGCGCAGCAGAGCGCGGTTGACCTGCGAGAAGCCGATGATGCCCACGGCATTGATGCCGAAGATCCAGCCATAGGCGTCGGCCGGCAAATGGTAAAGGTCGATGAAGACGAAGGGCGAGCCGGCGATATAGGCGAACATGCCCGCGATGGCCAGGCTGGAACTGAGCGTGTAGCCCATGAAGCGGCGTTGTGTGAGCAATGCGCCATAATCGCGCAGGGCGGTGCCCAGCGTGAGCCGGCGTTCCGGCGCAGCGACATGGGTTTCGGGCAGCCAGAGCCGCGCGGCAATCATGGTCAGCAGGCCGAAGGCGGCCAGGAACCAGAAGATCGCCGGCCAGCCGAACCAGACCAGCACATAACCGCCCATGAGCGGCGCCAGGATCGGCGCCACGCCCATCACCAGCATCAGCAGCGACATCACCCGCGCGCCCTCGCGCGGCTCGAACAGGTCGCGCACCATGGCACGCGAGATCACCAGGCCGGCGCAGGAGCCGAAGGCCTGCACGAAGCGCGCCGCGATCAGGCTGTCGATATCCGGCGCCAGGGCGCAGGCCACCGAGGCCGCGACATAGAGCAGGTTGCCGGCCAGCAGCGGCAGGCGGCGGCCGAAACGATCACTGAGCGGACCGTAGAAAAGCTGCCCGATGGCCAGGCCCAGGAAGAACAGCGACAGGGTCTGCTGCACCTTGCCGGCATCGGTGGCCAGCGCACGTTCCAGCGCCGGCAGGCCGGGCAGATACATGTCGACCGCCAGCGGCGTGAAGGCACTGAGCGCGCCGAGAATGAGGGTGAGGCGCCACAGGGAATGGCCCTGGGACTGAGAAATCGTCATCTGGCAACTCTGAATGGATGCTTTAAGGCGGTTTTCCGCCCGGGAAGAGGCCCTGCGGTTCTACGGGATAATCTGCGCCCTGACGAGTGCGCGGGATCACAAACCGGGCCATTCGCCCGGCCTTTCGGTCCTGCGGTATGGCGATACCCGAAATCGTGACGGATGAATGACTTAATCGTGAGTCAATCGATCCGTTTGTCCTTGAATTCCTGCCTTGCGCCGACAATATTAACGCTCACAACCATAACCCTTAGGAGGCTTACACATGTCGACGCCGTTCAACCAGCCGCGCTATGGCTACGGCGCCACCACGATCGACCGTCCGGCGATCGACGAGGCGCTGCGCGCCTATATGCTGCGGGTTTACAACTACATGGGCTCCGGCCTGGCGCTCAGCGCCATCGTCGCCCTGCTGGTTTCGCAGTCGCCGGCCCTGATGCAGACCCTGTTCGGCTCGGGCCTGGCTTTTGTGGTGATGCTCGCCCCGCTCGGCCTGCTGCTGGTCATGAGCTTCGGCGCCAACAAGCTGTCGGCCGGCGCCGTGCAGGGCCTGTACTGGGCCTTCACCGCCACGATGGGCCTCTCCCTGTCGACCATCTTCATGGTCTACACTGGCACCTCGATCCTGCGCATCTTCTTCATCACCGCCGCGATGTTCGGCGCGATGAGCATCTGGGGCTACACCACCAAGCGCGACCTGACCGGCATGGGCACGTTCCTGTTCATGGGCGTGATCGGCCTGATCATCGCCAGCGTGGTGAACATCTTCCTGGGCTCCAGCGTGCTGCAGATGGCCGTCTCGGCGATCACCGTGCTGGTCTTCACCGGCCTGACCGCCTACGACACCCAGCGGATCAAGTCGGAGTTCTACGAGAGCAGCCCGGCCGACGTGATGACCAAGCAGGCCATCTTCGGTGCCGTGTCGCTCTATGTGAACTTCATCAACATCTTCATGGCCCTGCTGCAGCTGTTCGGCCAGAAGAACGAATGATCCCGGCTTAACACCCGAGAAGACGACCAGAGGCCCCGGCGGGAAACCGCCGGGGCCTTTTGCTTTGCCAGGATCTTTGCCCTGCCGGAGGCTTTCCCCAGTTTTCCCCGACAAAGGCCGTGACAAAGCCGGTGGCGCGGTTTTAAGCTTTCATTCGTCTGCCTACGAATTACCCAGAAAAAGGAAGCCCCGCCCCATGAAGCTTGTCCTCGCGATGGTGAAGCACGAGACCAACACCTTCTCGCCCATCGTCACCGACTGGGCGCGGTTCGAGGCCTGGGGCCTCTATACCGGGCAGGCCGCCATAGACGCCTATGCCAAGACCAACATGCCGCTGGGCGTCTATCTCAAGCTGGCCCGCGAATACGGCGCCGAGGTGGTGCTGCCGATGGCCGCCGAGGCGATGCCGGGCGGCCTGGTCACCGCCGATGCCTACAAGCGCCTGACCGATCCGATCCTGGAGGCTGTGAAGGCCGGCTGCGACGGCTGCCTGCTCGACCTTCACGGCGCCATGGTGGCCGAGGGCACCGAGGATGGCGAAGGCACCCTGCTGGAACGCATCCGCCAGATCGCCCCCGACCTGCCGATTGCCGTGACGCTCGACCTGCATTGCAACCTGACGAAAAAGATGGTCGAGAACTGCACCGGCCTGATCGGCTACAAGACCTATCCGCATGTGGACATGGACGTGGTGGCCGAACAGGTCGGCCGCGTGGTGATGGAGTTCATCGCCGGCAAGCGGCCGAAGCCGGCGATGGCCCTGCGCCAGCTGCCGCTGCTGTCGCAGACGCTCTGCCAGGGCACCGACGACGAGCCAATGAAATCGGCGATCCAGGCCTGCATCAATGAAGAGGCGAAGGGCCTGCCGGCCGCCAGCGTGTTCGGCGGTTTCGCCATGGCCGACATCCGGGATGCCGGCACCACGGTGATCACCATCGGCAACGACCAGAAACAGGCCGATGCCGCCGCCGATGCGATTGCCGCCAGGGTATGGGACAAGCGCGATCTGCATATCTACCAGCATCGCGACCTGGCCGAGACGGTGGCCAAGGCCAAGAAGGTCACCAATGGCCCGGTGATCCTGCTCGATCATGCCGACAATTGCGGCTCGGGCGGCACGCAGGACGTGATGATGGTGATCGAGGAAGTGCTGAAACAGGGGCTGGAAGACGTGGCCGTGGGCGCCGTCTGGGACCCCGAGGCCGTGCAGATCATGCAGGCCGCCGGCGTGGGCGCCACCGTGACGCTGGAACTGGGCGGCAAGAGCGAGATGCCGTCGCTGAAGCTGAGGGGCAAACCGCTGAAGCTGACCGGCCGCGTGCGCACCATCACCGACGGCGAATGGATCGTGCGCGGGCCGATGTATAACGGCTACAAGGTGATGATGGGGCCGACGGCGGTGCTGGAGGTGGATGGCCGGATGCAGATCGTCGTCGTCTCGCGGCATCACGAACCCTGGGATACCGGCGTCTTCCGCTCGGTCGGCATCGAACCCGAACACAAGCGCTATCTGCTGCTGAAATCGCGCATCCATTACCGCGCCGGCTTCGCGCCGCTGGCCAAGGCCACCTTCACGCTGGATGGCGAGGGCGTCACCACCTCCGACAACCGCATCATCCCCTACAAGAATGTGCGCCGGCCGATCTATCCGCTGGACAAGATCAACGACTGGCAGGACGCCGCAAAATAATGCTCACCGACCGCTGGACCCTTCAGGTTGCCACTGATGATCCGGCGGTCGTCGCCGGCCTGGATACCTTTGATACCAGCTTCATCACCTACGGCACCACGGCGGCGGCGGTGTGGGAGGCAGCAAAGACCGATCCGGCCTGCGTGATGGCGCAGGCCAAGGCGGCGGCGCTGGAGATGTTCCTGCAGACGGGGCAATCGATCGGGAAAGCCCGTCCGTGGCTGCGGCAGGCCGAGACGCATCTGCCGCGCGCGACCGAACGCGAAAAACTGTGGCATGCCCAGGTGGCAGCCTGGGTCGATGGCGATGCCGAAACCGCCATCGCGCTGTGCCGCGAGATCATCCGCCGCTGGCCGCAGGATCTGGCGGCCGTGAAGATGACGCAGTTCCACATGTTCCATGTCGGCGACCTGGCCGGCATGCTGGACGTGGCCGAAGCGGCCCTGCCGGTGCATCACCAGGTGCCGGAAATGCACGGCATGCTGGCCTTCGGGCTGGAGGAGATGAACCGGCTGGACGAGGCCGAGGCGGCCGGCCGCCGCGCCATCGAGATGAAGCGCGCCGAACCATGGGCGCATCACGCTATCGCCCATGTGATGGAAACCCAGGGTCGCTGCAAGGAAGGTTTCGATTTCATGGCCGCCCTCGCGGATACCTGGGCCGACCGCAATTCCTTCATGCTGAGTCACAACTGGTGGCATGCCGCGCTGTTCGCCATCGACAGCGACCGGCCGGAAGCGGCGCTGAAACTCTACGACGATCATGTCTGGGGCGTGTGGAAGGAGTATAGCCAGGACCAGGTGAATGCCGTGGCCCTGCTGGCGCGGCTGGAATTCGCCGGCCTGGATGTCGGCGAACGCTGGCAGGACGTGGCCGATTACATCGAGCAGCGCGGGCCCGAGCATGTCGAGCCGTTCCTCGATGCCCATTACCTGCTGGGCCTGACCCGCGCCGGCCGCGATGCCGCCGCCGCGGCGCTGCTGGCCAGCCTGCGCGACCACGTGGCGCGCCAGGACGACAGCCGCCTGATGAGCCGGATCTGGCGCGACGTGGGCCTGCCGCTGGCCCAGGGCGTGGCGGCCTATGGCAAGGGCGACTGGCGTACGGCGTTCGCACAGCTGAAGCCCGCGCTGGACGGCCTGCAGCAGATCGGCGGCAGCCATGCGCAGCGCGACCTGTTCTGGCAGCTCTGGCTGCGCGCCGGCGCAAAAGCCGGCGAAACCGCAACGGTGAAGCCCTATTTCGAGCGGCGCGCCGCCGAGCGGCCGGGTGTGACGAAGCATCGCCGCGAACTGGCGCAGCTCGCGCGGATATGAAATTCCCGTAAACAGCCACGGCGCCGTTTAAAAATATCAGCCATTGCCGCCGGACTCGCGGAGCGTGAGAATGCAGGCGATGCAGCGGGCCCCCGATTCGTTCGGCCGCCCTGCATGCAGCACTGCATATGGGATGGACCCCGATGTTGACCCGCGTGAAGACGATCGCTGCCGCGTTTGTGATGGCTGGCTTCCTGGCCGGCGCCATTGCCCCCGCCTTTGCCCCTGCCGCTGAGGCGCAGACTTCTCAGCCTGCAAAGAAGGCTGAGAAGAAGGCTGAGAAGAAGAAAGTTGCCAAGAAAGCCGAAAAGAAAAAGACCGGCGAAAAGAAGGTCGCCAAGACCAAGAAAGCCAAAAAGGCCGCCTGATCGGATCGATCATCGCCAGAAGCATCAAGCCCTCACCGCAAGGCGAGGGCTTTTCTTTTGTCGGCTTAAAGCGTGGCTTCGCGTTTTGGTTCGAAGAAGCGCAGCATCACGGCAAGGTCGCGGCCGCGTCGCACGATGCGGCCGCCTTGCGCCACGATGCTGAAGGCGCCCTGTTTGCGCGCCAGCTTCGGCGTCTTGACGATGCGATAGAGCGCGCCGTCGGCCGTACGGCGGAACACCGCGAAGCTGCAGCTCTCGCGGTCGTGACCAATGGCGTAGTCGCGCCACTCGCCCTGCCCCACCATGCGGGCATAGAGATTGAGGATCAGGTTGAATTCGCGACGGTCAAAAAAAACCGCGCTCTCGGCGGCGCGGGCATCGGTCGGTCGGGGGTCGGTGGACCGCACGACCATGACGGTATCGGCAGGGACATTCGCGACCGAACCGGCGGAGAACACCTCCCCCGCCTCCGGACGCCGAAAACGCTGCAAGGCAATCACCTCGCTCATGCCGGAACGGCCACCTCCCAGATCGTCAATCTCTGTGTTGAATCTTGGGCCCGCCCAGCCGGGCCGTCAAGCCGTGATTGCGGGTCTGGCATGCGAACCGCCGAAAAGCGCGGCGTTTACAGCTCGTTGAGCAGGCTCTGCACCGCGTCTTCGTCCATCTGCTGGTCGCCTTTCTCCAGCATGTCCTTGCGGCGCTCTTCGCCGGTGTAGTTGGAAATCTTGTGCCGGCGGCGGTCGGGACCGAAGAACTCGTCGGTGCGCACGAACTGGCGCGGATATTCGATCACCACGGTGATGCGCCGCGCCATGGTCTTGGCCGAGAACGGCTTGACCAGGAATTCGGTGACACCGACATCGCGCGCCTTCATCACCTTCCACTCTTCCGACTGCGCCGTGACCATGACGATGGGAACGAAGACATTCTTCGAGGCGGGATTCTTGCGCACCCATTCGACGAAGCCGAGACCATCCATCTCGCCGTCCATGTGCCACTCGGTGAAGATGATGTCGACCACGTTGGTTTCGAGATACGTGATCGCATCCTTGGCATTCATGCATTCAGCGATGCGGTTGACACCGAGCGGTCGCAAAACTTCCTTAATAAGCTGCATGTGGTTGTGGTTGCTGTCGACCACCAGCACCGCGACGTTATTGAGTTTGTATGCCATTGCGCGCGAAGCCTTTCAGCCGACCTCAGTCGAACAGCTCGATACTGCCGGACTGCGTCTGCACGGCAGTGATCTTCTTGGCTGTTTCGCGCTGGAACACGGTCTTGGCGCTGGCGTCCTCGATCTGCTTCACACGGGCCACGCCGCTGGACGGGAAATACTGCACCTTGCGCGGCAAGTTACCGCGCAGGTCGGCGGCGGTGACCTTAAAACCTTCCGCCTTGAGATAACGTTCGATGAAGTCGGCATTCTGGTGGCCGATGCCGCGCAGGCCGGCCAGCACGTTGGCGCCGCCGAATATCTTCACTTCCAGCCGTTCGCGGCGGCCGCCGGCCGCCAGGATTCCGTTGATCAACTGCTCCATGGAATAGCTACCGTAGCGCAGGGATGCGGAAAACGGCAAATCGGGATTGGTGTCGCCGCCTTTGTCGGGCAGCAGGAAGTGGTTCATGCCGCCCACGGCAGCGACCGGGTCGCGGATGCAGGCAGCGACGCAGGAGCCCAGCACGGTCGCCAGCATTTCGCCTTCCCGGGTCGACACGAAGAAATCGCCCTGGAACACCTGAACGACATTCACCTTCAGCACCGGATCGTAATACCGGCGGCGCTCGCCCGCAGAACCGGCGGCGCCGGAATCAGCGTTGGGCGGCCGTCGCAGGATGCCAGAGGTGGTGTTCATTGTCGGATCATCATGGCGGGGGGCCGATCAGGGTTCAAGGCCGCTGGCGTCGTGCAGGATGGCGTCGCCCCAATCCACCCCGTCGTAAACCGCCCCGGTCAGCCTGGCATTCGACAGGTCGGTATAGATCCGCCGGCCGGTCTTCTCGCCCTTGGCGCTGAGGATTTCGGCGCTGCCGAACCGGCTGCCTGACAGGCGGCTGTTGCGCAGGTCGGCGCCGGTCAGGTTGCAGCCGGCGAAGGTGGTGCCCAGCGCACCGGCGCCCCGCAGGTCGCAGCCCGACAAATCGGCGAATTTGAACACCGCCTGGTCCAGACGGGCATCGCGCAGGGCCGCCCCGCGCAGCTTGATACCAGACAGGTCGAGACCGCGCAGGTCGAAACCGCTCAGGTCCTGGCCGCGCAGATTGGCCGGGCGGCCATCACCGCCTTCCACCCAGCGCTTGTGCTCGGCCAGGGCGGCCTGGATTTCCGCCTCGGTCAGCGGCTTTGGCGCTGCCGCGGCCGGTTCGGCCGCCATATTGGCCATCACCACATTGGCGCCGAAGGTTTCCACGTCGCTCAAATCCACGTTATGCAGATGCGCATCGGTCAGGTTGGCGCCCTGCAGCGTGGCGCCAGCCAGATTGGCGCCGCTCATCTCGGCCCCCACCAGGTTGGCGCCGGCCAGGGTGGCTCCGCCCAGATCGGCGCCGGAAAGGTCGACGCTGACTAACTGGCAGTCGGTGAGCGCGGCATCCTGCAGGTTGGCGCCCGTCAGGTTGCTGCCGCTGAAATCCGCGCCCAGGGCATCGACGCCGATCATGGTGGCGCCGGAGAAATTGCTGCCGGTGACGTTCTGGCGCAGCAGGCCGACGGCTTCGGCCGGATTCTGGCCGATTTCCAGGCCGCGGCGGAAATTCGCGCCGGTCAGATTGGCACCGGCCATATTGACGTTTTCCAGCACCGCGCCGCGCAGGTCGGCGCGGGTCAGGTCGGCATCCTGCAGATTGGCACCGCTCAAATCGGCTTTGAACAGATCGGCCTGCGTCAGGATCGCTTTCGACAGGCTGGTGCCGCGCAGGTTGGCATTGCGGAAGCTGGCACGGCGCAGATCGGCACCGGCCAGGTCCGCGCCCGCGAGGTCGCGGCCTGCGAAGTCGGCCGGCTTGCCGGAGGGCATCCCCTTCAGCCAGAGGTGATGGTGATGCAATATCTCTTTGATATCGATGGGGTCCATTAACCAGCCGTCCCGCCGCCCTGCCCTGACGGGTTGTTACCATGCCAGAAGCATATTGCCATACCCCTCATACGCTAGGGGGCCGACCAAATCTCCCTAGAATTTTGGGTGGTTATCGAAAAAAAATGCCCGCCGGGCAACTGGAAGTCGTACGGATGAGGGCAGGCAAAGCGATCTGTTAACGGAAAGCAGTCTGACTAATGCAAAATATTGGCGCTTGTGAAAGAATTCTTTGATGGGGAAGGCTCCGGTATCGCCGCAAGATAAACAGGGTATGCAGGCCGGCAGCGCCGCGTCCGCGGCCGTGCCGCCGGCATCGTCGCGCGAACTGCTCGACTTCATCGCGCTGGTCCTTCTGGCCCTCAAGGAAGAGGTCGAGGACCTGCAGAAGGTCCAGAGCGCCAACGCCCAGGCCTTTGCCGACAAGCTGGTGGAACTCGGCCGTCAGTTGCCCGGCTCGCCGGTGATGGGCGAGGTCGTGAGCCTGATGCAGAGCGACGACCTGCGCAGCCAGCGCCAACAGCATGTGATAAACGCCATACGCTATGTCGAGGACATCATCCGCGATCAGGCCGGCCGCAACTGGGCGCCGCAGCTCACCAACCGCGCAGCCGGCTGGGGCGAGGGCCTGATCGCGAGTCAGACCCTTGAGCAGGTGCGCGCACATTTTCAGCATTATCTGCTGGGCAATGGCGACGCCGCACAGCGCAACACGGCGGCACAGAAGAAAAGCGAAGTAGAGCTGTTCTAGTGTTCCTGTGGATTACAAACGATTCGGTTGCAGCCATGCAGCAGGATGATTACCCTGCGGCTGTTACCCGTGGCGGCTGTCGTGCCGCCGCACCAGGAGCGCCGATAGCAAGCATGGCCGATAGCAAACATGGCTGACCAGGACAGCGCAAATCCGCCCCCGGACAAACCGGCAGGCGAGGACAAACCGGCGGGCGAAGCGCAGTTCGTCACCCCGCCGAATTACCTGAAGATGAAGGTCGGCAGCGGCGGTATCGACAAGGAAGCGCTGAAGGAAGCCGAGATCGCCATCCAGGTGCTCGGCCACAAGATGTATGCGAAATGGGCCGACGACGATCTCGGCCGCATGCGCGCCGCCTTCGACGAGATGAAGCAGACCAGCCTCGACGACCCCGAGGGTGTGAAGCGCATGCTGCGCATCTGCTGGGACATGAAGGGGCTGGGCGGCACCTTCGGTTATCCGCTGGTCACCACCATCACCCATTTCCTTAGCAACTACCTCGAACATTGCCTGAGCGACAGCCAGGCGCGCGTCAGCAGCGCGGTGGTCTCGCCCCATATCGATGCGCTCTATGTCGTGCTGAGCCAGAAGATCAGCGGCGATGGCGGCGCCATCGGCCGCGAATTGGTGGCCGGCCTGGAAAAGGTCGTGCTGAAGACCGGCGCCCGCATCGGCACCTGACCTTACCGGCCGCGCCCCATGGCGCGATTGGGAATCCGGCAGGCGCGGAAAACCGCGATCCTACGCTACAGATTGTGGCCATTTTCAAGATAACCCCGCGATTTAGCGGTTCTTTCTTGACCCCCCGAATCGGCACAGGTAGATTTTAACCGAATCGGCCAAGGCCGATTCGCTGCCTTTCGACGCAACCAATTGGACGGGAACACCCGTGGACCTCGATCAAGGGTTGTTCAATGAACCGGATTCCGGCGTCGAGGATGCTGGCTACAGCCATGCCTCGATTCAGGATGACCCGATCATCGACGTCGATGTCGAGGATATCGACGACTCGGATGCCGAGGATGTCGGGCCGGGCGGGCGCCTGCCCCGCATGGCCGACCGGTTCAACACCGAAACCCGTTTCCACGGCCTGTCGCTGGCACAACTTGCGGTTCATTCGCTCTGGATCGTCGATTATTTACGCCAACTTGGCGAAACCGAGATGGCCGATGGCGATCTCGACAGCGTCGGCCGCTGCGCCGATGACCTGGAAAGCGCGATCATGCTGATGTTCCAGCTGGCCGGCGGCACGCGCCAGGAACTGCGCCAGCGTTATCACGAGATCGTCCTGGCGATGCGTTCGCGCCAGCACATGACCATCGATATGGGCCGCGCCCAATAAAATCCTGTCGCGTCCGAACCCTCGGACGAAATTGTGGTTTTTTGGTAACCTATCCGGCAATCCCCCTTCCGTCACAGCTAACCCTCGGCTAGGCTTGCCTTCATCAAGGCCCGCTGCCGTTTGGTATGCAGCGGAAGGCTCCCGCGTCGCGGGAACCAGGGGGATGGTGGATGGAACCGTTCGCGATCACGAAGTCGGATGATGCAACCCAGCTTGGCCTGGTGGCCAGCATGGATTTGCGCACGGCCGAGCCTCTGCTGCACAGTTTCCACGAGATTATGGCGACCGGCGGGAAGGTTGTAATCGACGCCTCACCCGTCGAGCGCCTGTCCACCCCCTGCGTCCAGATCCTGCTGTCTGCCGCCCAGCATATGGAGCAGCACGGCATCCCCTTCGTCGTGAAAGCTCCGAGCGACGCCTTCGTGTCCGCCTTCGACGATTTGGGCCTGTTCTCGTTTCTCATGAAATGGCCGGTACAGACATGACCAAGAGAGTCCTCACCGTCGACGATTCGAAGACCATGCTGCAGATGCTGCAGTTCGCCCTCAAACAGGGCGGCTTCGAAGTCATACAGGGCGAGAACGGCCAGGAAGGCCTGGACCTGCTGGAAGCCAACGACATCGACGTCATCATCACCGACATCAACATGCCGGTGATGGACGGCATCACCTTCATCAAAGAACTGCGCAAGAAGCCCAAGAACAAGGCTACCCCGGTTCTCATTCTCACCACCGAAAGCAGCCAGTCCAAAAAGGAAGAAGGCCGCAGCGCCGGTGCCACCGGCTGGATCGTGAAGCCCTTCGATCCCGGCAAGCTGCTGGAAGTGATCCGCAAGGTCAGCCCGTAAGGGCACCTGCGGCGACGCGGAGCAGAAGCGGGACGCGCCATGGATGATCTAGCCCAATTCAAACAGACATTCTTCGCCGAGTGCGAGGAACTGCTTGGCGACCTGGAAGGCCATCTGATGGCCCTGCAGGCCGGCGAAGGCGATGTCAATACGCTGAACGCCGTGTTCCGGGCCATCCATTCGATCAAGGGCGGCGCCGGTGCCTTCGGTTTCGACCGCCTGGTGAACTTCGCCCACATCTTCGAGACCGTGCTGGACCTGATGCGCGATGGCCGGCTGGAACCGACGCCGGATTCCGTGCTGCTGGTGCTGCATTGCGCCGACATCCTGTCCGACCTGGTCAAGGCCGCGCAGAACGGCACCGAACTGCCGGCCGAACACGAAAACGAGGGCCGCAAGTCGCTGATCGACCTGGCCGCCACCGTGGGCGTGAATGCCGATCCGCATGCCGCCGACGACGAACTGGCCGCCCTGGATGCCCAGCTGGCGGCCGGCGGGCCCGACGCCATCGCCGAGGCCGCTGCGCCGGCGGAGGCACCGGCCGAGCAGGCCCCCGCGGCGGCGGCCGAGCCGGCCAAGGCGCCGCTGCTGAAATATCTGGTGAAATTCACGCCGCGCGACGCGCTGTACCAGCGCGCCAACGAGCCCCTGATCCTTATCCGCGAACTGAAAGAACTTGGCGGCTTCCTCGCCAAGGCCGATGCCGAAGCCGTGCCGGCGCTGGACCAGATCCAGCCGGAAGGCGCCTACATCAAGTGGGAATTCGAGATCGAGACCGACAAGGGCGAACAGGCGATCCGCGACGTCTTCGAATTCGTGATCGACGACTGCCAGCTTGAGGTCACCTGCCTGAATCCGCCGGCCGCGGCCGCGGAAAAGCCGGCCGAGGCCGCGCCCGCCGCGCCGAAACCCGAAGCGGTAGCCGCTGCACCGAAGCCGGCCGCGCCGGCTGCTCCGAAACCTGAAGCCAAGCCCGCCGGCGATGGCGCCGCAGCCGCGAAGCCGGCCGCAGCCGCCGCGAAACCCGAAGGTGCCGCGGGCGGCGGCGAGACCAAGGCGGTGCGCTCGATCCGCGTCGACCTCGACCGCGTCGACAAGCTGGTCAACATGGTTGGCGAGCTCGTCATCACCCATGCCATGATCGCGCAGCAGACCGAGCATCTGCATGCCGACCAACATCCTGAACTCGCCAACGGCCTGGCCGAACTCTCGCATCACATCCGCGACCTGCAGGAAAGCGTGATGGCGATGCGCGCCCAGCCGGTGAAGAGCGTGTTTGCCCGCCTGCCGCGCCTGGTGCGCGAACTGGCGATGATGACCAACAAGAAGATCCGCCTCGACATGAGCGGCGAGAACACCGAAATCGACAAGACGGTGATCGAGCAGCTGGGCGATCCGCTCACCCACATGATCCGCAACTCCTGCGACCACGGCATCGAAAGCCCGGACGACCGCGTCGCCGTCGGCAAGTCGCCGGAAGGCGTGATCCATGTTTCGGCCGACCAGCGCGGCGGCCGCATCGTCATCGAGATCACCGACGACGGCCGCGGCATCAACCGCGACAAGGTGATGAAGAAGGCGATCGAGAAGAAGCTGATCGCCCCCGATGCCGTGCTGAGCAACGAGGAAATCGACAACCTGATCTTCCTGCCCGGCTTCTCGACGGCGGATACCGTGTCGAACATTTCCGGCCGCGGCGTCGGCATGGATGTGGTGCGGCAGAACATCCAGTCGCTTGGCGGCCGCGTGCATATCCAGTCGCGTCCGGGCCAGGGCTCGAGCTTCATTCTCACCCTGCCGCTCACGCTCGCCGTGCTGGATGGCATGGTGCTCAAGGTCGGCATCCAGTCCTACATCCTGCCGCTGGCCAACATCGTGGAAAGCCTGCGGCCGGAACCCGACCAGATCAACGTGGTGGCCAACCAGAGCGAATTGCTGCGCATCCGCGGCGAATACGTGCCGCTGGTCTATCTGCATCGCATCTTCAAGGTGCCGGGCGGTATCGACGATCCGACCAAGGCACTGGTCATTATCGTCGAGTTGGAAGACAGCTCGAAGATGGGCCTGGTGGTGGACGAGATCATCGGCCAGCAGCAGGTGGTTATCAAAAGCCTGGAAGAGAATTTCGATCCGATCCGCGGCGTCGGCGCCGCCACGATCCTGGGCAATGGCCGCGTCTCGCTCATTCTCGACGTCGCCGGCATCAAGCATATCGCCGAGAACGAAACCCAGCAGCGCCCCTCCCCGCAGGCCCGCCTCGCGGCGCCGGCCTTGCAGGCCAGCGCGTAAACACCAGGAGGCACGCAGATGGCATCGGCAGAACGTTCCGACGGCGCAACCGCCACCGACCATGCCGGCCGTTCCCTGCGCACGGTTCAGCTCGTCTCCTTCACCGTGGGCAACGAGGAATACGGCGTGGACATCATGGCCGTGCGCGAAATCCGCGCCTGGTCGGAGACCACGCCACTGCCCAATACCCCGGAAGTGGTGCGCGGCGTGATCAACATGCGCGGCGCCATCGTTCCGATCTTCGATCTGCGCGCCCGTTTCGGCATGCCGCGCACCGAACCGACCAAATACAACGTAGTGATCATCGTTTCCGTCGCTTCCCGCATCGTCGGCATCCTGGTCGACGCGGTATCCGACATCATCACCATCAACGAAGACGAAATCCGGCCGATGCCGAACATGGAGCAGGTCAGCGGCCTGGGTTTCATGGAAGGCCTGATCACGGTTGGCGAACGCATGGTCGGCCTGATCGGCCTGGAGCGCATGTTCTCCGGCCGCATGCTGGAAGCGGCCGACAGCGCCGGCGGCAAGATGCTGCCCGGCCCATCCGAATCAACGGGAGCCGCGGCCTGAGCCGACGGAAAGCCTATGGCGGTTGATACCAAGACAGCCGACACCCCAAGCGTCGAGGATCGGGAATTCAGCTTCTCGACCGGCGATTATGATTTCCTGCGCTCGATGCTGAAGGAAAAGACCGGCATCGAGCTCGGCCCCACCAAGCACAACATGGTCTATGCCCGCCTGGCCAAGCGCCTGCGCAAGCTGGGCATGAAGACTTTCCGCCAGTATATCGAATTCATTGGTTCGGCCGAGGGCACCGCCGAACTCGGCACCACGCTGAACGCGCTGACCACGAACCTCACCAAGTTCTTCCGCGAGAACCATCACTTCGAGCATCTGGCCACCACCGCGCTGCAGGAAATCCGTGCCCGCGCCGTCAGCCAGGGCCGCCGCCTGCGCATCTGGTCGGCGGGCTGCTCCTCGGGCGAGGAACCCTATTCGGCGGCGATCACGCTGCTGCGCGCGATGCCCGACATCAAGCAGTGGGACGCCAAGATCCTGGCCACCGACATCGATACCGAGATGGTGCGCCGCGGTTCCGAGGGCATCTACCCGGCCTCATCGCTGGAGGGCATGGCGCCCGACATCGCCAACAAGTATTTCGAATCCTACGGCGACGACAAGGTGCGCGTGGTGGCGGAAGCGCGCAACCTGATCAGCTTCAAGCACCTGAACCTGATCGGCAACTGGCCCATGAAGGGCCCGTTCGACGTGATCTTCTGCCGCAATGTCGTGATCTATTTCGACAAGGACACGCAGCGCGTGCTGTTCGACCGCTACGCCAATCTGCTGGCGCCCGGCGGCTTCCTGTATATCGGCCATTCAGAGAACCTGTTCGGCATCACCGAGCGGTTCAAGCTGCTGGGCCGCAACATCCATCGCAAGATCGCCTAAGGCCGGCAGGACCGGGGAGCAACATCGTGGCGGGTAAAAAGATCAAGGTTCTTATTGTCGACGACAGCGCGCTGATCCGTCAGCTGCTGACCGCCGCTCTCACCAGCGACCCGGAAATCGATGTCGTGGGCGCGGCGCCCGATCCGCTGATCGCCCGCACGATGATCAAGGAACTCAACCCCGATGTCCTGACCCTGGATGTCGAGATGCCCAACATGGACGGCATCTCCTTCCTGGAAAAGATCATGCGGCTGCGGCCGATGCCGGTCGTGATGGTGTCGACCCTGACCCAGAAGGGCGCCACGATCACCATGCAGGCGCTGGAAATGGGTGCCGTCGATTTCGTGCCCAAGCCGACGCTGGACATCAAACACGCCTTGGAAGAGATCAAGACCGACCTGATCGCCAAGGTGAAGATGGCCTCCACCGCCCGGGTGGTGGCGCGCAACCGGCCGGTCGAGGGCGGCGCGCCCAAACGCCTGACGCCCGGCCCGGGCTTCAATTCGACCGACATCATCGTCGCCATCGGGTCTTCCACCGGCGGCGTCGAGGCCCTGAAGGAGGTCATCACCGTGATGCCCCCCGACAGCCCGCCGATCATGATCACCCAGCATATGCCGCCGCGTTTCACCGGCAGCTTTGCCGCCCGCCTCGACTCCCTGTCGGCGGTGACGGTCACCGAGGCCAAGGACAACGTCCGCGTCTTCCCCGGCCATGTTTACATCGCCCCGGGCGACTATCACCTGACGTTGCACCGCTCGGGCGGTCACTACTACACCAAGCTTAACCATGATCCGCCGGTTTCCGGGCATCGTCCGTCGGTCGACGTATTATTCAATTCGGTGGCCGAGCATGCCGGCCACAACGCCATCGGCGTGATCCTGACCGGCATGGGCAAGGATGGCGCCACGGGCCTCAAGAAGATGCTGGAAGCCGGCGCCCAGACCATCGGCCAGGACGAATCGACCAGCCTGGTCTACGGCATGCCCAAGGCGGCAAAGCTGATGGGGGCGGTGCAGGTTGAGGCCGGGATCGGCCACATTGCCCAGGAGATTCTAAACCGGTGCAAACAGCGTTGAGAAACCTTGTTTTTTGCGCTAGATACCATGATGTTATCCACAGTGCGGGTGCAGCCGGGCCAGGAAGGCCCGGGCCTGTGAGTTGAGGAAAAAGCGAGGGACCCAATGCCTTCGGCGAGCAGTCTTCGGGTTTTGATTGTTGACGATCAGATGAGCATGCGCGGCATTGCCCGTTATTGCCTGCAGGAGATCGGCATCAAGAATGTCGTGGAAGCCAAGAGCGGTACCGAAGCTCTGGTCGCGATGAACTCCAACAAGTTCGACCTGATCATTTCCGACTGGAACATGGATGGCATGGACGGTCTGACCCTGCTCAAGACCATCCGCAGCAACCCTCTGACCAAACGCATGCCCTTCATCATGGCAACCGGCCAGCGCGACACCGAATTAGTCAAGACCGCCATCCAGGCCGGCGTCAACAATTACATGGTGAAGCCGTTCAACGCCGCCACGATGAAGCAGAAGATCGAGGCGGTGCTGGGCAAGCTCGGCAGCTGACGCGCCGCGCGCCGGTGATGGCCGCGCCCGCGAAACCAGTTGCTCCGACGCAAGATACCGCGCCGCTCGAACTCGACCGCTATCTTCCCTATCTGATCAACCGTACCGGCGTTTCGCTGGCCACGCATTTTGGCGGCGTGTTGCGCCGTGCCGGCATCAGCCTGCAGGATTGGCGCGTGCTGGCGGCTTTGCGCGAGCGCGATGGTCAGCGCCTGACCGAACTGGCTGCCCATACCAGCATCGAGGTTTCCACGCTGTCGCGTCTGGTCGGCAGCCTGGAGGCGCAGGGACTGGTTTCGCGGGAGCGTGATGCCGAGGATGCCCGCGCCATCGCCATTCGCCTGTCGGCAACTGGCGCGGCATTGACCGAAGCCCTGACCCCGGCCGCCGAAGCGCTGGAGCGCACTGCGCTGGCGGGGCTGAGCCCGGCCGAGGCCGAGCAACTCAAGGCACTGCTGCACAAGGTCTACGACAATCTGGCCGCCCTGCCGGAAGACGAGCCCGCGCATGGCGGCAGCTCCGCCGCCGAAGGCCGCCGGCGGCGCTGAACCGGCCTATGCCGCGCGGCCGGCCAGGCAGCGGTCGAAAAAGCCAATGATGTCGGCGGTCACGTCGTCGCGGTTGGTCTCGTTCAGCAGCTCATGCCGGGCCTCGGGATAGAACCGGCTTTCCACCCGCGTCATGCCCGCCGCCGCATAGGCATCCAGCAACTGCTGCAGGCCCTTGCCGCCGCCAGAGACCGGATCGTGCCGGCCGGCAATCACAAAAACCGGCAGAGTCTTCGGGATGCGGTTCTGGTTCTCCGGCCGCGCCATCTCGCTCAAGCCATCCAGGAAATCGATCCAGGACTGCACCGTGATGGGAAAGCCGCAGAATGGATCACCTACATATTTGTCCACCTCGGCCGCATCGCGCGACAGCCAGTCGAACTCCGTGCGTGCCGGCTGGAAACGTTTGTTGAAGGCATCGAAGGACAGGCTCTGGATCAGCGGGCTGATGCCGCGCCCGCCACGACGCAGCCGCTCGATCCGTGCCACCAGACGGCCCAGGGCCGCGATCGGCGGGGGTTTGCCGTTGGAGGCGCAGAGCACACAGCCCGCCAGCAGGCCGCCATGCCGGTACAGCATCTGCTGCGCCATGAAGGACCCCATGGAATGCCCGAACAGCAACAGCGGCTTTCCGGGATGGCGCTGCTGTGCCAGGGCGCAGGCGGCGGCCAGGTCAGCCACGGCGCGGTTCCAGCCGTCGCGGTCGGCCATGTGACCCAGTTCGGCGACGCTGCGCGCCGTATGGCCGTGGCCGCGATGGTCGAAGGCATAGACTACGAAGCCGGCGGCGTTCAGCGCGGCGGCAAAGCGGGCATACCGGGCGGCATGCTCGGCCATGCCATGGGCGATCACCACCACGGCCCGGCACTGGCCAGGATCGGGCGGCAGCCATTCGTAGCCCTGCAGCACGAGGCCATCGGCCGGGGAGGTCAGCGTCAGATTCGGTGTGCTCATGCGACGACTTTAACGGCCGATGCCCGCTTTGCCAGTCTTGCATTTTGACAGCCGGCCATTTTCGCCGTCTACTGAGCATCTGCCAAGAAGGAAGCCCCCATGACCGCCCACCCGACCCTGCCCAATTCGATGGCCGCCCGCGACATCGCCCATGTCATGCATCCCTACACCAACCTGGTGAAGCATGAGACGGCCGGCCCGCTGGTAATCGAGCGCGGCAAGAGCATCTATGTCTACGACGACCAGGGCCGGGAATATATCGAAGGCATGGCCGGCCTGTGGTGCGCCGGCCTGGGCTTCAGCGAGGCGGCCCTGGTGGACGCCGCCATCGAGCAGATGCGCAAGCTGCCCTACTATCACGGCTTCGGCCACAAGACGACGGCACCGGTGGTGGAACTGGCCGAGAAGCTGAAGTCCCTGAGCCCCGTGCCGGTGGGCAAGGTGTTTTTCGCCGAAGGCGGCTCGGGCGCCAACGACACCTTCATCAAGCTGGTCTGGTATTACAACAACGCGCTCGGCCGGCCGCAGAAGAAGACCATCCTCTCGCGCGTGAAGGGCTATCACGGCGTCACGGTCGCCACCGCCAGCCTGACCGGCCTGCCGGCCAACCACCGCGATTTCGACCTGCCGATCGCCGGCATCAAACATGTTGATTGCCCGCATTACTACCGCTTCGCCGAACCGGGCGAGAGCGAAGCCGAGTTTGTGGCCCGACTGGCCCGCAATCTGGAAACCTTCATCCAGAGCGAAGGCCCCGACACGGTGGCGGCTTTCATCGCCGAGCCGGTGATGGGCGCCGGCGGCGTGGTGCTGCCGCCGGAGGATTATTTCCCCGCCATCCAGGCCGTGCTGAAAAAATACGACATCCTGAGCGCCGCCGACGAAGTGATCTGCGGCTTCGGCCGCACGGGCAGGCTGTGGGGCGCCGAGCGGTTCAACTACAAGCCCGACTTCGTCACCTGCGCCAAGCAGATGTCGAGCGCCTACCTGCCGATCTCGGCGGTGCTGGTGCCCGAGCATGTCTACAGCGCGATCCGCGACAATTCCGGCAAGATCGGCACCTTCGGCCATGGTTTCACCTATGGCGGCCATCCGGTGGCGGCAGCGGTGGCGCTGCGCGCGCTGCAGCTTTACGAGGAACGCGACATCTACGGCCATGTCACCCGCGTCTCACCGCGCTTCCTGGCGCGACTGAAGAAGCTGGGCGAGCATCCGCTGGTGGGCGAGGCGCGCGGCACCGGCCTGATCGGCGCCGCCGAACTGGTGGCCGACAAGGCGACGAAACGCAGCTTCGCGCCGACCGCCGGCGTGGGCGCGGCCTGCATGAACTTCGCCCAGGAGGAAGGCCTGATCATCCGCGCCATGGCCGGCGACGTGATCGGCTTCTGCCCGCCGATGATCATCGACGAAAGCGAGATCGATGCCCTGTTCGACCGCTTCGAGACAGCGCTGGCGCGCACCGAGGCCTGGGTGGCGCAGCAGGGATTGCGCGCTGCGGCATAATCCTGCAGGGCGGATCTGTACTATCCTTTTGGAGGGGCAGCATTCGGTTCGCCGCCCGGCCGGATTATGCTAAGACATAAAAGTTACCGTAACCCGGACCCGACAGTATCCGCCGATGATCGCCGACAACCAAGCGCATAACCAGGAAGCCAACGAACTGGTTTCACGCATCGAGCAGCGCGCCATCCAGATCTTCAAGTTCACCGAGGATCCGGGCGAGAAGCGCAACACCGTCTCGGGCTTCCGCAAATTCTCCACGCTGGTCGATGAGTTCCACCAGGCCGCCGAGGTGGCCGAGGGCCGGCTTTCCGTGCTGCGCACCGGGCGGCGCGACGAGCTGCGCCGCTATGTGGCACAGATGCGGGCGAAGATCCTGAAGATGGAGATCGACGTCAAGCAGACCTATCTCGAGAACCTGATCGAGGCCCGCAGCGCCCTGCCCTATGGCGCGCGGGAATTCTTCGCCTCGCGGCTGAAGCGGCTGGAGGAGCTCAGCACCCTGCTGATCGACGGCCCCGAAGCCGACGGCACCGCCGACACCCTGCTGGGCCACATGCGCAAGATGCTGCAGCACCTGATGGACCAGGCGCCGCAGCTGGAAGTCTTCGAGCGCGACCCGGATTGGCGGCCGCCGCAGCGCAGCGCGCCGCCGCCGGTGGTCAAACCCTCAGCCGGCGCCGCGCCCGCGCCCCGGCGTGGCGCCGCCCAGCCGGTCAAGGCCGAGATCAAGCCGATCCGGCTGACCGGCCGCGACGAATGGGGCCGGGTGTTCCTCGACCGCGGTTCGTTCGACCAGATGACCCTGGCCTGCCGCGCCCGCGGCATCACCATGGACCAGGTGGCAAGCAAGCTCGGCATCACCCGCGTGGCCCTGACCCTGATCCTCAACGGCCAGGACCCGATCCAGCGCAACATGCTGGACGTGCTGCACCGGGTGATCAACAACTACAACGCCCATACCGGCGAGATGGGCTAAGCCTGTCTTAACTGGCCGGTTCGATGCGCAGGATGCGGCCATCGGCATTGTCGGTGGCGATATAGAGATAGCCGTCCGGCCCGTCGCGCACATCGCGGATGCGCTCTTCCAGCCCAGCCAGCAGACGCTCCTGCTTCACCACGCGCGTACCGTCCAGCACCACGCGCACCAGGAAAAACGAATTGAGCGATCCGACGAAAAGGTTGCCGCGCCAGGCCGGAATCCGGCTGCCGCCGTAGAAGGCCATGCCCGACGGCGCAATCGACGGCGTCCAGTGCAGCAGTGGCTGTTCCATGCCCGGCGCTTCGGATCCGATGCCGATTTTCGCGCCGGAATAATCCACGCCATGGGTGATCACCGGCCAGCCGTAATTGCGGCCCTTCTGCGGGATGTTGATCTCGTCGCCGCCGCGCGCGCCATGTTCGTGCAACCAGACAATTCCCGTCTGCGGGTGGCGAACCATGCCCTGGATATTGCGGTGGCCGTAGGACCAGATCTCGGGCCGCGCGTCGCTGCGGCCCACAAACGGATTGTCTGCCGGCACGCTGCCGTCCCTGCTGAGGCGGATCACCTTACCCAGATGGACATTGAGATTCTGCGCCTCGTCGCGGCGATAGCGTTCGCCCAGGCCGAGCCACAATTTGTCGTCGGGCCCGACCACCACGCGGCTGCCGAAATGCAGGCCGCCGGAGAGTTTTGGCTGCTGGCGGAACAGCACCTTCACATCCTCCAGCCGCGTGCCGGCGAAACGCGCACTGGCAAGCGCCGTGCCAGCGCCCCCGTCTCCGGGCTCCGCATAGGTGAAATAGATCATGCGGCTGGCAACGAAATCGGGATCGAGCGTCACATCCAGCAGGCCGCCCTGGCCGCTGGCAAAAACCGGCGGCACATTCTCCAGCGGCGGCGACACGCGGCCATCCTTGCCCACCACGCGCATGCGGCCGGGGCGTTCGGTAACCAGCAGGCGGCCATCGGGCAGGAAGGCCATGGCCCAGGGATGCTCCAGCCCGCGGGCGACGGTGACGACCTTCACTGTCGCTTCCTCGGTGCGGAAGACCGGCGGCGCAGGCTGGGCTGTGGCCGGCAGCGTCATGGCCGTACCGAGCGAGAGGCTGACAATGCCGGCAAAAATGATGCTGCGCATGAGGGCTCCGTCCCAATATCCGATGTCTCTAAAAACATAGGGACCAGCGCGAGTTTGAACAGACTGGCCCCGAACTGACTGGCGGCCATGATGCGCCCCTGAAGCTTGTCCTGCTTCGTTTCAAGTCCATTCAGGTCCATTTGAGTTCATTCGGGTTCGTTAGAGTCTCATTTGAGTTCATTCGGGTGCATTCTGGTCCATTTGAGTTCATTCCGGTCCGTTCAGGTCCATCATGTCTATCGGCGTCTATCGGCGCTTATCGCGGCATATCGGGCTGCATGGCGGCCCATCGCCACCTATCCCGGTGTATCGCCGCTTATCGCGCGCTATCGGCAGGCCCCTTCCCCGCCGCCTGCAGCACGAGGGACAGACAGCGGCGGCTTTCGCCCGCCTGCAGGATCAGGCTGCGGAAATGGCGGCTGGTTTCGAAATGGCGCCACAATTGATGTTCGGAAACGCCGATCCCGGCGGCAGCGGCAGCCGGCGCCTGCCCCTCGGCCATCAGGCGCGCGGCCTGTTTCCAGTCGATATACCGCCTGGGCCGGCGGCTGGCTCCGTCCTGCCCCTTCGCCATGGCGGCCTCCGGATTCAATGATTGAATTAGAACATAATAAGTACATATAGGCTGAAAATCAAGGGTCGGCTTCCGCCCAGCCAGCTTGACCCGGAATTTCCATGAAAGTAGAAATTTTCTCATGAACGAGAAATCAACCGACCCCGACCAGATCGAGGCGCGCATCGCCGGGAGGCTGAAGGCGCGGCGTGAGGCCCTGGACCTGACGCTGGACCAGCTGGCCGAGCGGGCCGGGGTGAGCCGGGCGATGATCTCGCGCATCGAGCGGCGGGAGTCGAGCCCCACCGCCGCCGTGCTGGGGCGACTCTGCGCCGGGCTGGATATCACCCTGTCGGGCCTGATGGCCGCCGTAGAAGAGAAAACCCTCGTGCTGCTGGCGCGCGACGCCCAGCCGCGATGGCGCGATCCGGAAACCGGCTTCGAGCGCCGCGCCGTGACGCCGGCCGGCACCGGCTCGATGGTCGAGATCGTGGAAGGCCGCCTGCCGCCCGGCGCGCGCATCGCCTATCCCCTGCCGGCCGATGCCTATGACCAGCATATCCTGGGGCAGGAGGGCGCCCTGACCTTTGAGAGCGGCGATGAACGCTTCGTCATCCATGCCGGCGACTGCCTGCATTGCACGCTGGGCCAGCCGCATGCCTTTGCCAACGAAACACAAGCCGACTGCCGCTATCTCGTCATCATCGCCAGACGCAGACCATCATGATCGCCATCCGTAATGCCAGAACCGACGATTCAGAAGCCATCCGCGCCATCTATAACGATGCCGTGGTGAACACCACCGCAGTGTTCGATTACGAACCGCGCAGCGCCGAGGCGCAGATGGCGTGGCTGCAGATGAAAGCCGAACAGAACCTGCCGGTGCTGGTGGCGGAAGAAAACGGCACCGTGCTGGGTTATGCCAGCTATGGCCAGTTCCGGCCCTGGCCCGCCTTCCAGTTCACCGTGGAGAACGCCATCTACATCGCACCCAACCGGCGCGGCCGGGGCATCGGCCGGCTGCTGCTGGGCGAGCTGATCGCGGTGGCGCGCGAACGCGGCCGGCGCAGCATGGTGGCGGGCATCACGGCGGAGAACACCGCCAGCCTGGCCCTGCATGAGAAACTGGGCTTTGAGCGCACCGGCCTTATCCGCGATTCAGGCTGGAAATTCGAACGCTGGCTCGACCTGGTGTTCCTGCAGCGGATTCTGCAAGCATGATTGCGGCTGGCGCGACACCCGTGATCCGCAGGCTCGATGCCGCCGGGGCAAAGGCCGAGATCGCCGCCCTGGCCGAGGTACTGAAGGACTGCGTCGACGATGGCGCGGCGGTGAATTTCCTGATGCCGTTTTCGGACGCGCAGGCACGCGCCTTCTGGGAGCGCGCCATCGCCGAGATCGCGGCCGGCAAGGCCGTGCTGCTGGTGGCCGATCACGAGGGCCGTCTGGCGGGCACGGTGATGCTGGGCCTGGACACGCCGCCGAACCAGCCGCACCGCGCCGACGTGAAGAAGATGCTGGTGCATCGCCGGGCGCGGCGGCGCGGCCTGGCCCGTGCATTGCTGCAGGCCATCGAGGCCGAGGCGCGCGGCCTGGGCCGCACCCTGCTGACGCTGGATACCCGCCATGGCGACAATGCCGAGCCGCTGTATCAGGGCATGGGTTATGTGCTGGTGGGCGTGGTGCCGGGCTATTCGCTGGCCAGCACCGGCGGGCTGGATGCCGCCGCCTTCTATTACAAGCAGTTGGACTAATCCGTCGCATGGCCAGGCCGGCCTGGGCTAGACTGGTTCGCCCATGCCGAAATTCATCAGCCTGAGCAATTTCTCGCTGCCGGCCCAGCATCTGCTGAGCGGCCTGACGGCTGCCATCGGCGTTCTGGTCGTGGCCATGGCCGCCGCCGCCATCGGCGGCTTTTATGCTGCCGCGGCGGCCGCCGTGGGCGCCACCTGCATCAGCATCGTCGATATCCCCACACCACCGGATTTCAAGCGCCGCAGCTTCGCGATCGCTTTCGTGTTCGACAGCCTGATCACCCTCGGCGTCGACCTGTGCCGCGACCAGCCTGTGTTGCTCGCCCTGATCGTGATCGCCACCAGCTTCACGGCCGCCATGGTGACGGTGTATGGCCGCATCGCTTTGGCTATGTGCATGTCGATGATTCTGGCCATGGTGCTGGCGCTGGGCACCACGCTGCATGGCATCGCGGGCGCACCCGCCTGGCAGCATGCGGCATTGTTCGCCGCCGGCGCGGCCGGTTATGCCGTGTTCGGCATGCTGGCGGCGCAGATCCTGGCAGCGCGGCACAAGCGGATCGCCCTGGCCGGGGCGCTGGACGGTTTTGCCGATTATGTGCGCGGCAAGGCCGGTCTGTATGACACGGCGCTGGAGATCGAAGCCGCCTATGGCGGCCTGATCGAACGGCAGGTGACATTGATGGAGCGCGTGGATGCCGCGCGCAACCTGCTTTTCCGCGACCTGCAGCGCCCGCAGGAGCGGCAATATGCGGCGGCCCTGGTGGCCATGCTGGATGCCTTCGAAACGATCCTGTCCAGCCAGACCGATTACTGGCTGCTGCGCCGGCATTTCGGCGCCATGGCGGAAGGCCCCGCCCTGCTGCACGACATCCGCGACGGGGTGCGGCAGCTGGCCGGGATGGTGACGCAGATCGCAGCCCGCCTGGACGGATTCGGCCCGGACAGGGGCGATGAAGCCGATGCCGAGATGCTGCGTCGACAATTCCGCGCCATCGCGGCGCGCGCCGACAGCATCGCGCCGCTCCATGGCCAGACCGAGACCGACCACGGCCAGGCGGCGCTGGAACTGCGCGCCACGCTGGAGCGGATCGGCATGGCCATCGACGCCATCGCGCGGCTGCAGGCCGTGACGCGGCAATTCGCCATGGCGGAAACCGTGCTGGCCACCGTGAAGCTGGAGGATTTCCTGCCGCCGCGGCCCTATCGCCCGCGCCTGCTGCTGCGGCATATGCGTTATCGCTCGCCGGTTTTCCGCTATGCCCTGCGGCTGTCGCTGGCGATGCTGTGCGCCTTCATCCTGTCGGAGATGCTGTCGCGCTATTTCGCCCATGGCAGCTGGATTCTGCTGACCGTGGCGGTGATCATGCGCGCCAGTTACAGCGCGACGCGGCAGCGCCAGACGGATCGACTGATCGGCAGCCTGATCGGCTGCGTGCTGGCGGCCGGGATGCTGCATGTGCTGCCCGATGCGGCGCTGCTGGCGGCGGCCTTCATCAGTATCGGCCTGTCGCATGCCTATGCGCCGGTGCGCTATCGCATCACCTCCACCTCGGCCAGCGTGATGGCCCTGCTGATGATGCATTTCCTCAGCCCGACGGCGGAGAACCTGCTGGTCGAGCGCCTGCTCGACACGCTGCTGGGCGCCGGCATCGCCTGGCTGTTCAGTTTCGTGTTGCCCTACTGGGAACGGCAGGACGTGCCGGACCTGACCACCGGCCTGCTGCGCGCATTGCGCAAATACACGCGCCAGGCCCTCCGCCCGGCACCGGCGGAACAGAATTATCGCCTCGCGCGCAAGGATGTGTTCGACGCCATCGCCGATTTCGCCGGCGCGCTGAAACGCATGCGGTCCGAACCCGGCCTCCAGGGCGGCGAGATGCCGCGGCTGCGCGCCTTCCTCGCCGCCAGCTACCGGATGATGACGCAGCTTGCCGCCCTGCATGTGCTGCTGCGCATGCGCGGCCGCGATATCGCGCCACAGGCGCTGGAGCAAATTGTGGCGCCCCGGCAATCCGCGATCCTGCACCATCTTGGCGGCACTGCTCCGGATGCTGGGCCGGATGCTGGACCGGATGCCGGCGCGCCGGCTCAGGCTCTGGTCGCCGATACGGACTGGCCGGCCCCGGCGGCGCTGGCCCAGCGATTGCAACAGGCGGAGGCCGTGAGCGCCTTGATCGCCGAACAGCGCCCCGGCCTGCCGGACGTGGCGCCGCGCCGCAAAGGCAGGGGCCAGACCCGGGGCTAGACCCGGATCAGGAAATACCAGGCGAGCAGGAAGGCAATCACCACACCGGCGATGCCGAAGCCAAGCACATAGCGCATGCGGTGCAGCTCGATGCCGGCGCGGGCACGGTTGGCGGGCAGCACGCGTTCCCGGCTTTCGCTTTCGGCGCGTTCCTTCGGGCCGTATTCGGCCGGGGCGTATTCGTCCTTGGTGCTTTCATGGGCTGGCATGGGCAGCTCCTTTCCCCGCTGTCGCGGCGGATTCTTCCCTGTCTGCCCCAAACGAAACGGGCGCCGGGTTTGTTCCCCGGCGCCCGGCGTCGCACGCCTTCCAGTTTCCCGTTCCTACAGGAGGCTGGCCCCAGTCTGCCCCCCCGACCAGCCGGCGCGACGTCGATCCCCCCGCGCTGCGGCTCAGCGCTTGTTCATGCGATTGTTGACCAGGTCGTCCACCACCGAGGGATCGGCCAGCGTGCTGGTATCGCCCAGGCTGCCGAATTCGTTCTCGGCGATCTTGCGCAGGATGCGGCGCATGATCTTGCCCGAGCGCGTCTTGGGCAGGCCCGGCGCCCACTGGATCAGGTCGGGCGAGGCAATCGGCCCGATCAGGGCGCGCACATGCTGCACCAGTTCCTTGCGCAGCTCCTCGCTCGGATGGATGCCGGCCTTCAGCGTCACATAGGCATAGATGCCCTGACCCTTGATGTCGTGCGGATAGCCCACCACGGCGGCCTCGGCCACCATGGCGTGCGCCACCAGGGCGCTTTCCACTTCCGCCGTGCCCATGCGGTGGCCCGAGACGTTGATCACGTCGTCGACGCGGCCGGTGATCCAGTAATAGCCGTCGGCATCGCGGCGGCAGCCGTCCCCGGTGAAGTAACGGCCGGGGAAGGTGCTGAAATACGTGTCGATGAAGCGCTGGTGGTCGCCATAGACCGTGCGCATCTGGCCGGGCCAGCTATCGGCGATACAGAGGTTGCCCTCGGTGGCGCCGGTCAGCTCGTTGCCGTCGCCATCGACGATGATCGGCTTGACGCCGAAGAAGGGCAAGGTGGCCGACCCCGGCTTCTGCGCGATGGCGCCGGGCAGCGGCGTGATCAGGATGCCGCCGGTCTCGGTCTGCCACCAGGTATCGACGATGGGGCAGCGGCCGTCGCCGACCACGCGGTGATACCACAGCCAGGCTTCCGGGTTGATCGGTTCGCCCACCGAGCCGAGCAGGCGCAGCGAAGCGCGGCTGGTCTTCTTCACCGGCGCCTCGCCTTCGCGCATGAGCGCACGAATAGCGGTCGGCGCAGTGTAGAAGATGTTGACCTTGTGCTTGTCGATCACCTGCCAGAAGCGCGAGGCGTCGGGATAGTTCGGCACGCCCTCGAACATCAGGGTGGTGGCGCCGTTGGCCAGCGGACCATAGACGATGTAGCTGTGGCCGGTGACCCAGCCCACATCGGCGGTGCACCAGTAGATGTCGCCGTCGTGATAGTCGAACACATACTGGTGCGTCATCGACGCGAAGACGAGATAGCCGCCGGTGGTGTGCAGCACGCCCTTGGGCTTGCCGGTCGAGCCGGAGGTATAGAGGATGAACAGCGGATCTTCCGCGTTCATCGGCTCGGGCGCGCAGGTGGCCGGCACCTTGGCGGCTTCCTCGTGGTACCAGACGTCGCGGCCGGCAACCATGTCGATCTTGCCGCCGGTATGCTTCACGACGAGCACGGTCTTCACGCCGGGGCAGGATTTCAGCGCCGCGTCGGTATTGCCCTTCAGCGGCACGCCGCGGCCGCCGCGCAGGCCCTCGTCGGCGGTGATCACGAACTGGCTGTCGCAATCCTGGATGCGGTTGGCGAGGCTGTCGGGCGAGAAGCCGCCGAACACGATGGAATGGATGGCGCCGATGCGGGCGCAGGCCAGCATCGCATAGGCCGCGGCCGGGATCATCGGCAGGTAGATGGTGACGCGGTCGCCCTTCTTCACGCCGCGCGCCTTCATCACATTGGCCATGCGGCAGACTTCATCGTGAAGCTGCTGGTAGGTGATGTTTTCCGACTTCGACGGATCGTCGCCTTCCCAGATGATCGCGGTCTGGTTCGCGCGCTTCGGCAGATGACGGTCGATGCAGTTCGCCGAGACGTTCAGCTCGCCGTCGTGGAACCAGCGGATATGCAGGTCCTTGCGGTCGAAGGAGACGTCTTTCACCTTGGTGAAGGGTTTGATCCAGTCGACGCGCTTGCCGTGTTCGGCCCAGAAGCCTTCCGGGTCCTGCACCGAACGCTCGTACATGGCCTTGTATTTCGCGGCATCCACCCAGGCCCGCTTCGCCCAGTCGTCCGAAACCGGAAACAGCTCGTTATCGGCCATGATCGGCTCTCCCTTCCCTTTTTAGATGCGTGGCCCTGCTGGCCGGTGACGTCCGGCCGGGGCCCGCAGCGTTCCCTCGCGGCCCGACATTGACGTCGCGGCCGCCTGCATCATCGCGGCAATGATGCCCGGAAAGGCGGCCCAGCGACAAGCGCCGGGACTTTCGACCAAAGCATAGGCCGGGCGACCGAAGCGTAGCCCTGCTTGGGGAAATTCAGGAATCGCCGTGGATGGCGGGCTGTTCCGTGGCCGGCGTGCCTGCAATGGCGGCAGCCAGGCCCGTCATCAGGGCGGGATAGTCCGCCTGCAGGCCGGCGATCATCTCGTCCTGCGCCTGGCGCCACAGCGCGATGCCGGCGCGATAGGCGGCGCGGCCCTCGCGGGTGGCGCGCACGGCCTTGGCGCGGCCATGGGAACCGGCCTCGACCACCAGCAGGCCCTCGGCCAGCAGCGGCTTGATGTTGCGCGACAGGGTCGTGCGGTCGAGATCCAGCGCTTTGGCCAGTTCGGTGATGCTGGCCGGGCGGCCATTCTGCTTCTCAAACGCCGCCGCCATGCCGACCAGGCTGTGCTGGGGCAGGCCAAGGCCGATTTTCGCCAGATGGCGGGTGTAATGCTCGCTGGCCCGGCGGGCGGCCGAGCGCAGCAGGAAGCAGATGCAATCCTCGCGGCCATCGGGCGCCGGCCGGGGGAACACGGGCTCGGCGGTGGCCGGGGCAATCGGGCGGGAGTCGACAGCATCGCTCATATCGTGTATATACACGATACAGGCCGGCCGGACAAGCCATCCTCCCGGTTGCCTGTCCGGCCTCCCCAGGCTGCAACGACCAGACATGCTCAGGAGCACCCGATGTCCGCCGACCCAGTGACGAAAAGCCCCGTTTACGGCGTGCTGCCCATCGAAAAGCTGCGCGAGATGGCGGGCATCGAGCTGTTCAAGGGCATGATGGCAGGCGAGCTGCCCGGCGCGCCGATTGCTGAAGTCATGAACATGTGGATCCATGAGGCCGAACCGGGCCGCGTGGTGTTTGCCGGCAGGCCCGAGCGGCAGCATTACAATCCCATCGGCAGCGTGCATGGCGGCTATGCCGGCACGATGCTGGACAGCTGCATGTCCTGCGCGGTGCAGTCGCTGCTGCCTAAGGGCATGGGCTACACCACGCTGGAATACAAGGTGAGCCTGGTGCGCGGCATCAGCGACCAGACCGGTATCGTCTATGCCGAGGGCAAGGCGATCCAGGTGGGCAGCCGCGTGGGCACGGCGGAAGGCCGCATCACGGATTCGAACGGCAAGATTCTGGCCACCGGCACCACCACCTGCCTGGTGTTTCCGATCTGAAACCGTTCAGGCCTGGAAACTCAGGCCCGAAAATTCAAGCCGCGCGCTGCCAGACCGGCCGGCGCAGCTCGGCATCGATATCGGCGCGGCTGAGTCCGAGATCCTTCAGCGTCGCGTCGCTCAGTTCGGCCAGCTGTTCGCGCTCGCGCCAGTGCCGCTGCAATGCCAGCAGGCCGGACAGGGCCCGCGCCGCCTTCCGCAGAGCGGCATCGCAGGCGCGGCCGAGGCGGCCGCCCCAGATGCCGAACCGGCGTTCGGCGGGACCCGGTGATGCCATACCGGTCGATGCAATCATGATGCTTTGTGCCATGGCGAGACTCCGTCCGGGGTTTTTATGCCTTTCCCATAGCGCATCGGCATGACGGCGCGGTGACCGATCATTACGGCCGCGACCGAAGCATCCGACATTGCCGTTGCATGACGGCCTGCCTAGAGTGCGGGCATGAGCGGCAATGATCCCCATGTGGCCAAGATCGCGGCCCTGATCGGCGATCCGGCGCGGGCCAACATCCTGCGGGCCCTGATGGATGGCCGCGCGCGCACGGCCAAGGAGCTGGCCCATATCGCCGGCGTCTCGGCCCAGACCGCCAGCGGCCATCTGGCCAAGCTGGTGGATGGCGGATTGCTGGCGATGGCCAAGCAGGGCCGGCATCGGTATTTCCACCTCGCTAACAGCCTGGTGGCCGAGGCGCTGGAAAGCCTGATGGCGCTGGCCGGCGAACGGCCGGTGCCGAAGCATCACCACCAGGCCCGCATCGCCGCCGACCTGCGCGCCGCGCGCACCTGTTACGACCACCTGGCCGGAAGGCTGGGCGTGCTGCTGTTCGACCGGATGGTGGCGACGGGCTGCATCCTGCCGGCGGGCGATGCCGAGGATTTCATCGTCAGCGCAGAGGGCCGGCGGCTGTTCAGGCAGCTTGGCATCGACATCGACGCGCTGGCGACGAAAACCGGCCAGCGGCGCCGCTTCGCCCGCGCCTGCCTGGACTGGAGCGAACGCAGCCCGCACCTGGCCGGCGCCCTGGGCGCGGCCCTGGCCGAGAGCTGCTTTCAGCGCGGCTGGCTGCAGCGGCGCAGGGACAGCCGCGCCGTGACGCTCACGCCGGCCGGCGCGACCGCCCTGGCCGGGATATTCGGCCTGCCGGCGGACCAACTCGCGGCGCCAGAGGATGCGGCAAGACATTAATGCGGCCCGTTGAATCCGGCCGGCGGCTTGGCTATGGTCGGCCGGACAAGCGGGTGTAGCTCAATGGTAGAGCAGAAGCTTCCCAAGCTTACGACGGGGGTTCGATTCCCCTCACCCGCTCCAACGGCTTACAAGAAATTCAATGTGTTACATGATTTTCAAAGGTGCTTTTAGATGCCTTTGGATGCCTCGTTCTGCCACTTACATGCTTACATTTGACCTTACTTTTTTGCCTGACGTCGGTATTCTCCGGCCATGGCCCGCATCAGACTCACCCGCAAACTGGTTGAAGAATTGGAATGCCCCTCAAAGGGCCAAAAATTCGCCTGGGATAGCGAAGTGCCAGGCTTTGGGGTTAGAGCCACCCCCTCAGGCACAAAGGCCTGGATCGCTCAATTCAAGGTCCGGGGCGGCAAAGAACGCCGCATGGTCATCGGCCTGACTACGAAGGTTCCTCTCGAACTAGCGCGCCAGGAAGCCCGTAAGGTGATCGCGACAGCCGATCTCGGCCGAGATCCCGCTGCGGAACGAAAGGAAGCTCGGCAGGTCAAACCGGAGAGCAACCCCTTCTTCGGGGAATTTTCTAAGCGCTGGCTGACAGACGTGGCTGGGAACCGAAACCGCGAAAGCACCCTGAAACACCGGCGACTTCTGCTTCAGAACCATATTTGCCCGCAAATAGGCGGGAAGCGTTTGCAGGATATTCGGCGCGAAACCATTGAACTCATGCACTTGGACATTTCCAAGTCTAAGCCCGTTGTCGCGAATCGAGCTGTCTCGCTTTGCTCAGCAATATTCGCAGCTGCCGTTCGGTGGGGATTGCTCTGTGAAAATCCTGCCTCAGATATCGAACGAAATCCTGAACACGGCAGAGAGCGTTATCTCACCCTCGATGAACTGAAAAGGCTGAATGCCGAGTTAGCCGCGACGCCAGCACAGGATTCGGCCGATGCAGTGAGAATATTACTTCTCACCGGTTCTCGGGTAGCAGAAGTCCTGTCCATGCGTTGGGACCAACTAGACCTCGATAACGGTGTGTGGACAAAGCCAGCCGCCACGACGAAGCAAAACAAGCTCCATCGTGTTCCGCTTGCACCACCCGCAATACAACTACTGAAAATGCGTAGGAAGAAGCTACCGCGTTCTTCGTGGGTGTTTCCCAGCTCCAGTAAGCAAGGGCATATGACCACCATTCGAAGATTCTGGGCCAGCACATGCAAACTAACTAAAATCAAGGGCGCTCGCATTCATGACCTTCGCCACACTTTTGCAAGCCTGCTGATATCCTCGGGCGAAACGCTCCCGATAGTTGGTGCTTTGCTCGGACACACTCAAGCTAAGACAACCAGCCGATACGCGCATCTCATGGATGATCCATTGAGAGAGGCCGCAGTGCGCATCGGCAAGATTACCAATATTCGGCCACAAGCTCAGAAACGGAAAACTGCGGCATGAATTCGCCCGTCTGCATTCTCGGATGTTGGTCCGTGATGACGGACCAAGTCCGTGCATCGCCGCGAAGCAATGGAATTCTCCAGATCTGGCGCTGCGCCTGCGGGCGCGAAGCCTCAGTGATGGAGAAAAAGCCGCGGCGCCAGGTGCTTCCACACCTGGCGCCCCGGCCTTTCAACCGGCCCAACCACGGAGGTGACCCATGGCCGAGAACGACAACATACCCGACGAAGTCCTTGAGGAGGAAGCGAATGCCCGCCTCTTCCGGTACGAAGTCCAGAAATTGGTGGACAAGTTAGGCCCTAAAGTGAGCGACCCCGAACTACGCCTGCACATGATAGCGGGCGCGCAAATCGCCCTTCTATCGCTCGCGATGCCCGTTCTTGCCACTCCTGCCTGGCCGAACCATATCCGCAGCTAATACGCCGAGGCCGCGCTGCTGTGCTTCCTGGCGCAGCAGCTGCGCGCCACGCTCGAAACGTTCGGCATTGATCATGTCAGATGCTTTCTTCTCACGCTTCTGCCGCAGCGCCTTCGCTGCATGGTCGGTTGCCGCGATCATCGCGATGATCGTCTCATCGGTGCGATGCTTCATAGCGCCACACAGCATCGCAATGTCCTGGCCGTCCATTACCTTCAGTGGCTCGACCTGAAGCGGCCGCGCCGGCATGGACTCAGCCGGCGGCAGCACTTCCGCCTTCGGCTTCACCACTCGCGTAGAGATTTTCTTCGGCTCAAGCCTCTCTGGCCCTGAAGCCTTCGGCACTTCGGCCGTGGCCGCTGCGCGGTCGCGCTCCAGGAACATCTTAGTCGCGCGAAGGCCTCCGATCCATTCGCCAGCATCACCGCTGCGCCAGTTGTCGGGCAACGTGACGCCGCACTCGCGCGCCAGATCGATGATCAGCTTCTCCTGCCTCACCGATGGCGGTCGCGGCTCGTCGCCGGTGAGGATGCGGGCTGCGCGTTCGTTCTGCAGCTTCATGCGCTGCACTTCTGGATCGCGGTTTCGGTGATCGCGATCGCGCTGCGCCTTCGCCGCGCGCTTCGCGTCCGAGCGGACCTTGCCGGCATCGCGGCGCGCCTGGTGATAGCGATGTTTAGCCGCGACCACGCCGGCATCGAGCTCCCGCACGCCGGCATGCCACAGCGCCGGCGGGATCCTCTTCTTTGGCTCGCGCTGAATCCCAATCTCACGAAACGATCCCGGGTGCCAGAAATCCTCGGCGATGCCAGCCGCGGCGAGCTGGGCGTTCATCGCATCGGCGATCTGCTGGCGGAAGGCGCGCAGGCCGGCGCGGTCGCGCATGAACAGCTTGTCGATCCGCGCGCCCTTGCGGCCCTGTGCATCGACCTGCCAGCCGCCATCGGCCGCACGCCAGGCGCGCCGCTTCGTGACGACGAAATGCAGGTGCGGCTGCACGCCCTTGCGGTGATCGTGGATCGCCCAGCGGATAGCGTAGCCCTCGGCTGACAACTGGCGCTCGAGTTCGCGGGCGACCTCGATCTGCTGGGCCCGGCTCAGTCGCCGGTCCAGCTCGAAGTTGCCCTTCACCGCCAGAGTGTCGCGGTCCCGGGTGCGACGGTTGGCATCGAGGGCCGCGCCGATCTGCCCCAGATCGTCGGCCGTCACGTTGCCACCCTCTTCGACCAGGTCGGCCCGGTCGCCGCCTTGGTACTCCAGCGCGGATTGGATTCCGGCCCGGGTCTTCACCGGGGTCGGCCGGCAGTGGAAGGTTCGCCAGGCACCGTTGCCGCGACCGCTGCGTAGCCGGGCCAGGCGCTCGTCGCGCTGCCGGCCCATCTCATCGTCATAAAGCCCCTTCGTCATGCCGTTCCCAGGTGCAGCTTGCCTGGGTTAGACGCAGGAATCCGAGAGACGGTTACATGGAGACTCCACGGGATATGGGTGGGGGGCCCAAAGAGGTGAATAATTCACCTTTTTGGGCCCCCCACCCCACCCGTTCTCATCCATTTTCACTTTCCCCGTGCAACGCAGAGGCGCAGCACTCGATGAGCAGCTCCTATCCAGGGCGCTCTCCACCCCATTGGCCAACGATGAGGCGCAAGGACTGGATTGGCAGGTAGCGACTTACCGGCACCTGCTCGTACGCCGACTCGTCTTGCCCCTCCTTGCCGGTTTGCCACATGGAGGTACCGCGACGTCATGGGATCGCGGTACCGCCATCCCGCCATACCGCAGGATAGCGACCCCGATATCCGACCCCGATATCAAACCTTGGCACCTTTACGCGGTAAGATTCGGTTCTGCCTCGTCATTTTGGGCCTGAGGAAAAGTGACTGCTTCTTCCGACCCCGGTATCCGACCCCGATATCAGAAATCACCTGGGTAAACTGACTGGGATCGCGGTACCGCCATCCCACGGTACCGACGCAGATTGGCGTCGGCTCTCAAATGCCGCCTTACGACACCATT
This sequence comes from Ferrovibrio sp., assembly GCF_046297595.1. Lineage (GTDB taxonomy): Bacteria > Pseudomonadota > Alphaproteobacteria > Ferrovibrionales > Ferrovibrionaceae > Ferrovibrio. Next base: position 1,096,661 of record NZ_JBKBHT010000001.1, read on the forward strand.
CAAAAATGCAACATTCTAATCCGCCAAATCGCTGAGAAGGCAGGTGAATTCACGTTAGAATGTTGCAGTTATAAACGCCTCGCCTGCACTAATGGCGCGTCGCATAAATCCACCGACGTTACTGGCATAAGTTAGTCGCCGCAAATTTCGGCGAAGCCAAGATTAATGAGCTCCATGCCCCGGTTGGTGGTCACCCGATAGCGTCGACAAGCACTCCGGTCTGCAGCTTGGAAGGTGATAAAACCCTGCAGGTCGCGATGAGACCAAGGAAGGGTGACGCCGATACCCGCCCGATCCGCTTTGATGCGCATCGCATCAAGTTCACCTCTAACTTCTGCCGGAATGAATGCTGGCCATGGCGATACACTGCCCCCGAAAAGACTGGTGGGCGTCTGTCGTGGAAAAGGTGCTGTCGGTGTGGCTTTGGCAGCAACGCCCATCTGGCCTCGATCCGCGACTTCAGCATCATGCCTAACCACGGGCGAATTATCGTCGCTAGAAAACCAATAAACTGCATAAATAAGTATGCATGGTAGAATGACCCATTTCGCGACCCAGCGCAGGTATGGGAAAAGTGGTTTAGGCGGGTGCAGGACTTCCGGTTCCCGTACTTGATGCCTGGCGCTATTTGGCAAATTGGAAGGTGGTCGCAACGTAGTCATTGCACCAAATTAAAGGCCCCCGCTCGGGTAGTAGCAATCAAAATGCATGGTCCGCTTACCGAGATTTGGCTCACCAGTGAATACTCTTGCATTCGCGGTGACCGCTTTCCCCGAATGGATCAGCCACCCAGAATTCGCCACACTGAGGCGTATTCGAATCGGGGAGCGCTATGACTGCACTAGAGCCTTATTTATCTCATGTCATTGCAGCGATAATCGGCATTATGGTCGCCGCGCTGTGGCGGTATACCAAAGTCAATCTTCTTTCACTTATTGAGTGGATAAAAAGGAAGGCGCGCCAACTCTTCGAGCCTATTACGCGACCGTATAGCGTCGGCGCGATGAAGAGAAATCTGAAAAAGGCGCGCCTCAGGGTTGAGAATATGGCGTATCGCCTCGGCGACCCTACTCGCCTCATCGTGCACTCGGCGCAAAGCATTCTCATCACCATTTTCCTTGTGTTGATGTATTCCTTTGCTGCCGAAATAGGCCCAGGCGCCTTCCTAGTTCAGTTCATGATTTTGCTTGCTGCCTGCACGGTAGTTTTCGGAACTCTCAGCTCCTACGACGCTCTCCTACGACCTGACATCGAGCTCGACAAACTCGTCTCTTCATGCCGCAGGAGTGTGGAGGCGCATAAGGATGCTGTAGAATGGAGCGAGGCTTACAAAAAAGCTAAAAGTGACTTAGCTGAGATAGAGGCCATCGTAGCGCACATAAAAGCAGTACTCTCCGAGAGAGAAAGCGCTGCTTTGCCAGCGGTGGCATCCGAGCCCAGCAGAGAGGCCCAATAGCCACCTCAAACCGAATATCGGCGCACTTTGTCCAATTGCGACATCGCTTCAATCACCCTCCGCTTGGGCGTCCAGCCTTCCGCCAGAATCTGCCGATAAGTCTTCAGCAGTGCCTCCGGAGGTACCTGGTGCCGCCTAGCGAACTCCAGAATCAGTTCCGGCTCAACATTCATGAAGAGCTCGTATACCTGAGCAAAACCGGAATCCGACGCCGCCAGCCGATGGGCTAACTCTTCGGCGGTCGCAACTTCGCGGTACGGGGCATTGACAGTGCCCAGCACGAGATCGTCCGTGTGCTCTTTATTCCAAATGACCATAGACATCTCGCGGTATCACGATGTCGCGGTACCGCGAGATGGCGGTACCGCGACCCAGTCAGCTTACCTTACGTTCGTCCATTCGGCCAAATGCGGCATATGAAAGCATGCATATAATAGGTGGCCTATCTCAAAGTAGAGAAAGGCACCCAATGGGGTACAAGAAATTTCACAAACCTAAGGCACTTCTGAATTCCAAAGCAGCGCTAGAACGCCTCCTGACACCGGAACAGGTCTCTGAACTGACTGGCCTGGCTGAACAGACCCTGGCCCGCTATCGAGTGTCAGGAGGTGGCCCCGCCTTCATTCGAATATCAGCTCGCTGCATTAGGTATCGCGAAAGTGATTTACGAGCTTGGATCGAAGCCAAGGCGGTGTTGTCGACTTCCGAAGCAGCAGCAGCTATCTAGTATGCCTCGCACCAAACAGGCTTCTGTTGCTCGCATGGATCGCATGCACTGCGTGGCAGACGGGTTATTTCTCAACTATGAACGCGGCCTGCGCGATCAACTGAAGTTAAAGATTAGGCACCCATACGGCGCGGAAAACTGGATTGAATTTTATGGCCCTGATCCACTTAACGCAGTTGACTTAAGAGTCTTCCAGATTCTAATCGCTTTGGCGTCAGATAAGAATTATCGGGGTCCACTCGACTACAGAGTCGAGGAAGCCCTAAGAGACGCCCTTTACGGTCAGATCCCGTTTCCCAATGACCGATTGGTAAGCGTTCGGTGTAGTCATCGAGATATAGCCAGAGAATTTGGCTACCGCTCAGCAGCGGGCAAAGCATTCTCGAAGATCCGAGATTGCATTGAGCGATTGGCCAAAGTGACCGTGATCGATGATCAAGCTGGGCAAAGGAAAACCTCTAAGCTGCTGTCGACCATTACCGATAAAAAAACAAAGGCCATCGCAGTCTGCCTTAATCCTCGTATGGCTCGCGTTATATTAAATGCCTCCCTGGGTGGCTATACACGCATCGACCTAACCGAAGCTCGCGCATTGTCCGACCCCGCTTTGCTGGCTCACATGCGAATATGCGCCTGGCTTTCCCCTGGCCGAACCCATCAACTCAGCATAGCTACTCTATGTGGCTATATCTGGCCGGCGACAAACTCCGCCACGGCAGTTCGGAATCGACTCCGGAAAGCGCGCAAGGTGATGGAGGAGATCGGCAGTCTCCCAGGATGGCACGTTATCGCAGGAGAAAGAGACAACTCGTTTGAAATTACTCGCCCGAAGGCGCTTCAGAACCGCAAGGAGGTGAGTACTTTTGGACACGCAGCCTGAGTACTCTTGAACACGGAAGTGAGTACTTTTGGACACAGGATATAAAGATAGGAATCTATGATTAATTTAGGGCTGCCTCAGGGCAGCCCACGGCCGCATGCCATTGCTTAATTAAAACCTGGGGCCTGAGGCCTTAGGCATTTACGCCACAGGCCGAAGGCCTAAGTTTATAAAGTCACGAGAGCTAAAGAGTCATCACAACGCGGGCATTGGGGATTGTCGCTTGCAGGGTTTCGATCTCTCGAATTCGTTCCGAAAATCCATCCGTTGCCTTACCGAGAAGCGATAGGATTTTGGCGATGTTATAGCTTCCAATGCGCTTCCCAACCCAATCCTCTTCACCGTTCCAGTTTCTACGGAAGGTGCCGATTGAGTGATTGTCCAACTGATGCTCGACTAAATGCCGATGTATCGCGGCAACCGACTTGAACTTTTTTAGGTATTCGGCGAACTCTGCTTTCACCCTCAAGACATCCTCTGCTGCATCAAACGCCTTGTGCGCGTTTCTCCAGCACTCCCAGCCTATTTTGTTCGCATTGAACTCGTCCCTTCGGACCACGCACATTCGGTCAATTAAAAACTCTCCACTGCAGCTAGGGCACATAATTTGCGCGCTTCGGTGAACATTATAAGCAGATAGCCACCCATGATCTGGAGTTGACACCGTCACAATGATTTTTCCATCCCCGCAAGGGCATGCAACCTCGCGCTCCTCAGTATCGGTGCCCATTCTATACTCGCGTGGTAATCCGTGCGGCAGTTCGAATATCTTCGATGCGCACGCCGAGAGCATTCAGAACCTGGCGCATATCGTTAAAGACCGGAGCGCCGCCCTTAGGGTCTGAAATGGTCAATAAAGCTGTGAACGGAACGCCATCTTCCGGAACTTCCTCACCAGACCTGGTAAGATAGCTAATAAACATTCTCCAGTTGGACGACTTGCCGACGCCCTGAGGCATTGCTTTGGCGAAAGCTTTCACTGGACTCCACTTCAAGCCGTGCTCGATTCTTTCTGCTTCGATGATCTTTGCCTCACCCTTTCCGGGCAGGTACACCGGATCAAGCCGTCCCTTCCAACGGGGCTTGCCATTCTTATCGAAGTCTTCTTGCTGCAGCGCTGCATCAATATTGACCCGGACAAATTCCGAACCGAACCTCGCGTTCAAAGGCGGTGTAGAGACCAATGTTAACTTGGCTGCGCCGCGACACTTTCCGTCCGGTGTCACCAAAGAAGGTGGCCAACTGAAGCGGAAGGAAATTTGCTGATGTCGCTTGATACGAGATGCAAAAACCAGAGTGATTGAATGGTCATCACCTAACAGTATTTCGTTGGCAGAGGGTGGCTTGCCAAATCCGACTAAATCTCGCGCAACACCCGAAAGCCCTTTTGTCTTCAGCAAATCGGGCATCTGAGCATTGTGAAGAAGAAGGCCAATTAATGTCTCGCGAGAAACATCACCTTCGATTCCATGATCAAGCACAGCAGCCGTTTTCGCCACTAATGGGGCAGCGTAACTCGTCCCGCATCCGTCAATTACATTTCCATTCGGCAGCAGAGAAAACAGGCCGTGCCCTAAAGGCGACTGAGCCGAGCCTGATCCGCCTATATGAGCTAGGTCTGGCTTAACACCCGCACGCAGCCCAGGTCCACGCCGTGAATATCTAGATGGCGCGTAAGGAATGGCGTTTGACAGCCCGGGCGGATTTATGGCCGCGACTGACACATTCCGAACACTCTCAGCCGGCATTAAAAGTCCATCATTCCGTGAAGACGCCAGCCCAACGAGCGCTTGAGTTTCATCGGCCGGCCATTCAGCCCTCATATCTTGAGAAGCAATATTGCCGGCAGAGATGAAGAAAACCGCATCATGCGCTTCAGCTATGGCATCCAGTCTTGCAGCGTCCGCACTGTATCGATCCGGCGCGGCAGGATGTTGAATATTTATACTCAGATTGAAAACACGCGTCTGATGCCGAGCCTTAGCATCTGCCACTGCGAACTCTATCTCATCAAAGAATTGTGACGTCCCATCCGGGTAATATTGCTGGAACGCGCCAGGCTTATTCTCATCCGGCAAGATACCAATATCGACTATTTCTGTCCCATCGGGCTCCGGGCAACATTCCTGTCCATTTAAGGCATTGCCATTAACAGCAAGCCCGCCAATGAATGTCCCATGATCAAGGTCAGCATCTGCTGGGTCGAGTAAATCCCACTTATCAATCACCCAACCATTTAACGCCTGCCCAATCCCTCCATCAATAACGCCTATTCTCGGGTACGTTCTGGCAGCATCCTTAGCGATCAATCCTTGGCCGCCTGGGCGCACACGTCCGGGATTGGCAGCTGATTTTGCCGACTGCAAACCCTCTATGATTGTACGCGTCAAGATTGGGGGAAGCTCAACTCGCCGCACAAGCGGATGCTCATCAAGGAAAGCTAGAAGCCTCTGGTGGCGCGCAGGGTTTGGATCGAATGCAACAAGATCTCGATCCCGCTTACGATCAACTGTAGTTATGGCTCCCAGGCGGAGAGTCGGAGGTTCACCTGAATTCCCAAGGCGCAAAGATATTAGGGGCTGCGCCTTCTCGCGTGTGACCAATCGCTGTGCAACCAAGCCCTGGCCAACGGCCGCCAAACCTTCAAGGAAAGTCGAATATAATTTCTGCCTTTCGGTATCGATGGTATCCCATTGACTCCGAGGAAGTGGGATATCGAATAACTCAACATGATATCCACCTCCCGTCATTGGATTCGATAGCCAAGCGAGCGCTTCATCAACGGTAAAGTCCCGCTTATCGCGAGGACCATACAGTTCTATCTTATCGATAGCCCCGACTTCGCTGCGGGCCGGCGAGGGATACGGCTCTATTCGATCTTTGTATTTATTGTACCGTAGGGTTGTAGCATCTTCTGCTTCGTCAACAGTGGCTGCCACCTGGGCTAGTGCCCGAGGGCTTGCCTCAAAATACATTTCTCCGAGATCGCCGCCCCCGACCAATGGAAGGCGATCTGGCTTGAACAGCGCCTTTAGAGGACGATGGCTTTTTGCCCACGCCTCACGACGAAGCACTACTTTAACAAATCCGATATTACCCTGCTCTTGATTCCGAAGCAGAGTCGTTATGCCACCAATCTGGCTTTTTAAAGCTTTCTTGTGAGCTACAAATGCCCCGTCTCTCTCGGCGAAAAAGTCTTTTCGGCCGCCACCACCATTTGTCTCACGAGCCTCTTCAAAGCTCTCTTGATTCAATATGATTTGAATGGGGCTCGCCATGATGGTTCAGGCTCCTATTCCGCGGCTTTTTCTTCCATAATTTTACTGATCTGTCGGCTTACTGTGGATTTATCCTTGCCCGCTATCTCTCCGATATCCTCGTGCGAGAATCCGAGTTGATCATCGGATTTCAATGCTTTGAATAATACACCCTGGTCGGCAAACAATAGATCACGGCGCGTTCTGTCGATGCGCGCGCTATTCAGCGTGGCGTACTGGCGTAACGTAGACAGAAGATCCTGCTTAATCCCGCGAACAGCTACGTGCTTCTTATACGCACGTGTTAAAGCTTCAATCTCTGCCCCTGTCGCTCCCTCACTAAACCAAGCTATCAGCCGCATGTGAGCCTCCGAGGCCTCTACCGGCGGCATAAAGTGCTTCGCGATTTTCACGCGAACGTCGAAGCCAGGCCTAGGTATCTCGAGCTGGGCATCAAAACGGCGCCACACAGCCGGATCTAGCAGACTAGGATGATTTGTAATGCCGATTGTGAGGCCGATTTCACGACGAGAATCGAGATTCTGCAGCAGCGCATTCACTACGCGCTTTATCTCACCAACTTCTTGAGGATCATCCCGGAGCTTCGCGACTGCGTCAAACTCATCAAGGAGCAATAGACAGCGATACCGATTTGCGAAGGCGAATAGATTTCCAATATTTCGCGATGTTGTTCCCAAGAAGGACGAGACCAAACCGTCAATTCGAGCTACTAAGACGGGGAGCCCGAGTTGCGCAGCGATCCATAGCGCTAGGCGTGTTTTTCCTGTGCCTGGAGCGCCATAGATCAGACAAGTCTTTGAAGGAAGAACTCCCACTTCAGACAGTGCGTCCAGATTTGCCCATTCTTCAACGATAGTGGCGACAGCGCCAGTCACCGAATCATTGAAGACTGGAGCTTCCGGATGAATGTCTGGAGGGAAGACTATCTCTGCCAGCGGAGCCGCAGACTCTCTATCCACCGGTACCTGGGTGTTACGAGTCAGAATCTCGCCAGGGATTTGCGCGCGTGAACGAGTAATACGGCTGGGCAGCACCTCAGTGGTCCGCTCAGCAGCTGTAAGCAAACTAGCCAGCGCACTGGCGGCTTTGCTGTCACCATCCTTTTTGAGCGCTTCCTGCAGTCGCTCCACCTGCTTTCGCAGAGCAGGGGTAGGCTGCGCGAGCGCAGCACGACATAGGGCCTGGATAATCGGAAAATGCTCCACAAACGCACCTCTGATGCACGAAACAACACACGTGTTGCATATAGCATCGCATTTGTTGCATTTCAATCCGTTTTATTGCGGACCCCAGGTAGTTCGTTGCAGGAAAGATCGCGCGTGAAGAAGCAAAGTGAACTTACTTGACCACATACATTCCTTTTGAGAACTGATAAAAAATCTATTCTTCTTAATTAGTTATCCAGAATCAAGATGAGTTTCCCAAGCTTACGACGGGGGTTCGATTCCCATCGCCCGCTCCAAATCAATCAACAACTTAATCGGATGATGCGGTTTCTTTGAGGAACCGTACTGAAAAACCGGTCTAGGAAAATTATATGCGTCGGTGGAGAACGAACCGCCGATTTACGACTACCACAAGACATTCACTGGTCGCCTAAAACGCCACAGGCTATTAGCAACGAGGATCTTGATGACACGATTCTGTCGCAGTCGAGTTGTCTGATCATAGCCATAGTTACGATGTCTTCCAGACAGTCCAAACTAGCCGGCCCTGCGCTCACGAAACGCTACGAGATATTGTCTCAAGTGCAGGCATCGATTGGCGATCCACGCATAACCATTGGTACTAAAGGCAAATGCCGGTACTGCGGGACAGACACCCCCTCTCTCTTCCGACGACAATCACATACGTTCCCAGAAGCCCTTGGAAACAAATGGGTGTTTTCGAGCGATGAATGCGATCAATGTAATAGTGGAATTTTTGCACGCTATGACGATTCGCTTGCCAACTGCGTCGCACCAGTTCTTACCCTGGGAGGCACAAAAGGAAAAAGAAACATAATTCGATAAACCGGACGTAGCGATGGGCAATCTGTAGTTAAGCGCAGCAGAACACACGACAACCAACCTAGTATTTCCATAGAAACAAAGGATGCCACATATTTCACAAGAACATCATTTAACCAATACACTCACGAACTGGACCTAGTTACACCCGTTCCGCCAGTCCCCTTTAAACCTCGCCTTGCTTACAAAGCGCTTGTCAAAATGGGGTATGCTCTTCTGCCTGAAAGCGAAATATCAAATTATACGCTGCTTCGACAATGGCTGATCACTCCAGATGATGATGTTGATTTCCCCGTACTTCCTGTCGGACTAGCGCTTAGTACATTAGGCAATGCCCCGGCATTGGTCTCCGGAACGCTGTTACGCCGCAAATATCCTCTGGACTTAGTTCCACACATTCTTTTTCTTTTTTGTGCGGGATCTGTATGCTTTCAAATTGATCTGAAGTCCGATCATATGGAAGACCATGTACCTCCAATGTTAGTTGACGATATTGCGGTAAATTTCCGCGCCGTTCTTGGCGGGCCCGATGGATTCTCAGACATTGAGATCGAGTACGGAGCACCTCGCTTCTTTAATTGGTCCTCTAAATTGCCAGAGCCGCAACCCATCGAAGCGCTTTCTCTGCGCCTCAACACCCAGACATCTGCAGGACAATTCAGCCCAATCTTCCGGCGGTGAGCGCGAACTTTCCAAAGTAACGACCTTCAGCCCGCCGTCACTATCGCCTGAAATCAGCCTCGCGCGCTCGTCTTAGCTTGTTCAAAACTCAACGCAGCCGCGCAAGCCCCCCCTCACGCCCCGCGCGCCCGCACGTAGATCGCGCGCAGCGTGGTGGTGGCGCAGATGAACAGCCGGTTGCGCTTCGGGCCGCCGAAACACAGGTTGGCCACCACTTCATCCAGCAGGATTTTGCCCAGCAGCGCGCCGTCCGGCGCGTAGCAATGCACGCCGTCGCCGGCCGAGGCCCAATCCTTACGGCGCACATACCGCCTCGAGCCGTGCGGCAGCCTGGCGATGACCGCGCCGCCATGGATGCTCTGGCCATCAATATCCGTTATTTGTGGGACCAAATACAAACGGCCGGCCGGTAGGCCGGTGGCACAGCAAAGGGTGGAAGGCATGGCGTTCTTTCTTGGACAGGCGGAAAACGACGGCGTTTTCATCGGCCGGATCTGGTCGCCCGAAGCCGCGGGCCCCTCGGTGGTGACGATCCGGGACGGCATGGTGGTGGACATCACCTCGCGCGCAGCACCCGTGGCGGCCGATATCTGCGATATGGACGATCCGGCCGGCTATGTGCGCGCAGCGGCCGGCCGCAACGTCGGCCCGGCGGAGCAGATCGCGGCCCATACACCCGGCGACGCCACCAGGCCGCATTTCCTGGCCCCCTGCGACCTGCAGCCGATCAAGGCCTGCGGCGTGACCTTCGCCTCCTCGATGGTCGAACGCGTGATCGAGGAAAAGGCGGCCGGCGATCCGAAACGGGCGGAGGCGATCCGGAAAAAAGTCGGCGACGCGATCGGCGGATCGCTGCGCAACATCAAAGCCGGCTCGGAAGCCGCAGCCGGCGTCAAGCAGGCCCTGATCGCCGAAGGCATGTGGAGCCAGTATCTGGAGGTCGGCATCGGGCCAGACGCGGAAGTCTTCTCCAAGGCGCAGATGCTGTCGGCCATGGGGCCCGGCGCGGATGTCGGCCTGCACCCGATCTCGAAATGGAACAACCCCGAACCCGAGATCGTGCTGGCGGTATCCTCGCGGGGCCGCATCGTGGGCGCCGCCCTGGGCAACGACGTCAACCTGCGCGATGTGGAGGGGCGCTCGGCGCTGCTGCTCTCAAAGGCGAAGGATAACAACGCAAGCTGCGCGATCGGCCCGATGATCCGCCTGTTCGACGGCCGCTTCACGCTGGACCATGTGCGGCAGGCCGAACTGGACATGACCGTGACCGGGAAGGACGGCTTCGTGCTGAAAGGCCGTTCCTCCATGAAGCAGATCAGTCGCGACCCGGAAGACCTGGTGCGGCAGACGCTCGGCCGCCATCACCAGTATCCCGATGGCATCATGCTGTTCCTCGGCACGCTGTTTGCGCCGACCGAGGACCGCGATGTGCCCGGCGAGGGCTTCACCCACAAGATCGGCGATGTGGTGCGGATTTCCTCGCCCGGCCTCGGCTATCTGGAGAATACGGTGCGGCTATCCACCGAATGCCCGGAATGGACCTTCGGCACGCGCGCCCTGATGCGGAACCTGGCGGCGCGCAACCTTATCTGAGGCCAGTCTGTCGCAGCGCACGATTGTCCTGGTGCTAGATTCCCGCGCCCGTCCAGCTCTTGCCCGTGGCCGGATCGTAGCGCCCGCCGCCGAGGCGCTTGTGCCCCCACGCCATCATCTGCAGCAGAACCGGTTCGAGCGACTTGCCTTCATCGGTCAGGTGATACGCATAGCGGACAGGCCGCTGCTGATAGGCCCTGCGCTCCACCAGGCCCCAATTCTCAAGCCGCTTCAGCCGATCCGACAGAATGTTCGTGGGAATGCGTTCGGCGCTGTCCTGCAATGCCTGGAACGTATGTTTGCCATGCCACATCAGGTCGCGAACGATCAGCAGGGTCCACTTGTCGCCAAGCAGTTCCAGCGTCCGTGCGATGGAGCACATCGACCGGAATTCATGTTTCGCCATCGCGGCGCCCTTCCGCTTCCCAGCCCAGACTCAGGCCGGTCTGTTTGATGCCGTGAAGGGAGTCTAACGCAGTCACTTGCATTTTAAAAGTCTTGTCGATATTGTGGCTTGCATTTTGCAAGTTATTGAGGGGCCGCACCCCGCGGCATTCGCATATGATGAACAGGATACTTCTGGCCCATGCCGCCGCGGCCGGCGCCGCCCTGAGCGCGGGAACCGCCGTGGTGGCGACACGCTTCGTGATCGGCGAGACCGATCCGCTCTCGCTGGTGTTCTACCGGTACCTGGTCTCGGTGCTCTGTTTCGCGCCGTTCCTGCCCAGGCTCTGGCCGCGCACCGGGCTGACGGCCGGGGAATGCGCCAAGATCGCCATGTTCGGCATCCTGTTCTTTGTCCTGTTCCCCTGGGGCTTCAATGCATCGCTCGAACTCAATCCGGCCGCGCGGGGCGCCGTGGGGCTGGCGACCATTCCGATCCAGACCCTGCTGGTGGCGGCGGCCTTCGGGCGCGAACAACTCTCGAAGGCCAAAATATCCGGCGTCATGCTGGCATTCGGCGGAATTGTGATCGCCTTCGGCACCGCGGCGTTTGCGGATGGCAGCAGCAGTTACCTGCATGGCGACGTCCTCATGCTGCTCGGCGTGCTGTGCGCGGCCGTCTATTCGGTATTCAGCCGCCCGACCCTGATGCGCCACGGACCGCTGTTCGTGACCGCCCTGGGCATGATTTTCGCGGTGGCCGTGCTGTTTCCGGTGGTGGCCTTCAAGGCCGGCGGTGTGCTGCAGCCGTCATTCAGCGCCAGAGGCTGGATGGCGGTGCTGTTCCTCGGCACGGTGGCCGGCACGCTGCAATTCTCGCTGTTCATGCTGGCCCTACGCTGGCTGCCGCCCACCACCACGGTGCTGTACCTGACGCTGAACCCGATTGCCGCCATGATACTGGGCATCGTTCTGCTGGGCGAAAGCCTGACGGTTGAACTGGTCGCCGGCATGATCCTCGTCCTGGCCGGGATCATGGTGGGCAGTGGCGTACGGGCTGGCCACAGGAAGGCCGCCCCGGCCGACGCATGAGGCCGTGATCGCAGGGACCGGGCGCAAAAATCCCCGATCCGGCACTGGCATTGCCGCGCGCCGCGCGGGATTCTGGCGCCATGAGCGATTCGTCCGACCCCGGCGGCGCCGCCGATCCCGCGCCGCCCCCCGTGCGCAAGATCATCCATATCGACATGGATGCCTTCTATGCCTCGGTCGAGCAGCGCGACAATCCCGATCTGCGCGGCAAGCCGGTCGCGGTCGGCGGATCGCGCGAGCGCGGCGTGGTGGCGGCGGCAAGCTACGAGGCGCGCAAATTCGGCGTACGCTCGGCCATGCCGTCGGTGACGGCGAAGCGCAAATGCCCCGAACTGATCTTCGTGAAGCCGCGTTTCGACGCCTATCGCGCGATCTCGCAGCAGATTCGCGACATCTTCGCCGACTACACGCCGCTGATCGAGCCGCTGTCGCTGGACGAGGCTTATCTCGATGTGACCCAGAACCTGAAAGGCATTCCGTCGGCCACGCAGATTGCCGAGGAAATCCGCGCCCGCATCCGCGCCGAGACGCAGCTGACCGCCTCGGCCGGCGTGTCGTACAACAAGTTCCTGGCCAAGCTGGCTTCCGACCACAACAAGCCCGATGGCCTGTTCGTGATCACACCGAGGATGGGCGCCGCCTTCGTGGAAAGCCTGCCGGTGGGCAGGTTCCACGGCATCGGCCCGGCCACGGCTGCGAAGATGAACCGCTTAGGCATCGAGACCGGTGCCGATCTGCGCGAACGCACGCTGCCTTTCCTGCAGCAGCATTTCGGCAAGACCGGGCATTTCTATTACTGGATCGCGCGCGGCGTGGACGAACGCCCGGTGCGGCCCGACCGCATCCGCAAATCGGTGGGCGCGGAAGACACCTTCGCGGCCGACCTGTTCACGCTGGAGGAGGCGCAGGCAGAAGTGGAGAAGGTGGCCGACAAGGTCTGGCGCTATTGTGAAAAACACAGCATCCGCGGCCGCACCGTGACGCTGAAGGTGAAATACGCCGATTTCCAGCAGATCACCCGCAGCCGCACGCAGCAGATGCCGCTGGCCTCCGCCGCCGATCTGCTGGGCATCGCCTTCGAGCTGCTGGCCGGGGTGTTCCCCACGCCCAAGGGCATCCGCCTGCTGGGCGTGACGCTGTCCTCGCTGGAGGGCGCGGCCGAACGGGACGACGAAAACGGCACGGGCGAGACCGGCGCACGGCAGCTCACCCTCACGCTCTAGTCACGCCTCAAGGCCATCGAGAAAATCTTCCGCCTCGCGCAGGAGCGTCGACTGACGCGTGGCATCCATCGCCGCAATCTGGCGATAGGGCATGGCCAGCCGTGGATTGCCGGCCAGGTGCCGCCGGTTGCGGATCAGGAAGGCCCAGTAAAGGCGGTTGAACGGGCAGGCGCGCGGACCGCTTTTCTGCTTCACGTCATAAGCGCAGCTGCCGCAGAAATCCGACATGCGATCGATATAGGCACCCGAGGCGGCATAGGGCTTGGATGCCAGCAGGCCGCCATCGGCGAACAGGGCCATGCCCAAGGTATTGGGCAATTCCACCCATTCGAATGCATCGGCATAGACGGCCAGATACCAGTCGCAGACCGCCTGCGGCCGGATGCCGGCCAGCAGGGCGAAATTGCCGGTCAGCATCAGACGCTGGATATGGTGGGAATAGGCATGGCGATGCGTGTCGGCGATGGCATGGCGCAGGCAGGCCATTGGCGTCTCGCCGCTCCAGTAGAAGGCGGGTAGCGGACGCTGCGCCTCCAGCATATTGAACGCGGCGTAGTCGGGCATCCTCAGCCAATAAAGGCCGCGCACATATTCGCGCCAGCCCAGAATCTGGCGGATGAAACCCTCCACCGCGTTCAACGGCGCATGGCCGGCACGAAAGGCGGCTTCGGCGCGGGCGCAGACCTCGCGCGGCGTCAGCAGGCCGATATTGAGGCTCGGCGCCAGCAGAGAATGGTGCATGAAGGGTTCGCCACCGCGCATGGCATCCTGATAATCGCCGAACAGCGGCAGGGCATCGGTGATGAAATCCTCCAGGGCCTGCTGCGCCTGATCGCGCGTCACCGGCCAGTTGAAGTCCGCCAGCGATCCGAAATGGCCCGCGAAGCGTCGCTCCACCAGTGCCAGCACCTCGGCCGTGATCGCATCGGGCGAGAACCGGCGGCGCGACGGCACGATATGGCCACGCGGCAGGCGGCGGCGATTCTGGGCATCGAAATTCCACTGCCCGCCGACGGGCGCATCGCCCTGCATAAGCAGGCCGGACTCGCGCCGCATCTCGCGGTAGAAATATTCCATGCGGAAGGATTTGCGTCCCGCCGCCCAGCGCACGAAGCGCGCACGGCTGGCGAAAAAACGTGTGTCATCGCGGATCTCGACCGGACAGTCGAACAGGGCCGCCCAGTCGCGCAGCGCCGCCAGCACGCGCCATTCACCTGGTTCGGTGACGACGATGCGATCGATGCGATGGCGCTGCAGGGCACGCCGCACCTCAGCCGTGAAGCTGCCGGTATTGGCAGGATCGTCCAGCGCCACGTAATCGACACGGATGCCCTCGGCGCGCAGGTCATCGGCAAAATGCCGCATGGCGGAAAGGATCAGGGCGATCTTCTGCTTGTGGTGCGGCACATAAGCGGTTTCCTCTGCCACCTCCATCATCAGCACGGCATCCCTGGCCGCGTCGAGGCCATCGAGCGCCGCGATGTCGCGGCTGAGCTGGTCGCCCAGGATGACGCGCAGCGCGCCCATATCAGGATTGCCGCGCCCGACCGCGCCAGGCCGTCTTGCAGCGCTCGGAGCAGGTTTTCACGGTGTCCCAGTCGCGCCGCCATTTGCGGCGCCAGGCAAACGGCCGGCCGCAGGCCAGGCAGGTCTTCTGCGGCAGGTTCGGCTTACGGTGGCGCAGGTTTCCGGTCTCGGGCATGCCGGTGATACGCAAGCATCGTGATGGCGGATCAGCCGCGCACCGCGATTGTACCGTCGGCGCGGCCAAGCCTATACTTCCGGCCCGATCCCGTCTTGCCGCCGCAGACAAGCATGCAACATTCCCGCCTCGATGGCCTCGCCATCGGCCTGATGACCGTTCTCTGCCTGAGCTGGGGCATCCAGCAGGTCGTGATCAAGATCACCGCCGATTTCGTCTCGCCGCTGCTGCAGGCCGGCCTGCGCTCGGTCGGCGCGGCCCTGCTGGTCTGGCTGTGGATGACCTGGCGCCGCATTCCGCTGTGGCAGCGCGACGGCAGCCTGTGGCCCGGCCTGGGTGCCGGGCTGCTGTTCGGCACCGAATTCGGCCTGTTATTCTACGGCCTGACGCTCACCACCGCCTCACGCGCCGCGATCCTGCTGTATACCGCGCCTTTCTGGGTGGCGCTGGGTTCGCATCTGCTGATCCCGGGCGAGCGCATCGGGCGACTGCAGTGGCTTGGCCTGATGCTGGCCTTCCTGGGCGTGGTGCTCACCTTTGCCGGCCGCCTGCAGGCGCCGCAGCCACAGGAGATGCTGGGCGACGCCCTGATGGTGGCGGCCGCCATCCTGTGGGCGGCCACCACCCTGCTGATCAAAGGCTCGAAACTGCGGCTGGTCAGCCCCTACAAGACGCTGCTCTATCAGCTTGCCGTGTCCGGCCCGATACTGCTGCTGGCCGCCCTGTTCAGCGGCGAAAGCCTGGCCATCCCGGCCACGGGTTTCGTGATCGGCTCGCTGGCCTTCCAGACCGTGGCAGTGGCGGCGGTGAGTTACCTTGCCTGGTTCTGGATGATGACGCGGTATCCGGTTTCGCGGCTGTCGGCTTTTTCCTTCCTGACGCCGGTTTTCGGCGTGGCCGGCGGCGCGCTGTACCTGAACGAGCCGCTCACCCTCACCCTGCTCGGCGCCCTGGCGCTGGTGGCCTTCGGCATCTGGCTGGTGAACGCGCCCCAATCACGATCATGATGGCACGATCATGATGGCACGATCATGATGGCGGCGCGGTCCTGACGATACGGCTGATGCGCCAGGACCGCTTCCGAAGCTAGGCGGCGCTGCGTGGCGTTTTGCCGGCGGCGGCGGTTTCCTTGGCCGCCAGGAAGGCCTCGGCCATCTTTTCCCGCTCCGGTGCGTCGAAATGCTTGTTCAGCAGATCGAAAGCCTCGCCCTGCTCTTCCTCCACATGGTGTTCGAGCAGTTCCTTCAGCACCATGGCATGGGCGCTCCAGGATGGACTGGTGGTGGCACTGGACCGCGTCAGCTTCTCGAACAGGTAATCGACCAGGGCGTGCTCGACATAGCCTTCATGGCCCATCTTCACGGCTTCCTCGTCGTCCTTGCAGTCTTTCAGCGCCTCGTAGACGGCGACTTCCTCGGCGCGGGAATGCAGGATGAGGGCTTCCTTGAGCTGATGGAAGATTTCGCGCCGGGCCTTGGCGTCGTCTTCCTCCTGGCAGAGCCGGTCGGCAAGGGTAAGGGCTTCGTCATGTTCCTGGCGCAACAGGGCGGTGATCTCGGGCATGGGGCATCCTTTCCGGCAAATGGAAGCTGGGCTGGTCGAAATCCTGTTGCCGTGACAGCGATGCATGCCTAACAGCCTGTCTGGGCAGTTGTTCCCGCCCGCCGCTGTGACAAATGTCGCCCGGAAAGCCGCCCGCCCGGCAGCGACCTCGCACCGGCACCGGATTACAAATCTGTAATCCGGTGCCGAATTCGGCCGCAGACAGATAGAAATCCGGTAACGTAGCAGTACGTCTACATTACTTGCGCCGCGACCTGGCGTAATACCCCGTCAGGAAAAACGGGGAAGCGACGTTATGCCGACCGGCGAATATATCCTTATTGTCGAAGACTCAGCTTCGATGCGGCAGACCATGCGCGGCATCCTGGAAGCCGCCGGACACCGCGTCGGCGAAGCCGGCAATGGCGATGCGGCGCTGGCCGCGCTGGAAACCCAGCCGGTGCAGCTGATGCTGCTGGACCTCGGCCTGCCGATGATGCGGGGCGAAGACGTGCTCGCCGCCGTGCGCAAGCGCTCGCGCGTGCCGATCATCGTGGTCTCGGGCGAGGAACACCGCAATGCCAAGGTCGAGGCGCTGTCGAACGGCGCCGACGACTACATCACCAAGCCCTTCGATGTCGCCGAACTGATCGCCCGCGTGCGCGCCGTGCTGCGCCGCGCCAACCCGGGCAACAACCGCGACGAGCTGGGCGATTTCCGCATCGACCGCAGCCGCGCCCAGATCTGGCACAAGGGCAACGCCATACGGTTGACCGCGATGGAAAACCGTCTGGTCGGCCTGTTGTTCGATTATGCCGGGCAGATCGTGCTGTTCGACGACATCACCCGCGAATTGTGGCAACGCGACGACGACCAGTCGCGCGCCACATTGCGCGTGCTGATCTGGCGCCTGCGCCAGAAACTGGAAGACAATCCCGACCAGCCGAAGCGCCTGGTGACGGAAGAGAATCTCGGCTATCGCCTCAAACTCTGAGCTGATTCCGAATCAGCTCCGATCATGCACCGGACAGAACGGAAATATTCGCGAACATAGCGCGATAATCTGCGCGAGCGTGCCGCAATCTTTGCGTTCGGCATCCGCTTTTGGCTATCCTCTGCGCGTAAACGAAAAAGCAGCATCGTCAAAGCCTGGATGCCGGTCACGGCAGACAGCTTTCGGCCATTTTTTGCTGCCGGGCGATCCGTGCCCGCCATCACCAGAGGGGAAGCCGCCATGTCCGCAACTGCCATCGCCGCCGCCACCACGGATTTTTCCGACATCAACCGCAGCAAGGCGGATTTCTCCGCGATCTATGTGCAGCCCGATCCGCGCGCCTATTTCCGCACGCTGGGTGCGCTCGGCTATGTGATTCCGCATCTGGCCCGGCCGGTCTTCGACCAGCTGATCGAGGCGCGCCAGCGCGCCAAGGGCGGGCCGATCACCGTGCTCGACCTGGGCTGTTCCTACGGCGTGAATGCGGCATTGATGAAATATGCCATCGATTACGACCACCTGACCGAGCGCTACGACATCCTGACCTATCAGCAGCTCGGTTCCGACGAGATCCTGGCGCTGGATCGGCATTATTTCGCGTCCTGGCCGCGCAAGCGCGACATCCGCGTGATCGGCCTCGACATCTCGCCGCAGGCGGTGGCCTACGGCCTGCATTGCGGCATCCTGGATCACGGCATCGTCGCCGACCTGGAAAGCGGCGAGATTCCGCCCGATGCAGCCAAGCTGCTGTCGGAAGTCGACCTGATCGTATCGACCGGCTGCGTCGGCTATGTCACCAACAAGACCTTCGATAAACTCGCCGTCTGCACCGCCAACGGCGAGGCGCCCTGGGTCGCCTCCTTCGTGCTGCGGATGTTCGATTACGGCGACATCGCGAAAACTCTGGCCCGCCAGGGCCTGGTGACGCAGAAATTCGAAGGCGCCACCTTCGTGCAGCGGCGTTTCCACGATGAGGAGGAAATGCGCGGCACGCTGGACGCACTGGCCAAGCGCGGCCTGAGCGCGGCCGGCAAGGAAGCCGATGGCCTGTTCCATGCCGAGTTGTTCTTCTCGCGGCCGAAGGAGGAATCGCTGGCCCGGCCGATCAACCAACTGGTGTCGGTGGCAAGCGGCGCCAACCGCAATTACGGCCGCCGGCCGCGCGTCGCGCAAAGGCAGACCAAAGCGGCACGGCCGGCCCGCGCCGGCTGAAGCGTCAGATGATCAGATGACCTTGGCCTTGCGCAGGCTGTCGAGCTTGGTGTCGTCCAAGCCCAGTACCTCGCGCAGCACCTCGTCGGTATGCTCGCCCAGCAGAGGCGGGCCGCGGTCGTAACTGACCGGCGAATCCGACAGGCGCAGCGGGCTGGCCACGCTGGGCAGCGTGCCCTGCTGCGTATGCGGCACGGTTTTCTGCAAACCGCGCGCCTGCACATGGGGATCGGCAAAGACGCGGTCCACCGTATTGATCGGCCCGCAGGGCACCTGGCGTTTTTCCAGCGCCGCGATCAGATCGTCGATGGTGCGCTTTTTCGTTTCCGTCTCGATGGCGGCAACCACTTCGGCGCGATGATGCAGGCGCTCGATATTGGTGGCGAAGCGCGGATCGGTCTTCCATTCCGGATGGCCCAGTTCGTCGGCCAGCTTGGCGAACTGCCCGTCATTGCCGACCGCGATGATCACATGGCCGTCTGAGGTCGGGAAACTCTGGTAAGGCACGATGGCGGCATGGCCGTTGCCCATGCGCTGCGGCACTTCATTGCCGACCAGGTAATAGGTCGCCTGGTTGGCCAGCGCCGCCACCTGCACATCCAGCAACGCCATGTCGATATACTGCCCCTTGCCGGAACGATGCCGCTGGTTCAGCGCACCGAGGATGGCGATGGTCGAATAAAGCCCGGTCATCACATCGGCCAGCGCCACGCCGGCCTTCTGCGGGCCGCCACCCGGCAGCCCGTCGCGTTCGCCGGTCACGCTCATCAATCCGCCCATGCCCTGGATGATGAAATCGTAGCCGGCGCGCGGCGCATAGGGGCCGGTCTGGCCGAAGCCGGTGATCGAGCAGTAGACCAGGCGCGGATTGATCTTCGACAGACTGTCGTAATCCAGGCCGTATTTCTTCAGGCCGCCGAGCTTGTAATTCTCCACCACCACATCGGCCCTGGCCGCGAGGTCGCGCAGAATCTGCTGGCCCTCTTCGGCGGCCATGTCGACAGTGATCGAGCGCTTGCCGCGGTTGGCCGCGAGATAATAGGCGGAATCGGCGCGCGCGCCGGTCTCGGGGTCCTTCAGGTAGATCGGACCCCATTTGCGCGTGTCGTCACCCTCGCCCGGCTTTTCCACCTTGATCACGGTGGCGCCAAGATCGGCCAGGTTCTGGGTGCACCAGGGCCCGGCCAACACACGGCTTAAGTCGAGCACGAGGATATCGTCCAGCGCGCGCATGCCGGCGCCTCCGTTTCCGACCGTGACGACGGGCTTAGTAGAAAGCCTGGATGCCGGTCTGGGCGCGGCCGAGGATCAGCGCATGGACATCATGCGTGCCCTCGTAGGTGTTCACCGTCTCCAGGTTCACCAGGTGGCGCATCACGTGATAATCCTCGTGGATGCCGTTGCCGCCGTGCATGTCGCGCGCCATGCGGGCGATGTCCAGCGCTTTGCCGCAGTTGTTGCGCTTGATCAGCGAGATCATCTCCGGCGTTTCCTTGCCGGCATCGCGCAGGCGGCCGACGCGCAGGGCGGCATTCAGGCCCAGCGCGATCTCGGTCTGCATGTTGGCCAGCTTGAGCTGGATGATCTGGTTGGCCGCCAGCGGGCGGTTGAACTGCTTGCGGTCCAGCACATACTGGCGCGCCTGGTGCCAGCAGGCCTCGGCCGCGCCCATGGCGCCCCAGGCGATGCCATAACGCGCGCTGTTCAGGCAGCCGAACGGCCCCTTCAGGCCCTGCACGTTGGGCAACAGGTTCTCGTCGGGCACGAACACGCCGTCCATGACGATCTCGCCGGTGATCGAGGCACGCAGGCTGAGCTTGCCGTTGATCTTGGGCGCCGACAGGCCCTTCATGCCCTTCTCGAGGATGAAGCCGCGGATGATGCCGTCTTCGGTCTTGGCCCATACGACGAAGACCTGCGCCAGCGGCGAGTTGGAAATCCACATCTTGGCACCGGTCAGCTCATAACCGCCGGCCACCTTCTTGGCGCGGGTCTTCATGCCGCCCGGATCGGAGCCGTGGTCGGGTTCGGTCAGGCCGAAGCAGCCGATCCATTCGCCCGAGGCCAGCTTGGGCAGGTATTTCTCGCGCTGGGCTTCGGTGCCATAGGCGTAGATCGGATACATCACCAGACTGGACTGCACGCTCATCATCGAGCGGTAGCCGGAATCGACAGCCTCGACCTCGCGCGCCACCAGGCCATAGGCGACATAGGAAGCGCCGGCGCAGCCATAACCCTCGATCATCGAACCCAGCAGGCCCAGCTCCCCCATCTCGCGGAAGATCGCCGGGTCGGTCTTTTCCTCGCGGAAGGCTTCCTTCACGCGCGGCAACAGCTTGGACTGGCAGTATTCGCGGGCGGTATCGCGGATCAGGCGCTCGTCCTCGGTCAGCTCGGCTTCCAGGTTGAAGGGGTCTTCCCACTTGAAAACGGCTTTGGCGGCAGGGGCTTGCGCGTTCATGGCGATATCCTCGGACGGTGGTTCTGGTTCTCTTGCAGGGGGACATAGCCCCTCGCTCTGGCCCGGCAAGCTGTCAGACCGGCGATTGGCAGGCAAACGAATTCTCGCTATTACTTGATAATCGGAGGTTATCATCTTGGCCCTGTCGCGCCGTTTCCTGCCGCCCCTTTCCGCCCTGATGGCCTTCGAGGCCGCCGCCCGGCACGAGAGCTTCACCGCCGCCTCGAAGGAGCTGAATGTCAGCCAGGCGGCGATCAGCCGGCGCGTGCAGCTGCTGGAGGACATCCTCGGCCTCACCCTGTTCGAGCGCATCCGCCAGCGCGTGGTGCTGACGCCGGCCGGCGCCGCCTATGCCCGCGAATTGCAGGAGGCTTTGGGCCGTATCGGCACCGCCACGGTGAACACCATGGCCGCGCGCGGCGGCAACGCCACGCTGAACATCGCAACCTTGCCCACCTTCGGCACACGCTGGCTGATCCCGCGCCTGCCCGGCTTTGCCGCCAAGCATCCGCAGATCACCATCAACCTGCCGACCCGCATCGAGACCTTCGATTTCGCCGCCGAGCCGCTGGATGCAGCGATCTCGTTCGGCGATCCGGTCTGGCCCGGCGCCGTGGTCGACAAGCTGATCGAGGAAGACCTGGTGCCGGTGCTGTCGAAAAAGCTGCTGGCCAGCCAGCGCATCAAGAAACCGGAAGACCTGTTCAAGATTCCGCTGATCCAGCAATCGACGCGGCCCTCGGCCTGGGCCGACTGGTTCGCGCTGGTGGGCGTGGCCTGCCCGCCGGTACCGCTGGGGCCGCGTTACGGCCAGTTCGCCATGGTGGTGCAGGCGGCCGTGGTGGGCCTGGGCGCGGCCATCGTGCCGCGTTTCTTCGTCGAGCAGGAACTGGCCGATGGCAGCCTGGTGGCGCCCTTTCCCGAATTGCTGCATAGCAAGCAGGCTTATTGCCTGTTCTATCCGGAAGCACGGCGCAACGATCCAGCCCTGCGCGCCTTCCGCGACTGGCTGGTGGGCGCGGTGAAGACGCAGGTCAGCTAGCGCAATAGGCCTGCAATGCCGCCAGATGCTTCTGCTTCGTCGCATCGTCGAGGAAGGCGGCGCGGAAGCCGTTGCCGGCCAGCGTGACGATCTCGTCACGGCTCAAATCCAGCGCCTGCTGCACGGCGATGTAATTCTCGGTCACATAGCCGCCGAAATAGGCCGGGTCGTCGGAATTCAGCGTCGCCACCAACCCGGCCCCCAGCATGCGGCGCAGCGGATGATCCTTCATGTCGTGCACGACGCAGAGCTTGAGGTTGGAGAGCGGGCATACGGTGAGCGGCATTTTCAGTTCCGCCAGCCGCGCCGTGAGTTTTTCATCCTCCAGCGCGCGGTTGCCATGATCGACGCGCTCGACCTTGAGCAGATCGAGCGCTTCCCACACATAGTCTGGCGGGCCTTCCTCGCCGGCATGGGCCACGGCATGCAGGCCGAGCGCCCGCGCCTTGGCGAAGACGCGCTGGAATTTCGCCGGCGGATGGCCCTTTTCCGATGAGTCGAGGCCGACGCCGATGAAACGCTCACGCCAGGGCAGCGCCTCTTCCAGAGTTTTTAACGCACTCTCCTCGTCGAGATGGCGCAGGAAACACAGGATCAGGCTGGCGCTCAGGCCCAGCTCACGCCGCGCGTCATCCAGCGCGCGCGTCAGGCCGTCGATCACCGTTTTGAAGGCGACGCCGCGGTCGGTATGGCCCTGGGGATCGAAGAAGATTTCCGCATGCCGCACAGTCTGTTTCGCCGCGCGGCGCAGATAGGCCATGGCGAGGTCATAAAAGTCCTGTTCGGTCTGCAGCACGCCCATGCCCTGGTAATACAGGTCGAGGAAATCCTGCAGGTTGCCGAAGCGGTACGCAGCGCGCAGATCGTCCACCGAGGCATAGCGGAAGGGCACCTTGTTGCGCTGGGCCAGGGCATACATCAACTCGGGCTCGAAGGTGCCCTCGATATGGACATGCAATTCGGCCTTGGGCAGGCCTTCGATGAAGGCGGTCAGGTCACTCATGGTTCAAACCTAGCGCGCCGCCGCGCAGGCGACAATCGCAACTGGCAGGGTTATACTGTCCCCGGAGCAACCCACGAGGAAACCGATGGTCGAACGCATGCCGCCGGGCCGTTTCGCCCCGATGCCGCGCCGCCTGTGGTGGCTGATCGTGCTGCGCGGCATCGCCGCCCTGCTGTTCGGCCTGATCGCGATCTTCTGGCCCGG
>NZ_JBKBHT010000002.1:0-624887 GCF_046297595.1 Ferrovibrio sp.
CGGAAGCTCGGGTCGCGCGTCGTGCGGAAGGTGAACAGCGTGTCGGTCCAGTGATGCACATAGGTCACCGTCTCCTCGCGCAGGTTGCCGCCGGGCTTCAGCAGCGGATGCGAGGGCGCCGCGGGGGACATGACATTCATCGCCACTTCCTCAATCGACCTTGGCGCCATGATCGGCGGCGAAATACTGGTCATACTTCCCTTCCACGCCGCGCCATGCTTCGGCATCCGCCGGCGGCTGCCCCTTGCTGGTGATGTTCGGCCAGCGCGCGGCCATCTCGGTATTCAGCGCCAGCCATTTGCCGGCCTCCGGACTGGTGTCGGGCAGGATGGCCTCGGCCGGGCATTCCGGCTCGCAGACGCCGCAGTCGATGCATTGCGCAGGATCGATGACGAGCATCGTCTCGCCCTCGTAGAAACAATCGACCGGGCAGACCTCGACGCAATCCATGAATTTGCAGCGGATGCAGGCTTCCGTGACAACGTAGGTCATGGTTCGTATCCTGAAGTTAGTGATGCTGGCCCGTGAGGGTTTCGCGATGCAGGTCTATGCTCAGACCCTGCAGGGCGACATCATTGATCTCGCCGCCCATCGCCTTCAGGCTTTCCTCCCGGATTTGCGCCATCAGGCCACGGCGCAGGGCGAGAAATTCCGATGACATGGCGACCGATGCATCGCGCGGACGATCCAGCGGCACCACGATTTCGGCCTTGATGCGCCCCGGCCGCGCGGTCATGACGTAGATGCGGTCAGACAGGAAGATGGCCTCGTCGATATCATGGGTGACGAAGAGGACTGAAATCTTCAGATGCTGCCACATGTTGGTCAGGATCTGCTGCATGATGCTGCGGGTCTGCGCATCCAGCGCGCCGAAAGGTTCGTCCAGCAGCAGAACCTTCGGGCTGGTGGCCAGGGCCCGCACGATGCCGACGCGCTGTTTCATGCCGCCGGACAGTTTGTCGGGATAGTGGTTTTCGAACGCCAGAAGGCCGGCAAGGCTCAGCAGCGTCCGCGATGCACGCTCGCGTTCGAGTCGGCTCATGCCCTGCATCTTGAGACCGAATTCGACATTCTCCCTGACCGTCTTCCAGGGAAACAGCGAATACTGCTGGAACACAATGCCGCGATCGGCACTGGGGGCCAGCACCGGCTCGCCATCGACCGCCACTGTTCCTGCGCTGGGCCTGAGGAATCCGGCGACCGCGTTCAGCAGCGTCGACTTGCCGCAGCCGGACGGGCCGATGATCGAGACGAACTCGCCCGGACGAACCGTGATGTCGGTCGACTGCACGGCCTCGACCGAATCTTTCAGCGTTTCATAGCGCAGACCGAAATTCCGGACTTCTATGTGACCAAGCTTGGCAGTGTCCATTTGCCCCTCCTTACCGGCCAGCCAGCCAAGGCATGACCATGCGCCCCACCAGGCGGATGGCCCCGCTGGACAGCAGGCCGAGGGCACCGATGCTGATCATCCCCAGTGCAATGTCGGAATACTGCACCAGAGAATAGGCTTCCCATGTGAAGTACCCGATGCCGAACTGGCCCGAGATCATCTCGGCCGCGATCAGCGAAACCCAGGCCACGCCCATGCCCACCGTGAGGCCGGTGAAAATCTGCGGCAGCGACGACGGGAAATAGACCTCGCGGAATATGGCGACCTCATTTGCGCCCAGGCATTTGGCGGCGCGCACCAGAACCGGATCGACGGTAACCATGCCGTGCAGGGTGTTGATCAAGATCGGGAAGAAGGAACCCAGGAAGGTGATGAAGACGATGCTCTCCTCGTTGTTGGGCCAGAGCATGATCGACATCGGCACCCAGGCGATGGCCGGGATCGGCCGCACCACCTCGGTGACTGGAAAGATAATCTCTTTCAGGACCAGGAAACGCCCCATCAGCAGGCCGAGCGGCACAGCAACCACCGTGGCGATCGCAAAGCCAATCAGGATGCGTCTCATGCTGATCAGCATATGCTCGATATATTGCGGCCCGCTGAAAGCCAGCACCGCGCGCTCCAGCACCTGGTCCGGCGATGGCACGTTGATGAAACGGACATAGATGTTGACGCGATAATGGGTCAGCAGGTGCCATGCCAGGATCGACAGGGCGATCGCAATCAGGCCGATGACGACCGCACGCAACTGAGGTCGGTAATAGCGCAGCAGGCGCAGGGCCTTTTGCAGTGGCGAGAGCGGCACTGGTACCGGAGGAATAGTCTCGGCCGCGTCCGGGGCGGCCCTTTCGGCCACCCCGTCGCGAACTACTCTGACTGCATTACCATGCATCCGCTCAGCCCCCTGCCGCCACGGCCTTGAGAGCGTCGCCGTACATCACCACCTTGCCGCTGCTCTTGGCAGCATAGGCTTCGGCATCCTTCTTCAGCAGGAACGGCACCAGTTCGATACCGCCGGCCTTTCCGGTCATCACGTAGAAGGCCTGATCGGCAAAGATCTTGATGCCGCGCACGTCGTCGAAGAGATAGGCCACAGCCGCCTTCTTGCCGGCTTTCTGATACTGCAGAAGTCCGCCGAACATGCAGGCCGCGCTGCTGAACACCTTGATCCCTTCCTCGGTCCATATCTCGCCGGACTTGCGGGGGTTCACGATCGGCTTCTTGCAGAAGCTGTCCTCGCCGGAGATTTCATAATTCGTGTAGTCGGCCTTCTGCCGGTCGTAATCCAGCTTCAGCTCCGCATAGGCCTGGCGCAGGTATTTGTCGTTGGCCCATTTGTCGACATCGAATTCCTTCATCCGGCCCATATTCTGCAGCACCCGCGCATCATCGCCCGCATCCTTGACGAGCTCGGGCTTGATGCTGGGATCCATGGTCATGATGCCGCTGGGGCCGAGGAAGACGTACACGACTTCCTTTTCGATGCCGGTCCACTCGGCGATCTTTTCCGCCGCCAGCTTCGGGTTCGCCTTCACCCAGGAATTCGCCTCGATCAGCGCCTTGATGTAGGCAACCACGATTTCAGGATACTTCTCGGCGAAGTCGGTACGCACGACCACGCCATGCCAGGTCGGGGCATTGGTTTCGACGCCGTCGAAGATCTTGCGGGCAAAACCGCGGAACGGCAGAAGCTCAGCGAAGGGCACGAAGTCGGCATGCGCGTCGATCTTCTTTTCCTGCAGGTTCGTCGTGCCGACCTCAGGGCTCTGGCTGACCAGCTTGAAGTAGTCCTGCGGCCAGCCGTGATCCTGGATCGCCTTTAATACCATGCCGTGGGCCGCGGAGCCGAAGGGCACGCTGAGCACCTTGCCCTTTAGATCCTTCAGTTCGTAGTAACTGGAATCCTTGTGCACCACCACGCCGTTGCCGGAACCGTGGATATTGTAGGCGGCAACGGCGATAAGCTGGCTTTTGCTTTCGGGATTGCTCTGGAAGGTATAGCCATTGACGACAAGCGGGTAATCGCCCATTGCGCCGATATGCAGTTTGTTGGCCATCATGCCGTTGGTGACCGGCGGGCCGGACGTGAAATTCTGCCAGTCGAGCTTGATTTGCATATTGGCGTATTTGCCGGTCTTCGGCAGATACTTTTCCATCAGTTTGAGCTCTCGGATCACCACGCCAGCCGTAGCCGTGTTCGTCGTCGTATCCTGGGTGCCGATGCCGACTGTAAGCGTGGTCTGCGCAGTTGCCGGCGTGCCGTATGCCACGCCGAGAATTGCCGCCAGGTACAGTCCGCCACGAAGTACGCCAATTCTTTTCATGTCCACCTCCGCTGTCTCCGGTTTTTTCTGCGGCCGTTTCCCCCGTTTTCGTCATCCTCGGGTGCCGGAGACCGCTCGACAAACATCGTCATGCAATTTGGGTTGATTAATTGCCGCAAATTTTATGCTGGGCATAAAATCGGCAAATGCCCGGTGGCGCGCATGCTTTTTTAGGCAGCGCCGTGCGGCTAGGTTTGGACATTCTGCATTGCTGCCAGAGCCGTCCGGTCACGGACCACGATCTGGCTCTTCCGGCACTGGATGATGCCGTCATTCTGCAGGCGTTTCAGGAATATCGTGACCCATTGCCGGGTGGCGCCAACCATGTGGGCGAAATCTGCATGGGTGAAAGCTGCGCCGATAAATATGCCAGCCTCGTCTGGGATGCCGTAGGTATCCGTGAGATGCAGCAGGAGATGCACCAGGCGCTCGGTGGCCGAGCGCGTGCCCAGCATCTGGGCCATGGTGGAATAGCATTTTCCCTTGAATGCCAGCCCTTCGATGATGCCGATGGCCAGTGCGGGAATTTCGGTGATCAGTGCCTTCAGCTGCTTGCCGGGAAGCCAGACGGCGCTGCTGTTGCTGGCCGCAACGCCGGTCCAGCTATGCAGGCCGGTGCCGAAAACCTCGGGCCCGCCAACGAAATTACCCGGATACCAGTAAGCCAGCGTGATCTCGCGCCCCGAGGGCGAGATGTAGAAAACGCGGATGCGCCCGCTCTCGATGAGGTAGATTCCGTCATGCGGCGTGCCCTGATTGAACAGGGTCGCCCCCTTGTAATAGACCTTTCGCCGCCCGTGCGAGAGAACGATCTCGCGCTCACGCGCAGATAGATGGGCGAGCAGGGAGGGAAGCTTCCCGATAACAGTCTGGTTCTCTGCCAGTATCAGGGCCGAGGACGAAGTATCGGGGTCAGCCTGGTCTGAGCGATGGCTGACAGACCGGGGAAATGGAATGGAGCTGGTACCTTCCTGCATGTCTGGCCTCCGCGGCGCGGACAGTGCCGCGCATCTGGGCGCCGCGCGGCCTGTCTCAGGAAGTAGCAAATGGCATGCCACGCGGCGCTGCCACCGCGTCTAGGCGGCGCAGCGATCCAGGGCCCAGCGGACAAGCTTGCGAACGTCCGGGTCAGGATCATTCGCCGCTGCATTCAGAGCGGGAACAGCTTCGGCATCGCCGATCTCTCCGAGAGCAGCGGCAGCTTCCTTCCGCAGGTTGCTGATGCTGTGCTGCAATGCCTGTCCCAGCACGCCGATGGCCTGCGGCGCCTTCAGTCGGCCAAGTGCGTTCGCCGCCTTGGCCCTGACCTGCCAGTATTCATCCGCCATGCAGCCGATCAGGGCGGGCACGGCTTCGTCCAGCCGGGCCTTGCCGATGGACGCGGCCGCCTCCTCGCGGACCTGCCAATGGCCGTCGGACAACCCCTTGATCAGCGAGGTCGCACCATGACTGCCGGATTTGCTGAAGACCAGAGCGGCCATCGCCGTCCTGCGCACGGTCGGGTCGCTGTCCTGCGCCGCATTCATCAGGGCCGGCAGCGCCTCTTCCGCCTTCAGATAACCCAGCACGCCCAGCGCCTCTCGCCGCACTTCCGGTACCGGATCCTGCAAGGCGCGCAGCGAGGCGGCCATTGCCTCGGGGTCACGCAGCTGACGCAGGGCACGCAATGCGGCCGAACGCACGAAGGGATCGGCATGACCGGAGCGTTCGATCAGCAGGTCGTTACAACCGCATTCCTTCTTTTCCGCGAGCGACTCGGCAGCGGCGGAACGCACGGCGGGCACGGAATCTTCAAGCGCCACGACCAGGGCGCGGACAACCTCCGGGCCATCATGTTCGTCGAGCGACTTGGCAGCCGCTTCGCGCACGCCGGCGTCGCCGTCGGCCAGGCCACCGATCAGCAAGTTGATCGCCTCGGGATCAAAGGATTCGCTCAGCTCGAGCATGGCCACGCGCCGGATGCCGGCATCGTCGCTCTGGCAACGCAGGCGAAGGTCGTCGATGCCGTCGCTGAAAGTCTCGAATTGCGCCGCCATCGCCGCCTCACCGAAGAAGATAGGGAATATTGACCTTGACCGCGCCGGTGGGGCAATCCGCCTCGCACGGCATGCAATACCAGCATTCGTCGTATTTCATGTAAGCCTTGCCGCGACTTTCATCGATGGCGAGCACGTCGAGCGGGCAGACATCGATACAGACCCGGCATCCCTTGTGGGCGATGCATTTCTCGTCATCCACAACGACCGGGACACTGGTGGCATGATTGGCTATCGGCATGGGGGGCTCCTGATCGGTATTTTTCTGATTACTCGGCAGCCTCGGCCTTCACGCGCAGGCGGTGATAGGCATCCTTCTCGGTGTCGTCGATAGGAACGACATACGGATCGACCGCGCGCTTGCGATGCGCCATGTTGCCGCTGGCATCCTTGTACAGGGCCGAGTGGCAGAACCAGTTTTCGTTATCAGTCTCCGGGTGATCGACGCGATAATGATACAGGCCCCAGCGGCTTTCCGTGCGGAACAGAGAGGCGGCGGCGGCCATGTCGGCGCAGTCCAGAATCGAGTGCACTTCCAGGGCGCGCAGAAGTTCATGCGGGTCGCGCGCCATCAGCTGGCTCAAGTCCTCGCGGATTTCCGCAAAGCGCTCCTGGCCGATCTGGATCTTCGCCGTGACCTTCGGCGGCTGCAGGTAGTCATTCACCATGCGGCGGGTCTTGTATTCCATCTCGTGCGGCGTGAGTCCGTCTTCCAGTTTGGTCGGCGCCATGACGCGCGCCTGCTCGGCGGCGACGAAAGCTTCGTCATAGCCGGGCAGGTCGATCTCGGCGCAGTAATCGGCCGCGTCGCGCCCGGCGATGCCGCCATTCACGAAGGCACCGAGCATGTAGTTATGTGCCACGCTGGCCATATCGCCGGCGGCATAAAGGCCGGGCACCGTCGTCTTGGCGGATTCATCGACCCAGACGCCGGATGCGCTGTGCCCGCCGCAGAAGCCGATCTCGGAGATGTGCATCTCGATCATGCGGCTGCGGTAGTTGGTGCCGCGCCGCTCATGGAAACGGCCGCGCGTCGGTCGCTCGTTGGTGTGCAGGATCGTCTCTATCTCGCTAATGGTTTCCTCAGCCAGATGGTCGATCTTCAGGAAGACCGGGCCGTTGCCGCTCTGCAGCTCGCGCCAGAATTCCATCATCATCTGGCCGCTCCAATAATCGCACTCGATGAAACGCTGGCCCTTGTTGTTGGCGGTGTAGCCACCGAAGGGGCCGGTCACATAGGCGCAGGCCGGGCCGTTATAGTCCTTGATAAGCGGATTGATCTGGAAGCATTCGAGATTGGCCAGTTCGGCGCCAGCATGATAGGCCATGGCATAGCCATCGCCGCAATTCGCTGCATTTTCGTAGGTACCGAACAGGTAGCCCGAGCTGGGCAGGCCCAGACGGCCGGCAGCGCCGCTGGCCAGGATCACCGCCTTGGCGCGCACGATCAGGAATTCCCCGGTGCGCGTGTTGACGCCAACCGCGCCCGATACCCGCCCATCGCGGTCGGTCAGCAGGCGGGTGGAGATGTAGCGGTTGCTGATCACCACCTGTAGGCGGCGCAGCTGGCGGTACAGCACCTTCTTGACATGATGCCCTTCCGGCATCGGCAGCACGTAGGTGCCCATATGGTGCACCTTGCGGACGTTGTATTCCCCGGACCCGTCCTTTTCGAATTTCACGCCGAGCGAATCCAGATACTGGATCATCTCGTAGCTGCCGTTGGCATAGGCCAGAATGGCTTTCTGGTGAACGATGCCATCGTTGGCGATGGTGATTTCCTTCACATACTGCTCGGGCGTGGCATAGCCGGGGATCACGGCGTTGTTCAGGCCATCCATGCCCATGCTGATCGCGCCACTGCGCTTGACGTTCGCTTTCTCCATCAGGAAGACGCGCAGTTTCGGGTTGCGCTCCTTGGCCTTGATCGCGGCCATCGGCCCCGCCGTGCCGCCGCCGATGACCAGAAGGTCGGTTTCCACGATTTCGGTCTTGTTCTCAAAGGCAGTCATTGCTGGCACCGTTATTGTCTGGGGCTGGCGTCAGCTTCGTGCAGAGCTGCTGCTGAGATAAGCAATTAGTTGCCGCGCCGGTTGAATTGCCGCTCGGTTCAGGTGTCAGGCTGGGAAAGCTGGCGCATGTAGGACCAAGGGAATACGCCGCGATCATGGCCGTCGGAGAAATGCAGGTTCACCGCATAGGTTCCGATGGGCCTGATCTGCGTTATGCTCAGGCCGGAAAAGCCACCGGGAAACGCGCCCTCGACCCTGGCCTTGGTACACCAGGCACAGCGGCAGGCGGCCCGAAGGGCGCCAGCGTCGGCTTCGATGCTGGCGCTGTCGGCGAACCGCAGCTCCAGCGTAGAGCCATTGTTGCGGAGGATCACCTCATTTGGCGCATCCGCTCCCGACAGGTCGGGCTGTACGGCGGCAGCGGCCATGGCTAGCAACATGATGATCCCTCCAAGGCGAGGAAAACATCACAGGGATTGGCACCAAAGCCAGCAAGCAATTAATTGCCGGATCCAGCCAACAGCGAGAACTAACTGATCGGCTCGAAGTTAAGAGGACGCCGCCCTAAATCCCGCTGTTCAAAAATGAGTGCAATTTTGTTCAGCACGAACTGCAAGGTGTCCAAAACTGACTGCACTCCAGATCGGTATTTATTCCCTCGGCAAAAGCCCTTGGACCCGCTGTCATATAGGTGTAATGATTCTGTAATAATAACCCTGCTGTCCGACTGGATTTCAAATAAATGGCTGTTTTCCGCGATCCTGATCCTGACCCTGACGGCGCCCACGGCGAGGGCCGGCCCCCCGCTTCGATGTCGCGCCACTGGTGGGGGGCAACGCGATGATGAGTGCAAATCCCGGCGCGACCGAACTTCTGCTCAACCTGGCGGCCGGCATCGCCCTGCTGCTGTGGGGCGTGCGCATGGTGCGCACTGGCATGACGCGCGCCTTCGGCGCCCAGCTGCGACGCTACATGAGCGGCGCGCTGCGCAACCGCTTCTCGGCTTTCCTCGCCGGCATCGGCGTCACGGCCCTGCTGCAATCCAGCACGGCGACGGCGATGATCGTGTCGTCCTTTGCCGGGCGCGGCCTGATCATCGGCGGCGCGGCGATTGCCGTGCTGCTGGGCGCGGGCATCGGCACCTCGATCACCGCGCAGTATCTTTCGCTCGACCTGCACTGGCTCGGGCCGCTTGCCATCATCCTCGGCGTGATCGGCTTCTTCGCCTCCGAAAGCGGCATGCCGCGCCATGTCGGCCGCCTGCTGATCGGCCTTGGCCTGATCCTGCTGTCGCTGGACATGATCACGGCGGCCTCCACGCCGATGCGCGACGCGCCGGGGCTGGCCATCGTGCTGCAGCCGCTGGAACGCGAGCCGCTGCTGGGCGTGCTGATCTTCGCCCTGCTCACCTGGCTGT
This sequence comes from Ferrovibrio sp., assembly GCF_046297595.1. GTDB lineage: Bacteria > Pseudomonadota > Alphaproteobacteria > Ferrovibrionales > Ferrovibrionaceae > Ferrovibrio. Next base: position 9,183 of record NZ_JBKBHT010000002.1, read on the forward strand.
CCCATGCCAGCCTCGCCACCGTGCTGCTGGCGGCCTCGCTGGCCAAGGCCGGCACGGTGGATGCCACGCTGGCCATCGCGCTGGTGGTGGGCGCCAACCTCGGCACCGCGATCTCGCCGCTGGTGGCCAGCTCGGGCCAGCCGCCGGCCGCGCGCCGCGCCCAGCTCGCCAACCTGATCGCCCGCGTGATCGCCACGCTGGCCGTGCTGCCCTTCCTGGCACAGCTGCCGCACTGGCTGGGCTATCTCAGCGACGATGCGGTGCGCCTGACGGTGAACGCGCACACGGCCTTCAACCTGGCGCTGGCGCTGGTTTTCCTGCCCCTCGTCACGCCGCTGGAAAAGCTGGCGCGCCGCCTGCTGCCCGATCCGCCGGCGGCCGAGAATGCGGCGAAACCGCGTTATCTGGACAAGTCGGCGCTGGAGACCCCCAGCGTGGCGCTGGCGGCGGCGGCACGAGAGACCCTACGCCTGAGCGACTCGGTAGCACGTATGCTGGACGACACCATGACGGTGTTCAGTCGCGACGACGCCAAGCTGGCCAAGGCCGTGGAACAGGCCGACGACACCGTGGATGGCCTGCACGAGGCGATCAAGCTGTATCTCACCGAGATCAGCAAGCAGGGCCTGGATGGGCCTGAGAGCCGCCGGTATGTCGACGTGCTGACCTTCACCACGAATCTCGAGCATATCGGCGACATCATCGACAAGAACCTGATGGAGCTGGCGCAGAAGAAGATCAAGAACAAACTGGCTTTCAGCAAGGAAGGCCTGGCCGAGCTGACCGGTTTCCACCATCGCGTGGCCGCCAACCTGCAGATGGCCTGCAACCTGTTCATGTCGGGCGATGTGAAGCTGGCGCGCCAGCTGCTGCAGGAAAAGGCCGATCTGCGCGCCGCCGAGCAGCTGGCGGCCGAAAGCCATTACCAGCGCATCCGCGAGGGCCGCGCCGAGAGCATCGAGACCAGCTCGATCCATCTCGACATCATCCGCGACTTAAAAAGGATCAACAGCCACCTCACCGCCGTGGCCTATCCGATCCTGGAGCAGGCCGGCGAGCTGACCGCGACGCGCCTGCGCGCCGACGAACGGCCGGATACCACCAGCCAGCAGATGCTGGGCAACGGCAAGACAGGGCGCGCCGGCCTGGCTTGAGACTTAAAAAGCCCTCAATATGGTAATGTAATCACTCCCTCTGTACTCATGCATGTGCACCCATGAAATATTCTTCTCATTCAGCGCCTGCAGAACTTCAGTATTAGGGTGCCCCCATTTGGAGGGATTCCAGTTTCCTGCGGGGATGACCGCTACGCATTGCCCCATCGATAAGCCAGCCGCTGCAAGTTCGCTCAAGGCCTCTCCATCAAAGTTTTTCTTTGATCCGTGATGTGGCACGGTGAATGTGTGCGTTGCCGCCAGGAGGTTATGCTTACTACCAACATTCTTGTACCACTCTATAAATTCTTTCCGATAATTTTCATCCGACAGCACGCTGTCTCCCGTCAGGAGCCAGCCGGACAAAACGGGATTCAGCAACCCCAACATTCTCTCATGGGCTGAACTCATTCCATCGTGAATCAGCCAGTATTGTTTTCGGCCATATAAGGGATTACCTGCAGTGCTGGACGGCGGTTCTTTTACAGCTGCGTGAGAAATCCTGCAGCCGGAGAACAGGCAGAGAGAGCCATAATTCATCGGGCTCCTGTCGCAACCACTTTCAACAGACGGGGGATTCTTTTCCAGTACTGACTGAAAAGCCTGCCTTACTTCTTTCAAGTCAAGCTTCAACATATCTTCAACCTTCATTTTTCCACTTTCCCAATCCTCCTTTTTTCTATCGTGCAGGATATTAGCAATGGCTGTGTATATATTCTCCGCTATCTCGAAATTGTCGTCATAAAACAATGCAAATAGCCAACGGTACTCTTCGGTGAAGCGCACTTCTAAAACTTGCCTTCCATTCAACCACTTTGCCTTTGCATTCTCTGGCTTCCCGTCAGAAACCTCCTTCAGTATTTCATCTGGTACTATTCCGTTTTCCGGAATTATAAACTCCGGAAGCCTTGATTTCTTGGAAGCAGAATCAGGGGGCGTTTTCGCAGGAGTGTCACCTGTCTTGCCATCACCCTCCGCTCGCCTCATAAGAAATATAACCTCATCAGCGCGCCCTCGCTCATCGAACCAATCGAGCGGGTTCTGCATAAAAGTCCAGTAGTCTCCGTAGTCCGCCATGTCTGCCCCCGCAGCATTCAGCCTCTCGTACTCCTGCAAGGCCATGACCTGGCGCACCTTTCTCGGGATATATGGCAAAAATACATGGCGCGCTCCCCTCGTGTGTTTGAGAAGCTCGCCGAGACCATTCACATGGTCGCTATCGAGATGTGAAATGAAAAGCGCATCAAGTTTTTTGGAGGGATTTACGCGCAAATACGCAGGATAGGTTCGTCGTATATTTTTCTTCTTATACGCTCCACAATCGTATACATAGCGGAAGAATTTATTGTTGAAATCAATAAGCCCACTGTGAAACAAGCCTTGGCCAACCCAGTGCTGACGCAGTTCAGCTGAAAACATGACTCCCCCAAGATTTTTGATAACACCTCATCCTAAAAGAAGAATCATATCGAACGAAAGGCGCTTCAAATTATCATAAGACCGTATTCAAGCCGTGGCCTATCCGATCCTGGAGCAGGCCGGCGAGCTGACCGCGACGCGCCTGCGCGCCGACGAACGGCCGGATACCACCAGCCAGCAGATGCTGGGCAACGGCAAGACAGGGCGCGCCGGCCTGGCTTGATGCAGCTTGGCCTGATCCGGCTTGACCTAGTATGACAACCGCCTGGCGAGGATCGGCCGACCGAACCGATGCCAGGCGGCATGCACGGCCTCACTCACCATCAGCGCCAGGAACAGGCTGACGAAGATGTCGGACAGGAAGTGGTGCTGCGTCAGCATGCGCTGCACCGCCACCAGCAGGGCGGCACCGAAGAACACCGCGCGCAGTTCCGGCTGCAGCCTTGAGAACACCGCCGCCATGGCAAAGGCCGTGAAGGCATGCGATGACGGCAGCGACGTGAAAGGCTCGCCACTGAACGGGTCGGCGAATCCATACCCACCGCCCCGCGCCAGTTCAGACGGCCGCAGCCTTGCGAAAACCTGCTTAAGCAGGAAGACCAGCAAATGGCCCAGCGCCAGCGTGCCCGCGACCAATACGCCGGCCCGCAGCAACGACCAGCCCTGCATGGCCCGCGATCCCTGCCGCACCAGCCAGCCGCCCAGCAGCAGCGCCGGCAACGCGACGGCCATATAATATTCGCCACGGCCCAGATAGTGGATCGCCTTCAGCAATGCGCCGAGCTCGGCTGCACCGGCCTGGACGCCGGACAGCCGCAATGCCAGCGGCAGGTCGACATAGCGGATCAGCAGGGCGGCGACCATGCCGACCATCGCGACCTCCACGGCATAGAGGCGCAACGGTCGCGCCGCCAGGCCTCGTTTTGCATCCGGTCTTCCCGACACGCAGCATCCTTCCGCGGCAGGCTGGCGCACGAAGCGCGCATATCTCTACCCGCCGGCCGTTCGTGTAGCAGGCCTGGGCCTGTAGCCGATGTCGGCGATGTGACGCTGTGTTGCGGAATATGTCAGGGCGCCATGGGGCTGCGGGCCTGCGGGCAATGCGGCTCCCTGCTGCGGCAGGATGCCGCAGGTGGCCCTCGCCTGCTTATCGGTTCTTAACTTCTAAAATAACAAGGCCGTAACGCATAATCGGTTCAGTTGTGTTATCCGACCCTGAACCGATGCTTACGATGTCGCTTTCTGTCCTGCCCGATCCGCTGCTGCAAACCCTCTACGAATACTGGCTGAGCCGCCGCCACGGCCGTGTGGTGCCGGAGCGGCGCGACATCGATCCGCTCGACATGCCGCGCAGCCTGCTGCCGCATCTGCTGCTGGTGGAACTGCATGGCCCCCGCCCGCGCGTCCGCTACCGCCTGATCGGCACCGCGATCAGCGACCGCTACGGCGAGGATTTCACCGGGCGTTATCTCGACGAGGTGTCGGGCCCGCATTACCGCGACCTGCTGCAGGACCTTTATGGCCGCATGCGCGACCACGCCAGACCCGTTTATGTCGAGAGCCTGTTCCGCATCGCGCCCGAGATCACCGCCAAGACCTGCCGGCTCTATCTGCCGCTGGCGCAGTATGGCCAGATCACCATGGCGCTGGCTGGCCAGACCTTCCCGAGCTATCCCTTCAGCCTGCCGGACTTTTTCCAGATGATCCGCCCGGCTACCAGCGGCGAGCATGCCAGCCATGCCGAATGGCTGCTCGATCCGCCGCCCGAGGTCGCGCAGCGCAGCGAAGCCGCCTGATCAGGCCGCAGCCGTCGCCAGCTTCTCCTGCCGCAGCATGCGGCGCAGCAGGAAGGCCGTGATCGTCACGTTCAGGATGTTCCAGGCGATGCCGTTCAGCAGCGCCGCCTTGTAAGACCCCGTCAGATCGAAGATCGCGCCCGAGAGCCAACCGCCCAAAGCCATGCCGGCCATGGTGGCCGAGATGGCGAGGCTGACGCGGAAACCGGCCTGGCTGGCCGGAAACAGTTCGCGGATGATGAAGGCGTAACTCGGCACGATACCGCCCTGCACCAGACCGAACATCGCCGAGATGATGTAAAGCGAGGCCAGACCGTCAAAAGGTAGATAGAAGGCGAGCGCGATACCCTGCAGCGTCGCGCCCAGCAGCAGCGTCGCCAGGCCGCCGATGCGGTCCAGGATCCAGCCGGAAGCCAGACGGCTGACGATGCCGAAACCCAGCATCAGCGACAGCATCTCGGCACCGCGCGCGGGGCCGTAACCCAGGTCGACGCAATAGGCCACGATATGCACCTGCGGCATCGACATGGCGACGCAGCAGCCCATGCCCGCCACCACCAGAAGGCCCTGCACCAGGTTGGGCGGCAGGCCCAGCGGCCGCGTGCCGAAGGCCGCCGCGCCGTTCACGGCGGCGGGCGGCGCGGCCTGCACCGGCGGACGGCGGCGCAGCACCAGCGCCAGCGGCAGCATGGTGACCAGGCAGAAGACGCCGATCCAGACATGAGTCTCGCGCCAGCCGATCTCGGCGATGAAATGCTCGATCACCGGGGGCCAGAGCGTACCGGCGAAATAATTGCCGCTGGCGCAGAGCCCGATGGCAAGCCCGCGCCTCCGGTCGAACCACAGCGAGGTATCGGCCAGCAAAGGTGCGAACATGGCCGAACCGCCGAGCAGCCCGATCAGCAGCCCGTAGAGGATGGCGAAGCTGGTGATGCCGCCGGCCAATGACGTGACGACATAACCGATGCTGAGCATCACCGTGCCAAGCAGCATGGGCACCATGATGCCGAAACGATCGGCCAGGCGGCCCATCAGCACCGTGCCGGTCATGAAGCCGACCATGGTCAGGGTATAGGGCAGCGAAGCGCTGCCGCGCGTGACGCCGAATTCGGCCTGCACGGCGGGCAACGCCACGACGATGGACCACATGCCGACTCCGCCGATGGTGCTCAAAGCCACGGCCGCGCCCAGCCGCAGCCAGGCATAGGGCGATTCGATCACACTTTCGCGGTTCATGCCGGAGTCACGCGGGCGTCAGTCGACGATGAAGAGTTTCGCACCGGCCGCACCCGTGCGCGAGCGATGCGGCTCGGCATTGTCGGCCACCTGATAGGACTGCCCGGCCTTCAGCGTGAACACGCGGCCATCCTCCAGCTCGGTCACCAGTTCGCCTTCCAGCACAAACAGGATATGCCCCTTCACGCACCAGTGGTCGGCCAGGTAGTTGGGCGTGTAGTCGACGCGGCGCACGCGGATGGGGCCGAAATTGCGGGTGCGCCAGGTAGCGCTGCCTGTCTCGCCCTTGTGCTGCGTCGGCTCGATGCTCGACCAGTCGGTGGTACCAAAGGGAATGTCTGACATCTGCATGGGGCGGCGGACCTGATTTGCGGCGAAAAGGCTGCCCATTTTCTAGGCTTGTCAGGCGATCAAGGCCAGCCCCGAATTGTCGGGTGACAATCCGGGCCGCCTTTCACCATCCCATCTGGCGGCTGGCGAGATCCTTCATGATCTCTTCCGTGCCGCCGCCGATGGCGTTCACCTTCACCTCGCGGTAGATGCGCTCGGACTTGGCGCCGCGCATGAAGCCGGCGCCGCCCAGGATCTGCACGGCTTCCGAGGCGCAGAAGGCCATGGTCTGGGTGGCCTGGTTCTTCAGCATGCACAATTCGGGGATCGGGTGTTCGCCCTGGTCCAGCGCCCAGGCGATGCGCTCCAGGAAAGCCTGAGATGCCTCGATGCGCTGCGCCATGTCGACCAGCTTGTGGCGGATCACCTGGTGCCGGATGATCGGCTTGCCGAAGGTCTCGCGCAGTTTGGCGTAGTCGAGGGCTTCCTCATAGGCCGTGCGCGCGAAGGCGATGGAGGATGCCGCCAGGCCGAGCCGCTCGTCGTTGAAGTTGAGCATGATGCCCATGAAGCCCTGGTTTTCGGCCCCGATCAGATTGGCGGCCGGCACGCGGCAATCGTCGAAATGCAACGTCGCGGTATCCGAGGCCCACCAGCCCATTTTTTTAAGCGGCGTTCGGGTGAAGCCCGGCGTGTCGCGTTCGATCAGCAAGAGCGAGATGCCGCCCATGCCCGGCCCGCCGGTGCGCACCGCCACGGTGTAAAAATCGGCGCGCATGCCGGAGGTGATGAAGGTCTTCTCGCCGCGCACGATGTAATGATCGCCGTCCTTCTTCGCCGTGGTCTTCAGGTTGGCGACATCCGAACCGCCGCCCGGCTCGGTGATGGCGAGTGCGGAAATCTTTTCGCCGGCCAGCACGGGGCGCAGCACCTTTTCCTTCAGGGCATCGGAGCCCAGCTTGGCGACCGGCGGCGCACCGATGGTGTGACTCATCAGCGAAGCGGCCACGCCGCCCGAACCGGCGCGCGCCAGTTCCTGGCCGGCGATGATGGCATAAAAGCGGTCGGCCGCGATGCCGCCATAGGCTTCCGGGAAGTTCAGCCCCAGCAGGCCGATTGCGGAAGCTTTTTTATACAGCTCGCGCGGGAACTCGCCGGCCTCGTCCCACTGATCGGCGAAGGGCTCGATCTCTTTCGCCACGAAACGGCGCACCTGATCGCGGAAGGCCTCGTGGTCGGGCGTGTAATAGGGCGATCTGGTCAGCATGGGCTCATCCTTGCGGCGGCCGCAGGCGCGCCATCAGCACGATGTCGTCGTAATGGTTGTCCAGCTTGCGGGCGCGGATGCGCGTGCCCTCGGTAACGAAGCCGAATTTGCGATAGAGCGCGATGGCGCCCGTGTTGCTGGCATAGACCTGCAGGTCGATGCGTTCCAGTCCGATACGGCCGGACCAGTCGAAACAGGCCTGCATCATGCGTGTGCCCAGGCCCTTGCCACGATAGGCTTCGTCCAGGCCCATGCCCAGCGTGCCGACATGCTGGAATCCGGGCCGCAGCGGATTATCGGGCGCGACATGGATGTTGCACCAGCCGACCACCCTGTTTTCGGCATCCACAGAGACCACAAAAGGCAGGTTCCGCTGAAGCATCGCTTTCACGTAGAAGCGCGCCTCGGCCGCCGAGGGCGCCTCGGTGAAGGCGATATAAAGCCGCTCGCGCGCCACGCGGTCGAGGCAGTCGCGATAGGAATCCGCGTCCTCCTGGGTGATCGGCCGCACCAGCGCGGGCAGGGTTTCCGACATGGCTATTCCGCCGCCGGGTTGAGCGCGGCCAGCAATTGCCGCGTCGCCACCTGATCGCCGACCTTCACCGGCAGTTTCTCGACCACGGCATCCACGCGCGCCACCATCTCGTGCTGCATCTTCATGGCTTCCATGATCACCAGGCGCTGGCCCTTTTTCACGGCCTCACCCTCGGCGGCCAGCACGGCAACGATCTTGCCGTTCATCGGCGCGCGCAACTCGCGTTCGGCCGCGCCTTCGGCCTCGGCTGGCGGCAGATAGGTGACGTCGCGGCAGGCGAAGTCCTGCCTGCCCAGGGCCAGATGCAGGCTGTCACCGGCAAAGGCAAAAACCGCATCGCATTCCTGCCCGTCCGCCCGTAAACGCAACTGTTCGCCGTCACGGCGCAATACGGCGATCTCCTGGTCCTGCACGCGGTAGCGATTGTGTCCTAGCGGCGCAACAAGCCGTTTCGCCTTCGCTTCGCCATGCTGGAGCAGCACCGGCGAGGCCAGCCGCCCGGTGGAGGACCATGCATAAGCCGGATCATGGCCGCAGGCGGCAGCCGCGCGCTCGAACCACAGCAGGGCCGCGATATTCAACAGCGTATCGTCGGCGGCCAGTGCGGCGGGTTCAGCGAAATGCTGCGGGATGAAGCGCGTGGTGGTACGGCCGGCGGCGAATTCCGCATGCCGCAGCAGATCGAGCAGGAAGCCGCGATTGGTTTCGATCCCCAGCGCCACGCAGCGTTCGAGCGCGACGATCAACCGGCGGCGCGCTTCCTCGCGGGTGGCGCCATGGGCGATGATCTTCGCGATCATCGGATCGTAGAAAGGCGAGATCGTCTGGCCGCTGTCATGCAGGCCGTGATCGACGCGGATGCCATCGCCGGTTGGCGGTTGCCACAGCACCAGCTCGCCGCTTTGCGGCAGAAAGCTCTTATACGGCGCCTCGGCATAAAGCCGCGCCTCGATGGCATGGCCATGCAGCCGCACATCCTCCTGCGACAGCGGCAGCCTGTCGCCGGCGGCCACGCGGATCTGCAAGGCCACGAGATCGAGGCCGGTGATCATCTCGGTCACCGGATGCTCCACCTGCAGGCGGGTATTCATCTCCAGAAAATAGAAATCGCGACCGTTGCCATCCAGCAGAAATTCCACCGTGCCGGCGCCGACATAGCCAATCGCCTTTGCCGCCGCCACGGCTGCCGTGCCCATTTGCGCGCGCAGCCCGGCACCCACCGCCGGCGAGGGCGCTTCCTCGATCACCTTCTGGTGCCGGCGCTGCACGCTGCAATCGCGCTCACCCAGATGGATTACGTTGCCATGGCCATCGGCGAAAACCTGGATTTCCACATGGCGGCCATCCACCACGGCCTTTTCCAGGATCAGTTCGGGCGAGCCGAAGGCATTCTCCGCTTCCGAGCGCGCCGACTGGATGGCGGGCAGCAATTCGGCATGCTGGCGCACCAGCCGCATGCCGCGTCCACCGCCGCCGGCCGCCGCCTTCACCATCACCGGCAGGCCGATCTTTTCCGCTTCATGCAGCAGGACGTCATCGGATTGCCCAGAATCAGTACTTGGGCCCTGATAGCCCGGCACGCAGGGCACTTTGGCCTCGATCATGCGCCGCTTGGCCGCGGCCTTGTTGCCCATGGCGGCAATGGCGGATGCCGGCGGCCCGATGAAGACAAGGCCGGCGTCCGTGCAGGCCTGGGCGAAGGCCTCGTTCTCCGACAGGAAGCCATAACCCGGATGGACTGCCTGCGCGCCTGACGCGCGGACGGCGTTCAGGATCGCGTCGATGCTGAGATAACTCTGTTTCGCTTCCGCCGGCCCGATGCAGATCGCGCGGTCGGCCAGCAGGGTGTGCGGCGCGCCGGCATCGGCCTCGGAGTAGACCGCCACGGTGCGATATCCCAGCGCGCGGGCCGAACGGATCACCCGGCAGGCGATCTCGCCGCGATTGGCGATCAGGATGGTGTCGAAGGGTTTCGTCATCCCTTGCCCCACATCGTCATGGCCGGACTTGATCCGGCCATCCACGTCTTTGCCTTCGCGCTCCATAAGAAGTCGTGGATGCCCGGGACAAGCCCGGGCATGACGGCTTTTCTTTTGGGTTCGATCGCCGCGTTCACTTCTTCTTGCCCGGCAGGATGCCCATGTATTTGCAGATAATGCCCAGCATGATCTCGTCGGCGCCGCCGCCGATCGAGCCCAGGCGGGTGTCGCGATAGGCGCGGCTGACCGGGGTTTCGTTCATGAAGCCCATGCCGCCGTAATATTGCAGGCAGGCATCGGTGACGACGCGAGCCAGGCGGCCGGATTTCAGCTTGGCCATCGAGGCCAGCCGCGTCACGTCCTCACCCTTCACCAGCAGGTCGGCGGCGCGGTAGGTCAGCGCGCGCAGCAGCTCCACCTCGGTCTGCAGTTCGGCGAGGCGGAAATGCACCACCTGATTGTCCAGGATCGGCTGGCCGAAGGTCTTGCGCTGGCGGGTATATTCGATGGTCTGCTCGATGAGGCGCTCCAGGCTGATCAGGCTGGAGGCGGCGGCCCACAGGCGCTCCTCCTGGAACTGCACCATCTGGTACATGAAGCCATGGCCTTCCTGGCCGATCAGGTAACGCTGCGGCACGCGCACGTCGTCGAGATAGATCTGCGCCGTATCCGAGGAATGCATGCCCATCTTGTCGAGCTTGCGCGCGATCTGCACGCCCTTGGTCTTCATTGGCACGCAGATCAGCGACTTGTTCTGGTGCACCGGGCCTTCGCCGGTATTGGCCAGCAGGCACATCCAGTCGGCCTGGGTGCCGCTGGTGGTCCACATCTTGCCGCCGTTGATCACGTAATCATCGCCGTCCTTTTTCGCCGTGGTCTTGATGCCGGCCACGTCCGACCCGGCACCGACCTCGGACACGCCCAGGCAGGCGACATAATCGCCGCTGATGCTGGGGCTAAGGAATTCCTTGCGCAGCTCGTCGGAGCCGAAGCGCGCCAGCGCCGGCGTCGCCATGTCGGTCTGCAGGCCAATCGCCATCGGCACGCCACCGCAATTGATGTAGCCCAGCGCCTCGGTCATCACCATGTGGTAGGAGTAATCTAGGCCGAGGCCGCCATATTCCACCGGCTTGTTGATGCCGAGGAAACCCATCTTGCCCATCTTCTTGAACAATTCGTGGGCGGGGAAGATGCCGGCCTTTTCCCATTCATCGACATGCGGATTGATCTCCGCCTCGATGAATTTCTTCATGTTGTCGTGGATGCTCTTGTGTTCCGGCGTGAAGTCCATTCTCTGCGCTCCTCGATCTTTCTTTTTATTCGTTACATGCGGGCGATGCCGAAGGCATTCGGCTTGACCACCCGCGCGTCGCCTTCGCGGCAGACGCTTAGACACAGCCCCAGCACGCGCCGGCTGTCGCGCGGGTCGATCAGGCCGTCGTCCCACAGCCGCGCCGTGGCGAACAGGGCCGTGCTTTCGGCCTCCATCTTCTTCACGACTTTTGCCTTCATGCCCTCGATCACGGTGGCATCGACCTCGGCGCCGGCGCGGCGGAATTTCTCTTCCGCCACGATGGCCAGCACGCCGGCGGCCTGTTCCGGACCCATCACCGCGATGCGGTTGTTGGGCCAGGCGAAGATGAAACGCGGATCATAGGACCGGCCGCACATGCCGTAATTGCCGGCGCCGAAGCTGGCGCCGATATGTAGCGTCAGCTTGGGCACGCGCGCATTGGTCACGGCCTGGATCATTTTCGAGCCATGCTTGACGATGCCGCCGCGTTCCGCGTCCTTGCCCACCATGTAGCCGGTGGTGTTCTGCAAAAACACGATGGGCATGTCGGCCTGGTCGCAGAGCTGGATGAACTGCGCGGCCTTCACCGCGCCTTCGGTATCGATGGGACCGTTATTGCCGATGATGCCCACCGCCTCGCCTTCGATGGCGGCCTGCAGGCAGACGGTGTGCGGGCCATACAGCGGCTTGAAATCCACCGCCTCGCTGCCATCCACCAGGCGCGCCACCACCTCGCGCACGTCATAGGGCTTGCGGTAATCCACCGGCACCACGCCGCAGAGTTCGTCCGGATCGTAGAGCGGCGCGGTCCAGCTTTTTTTGCGAAGCTGCGGGCCACGCTCGTTCCAGGGCAGGCGCGCCATGATCTCGCGCGCGATGCGCAGGCCGTCGGCATCGTCCTCGGCCAGGAATTCCGCCACGCCGGAGACCTGCGCATGCAGCTCGGCGCCGCCCAGTTCCTCGTCGGTGGCGATTTCGCCGGTGGCGGATTTCAGCAGCGGCGGCCCGGCCAGGAAAATCTTCGCCCGGCCTTTCACCACCACCACATAATCGCTCATGCCCGGCACATAGGCGCCGCCTGCCGTGGACGAGCCATGCACCACGGTGATCTGCGGGATGCCGGCGGCCGAGAGGCGGGCCTGATTGGCGAAGCCACGTCCGCCATCGACGAAGATCTCGGCCTGGTAATTGAGATTCGCGCCGCCGGATTCCACCAGGTTCACCACCGGCAGCTTGTTCTGCACGGCGATCTCCTGGGCGCGCAGGCTCTTGCGCAGGCCCATCGGTGCGATGGTGCCGCCCTTGATGCCGGAATCGGAGGCCGTGACCATGCAGCGGATGCCGGCAATGAAGCCGATGCCGGCGATGAAGCCGCCGCCCATGATATTCTCGGCGCCGTCGTCGTCATGCATCCTGTAGCCGGCGAGCGTCGAGATTTCGAGAAACGGCGCACCGCGATCCAGCACATGGGCCAGCCGGTCGCGCGGCGTGAGCTGGCCGCGTTTCTCGAATACCGGCTTGCGGGCATCGGAGGTATCGCGCACGCGCTGTTCCAGCGTGCGGAAGCCCTCGATCAGCGCCAGCATGTCGGCGCGGTTCTGCTTGAAGCTTTCCGAACCTGTGTCGACCTGCGAGCGCAGCACCGCCATCGGATTATTTCTCCTGCAGCACGTTCGGCATCACCGAACGGTGGAAACCGTCGAAGGCCTGCGACCGGTCGTGTTTTGGCAAGGGATAATGCCGCCGCGCATTGGGCACGCCGCCATCCACGCGCAACGTGGTGCCCGAGATGAAGCCTGCCGCCGGCGACAGCAGGTAGACGATGGCAGCCGAGACTTCCGCCTCGGTGCCCAGGCGCTGCAGCGGCACATGGTCGCGCATGCCACGGATCAACGGCTTCATCCAGTCGGGATAGGTGTCCATGCCAGAGGATGCGATCCAGCCCGGCGCCACGGCATTCACCCGCACGCCCGAGACGCCCCATTCGCAGGCCGCCGTTTCGGTGAAATTCACCATGCCGGCACGCGCCGCGCCCGAATGGCCCATATTGGGCATGCCGTTCCACATGTCGGCCACGATGTTGACGATGGCGCCGCCATGATCGGCCATCCACTGGGTGTAGCATTCCCGCGCCATCAGGAAGCCGCCGGTGAGGTTGTTGCGCACCACGGCATCCCAGCCTTTCTGGCTGATCTGACTGAGCGGCGCCGGGAACTGGCCCCCGGCATTGTTGACTAGGCCGTCGATGCGGCCGAAGCGCTTGAGGATCGCCTTCGCCGTCTCGGCGACTTTGTCTTCCTCGCGGATGTCGCAGGAAAAGATGTCGACCTCGCAGCCGGGATTATCTGCACGCAGTTCCTCGGCCACGCTTTGCAGCTTTTCGATCTTGCGGCCGATCAGCGCGAGCGTCGCGCCCAGATGGCTGAGTTCATGCGCGGTGCAGCGGCCGATGCCCGAACCGCCACCGGTGACCACGATCACCTGACCGGCGAACAGGCCATCGCGAAATACCGAACGATACGGACCCGAAACCGCCGCCATCCGTTTCACTCCCTGACAGCAGTCAAACAAGACTGCATGCTGTTTTTATGCGTTGCAGCGACGCTACTTGACGCTTACGTAAACGTCAATATAGGGTGCCGCCAAAGCCGCGTGGCTGTTGACGTTGCGTCAATTCGCAGATGTCGATGCCGTTGCGGAAGCCTGCATCATTTCTCAGCGATTCACACGAGCCAGGGAGGCCACATGTCGCTCGACCAGATCACCCAGCAGATGAGCCAGCGCGTGAAGCCGGGCGCAATCGACGCCACGGTGAAATTCGATTTCGGCGATGACGGCCAGATCTTCGTGGACGGCAATGCCGGCACCGTCAGCAACGAAGACGCCGAGGCCGACTGCACCATCACCATCTCGATGGACAATTTCATCGCGCTGAGCAGCGGCGACCTCGACCCCACCACCGCCTTCATGATGGGCAAGCTGAAGGTGAAGGGCAATATGGGCGTGGCGATGAAGCTGCAGTCGATCCTCGGCTGAGCTTCAGGCCAGCGTAAAGCCAAAGGCCGGGCGGCAGCGATGCCGTCCGGCCTTTTTGTTGTCCGGTTATGCCATCGCGCGGCGGCGCTGGCGCCCTTGCAGCAGCGCGAACAAGCCCGCCGCCAGCAGCAGCGTGGCCTGCAGGCCGATGGCCTGGATGGTGGGGTTGAAACCCGCCTGCACCGCCCAGGCCGGCAGGCCGACATCGTCATAGGGCAGCCAGCCGATCTCCTGGAATTCCAGCAGCGCGCCACCGATGAAGCGCAGGCCGAGCAGGAACAGCAGCGCGGAGGTGACGGCGAAGACCGGGCGCAACGGCAGGCGCAGCGCAAGTTTCGTCATCGCCAGATAGATCAGCGCCAGCGCCAGCCCGGCGCCGCCCAAGCCCAGCAGCATGCCCGGCACGCCGCTTTGCGCGCCGGCCTCGGCATTGGCCATGGCCGCGTGCAGGAACAGGATCGTCTCGGCGCCCTCGCGGAAGACGGCGAGAAAGGCGATGCCGGCCAGCAGCCATGGCCTGTCGGCGCGCAGCGCCTGTTCGGTCTGGGCCTGCAGGCGGCGCTTCCAGCCTTCCGGATCCTGCCGCAGCCAGAGCCAGCCGCTGACATAGAGTAGCAGCACGGCCGCCACCGACATCACGATGGCCTCGGTGAGGTCGTCATGGGCGCCGCCGAAGAAGGCGTAGAAAATCCAGGCGGCACCGGCGCTGCCCGCCAGCGCGGCGAGGCTGCCCCAGAGCAATGCTACGCGGCGATGGCCCTCGCCGGCGCGCTGCAGGAAGGCGGCCAGAGCCGCGACCACCAGCAGGGCTTCCAGCCCCTCGCGCAGCACGATGAAAAAGGATTCGACAGCGACCGGCATCATGGCGGCGGCTCTCCTATGCTTGGGCGGGGCAGGCCGACGCTATTGCGAGGCGTTTGCTACAGCAAGCCCGCCAGCGGCGGCAAAACGCCGCGCCCGGTCCAAAACACGGCACCGGGTTTGACCTGCATCACGCCCAGGCTGGAATCATCCTCATTCCGCCGCCAGCAATCTGGGCCGCGAAGCCGACTTCAGTTTGAAGAAGGCGACCAGTTCGGCCAGCCCGCGCGCCATCGTATTGAGCGACTGGGCGGCGGCATGGGTCTGCTCGACCAGCGCGGCATTGCGCTGGGTCAGTTCGTCCATGTTGCCGACCGCCACGTTCACCTCGTCCAGGCCGCGCGACTGCTCGTTCGAGGCATTGGCGATTTCGGCCACGATGCCGCTGACCTTGTCGACGGCGGCGACGATCTCGCCCAGCGACCCGCCGGTCCGCTTGACCAGCTCGGCGCCGGTCTTCACCTGGGCATTCGAGTCCTGGATCAGCGCCTTGATATCCTTCGACGCGTTCGCACTGCGCTGCGCCAGCGCGCGCACTTCCTGAGCGACAACAGCGAAACCCTTGCCAGCTTCTCCCGCGCGGGCTGCCTCAACGGAAGCATTCAGCGCGAGCAGGTTGGTCTGGAAGGCGATCTCGTCGATCAGGCCGACGATGTCGGCGATCTTCTGCGCGCCCTGCTCGATGGCGCTCATCGCGCTGACCGCATTGCGCACCACATCGCCGCCGTGATGGGCGATGCCGCGCGTATCGCTGGCCAGCTGGTCGGCGGAATGCGCGTTCTCGGCATTCTGCTTCACCGTCGCCGTCACTTCATGCATGGCGGCGGCCGTCTGCTCCAGCGCCGCGGCCTGGCTTTCGGTGCGGCCGGCCAGGTCTTCCGAACCCGATGAGATTTCCGCTGCCGCCTGTTGCAGGGTCGAAACCGACTGCGACAGTTCGCCGGCAAACCGCTGCAGGGTCGCCGCCATGGCATTGGCGCTGTCCTTCAGGTCGGCGAAGACGCCGTCATAATCGCCGGCCACGCTGCGGCTGACATCGCCTTCGGCCATGCCATGGATCACGCCAGCCAGTTCGCCGGTCACGCTGTGCAGAGTGGCGGTCAGTTTGTTCAGCCGCCGCGTCACCTCCAGCAGGAAACCATCCTTGCCGGCCTCGCTCAGGCGCGTCTCCAGCCGGCCATGAGCGATCTCCTCGCACAAAGCTGCGATCTCGCGAGCGGCGGCCTGTTCCCGCGCCTCGCGGGCTTCCCGCTGTTCGTCGGCCTGGCGGCGGGTTTCCTCGGCCTCGCGCTGCAACCGGTCGTTTTCCATGCCGTTGGTCTTGAACACGCCGACCGCACGGGCGATGGCGCCGATCTCGTCGCCGCGCCCGGTATGCGGCACCTCGGTTTTCCAGTCGCGATGCGCCAGGCGGTCGATCGCCTCGGTCAGGGCATGCAGCGGGCGGGCCACCGCGCGCGCCAGCATCCAGCCGAACAGCACCAGGATCAGGCCGTTGATGGTGACGGCGATGCCGGTCTTGATGAATTGCTGCCGCATCACCGCGTCGACGTCATCAAGATAGATGCCGCTGCCGACCACCCAGCCCCAGGGTGCATAGCCCTTCACGTAGGAGACTTTCTCCACCGGCTCGCTGCTGCCCGGTTTGGGCCAGCGATACTCGATCGCGCCTTCGCCCTTTTCGCGGGCGATGCGGGTGAATTCGACGAAGATCTTCTTGCCGTCGGGATCGGCATATGAACTCACATCCCGGCTTACCAGGTCCTTTGCGAAGGGATGCATCAGCAGCACGGGCTTCTGGTCGTTGATCCAGAAATACTCCCGCCCGCCGTAACGCAGCCCCTGCAGCATGGCCAAAGCGGCCTGCTGCGCCGCCTCGCGGCTCATCGCGCCCGTCTCGGCAGCAGTACCGAACTGCTGCACGATGCCATGGGCCACCTCGACCAGTTCGCGGGTCTTGGTGGCGCGATCCTCCAGCAGGCTGCCGCGTAGCTGGTAGAGATCGATGCCGAGCTGGATCGCCAGGCTGGCGATGGCGACCAGAATGATCGCCATGATGCGGACCAGGACGGAGAGGCCGCGCCCCGCATTGGCGCCCCCCTGATCGATACCCTTCTGGTCGACGGCTGGGGCGGCGACGGTCGATGTGATGGAAGACATGGCAGGCTTTCGGGAGAATCGTTGCAGGGAGGATTACGGCTTTGTAATTGCCGTGGTGATGCCCTGGCAGGGCGCAGGCTGCTTTGCTCTAGATCAGTTGTGGCCCTATTCCACCGCTGGAAATGCTGTTGCAGCTACAGAAAAAAATCGAGCCGATACGATTATTTGACGATCCGCTCCGGGTAGGCGAAGGTCAGGCATGGAGCATTCCGAGACCATTCCCTATTTCCGCGAGCTGATCGTTTTCCTGGTGGCGGCCGGCATCGTGGTGCCGGTTTTCCACCGCCTGAGGCTGAGCCCCGTGCTCGGCTTCCTCGCCGTGGGCCTGCTGATCGGTCCTTACGGCCTGGCGCTGTTCGCCGACCGCCTGCCCTGGCTGGGCTATGTCACCATCGGCGACATCGCCGGCGTGCGGCTGATCGCCGAATTCGGCATCATCTTCCTGCTGTTCATGATCGGGCTGGAGCTTTCGCTCGACCGGCTGTGGCAGATGAAGCGCCTCGTGCTCGGCCTGGGCCTGGCCCAGGTGCTGATCGCTGCCGCCGCGATCGGCGGCATCGCCATGGCGTTCGGCAACAGCGGGCCGGCCGCGATCATTCTGGGCAGCTGCCTCGCGCTCAGTTCCACCGCCATCGTGATGCAGCTGCTGATCGAAAGCCGGCGTGGCGGCACGCCGGTCGGCCGCGCCAGTTTCGCCATCCTGCTGATGCAGGATCTGGCCGTGGTGCCGATCCTGTTCATGGTCGGTTTCCTGGCCACCGCCGGCAGCGTCAGCGGCGAAAACATGATGCTGCAGGTGGGCGAGACGCTGGTGATTGCCATCGCCGCCATTGTTGGAATCATCGTGATCGGCCGGCGCCTGCTGGGGCCGCTGTTCCGCCTGGCCGGTGGTGCCAAAAGCCCCGAGATGTTCATGGCGCTGATCCTGCTGGTGGTGATCGCCATGGCGGCGGCCACCGGCATCGCGGGCCTTTCCATGGCGCTCGGCGCCTTTCTCGCCGGCCTGCTGCTGGCGGAAAGCGAATACCGTCATGCCGTCGAGGTGAGCATCGAACCCTTCAAGGGCCTGCTGCTCGGCCTGTTCTTCCTGTCGGTCGGCATGGGCATCGATCTGCGCGTCGCGGCCGATCATGCGCTGTGGATCCTGCTGTCGGTGATCGGCCTGTTCGTCATCAAGGGTGTCATCATCGCCGCGCTCGCACTGCTGTTCGGCCAGAGCCGCAGCACCGCGCTGGAAATGGCCCTGCTGCTGGGCCAGGGCGGCGAATTCGCTTTCGTGGTGGTGGGCCTGGGCGAGCGGTATCGCCTGCTGCCGACCGAGACGGCGCAGTTCATGCTGCTGGTCGTATCGCTGTCGATGCTGGCCACACCCTTTATTGCCCAGGCGGCGCGGCGCGTGGCGCAGACGATGTCGGATCGCACGGCCTACTCGGCGCATGGCGTGAAGGACGATGCCGAACACCAGGAAGGCCATGTGGTGATCTGCGGCTATGGCCGCGTCGGCCGCATGATCGCCAGCCTGCTGGATGCCGAACAGATTCCCTGGGTGGCGCTGGATGCCCATGCCGAAACCGTGACGACCGAACGCCGCGCCGGCCGGCCGGTGCATTACGGCGATGCCAGCCGGGTCGAATTGCTGGAGAAACTGTCGGCCAGCCACGCCCAGGCCCTGGTGGTGACGCTGGACGATCCCGCAGCCGCCGGGCATCTGGTCGCCACGGCCCATCGCGCCTGGCCGCATCTGCCGGTTTTCGCCCGCGCCCGCGACCACGGCCATGCCGAGCATCTGCGCAAACTGGGCGCGGCCCAGGTGATCGCCGAAGCCGCCGAAGCCTCGCTGCAGCTCGGCGCCCTGGCGCTGGCGCAGGTCGGACTGCCCGAGGATGCCGTACGCCAGCGGCTGGAACGGGCCCGCAGCATCGGACAGGAAACCGCCGAATAAGCGGCCCGGTCAGACAGCAGGCGGTGAATACAGGAATAATATCCGGTTTTGTTCTCTTTATGTATTGACAATCGATCAGACTACCCGCATATTCAGGCACCTGTTAACCAGCCGAGCCCATGCCCGACCTCAGCCCGGACGCCGCACCGTCACCAGCAGGATCGCCACCCGACCGCAGCGGCCGGGGCTGGCGGCTGCTGACGATCCTGTTCTGCGTCCTGCTGGCGATCCCCTTTCTGTCCATGATCATTTTCGCCACCGAGGCGGTCGCCATTTCAGTCGGCGGCAAGGGTTCGATCTACCACCATCTGGCATACTGGGCGATCCGCGTCGGCATCTATGGCACGCTTCTGGCGCTGGCCGGATTCGCCATCCGCCGCTTCATGCCGCCCATGCGCCGGCGGCCTTACTGGATCGGGCTCGGCATTGCCGGCACCCTGCTCCTGCTGCCCTGGAGCGCCATGACCCTGTTCATTTTGATTAGTTTGGCGACGTCCCTGATATTCCGGATGATCGGCTGATGCCGGCCATTCTTGTTTAAGAACAAATCATGATCATTTTAGAATAGGAGATTTACATGCCCTCTCGCCGCCCGTCATCTGCCGAGCAGCGCAACGCCCTGGATGCCGCCCGCGCCCGCCTGAAAGACAACGACATCGATGGCTACTGGACCGCGCTGGAGAAACAGGATTCCTATGCCGGGCTGGCGCGCGACGTCGCCGCCAACCGCGGCAAAAACGGCGAGATCGCCAATACGCGGCTCGACCGCTTTGTTCGCGAGGCTCGTGGTCGCGATCTGGATGATGCCGAACGCGCCGCGATCAGGCGCGAGATCGCCGCCGCCGATCTGGCGCAACGCGAACGCAATCTCGCCGAGACCGGCGATCACCGCGTCACCGGTCCGCAGAGCGTTGAGTATCATCGTGACGTCTTCGAAGCGCGCGGCATCCCGAAGGAAGCCTATTTCCCGACGCGGCTGCAGCCTGCGATCGGCAGCATCTGGGGTTTGCCCGCCGGCATACATCTGCGCGATGCACCCGATTTTCCCAGCAATCCAACCGATGTGGAAAACTGGAAGCAGATCTTCGACGGCATGCAGCGGGATGTGAAACCGATCAGCGACCGCTATTTCCGCGAGGAACTCGCTGAACGCGCCAAAACCCTGCCATCGCAGGGCCTGATGGAGATCGAAGGGTTTCATGGCAATCCGCAGAACGAGGCGCTGGATGCGCAACACAGCGATGCATCGGCATCTTTCGAATCCCGCCTCAGTGCGCTGCCACCCGCGCCGGAACGCTGGCTGGATTTCACACTGAGCAAGCAGCCGGCCGATCTGTCGCGTGCCGACCTGCATACCCTGCAGGCCCATGACGCCTACCTGAAACCGCAGCATCCGCGCCATGACGATGCTTTCCGTCTGGTCAGCGACACCTATCGCCATCTTTACGGCGACGCAGCGCAGGATACCGATGCCACGGGCCGGCCTCTGCGCGGTATGCCGCAGCGCGACCTGCCCGAACAGTCGCGACGCAACAGCGCGGAAACCCGGCGCGAGGATACGCTGCGTGCCTTCGGCCGCGAACTCGACGACTGGTACAAGGCGATGAAACAATCGCCCCGCCTGCTCGGCGAAGCCGGAAGCGAACTCGTCAAACTGATGCAGGATGGCCTGAACGACCTGCTGTGGCCCGACCAGCCCGCGCCACGGCCGCAGCAGGCGGCGCGTGGGCCCTATCGCGGCGGCCCGCTGCTGGTGGATGGCGATCTGGGACCGGTGACGGCCCAGGCGCTCGACCGCGCCGAGGCAGAAGGCCTGCTGCCGCCCCTGCAAGACGAGATGAAACGCAGCCTTCGCACCCTCAGGGGCTTGATGTTCGTCTCTCCTCCCCTACTCGGCCTGCCCGGCGATCTGTTGCAGCAGCAGCGCGAGCAGATCGGACCGCTGCCAAGTGCCGCCGACCGCACCTGGCCGGACTTGGCACACCCGAGCCGGTCGGCGCAGCGGCCGGCATACGAACCGGGTCTATAGCCGATCTTCTTTTCATCATAATGGCTTAGGCCGCTTGGCCAAAACCCGGCTTTGGGCTACTCTCGCCGCCCAGTGTTTCGTGCCAGGAGCGCCGCAGCGGCTGCGCCGGCCGTCTCGCGCCACAGCCTTACCGGGGGATTTATGTCGCAACCGCAACCGCTCATGCATGGCAAACGCGGCCTTATCATGGGCGTCGCCAACGACCGTTCGCTGGCCTGGGGCATCGCCAAGGCGGTGCATGCCCAGGGCGCCGAACTGGCCTTCACCTACCAGGGCGAGGCGCTGGAAAAACGCGTGCGGCCGCTGGCACAGACCATCGGCGCCCAGCATGTGCTGGAATGCGACGTCACCAACCCGGCTTCGATCGACGCCACTTTTGCTGCGCTGGAAAAGGCCTGGGGCAAACTCGATTTCATCGTCCATGCCATCGGCTTTTCCGACAAGAACGAGCTGAAGGGCCGCTATATCGACACCAGCTTCGAGAATTTCGCGCTGACCATGAACGTGAGCTGCTACAGCTTCACTGCCGTGATGCAGCGCGCCGAGAAGCTGATGACCGATGGCGGCAGCGCCATCACGCTGACCTATTACGGCGCCGAGCGCGTCATGCCGCATTACAACGTGATGGGCGTGGCCAAGGCAGCTCTTGAAGCAAGCGTGCGCTACCTTGCCGCCGACCTGGGCAAGAAGGGTATCCGCGTCAACGCCATCTCGGCCGGCCCGATCAAGACCCTGGCCGCCAGCGGCATCGGCGATTTCCGCTATATCCTGAAATGGAACGAGCTGAACGCGCCCCTGCGCCAGAACGTGACCATCGAGCAGGTCGGCGGCGCCGGCCTGTATCTGCTGTCCGATCTGGGCTCGGGCGTCACCGGCGAAGTGCATCACGTCGACAGCGGCTATCACGCCGTCGGCATGGTGGCGACCGACCAGGCCGCCCAGGTGGCCGACCTGCTGCTTTCCCTCGGCGGCAAGAAGGCCGAGTAAGCAAGCACAATGTCCGATAACAGCTTCGGCCGGCTCTTCCGCGTCACCACATGGGGTGAAAGCCACGGGCCGGCGCTGGGCTGCGTGATCGACGGCACGCCGCCGCGCGTGCCGCTGTCGGAAGCCGACATCCAGCACTGGATGGACCAGCGCAAGCCGGGCACCTCGCGTTTCGTGACCCAGCGGCGCGAACCGGATGAAGTGAAAATTCTGTCGGGCGTGTTCGAAGGCCAGACCACCGGCACGCCGATTTCACTGCTGATCGAGAATGTCGACCAGCGCTCGAAGGATTACGGCGAGATCATGGACAAGTTCCGTCCCGGTCACGCCGATTACACCTACTGGAGCAAATACGGCATCCGCGACTATCGCGGCGGTGGGCGCAGCTCGGCGCGCGAGACGGCGGCCCGCGTGGCCGCCGGCGCGGTGGCGCGCAACGTGCTTGCAAGTCTGATTGGTCCCGCCGTGCAGATCCGCGGCGCGCTGGTGCAGGTGGGCGAGAAGACCATCGACCCGGCGAACTGGAACTGGGACAGCGTGACGCAGAATCCCTTCTGGTGCCCCGATCCGAAAATGGCCATGGAATGGGAAGATTACCTGGATGGTATCCGCAAGGCGGGCTCCTCTGTGGGTGCCGTCGTCGAGTTGCGCGCGTCCGGCATTCCCGCCGGGCTGGGCGAGCCGATCTATGGCAAGCTGGATGCCGATCTCGCCGCCGCCATGATGAGCATCAATGCCGTGAAGGGCGTGGAGATCGGCGCCGGCTTTGCGTCGGCCCGCCTGACCGGCGAGCAGAATGCCGACGAGATGAGGCTGGGCAGCGACGGCCGCGCGGATTTCACCTCCAATCAGGCTGGCGGCATCCTGGGCGGCATCTCCTCGGGCCAGGAGATCGTGGTGCGCTTCGCCGTGAAGCCGACCTCCTCCATCCTCAATCCGCGTGCCACCATCGACCGCTTCGGTGCTGAGACCGAGATCGTCACCAAGGGCCGGCACGATCCCTGCGTCGGTATCCGCGCCGTGCCGGTGGGCGAGGCCATGCTGGCGCTCGTGCTGGCCGATCACCTGCTGCGCCATCGTGGCCAGGTCGGCGGTTTCAAGAACGGCTTCGACGCGCGCTGACGCGCGCGCGGACGGCTTCGATCCGCAGTAATCAAAGATTGTCACGCCGGCCGCCGAGGTTTTGGAAGTCAGGGGCCTCTTACCGCATTGAAATAACCGTCATGGCCGGACTTGTTCCGGCCATCCACGTTTTCCTGGCGCCACCACGTGGATGCCCGGCACAAAGCCGGGCATGGCAGTATTGGGATAAAGCCACGCCTACTGCAGCACCGGCGCGACCGCGTCGCCCACCTGGCGGCAAAGCTGTTCGCAATGGTGGCAGGCCGCGGCGCAGATGCGGCAATGGCCATGCATCTCCCCATGACGTTCGCATTCCTCGCCACAAACCCGACAGGCTTCGGCGCAGGCCGCCAGCAGCGCGCGCAACGTCGTCTGGTTTGCGCCGGTGCACCGCGATGCCACCGTGGCGGTCACCTGGCACAGATCGGCGCAATCCAGGTCGAGACGAATGCATTGCCGCAGCTGCTCGACCGTGTCTTCCGCCAGGCAGGCATCGGCACAGGCGATGCAGGTCTGGGCGCAGTCGAGGCAGGCCTCGATGCAGCGGATCAGGGTTTCATTCGGCGCGGCATCGCCGCCGACCTGGGGATGCGTGCGGATCATGGATGCGACGTGCATGAGGGCCTCCTGCGTCAGAATGCCCTCGGGTAACCCCCGGCGGGACGCTTTGTTCCATGCGGATTTCGCCCTAGTCTGGCTCCAGAAACGGAGGAAACCATGAGCCAGTCCCCCAAGAGCGGAAAACCGCACCCCCATGCGCTGAACATCCCGGTGCCCGAGCGCCAGGATCTCGATCCCGACACCCAGGCCTATTTCGCCAAATGCGACGAGAAGATCGGCTTCGTGCCGAACGTGCTGCTCAGCTACAGCTTCGACGCCAAGAAGCTGCGCGGCTTTTCGGAGATGTATAACGAGCTGATGCTGGCGCCCTCGGGCCTCAGCAAGCTGGAGCGCGAGATGATCGCCGTGGTGGTCAGCAGCATCAACCACTGCTTCTACTGCCTCACCGCCCATGGCGCCGCCGTACGGCAGATCTCGGGCGATCCGAAACTGGGCGAACTGATGGTGATGAACTGGCGCGCCGCCGATCTGACGCCGAAGATGCGCGCCGCTCTCGAATTCGCCACCAAACTGACCGAAAGCCCGGACAAGATCGTCGAGGCCGACCGCCAGGCGTTGCGCGATGCCGGCTGGAGCGACCGCGACATCTGGGACATCGCCGCCACGATCAGCTTTTTCAACATGAGCAACCGCATGGCAGCCGCCATCGAGATGCGGCCCAACGACGAGTATCACGGCAGCTTCCGCTAAAATCCCCCGCCTGAAGGCCAGGCGTATCGCAGGCCCGCTCCCTCATCCGGAGCGGGCTTTTTGCTGCCCAGTCGTTATCGGCCCGAAATCGCCTGCGGGATCGGATGGGACCGGCCGATTCGTCCGCTTACGCCCTTCTGCCTGCCCGTCACGTGCTGATCAAAAAAGCGGCTGCCTGTGTTCCGGGCGCAACACTCATCGCCTTTTCGCGCCCGCACAATAGAATGCAGGCTAACAATCTGTCGCGCGGTGGGCCGATTCGGCTCAAAAAATGTCGCAAGTATATGTTTTTGTTAATGTGACGCCCAACACGCCTTTTCCCTCTTGCGCTGCGGATGCGAAGGGATTAGTTTGTGCATCGCAACAAGCTTCCGGTTTGTTGCATGCCCTTCTCGGGCGTTTCCTCCCTAGACTTGGGCCGCATCTTCGATGCGGCCCCTTTTTTTGTCTTCTCCACGGCCATCCATACAGGAACGCCGGATTTCACACCGGTTTCACCGCGACCGATAATTACCTGAAACCCCGCGCGCTTCTCTTAAGCGCGATCAGGAATCATGGGCCGCCACCGCTTCCTGCGGCGGCACCGCCAGCACCTTGTCGATGCGGCGGCCATCCATGTCCATCACCTCGAAGCGCCAGCCATGCCATTCCACCGCGTCGCCGGCCACCGGCAGGCGGCCGAAGCGCGCGAGCAGGAACCCGGCCACGGTATGGCCCTCTTCCTCGGGCAGATGCAGGCCGAGTTTTTCCGCCATGTCCTCGCGCGGCAAGCTGCCGTCGATCAGCCACGATCCATCCTCGCGCTGCACCAGGTCGGGCGCCTCGCCATCGGGGAAGGCGAAATCGCCCGCGATGGTCTGCAGGATGTCGTTCGCCGTCACCACGCCTTCCAGGCTGCCGAATTCATCCACCACGAAGGCCATGCCAGCCGGCGAGGCTTTGAGCAGCGTCAGCACGTCCAGCACATCGGCGCTTTCATGCACCGCCGGCACCGGATGCACGAAGGCGGCGAGGCCCTTGGCCGCAACCTGGTCGCGGCCGCCATCGAGCAGCGCGTCGAACACATCCTTCACACCGATCATGCCGACCGGTTCGGAGATCGAGCCATGGGCCGCCGGCAGGCGCAGATGCATGGTTTCACGCAGGCATTGCACCATCTCTTCATGCGGCGCGTCGAGATCGACCCAGTCGAGATCGTGGCGCGGCGTCATCACGCTGCGCACCGCACGATCGCCCAGTCTCAGCACGGCAGCGATCATCTGGCGTTCGGCCGGTTCCACCGTGCCGGCGCTTTCCGCTTCGGCCACCAGGTGGCGGATTTCCTCTTCCGTCACCGCTTCCTTGTTGCTGGCGCCGGCGCCCAGCAGGCGCAGCACGATCTTCGACGAGACATCGAGCAGCGACACGACGGGGCTGGCGATCCAGGCGAGGCCCGCCAGGAAGGGCGCCATCGCGGCGGCGATGGGTTCGGGCTTTTTCAGCGCGAGCTGCTTGGGCACCAGTTCGCCGATGATCAGCGACAGATAGGTGACCGTGCCGACCACAACCGTAAAGGCGATGCCATCGGCAATCGGTTCGGCCAGCAGGTAGGTGGCCTCGATCCAGGTGGAGAAACGGTCGGCCAGGGTGGCGCCGGAAAACGCGCCGGCCAGGATGCCGACCAGGGTGATGCCGATCTGCACGCTGGACAGGAAGCGGCCCGGATCGCCGGCCAGTTTCATCGCCAGCCGCGCGCCGCGCGCCACGGCGGTTTTCTTGCGTGCCAGCGCCTCCAGCCGCGCGCGCCGCGCCGACACCACGGCGAGCTCCGACATGGCGAGCAGGCCGTTCAGCAGGATCAACGCCGCGATGAGGATCAGCTCAAGCGCCAGCGACATGACGCGCCTTCAGGCGAAGCAGTGTACGGGACAGGGCTGCGGAAGGACGGACGCGGCCGGCGAGGGCGGGCACGACGCCCGGACAAGGTCGGTCTGGCATAGCCGGGGGACTATAAGCGACGGCCCGGCCCGATGGCTAGGGGTCAGGCCGACGCCGGGTTGCATGGAAGACGATCAGGACTCTGCTTTGGCTGTGTCGGCCGGGGCATCGGCTTTGGCCACGCGGCGCTTGCGCTTGGGCGCAACCGGCTGTTCCGCCGCGGTTTCGGCGGCTAGGCGCTTTTCTTCCTGGCTACGGGCGGCCACCTCGGCCTGTTCGGCGTCGCGGGCCAGGCGCAGGGCCCGCAGGCGGTCTACCTTGGCATATTCCGCGCGCTGTCTCTCTTCCTCGTGCTTGCGCGCCTCGGCCGCCTCGCGCTCGCGCAGGGCGGTCTTCTTGAAACGCTCCTCGGCGCGGAGACGGGCGACTTCGGCGGTGGTCGTAGACGACATGCGGTATCCTTTGTTGAAACTGGCGATTTCCCGTCATGCCGGCAGCAGCGACAGGACGGCGGTCGTATTGGCGGAAATGCGCGGCGACCAAAATGGCAGGGCTGCGACGGCGTGGAGTAATTTGGCGCTTCGCGGCCTTGTCCGGCGAAGAGCTGCGCTGCCCTGGAAGGGGTTGCCCGCGCTGCGGAGGCGCGGGTTACGGGCTGGTATTTATATAATGCATCGGGCCCGAATTTGCCAGTCAGGCGCGGCCCAGGCCGATTCAGCCAACGGAATCAACGCCCCAGCACGCCGTTCCACAATTCGGCCCAGCCCGCGCGGCTGAATCCCGGCCGTTCGGCCAGCCGTTCGGGTTCGCCCAGCACGCGGTGTTGTGCATCAAGGCGGAAGCGCAGCCCCCAGAAACCCAGGATGCTGTCGCCCGGCATGCCATAACGGTAATCGCGCGCCTCGGCGATGAAACCGCCGGCATTGCCAGCCGCCGGATCGGGTTTCAGCGTCCAGTGCAGCCGCCCGTCGGCGAACCAGCGGAACACACGGCCCTCGTGGGTCGCCTCGGCGGCTTTCAGCGCGTCGCTGCGGTCGGGCCGTGGAATCGTCTGCCAGGCAATCGGCGCCTTCGCAAACGGCGAGGCGAAACCGATCAGGATCGCATCCGGCAGATCGACCACGATGCGCCGCCACCAGGGCTGGAAGATCACCGGATAGGCGGCGACGCGCGCGACATCGGCCTGCACCGGGTTCCGCGCGCGCAATTCCTCACGCGCGCGATCCTGCATATGCAGGCCGATGCCCCAGGCCATGGTGGTGTAGAGCACGACATAGACCAGCGCGATGCGCGCCATGCGCTGCACATGGCGCGCCTTCTCCCGGCTGAACAGCCCGAACAGGAACACGACCAGCAGCGGCAGCGAATAGAGCGGATCGATGATCGGCATCGCATCGATGGCGAAACGCACCTGGCTGAACGGCGCCAGAAGCTGCGTGCCATAGGCGGTGAAGAGATCGAGCACGGGATGCGTGACGCAGCACAGCGCACCCAGCCACATCCAGCAATGGCGGCGGTTGCGGTCCTCTTCCGTATCGGCCGGCTTGCGGCGCAGGCGCTCGGCTTTCCAGATCAGCCAGCCGATGGCCGTGCCATAGACCAGTGTGGCCGGAATCGAATGGGTGATGGCGCGGTGATACAGCCAGCCATCGGTGATGGCCTCGTGGCCGAACAGCCGCGACAGCACATCGAGATCGGGCAGGGTGGCGATCAGTCCACCCGCGGCGACTGCGCGACGGCCCAGCACGCGGCGCGCGCCGGCCTGGGCGACCACGCCGCCGAACAGAAGCTGGGTCACGCTATCCATGGGAAGAACCAAAATGCTGGAAGGCAGGGAAAGACATGCCGCGACAATCTGGCATGCCGCCCATGAATTTCAAGGCACTGGTTTTCCGGACATCAGGCCTCGCAGGACGGCCGGCTGCGCTGGGCCTTCTGCCATTTCGCGCGCAGGGCGCTGGGGCGATCGGGGTAGCGCTCGTCGAGGAAATCGGCGGCCAGCACGCGGTCGGTGCGGAAGGTGCGAAAATCGCCGCGCAGTTCGCACCAGGCCACGATCATGCGCACGGTGTCGAAATAACCCACCGTGACCGGCCAGATCACGCGCTTCGTCTCGCGGCCCTGCTCGTCGCGATAATCCAGCGCGATCTTGCGCCCGGTGCGGATGGCAAGCCGCGTCTGCGCCATGTCGATGGCATCGGGCTGCAGGTTCCAGCTTGGCGGCGCCGTGTTGGCCGGTTCGGCCGCATAGGGACGCAGGCGTTCTGGCACGGCCTGGGCGATCTTGGCGATCAGGTCCAGCGCCGCACGCCCCAGCACCGGATCGGCGCGGCGCGACACCCATTGCGCGCCCAGCACCGCCGCCTCGATTTCATCCGGCGTGAGCATCAGTGGCGGCAGGTCGAAGCCATGGTCCAGCACATAGCCCATGCCGGCCTCGCCGCGGATCGGCACGCGCTGCGCCATCAGCGCCGCGATGTCGCGATAGACGCTGCGTTTCGATGTCTCCAGTTCCTGCGCCAGCGCCTCGGCCGTCACCGGATGGCGGCGGGCGCGGCGCAGGATCTGCACGATCTGGAACAGGCGGTCGGCTTTTCTCATGGGCCATGTCTAACGAAGCGATGCTGACAGCATGGTGGCAGCAGGGGTTCGCTACAAGCGTTTCCCATGGCAACGGCTGCCGTTGCCGGCTTTTCCCTGGCAACGCCGCCATTGCCTCCTCATTCCCCGGAGCCGACCATGAACTATCTGCCGCCTGCCGCCCGCCAGCCGATCCGCCTGCATGGCGGCGGCCCCGCCTTTGGCCTGCCCGAGGTGAGCCCCTATACGATGAAGACCGAGGTGCAGCTTCAGCTCGCCGGCCTGCCCTATATCCATGTGCGCGCCCAGCCCATCGACTCGCCCAAGGGCCAGCTGCCTTTCATCATCGACGGCGATGTTACGGTGGCCGATTCCACCTTCATCCGCAGCTATATCGAACAGAAATACGGCCTCGACCTCGATGCCTGCCTGTCGACCGAACAACGCGCGGTGGCCTGGGCGATGGAACGCATGGCCGAGAACCAGCTTGGCTGGGTGATGACCTATTTCCGCTATGCCGACGACGCGAGTTTCGAAAACGGCCCGGCGCGCTGGTATGACGCCGTGCCCGAGCCGCAGCGCACAGAGTTGCGCCGCGCCCTGCGCGAAAAGGTGATGGCCAACCTGTTCGCTGTGGGCATCACGCGCCACAGCCACGACGAAATCGTGCTACTGGGCGCGCGTTCGCTGCGCTCGCTTTCGGTGCTGCTGGGCGGCAAGACCTATCTGTTCGGCGAGCGCGCCACCGGCACTGATGCCATCGTGTTCGCCCAACTCGCCAATATCCTCTCGCCGTATTTCGACAATGCCCTGCGCCGCCGCGCCGAAGGGTTTCACAATCTGGTCGATTATGTCGAGCGCATGATGGAGCGGTTTTATCCGCGCTTCGCCTGGCGCGCCGGCCAGAAGGCCCAGCCTGAAACAACCACACCGCAGGCGGCGTGAATCAACCGCGACGGAAGACCACCGTAAGATTGTTGGCCGGCATCGGCACAACATCCATCCGCGTGAAGCCATGGCGTGCGGCCAGCGGCGCGACCTCTGAGTCGAGGCAGCGCACGCCCCAGTCCGGATCGCGCGCCCTCAGGCTGTCGTCGAAGGCGGCATTGGACGGCGCGGTATGCAGACCGTTGCGCTTGAACGGACCGTAGAGGATGAGTGGCGCATCCGGATCACGCAGCAGACGCGCCGCGCCAGCCATCAGTCCTTCGGCTGCCATCCAGGGCGCGATATGGATCATGTTGCAGCAGAGCAGCGCATCGGCCTTTGCAACCGGCCATTCCGCCGCCGTCACGTCAAGGCGCAACGCCGGCCGGATGTTGGTGGCGCCGCTGTCGGCCGCATGGGCATCGATGGAGGGCAGGGCCTCGGCCTCATAATCACTCGGCTGCCAGACCAGAGGCGCAAGAAGCGGCGCCATGAAGGCGGCATGCTCGCCGCTGCCGCTGGCGATTTCCAGCAGCAGGCCTTCTTTTGGCAATATATCCCGCAGCACGGCCAGGATGGCCTCGCGGTTGCGCAGGGTGGCCGGCGCATGGCGGCGCGGATCGGTGGTCTGGTTCATGGCTGCCATCGTAACCGGGATCACAGGGCTGCGGCAAAGCGCCCCGCCGGCTGCGAAGCCCGGTTGACGGCGGCGCGAACCGGCGCTTAGACTGCCCGCCATGACCGCGACCTACCGCTATTGGCAGTATTTTACCTCCTCCCATACGGGCGGCGCGCAGGTCATTGTCTGAACCATTGCAGCCGCCGAGGTCGGCGGCTTGCAACATCACAGAAGGTCTCCGGCCCGGTGGCTCAGAACCCGGCCCTCAAGGAGACCTCTCATGCAAACCCCCGCCTCTGATCTAACCAAGTCCGAATCTGCCGAGTCCGGCCTGCCGCCTGACCTGAACCTGCCTGAGGTCGCGCTGCAGAAATCGCACCTGGCCGAAGGCGTGTCGCTGGCCGAACTGCTGGTGCTGACTGGCCTGGCGGTGAACCGCGACGCCGCGCGCAAACTGATCACCCTGGGCGAAACCAGCATCGACGACCGCCCCATCGACAACGCCATGGAACGCGTGCGGCTGTCTGACGGCGCCATCCGCATCGCCGCCGGCGCCGCCCAGGTGCTGCTGCGCGCGGTGTGAGATTCAGGCCATCAAGGCCGGTTTATCTGGAACGCCGTCTTGCCGCGACTGAAGCCGCTGTGCTCGTAGAAGCGCAAGGTGGCTTCGTCGCTGCGGCCGGTCATCAGCATTACCTTGTAGCAATCCTGCCGCCAGGCGGCAGAAATCGCGGCCTTCAATACGGTGCGGCCGAAACCACGGCTGCGAAAGCCGGCATCCGTCACCACATTTTCGATCAGGCCATAGGGCCGTGCGCCGCGTGTGAGATTGGGCACCACAATCAAAGTGCAGGTCGCCGCCGGGCGCCCATCGGCCTCGGCAACAAAGACCGTCAGCCCCGGCTGGCCCAGCATGGCATCAAACGCCTGCTTCGCTCGGTCCAGATCAATTGGTGGATCACCGGCATGAAGCTGGCGATACAGATCCAGCAGAGCAGACAGGTCGGCGCGCCGGGCTTGGCGTATCGGCGGGGCAGAGGGATCGGGCACGTATTGCATCTCGCGTCTTGGAACCCCGGATTTACCTCTGATGCCGGCATCTGAATATCGGCATCTTGCCAAATCTGCCAAATGTACTATTTTTGTTCTTAATGCCGCCCCACCCGGCAGAGCAATCGAGAGTGAGATTGCATAATTCCGTATGTCGGTTCCGGCGCCCCCGCCGGGGCCGGCATACGGGTTTTGCTCCGTAAACGGCGAATTTTAGGCAGGGTGGCGGGAAACTGATCCCCGCAACCACGTCAAAAAGCCCCTTTGGCTGCCATAAACGGCCCTGGGGCGCGTTATGCGACGATAAACGGCGATACGCCAACGGACCCGAACGAACCCGAATGGGCCGAAACCGACCTGAATGAGCCTGAAATCGACCGGAACGGACCCGGGCGGACCCGAGCGGATGTCCGCTCCGCACGCGGCCGGCTAACGCCGCCCTCAGACTATGCGTCGTCTGACTTTGCGCCCCTTTACTCGACAGGCGACCGCTGGCTAGTCTGCGCCTTCCGCTTTTCATAGGCGCAACAACGATTTTGGGAAGGAAACCGGCCTTGTCCGTTCAGGCCATGCCCTCGAGTCAGTCCTCTGCAGGCCAGTCGTCATCCGTCGCGGGCCCGCCCGCCGCCTTCGCGCGGCCCAATCCCGCCGCCCAGGCGGTGCGCTTCGCCGGGCTGGACATCACCTTCCAGCTGCAGACCGGCGGCACCCATCGCGCCGTGGCCGGCATCGACCTGTCGGTGGCGCCCCATGAATTCGTCGCCATCGTCGGCCCCACCGGCTGCGGCAAGTCCACCCTGCTGAATGCCGCCGCCGGCCTGCTGAAACCCTCGGCCGGCAGCGTCGAGATTTTGGGCGCGCCGCTGGTGGGCCTGAATGCCAGGGCCGGCTACCTGTTCCAGGCCGATGCGCTGATGCCGTGGAAGACCGCGATCGACAACGTGGCCGTGGCGCTGGAGCCGCAAGGTGTGAACCGCGCGGAAGCGCTGGACCGCGCCCGGGCCTGGCTGGCCCGCGTGGGCCTGAAAAGCTTCACCGACCGGTATCCACACATGCTGTCCGGCGGGCAGCGCAAGCGCGTGGCGCTGGCGCAGATGCTGATCCGCGATCCGCAGATCCTGCTGATGGACGAACCCTTCGGCCCGCTGGATGCGCAGACGCGGCAGATCATGGGCAACCTGCTGCTGTCGCTGTGGTCCGCCAGCGACGAGGCCGGCGACCGCAAGGCCGTGCTGTTCGTCACCCACGACCTGGAAGAGGCCATCGCGCTGGCCGACCGCGTGATCGTGATGTCGGCCGGGCCGGCGGCCGGCATCGTCGGCGACTTCCGCGTCGAGCTGCCGCGACCGCGCGACATCGCCGAAATCCGCACCGAACCCGCCTTCCACCAGATCCACAATGCGATCTGGGCCAGCTTGCGCGTGGAAGTACAGAAGACCTACGAGATGAGCGAGGAAGCCCAATCATGAAGGCGCCGATGAATCGCGGCAAGCTGCTCGTGCTGCAGGTGCTGGTGGGCCTGGGCTTCCTGGTACTGTGGCATCTGCTCACCACCGTGCCGGTGATCGACGGCAAGCCGCTGATGCCACCCTTCTTCTTCTCCACGCCGCTGGATGTGCTGGCGCGCACGGCCAAGGATTTCGCCGGCACCGAGATCTGGCGCCATCTGGGTATCACCCTGCTGGAGACCGTGCTGGCCTTTGCCATCGGCGCGCTGGGCGGCATCGTGGTGGGTTTCGCTTTCGCGCGGCGCGAGCTGCTGGCGGCGATCTTCGATCCCTATGTGAAGGCGGCCAATGCCCTGCCGCGCGTGGTGCTGGCGCCGATCTTCGCGTTGTGGTTCGGCCTTGGCATCTGGTCGAAGGTGGCGCTGGGCTTCACGCTGGTTTTCTTCATCGTGTTCTTCAACGTCTACCAGGGCATCAAGGAAGTCAGCCCCACCGTGCTGGCCAATGCGCGCATGCTGGGCATGAACGAACGCCAGCTGCTGCGCCATGTCTACTGGCCAGCGGCGCTGACCTGGATGTTCTCATCCCTGCACACCTCCGTGGGCTTCGCGCTGGTGGGCGCCGTGGTGGGCGAGTATCTCGGTTCGGCCGGCGGCCTGGGCTACAAGATTCACGAGGCGGAAAGCGTGTTCGACGTCACCGGCGTGTTTTCCGGCATGCTGATCCTGGCGATCTTCGTGATCGTGATCGACACCGCGGTGACCATGATCGAGAACCGGCTGCTGGTCTGGCGGCCCGATACGGCGGCGAAGACCGTCTGACTTTTTCAAAAACGGAGGAAACGACATGAAGATCAAGATGCTTCTGGCCGCTGCCGCCGCCGTCATGCTGACGGCTGCCGCAGTCCCGGGGACTGCTCTGGCCGCGCCGGAAAAGGCCAAGCTGACGCTGGGCGTCGGCGGCAAGCCGCTGCTGTATTACCTGCCGCTCACCATCGCCGAGCAGAAAGGCTATTTCAAAGCGGAAGGCCTGGATGTCGAAATCAACGATTTCGGCGGCGGCGCGAAGTCGCTGCAAGCCCTGGTCGGCGGCAGCGTGGATGCCGTCACCGGCGCCTATGAGCACACCATCCGCATGCAGCAGAAGGGCCAGGACATCCGCGCGGTGATCGAGCTGGGCCGCTTTCCCGGCATCGTGCTGGCGGTGAAGAAGGAACATCAGGGCAAGGTGAAAACCGCCGCCGACCTGAAGGGCATGAAGATCGGCGTCACCGCGCCGGGCTCGTCCACCAACTTCTTCGTCAACTACCTGATCGCCAAGTCCGGCGGCAATTACAAGGACAGCGCCTTCATCGGCGTGGGCGCCGGCGCCGGTTCGGTGGCGGCGATGCAGAAGGGCGAGATCGACGCGATCTCGAATCTCGATCCGGTGATCTCCAAGCTGGAGATGGACAAGACCGTGTTCATCCTGGCCGACTCGCGCACGGAAGCCGGCACCAAGGCGATCTTCGGCGGCTCGAACCCGGCGGCCGTTCTCTACCTGAAAAACGAGTTCATCGAGAAGAACCCGCAGACCACCCAGGCGCTGGTCAATGCCTTCCACAAGGCGCTGGTCTGGCTCAACACCGCCAAGCCGGAAGACGTGGCCGCAACCGTTCCCGAGGCCTATTACCTTGGCGACAAGCCGCTCTACATCACGGCCGTGAAGAACTCGCTGGAGACCTATTCGCGCACCGGCCTGATTCCGGAAAGCGGCATGAAGAGCGCCTTCAACATGCTGGCGCAGTTCGACGAGGAACTCGCGAAATCCAATGTCAACCTGAACAAGACCTTCGTCGACAAGTTCGTGAAGGCCGTGAAGAAGTAGAAGCTTCAGCCTATACAGCCTGCAAGCGTGCGGCCGGGGTTAACGCCCCGGCCGTTTTTATTTGCGCTGTTTTTATTTGCGCCATTTTTATTTGCGATTGCCGGATGCCGGGACGCGCCTATACTGGTCTCGGGGTGGGCGTTATCCACACGCCGGGGGATGCCATGGGGGATTTCCTTACGCGTCTGCCGGGGCCGCTCTCGGCTCCGAGCCGTCGCTTCTTCGCGGTCTGGAACCGATGGCGGCGCGGCACTGCCCTGCCCGATTATCGCGCGGCCGACCTAGCTGATCTGGGCGAATTGGCGCGCACCTGTCTGATGCTGGAAATCCGCAGCCGCGACAACATGCCGATTGTGATGGCCGGCCCCGGCATCGCCGAAAGGATCGGCTTCGATCCCACCGGCGGCGATTATCTGGACATGACCACACCGGAGAACCGCGCCATGCGCGCCGAACTGGTGCTGGAGCAGATCCTGCAGCCTTGCGGCGCCATGCTGTATTACTGGCTGCGTTATCCCGATGAGACCATACTTCCGGTGGAAGTGGTCGGCGCGCCGCTCTGCCGCAACGGCGCCAGCATTCCCGATCTGATGCTGGGCTGCGTGACGCCGCTGGCCCGGGTTGCCGCCGATGGCGTCGCCGACCCGGATTCCTATATGATCGCCGACGGCATGCGCTTCATCGATCTCGGCTTCGGCATTCCGGCCGCCAATCCGAATGTGCCGCGCAGGCTGCAGCATACCCATTAAGGCAGCATAGTCTTTGAGTGAGTCGCGATGATCGGTTTCCTGGATGCTTTACCCGCGCCGCTGTCGCAGCGGGCCAAGGATTTCTTCGCCCTGTGGGACGAATGCCGGCATGGCCGCAAACTGCCGCAGCGCAGCGACATCGCACCCGAGGTTCTCGGCAATTTCCTGGAGACCTGCGTGCTGCTGGAACTGCGCGGCCATGACGATATCCGCGTCGTGCTGACCGGCAACACCGTGAATGCCCATCTGGGCTACGACCTGACCGGTTTCAACTACCTCGACCTCACCAGCGCAGAAAACCGCTCTTGGCGCGCGCATCTCACCATCGCCCAGGCGGCCCAGCCCTGCGGCGTGGTGATCTATTACTGGCTGCGTTTCGCCGACGGCTCGGTGCTGCCGGTGGAATTCTGCGGCGCGCCGCTGACCGAGGACGGCACAGACAAGGCCAGCCTGATCCTGTGCTGCGCCACCGGCTTGGCCAAGACCGACATGCGCGGCCAGCCGATGGACCCGGATTCCTACGAGGAAGGCGACGGCATGCGCTTCATCGATCTGGGTTACGGCGTGCCGCCGCTGGTGCCGAGCCAGCGCCAGGCCGCACGGCCGGTGCAGTGAAAACTGGCGCTAAATCACCGACTGCGCCCGCAGGCGTCGGCCCGCATGAATTACGCGAACTTGAACTGATGCTGGCTGGCGAAAAGCCGGCGGCCATGTTCGCGGAATCCATTCAGTTTCGCGAACTCGTCCCCGAGGATGACTTCGCGCCTCATGTGGCGGCCGGCCGTA
The DNA here is from genome assembly GCF_046297595.1 of Ferrovibrio sp. Lineage (GTDB taxonomy): Bacteria > Pseudomonadota > Alphaproteobacteria > Ferrovibrionales > Ferrovibrionaceae > Ferrovibrio. The sequence goes on from NZ_JBKBHT010000002.1 coordinate 45,583, forward strand.
TCGTGAAGCGCGAATATTTTTGGGACGATCAGGAATCGGGCCATCACTTCGTCGAGATTTATTATGCATTGCCCGGTGAGGAATGGCGTATCGATGCTCTGCATGACCTGAACCTTGCGGCGCGAACCAAGCAACGACCGTGGACGAATGAAGACGAATTCGCCATCGGCCGACTGCTTGGCTATAGCGACGACGACATCCATGCATTCCTGAAATGGACCGGTCGTCTCAGCAATTCCGAATAGCGGCCCTTATCTCAGGCCTTTCTGCCAGCATTGAAAGCATACTGTAGGTGAATAAACCCCGCCATGAGGCCCTTGGCAGTGCCTGCACCACATTGTAGGCGACTTGGCGGCAAAGTTTTCCAGCATATGCCGCTCGGTTTCCCCATCTGGCAGCATTATGCCGTCTACTTTTAAGTCGTTTTCCTTCTGATACTGCTTGATGGCATCTAACAAGAACTGGTCAGGATACGGCGTCACGCCGTAAGGCGGCGCGCTGAAATAGCCATTATTCTTGAGATTGTTTTTGACGGTCCAGATGTCATCCGGATCTGTTTCTCGGTCGGCACCAATTGCTGATTTGAGACGATAGTCTTGCGTCATAGAAACCTCCGCGCACGACGCCGCTCGCCACAATGGGGATCATGGCGGGTCGGAGACGACGTTCCTTTTGGAGGGACGCTGCTATGTTGTCCGTAAGGTTATCGGGCTGATTAGCCGGCCTTCGGGCAAAGCGGTTCCATACGGGTCAGCGACGGAACGAATGCTAATCCGAGCATCGGCGCATAGTTATCCCGGCCGGGGCTAGGCACCTAAGCGGACTTAATATATGTTCTTTATTTGTTCTTATCAAGGCCGTTTCTTCCTAGCCTTCCAGTTCCTCGCGCAGCATTTCCAGCTCCAGCCACTGGTCTTCCGCTGCAGCCAAGTCTGCCGTGGCCTTTTCCAGCCCCGCGCTGGCGGCCTGGAATTTCGCCGGGTCGCGACTGAAAAGCTGTGGATCGTTCAGCGCGGATTGATGTTTGGCGATTTCTGCCTGCAGGTCGGCCATGCGCTTGGGCAGGGTTTCCAGCGCATGCTTTTCCTTGAAGCTTAGCTTGCGCTTGGGCGCCGCGCGCGATGCTGACGATGCGGATTTCTCTTCCGCCTCGGCTTTTTTCTGCGCCGGTGCAGCCTTTGCCGTCACGCCGGAGCCGCGCTGGGCCACCATGTCGGAATAGCCGCCGGCATAGAGCTGCCAGCGGCCCTGGCCCTCGGATGCCAGAACGGAGGTGCACACGCGGTCGAGGAAATCGCGGTCGTGGCTGACCAGCAGCACGGTGCCCGGATAATCGCTGAGCATTTCCTGCAAGAGATCGAGCGTTTCCAGGTCGAGATCGTTGGTCGGCTCGTCGAGCACCAACACGTTGGACGGCTTGCTGAGCGCGCGCGCCAGCATCAGCCGGCCGCGTTCGCCACCCGACAGCACACGCAAAGGCGTGCGGGCCTGTTCCGGCGTGAACAGGAAATCCTTCATGTAGCTCATCACATGGCGCGGCTGGCCGTTGATGGTGACCTTGTCGCTGCCGCCGGCCAGCGCATATTGCAGCGTCATTTCCGGATCGAGCGCATCGCGCTTCTGGTCCAGCGCCACCAGTTCCAGGTTCATGCCCAGTCGCACGCTGCCCATGTCCGGCTTCAGCTTGCCGGTGAGGATATTGAGCAATGTTGTCTTGCCGGCGCCGTTCGGCCCGATGATGCCGAGCCGGTCGCCGCGCTGGATTTTCAGAGACACATCCTGCAGCACGGTCTGATCGCCCCAGGCTTTGGAAATGCCCTTCGCCTCGACGATCAGCTTCGACGAGGTTTCGGCTTCCGACACCGTGAGCGTGACATTGCCGGCCACCTTGCGCTGTTCGCGGCGATCCTTGTGCAGATCCTGCAGCGCGCGCATGCGGCCCATGTTGCGCTTGCGCCGGCCCGATACACCGTGGCGCACCCAGTCGAGTTCGGCGACGATCTTGCGATCCAGCTTGTGGCGTTCGGTCTCTTCCTGCTCGAGCAGCGCATCGCGCCAGTCTTCGAAAGCGGCGAATCCCTGGTCCAGGCGCCGCGTGGCACCGCGGTCGAGCCAGATGGTGGCGCGGGTGAGATTGGAGAGGAAACGCCGGTCGTGGCTGATCAGCACCAGCGCCGAGCGGATGCGCTTCAGTTCGGATTCCAGCCATTCGATGGCGGGCAGGTCGAGATGATTGGTCGGTTCGTCCAGCAGCAGGATGTCGGGCTCGGGCGCCAGCACGCGGGCGAGCGCCGCACGGCGCGCCTCGCCGCCCGACAGCGTCTTCGGATCTTCCGCGCCGGTAAGGCCCAGCGCTTCGAGCAAAGTGCGGGCGCGATGGGCGTCATCGCCCGGCATCAGGCCGTCGAGCACATAGGACAGCGTATCGGCAAAACCGGACAGATCGGGTTCCTGCGGCAGGTAGCGCATGGTGGTGCCGCTCTGCACCACGCGGTCGCCGCTTTCCGGCTGCACCATGCCGGCCGCCACCTTCATCAGCGTGGACTTGCCCGAACCGTTACGCCCGACCAGGCAGAGCCGGTCGCCGTCCTGCACCGATAGTTCGGCGCCATCCAGCAGGGGCTGGCCGCCGAAGGTGAGGTGGATGTCGCGCAGGATCAGAAGCGGGGGGGCCATGGCAGTCCTTCAATCAGGTCAGGGTGATAGCAACCCCCAACGGCAGCGGGAAGGGACCGGGCGGCCCGAACGGGAGCAACCGGGCAAAACGCAGCGACTCGATATTTTATCAGTACACGTATTAATTATGTGAAGATTTACATTTTCTATCAGGGGTTACTGGAAAATAACTGATGCCTTACGGTGCCGTAATCTAAAACACACCCCGTTACCCCCCGCTCCGAAAACCATGCCTTTTCAGCGATATCCCCAGAAGGAGGGGGTAATGACATGAAGAATTTGCGTCTGGCGCCCCGCTTCTGGATCATTCTCGGCATCAGCGTTGTCGGCCTCATCCTGGTCGGCGCATTGGGCCTTTCGCGCCTGCACGATGTGCTGCTTGAAGACCGCATGATCAAGACCCGCAACCTGGCCGAGGTGGCGCATGGCGTGATCGTGCGTTACCACGCCCGTGCCCAGGCCGGCGAACTGAGCGAGGCCGATGCCAAGCGGCTGGCGCTGGCCGACCTGGAGACCCTGCGTTACGACGAAAAGGAATATTTCTGGGTCAACGACATGGCTCCGGTGATGGTGATGCATCCCTTCGCCAAGCAGCTGGTCGGCAAGGACCTGAGCGAAAACAAGGATCCGAACGGCAAACGGCTGTTCGTCGAATTCGTCAACGTGGTGAAGAAGAGCGGCGCCGGTTATGTCGATTATCTCTGGCCCAAGCCCGGTCTGGATCATCCCGTGCCGAAGATTTCCTATGTGAAGGGCTTTGCGCCCTGGGGCTGGATCGTCGGCACCGGCATCTATATCGATGACATCGACGCGATATTCCGCCAGCAGCTCATCGCCAATGGCGGCATCATTGCCGTTGTCATCCTGCTTCTGGCCGGCCTGAGCTGGGTGATGGTGCGCAGCGTCAGCATTCCGCTGAAAGCCCTGACCGATACGCTGGGCCGCCTGGCCAAGCGCGACTGGCAGGCCGAGGTAGATGGCCAGGACCGCGGCGACGAAGTGGGCGACATCGCCCGTGCCGTCAGCGTGCTGAAGGAAAACGGCATGGCGGCCGATCGCCTGCAGACCGAAATCGAAACCGAACGCACGCGCAACGAGGAAGCGCGCGTCGCCCAGGAAGCAGCGCTCGACCGCGCCATCGGCCAGGTCGTGACATCGGCCTCGGCCGGCGAACTGGACCGGCGCATCGACACCGCGACGCTGGCCGGCGTGACCGCCAAGATCGGCAGCCAGATGAACAGCATGCTGGATACGCTGAGCGATGCCATCGCCAATGTGCAGACCACCGTGGCCGGCCTGGCCAAGGGCGACCTGCGCAGCCGTATGCAGGGCCAGTATCAGGGCGTGTTTGCCAGCCTGCAATCCGATCTGAACGGCATGGCCGACACGCTGACCGGCGTGGTGCGCAATATCGCCCAGGCGGTGGATGCGCAGAGCAGCGCGGCAGCCGAAATCTCGGCCGGCAGTCAGGACCTGGCCAGCCGCACCGAGCAGCAGGCGGCAGCGCTTGAGGAAACCGCCGCCTCGATGCACGAGGTGACCACCACGGTGAAGCAGAACGCGGATAACGCCCAGGCTGCCAATCAGCTGGCCATCGCTGCGCGCGACACCGCCGAAAAGGGCGGCAGCGTGGTGGGCGATGCCGTACAGGCGGTGACCCAGATCGAAACCAGCGCGCAGAAAATCGCCGATATCGTGTCGCTGATCGACGAGATCGCCTTCCAGACCAACCTGCTGGCCCTGAATGCGAGCGTGGAGGCGGCGCGGGCAGGCGAAGCCGGCAAGGGCTTCGCCGTCGTGGCGCAGGAAGTGCGTGCGCTGGCGCAGCGCAGCGCCAATGCCAGCAAGGACATCAAGGCGCTGATCACGGAATCGAACGCCCAGGTGAAGACCGGCGCGGCCCTGGTGAACCGCACCGGACAGTCGCTCACCGATATCGTCACGGCGATCAAGAAGGTGAGCGACATCGTGGCCGAGATCGCTGCCGCTTCGCGCGAACAGGCCACCGGCCTGGACGAGGTGAACACGGCGGTGGGCAACATGGACGAGATGACCCAGCGCAACGGCGCGCTGGTGGAACAGACCTCGGCCTCGGCGCAGTCGCTTTCGGCCCAGGCGCGCGAATTGTCGCAGCTGGTCGCGTTCTTCCGCACCAACTGACCGGTTCAGCCGGGGGCCTGACACTGGCCAAACCCGGCGCTCTGAGCGATGATTCAGCGGCATCCGTCCCATCATGGGGTGGGTGCCGCCATCGTTTGGGAGACCTGCCATGACCACCGACATGATGATGCTGATCGCCAGCGCCGTGCTCTGCCTGCTGCTGGCCTTCCCCTACACGCTGGGATTCATCTTCAGCCGGGGCCTGTTCGTGGTGGCCGGCAACCGTGAGGATTTCCCGGCCGGCCATGGCTGGATCGGCCGTGCTCACCGCGCCCATCTCAACATGGTGGAAAACCTGGTGCCCTTCGCGGCCCTGGTACTGGCGGCAGCGGTGATGAACACGGCCGACGCCTGGACTGCGCTGGGTGCCCAGGTCTTTTTCTACAGCCGCGTGGTGCATGCCGTGGTCTATACCATCGGCGTGCCCTGGCTGCGCACCCTGGCCTATGTCGGCGGCCTCGCCGGCACGGCCATGGTGCTGTACGGCATCGTCACCTGAGCCGCTCAGGACTAACCCGGATTGACCTTGCAGGTCTGGCCCACGGTGATGGTGGCCTTCTGCGGCGCCACTGACTGGCGGCAGCGCAGGCGGCGCGCGGCGGTGTCGTAGATTTCCACCACGATGCCGTCGGATTTGCGTGGGACATAGCAGTCGCGCTGGCCCGAGCGGATTTCCTTCACATAGACCGGCATGGGCGGCCCGCCGGCCTGCACGACGATGCTGCCATCGGTGTCGTTCACCACGCAAAAGGCGAAGGCGGGCGAGGCGAAGAGGCTGCCGAGAAGGGTGAGGGCGAGCAGGCGCATGGCCTGACAATAGCCGGAAGTGGTTTATGAAACAAAAACGCCGCCGGACATTACATCCGGCGGCGTTTCCGCTTCCCTGGAACCCGGCCGATTGGGGCAGGCCGGAACCAGAAGCCCGTATTACTTACGCGCGCTTTTCCGCGGCGGCCGCCGGCGCATCCGACAGCGGATGCTCCAGCCGCGAAACCATCTCCTTCGGGCAGACCTGCCAGAGCTTGGCCTTCACCGCATCCCAGTCGGCGAACAGGTTGGAGGCATAGACCGACTGGGTCTCGCGGATATGCTCGTCGATCATGCCGCGCAGCACGCCCTCCCAGTAGCTGGAGGCCAGCCGCTGATAGACCACACTCTCGTCGTTGATGGCAATCGGCAGCACGTCCTCGGGGTCGTAGACGAAGGCCATGCCGCCGGTCATGCCGGCGGCGAAGTTGTCGCCCACGCTGCCCAGGATCACGACGCTGCCGCCGGTCATATATTCGCAGCCGTTGGAGCCGCAGCCCTCGATCACCGCGATGGCGCCCGAGTTGCGCACGGCGAAGCGTTCGCCCGCCTGGCCGGCGGCGAACATCTTGCCGCCGGTGGCGCCGTACAGCACCGTGTTGCCGATGATGGTGTTCTCGTTGGTCTTGGCCACCAGAGGCGAAGACGGCGAGGGCCGCACCACGATCATGCCGCCCGAGAGGCCCTTGCCGACATAGTCGTTGGCATCGCCAAAGACTTCCAGCTTGAGGCCCTGTACGGCGAAGGCGCCGAGCGACTGACCGGCAGAACCGGTGAGACGCACGGTGATATGGCCGGGCTTGAGCCCCGTCATGCCGAACTTGCGCACCAGATGCGACGACAGGCGCGTGCCGATGGCGCGGTGCGTGTTGCGGATGTTGTAGGCGAGCTGCATCTTCTCGCCGTGGCTGAACACCGGCGCCGCATCGCCCAGCATCTGGGCGTCCAGCGTATCCGGCACCTCGTTGCGGCCTTCCAGCGTGCAATGGCGCGCGTAATCGCCGGCATCGGCCTGGGCCAGGATCGGGTTGAGGTCGAGGTCGTCGAGATGCGCGCCGCCGCGGCTGACCTGGGTGAGCAGGTCGGTGCGGCCGATGATCTCGTTCAGCGACTTCACGCCCAGAGCGGCGAGGATTTCGCGCACTTCCTCGGCGATGAAGCTGAACAGGTTGACCACCTTCTCTGGCGTGCCGGTGAACTTCTTACGCAGAGCGTCATTCTGCGTGCAGATGCCGACCGGGCAGGTATTCGAATGGCACTGGCGCACCATGATGCAGCCCATCGCCACCAGGGCCGCCGTGCCGATGCCGTATTCCTCGGCGCCCAGCATGGCGGCGATGACGATGTCGCGGCCCGACTTCAGACCACCATCGGTGCGCAGCTTCACCCGATGCCGCAGCTTGTTCAGCGTCAGCACCTGGTTGACTTCACTGAGGCCCATTTCCCACGGCGTGCCGGCATACTTCACTGACGTCTGCGGCGAAGCACCCGTGCCGCCGACATGGCCGGAAACCAGGATCACGTCGGCCTTGGCCTTGGCGACGCCGGCGGCAATCGTGCCGATGCCGGCTTCCGAAACCAGCTTCACGCAGACCTGGGCATCCGGGTTGATCTGCTTCAGGTCGTAGATCAGCTGCGCCAGATCCTCGATCGAATAGATGTCGTGATGCGGCGGCGGCGAGATCAGCATCACGCCGGGCGTCGAATGGCGGCGCCGGGCGATCAGCTCGGTGACCTTGAAGCCGGGCAGCTGGCCGCCCTCGCCGGGCTTGGCGCCCTGGGCGACCTTGATCTCCAGTTCGCGGCAGTTGTTGAGATATTCCGCCGTCACGCCGAAGCGGCCGGAGGCCACCTGCTTGATCGCCGAATTGGCGTTGTCGCCATTGGGGCGCGGCTTGAAATTCTCCGGTGCCTCGCCGCCTTCGCCGGAATCCGACTTGGCGCCGATGCGGTTCATCGCGATGGTCAGCGTCTCATGCGCCTCGGGGCCGAGCGCGCCGAGCGACATGCCGGGCGTGATGAAGCGCTTGCGGATCTCCGTCACGCTTTCCACCTGCTCGATGGGCAGCGGCGTGGCGGCCGGCTTGATCTCCAGCAGGTCGCGCACCGAGATCGGCGGCAGGTCGCGCAGGCCGGCAGTATACTTCTTGAACAGGGCGTAGTTTTCCGTGCCCACCGCCGTCTGCATCATGTGAATCAGGTTGGCTTCCCAGGCATGGGCCTCGCCGCCGCGGCGATACTTGTAGATGCCGCCCACGGGCAAAGCCGTCACATCCGAACGGAAGGCGCGTTCGTGGAGAGCTAGAACCTTCTTCTGGATACCGATCAGGCCGATGCCGGAGATGCGCGAGGGCATGCCGGGGAACAGGTCGGCCACCAGCGAACGGCTCAAACCCAACGCCTCGAAATTGTAGCCGCCGCGATAGGAGCTGATCACCGAGATGCCCATCTTGGACATGATCTTGAGCAGGCCGCCATCGACGGCTTCCTTGAAGCGGTTGACGGCTTCCTCGGCCGTCAGCTTGCCGAGCAGGCCGCGATTGACGCGGTCGACCAGGCCGGCTTCGGCCAGGTAGGCGTTCACCGTGGTGGCGCCCACGCCGATCAGCACGGCGAAGTAATGCACGTCCAGGCATTCGCCCGAGCGCACGGTCAAGGACGTGAAGGTGCGCAGGCCCTGACGCACCAGATGGCTGTGCACGGCGCCCGTGGCCAGGATCATCGGCATGGCCGCGCGCTGCGCATTCACGCCCTCGTCGGTCAGCACGATATGGGCGGCGCCGCCGCGCACGGCATTCTCGGCCTCGGCCCGCACACGCCGGATGGCGTCGCGCAAGGCACCCTCACCGCCATCGACCGGGAAGGTGCAGTCGATCTTGGCCGTGGTCTTTTCGGCATATTTCAGCACGCGGGCGAGGTCGGCATTCGACAGCACCGGGCTTTCCAGCAGCAGGATGGCGACCTGCTTGGCATCCTCGTCCAGCACGTTGGTGAGGTTGCCCATGCGGGTGCGCAGGCTCATCACCCGCTTCTCGCGCAGGCTGTCGATCGGCGGATTGGTGACCTGGCTGAACTGCTGGCGGAAGAAATGGTGCAGGCCGCGATACTGCTCCGACAACACGGCAATCGGCGTGTCGTCGCCCATCGAGCCGACCGCTTCCTTGGCGTCTTCGGCCATCGGATGCAGGATCAGCTCCATGTCTTCCAGTGTCAGGCCGAAATTGAGCTGGAAGCGGCGCAGCTCGTCCTTCGAGAAGGCCTTCGCCACCGCCGGCGCGTCCTTGATCTTGTCGAGGGTGACGATGTTCTTCACCCACTCGCCATAGGGATGCTCGCCGGCCAGTTTGTCCTTGATCTCGCGGTCGAGATACATGCGGCCCTTCTTCAGGTCCACCGCGATCATCTCGCCCGGGCCGACGCGACCCTTTCGGATCACCTTGTGCTCGGGCACCGCGACCATGCCGGTCTCGGAGCCGACGATCAGCAGGTTGTCGGTGGTCATGGTGTAACGCACCGGGCGCAGGCCGTTGCGGTCCAGTCCGGCGATGGCCCAGCGGCCATCGGTGGCGCAGATCGCCGCCGGGCCGTCCCAGGGCTCCATGATCGAATTGCAATAGGCGTAGAGGTCGCGGTGCGACTGCGGCATCAGCGGCTTGTTGGAGGCCGATTCCGGGATCAGCAGCGTCTTCACCATCGGCGCGGCGCGGCCGGCGCGCACCAGCACCTCGAACACCGCATCCAGCGCGGCGGAGTCGGACGAGCCCGACTGCACGATCGGCTTGATGTCGTCGGAAAGATCGCCGAAGGCGTCCGACGTCATCTTGATCTCGTGGCTCTTCATCCAGTTGACGTTGCCGCGCAGGGTGTTGATTTCGCCGTTATGGGCGAGCATGCGGAAGGGCTGCGCCAGTTTCCAGGTCGGAAACGTGTTGGTGGAATAGCGCTGGTGATAGATGGCGAAGGTGCTGACGAAGCGCTCGTCCTGCAGGTCGGGATAGAAATAGTCGATCTGCTCGGCCAGGAACATGCCCTTGTAGATCACGCTGCGGCAGGAGAGCGAGCAGATGTAGAACTCGCTGATATGCGCGGCGAGCACCTGCTTCTCGATGCGGCGGCGGATCAGGAACAGGTCGCGCTCGAAGGCGTTGTCGTCCTTGGCCAGGCGGTTCTCGATCAGAACCTGTTCGATTTCGGGCCGCGTGGCATTGGCCTTCTCGCCGATGATGGTGGCATCCACCGGCACCTGGCGCCAGCCATAGATGCCATAGCCGAAGTCGAGGATCGCAGTCTCGACGATGGTGCGGCAGGTTTCCTGCGCGGCCAGATCGGTCTTGGGCAGGAACACCATGCCAAGGCCCAGCTTGCCCTCGCCCGGCTCGAAGCCCGAGCGGCGCACATGCTCGCGGAAGAAATCCTGCGGAATCTGCACATGGATGCCGGCGCCGTCGCCGGTCTTGCCATCGGCGTCCACCGCGCCGCGATGCCACAAGGCCTTCAGCGCCTGGATGCCGGCCGCCACCACGCGGCGATGCGGCGCGCCATCCAGCGAGGCGATCAAGCCGACGCCGCAGGCGTCATGCTCCTCTTCCGGCCGGTACATGCCGGTTTCGGCCAGATGCTTGGCGGCGTCCTGCCACTGCTCGACGTAGGTGTTCTTGATGTCGGTCATGATTGATCTCCTAGCGCAGCAGCGGAGCGATATTGTCTAAATCTGATTGCAGGGTAAAACCACGCAGTCGCCAGCCGCTTTTGTCGCGTACAAAGCGCCACTCGACATACACGTCCTGTTCATCGAAGCCGACATACGAAACAATAAATCTCACAGCGTTGCCAAAATCCTGGTCCCTCAGAATAGCATTCACATTGCCATTCCCGAATCCTTGAATGGCATTCGTGAAAGGCCGGAACGCGTTCACAAATGTCGCTGCATTTTTTTGCGGATTGTAAGCCGCCTTCTCAAAGGCCTTCTCAAATGCAGCTACATCCTTTGCCAGGAATAATGCGTTTGTCTCCATGACCCACTGCCTAGGCTCTACCTGCGCCAGTGCCTGCCCGGCAGCAAGGAATACAGAAACGGCCAGCAGTAGCTTGAGCAGCACCCGCATGACCCTCACTCCGCCGCCGCAGCCGCCGGCTGCGCCTTGGCCTGGATATACTGGTGGATGGCATCGGCCGCATCGCGGCCGTCGCGGATCGCCCAGACCACGAGGCTGGCGCCGCGCACGATGTCGCCGGCGGCAAACACGCCGGGCATGGAGGTCATCTTGCTGCGCGCCGAGATCTTCACGGTGCCCCAGCGGGTGGTTTCCAGATGCGGCGCCTTGAATTGCTGCGGCAGTTCTTCCGGATCGAAGCCCAAAGCCTTGATCACCAGATCGGCCGGCTGGTCGAAATCGGCGCCCTCGATCTCCACCGGCATCTGGCGGCCGGAAGCATCGGCAGGGCCGAGCTTCATGCGGCCGGCATGCACGGCGGTGACCTTGCCCTCGCCGCGGAAGCTCTTGGGCAGCGACAGCCAGACGAATTCGACGCCCTCTTCCTCGGCGTTCTTCACTTCGCGCATCGAGCCCGGCATGTTGGCCTTGTCGCGGCGATAGAGGCAATGCACAGCGGTCGCGCCCTGGCGGATGGCGGTGCGCACGCAATCCATCGCGGTGTCGCCGCCGCCGATCACGACAACCTTCTTGCCCTGGGCATTAAGCTGGCCGTTCTCGAATTCCGGCACCGTGTCGCCCAGACCATGCCTGTTGGAGGCGGTGAGATAGGTCATCGCCGGCACGATATTCTGCAGGCCCGAACCGGGCGCCTGGATGTCGCGCGCCTTGTAGACGCCGGTAGCAATCAGCACGGCATCGTGCTTCTTGCGCAGCTCGTCCAGCGTGGCGTCGCGGCCGACCTCGAAATTCATGTGGAACTGCACGCCGGCCTCGGCCAGCAGCTTGGAGCGCCGCTCGACGACATCCTTCTCCAGCTTGAAATTCGGGATGCCGTAGATCAGCAGGCCGCCGGGGCGGTCGTAACGGTCGTAGACATGCACGGCGTAGCCCAGCCGGCGCAGCTTGTCGGCAGCAGCCAGGCCTGCCGGACCCGCACCGACGATGCCGATGCTCTGCGGCCGTTCGGCATGGACCGGCTTGGGCGCCTTCACCCAGCCCGAGGCCCAGGCGGTTTCGGTGATGTATTTCTCGATGGCGCCGATGGTGACGGTGCCATGGCCCGACTGCTCGATCACGCAGTTGCCTTCGCACAGACGGTCCTGCGGGCAGATGCGGCCGCAGACCTCGGGGAAGGTGTTGGTGGCCTGGCTCAGCTCATAGGCTTCTTCCAGTCGGCCTTCCGCCGTCATGCGCAGCCAGTCGGGGATGTTGTTGTGCAGGGGGCAATGCACCTGACAGAAGGGCACACCGCATTGCGAGCAGCGCGAAGCCTGTTCGCCCGCCTTCTGGGCGGCGAATTCCCGGTAGATCTCGTCGAAATCCTTGGCGCGATCCGCCGCCATGCGCTTTTCCGGCATGGCCTGGGCGGTCTGCACGAATTTCAGCATCCTCTCGGCCATGGCGCTTCCTCGACTCACATCCCCGGGGGCGGGTAACAGGTAACAGGGACACCCCGGGCGGCAGGCGCAATGACTGAAGACGCAAAGAACCAATCGCTGGGGCGGAGGGCAACATTTATTGCCTGCCGCCGCCAGGATCAAGCAAAAAATGGACGATAGGTCACGTTTGTTGACCTTTTTATGGAGTCGGGACCGGTTTTATAGGTCTGCGAACGGCTCTCAGTCGTTTTTGCCTCACAAATAGGACCGAAATGATACTAAATTACGAATAAGATATTGATCTGGCTGGCATGGTCTGGGATTGGTCCGGCTTCAACCCAAACCACGGCCTGAGCCATCCAACCCGCCGGACCACTTCGTAACCACCCCAGCAGGCCAGAATGGTGGCCAGAATCAGGATCGCCCCCTCGGCCCAGGCCGGCAGACCCAGCCCCGTCAGGTGGTGGCCGGCCACCACGATCACCGTCTGATGCAGGATATAAAAGGGGAAGACGGCCTCGGTGAGATAGCGCCGGGCGGGGTGATCGAAGCTGAGAAACCGCCGCGCGAAGCCCAGCAGCATGAGGATCCAGGCCCAGAGGTCGAAGGCCCAGACCACGCCCCGCCAGGGAGTGAGTGCCGGGCTGCCTTCCAGCATGAACCAGACCAGCCCGCCGTAACAGCCCACGGCCAGACCCAGCGCCACCCAGCGCAGTCGTTCGATCGCCGCCCAGACGGATTCAGCCTTGGCGATGCCGTAGCCGAACAGGAACAGCGGCAGGTAGACCGCATGCAGGTACCAGTCATCGACCAGCGCATGGGTCTCGCCAAATAACGGCCGCAGCCACAGGCGCATGGCGGCGATGAACAGCGGCGGCGCAAGCAGCAGCACGGCACCGCGCAGATGCGGCAGCAGCCCGCCCACGATGCGGCGCAAGGGATCGGACAGCAGCAGCGGTCGCAGCGCGATGACGATCATGCTGTAGGCCCACAGATAGGCCACGAACCACAAGTGATTCCAGGTCGGCACGATCAGCGGTTTGCCGCCGGGCTGCCAGCCATCGTGGAAGGCGATATATTTCACATAGAAGACAAACCAGCCGTCTTGAAACCCCAGTTTCTCCACGATCTCGTAATAGGTCTGCGGCGGCACGATCACCAGCATGCCGAAGACCAGCGGCAGCAGCAGGCGGAGACTGCGGCTTTTCAGCATTGCCGCGCGATCAAGCCGGTCGGCCATGAAGCGTGTGGCGCAGCCGGCGATCAGGAACTGCAGCGCCAGCCGCCATGGGCTGGTCAGCAGCATCAGCGGTTGCAAAACCGGGCTGGCATGAGTGCTTTTCACATGCCAGTCCCACGAGACGAAAAACATGCCGATATGGTAAAGGATCAGCAGCCCGAAGGCGCCGATGCGCAGCCAGTCGAGGTCGTAGCGGCGCGTGTGCAAGGATGCGGTTTCCTGGCCTGAAGACATGGTCATCAACAACTCCAGCAGCATTGAACTGCCGATCGATGTGCCAGACGGCCCCGGTCCTGCAAACGGCAACGGGGCGGATGGACGGCTGGCTGCCATGAGTGGTGGAACGCCATGACCGCACCGGTGACGAATGGCGGGCCAGATGGGATGAATGGCGGGCTGGATGCGACGCCGGAAATCCGCGCTTTCCGCTTTCCGGCCTGGATGTGGGTGGCCTATGCGGCCATCCTGCTCACCGTGGCCGCCCTGGTCGGCTCGTCCTACTGGATCGAGGCCGGCCGCGTCGGGCTCGATATCCCGCTATGGCATATCGTCGTCAATGAGCTGACCAGCATCGTGATCGTCTTTGCCGTCACGCCAGCAGTATTCACCTGGACGGCCCGGCTGGACCCGCGCCGCATCGGCTGGCCGCGCGTGCTGCTGGGCCATGGCGCCGGCATGATCGCTTTTGGCGTGGCGCATATCGGCGGCATGACGGTTTTGCGGCTGGCGCTCTATCCGCTGTTCGGCGGCTCATACGAGCTGGGCGACGACCCGCTGGTGACCGGCCTGGTCTATGAAGGCCGCAAGGATGCGCTGGCCTATATCGCCATGGCTGTCGGCGCCTGGCTGCTGGCCATGGCCATGCGCAAGCCGGTGACGATTGTCGAACAGGTGGCGCCAACAAGTCTGCCGGCGACACGCCGGCTGGAGATTCGCGATGGCGCACGCCGCGTCTGGCTCGATCCGGCCGAGATCCTGTGGGCGGAAGCGGCCGGCAATTATGTCGAGCTGCATCTGGCCGGACGCAGCTGGCTGCAGCGGCAAACACTCGCGGCGCTGGAAGAAGAGCTGGCGGATCAGGGTTTCGTGCGCATCCATCGCTCGCGGCTGGTCAACCGCCATCGCGTGCGCGACATCATCAGCAACGACAGCGGCGATTTCACCGTGACGCTGGACGATGGCCGGCAGATCGCCGGCGGCCGGCGCTGGCGCGATACGTTGCTGCAGAGCGGTTGAATCACGATTACTGCGTGCCGTGTTCCAGTTCGCGGATGATGTAATCGCGCAGCCGTTCGGCGGGCGCGGAAAGCTGCGACGCGGCAATCAGCGCGATCTCGGTATCAGCCAGCGTGGGCAAACCCAGTATGTCGTCGTTGAGTACCGTCAGATCGGCCGGCACCATGGCCTTGGGCAGCACGGTGAGGCCCAGGCCGGCGCGCACAGCGGCATGGTTGCCCGTCAGCGAACCGCAGGTATAGGCGATGCGCCATGAGCGGCCTTCTGAATCGAGGGCATCGGTGGCGCGCTTGCGGTAGACGCAGGGGCGCGGCGAGACGACCAGCGGCAGGGGATCGTTTGTTTCCGCCACCGCGCGGCTGGCGGCGACCCAAACCAGCGGCTCGCGCCAGACACGCATGCCGCCCAGATGCCCCATCGGCTCGCGCTTCACCAGTGCCAGATCGAGACCGCCGGCGTTGAAGCGTTCAAGCAGTTCCAGCGTCAGCTCGCAGGTCACTTCCAGCGCCACCTTCGGGTGGCTGCGGGAAAACCGCGCGAGCACATTGGGCAGATGGCTGGTGGCGAAATCCTCCGGCGCGCCAAGCCGCACGAGGCCGGAGAGTTCGGGTTCGCGCAGGCGCGCGACCAGTTCATCATTCAGGCTGAGAATCCGGCGGGCATGATCGAGGATCAGTTCGCCTTCGCTGGTCAGCACCACCCGGCGCGGATTGCGGTCGAGCAGACGCACGCCCAGGCGTTCCTCCAGCCGCTTGATCTGCAGCGATACGGCCGACTGGCCGCGCAACAGCCGTTCGGCCGCCTGCGAAAAGCCCCCGCATTCGACGACGGCGACAAAGGCACGCAGCAAGTCCGGATCGATATGGGCGGGCACGGTCATGGGGTGGCCTATATATTGATATTCTCAATATTTATTCTTTTTACTATCAATTTCAACAATAAATGCCATGCCGATAGGGTGCGCGCCACCAGACGCAAGGCATAACCCCAGGAGCGTTGCCATGACCATCCACCTGAAGCAGCCAAACCAGATCCTGGCCCAGGCCAGCCCACTTCCCGTCCCCGTCACGGTTGCCCCCGGCGACGGGATCGGGCCCGAGATCATGCAGGCCAGTCTGAAAGTGCTGCTGGCCGCCGGCGCCAATATCGCGCTGGAGCCGATCGAAATCGGCAAGGCGGTGTATCTGGCCGGCGAGACCTCGGGCATTCCGGCGAACGCATGGGACAGCCTGCGGCGCACCCGCATCTTCTACAAAGGCCCAGTCACCACGCCGCAGGGCGGTGGCTACAAGAGCCTGAACGTGACGGTGCGCAAGGCCCTCGGCTTGCTGGCGAATGTGCGGCCCTGCGTCGCTCATGCTCCGGCGATTGCCACGCGGCATCCGGACATGGACGTGGTGATCGTGCGCGAGAACGAGGAAGACCTCTATGCCGGCATCGAGCATCGGCAGACCGACGAGGTCTATCAGTGCCTGAAGCTGATCTCGCGGCCGGGCTGCGAGCGGATCGTGCGTTATGCCTTCGACTATGCTCGGGCGCATGGCCGCAAGAAGGTCACCTGCTTCACCAAGGACAACATCATGAAGCTGACCGACGGCCTGTTCCATCGGGTGTTCGACGAGATCGCCGCCGATTATCCCGATATCGCCAGCGATCACATGATCGTGGATATCGGCGCGGCGCGTTTGGCTGACACGCCGCATGCCTTCGATGTGATCGTAATGCCGAACCTGTATGGCGACATCCTGAGCGATGTGGCGGCGCAGATCACGGGCTCGGTCGGCCTCGCACCATCGGCCAATATCGGCGAGCATTGCGCGATGTTCGAGGCGATCCACGGCTCGGCGCCCGACATCGCGGGGCAGGATATCGCCAATCCCTCGGGCCTTCTGCTGGCGGGCGTGATGATGCTGCTCCATATCGGCCAGCACAAGGTTGCGGAGAAGGTGCACAATGCCTGGCTGGCGACCATCGAAGCCGGCATCCACACGGCAGACATCTTCCGGCCAGGCCATTCCGCGCAGAAGGTCGGCACCGCCGCCTTCGCCGAGGCGGTGATTGCCCGGCTCGGCCAAACGCCGAAAGTCCTGACGCCGGCATCCTATGCGACCCATGCGCAGGCCGTGACCGTCTGGCCGGCGCAGAAGCGCAAAAAAGCCCTGAAAGAACTGATTGGGATCGATGTCTTCATCCATGCCGATGCACCGGTCGCGGAGCTGGCTGACGCATTGAAGACCGTCGAGAACGGGTTGTTCGAACTCACGATGATCACCAATCGCGGCATCAAAGTCTGGCCGGGTGGGCTGCCGGAAACCTTCTGCACGGATCACTGGCGCTGCCGCTTCATGGCCAGGGAAGGCAAGCAGTTCAACAGGGCCATGGTGGTGGAGCTTCTGCGTCATCTGACGCAGCAGGGTCTCGATTTCATCAAGACCGAGCAGCTCTACACCTTCGATGGCGTGCCAGGCTTTTCACTCGGCCAGGGTCAGTGACCATATATATCAGACATGAAAAAGGCCGGGTGCATGACACCCGGCCCGTTCCGTCTGTTGAGTTTCAGCGCGGCGATCAGCTGAAGCGCGGTTCGAACTTTCCGCCGCCACGGCGGAAACGGAACAGATAAGTGTCGATGGTGCCTTCCACCGGCACCGGCAGATCGATGCCCAGATCCTTCAGACCCTTGGCATTCGCCGCCACCACGTTATCGGCTTTCAGCAGTTCGATCTGATCACGCGTGATTGGCGGCGCGAAAAGCGGCTGTAGCTCCATGAAGAAAGCGGCGGGTTTCAGCAGTGCGCCGGGCACGGGCAGCAGCAGGCGCTTCTTGTGGATCGCGGCCAGCGTGAGTTCCAGCAGCTCCCTGAAGCTGTAGACCTTGGGCCCGCCCAGCTCGAAGGTCTGGCCGGCGGCGGCCGAATTGGACAGCGCGCGGACCGCAGCCTCGGCCACGTCGCCCACATAGACCGGCTGCATCTTCGTGTGGCCGCCATCGACCAGCGGCAGGGCCGGCGCAATGCTGGCCAGCGCCGCGAAACGGTTGAAGAAATCGTCTTCCGGGCCGAACACGATGCTGGGGCGCAGGATGATCGCCTGCGGCATGTGGCGGCGGATGCCGGCCTCGCCCTGGGCCTTGCTGCGCGCATAGGCCGAGCCGCTTTCGGCATCGGCGCCGATGGCCGAGATATGCAGCATCTGCTGCACGCCGGCTTCCTTGGCGCACAGCGCGATCACCTCGGCGCCGCGCGCCTGCACGGCGGCGAATTTCTGCGCACCGCTCTGGTAGAGGATGCCGACGCAGTTGATCACGATATCGGCGCCCTTGACGGCCTGCTGCACCGACATGGGCATGCGGATATTGGCCTGCACGATGTCGATCTGGCCGACGCCACCCATGGGCTTGAGGAACAGGCCCTCGTCGGGGCGGCGGATGGCGACCCGCACGCGGGCACCCTGCTGGGCCAGCTTCTGCACGATATAGCGGCCGACGAAGCCGGAGCCGCCGAATACGGTGACGAGCTTGTTGCGCAGCGACATGACGCGATCCCCTGCCTGACGCGAAAAACGAATGCCCCGGACTATAGCCAAATCCGCCCTGCCGCCAATGGTTTGACCCGGTTTTGAGACGGGCCGGACTGTAGGCAGGGTCGCAGCCGGTCGCTACTCTGCCATCCCATCATGGGCGCCGGATTCCCCACCCTTGTCGGCCTGCTGCTGCTGGCCAGCGTTTATTTCCTGCCCAGCCTGCTGGCCTGGCGGCGGGCCCATCCCTGGCGGCAGAAGATCTTCCTGGCCAACCTGGCGGTGGGCTGGACCGTGATCGGCTGGGCGGTCTGCATGGGCCTGGCCCTGCGCCGCCCGAATTAAATCATTGATATTCATAAGACAGTTTTAGTCAGCATACATATCTATGCTGTTCGTTTGACGTCACGAAACTTTCATGTGAAAGTCATCTGAACGAAAAGAACGGCCCGCAATGTTCATACGAACATGATGCGCCGATTGGGACAGGAAACGACTTCGGGGACCGGGATGCTGGCGGAAGACCGCGCACGCGCCATTGTTGAGCTTGTCCGCAGCGAGGGCTTCCAGGCCATCGACGCCCTGGCGATCCAGTTCGGCGTTACCCCCCAGACCATCCGCCGCGACGTGAACCTGCTCTGCGACCGCGGCCTGCTGCGCCGGAAGCATGGCGGCGTCGAACTGCCGCCCGAGGGCGAGAACCTGGCCTATCCCGCACGCCAGGTGCTGAACATCGAGGCCAAGCGCCGCATCGCGCAGCTGGTGGCGCGCGCGGTGCCCGAGGGCGCCTCGCTGTTCTTCGGCATCGGCACCACGCCCGAGCAATGCGCGCTGGCGCTGACCGATCATCCCGGCCTGCGCGTGATGACCAACAACCTGAACGCCGCCCTGGCGCTGAGCCGCAATCCCTCCTGCGAGATCACCGTGGCCGGCGGCCGGCTGCGCAACCTGGATCGCGACGTGGTGGCCGGCGAGGCGCATGGCTTCTTCAGCCGCTTCGCCGTGGATATCGGCATCTATGGCGTGGGCGGCGTGGCGGAAGACGGCACCCTGCTGGATTTCAGCGCCGACGAGATCACCATGCGCAGCGAACTCGCGCGCCATTGCCGCCAGCGTTTCCTGGTGCTGGACCATTCCAAATTCGGCCGCGGCGCCACCATGCGCGGCGGCCGGATCACCGAGGCGAGCGTGGTTTTCACCGACCGCCCGGTGCCGCCCGCCATCGCCGCGCAGCTGCGCGATGCCGGCGTGCGCCTTGTCGTCTGGTCCGACGACACCGTTTCCACCGCAGCAGTAAACCATAACGGCAGGAGGGGTTGACCCCATGTTGAAACGTCTCGCTTTCGCAACCGCATTGGGCATTGCCGCGCTTGGCAGTGTCATGGACGCCAACGCCCAGCAGCGGGCAATCTGCTACAACTGCCCGCCGGAATGGGCCGACTGGGGTTCGCAGCTCCGGGCGATCCAGTCCAAGCTCGGCATCAGCGTGCCGCCCGACAACAAGAATTCCGGTCAGGCCATCGCCGCCCTGATCGCCGAGAAGGCCAACCCGGTGGCCGACGTGACCTATCTGGGCGGTATCGCCGCCGATCCGGCCAAGGATGCCGGCGTGCTGACCCCCTACAAGCCGAAGAACTGGGACAAGATCCCGGCCGACCTGAAGGACAAGGACGGCTACTGGTTCACCATCCACTCCGGCACCCTGGGCCTGTTCGTCAACAAGGCCGCGCTCGGCAACAAGCCGGTGCCGCAGAGCTGGGCCGACCTGCTCAAGCCCGAATACAAGGGCCTGGTCGGTTATCTCGATCCGACCTCGGCCGCCGTGGGCCAGCTGGGCGTGATGGCCGTGAACCTCGCGCTGGGCGGCACGTACGACAACCTCGATCCGGCGATCAAGTACTTCAAGGACCTGGCCAAGAACCAGCCGATCGTGCCGAAGCAGACGTCTTACGCCCGCGTGATCTCGGGCGAGATTCCGATCCTGTTCGATTACGACTTCAACGCCTATCGCGGCCAGCATACCGACAAGGCGCCGGTGCAGTTCGTGATCCCGAAGGAAGGCACGCTGGTCTTCCCGTATGTGATGGGCCTGGTCAACAAGGGCCCGAACCCGGATAACGGCAAGAAGGTGCTGGATTTCGTGCTCTCCGACGACAGCCAGGCGATGTGGGGCAATGCCTATCTGCGTCCGGTCTTCGCCGACCGTCTCTCGAATGAGGCCAAGGCCAAGTTCCTGCCCGAGGCGGAATATGCCCGCGCCAAGGCGGTGGACCTGAAGAAGCTGGCCGCCGCACAGGCCAAGATCGTCGAGCGCTACAAGAACGAAGTGAACTGAACTACGCGTAGTTTTAGGTATGGCGGGGCGATCATCGGATCGTCCCGCCTTTACCCGTTAGAGGCACGATGCGCCGAGACACCCAACTCCTGATTTTCCTGCTGCTGCCGGCTGGCATCTTTTTCGGCGCCTTTTTCCTGCTGCCGATGGTGCGGCTGTTTTTCATCGGCGGCAGCGGCAAGACCGGCTGGGCCGCCTATGCCGCGATCCTGACCGATGCAAATTACCTTAATAGCCTGATCGCCACGCTGGGCATCGCCGCCGCCACCACCTTCGCCACCCTGGCGATCAGCGGCATCTCCGGCGTGTTCCTGCAGCGCCACAAATTTCCCGGCAACGGCGCGCTGGTGGCGATGCTTACCTTTCCGCTGGCCTTCCCCGGCGTCGTGATCGGCTTCATGGTGATCATGCTGGCCGGCCGCCAGGGCCTGATCGGCCAGATCACCGAATTCCTCACCGGCGAGAAGCTGGTCTTCGCCTATTCGCTGACCGGCCTGTTCATGGGCTATGTCTATTTCTCGATCCCGCGCACCATCCTCACCGTGATGGCGGCCGCCGAAAAGCTCGACCCCAAGCTGGAGGAAGCCGCGCGGTCGCTCGGTGCCTCGCCATGGCGCGTGATGCTGGACGTGATCATTCCCGGCCTGAAGCCGGCCTTCATCTCGGCCGGCGCGATCTGCTTCGCCACTGCCGTCGGCGCTTTCGGCACGGCCTTCACGCTCGCCGCCCGCATCAATGTGCTGCCGATGGTGATCTATACCGAGTTCACACTCTCGGCCAATATCGCCATGGCGGCCGCCTTAAGCTTCGTGCTGGGTGCCGCCACCTGGATCGTGCTGGCCGTGGCACGCACGGCAGCCGGCGGCACCGTCGCGGCGGCAGGCTGAGAGGGGGCGCGACATGAAACATCGCGGCCTTTTCCTGCTGCAGCTCGGTTTTACTTTGCTGGTCTGCGCTTTCCTGATCGTGCCGGTGGTGCTGTCGATCATGGCCGGTCTGACGGTGAACTACTTCATCGGCATCGAAAGCGGGCTGACGCTGCGCTGGGTGTTCGAGGTGTGGAACGGCTATCGCGATACCATCTTCCTCTCCATCGGACTCTCGATTGCCTGCCTGGCCGTGACGCTGGTGCTGGGTGTGCCGACCGCCTATGTGCTGGCCAAGCGCCAGAGCGCGCTGACGCGGGCCATCGAGGAACTGCTGGTGATGCCGGTGGCCGTGCCGGGCCTGGCCACGGCATTGGCGCTGATCGTCACCTATGGCGCATTGTCGGGCTTCCGCACCTCCTGGGGCTTCATCCTGGTGGGCCATGTGCTGTTCACCCTGCCTTTCATGGTGCGCAGCGTGCTGGCCGTGCTGATGGCCATCGACCTGAAAACCCTGGAAGAGGGCGCCGCCTCGCTGGGCGCCGGCTTCTGGCAGCGCTTCACCCATATCGTGCTGCCCAATTGCCGCGCCGGCATCCTGGCCGGATCGCTGATGGTGGTGACGCTCTCCATGGGCGAGTTCAACATGACCTGGCTGCTGCACACACCGCTGACCAAGACGCTGCCTGTCGGCCTGGCCGATGCCTATGCAAGCCTGCGCCTTGAAATCGGCAGCGCCTATACCCTGGTGTTTTTCCTGATGATCATGCCGCTGCTGCTGGCGATGCAGCATTTCGCCAAGCCGCGTGCGCCGAAATTCGTGGCGGAGGAATCCGAATGACCAACACGACACAGCCGCTCGCCATCGCGCTTACCAACTGCGCCAAGACCTTCCCCGACGGCACCAGGGCGCTGGAGCCGCTGGACCTCGCAATCAATGCAGGCGAAACCGTCGTGTTCCTCGGCCCCTCGGGCTGCGGCAAGACCACCACCCTGCGCATCATCGCCGGACTGGAAGAACCCGATGGCGGTGGCAAAGTGCTGTTCGACGGCGAGGACGTGACGCGCCTGCCGATCGAGCAGCGCAATGTGGGCATGGTGTTCCAGTCCTATGCCCTGTTCCCCAATATGACGGTTGCCGAGAATATCGGTTACGGCCTGAAGATCCGCAAAACACCGGCGGCCCAGATCAAGGCCCGCGTGGCCGAGATGCTGGGCATGATGCGGATCGAGAAACTGGCCGACCGCCGCATCGACCAGCTGTCGGGCGGCCAGCGCCAGCGTGTGGCCCTGGCGCGCGCCATCGCGGTGCGGCCGCGCGCCCTGCTGCTGGACGAACCACTCACCGCGCTGGACGCCAAGCTGCGCGATACATTGCGGCTGGAGATCGACACGCTGCTGCGCAGCCTGCAGATCACCGCGATCTATGTGACGCATGACCAGGCCGAGGCGATGGCGCTGGGCGACCGCATCGTGGTGATGGAGCATGGCCGCGTGGCGCAGATCGGCAAGCCACGCGAAATCTATCAGCGGCCGAGCACGCGTTTCGTGGCCGAATTCATCGGCACCATGAACCGCCTGACCGGCGCGGCACGCAATGGCATGTTCACCTGCCGGGCTGGCGACCTGCCCTGGGCCGAGGCGCCGCAGCATGCCACCGAAATCCTGTTCCGCCCGGAAGACATCCGCATTGCCGAAAGCCACGAGCAGACTGGCTTGCAGGGCATTGTGGCCGCCGCCTTTTTCCTGGGCGACCGCACGCGGTTGTTCGTCGAAGTCGGCGAGGCACAGCCGCTGGTGATCGAAAGCACCGCGCGTCGCGACTTCAGCCACGGCGAAACCGTGCGGCTGGCCATTGACCCGCGCGGCCTGCTGGTTCTGTGATTAAGGTTGTTCGTCACCCCGGGCTTGACCCGGGGTCCCATTTTTTCAGTATCAACAAATGGGATCCCCGCTTTCGCGGGGATGACGAGAAAAGGAAGGGATTGTCATTTCATGCTGATCGCCCAGATCACCGACACGCATATCAAGCTGCCCGGCAAGCTGGCCTACAAGAAGGTGGATACCGCGGCGATGCTGGAGCGTTGCGTGCAGGAGCTGCTGGCGCTGAAGCCGCAGCCCGACCTGATCCTGCTGACCGGCGATCTGGTCGACCTCGGCCGGCCGGAGGAATACGACCACCTGAAATCCATCCTGGCACCGATCCAGCAGCGCATCATCGCCGTGCCGGGCAACCACGATGAGCGCAACGCCATGCGCGACGCTTTTGCCCATGGCGGCTATCTGCCGAAGCAGCGCGACAGCTTCCTGCAATTCACCATCGACGACGAGTATCCACTGCGCATCGTGGGACTGGATACCCTGATCCCCGGCCAGGGCGGCGGCGAATTATGCGCCGAGCGTTTGAATTGGCTGGACAATACGCTGGGCCAGAAGCCCGATGCGCCGACCCTGGTGATCATGCATCATCCGCCATTCGAAACCGGCATCGGCCATATGGACAAGATCGGCCTGAAGGGTCGCGAGGAATTCGCAGCCATCATGGCGCGGCACCCCCAGGTCGAGCTGATCCTGTGTGGCCACCTGCATCGCACCATCCGCGCCGATGTGGGCGGCCGACCGGCGCTGACCTGTCCCAGCCCGGCACATCAGGTGGCGCTGGACATAGACCCGGAGGCGCCGAGCTGTTTCCGCATGGAACCGCCGGGCTTCATGCTGCATTGGTGGAATGGCGGCCGGCTGATCAGCCACACCGCCTTCATCGGCGATTACGACGGCCCCTATCCGTTTTTCGATGCCAGCGGCAGGCTGATCGACTGAACACTCAGTCCTTCAGCGCATCCTTCCAGAACGGACGGATCGCGGCGAAATCCTCCCAGGCATCGCCAAGCTGCGCGAGCTGCAGCTGCTGGCGGCCGGCGAACCACGCGGTGATCGCCGCAGTCGCCGTGCCATGGCCGGCATCGGGCAACAGGTCGCGCACCAGCCGGCCGCCCACATCGGCATCGTTCAACGCGCCCAGGCAATCCTGCAGGCGGCTGAGGGCGGCGATGAAACGCCGCGTATCCTTCCTGCTGAACAGCGGCCGGAAGAATTCGGCGGCATAACGCAGTTTCTTGGCGCGGATGCGCAGCTCGTGCAGGCTTTCGATCGGCAATTCGGCATGCTGCGCGCCCAATGCCTTCACCTTCTTGCGCCGCTTGCGCAACATCTGTGCGGCGAAACGCTCGGCCGGCTGGGCGGCCAAATCCGCATCGACCAGTGCGCTGCCGTCCATCACCCGGTCGGCCAGCCGCGCGAAGCCCAGCCGCAGGGCGGCCAGACGCGGCGATTGCAGCGCCGAGGCCAGCGCCACCTGAGCGGCGGCGCGATGGTCTTCCAGGATGATGCCCAGATGCTGCATCGCTTTCACGTCGTCGAGCTCACGGCGTAGCGGCGCCAGCGTCTCGGCCAGGAAAACATCGAGGTCGCGCTTGCGCCCGAGCGGGCCGTTGAGCCAACGTAGTTCCTCCACCAGCGGCAGCATGACCGCCTCGCGCAGCATCGGCGCGAAGAGTCCGAAGGCCGAGCGCATCCGGCGTAAGGCCACCCGCATCTGGTGCACGCCTTCGGCATCGAAGTCGCGCAGCACCGGCAGCAGGTTGGCATCGAATTGCAGCAGGCAGTGCCGCAGGATGGCAACGAAGGCCGAGGCCGCATCGTGATCGTCGGCCAGTTCGAAGGGGATCGTGCCGGCACGCTGCGGCTGCGGCTCGATCAGGCCGAGCGTGGCCGCCAGATGCACCAGAGGCGCCGAGCCATTCCAGCGCACCGGCAGGTCGGCGCAGAATTCGGCGGCGAGCCTGTGCAGGATCGGCAGCGCGCCGGCCGGCCCCTGCAAAAGAATCTCGCCGGCTTCAGCACTGCGCTCATCGCAACGCAGCGTCAGTTTGGCGATTTCGATGCTGACTTGGTGTCCTTCGCGTTCAAGGCTGCCGGCCTGCGCGGTACGGCGCAATACAGCCAGACCTTCCAGGGCAAGGTCGGCATCCAGGGCAGGCGGATCGACCAGGGCCAGGCCGGCCACCGGCAACAGGTCGTGCTCCCCGGCATGGCTCCCGGCCAGGCAGAGCCAGCCGGCGGCGGCGAAACGGCGATTGTCGGTATCGCAGAGGGTCAGGTTGGTCTGGCGGCGGCGCGTGGACAGGCCCTGCAATAGTGGGGCGCGGCGCGCCGGGGCGAGGCTGCCCGCGGCGAGACCGAGACGCAGCAACGCGGGCTGATCGCTCATGGCGGCGGACTCTACCGGAGGCTCTAAAAAAAAGTCAAACAACTCAGTCGTTTACAATTGTTACAGTTCTGCGAAAGCCGTGACGGATGCCCTAATTCCGCCCCTTTTCCCGGCTTATATACGGGTCTAGCAGCAGACGGCTTTCACGAGCCTGTCTCCAGAGCCGCCCGGCACCGCCTCCCCCCCAGGCATACCGGGCGGCTTTTTTTATGGCAGGCTGGCAGCGCCACTACCTATTTCCTCTGCATGGTCTTTAATACTCTCGTTACGCTGGTGCGGCAGGCTTGGCCGAACCGATTGCGGTGTCGAGTGGAGAGCATGGACCGAACCAACGCTGCGATACGCGCCACCAATGGCGGTGCCCAGGGCCTGGAACCGATCTACGAGGCGATCTGTCAGGACATCACCGCCCAGCTCGGCTGCACGCGGGCAAGCGTGTGGCTGTTCAATCTCGCCGGCGACGCCATCCACTGCCAATGCCTGCTGGATCGCCGCGAGACCGAATTTCCCGCCGGCATGATTCTGACGGCGACCAGCGTGCCGCTGTATTTCGACATGATCTGCCAGGATCGCCTGCTGGTGATCCCCGATTACGCCCAGCATCCGGCCACCCGCAACCTCGCCGCGCCGTATGCCCGCACCAGTGGCATCCGCGCCCTGATCGACATCATGGTGCCCGATCCGGACGGGCTGCCGGTCGCCATCGTTTCGGCGGAACAGGACCGCCCGCGCGAGTGGAGCGAAGCCGATATCCTATACATGTACCAGATCGCGAATCTGCTGACGCTGACGTTTAAATACCGCGGCCGCGTGGCAGCGTAATTCCTAGTCACTCGCCCAGCAGGGCCTTGATCGCTTCAGCCAGTTCCGTCTTGCGCACCGGCTTGCGCAGGATGCGCAATGTCGAAGAGTGGCTTATCTGCTGCAGCCGATCCTCGCCCGATGAACCAGACATGAACAGGATCGGCATATCCGGTTTCTTTGCCAGGATACGGTCGGCCAGCGCGATGCCATCCATGCCGCCGGGCATCTGGATGTCGGTGAGCACCAGGTCGATCGGCAGGCCACGCCGCATCTCGGCCAGGGCATCGGCGGCCGTGGCGGCAGGCAGCACGGCAAAACCCAGACTGCCGAGCAGGGCCGACATGGTGGCGCGCACATCGGCATTGTCGTCGACGCAGAGGACCAGGCGGCGACCGGCTTCATGTTCGGGTCGGCGCGGCATCGCCTGATCGTCCAGTGCCGGCAGGAACAACCGGAACTCGGTGCCCTCGCCAGGTTGACTGTTGATTTCGACATAACCGCCCGATTGCGCGATGAAACCGTAGACCATCGACAGGCCGAGCCCGCTGCCCTTGCCGATTTCCTTCGTTGTGAAAAATGGTTCGAAGACGCGCGCCAGGATGTCTGGTGACATGCCGCAACCGGTATCGCGCAGGCTGATCATGGCATAACTGCCGGACGGCGCCGTGCGCGTGGCCATGACGCGCGGCTCATTCAGATGGCTCCAGGCCGTGCGGATGGTGAGACGGCCACTACCCTGCATGGCATCGCGCGCGTTCAGCGCGATATTCAGAATGGCATTCTCGAGTTCACTGACATCGGCTTCGACAACGGGCAGGTCCGGCGCCAGATCCAGTTCAAAGGATATGCTGCCTCCCAGCGTTCGCTGCAGCATGTCGTGCATGCCATGAAGCTGTTCGTTGATGTCGATGCGCGCGGGGTTGAGTTTCTGGCGGCGACCAAAGGCCAACAACCGCTGCGTCAGGTCGGCGCCACGGCCGGCATTGCGCAAGGCCTGCTCGATCAGCCGCGTGCTTTCACCGTCATTCACCCGGTCGCCCAGCAATTCCAGATTGCCAACGATCACGGCCAGCAGATTGTTGAAGTCGTGGGCGATGCCGCCGGTGAGCTGGCCCAGCGCCTCCATCTTCTGCGCCTGTCGCAACTGGTCGCGCAGATCTTCCGCCTGCCGCCGCTCGGTCATGTCGCGCGTGATGTTCACGAAGCCAGTCAGGTTGCCATCGGTATCACGCAAGGCGGTGATCACCAGGCTGGCCCAGAAACGGCTGCCATCCTTGCGCCGGCGCCATTCCTCGTTGACGTAGCGTCCCTTCTCGGCCGCGATGCGCAGGGCTTGGCTGGGCGCATCAACGGTCAGGTCGCTGTCGATGTAATACTGGTCGCGCGTCTTGCCGATGGCTTCATCCGGCGTGTAGCCGGTCAGGTTCTGCGCCCCGGCATTCCAGGTCAGCACTTTGCCCTCGGCATCCATCATGAAAATGGCGTAGTCGGTGATCGAGTCGACCAGCAAGCGGATACGCGCCTCGCTTTCGCGTCGGCGTTCCTCGCTGCGACGGTAGTTGCTGAGATCGTGGATCACACCAACGAACATCGGCGCGCCATCTTCTTCGAACGAACCGACCGCCAGTTCGAAGGGAAACACCTTGCCGTCCTTGCGCCGACCCAGTACCTCGCGGCCGATGCCGATGATGCGCTTCTCGCCTGTTTGAAGGTGGTGGCGCAGATAACCGTCATGCGCCGAACGGTCGGGTTCGGGCATCAGCATCGACACGTTGTTGCCCAGCACCTCGGACGCGGCATAACCGAACAGCTTCTCGCAGGCCGGGTTGTACAGTTTCACGATGCCGCCCGCATCGATCAGGATCAGGCCGTCGATGGCGGTTTCCACCACCTGCTTGAAGCGCTCCTCGCTGCGCCGGTATTTGCTGAGGTCGTGGATCACGCCCACGAACATCCGGCGGCCGTCGCGATGATATTCGCCAACAGCCAGCTCGAAGGGAAACACCGTGCCGTCCTTGCGACGGCCCAGCACCTCGCGGCCGATGCCGATGATACGTTTCTCGCCGGTTTCGCGGTAACGACGGATATAGCCATCATGGGCCGTGCGATCCGGCTCGGGCATCAGCATTGAGACGTTGCGCCCCAGCACCTCGTCGGGTGTGTAGCCGAACAGTTTCTCGCAGGCGGCATTGAAGAGGGCGACGCGACCATCGGCCTCGATCAGAATCAGGCCATCTATGGCGGTGTCCACGACGGCTTGGAGAAGATCGTCGGTCATGCCGGTTGCCGCAGATCGTTGATATTACAAAATAATTCTATCTCAAATAGAGGTTTTCCAATCTGAATTCCTCGTTAGAATGGTAAAAAGCCCGGGCAAAGACAATACAAATTTCCCGGCCATAGCGAGCCGATACCTGGATAAACAGCATGCCGCGTATTCTGGTGGTCGACGACAATGCCGAATTCGGCCGCATCCTTCAGGCCCATCTGACCGCCCATGGCCATGAGGTCGTCACGGCCAAAGACGGCGAACAGGGCCTGGCCCTGATCGAACAGGAATCCTTCGACATCGTGCTGACCGACATCCTGATGCCCCAGCGCGACGGCATCGAGGTGCTGCGCCAGGTGAAGCAGCGCTGGCCGGCCCTGCCGGTGATCGCGGTGTCCGGTGGCGGCTGGATCAAGGCCGGCGACCTGCTCGACATGGCCGAACGTCTGGGCGCCGACCGCGTGCTGCAAAAGCCGGTGCGCCGAGACGATCTGCTGGCCGCCGTGGATGCCGTGCTGAAAGACGTGCTGCGCGACGGCTGACGCTTTCAGGCAGCCCGGATCAGGTCGGCGGCCTTCTCGGCAATCATAATGGTGGGGGCGTTGGTGTTGCCGCCGATCAGGCTTGGCATCACCGAGGCATCGGCCACCCACAGACCCTCCATGCCGCGCAGGCGAAGCTGCGGGTCGACCACGGCCTGCACGTCGTCGGCCGCACCCATGCGGCAGGTACCGACCGGATGATAGATCGTGTCGGCACGGCGCCGGATTTGCTCCAGAAGCCCGGCATCGTCAGCGATCCCTGCCGTGTACATCTCGCGCGGATTCAGCGCCTGGAACGGCGCGGCATCCATGATGCGGCGGGCCAGCTTCACGCCCTTGAGCAGCAGATCGATATCGTCGGGATGACTGAAGAATTGCGGATCGATCTTCGGCGGCAGCAGCGGATCGGCACCCTTCAGGCCAACGCTGCCGCGGCTTTTCGGCCGCAGCACGCAGGTATGCAGGCTGTAGCCATGGCCCAGATGGGTCTTGCGCGCATGGTCGTCGACCAGCGCATTGACGAAATGCATCTGCAGGTCGGGGCGCGGCTGCGACGGATCGGAGCGCAGGAAGGCGCCGGACTCGGCAAAGTTGGTGGTGAGCATGCCGCGTCGCTCGCGGCGCCAGCGCCCGATCTCGCGCAGCAGATGCGCGGCGCCACGCAACGACACGCCGGGCAGGGTGGGATCGTCGGTCTTGTAGAGCAGGATGAAATCCACATGGTCCTGCAGGTTCTGCCCCACGCCGAGCAGATCGTGCAGCACCGGCAGGCCATGGCGCGCCAGTTCCTCGCCCGGGCCGATGCCCGAGAGCATCAGCAGCTGCGGCGACTGGAAGGTCCCGGCCGCCAGCACCACGCCAGCCCTGGCGCGTAGCGCGATCTCGCGGCCCTTCTGCCGGCAGGCGACGCCGGCAGCGCGGCGCCCGGTGAACAGGATGCGCAGCACACGCGTGTCGGTTTCGACATGCAGGTTGTGACGGTTTCGTACATCCGGCGGCAGATAGGCCCGCGCGGCCGACCAGCGCTCGCCGTTTTTCTGCGTCACCTGGTAATAGCCGACGCCATCCTGGGACGGCCCGTTGAAATCGCTGTTGCGCGGCAGCTGCAGGGTGTCGCAGGCAGACAGGAAGGTTTCGTTGATCGGATGCGGCGAGACCAGGTCGCTGACCTGCAGCGGGCCCTCGCCGCCATGCAGGGGATCGTCGGCGCCGACGCGCGCATTGGCTTCGGCGCGTTTGAAATAGGGCAGCACATCGGAAAACGACCAGCCATCCGCGCCATGCAGCCGCGCCCAGTCGTCGTAATCCGAGGCATGGCCGCGGGTATAGATCATCGCGTTGATGCCGGACGACCCGCCCAGCATGCGTCCGCGTGGCTGATAACCGCGCCGGCCGGACAGGCCGGGCTGCGGCTCGGTGTCGAAACCCCAGTTGCGCCATTTCACCGGCATGAAGGCGGCGGCGCCCAGCGGCACGCGGCAGAGGATATGGTCGTCCTTGGGGCCGGCTTCGATCAGGCAGACTTTCGTCACGCCATCGTCGCTCAGGCGTCGGGCCAGCACACAGCCCGCCGAACCACCGCCGATCACGATGTAATCGTAGTCCATCGCGTCCTCCCCCTCTCTGTGCCGCCCGACTGACGCGGGCTTTGTGCCAGCTTACATGGCATTGACCGCCAGGATCAGCAGCCAGATCGCCGTGATCATGATCATGCTGAAGGTTAGTATCGTGCCGACGAAACGCCCAAACGACAGCCCGGCGGAACTGGACAGGCCGATCGCATGCAGGATGCGGCCGAGCAGCAGGCCGGCCCCCAGCGCATGCAGGGCCCAGAGCGGCGCCTGACGGCTCAGTTCCAGCAGGAACAGCAGCAGCAGCGCCATCGGCACATATTCGATGAAATTACCCTGCACGCGGATCGCCTTCTGCAGGGCACGCTCGCCGCCATCGCCCAGGGCGACCTTCAGGCTTCCGCGCAGCCGCGCGACGCGCAGCGAGAGCGCGATCAGCAGGATGGCGCAGAGGGCGGCGTAAAGCGGCGTAACGGCAAATGGCGGCATGACGATCCTGTCTGTTATTATGCCCCGCTATGCGGGAGAACACGTACGATTCTTCGCCGAATCATAGCGGTTTTGCGACTTTCCGGCCACAGGCCTTGTTTTTGCCGACGGCCATGATCCTGCATCGTTGCCGTGGCGTAAGATTACCGAATTGAAACTTTATCCCGCCCCGCCATCCTGCCTCACTGTAATCATGACACCCGGCCCCGCTTCAGCCCGCCGCCGCAACCTTGCCGCCATGCTCGGCATTGCCGTGATCGCGATCCTGCCCCTGCTGGCACTCACGCTGCCGCAGGGTGCACGCAATGCCGATGCGGCGCAGGCCGCCAGGCTGATCGTGCTGCTGCCCGGGGCCGCGACGACCCTGCCACAGGCAGCCGCGCTGCTGGATCGGGCCGATGCCCGTCCGCTGGGCCAGGGCGCCTGGGCCAATCTGTGGCTGGTCGCCAGCCGCGATCCGGATGCGGCGGCCCAGCTTTATGCCGCCGGCGCGCATCTGGTGCTGGCCGGCGACGGCATCCTGGCCGGATGCCTCGGTTTCTCGACCAAGACAATCCGCGGCTGAGCCCGGGCAGCCCAAGAGTTCACACAAAAAGGAAACGTCATGCTCGCCGCCATGCTTCAACTTGCTTCCCTTGAGGAGCTGCGCCGCCGCGCCAGTTCGGTTTTCATCGTCTGGCTGTGGCTGCACCTGCCGCTGATTGCCGCCGTGGCCTGGCTGAACGGCACCAATCTTTTGGTCAGCACCATTGGCGCCGCGCTGATCGCGCTGATCGCTACCTGGTTCTGCCGCACCGATCCCACCGGCACGGCGACGCGCCAGGTGGTGGCGGCGGCCTTCGTCGGCATGGCCTCGCTGCTGGTCTTTGCAGCAAGCGGCCCGTGGCAGATCGATATGCATATGTATTACTTCGCGATCTTCGCGGTGCTGGCGGCCTATTGCGACTGGCGTGCCATCCTCACCGCCGCAACACTGACCGCGCTGCATCACCTGTCGCTCAATTTCATCCTGCCTTATGCGATCTTCCCCGATGGCAGCGATTTCGGCCGCGTCGTGGTACATGCTGTGATCGTGGTGGCGGAATGCGCCGTGCTGATCTGGCTCTGCCTGGTGCTGGAGAACCTGTTCGCCCGCAGTGCGCAGAGCCTGGCCGAGATGAAGGCCAGCATGGCCGAACGCGAGAAACTGGAAACCGAGGCGGCTGCACAGCGCGAGCGCTTCGCCGCCCAGCAGACCGCAGCCGAGCAGCGTTTCGAACAGGCCATCGGCCAGGTGGTGGCCGCCGCCGCCGACGGCGATCTGGCCCAGCGAGTCAACACCGCCGAGCTGACGGGCGTGATGCAGCGTGTGGGCGAGTCGGTGAACACCCTGCTGGCCCGCACCGAGGATGTGTTTGCCGCCGTGCAGGACGTGACCGGCGCGATGGCTGGCGGTGATCTGCGCCGCCGCATCAAGGATGGTTTCCGCGGCCGGTTCGGCGCGCTGGCTGCCGATATCAACCAGATGGGCGAGAAGCTGCGCGATTTCGCCGGCCGCCTGGCCCAGAGCGCCGAAGCGGTGAAGACCGCCTCGACCGAGATTTCCTCCGGTTCGCAGGATCTTGCGCAGCGCACGGAAAGCCAAGCCGCTTCAATCGAGGAGACGGCCGCCTCGATGCACGAGATCACCACGACGGTGAAGCAGAATGCCGACAATGCCCAGGCCGCCAACCAGCTGGCGGTTGCGGCGCGCGATACCGCCGAAAAGGGCGGCAGCGTTGTGGCCGATGCCGTCTCGGCCGTGACGCAGATCGAAACCAGCGCGCAGAAGATCAGCGACATCGTCGGCCTGATCGACGAAATTGCCTTCCAGACCAATCTGCTGGCGCTGAACGCGAGCGTGGAAGCCGCCCGCGCCGGCGAAGCCGGCAAGGGTTTCGCTGTTGTCGCCCAGGAAGTGCGGGCGCTCGCCCAGCGCAGCGCCAATGCCAGTAAGGACATCAAAGCGCTGATCACCGAGTCGAACGCCCAGGTGAAGACCGGCGCGGCTTTGGTCAACCAGACCGGCGCCTCGCTGACCGACATCGTCGCCGCGATCAAGAAGGTCAGCGACATCGTGGCCGAGATCGCCGCCGCCAGCAAAGAGCAGGCGACCGGCCTGGAGCAGATCAACACGGCTGTTGCCGGCATGGACGAGATCACCCAGCGCAACGGCGCGCTGGTGGAAGAGACGACGGCGGCGGCGCAGACCCTGGAAGGCCAGGCGCGGCAACTGGCCGATCTGGTCGGATTCTTCCGCACGGATGCGGCGGCGCAGCCGCAGCCTGCCACCAACGGCGCCAAGGTGGTGCCGCTGAAGCCTGCCGCGCGCATGCCCGCGGCAAAGCCCACAGCACCACGGCCGGCGGCGAAGCCACAAACTGCCCCGGCGGCGAGCGCTGCAGCCGACGAGGACTGGCAGGAATTCTGAGTCCGCGTCCGGCGTGACCGGCCGCTACAGATCGTAGCGGCCGACGCGCTCGGGCTGATAAGCCACCTTGTGCAGGGTGATGCGGCGCTGCTCGCCGCTGGCCAGCGTCCAGCCGATGCTGTCGCCCTCGCGCAGGCCGATCAGCGCGGCGCCGACCGGCGTCGTCACCGCGATCTTGGCCAGGTCGAGATCGGCTTCGCCGGGATAAACGAGAGTGAGCCAGTGGCTGCGCTGGCTGTGCTCGTAGCCGAACACGACATGACTGTTCATCGTCACCACATCGGGCGGCACCTGCTGCGGCGCCACGATGCTGGCGCGCTCGATTTCCTGTTCCAGCATCTCGGCGATGCCGGGCTGGCGCGGCCGCACCTGGCCGCTCAGGGCCTGCAAGCGGTCGGCATCGGTTTCGGTGAGCGTGACGGCGGGGCGCGGATTGACGAAAGACATGATGGCTCCAATGGCATGAGGCCGGCGCCATCCTGCGATGGCCCGGTGGAAAGACGTTGAACAGGCGGATCGTGGTTTGCCCCGGCGCGCGATGCAGCCGGAGGGCGCGCGCGACGAGGCCTAGGCGCCTGCGTGCAGGCGACCGGCGCGGAAAAGCTGAAGGTGATGGCGGCGCGCGATGATCATGATTTCTCTTATATGCCTCTGACCTGCCGCCATTTCAACCCGGCAATTTGGACTTGGCCGGCTGCGACAAAGCCCCGCAGGCTTGACCGGCGTCAATTCCGTGGCGCCCCAACTGCAGCGGAGATTGATCTAAGTCGACCAGCCCGTGAGCAAGCCGCCCTAGGTTGCGCGCCTGTAATTCTGACGGAGCCCTCCCATGTTGCGGTCGATAAGAAGCCGGATCATTTTCGCCCTCCTGATCCCAAGCCTGGCGCTGCTCGGCTTTGCCACCCTGGTGATCCAGGACCGGCTGGACAAATTGCGCCAGGCCGAGGCCGTGCAGGCCCTGGCCGACTATGCCGTTGCGGCCAGCGCCTTCGCCGATGAGCTACAGAAGGAGCGTGGCAGCTCGGCCCTGTTCCTGGGCAGCGGCGGCAAGCAGTTCGGATCGGAGTTGCAGGCGCAGCGCGGCCGCACCGACTCGGCACGAGTCAAACTGACGGCGATATTGCCGCAACTGGCGGCAGGAGGTCTCGGCACGGCGGCACAACAGAGCCAGCAGGCCTTGGCGCAACTGGACGGCACACGGCGCGGCATCGACGCGCTGACCCTGCCGGGGCCACAATCCTTCGCCTTTTACACGACCACGATCATGGCCCAGCTTGACGTGATCGGGCGCACGATCCATGCCAGCGACGATGCCAACATCAGCCGCGCCACCCAGGCCTATTATTCGCTGCTGCAGGGCAAGGAACTGGCCGGCCAGGAACGCGGCCAGGCCGCAGGCGCCTTCGCCGCCGGCAAATTCGAACCGGCGGTCTATCGCCGTGTGATCGCGCTGTCGGCGCTGCAGACCCAGATGCTGGACGAAGCCGCCCGCATCGCCGCGCCGGCGCCGGCCGCATTGCTGCAGCGCCTGCCCGCCGAGGCCGAGCAGGCCGGCGTCAGCAACTTCCGCCGCATCGCGCAGGATAGCGTCAATACCGGCAACACGGGCGACGTGGCCGCGCCGGCCTGGTTCGCCGCCATGACCCGCTATATCGACCGCATGAAGGCGGTGGAAGAAGCCATGAGCGCCGACCTGCTGGCCCTGGCCGGCGACATGCGCAATGAGGCCATGCGCCAGACCATGATGGCCGGTGCCGCGATTGCCGCGCTGCTGCTGCTGACCGCCGTGATCGGCACGCTGTTCGTGCGTGCGATCACCGGCCCGCTGGGCAGAATGACCGGCGCCATGCATCGTCTGGCGGCCGGCGACCTGGCCTGCGAGGTTCCAGCCCTGGAGCGGCGCGACGAACTGGGAGCCATGGCCAAGGCCGTGCAGGTGTTCAAGAGGAATGCCGAGGAGAAGGTCGCGCTGGAACAGGCGGCCGAGGAGCAGCGGCACGCCTCGGACCAGCGCCGGCAGGAGCGCGAAAAGCGCGAAGCCGCCGCGGCCACAGAGATCGCCGCGCTATGCGAACGCGTGGCGGACGGCGACCTGAGTGGCCGGCTGAATGAAGCCGGCAAGGACGGCTTCCTGCTGACCCTGAGCCAGCGGCTGAACCGCCTGACTGCGTCGCTGCATGGCATCACCGACGAGCTGGCCGGCAGCATGACGGCGATGAGCAGCGGCGATCTGACCCGCAAGATCACCGGCGATTACCACGGCGTGTTCGGCGAGCTGAAGTCCAGCGCCAACGGCATGGCGGCGCGGCTGACCGACCTGGCCGGGCGGCTGGCCGCCAACGCCGCCACGGTGCGCGATGCCGCCAGCGAAATCTCGGCCGGCAGCAGCGACCTGGCGGCGCGCACCGAGAGCCAGGCGGCGAGCCTGGAGCAGACCGCCGCCTCGATGCAGCAGGTGACCGCCACCGTGCGGCAGAATGCCGACAACGCGCAGGAGGCCAGCCGGCTGGCGCTGGAGGCGCGCGGCAGCGCCGAGCAGGGCGGACAGGTGGTGCATGACGCCGTGGATGCCGTGCAGCGCATCGAGCACAGCGCGCGCAAAATCTCGGACATCATCGGCCTGATCGACGAGATCGCCTTTCAGACCAACCTGCTGGCGCTCAACGCATCGGTCGAAGCGGCACGCGCGGGCGAGGCGGGCAAGGGCTTTGCTGTCGTCGCGCAGGAAGTCCGCGCGCTCGCCCAGCGCAGCGCCAATGCGTCCAAGGACATCAAGGGCCTGATCCAGGAATCGAATGCCCAGGTGCGAACCGGCGCCGAACTGGTACAGCGCACCGGCGAACAGCTGAGCGGCATCGTGGATTCGATTGCCCGCGTCTCGGATATCGTGGCCGAGATCGCCGGCGCCTCGAAGGAACAGGCCACCGGGCTGGAGCAGATCAATGCCGCCGTGGGCCAGATGGACGAGATGACCCAGCGCAACGGCGCGCTGGTGGAGCAGACCTCGGCCTCGGCCCAAGCCCTGGCCGGTCAGGCGCGCGACCTGGCCGAACTGGTCGGCTTTTTCCGCACGACCGCGCCGCCGAACCTGCGGCGCGTGGCGTGAGCCTTATTCGGCAGCGGCGGTGCGACGCTGCTGGCGGATCAGCCTGACGATTTCGCTGGCCGCCTGCGGGATGTTGGTGCCCGGGCCGTAGATGCCGGCCACGCCGGCTGACCGCAGGAAATCGTAATCCTGCGGCGGGATCACGCCGCCGGTGATGACGAGGATGTCGCTGGCGCCCTGGTCGTGCAGGGCTTTGATCAATTGAGGGACAAGCGTCTTGTGGCCGGCGGCCTGCGACGATACGCCGATCACATGCACGTCGTTTTCGATGGCATCCTTGGCGGCTTCTTCCGGCGTCTGGAACAGCGGGCCCACATCGACGTCGAAGCCCAGGTCAGCGAAGGCGGTGGCTATCACCTTGGCGCCGCGGTCATGGCCGTCCTGGCCCAGCTTGACCACCAGCATGCGCGGGCGGCGGCCTTCTTCCGCCGCGAATGCCTCGATGTCCTTCTGGATCTGCATGAAGCCCTCGTCATTGGCATAGGCCGCGCCGTAGACGCCAGAGATCGAGCGGATGGTGGCCTGGTGGCGGGTGAAGACACGCTCCATGGCATCCGACATCTCGCCCACCGTGACGCGCGCGCGCGCCGCCTGCACACACAGCTCAAGCAGGTTGGCCTTGCCGGCGGCGCCTGTCTCAAGCGCCTTGATGGCCGCTTCGGCCTTGGCCTTGTCGCGGGTGTTGCGGATGGTCTTCAGCCTTGCCACCTGCTGCTCGCGCACGCGGGTGTTGTCGACTTCCAGAAGATCCGGCACGTCCTGGCTGGCGGCGCGATACTTGTTGACGCCGACGATCACATCCTCGCCGCGATCCACCCGGGCCTGGCGGCGCGCAGCGGCTTCCTCGATCTTCAGCTTGGGCATGCCGCTTTCGACCGCCTTGGTCATGCCGCCCATGGCCTCGACTTCCTGGATCAGCGCCCAGGCATGGGTGACCAGCGCGTGCGTCAGCGCCTCGACGTAATACGAACCGCCGAGCGGATCAACCACCTTGGTGACGTAGCTTTCTTCCTGGATGATCAGCTGGGTGTTGCGCGCGATGCGGGCGGAGAATTCCGTGGGCAAAGCGATGGCTTCGTCCAGCGCATTGGTGTGCAGCGACTGCGTGCCGCCAAGGACTGCGGCCATCGCTTCGATGGCCGTGCGCACCACGTTGTTATACGGGTCCTGCTCGGTGAGCGAGACGCCCGAAGTCTGGCAATGGGTACGCAGCATAAGCGACCCGGCCTTCTTCGGGTTGAACTGCTTCATGATGCGCGCCCACAAAAAGCGCGCGGCGCGCAGCTTGGCGATCTCCATGAAGAAGTTCATGCCGATGGCGAAGAAGAAGCTCAGACGACCCGCGAAGGCATCGACATCGAGGCCCGAGTTGATCGCCGTGCGCACGTATTCCAGGCCATCGGCCAGGGTGAAGGCCAGCTCCTGCACGGCGGTGGCGCCGGCTTCCTGCATGTGGTAGCCGGAGATCGAGATGGAATTGAACTTCGGCATATGCTGCGCGGTATAGCCGATGATGTCCGAGATGATCCGCATGCTGGGCGCGGGCGGGTAGATATAGGTGTTGCGCACCATGAACTCTTTCAGAATGTCATTCTGAATGGTGCCCGAGAGCTGGTCAGGCTTCACGCCCTGTTCCTCGGCCGCGACGATGTAACAGGCCAGCACGGGCAGCACGGCGCCGTTCATGGTCATCGACACGCTCATCTTGTCGAGCGGGATGCCGTCGAACAGGATCTTCATGTCCTCGATGGAATCGATGGCCACGCCGGCCTTGCCGACATCGCCCACCACGCGCGGATGATCGGAATCGTAGCCGCGATGGGTGGCCAGATCGAAGGCCACGCTCACGCCCTGCTGGCCGGCGGCGAGATTCTTGCGGTAGAAGGCATTCGACTCTTCCGCTGTGGAGAAGCCGGCATATTGCCGGATCGTCCAGGGCCGGTTGGCGTACATGGTGCCGCGCACGCCGCGCGTGAAGGGATCGAAGCCCGGCAGGGAATTCAGCGTCTCCAGGCCTTCGAGATCGGCGGCGGTGTAGAGCGGCTTGACCGCGATGCCTTCGGGGGTCTGCCACAGCAGCTCGGAGAGCGGTTTGTCGCCCAGTTCCTTCTGGGCCATTTTCGCCCAGGCTTCGGGGAAATTCGGCGCGGTCTTCTCGGTCATGTCTCGCATCCCACTCTCCGCAGGCGTGAGGGACGGAAATCTCCGTTGCTGCGGTGCAAAACTTAGTATGGCCGGCTTTTAACCCCTGTCAATTTGACGTGCCGGCAATTCACAGCGTCCGATTGTACCTGCGCCACGGTTTGGCGGGCCGGGCGGGCCATATTGCGCCGAAATCGCAGCGTCTGCCCATCGTTTTCCGTCGTTTTGCGATGGTTTTGATGTGTTAAGCCGTTGAAATATCACAAACGGCTCAGCCAAGGGCAACGCGGCCGGCCATCGCAACCAATATTAGAACAATATAGCGACATTATCTCAGAAATACAACGCATTCCCCTGCTGTTTGAAAAAAGACGGGAGTTAAACTGCATGTGTCGTTGCTAAACTTCGTCGACATGTTTGGAGAGAACAGGTTGTGGCAATAACGATATTTTTTTCTTGGCAAGCAGACACCGCCACCAAAACCGGCCGCAATCTTATTGAGCGCGCTCTTGAACGTGCGATATCCGCCGTTGCCTCAGATATTGAATTGGAAGAGGCCGTCCGTGAGGGGATCGAAATAGATCGTGACACCAAAGGTGTTCCGGGATCTCCGCCGATTGTAGAGACTATTTTTCGGAAAATTGATCAAGCCGCGATTTTTCTGCCCGATTTAACTTTTGTTGGAAAGCGCATTGACGGCCGACCAGCGCCAAATCCCAACGTGATGATTGAGTATGGATGGGCGCTTAGCTCTTTAGGGCACAGCCGCATCATACCCGTAATGAATACGGCGTATGGCCCGCCATCACCTGAAAACATGCCCTTTGACCTGCGGCACCTTCGAAATCCAATTCTTTACGACTTGCCCGAAGATGCAAATGACGACAAGCGCAGGGAAGAAAGGATCAAGCTAGCGAGGAAAATCGAAGAAGCAATACGAGTTATCTTATCTAGTGCTGAATATAAAGCATCGTTGCCAAAGATGGTTGAACCCGCATTGTTTAAACCAAAAAATCCCGAAAATGGCCATGCTCGCTTTAGGGCACCTAACTCACCGCTAGCGTATATTGAAGGGCATCCGTTAAATACGAAAGAAACACTTTCTAAAGTAGTGTTGTCAGAAGGGCCCGCGATCTGGCTCCGAGTGATGCCAAAATTCGATTCAGATAAAAGGCACAAGATTGTCGACATAAAAGATTGGGCTACTAGTTCAAACAATTTTTTGATGCCATTAGGCGGAACTGGATGGTCACAGTTTAATTATATGCGCGATTCAGATGGTTTTGGCATATACGCAGCAACCAAGCGACTAGAAGATGACAGCCAAACGAGTGCATTCGTTTTCATTTTTGAGACAGGCGAAATATGGAGTGCTGATACTTATATACTCGGAGCGATGAGGGATAAAATCCCTTATTATGAGTTTGAGTTAGTTCAAGCCTTAGATCGTTTTTCTAAGTTTTTAGAAAAACTAGGCGAGCCCCGTCCATATAAATGGATTGCAGGCTATGAAGGTATAAAAGGTCGTAGTTTGGCTTTTCCTCCGCGCCCAGGATATATTTCGTTGCCGGGTGGCGTGGGGACTTGCTTTGACAATGCTGTAATTGAAGAGGGATTTCTAGAGTCGGCTGATTCAAGCTTGGAAGCCATAAAACCGTTATTCGAAAAAATTTTTGATAAGTGCGGTGTGTCGAGACCTGAGTATTTAGATGAAAACATTAGACAACGAATAGTTCCTTGAATCGCCATTATCAAACCGCTTAAGCTACAAACTATTCGCTACACTTACAAAATTACTTTTTGTGATTCACCATACACTCGATGGCTAAATCAGCATCAAGTAAAATATATATTGCCGCCCGTCTGCGCGTGGTGCTGGCGCCGGACGTATTCCTCGGGCCGGGCAAGGCCGACCTGCTGGAAGGCATCGCCGAGACCGGCTCGATCTCGGCGGCCGGGCGACGGCTGAACATGAGCTACAAACGCGCCTGGATGCTGGTGGAGACGCTGAACGGCTATTTCGCCAAGCCGCTGGTGACGGCTGCCACCGGCGGCAAGGCCGGCGGCGGCGCGACGCTTACCGCCCTGGGGCAGGAAGTGCTGATGCGCTATCGCCGCATGGCCGCCGCCACGGAGAAAGCCATCGCCGAAGATGTGGCGGCTTTGCGGAAGAAACGGCAGAAATAAGGTAATTCACCTTCGTCATCCCCGCGAAAGCGGGGATCCCATTTAATGGGACCCCGGATCAAGTCCGGGGTGACGACTATGAGCGGAAGACATATCGCTATTGCCAGCCGGATATAACGGCCGTTATGGTTGACCGGACATAACGGAGACTGCCATGCGCTGCCACGCCCTGCTGCTTGCCGCCGCCGTCGCCTTTGCCATGCCGGCCGGCGCCCCAGGGACAGCCAAGGCGCAGGACCTGGTGGTGTTCGCCGCCGCCAGCATGAAAAACGCCCTGGACGAGATCAACACGGCCTGGAAACCCGCAGCTTCAGCCGGGGGCGGCGTGAAGGCGTCGTATGCCGGCTCGGCGGCGCTGGCGCGGCAGATCGAGGCGGGCGCGCCGGCCGATCTGTTCATCTCGGCCGACCTGGCCTGGATGGATTACCTGGATGAGAAAAAGCTGCTGAAGCCCGGCACGCGCGGCAACCTTTTGGGAAACGCCATCGTGCTGGTGGCGCCGGCGGAGTCGAAGGCCAGCATCACCATCGCGCCGGGCTTCGACCTGGCGGGCCTGCTGGGCAAGGATGGCAAGCTGGCCATGGCCGACACCAACGCCGTGCCGGCCGGCAAATACGGCAAGGCGGCGCTGGAATCCCTGAAGGTTTGGCCCAGCGTGCAGGCCCGCGTGGCACAGGCCGAGAATGTGCGCGCGGCACTGGCCCTGGTGGGACGCGGCGAAGTGCCGGCCGGCATCGTCTATGCCACCGACGCGGCGGCCGATGCGAAACACGTGCGCGTGCTGGGCACCTTCCCGGCCAATAGCCATCCGCCCATCGTGTATCCCGCCGCCATCACTGCATCGTCGACCCACGCCCAGGCTTCGGCCTATCTGGCCTTTCTGCGCGGGCCGGCGGCGAAAGCCGTGTTCGAGAAGGCGGGCTTCACAATTCTGCCGGCGCAGGCGGCGGTGAATTAAAATGGGATGCCGGCTCAAGGCCGGCATGACGGTTCCTATGAATTGCCCTATCGTGCTTCGTCACCCCGGGCCTGACCCGGGGTCCCATTTTTCCTCATGACCCTCACGCCGGAAGAAACCACTGCATTGCTGCTGAGCCTGAAAGTGGCGTCCGTCGCCACTTTGGGCAGCCTGCCATTCGGCATTGCCATCGCCTGGCTGCTGGCGCGGCGCGAGTTTCCCGGCAAGGCCCTGCTGGACGCGGCCGTGCATCTGCCGCTGATCCTGCCGCCCGTGGTGACCGGGTATCTGCTGCTGCTGCTGTTCGGCCGCAAGGGGCCGCTGGGCGCGTTCCTGGCCGAACATTTCGGCATCGTCTTCGCCTTCCGCTGGACCGGCGCGGCGCTGGCCTGCGCGGTGATGGGCTTTCCGCTGCTGGTGCGCGCCGTGCGGCTGTCGATGGAAGCAGTGGATACAAAACTCGAAGCCGCGGCCGGCACCCTGGGTGCGCCGCCCTGGCTTGTGTTCCTCACCGTCACGCTGCCGCTCAGCCTGCCCGGCATCCTGGCCGGCGCGGTACTGAGCTTTGCGCGCGCCTTCGGCGAATTCGGCGCCACGATCACCTTCGTCTCGAACATTCCGGGCGAGACGCAGACCCTGCCGACCGCGATCTACAGCTTCATCCAGACGCCGGACGGCGACGAGCAGGCCATCCGCCTGACGCTGATTTCCATCGCGATTGCCGTGACGGCGCTGATTCTTTCCGAATGGCTGGCGCGGCGCATGGCGAAGCGCGTGCTGGGATGATGGGCTTAAGCGTCGATATCGGGCACAGTTTCGGCGCCGATTTTGCGCTGGAGGCGCGGTTTGCCTGCGGCAGCGGGATCACCGCCCTGTTCGGCCGTTCGGGCACCGGCAAAACCACGCTGGTAAACATGATCGCCGGCCTGATCAAACCGCAGCGCGGCAAGATCAGCATAAACGGCCGCGTGCTGGTGGATACCGAGGCCGGCATCTTCGTGCCGCCGCATCGCCGCCGTGTGGGCTATGTGTTCCAGGATGCGCGGCTGTTCCCGCATCTGAATGTGAAACACAATCTGCTCTATGGCCGCTTCCTCGCCGGCAGCGTCACGGACGAGATCGGCTTCGACCAGGTGGTGGACCTGCTGGGCATCGGCGGATTGCTGGAGCGGCGGCCGGCGACATTGTCGGGCGGCGAGAAGCAGCGGGTGGCGATCGGCCGCGCCCTGCTCTCAAGGCCGCAGGTGCTGCTG
The DNA here is from genome assembly GCF_046297595.1 of Ferrovibrio sp. Taxonomy (GTDB): domain Bacteria; phylum Pseudomonadota; class Alphaproteobacteria; order Ferrovibrionales; family Ferrovibrionaceae; genus Ferrovibrio. Next base: position 88,997 of record NZ_JBKBHT010000002.1, read on the forward strand.
ATGGACGAGCCGCTGACCGCGCTGGACGTGGCGCGGCGCGACGAACTGGCTTTGCCCATCGTCTATGTCAGCCACGCCATCCCGGAAGTGACGCGCCTGGCCGATACCATCGTGCTGCTGTCGGACGGCAAGGTGCAGGCGGTGGGCAGCGTGGCGGAATTGAGCACGCGGCTGGACCTGTTTCCGCTCACCGGCCGCTACGAGGCCGGCGCGGTGCTGGAAGCGGAGGTGGCGCGCCATGACGAGGCCTGGGGCCTGACAGCTTTGCGGCTGAAGGCGGGCGAGATGCTGGTGCCGCGCCTGCCGCGCGAGGCCGGCGAACGCCTGCGCGTACGCATCCGCGCCCGCGACGTGACCCTGGCTTTGCAGCGCCCGGAACAGACCAGCGCGCTGAACATCCTGCCCGGCATCGTGACCGAGCTGTTGCAGAGCAGCGGGCCGCAGGTGGAGGTGAAGCTGGATTGCGGCGGCGACCTGCTGCTGGCGCGCGTGACCCGGCTGTCGGCGGAAAAACTGGCCCTGCGGCCGGGATTGCCGGTTTTCGCCCAGATCAAGACCGTGGCGCTGGATGGCGGCAGCCTGGGCCGGCGGCGCGGCGCGTAGCTGGCGGCCAATCTGCTTGCCGGCGGGTTGAGCCGCCTGCGCACCCGGTCCTATACTGGCGGGCAAAACCGGAGCCTCCGTCCATGTCCGCCCGCTTCGAGCCAGGCCTTGCCGCCTGGGTCAGGCCTTTTGCCGAAAACCTGATCGGCCAGACCGCCTTCCACCGCTGGGCCGGGCTGGAGCTGCTGCTCGTGGCGCCGGGCCGCTCGGAAGTGGGCTTCACGGCGGCCGGCGACATGCTGATCTACGGGCAATATGTGCATGGCGGGGTACTGAACGGCCTGCTGGAGCCGCCGGCTCTGCTGGCCATGCTGGGCGATCTGCGCGAGGATGAGCATGCCATGACCGTCGACATCCATGTGCAGCATATCCGTTCGGTGCAGGCGGGCGAGCGCGTGACCATGGCGGGAAAGCTGCTGAAGCGCGGGCGCAGCACGGCCTTCTGCGAAGTGACCGCCAGCGTAGGCGATGTGCTGTGCACCTCGGCGCGCATTACCAAGACCATCCAGGCAAAGAATTAAGTAGGGCAGGACGCGTTCGTGACCGAGATCAGGACATCCGAGAAGGGCCGCATCCTCTGCGTGCTGGGCCCGACCAACACCGGCAAGACCCATCTGGCCGTCGAGCGACTGTTGAGCCATCGCAGCGGAATCATCGGCCTGCCTTTGCGCCTGCTGGCGCGCGAGGTCTATGACCGCGCGGTGAAGATCAAGGGCGAGCGCCATGTCGCGCTGGTGACCGGCGAGGAAAAGATCGTGCCGAAGGGCGCGCAGTGGTTCGTCTGCACCGTGGAGGCGATGCCGCTGGACCGGCACTACGACTTCCTGGCCGTCGACGAAATCCAGCTCAGCGCCGATGCCGAACGCGGCCATGTCTTCACGGATCGTTTGCTGCATGCGCGCGGCAGTGAAGAGACGATGTTCTTAGGGTCGGATACCATGCGCGGGCTGGTGCGCCGCCTGGTGCCCAATGCCGAATTCATCGCCCGGCCGCGCCTGTCGCAGCTCTCTTACGCCGGCGCCAAGAAGCTCTCGCGCCTGCCGAAGCGCTCGGCCGTGGTGGCATTCTCAGCCAACGACGTCTATGCCATCGCGGAAGCGATCCGGCGCCAGCGCGGCGGCGCGGCGGTGGTGCTGGGCGCACTGAGTCCGCGCGCGCGCAACGCCCAGGTCGAGCTGTTCCAGAACCGCGACGTGGACGTGATGGTGGCCACCGATGCCATCGGCATGGGCCTGAATCTCGATATCGAGCACATGGCCTTCGCCGCGCTGTCCAAATTCGACGGCGTCGGCATGCGGCCGCTGTATCCGTCCGAAGCCGGCCAGATCGCCGGCCGCGCCGGCCGCCATCTGCGCAACGGCACGTTTGGCACAACCGGCGACTGCCCGCCACTGGACCCGGACCTGATCGAGCGGATCGAAAACCACCGCTTCGATCCGGTGGTGGCGGCGCGCTGGCGCAACCCGGAGCTGGATTATTCCAGCATCGCCGCTTTGGTCGCCAGCCTGGAACAACCGCCGCCGCGCGAGGGCCTGACACGCGGCCGCGATGCCGACGACCTGCTGAGCCTGCAGGCTTTGCGCACTGATACCGCCGTTGCCGAACGCGCCACGCGGAAGGATCGCGTGGAGCTGCTGTGGCAGGTCTGCGCCATTCCCGATTTCGCGAAAGACCTGGCCGACAGCCATGCGCGGCTTCTTAGCCAGATCTACGTGCATCTGGTGGACCGCGACGGCCGCCTGCCGCAGGACTGGGTGGCGGGGCAGCTGCGCAACATCGACCGCACCGATGGCGACATCGACACGCTGTCGCAGCGCCTGGCGCATATCCGCACCTGGACCACTGTTGCCCATCGTGGCGGCTGGCTGGAGGATGCGCAGAGCTGGCAGGCCAAGACGCGCGCCATCGAAGATCGCCTGTCCGATGCCTTGCATGAAAAGCTGACCGAACGTTTCGTCGACCGCCGCACGAGTGTCCTGAGCCGGGGCCTGGCGGAAGACCCGGCCAGCCTCAACGTGCAGCTTGGCGAAGACGACGCGCTGACCGTGGAAGGCGAGATCATCGGCCATGTGCGCGGCCTGCGCTTCCGTGCCGTGGGCCATGAAACGGTGGAGCAGCGCCGCATCCTGCGCTCGGCCGCGTTGCGCGTGCTGGGCCCGGCTTTGCAGTCTCATGCCGAGGCGTTGCTGGCCCTGCCGGACGAGAATTTTGCGCTGTCGCCCGAGGGCGGCCTGCTGCTGATCACGGCGGAAAAGGAAAGCGTGCCGCTGGCCGTGCTGGTGAAGGGTACGGAAGTGCTGGAGCCGAAGCTGCAGCTGCTGGCCGACGACCAGCTTCCTGCCGAGACGCGCAAGGCGGTGGAGGAGAAACTGGCCGGCTGGCTGAAGCGCCATCTGCGCCAACATCTGGGCGATCTCTATCGCCTGCGCGATGCCGAGATGAAAGGCGCGGCGCGCGGCCTGGCCTTCCAGCTGGCCGAAAACCTGGGCGCGCTGCGCCGCGACGACGTATCCGACCTGGTGCGCCATATGGGCCAGGCCGAACGGCATCCGTTGCGCAAGATGGGCGTGAGCTTCGGCGAGACGCATATCCTGGTGCCCAAGCTGCTGAAGCCCAAGCCGACGCAGCTCAAGACCTTGTTGTGGGCCGTGGCGCAGGGCCGCGAACCCGATGCGCCGCCGACGCCGGGCCTCACCTCGCTGCCCATTCTTGAGTGGCGCGAGGATGCCTGGTGGATGGCGGCGGGGTTCCTGCGCGCCGGCCGCCATGCCTTCCGCCTCGATGTCGTGCAGCGTATCGCCGAGGGCGCGCGCAAGGCCGAACAGGCCTCGCGCCAGCCGGTACAAAAAGCCGAACCGGCACCGGCACAAAAGCCCGAGGCCGCGCCGCCGGTGGACACCGCCGACATCGTGCCGCCGGAGCAGCAGCAGATCGAACCGGTGGGCGAGCAGATCGAACAGCCGGTGGAAGCACCGGCCGAACTGCCAGTGCCGGAGATTCATGTCGAGCAGCCGGCTGCCGCCGAAGCCCCTGTCGCAGAAACGCCGAAGCCGAAAAAACGCCTGGGTCCGCCCGGCAGCTTCCTGCCCGACACCGCCTGGATGAACCTGGCGGGCTGCGGCGCGGATGAGCTGCATCGTCTGCTGTGGGCTTTGGGCTACAAGCCGATCACCGCGCGCGATCCGGAAACCAAAACCGATGTGACCCTGTATCTGCGCTCGCACAAGGCCATCGTGGCCAAACGCCAGCGCGAGCAGGAAAAGCGCCGCGAGGACGAGGCGAAGATGGCCGACAGCCCCTTTGCCGCGCTGATGGCGCTGAAACAGCAGGCGACGCCGAAGAAACGCTGAAAGTCAGCGTTCGCCGGCTTAGCGTTCGCCGATGGTGTGGCGGGCCAGGCGGCGGCTTAATCCGTCCAGCGAGGTCTGCAGCTCGGCCGTCGCCTCGGCGTCGAGCCCGTCGTCCAGCGCCAGCAGGTTGCCGAAGCTGACGCGCAGGGCCTGGGTGAGCAGCGAGAGCAGGGTGATGCGGCCGCCGGGGCTGAGCCGCGCCAGGCGGCAATCGGCATGGTGGGTGAAATCGGTCAGCAGGTCGCGGAACAGCGCACCGCAATGATGGCGGTCGCTGGCCTGCAGCACCTCGGCCAGCGGCACCGGGCGGCCGACCACCAGGCCGGCCTCGGCGCTCATCAGGCAGAGCAGGGCGTAATACAGGTTTTCCAGCGTGATGCCCCAGGCCTCGCGCTGCGCCTCGTCGTCCAGCGTGGCGGCGGGTGCCACCATCACCGACGAATATTCCACAGCACCCAGGAAACTGGCGCCGTCGCGCAGGCGGGCCCGCAGATGCGCGCGCAGGCCGCCGCCCGGGCCGTCGCCATGACCATCGCCGTTGACCTGTCCCGCCGTTGCCGCCGCCATGATCGGCCTCCGCCTGCCTGAACCTGAAACCCGCTGCCAGTCTGGCAGGGCCGGCCCAGGCGCGGAGCGTTACCATTCGGATAGGTCGGGTTATTTTCCGGATATGCAGCCGGCGGGAGCGGCGGCGCGCCGGGATGGTTGAAGCCGGGGAATGGTTGAAGGCCGGGAATGGTTGAAGGATGGGGGCGGCGCGGCTAGTTTGCCGGCAGCCCACAGGCGCCAGCGTCCCCGTAGCTCAGCTGGATAGAGCGGCTGCGTCCTAAGCAGCGGGTCGGGAGTTCGAATCTCTCCGGGGACGCCATTCCAACCCAAGTGTTGGAAATCACGGGAAATCAAAGCGGTGCGGGGTGTTACCACTCCAAATCGCCACTCCAAACCGGCCGAAAATTTTTCAGCCGGAATCGTGTCGTCTGACCGAGGGGTGGCGTCGTGTCCGCATGTACCGAGTACTGGTGTCGTACCGAGTATTGGATTTTCCGCACTGGCCGAATGCATTGGTCGTCGACTGGTCGGAAGGGGCTTGTCGGTCAATGTTCACGGCATGACTGACATGACATCCATTCCTCATCTCAAGCGAACCCGAGACAACATCTACCAGTATCGCCGTGTGATCCCGCCTGCACTTCGCAGCAAATTCGGCGGGAAGACGGAGATCACCATCTCGTTGAAAACGAGCGATCTGGCAGAAGCCAAGCTCAAGATGGCCCCCATCGCAGCCGACGCTGAACGGCAGTTGGCCGCAGCACGTCGAGGAAAGGTCGCGGACCTTGACCTGCTACGAGCGGTATCGGTCGTTGGTGGATGGCTCGACGCCATTTACAACGACGTGCTGCTTCAGGACATGTATGACAGCGACATGATCAGCGGGCCAATCCCGCCGTTCAACAGCGCCGATGAACTCAAGGCTTCTGTGTCTCACTACCTAGATTACCTACGCCGGATGCGCCAACCGCCCAGCGATACGGTACTGACACACGTCTTCCGTCTTGCCCCGGCCGAATACCACCGGGATCACACGGTACGTCAGGCCATGCCCGATTATGACGGTGATTTCGGCGGCCTGCCGCCAGAGGACCAAATCGCCTTTGAACCCTTCCGCTTTGCACGCGACATCCTTGCTCTACCGAAGCCGCCTGAATCATCTGCCACCCCGGTTCCACCGCCGGTCGTTGATGAAAGCCGCACACCACTGAGCGAGCTTCTGAATCGGTATCTGGCCAAGAAGCAATACCCGTCAAATACCGAACACGAGTGGCGTCTGGCATGGCGCAGGTTAATCGAGTACGTCGGCGACATTGCAATTGGTGATCTACGCAAATTTCATCTGATTCAGTGGCGGGAAATGCTGCAGCGATGTCCGCTGAATCTGACCCGGTTTGAGCGCCGGCTTGCACTACCAGACATTATTCGCATTTGGGAAAAGAAAGGCATCAAGTATCATATGATAAGCCGTCATACCGTGGATAAGTACTTCACCGCCATTCGGACAGTCCTGAACTGGGCGGAGGGTCGGATTATCGACGCAAGTCCTGCGCGCGATCTGAAGCCCGACGCTGCGCCAAAAGAAGCTGCCGCCCGCAAGCGACTTCCATTCAGTACTGAAGATCATCTCATCATCTTCGGCAGTACAGTGTATCGAGGCTTCAAATCAGCCAAGTACCGCTCCCTGCCGGGCAAAAAGATCATTGAAGACGCAGCCTATTGGTTGCCACTGCTCGCGCTCTATACCGGTGCACGCCTAGAAGAACTTGGCCAACTGCTCCTTGAAGACATTCGGCAATACCCCATCGACGGGTTCTACTACATCGACATCACGGATCAGAACGACGAAACCAAGCGCCTTAAGACGCTCGGGTCACTTCGACAGGTTCCAATTCATTCGGAATTGGTCCGGTGGGGCTTCCTGAAATATGTCCAGCGCATGCATGACGCCGGGCACCACCGCCTATTCCCCGACCTGAGAAAGGACAAGCGCGGATCGTATACGCAGAAATTCTCGCGTGACTGGAATCGTTGGCTTCGCAAACTAGGAATCGAAGATGATCGTAAGGTCTTCCATTCGTTCCGGCACGGCTTTAAGGATGCCGCTCGTGCCGCCGGAATAGAGAAAGCCTTGCGTGACCGATTGCAAGGCCATGCTGTCTCGGATGTAGCCGAAACCTATGGCAACGGCTGGACCATGTCGGACTTGGCTGAAGCAATAGAGAAGATCAAGTACTCGGTATTCATACCGCAAGACAACGTGAAGCGCGACAATCGCATGGTGCAAGAATGACGCATTCTGGCACGATAATTAACTTCCCCAGTCGTCAAGCATTGAGCGCCGTTCGGGGTATTCCTGACAGTACCGTATGTGTCATCGACCGCACTATCCGGCTACGTGAACAATACCTAGTTACTCCAGCACAGGCCATTGCTGACCTTCTGCATCCGATAAAGGGTTGGAGAAAGAAGGCTGAGTTCATCGACGGAGTCGTTTCCACCGATCTAATGAAAGTGAAAGCGGAGAAATTCGGTCGGAGAGTGATAATCTGGCGTGCCCTATTGGGCTATGCATTACTTGCCCTTGAGGCGCCACAACACATTAGAAGTATCCATCAGGCCGCAATGTATATCGCGAGCAACGGCGACATTAGTCCACATCATGAATCCGCAAGTAACTGGACGAATGCGTCAGAAGCGGAGCACGTTAATCTGGTTGAGATCATGTATGGGTATAGTGGACTGATCGAACTCTATGACTGTGAGGTATACAAGCGCATCCTCTTAAGAGAAGAGGGTGAGACGCTCCATTAGCCTCTTCGAATGGGCGGGGTTTTCATGGGTTAACGCCCGCGCTTGGGGCCGGTGGGAAGGGGCTTTGGCTCCCGGTCTCGCGGCATAGGGATTCTAAAGAAATCGGGAATGGTTGCTTCTAAGGCGTGGGCAAGACGGTCCAGTACGTCGACTGTCGGATTCTCCAGCGCTCTTTCCAACCTCGAAACATACGTCCGCGCTATCCCTGCCCCGTCCGCCAGTTCCTCCTGCGATACCTGCTTTTGCAAGCGGAGACGTTTCAAATTCAATGCCACCAGCTTCTGCGCGTCCATGGGCGGACGGCAACATCTTGGCAACTTTAGTGCTAGACACTATAGTGTTCAAGACTGTTAGCTGGAGGGCACGATGGATCACGGCCTGCTGTATCTCGGCGTCACGCTGTTCCTGTTCGGTCTGTACTACTATTGGATCGCCCTGCGCGTCGTCTGGAAGAGCTACACCTTCGGCCCGGACGAGACCCAATGGTCCGAGTTCAGCCAAGCCAACAGAGGACTGATCGTTCTAGCCTTCGTCGGCCTGTTCTTCCCGGCAGTCGCAGTGGTTCTCGGCGTCTACTTCCGGCACGTTCTTGTACCGCGCTTCGAGAAGGCCGCGCATGCCAACGCGGACGGCGCGGTTAAGTTTTACGAGACCGCCACCATTCTGGAGATCGTCGACGGCATCGACCGTGTTCTGTCCGAGATGCCCGATCTGGCACGTGATCCATGGATCGCTCGCAACTGGCTGCCGCTGACCGATGCCGAGAAGCAACGCTGGGTGTCAGAGCGGGAACAAAGCGTCCGGACGCAATTCGCTCAGGCCGTGAAGGACGGGGACAAGGCTCCAGTCGGCCTAGTGATGATGCAGATCGACAAGGATCATTACCGTCGAATCACCGCACCTACCGACCAAAACGTTCCAGCTACCTGACAGGTTATCCCCATGCGATACGCTTTCGCGTTGATGCTGGTCTTGGCCATGACTGTCTTCGGAAGCGGTGCACAATCTGCGCCCGATGACCCCGAAGACCCTCAGGCCCTTGAGAATGTCTGGTCGAACACCCTGATCGTCTTCCCCGACCGGCCTTCCAGCTTCATTACCCGTGGTCGCAATCTCGACCGCATGCTGGAGCTTCGGCCTGTCACAGGCCGTTACCCTGCCGTCGTATTCCTGCATGGGTCTACCGGCCTCGGTACGCATTCGACGCAGGTGACGAAGATAATCCGCGCGATGGCAGAGGCGGGCTTTGTTGTCTTCGCCCCAGACAGTCTGGCCCGGCCTGTCGCGCCCTATGCGGATGCCTCCACATTCAAGTCCCGGATCGGTCTGCCCGAAGTTCAGGCGCGGATCGCCGAGGCCGATATGGTCCGGAAGCGTATCGCTGCATTCACATGGGTGGATGCCGACAACATCTCAGTCGCCGGATTCTCAATGGGTGGCATGACGGTGCACAACATCCCGACTGGTGATTTCCGCTCTTATATAATCCTCGGCTATCATTGTGGGCCGCACAGCAACCGACAGCTTGAGGGAATCAAGCTTCCCTTCGACAAGCCAATCCTCGCCATCCGAGGACAGAACGACGAATGGTATGCTGGCGGTCCTAATGCGGGTGTCAATTGCGGGATGTACTTGCGCAACTATCCCAATGCACGCTCCATTGTGTATCCAAGCACGCCCCATGATGTTAGCCAGCATCCGGACGCCATGAAGCAGGTCGTCGCTTTCCTTCGCAAGAATGCCACTCGCGAGATCGCATCCGTGGTCGGCAATGCCCCGCAGATACTTTCCAGCCGCTTCGACGGCTCATGGTCCGGATTGATGGAATGCTCGGCTCTGGCAGGCGGAAGGCCGTTCAGCAACATCGTCAATCTTCAAGTGACGGGTGGCGTCTTCAGATGGCGGACTCAGGTGGCCGCCGGACTTCGCGGCTTCTCAGGTACGATTACCGAGCCGGGCGAATTCTCGGCCAGCGGCCTGATCGGAGCGAACGGCCTGCTGGAGGACGTATCGCCGTCGGCTGAGAATACTCTGGTCAAATGGGCCATTGTCTTCGGCGGACCCGTGGTCGACGACCGAACCATCGAAGCCGACGGTGGCTGGGGGACGAATCCTTGCAAGATGATCTTGCGAAAGGCCGCCTGATGAAATCGCGGGTCCGGACAGTGGCCCTTGCCTTAGCGGTTCTGCTGGCGTCACACCAGCCCACTCTCAGCCAGAGCGGCGTTGAGGAATTCCGCGATCCGCAGAATCGGTTGATCGGCAAGATTATCAACCGGCATGACGGCCAGAAGGAGGCACGTTCCCCCGCCAACCAATTGCTGGGCCGCTACGATCCGAACACCAATGAAACCCGGTCAGCGAGCAACATCCTGTTTGGGCGCGGTAACCAGCTTTCTGCTCTGATCTACGATGCCGCCAGACAGAGCACCCAAAGGGCCTCCAGCCAAGCCACGGTCAGCGTCGACGAGCAGAGACATCAGGACAGGCTGGCACGGCTACAGTCAGATCAGCGTCGTGGCGTTGTACTGCCCGAGACTGCTGCCCGATGGGCCCGCACGACTTCTGCCGCCACAGGCGAAGACCGTCGACTTGCTATCGAGGCGTTCCAGCGGGCGGGCGACGGTCTGGGCCGCGAACAGTTCTGGCAGAATCCGAGCAGTGGCAACTCCGGTTCGATTCTGCTGTACCCGGACCAGAAGGCCAACGACACCTACTATCACGGCAAACTGATCCCGTGCTTTTACGGACGGATGATTCTGAATGCCGGTGGCGAGACCGACGTGCAGCGGCAACTGGTCTGTAAGCTGATGCACAATGGCGTCTGGACGACCGTGCAGGTCGAGACCGATTAGAAAACTGAAAAGCCAAATTTCATCCGCTTTTCCTCTGGGAAACACGAAAGAAATTTGAGCACTTCTACGCAGCAGCGGACACCACGACGGCTCCTGAGCGCGGAGTCAGAGTGGCGCATCGTTCCATCCGACCGGGAGTCCCACGACAGGTTCGACGGGTGGGGGGCTACTCAAATTCGACTCTACCTAATCTATTCCCGGCACCCTGAATCCGGCCGGTGCTGCAATCGATGTCGTCGCCTCAGCACGTTCACCTAGAGGCCGCATCTGGACAATGACCTTCACATCGCCATCACCGATGGAAATTATATGTTCCTTCAGTAAGGCGATGATCTTGTCTCGCCAGTCCGTGATCGCGGTGAAATCGATTTCCCGCTTCTGACCGGACAGCAGTGTCTTGAGTGTGCCTTGGTGCAGGACTTCGCCAGTCTTCGCGTAAAGCCGCTTCAGATCGTCCCGACCGAGATACCCTTCCTTGAGTGGCGTGATGTGGTGATGCTTCCGAGGTTGCGTCTCTCCCGGCAGTACCGACAACTTCCGGGTCTGCGCCCCCGCGATGGGCGTCGGATAGAAGTCCGGTTTCAGCTTATGCAGCATCGTCATGATATGGTCCGCCGCGTACGTCTTCATCATCGTCGCGGATCGAGTCGCTGGAATGTCCTCATGCATCAGCAGGCTTCCCAATGCGATTAACTCACAGATGTATCGTAGCTGTAGGTACAACACTTCATATGTTGCTCTCGGCGGAAGGTAGTTCCCGCCTTTTTCGGAGCGGTCGATCACGCTATCAATGATTGCAATCCGCTGTTTGATCTCGACCATGAGATCGAGATAGCGAGTGACAATCTTGCCATCGGGTGTCTTGGGGGTTTTCATATATCCACCGTGTCCTCAGAACTCGACTATGGCCGGAACGGCGTGCTGGACGGCGACACCAGAACCCGATCATCGACGAGCTTGCGGACCTTTTCGATGACGGCGTCTTGATCGCGGCTCGGTCCTACGATTATGCGAGTGATCGGCAGTGGTCCTAGGTCGGGACCGAATAGCGAGACGTGCGGCTTGCGGAATGTCTCTGGCGGTTTGACTGGCTTTTTGATCTCGCGGCCGTAGGGGCTGCTGGCGTATCCGGGATCGACCGGGAAAACGACAATGCGGACTTCGCGTTCTTCATGGAACGCTCTGTGTTTGATACGGATCGCCGCATCGAGCAAGTCTTCTAGATGTTGACCGACATTATGCTGGTCATTTTGGATCACGCTGCGCCAATTCTCCCCGACACCTTGCGTGAGACGGGGGAAGGCAGTTTCCATATTGAACTCATCGTCGGCGTAGATTGCCTCAGTCAGGACAGCGCCGATGTATTCGAAGCGGGCGTGCTCTTCCTTGAGCATCGCTTCCAGCCGGGCCGTATCAAATACCACCGCGAAAGATTCTTCGCCGCCGTATCCACGCCACTGGCTGAGTAGTCCGTTGAATCGCTCATAGTCATGGTCGCCGCTGTGCGTGCAGAACGATGTGATGTGTGGGACGATGAAGTTGTCCCCGGTACGGGCCTTCTCGGTCGCCTCATAGATGGCGTCGATGTACGACCGGACTTCTTGAGCGGCCACAATATCGATGCCGCCGCCTTCGATTATCGCCCGGTTCAGCCGTTGAAGTCCGAGACGCTTTCGCCGGATGTAGTTCTTTGCAAACGGAATAATCGCCTCGACCAACGGACCCCGCACGTGTCGGAACTCCGTGGGATCGTTCAGGGCGTCGTAGCGGACCGCCCAGAGTTGTTGCGACTTCCATATCCCCTCTAGGCCATCCCACCGCGTATAGTGGTGAAGCTCGGGATGCTTTTGGGCGACCGGTACCTTAATCGGCTCCGGAGCGGCTGGGTAGGAATCCCCCTCGGACATGGAGCGGAGTCTGCCCGGACCGACCGCGTACGACAATCTCCAACCGCTGATCGGGCCCGTCAAAACCCTCTTCTCCCTGCGTAGGGTAGGACCCAACTGCATGGAGCCCACCACTTGGCCCGCCACCTGCGATCTTCCCGTAACATCCAAGGGGACAAAAACCCCTCTCGCCAGCCGAATTCGAAACCCGCGAAAACGGCGGGTCCGGCAAGCCCGGTTCGGACCGGGTCGAAACCATCCGTTTTTGTCCCATCGGGCAAACGGGTTGCCCTGTATTGCCGTGTGTCGACTGCCGACGGCCGCCAGACCGTCGCCAACCAGATCGCCGACCTGACGGCAGTGGCTGACCGGCTCGGCTGGCAGGTGACGGAAGTCATCACGGACGAAGCCAGCGGCACTAAAGGCCGGGAGAAGCGACCGGGCTACGACCGCTTGCTAACGGCCATCACCCGGCGCGAGATCGATATGGTCGCCGTCTGGGGTGTCGACCGGCTCGCCCGATCCCTTTCCGAACTGGTCGGACTCCTTGCTGAGGTCCAAAACCGTGGCGTCGACCTCTATCTGCACCGACAGGCCGTCGACACGTCGACTCCGGCGGGCCGAGCCCTGTTTCACATGCTGGGCGTATTCGCCGAGTTCGAGCGAGCCCTGATCGTCGACCGCGTTCAGGCCGGGCTTCAACGGGCCAAGGCGGAAGGAAAGCGTCTTGGGCGTCCTGCATTGCCGGACGCAATACGCCTCCGTATCGAACGCGAGCTGCGGCGGGATACACCGGTCCGGTCCATCGCTCGAAAGTTTAAGATAGCCCCGGTGACTGTTCGGCGGATACGCGCGGAATTGAGCACTGAAACTATTATTCAGGCGGTAAGACCCAGAGGCGCTAGGCCCGTATGAAACATATTCACGATTTGAGTTAGCCCGGTAGTGTCTCAATTTCCGCGATGTTAATATTGGCCCCGATAAACTGGGGTTGAGGATATGCCTGTCTTTATATCGTATTCACGCACTGACTCGCGCTTTGTGGATGCGCTCGCCGCCCAACTTGTCGCGCATGACATGGCTGTGTGGATGGATCGCTGGGAAATGCGCGTCGGCGACTCGCTCGTCGAAAAGATTCAGAACGCTCTGACCGAGGCGACGGCGATCATCGTTGTTCTGTCCAAAGAATCAGTGAAGTCGCAATGGTGTAGAAAGGAACTCAATAGCAGTCTCATGCGCGAGATGGCTGAGCGCCGGGTTGTTATCCTACCTGTAGTGATCGACGACTGCGAGATTCCCCTGCTCATACAGGAAAAAATGTATGCGGACTTCCGGCAGAGCTTTGATGACGGGTTGCGAGCCGCACTTGAAGGGCTTGCACCTGTCGTTACGGAATCACAAAGCCGTATCGACGAACCAAAATGGCATACTGATTACGGTGTCGCGGATAGCGGCTACCACGGATACATCGGCTTTGAATTGATGATGGTCGAAACGGCAGAGAACCGCCGCTACAGCGCCGTCGCCTCAATTGACGTAATCTCTGAAGTGAAATCCAAGGGACCAGTCGGAAGGCGAACCAACATCATCGCACGGGGTCAGAAGGCCAAGATCATCGAGTTCCTTGCTTCAACCCTGAAGGGCGACCCCAATTACATCTTCCGCCTTAGCGATGCCAATGTGCAAACGCGCAAAGCTATGATCGGTTTGCCTGTTACCTTTGATCGCTACGTCATCCAAGTGAACTGCCGCTGGCTCGGCGAAAATACCGGCGGAGACGTAGTCTATAATCTCGGAAATCAGCTTGCGCGGATCAGCGAAAAAATGCTGGCGATACTCGGAAAACCAAAATCTGTCACGAAGGCTAAGTCAGAATCGAAGACCAAATCAGTAAAGAAGGTAGCGAAGAAACCCGTGAAGAAGAGTTTAAAGAAGCCCTTGGGGCGCATTTGAGCTGGAATACGTCCACGGGTGCAGAACTGGGAAATGAATCATGGAAGAAGTGCAGCGATGTGTTGCCTGCAAGAAACAAGAGACCCTTGGTAGACGGGATGGGCCTCATGCCGATCTTGTAGTCATGCAGGAACGCCCGGGACGCTCCATTATGGGCGGTTGGGAAGAGACAGATTACCGCTGCAGGGTATGCAGTTCGACTATGACACATACCAATGATAAAAACGAGTTCGCCCCCTATTGGTGGTTTACGAACTAGCTTGCAAACCGTGCGGGCACAAACGTACAGACTACATGAAAAAGCGGAATTGATACGGCGTGCGCCCAAGACCATTAATGCGCTTGATTACCCGTGCGAGAACCTTCGCATAACCCATTGTGACAGGCAGAGGGTCGTAAAGCGCGTCGTTATTCCAGTTCATCTTCGATAATGCGAGTGCCGAACGGACACTATCGTCCCATGGTCCGTGGCCTGCATGTCTGACGAGCTTTATCGGACGAGGCGTGCTGCGCTTGCCTTGAAAATATGGCGCACGATCTGCCACTCCCCCTACCTCACCATGAATCCAAAGCAGGCTTTCTCTTGGCCCAAGGCTGAGGGCCGTCCCTCGTTGCACGGGATAGGCCGCAGGACTTCCGCGCTGCCCATCGCCCCTCGCTTGCTCGATCTTTACGCCGCGCCAGCTAACGTCCTCCACAACCTGAATCAGGTCGACCGACTCGCACAGGTGTAGCGCCTCCATACAACCGTCAATCTCTTCTGCCTTGAACTCGGTCGTTTTATGGACAATCACCCGCCGTGGAGTGCGGCCCGCATGTCGCCGCCGATACAAGTCCAACGACCTCGTCATTACGCGGAACATTTCTGTGCGCGAGAGAAACGGGTTCTGACGCTGCACTTCGACATCGTGCGCGTCATAGGCCACAAACTCCAGACCCGATCCCTCTGCATCGAACACTTGACTGCAACAGGTCACGAATCTAGGCCGGTCAGATACGACCGGTCGAACGGCGTAGGAAATACCCACATAAGCCGTTTCCGGGTCTGTGTCGGCCAGCTTCCACGGAACGCCCCCGGCCTTTGTGTATAGCGCAAGACCGATTCTCCACATGACACTGGCGCGGTCATTGTAGGCGATAGCCTTGTCTTCTCGGACAAGCTGCACCGGAATGCCACGCGCAGCCGTAACGGCTTTAATATGATCGTGGAGATCAAAATCGTCTTCCGGTCCACCCACATATCCACGCTTCCATCGCGCCGGAATGTAAATGAAGACCACATCGAACTCGTTTCGATGTGCTTCGAGAACTTGAATTGCACGAAGAATACGGTCTGCCAGAACTACGTGAGGCGTATTAGATTTATCAAATTCTGCCTGAAGGGATTTGTCGAGCTTGATATGGCACGTCTTATCCGCACCACGCATGTGGACGTTGAAGACAGTGTTGAAACCGCGCCACTTCGGAACGTATTCCTTACGCTCGGAGGGTTCATGTTCCTCGTTTAGCTCCTTCATAAAAGCGTAGAGCTTCGGTGCATCTTCCTCCGGAGCAATCGTAGCTACTCGGATTGGGTCTGGGATCAAACCTGATGAATACGGTCCAAATCTAGATAGGCCCCGCAGGGGATGGATGTCCGTATCCGACACGCGATCCGCATGGAACAGAAGCTTTGGTTCAGGAAACCAAAGGTGCGGAGCGATCTCACTTGTCACGAACGAATCCTTCTCGAAAAAGCCGTGTCACCGCCCAGTTTGAATACGGCGTCAATCCCAGCCCCGATATTCAACGCTCGCAATTCCTCCCCTCCGTTGGAAAGGACACCGGCCCAGTAAGCGATGAGATCATTCAGTTGCTTGTTGTATCGCCGAACCGTCCGCTCTCTGGCAAAGTCCGTCGCTGCGGCCTTGTTCTCTTGTGTTGCACCTTCAAATACGGTTCTCGGTTCGACCGTCAGCCAAAGTCGGTCTCCCGCCCAATCAAGACGAACGCCAATTCCCTCAAACCATCGAAGCTCCGGATGCCCTGACACCACGCCGGACAACTGCTTCACGAGAGATTTCAGATCGGACCACAGCGCATCATTGACGTCGGCAGGAAACAGGAGATCGGTGTGACGACGATGTACCAATCGCAGTTTCAGCGTACGTGCGAGGGCTCGCGAGACGGCTTCTCGAAGCAAACCACGTTCGCCGGAATCAAACCGCATCCGATGCGATTCAATTGGGTGGAGATCAAATTCGGATATGCCGAACGGCTCGAACGTCTTTCGTACATCTGCATCCGATCCATATGCCAGAACCCCAGCCTTGACTCGCGTCACCAAAATATTGGTGCCAGCAGCTTCCACTGCGGCTCTGACCTCCGCGTGTCCATTTATTTTGCACTGTACACGCCGGCAATGAGTTGGAATCGTTTGTAGCGGAAGCGCGTTCAATCGGACCACTGGGTAGCCCCTTGTGCCGCTCGGGATCGGTACGGCGGATACACGCTTACGCTCTGAAGCAAATGCATCAAGGATAGTAGTGTCGAGGCCTGTGGTGAGACGAATTAAGTCTCGCATCACTTCTTCGAAATTATCGATCCGAACCACAGCCGCATCAATCCCATTGGCAGCGGCTGTTGCGATTAGGTCTGTGACACGTGGCAATGGCTGACTGTCCCCTCTATGAAGCCAGAACAGTCCACTCGGAAACGCCCCCTTCTGCTTTGCAGCGGCCACTAGCGTATCCATGACCGAGTCGTCACGTCCACTGTAGCCAACAACAACTAGTCCGGACCGCAGGCAAGTGTCCTGCAGCACCCGTCCGAGCTTGGCGTCTTGCTGACGGAGTTCGTCTCCGGTGTTTTTTAGTCGCCGTGAGCGGAAGTCACCGTGTAATTTGACCTCCATCGGCCAACGTTCGCTGCGGAATATTTCGTCTATTCCGCTCTGCCCCTCAAGATGAATACTAGTCAACGCACTGGTGCTGTCGAAGACTTTGGCACATGCGTCGGCAACCAAGGCGTCGAAATTCGTTGTCCAGACAATTTTGCACAATCCCGCCTTCATTAAGGTCGCGAGTGCAATATGGCCATACGACGGCTTTGCTCCCTTGAGCTTCCCATCGAGATATGTCCGGCGGTCACCCTCGTTTGGCCACACGGCTTCGAAGAGATCGGCATATTCGGTGGGAGTATCGGGCGCTGGAAGATTCCCGGCAGAATCAACGAATGACTGAAGTTGGGCGCGCACGTAGGGATTGGAGAGATCGGCAACAGATTTGGCCGACACCTTGCGCTGGCTCAAGAACAGTTGTTGCTTGAACTCCCAGATCATCTCGCCAGCCGTCGGAACACCCGCGGCTGCCGACGCACCCGCGCCAAGCAGCCACATGATGTTCGCAGCACGCATAGAATATCTTCGCGCGAAGTCGTCTGCGTCGACTTCGGCAATACCCGACTCACCTGCCATTTAAGAAATATGCCACACGTAGAATTTGAATGACAAACTCTACGTTCGGTGATGCCTACGCTATTAGGCAGCCGCGATAATCAGTAATCAGAATACGTCTGAAGTTAGAGAATAACGCTATCGGTTGGCACGACGACTGCTCGAAATCCCAACGACTGGCGGTTCGAGCAAGTAGAAAGCCCTCGACGCCAGATTCAAGGGCATCCGATAAAGATTATCCCCGGCATGCTGGGCCAAGAATTCGTCGCGTCGCACGAGTTCGAATTCGACCATATAAATCCCGCGCTTCATGACACCGGCCACGTCATATTGAATAACTTGGACAGCGGTGGGAAGAACGGCATCGATCCGGTATAGCTCTTCGAGCGTTTCAGTGAAGCCAAATGCCTTCTGAACTTGCTCTCTAATCTGATCTTCTAGAATTCTTTCCTTAAACTGCTTGGCCTCACAGGTCATCAAGACTCTGCTGTCGTTGCCCGCGTCATCGGAAATTGTGGCGAGAAAAAGCGCATCTATCTCCGGCTGGGTCTTCACGCTCATCTGCAGATGGTCAAAGTCCACAACATTCAGTGGTGAGTAGATCGCCAGATGAGTATGAGCAATTCGCTGATTTACAATTATCTGCGTCAACCATGGCTCGTCCTCGCGGCCAAGCGCCTTCGCTACCCGCTTCATAGACAGCGTTTCAATGGTGTGAACAGGCATATCTGGAACCGGATCATAGCGGTCAGGAAATGGCTGATCGTCTCCATCCCGGTACGGAACGAACTCAAACACCAGTTCATTGCCGTAACGCTGGCGTGCTGTGTAGCGTAGAGCTTTCAGTCGTCGCGGCCAGTTCTCGTTGCAAGTTCTTTTACGTATAAAATCCTTCAGGAAATTTGCTGGATTTCCAGCACCAAGAACTTTCTCACCCTCAGGCAGATTACGATTTCTATGTTGAATTGCTTCTCGTACCTCGGTTCCAGTAATCGTCATCGGAAGCCGAATAGGCTCTGGCGCGTCGGGGGGCCATACCATATTAAACAAGGCCAAAAATACGTCGGGCTTTGCGGACATTGAATTTGAACTTCTGTTGCATACCGAAACGCTCAGTTTCGCAGAAGTAGCAGTTTCTCGGGATTTCGACGAGATGTTTTAAGTAGGGAATGCAAGATGGCGGATACCCGTACGCCCGAACAGCGGCGACGGATAATGCAGGCGGTCGGCACAAAGGACACTTTGCCGGAGTGGGCGGTGCGCCGCACCCTACATCGGCTGGGATTCAGGTATCGGCTACATCGCAAAGATCTTCCCGGAACACCCGACATCGTGTTTCCCAGTCTGAAAAAGGCCATCAATGTCCACGGCTGCTACTGGCATGGACACGACTGCTCGAAAGGCCGGCTGCCGAAATCGCGCCTCAGCTATTGGGGGCCGAAGATCGAGCGCAACCGTCAGCGCGATACTGAAAAAGAGTCTGCCTTGAAGGACTTAGGGTGGGATGTACTCACGATCTGGCAATGCGAAACCGCCCCTCCGGACGGGCTGGAGGAAAGGCTATTGCGCTTTTTGGGACGGCGTTAAAATTTCGATCGACTTCCGGGGCTGAACAAAGTATGTTTCAGGATTCCAAGATTCGTTTTGTATCTGATATTTGCGCTGGGGATACATGAGGCCGATTGGTATTGATCTGTTCAGCGGTGCTGGCGGGCTCTCGCTTGGATTCGAGCAGGCGGGCTTCGACGTTGTAGCCGCGGTTGAAATCGATCCGATACATGCCGCCGTTCACGCGTTTAATTTCCCGCGCTGTGCTACGATCTGCCGTTCAGTAACTGGATTGAGCGGAGACGATATTCGCAAGGCGGCGAAGCTCGGCAAGAAGAAGGTTGACGTCGTGTTCGGCGGTGCCCCTTGCCAAGGCTTCAGCATGATTGGCCAGCGCGCACTGGATGACCCGCGCAATTCCCTTGTCAAAGATTTTGTTCGTATCGTCTCAGAACTCAAGGCGAGCTACTTTGTCTTTGAGAATGTCAAAGGTCTCACGGTCGGCAATCACAAAGCATTTCTAGACGAGTTGATCGAAGCATTCGATCATGAAGGCTATTCCGTACGTCTGCCTTGGAAAGTCCTCGACGCCGCCAATTATTCCGTTCCGCAAAGTCGTGAGCGGTTGATTTTGATGGGCGCCAGAAAGGGCCTGAAGCTGCCCGATTATCCGGCGATGACTAGCCGGCCTGCGGGTTCTCGCGGCCTTCTGGATGTTTTGCCCGAAGGCCCGTCCTGCAAGGATGCATTAGAAGACCTGCCCGATGCCGAAGATTTCGACGAACTGCTTGAATCCGACGCGGTTAAGGTGAAGTGGAAGAAGCCAAGTCGGTACGCGATGATTCTTCGTGGATTATCGAACAGCAGCGACGATTTCAGCTACCGGCGGTCATTCGATCCGGAGCTTCTGACCAGTAGCTTGCGGACAGACCATACGGATATTTCTCGACGCCGGTTCGCACAGACAGCGGGGGGCGAGATCGAACCCATTTCGCGCTTCTTCAAGCTGCCCGAAAAGGGTGTTTCAAATACCCTGCGAGCCGGAACGGACTCCGCACGAGGGGCATTCACCAGCCCGCGGCCAATTCATTACAAGCATGCTCGTTGCATAACCGTGCGCGAGATGATGCGACTGCACGGCTATCCAGACTGGTTCCGCATGCACGTGACGAAATGGCATGGCGCCCGCGAGGTTGGAAACAGCGTACCGCCCCCGTTAGCAAAAGCCGTGGCCGCAGAGGTCATGAAAGCGACAGGTGTAAAACCAGCCATGCCCGAGGAAACGCTGGAACTGGGCGATCCCTCGTTGCTGTCGTTGGACATGGGTTCGGCTGCAGCGCACTTCGGCATAGCGGTTCCGATCTCGCAACGGAATCGGAAGGGCGCGTCCAAGCGTCGCCAGTGGGATGACGAAGCCGCCCAAGCGGCCGAGTAGTTAGCATTCGAAAAAGATGCGCGAGGGCTGGTCCTCGCGCATCCACTAGTCATGCCGCCTCCGGTTCTCCGAAGATCGCGATGTACTCCCCGATCAAACCGCGGAACTCAAGCCACCGCTTGGCGTCCACGGCATCCAACGGCAGCAACTGACCGCCACCGACACCACCTATGTGGTGAATGGATTCTGGCCCTCCGACAATGCGAAGAAACAGCCGGCCGTTGGCGGAGCGGTACAAGTCCTCGTCAAGCCATGCGTCACCGAATGTCTCATACGACCGCGCGTAGGTCGCAAGCAGCGTCGAATCCGCGACCCGGTACATCTTTCCACCTATGATGCTCTCTGCCGGGGCATCGCCCGGAATGTAGTTCGTCTCCGTTGCGCTCTGAAGCGTGCGGAAGAAGCGGGCATAAGTCGTAGTTCTCATGGTCACACTCACTGAAGTCTGGCGAGCCACCATTGGTCGCCAAGGCAGATGTAGGTTCAGCGGGGGTGTCCGGAAATATCCGATTCTGGATACGTCGATACGATTTCTGCCGCTACTCGGTATTCGCCACGGGCTGAATTGGGCGGGAGCGGTCGCGCGACCTAAATACATGCGGCAGGTAGCACCTGCTGCGCGGGGATGGCGCGCCGGGGCCTTGGGGCCCCGGCACTTCCCAGCGTGTTACGCCATCCCAACGGTATCCCATGACCAGACCTCCCCGGCCCGGTGCTGCCCCATCGCGCCACAAGTCACAGCAGCCTACCATTCGGTCAATTCGCGGTATCGACGATCTTCGCCTGTCGATCCTCAAGCGAGCCCAGCGCGACTTCGGCGTCGAGAATCAAGGCGAACTGATCAACGCGGCCGTCGATGCCCTGCTGGCATTTCTCGCCCGCGAACGTCTGCTCGATCCCGAACTCAACGCCGTTATCCTCGCTGCCGAGCAACGACAGGCGCTTGAACATCAATGGCTCGCCGAGGCCATGCGGACGGACCACGAGAGTGACGAGGACACTGGTTCCGTCAATCCCGAGGAACTGGCTGCGTACAGAGCCGCCGTCGATGATATGCGTAACACGCCACCATCTGACGAGAGGCTGGCATTTGATCGGAAGATGGCAGAGCGCCGCGCCCGGATTGATGCCATCATGGGGAGAACGCGGTCATGAAATTCGATGTGGCTGCCTTTCTAAGCTCTACGCCGGTCCGCATCGAACCGCTAAGTGCCGCCGATCTGGTCTCGGCACTTGAACGCTCATCGCGGCCACTGTCGCGAGGCATTCTGGTCAACTTAGTTCAGACCGAGCATCTACCCTTCCACGTTGCCGAGGCCATTAGGCGGATGAGCCGCTGCGAGGTCTGGAAGTGGCGTCACGTGAACGGATTCGACCGCCGCTACAAGACTCGGTGCAATCATCCGCTCTGCCCGGCATGCACAGGTCGCTTGGCACGACAGGAAGCAGAGCGTGTGTGGAAGCTCTTCAATGCCGCTGCGGGCGCACCGATCCTGTTCGACGACCTGACGTGGCTCACCGTCAATATCGGCTACCTGCCGATTGGTTCGAGCTTCAAGGCGATGGCCGCTCAGGCCAAGAAGGCCATTCGCAACATGCGGAACCGGAAGTTCCCCGGCACTGTCTGGGCAATGGAATTGGAAATCCAACTGCAAGATGACGGGCAGGGAAAGCTGCATGCCCATGGACTCGTCTGGCACCCCGGCGTAACACGCGAATCAATCGAAGAAGCTCTCCGAGCGCTGTTCACCGAGGCACGAGCCGTGTGCGCGAAGGAATTGCGGTCCCGTCGGATTCGTCGCGAAGCCAAGGGGGTTACCACCTACAAGGCCGACATCAGTCTGAAGGTAAAGGGCTGGGGTGAATGTACAGCCGCGATCTTGGTCGGTCTTATCGCCTCGTACGAATCAATGCGATCAAGAGGTCGCTTTGGGCTCCGGTTCGAAATGGGTCTGCGTCGCAAGAAGGTCAATGTTGAAATGAGCACAATTCAGGTGGACAGTGTAGAAGAACTCTTAATCACGTCGATGGAGCTATCTGTGCTACCCGAGAATTATCATCACTTACCCGTCGAACGAGTTGTTCAGCTAGGCGTAGAACAGATTGAAGCACACGGCATCTTCTGGATTGGCAATGTATCGGCCAAGGCCAACGCAGTATGGAAAGGCCTTGAAGAGGCCATGCCAGACCGGCGGCTGACCATGATTGGTCCAGCGCCGGATTGGCAGCATGTCATCATTGATATCGAGATTTACCACTCCCCGGGGCCAATGCTACATGCTCTTGCGCATGAACGTGCCCGGCTAGATGAGAACGGTGTGCCGTGGCATATGCTGCCAATGGTCCCTGATCAGGTTTAGACGCGTGTTCGTCTTCTCGCGCCGCACGCTTCAGGCACTCATTAACGCTTTGCATGGCGTTGTATCCGATGACCAGTTGCAGCGGATGGTTGATCGGCTCAACACGCCGGGTCTGGATCGCATCTCGGCATCATGGGAACTGGTGTGGATTTCGGCGCTACAGTCCATCGGCACAGTTCAGCACGAAAAAGAGCTACCTGATGGCCGAAAGCCCGATGTGGATTTTTCAGATACAGGCTCACCAGATATACGGTTCATCGCCGATGTGACCGCTATATCTGACATCGGAATTGAGGAAGCGAATCCAGTTCGAGTCTTGTCCGAGGAAATTGTCAGATTCGCTCGGCGATCAGGACTTCCCCCAAATAGCTTCGGCTATTCAGTTGAAGCGCGACGCGATGGACGGACGGGTGACCGGAAGACAATCCTCCTTCTACCCAAGAAGGGGGAAATTATTGCCGTTCTGAAAACTCGGCTCCCGCAATTCATGCGGGAGATTCTGGACAATAACCCACAGCATCACACGGTCGCATTCCACAGTGAAACTTACCGTTTCTCTGTATCGTATAACGCTCGCCAAATGTACATGACTGGCAGCTTCCCTTCGTACTCCGTCCCGGATTCTGTTCAGAAAAATCCCCTTTGGAACGGTCTTCGAATGAAGGCTCAACAATTGAAGTCTGCCGCCAGCGTCGCTCCTACTGGTATTATCGTCTGCGACGGTGGGTGTGCTTTGATGCGTCAAGAATCGTACGTAGCACATGGGACCGTGACCGCGTCACAAGTAGTTCAGGAGTTTTTGCGGCAACACACATCCGTAAGTTTTGTGACACTGCTCCGTGTTCAGCGTGAAAACCCAATGGCATTCCATTCAATGATGCAGGGAAGGCTCATTGTCCGTCCTGAGATATTTATACGCGACGAATCTGCAGCACTAATTGCTATTTCCGAGCGGATTAAAAGAGCATCCCTCGCAATACCTCAAGCGACTCTTGATCCCTTGAACGCGTCAATTCGTTGCTTTTCCGACGACTATGGCTTTGGCAACTTTGGGGCATATCAAATGAGCGGCAACACCATTCGGATACCGTCGCGCACGCTTCAAGATTTTCTCGCTGGACGACGTACCGTCGCCGATCTCAATGAGGCAAACAGATGGCACAGTGGAGACGCTCACGAAGGTGGTTTGATGAACCCCTTTGAGCGATTCAGACTGAACGGGCAGATGATCACGAACATTGAAGTTGTTCGAGGTGACGACGACGATGATTGGGTGACAATTACTTTTGGAGCACCCGATCCTGCGATTTCGCCATTCCGACGCACGCCCGGCTAACCTTGCCACCACTCCAAATCGGCGCTACAAAAGCGGCCTTGGAGTGGTGATTCCACTACGAGATTTCAGTGACTTGGGCCTGTCCCAATGCGTCTCTCCGGGGACGCCAATTTTCCTTAATTGCATATGGATACTCGGACTCCCGCGCAGCGCAGTCTCATCATGTCGGCGGTTAAGGGAAAAAATACCTCCCCGGAACTGCTCGTGAGGCGGTTGATTTTTAACATGGGCTACCGGTACCGCCTTCACGGCAAGGGTTTGCCCGGCAAACCTGACTTGATATTCCCGTCCAAGCGTAAGGTTGTATTCGTCCATGGCTGTTTCTGGCATGGCCATGGATGCAAAAAAGGACAGTTACCGAAATCGAGGCTCGACTACTGGGCTCCCAAGATTGCCACCAACCAGGCTCGGGATGGCCGTCAACTAAACGAACTCCGCCATATGGGCTGGGAAACCTTGACCCTTTGGCAATGTGAGTTGAACGACACCGCACAACTGGCTATCAAGGTACGCAAGTTCCTCGGCCGCGTCGGGGGTTCGGGGACTAAGCGTCGAGGGTCCAGTGGCAAATCCTAACCGCCCCATCGCAATCGACCTTTTTGCCGGTGCCGGCGGCCTGAGCCTTGCTTTCGAGCAGGCAGGATTCGACTTGGCTGCCGCCGTAGAACTCGATCCGATCCACGCAGCCGTTCACGAGTTCAACTTTCCTAACTGTGCGACGATCTGCGACGACGTGAGCCGCTTGTCCGGGCAGGAAATCCGTATTCGGGCAGGACTCGGCAAGCGCAAGGTTCATGTCGTGTGCGGCGGAGCCCCGTGTCAGGGGTTTTCCATGATCGGGAAGCGCGCGCTGGAAGATCCCCGCAACCGTCTCGTCGGTCACTTCGCGCGCATCGTATCCGAGTTGGACGCAAACTACTTCGTATTCGAGAACGTTAAGGGCCTCACTGTCGGTGCACACCGGCAGTTCTTGGAAGAGGTCATCCAAAAATTCGACGACCTCGGCTACGATGTAGTTACTCCATATCATGTGCTGAATGCGGCTGAATTCGGAGTACCACAGGATCGTCGTCGGCTATTTCTCTTGGGGGCAAAGAAGGGGCTGAAGCTGCCCGAGTATCCGGAACGGACAACTAGACCAGCTGGCGCTAAGAAAGGCGACCTGATTTTGCCAGAGGGGCCCTCGGTGTGGGATGCCCTCGCGGATCTCCCGGAAGCCGAAGATTTCGAGGAACTGCTGGCGACGGATAGCATTGTGGCGAAGTTCAAGACCCCGAGCCGCTATGCTCGCGTCTTGCGGGGCATGGCGAACGATCCTAAGGACTTTAGTTATCGCAGGAAGTATGATCGCCGCGTTCTTACCTCGAGTCTCCGAGCCGAGCATACCGACCTTTCGCGCCGGCGCTTTGCAGCAACCCCATGGGGCGAGACGGAGCCGGTGAGCCGGTTCCATAAGCTTCACCCGAACGGCGTCTGCAATACTCTACGCGCCGGAACGGCCAGCGACCGAGGTGCGTTCACGTCGCCCCGCCCAATCCACCCACATTCGCCTCGATGCATCACCGTGCGCGAGGCCGCTCGACTGCATGGATACCCAGACTGGTTTCGCTTGCATGTCACCAAATGGCACGGTTTTCGGCAAATCGGAAACTCGGTTCCGCCTATGCTTGGTCGTGCCGTAGCTGCCAAGGTGATAGAGGCTCTTGGGATAAAGCCGGCAGTGCCTGAAGTAATTGTCGAGTTGGGTCACCCCGAACTCCTTTCTATGACCATGGCGGAAGCTGCGGATAAATATGGCGTCTCATCCAACGTGATCGCCAAGCGCCAGCGGCTCGAAACTCCGAAGCGGTCCAAAACTGCAGGCCGCGAAAAGGTTCGCGCCCGTGCCTAAGACTACTGGCGGCAATCGTTACGAACGGCTGGTCGAGAAGATTTTCTTTGATCGGTGGCAGGTGGGATTAAAAGACTTCGGTTTTGAGCGGGAAGACTTGGAGAGCGCCGCCGCCGAACTGAGTATCCGCCTACCGAAGAACCTCGGAGACGTGATTTACAGCACGCGGTACCGAACCGACCTGCCAGAAAGCATCAGGAAGACTGCAGATGCCGGGCTGCATTGGGTCATCGCGCCGGCCGGCCGGGCGAAGTATCGCTTCGTCCAAACGGTGGTGAACCGGATCATCCCTCGTACCGATCTGGTGGCGATTAAAGTCCCCGACGCAACACCTGAGATCATCGCTCGGTACGCTTTGGGGGACGAACAGGCGCTTCTCGCTAAGGTTCGCTACAACCGACTGATCGATATCTTCCTCGGTATAACGACCTACTCGCTGCAGAACCATTTACGCACGACCGTGAAGGGTATGGGGCAGCTTGAAGTCGACGAAATTTACGTCGGCATCAACCGCAATGGAGCACAGTTCGCTGTCCCTGTTCAGGCCAAAGGCGGCAGGGATAAACACGGGCCAACGCAAACCCAACAAGATGTCGCCGCATGTAAACGGCACTTCCCCGACCTTGTGTGCCGCCCAGTATCGGCGCAGTTCATGCCCAACAACGTGATCGCCCTGTTCGAGCTTGCGCTAGTGGATGGCGAAGTCCGCGTGGTGGAAGAGCGGCATTATCGGCTTGTGGATGCCGACAAGATCAGCGGCGAAGAGCTGCGAAGTTATCAGACCCGAACCTGAGCGGTATTACTCTGGCAGCGGATGAGGGCCAGAGTTGCCCACCGTGACTAATGGGCGTTTTGTACAATGTCTTGGCCGCTTTCCTGAGCCTCGTCAGCGCTATAGCTGAGCGCCCATCCTTTCCTTAAGCGCAGAAAACCGCAAAACAGGCTATCCAGCCCACTCCGCTTCCGCGCGCGGACGCTTCCATTCATCCCGCGCCTGTCAGGTCATTGTAAGCCGGCTCGTATCTTCTTGCGGCTCCCCCCAATCCATCATGAGGCGAGCCGTGCATCGTTTCCTGCCCCGTTTCCACCGACCCGGTCTTTTCCTGACTGCCCTTTATGCGCTGGGGCAGATGTTTCTGCTGGCGCCCGTCACCGAAGCCGCGCCGCCGCGCAACGGCGTGCTGCATTTCGCCGTTCTGCGCGATGGCTCGGAAGTCGGCAGCCATCAGCTGAACTTCCGGCAGAACCCCGATGGACTGCAGATCGACATCGCCACCAATGTGGTGGTGAAGGTGGCGTTCGTGCCGGTCTACCGCTTCGAGCATGAAGGCCATGAAATCTGGCAGAACGGCAAGCTGGCGCGCCTGTGGTCCAAGACCAATGACGACGGCACACGCCACGCCCTGAATGTCAGCGCCGCCGGCGCCGAACTGGCCGTGCTGGCCGATGGCAAGCCGACGGAAGCCAAGGCCTTAAGCATCCCGGCCAGCCTGTGGCATGAGGGAATCCTGCACCAGGCGGCGATTCTGAACACCCTGGATGGTTCGGCCATGGCGATCACGGTTGCCGATCTGGGGCCTGAAACCCTGACCGTCAAAGGGCAGGCCGTGCAGACGCGCCATTATGCCATCACCGGCGACCTGCAGCGCGAGCTCTGGTATGACGGCCAGAACGTGCTGACCAAAGTGCGGTTCAAGGCCAAGGACGGTTCGGTGATCGAATACATTCTGCGCTGAATTTTTCTCGCTGGATGACGGAATGAAAGACTGCGTCGCCGGCGACGCGGTCTTTTTGCTGCCTGCCCGTCACGCTGTAAGGATTCGTAAAGACAGCCGTAAGGGCGCTGTAAGCCGGCTCCCATACAACCGGCGCATCGAAGCATCACGGAGCTTTCATGCGTCTGGAAATCGTTGAAGCGCACAACCCGCTGCGGCCTGGCATCGAGGCACTGGCCCGCAATGTCTACCAGCGGGAATATGGCGCGGAATCCCCCTGTTTTCCCGACATCATGCTGGCTGTTCTCGATGACGCCGGCCGACCGCATTGTGTTGCGGGTTTCCGCGATCACATTTGCGGCTTCTTCTCCGAGCAGTATGTCGACGACGCGGTCGAGATGCTGATCGCGCGACAGACCGGCATGGCCGTGCCGCGCGAAACCATCGTCGAGCTTGGACCGCTCGCCGCAGACCGGCCCGGCGCGCTGCTGGACCTGCTGATCGGATTTGCCCGCATCGGCGTGGGCTCGGGCTATCGCTGGGGCGTGTTCACGGCGACGGCACGGCTGCGCCGGCTGGCGGCGCGGCTGGGCATTCCGCTGCTGGACCTGGGCATCGCCGATCGCAGCCGCGTTGCCGCGCCGGGGAACTGGGGCAGCTATTACGACAGCGACCCGCGCGTCTGCGCCGTCGACGGCCTGACGGCACGGCAGCGACTGCTGCAATCCAGGCTGCCCTGCGGCAGCGGCGCGCAGTCCGGAGTGGCGGCATGACCGCCGATATCCTGCTGCGCCTGCAAGACCTGGCTCAGGGCGCGGACAAAGATCAGGCCGCATTTGCGGAGGCCGAAAATCATCTCGACTGGCACGGCCTGCTGCGGCGGGTATCCGGCGCGGCAGAAATTCTTGCGCGTTATCCCGATCCCATCGGGCTGCTGGCGCCGAGCAGCATCGAATGGCTGGTGGCCGATCTGGCGGGCTGGGCCGCCGGCAGGACGATCGTGCCGCTGCCGCATTTCTTTTCCGATGCCCAGCTTGAACATATCGTGCGGGATGCCGGGATAAAGACGATCATGGCCGACGCGTCGCAGCGCGACCGGCTGGCGGGCAGCGGCATTCCACGGATTGCGCTGCCAAAGGCGGAGGCGGCGGCCCAGCTTCCGGCCATGCAGGGACGGCGCATCGTCTACACCTCGGGTTCCACGGGCAATCCCAAGGGTGCGGTGCTGGGTCCGGAGCAGATCCGCTCGACCTGCGCGGCCGTGATGCAGGCGATGCAGGCCGGCGCGGCCGATCGCCATCTTGCCGTACTGCCCTATTCCCTGCTGCTGGAAGCGATCTGCGGCATCTATCTGCCGATCCTGGCCGGCGGCCATTGCACCATTGCGCCGCATATCGCCGCGGCCAGCGGCCCGGATATCGCCACGTTGCTGGGCGAGGCGGTCGCGCAGCACCGACCATCGACCCTGGTGCTGGTGCCGCAACTGCTGCAGGCCTGGGTGATGGTGGCTTCGGTCGGTCGTGTCGAGATTCCCAACAGCCTGCGTTTCGTTGCCACCGGCGGCGCCGCCGTGCCCGACAGCCTGGCCGAACGTGCCTGGCAGCTTGGCATACCGGTTCATGAAGGCTATGGCCTCACGGAATGCGGATCGGTCGTCGCCGTGAACCGGCCGGGCCTGCGGCGCGCCGGCACGGTGGGACAGCCACTGCCCGGGTATGACGTGCGGATCGCGCCGGACGGGGAAATCGTCGTCCGCAGCGATTCCGTTGCCGAAGCCTATCTCAATCGCACCGACGGCCCGACCGCGGGCATCTGGCATACCGGCGACATCGGACGCTTCGACGCTGACGGCTATCTGCAGGTCGACGGCCGCAAGGACAACCTGATCGTCACCGGCAACGGCCGCAACATCTCCCCCGAATGGGTCGAAACCATGCTGCTGGCGGATCCGCGCATCGCACGCGCCGTCGTGCTGCGCGCCGCCGACGGACATGTCGCCGCACTACTGGAACCGTCCCTGCTGGGCGCGGCCTGGGCGAAAGCGGTTTCTCCTGCCGGCCTGCGCAGGGTGGTCGATGCCGCCCTGACGGCAGCGCCGCGTTATGCCGTGCCACGGCATCTGGCGCTGCTAGGTCCTGGCGAGCTTGCATCAAGACAACTGCTGACACCGAACGGAAAACCGCGCCGGCAGGACATCGCCGCCGCTTTCGCCGACCAGTTCCATAATCCTGACGACGTGGAGACCCGACATGCTTTTTTATGATCGCCTGATTGCCGAAACGCGCACGCAGCGCGAGGCCTTCATCGCAACGCCCGTGATCCAGCGGGCCCTGCGCGAGGGCGTTTCGGCGCCGATGTACACGGCCTTTCTGGCGGAAGCCTATCATCATGTGCGGCATACCTGCCGCCTGCTCGCCACGGCGGCAGCGCGCTGCGGCGACAATGACGGCCGGTATCTGGCGGCCCTGCTGGAATATATCGGCGAAGAGCGCGGCCACGAGGAATGGATCCTGGACGATATCCGCGCGATGGGCGGCGATGCGGATGCCGTGCGGCACGGCCAGGGAGACCTGCCCTGCCGCCTCATGGTCGCCTATGTCTATTATGCCATCGAGCATGTCAGCCCCTATGCCATGCTTGGCATGGTCCACGTGCTGGAGGGCATGTCGGCGGCGCTGGCCGGCATTGCCGCCGGCAAACTGCAGGCCGCGCTCGGATCGGCCGAAGGCGGCGGTTTCAGCTACCTGAAATCCCATGGTGCGCTCGACCAGGACCATGTGGCTTTTTTCCAGACCCTCGTGAACGGCATCACCGACGACCAGGCCCAGCAGGCCATCATCGAGACCGCGAAGGTGGTCTATCATCTGTATGGCGAAATCTTCCGTGGCATCGATGCGCGCTTCCTGGGGCTGTCCCATGCAGCTTGAGGGGCGCATCGTCGCGATAACCGGGGCCGGCAGCGGTATCGGGCGGGCACTCGCGCTCACCTTTGCCGGCCATGGCGCCTTTCCCATCCTGATCGGCCGCAACGAAGGCAGGCTGAGGGAAACCGCGGCGCAGTTGCCGGCCGGCGCGATGGCCCGCTGCTGCGCGGCCGACATCACGACGCCGCATGGCAGGCAGGCCGTATTGCAGGCCTGCCGCGCCAGCGGGCAGCTGGACATCCTGGTCAACAATGCGGGCCTGGTGCCGAGCGGGCTGCTGAAAGATCTGTCCGATGCCGATCTGGAGCAGGCGGCGGCCACCAATATCGTGGCGCCGATTGCCCTGACCCGCGACCTGCTGCCGCTGCTGCGCCGCTCGGACCGCGCATGGATCGTCAATGTCGGATCGATGTTCGGCGATATCGGCCATCCGCATTTTGCCACTTACTGCGCAACCAAGTTCGGCCTGCGCGGCTTCTCGGACGCCATACGACGTGAACTGGCCCGCGACAAAATCGGCGTCACCTACGCGGCGCCGCGCGCAACCAGGACAGCCGCCACCGACGGCATGGCGACGCTGGTGTCGGGCTATCACATGAAACTGGACGATCCGCTGGTTGTGGCGCGCGGGATCGTGAAAGCTGTCGAAGCGGAGGCTCGGACGGTCTTCCCCGGTGCAACGGAGCGCCTGCTGATTTTCATCCAGCGCTTTTTCCCTGCCCTGATCGACTTCGGGCTGCGCCGGCAGGCTGCCGCGATCCTGGACAGGTGACAAGCATCGGCCCCAGGTCGGCCGCATCGCGCTCGGCAGTACGCGATGCGGCCCTGCCTGGCGGTCAGATCACCGCCGCCGGCTAGGCCATGCCGGTGGGGGAGCATGGGCCGGTGCGGCGCGCGGTGAAGGAGTCCTGCATGCGCAGGGCCAGGTGCGTGTTGGCCGGCCGCGATGGATGCGGCGGCCGTCAGGCGAGCGGGATCACCAGCCCTTTCCGGATTTTGTAGAACGCGAAGAGTTCGGCGGTGGCACCATCCAGTGCCTGCAGCCGCGCCGGATCGATCACCAACACGCCCTGCAGCGGATCGAGCAGGAAGGTCTTGCCGCCGCGGGCGATGACAGCGGTGGCATGGCTACCGCCAGCCTTGCCAGCGAAGATCACCAGCGTTGTCGGTGGCCAGGCGGATGAGGCCCTGAGTGCCTGCTGGATGCGCGTCGCCATGTCGCCGGCGGTGGCGAAGCCATCCTCGGGCGCCAGCCGGCAGGCGCGCCTTTGTCTGCGGGAGGCGAGTTCGACCAGATCGCTGGCGGGCTGGAACCAGTCGCCGGCCGCGAAGAAGCGCGTAGGGCCGGCCTGCTGCTGGATGAATTGCCGCAGGTAGCGCGGGCCGGTCTTGCTCTTGATGTTATCGCGCATGGCACCCCAGACGATGCCGGGCGCCTTGGCGGTGGACAGGCTGCAATTCACCATCCAGACGATGCAGAGCATCAGGCACAATCCGCCGGCATGCTCTGCGCCGCCGGCGGCTTTCACGATCTCGGCCGGGCAGCCGCCATCGGCCGGACCGACATAATCCCCGATCGGCATTCCGTTCTCCCTGCTGGCGAGACGACTCATGAAACGGGCCGCACCGCGCCTGGGCGATGCGACCCGGCCGGCAGCTTTAAGTCACGGCCACCACGTAGGCCGTGCCGATGTGATAGAAGGTGAAGAGATCCTGCATGGCATCGCCCAGTAGCTGATGCTTGGTCGGATCGATGATCAGCACGCCAAAATTGGGATCGAAGATGTAGGTCTTGCCGTTGTAGGAAGCCGCCGCGATGCAGTGCGCACCGCCAGTGCAGGTGAAGCGGATCACGACGAGCGGCGGTTTGGTGGTGGAGGCCGCCAGCCCCGCCGCGATACGGTTGGCGAGAGTGGCCGCGTCGGTGGCGCTGTCGTTCGGCGCCAGGCTCTTGGCATGGCGCGCCTTGCGCGAACCCAGTTCGAGGCAATCGACCACCGACTGATACCAGCCGTCGCCATTGAGGATGGTGACGTAGCCGATCTGTTGCTGGCCGATCTGCTTGAAGTAGATCGGGCCTTTCGCCTTCATGGCATGCCAGACCTCGTTCGGCGCCGGCGCGCCAGGCTGGGCACATTCGATGATCCAGTTGATGCTGAGCATGCGGCAGATGCCGCCGGCGGTCTGCTCGTTGCCGACGTAATCGAGGATCAGCCCCTGGCTGCCGCGATCCATCGGATTGACATAGTCGTTGATAGCCATTGTCGCTCTCCTTGCTTGGTTGGCCGGCCCTGCCGGCCGTTCAGCCGGACGCGCGCCCACCGCCGCGCGACCCGGATCCGTGTTGCGTCGGCCCTCAGGCCGCACCATTCGCTGCTTTGGTCGCCGCGCCGCTGGCAACAGGCGCGTCGTCGCGCACCAGCAGCCACTTGGCCCGCGTCAGGAAATCGGCGCGGTCGGCCAGGCCGTTGAAGCCGCCATTGACGCGACGCGTGATTTCGCGCAGGTCGTCGCGGTCAGCGAGCGCGTTGAGCTGGCGCTTGTCCCAGAACCAGCCGGCGACATCGACGGCAAGGTCGGGATCGGTGGCCACCAGACTGGGCTTGTCGGTGGTTTCGAAATTCTTGCCGCAGGCCTTGCCGTATTCGCGGTAATTGGCGCGGCCGGTGAGCTGGATCAGGCCGCGGCCCTTGAACAGCGGTCCGTCGCCCGGCTGGGTATTGCCGAGGTCGACACGGCCTTCATAGGCCTCGCCGCTGGCGATCTCCTCGGTATAGCGCAGGCAGCCGCTTTCATGGCCGATCTGCGCCAGGAAATGCGCCATGCGCAGCGGCGTGTTGATCTGGTAGCGGTTCATGGTGGCCAGGATGGCGTCGAAGAAAGCGTCGATCCGGGCCGCCTGCGCGCTGGTCATCACGATCCACAGCTTCTGCCGCACCAGGGCCGGCGGCAGGCCGCGCCGCAGGGCATCGAGGATTTCGTCGTTGGCGGTGACCGGCGTGTCGCTGCGCGCGCCGATGGCCTTGCAGAAAGTGGCGAGCGCCGCGGCGCTGCTGGGACCCCAGGCGCCATCGACCTTGAGATCGCTGGCCAGGCCACAGCGGTCGCGGTTCATGTTGAGCAGGAGCTGGACGCAGCGCACGTCGTTCGCCGCATTCACTCCGCCATTGCCGACCGAATTGCTGATGCACATGGAACATCTCCCTTGCTGCGGGCACAGGATTCCCAGGCGGCAAGGCGCGAAGGCGTCGCCACGGAGGAAGTCGTGCCGTGTTGGATTGGCCGGCGGGTCGGGCGCGATGAGCGCCAGCCCGCGCAGCTTTCAGTCGCGCTTCTGCGCCGGCTGCAGTCTGATCTTCTGGCTGGCGCCGCGATCCGCGCCGACCAGTTCAAGCTGCAGGTCGGCACCGTCGTTCTGCACCCGCGCGTACCCCTGGGTATAGGGCCGGCAGGCGCCGGCGCCCGAACCCCGGAAGGAATAGATCGCGGCCTTGTCGCGGATGCCGGAATATTCCAGCTCGAAGCCGCAGACCCAGGGTTCCTGGAAGCGGATGCGGCCGCCGGCATCGCCGGGTGCCTTCGCAGCCTCCAGGCTCAGGATCACCACCACCGGGCGGCCGCGATCCTCCAGACTGCCGCGATATTCGCCACCGGCCGGCTGGGCCAGGACAGGTGCCGCAGCCAGCAGGGTGGCGGCGAAGAAGGTGAGAAGCGTGCTTGTCATCTTTGTCTCCCGTGTCGTCAGGCGTTGAAGATGTGGCGCGGTATCAGTTGGTGAGCAGCGCCAGGGTTTCGGCGATCACGCGGGCCAGGCGCGGCTGGAACAGGCCGATGGCGATCAGTGCCAGCACGGCAAGCAGCAGGATGACGATGGTGATCTGGAGCAGGCGGGCCTTGTCCCCGGTCGCCAGCGGGGGATCGACGATGTCGCGCAAGATGGATGCCTCCTTGTCCGAGAGAACGAGCAGCAATGTGTCGTCAGAGCGTTTCGCCATCTGTGGTCTTCTCCCCCTGTTGCATGGTCTCTGCGTTGATGGTACGGCCGTAGCGGCTGAGCAGCTTGCCTTCCAGCCGAACCTCGACCTGCTCGCCATTCGCGTCGCGCACACCGATGGACAGCCGCAGCAGATTGCCGTCGCGGTCGACGGTCTGCAGCTTGGGCCGGCCGATGCGCAGGGCGAAGGCGCCGGCCTCGGCCATGCCGCCGGTGGCAGCGGCCTCCTTCGGGCCGATGCGTTCCAGCGTGGCGGCCAGGTCGACATCCATCGAGGTGACCTGGGCCTCGGCGCCGCCGCGCGTCTGCCTGTGCGCCACGCCGAAGGCGATGCCGATGGAACGCGCGAAATCCTCCAGCCGACGGATCGTCATGACATTGCCTTGTCTTCGAGCCAGTAGGGTTTGCGCGGGAACCCGATGTGATAGACCATCGCCTGCAGCACCACCTGGTGCTCGCCGATATTGAGCAGGCTGAAATTCTTCTCGATGCCGATGATGCGTCCGCGCGCCGTGGGCTCGAGGCATTTGTTGAGCAATTCGGCTTCCGCCTGGATGGCCTCTTCCGACGACAGCCTTTCCGGGTCGGTACTGCCGACCGTGATGCGTTTCACGTATCTCACATCCGTCAAATCGAACATTGTGAAACACCTTCCCGGAAAAGCCCGGCCGTTTAAGGCCCCTTACGCGTTACCTGCCCTGCAGAGGCTTAGTGCTGGGTGATCGCCTTCGGCGCCACCGAGCTGGCGATCATGTCGAGCACGCGCGCCAGGCCTTCGGGCATGCCGTCGTCGCTGGCATGCACCTCGACGTGGTACTTGGCCGACTGGTCGGTGGAGCGGGTGTTCTCCTTGTGCGAGGAGACCGAGCCCGAGATCTTCACCGTGGCGCTGATCGGGCCCCAGCCGATCTTGGCCTGGGCTTCCATCGCCGCCTGCATGTCGGTGGCTTCCTTCGAGGCTTCGGAGTTCTTCACCTCCATGTCGAAGGTGATGTCGACCTTGTTGATCGACAGGTTCGGCACCTTGACCACCGCCAGCAGCGGCACGCTGAGTTCCACCGTCTCCATCGGCAGGGTGGCGGCGCCATCCTCCGGGGCCTTCTGGGTCGAAGGCCGGTCGAACTTGAAGGTGACGTTGCGCACGTCGCCGACGGCGTTCGGATCGGCGACGGCGCCCTGGGCCGGCGCAGGCGGCGGCAGGAAGCCGATCACCTTGATGAAGTTGGCCGTGGCGTTGGCCAGGCGGATCTGAGCGTCGCAGGCCGCAGTAAGCGGACCGCCGATCAGATCGCCCATGGGCAGGCCGCGGAATTGGTCGGCCATTGAGAAATTCGGCATGGAACGGACTCCTCTGGTTGGTTAGATGGACTTGTCGAGATGGTGGATCAGCCGCGCCATGCCTTCTGACGGAGGCTGACTCTCGACCCGGAGGGTGATGTGGGCCATCGGCCCGCCATCACGATTCTTCGAAGCGCTCATGTCGACGCTTAAAGGCGCATGGGTATCGCTGGGCCAGACATCGGGCTTGGCGGCATCCTGGCCGTCCTTCGCCGCATCGTCCTTGCCATTGGTGCTGTCGGCGGCGGTATCGGCCGCTTTCGCGGAACTCAGTTTCGGTTCCGGCTTGCCGGGTTCGGGCTGGCCGCCCAGGCCAACATCGAAGCTGATCTCCATGTCCTTGACGGCGAGCAGCCGCGCGCCGATCAGCGACAACAGCGGCACGCGCACCAGGCGTTCGTCGCCATCCTGGGCATCCGGTGCCATGGAGGGCAGCCGCACATCGACGCTGACCGGCCGGTTGTCGGCGTCGAAATACTGCCGCACGGTGGAAATCTGGTAGCGGTGGATCTTGTCCTGCGCCTCGGCGACGGCACCGGCGATGCTTTGGATCAGATGATGCAGAGACAGGTTGGCCACGTTCCGCTCTCCCCCTTGGCCGCCCCCCGTTGACGAGGGCGGTGCTGCTGGCGTTTCGGTAGCAGTACATCCGGAAGTGATCCCTTGTGCACCGCGTCCTATCCGCTTGCGGGTGATCAAAGCGCAAGCGGCCAGAAGCGTCGCGGGACCGGCGTCCCAAAAACCTGGATGGGTGTCCCAAACGCGCCAAGCGGCGGATTGGTACTCTTGTATGCGCTCACGCGATGGCCAATTCTCTGATCCAATGGGCGAAGGGTGCCTGTTCGCCCATGTCGGCAGAGGATGCCGCAGGCAGAATGGCCGCGAGCAAAGCCGCATCGCCGCGCTGCACCGCACGGCGCGCCTCGCGCGGCGACAGGCCGAAGGCATCGCGGAACAGGCGGCTGAAATGCGCCTCGTCGCTGAAGCCTTTTTCATAAGCGATGTCGGCGATACGCTGGCCCGATTGCAGCGGATTGCAGATCGCCAGCAGGCTCTGGCGCAGGCGTCGCCGGCGCACGTAATGGCGCACACCGCCATAGGATTCGAACTGGCGATAAAGCTGGCTGCGCGAGATCGCCAACTCCCTGACGATCAGCTCCGGCGTCAGTGTTTCGCGATGCAGGTTCTGTTCGATATAGGCGCGGACGCGGCGCGCGAGGCTTTCCTTCGCGGCCGGCGGAGATGGCACGGGCGGCGCGCGAGCCGTGGCCGGCGTATCGAAACCCAGGCAGACGGCGGCCAGCCCGATCACAGTACTGGCGAGCGCCGTGGCTTCATGCAGGCCAAAACGCGGCGCAATGCCGTTCAGTGCGATGAGCTGCTGCGCCAGCATCGCGGCCATGGGCTGTTCGCGGCGCAGGATGCGGCCATGCTGGCGGTCGGGATCGCGCAGCAGCAGCGAGAGGCCGGCGCGCGGCACGATCAGGCTGATCGCCTCGCCGGCACCGGCGACATAACCCGAGGGCAGCGCGAGATCGATGATCGTCATATCCATCGGCCGCAGACGGCGCATGGTATCGTCGGCCCCAGAACCGCTGGCGAAGCCGCCGGCCTGCTGCAGCGGCAGATGGATCAGGTAGTGATCGAGATCGTCGAGGCGGCTGCGCTGGGCCGAGCGGAGGTAGCGTGCGGCATCAGCGCGGGAATGGCAGAGCAGGAAGGCGCCGAAGTGATAGGCGGTAAGCGAGGCCGAAAAACCGGCACCGCCACGGCGCGGATGTGGTGCGCAGCGATCAAACAGGGCCGAGACCGTGCGACTCCAGGCGGCAAAGCGCTCCCCCGCCGGCAGCCCCGCCGTGGTGAACCGAACGACCGGCAGGCGATCCGCTCCTTCGGTGCCCTGGTCAATCTCGCCTGAAGGGAAAGCCATGCTTTCCTCCCTCTGAGAGGGAGGAAAATCCAGATTAATCTATTTTCTATATATGTTTTGCCTATTTCTGGATGTAGTGGATGAAATTTTTAAACCCCAGCTTGCATGTTCTTGTATGTAGCCCTGCCTCCGACCTGTCATTCCGGCGGCACGGAACCTGTCATCCCGATCTGCGTTAATGCCTTGCCAGAATGCCCTGGCCCGGTATTCCGCCGGATTATGGCCCCGGACTATGCCTGCCGTCACAGCGGCGCCGACCGGCCCGCCCTAGATGCTTCTTCCCACCGCGTTGAAGGAGTGCCCGCCATGCTGATCGCCGACTGGACCATCGATACCGCCGCCCGCATCGTCGAAAACGAGGATTACGTGGTGTCGCTCTACGATCTGGCCGATGGCGATTACGACGTGGCGCATATCCGCGCCAAGCATCCATTGCCCGGCGGCCTGGTTCCGGCGAATGACAGCATCGCGCGCGAGGCCCGCGTCGCCTTCGCACTGGCGATGCGCCAGCGCCGCAGCCAATAGGTTTTCAGGTCAGGCTGAATTCACGCGCCAGCAATTCGTAACTGCGCCGGCGCGCGACCTGGTCATGCGTCCAGGCCAGGATCACCAGTTCATCCAGCTGCATCGTCTGCGCATAGGCACGCAGCTTGCCGGCAACCTGCGGCGCCGAACCCGCGAAGCTGCGCTGCCACAGCGCATCGATCTCGGGCTGTTCATCGGCCGAAATCTGCACAGTATCCGGCGGCTGGATCTGCTTGAGCAGGCCGCGGTTACGATCAAGCCGCCAGCGCGCACGGCTGCGGAACAGATGCCGTGCTTCGTCTTCCGTCTCCGCTGCCAGCGCCCAGACGCAGAGCGTGGCCGTCGGTGCCGGGCAGAATTGCGACGGACGGAAATTCTGACGATAGAGTGCCAGTGCCTGTTCGGCGCCGCGCCCGTCAGTGATGAAATGCGCGAAGGCATAAGGCAGGCCGAGATGGGCGGCGAGTTGCGCGCCGTAATCAGAGCTGCCCAGCATCCAGACTTCCGGCGCACTGACGGCACGCGGATGCGCTGCGATGCTGCGAAAGGCATGGCCCTCGGGCAGCGGCAGACCATGCAGCCAGTGCAGCAGGTCGCGCGTCTGCGCCGGGAAACTTTCGCCGCCATCGCCGTGCGGATTGAGCGCATAGGCGGTGCGGCCGTCGGAGCCCGGCGCGCGGCCCACGCCCAGATCGATGCGGCCCGGCGCGATGGCGTCCAGCACGCGGAACTGCTCGGCCACATGCAGGGCCGAATAATGCGGCAGCATCACGCCGGCCGAACCCAGCCGGATGCGCGACGTGACGGCCGCCATCGCCGCGATCAGAATTTCCGGCGCGGTGCCGACGATGCTTTCGTGGTTGTGATGCTCGGAAACCCAGAAGCGGCGATAGCCCAGGGCCTCGCAATGCTGCGCCATCGCGATGGTGTCGCGGATGGCCTGGTCTTCGCTGGCGCCGGAAACGGCAATCGACTGGTCGAGGACGGAGAGGGCAAGATCGGTCATGGCCCACATCTAGGGCCATGACCGGCCGACGGCAAGCAGCGAACCATCACCCGTTGAGCGCCGCCCACATCGCCTGGTCGCGTTCCGCCGTCCAGATGCGCGGATGATCCAGGCCCAGGGCTTCGTCATAGGCGCGCGCCACGTTGAAGGGCTGGCAATGTTCGAAGATGGCGAAGTTGCCGAAGCGCGGCCGCATGGCATCGTTGCAGCGATCAAACGCCTCTTTCAGCGGCAGGCCCTTGGCGGCCGATTCCGACACCGAGCCGTATAACGTCGTGAGGAAGTCGCGGGTGAGCGACAGGCCGTCGCCGACTTCCTTCGGATTGCGCAGGGCATCGCCGCGGCCGGGCACGATGGCTTTCGGATTCAACTCGGCGATCCTGTCGAGCGTCTTCGGCCAGTCCTTGAAATGGGCGTCGCCGCAATAGCAGGCCGAGTGGTATTCCACCAGGTCGCCTGAGAACAGCACGCCGGCATCGGGCACCCAGGCGACCGTGTCGCCCGCCGTGTGGCCGCGACCCAGATGCATGATCTCGACGCGGCGCTTGCCCATGTAGAGCGTGAACTTGGTGGGAAAGGTCATGGTCGGCCAGGTCAGGCCGGGAATGCTTTCGGCCGAGCGGAACAGGCGCGGGAAGCGGCCGTATTCCGAATCCCAGTCTTCCTTGCCGCGCTCCACGATCAGGCTGCGGGTCGCCTCGGAGGCGAAAACCTGCTGCGGATTGTAGGCCGAGGCGCCGAGCACGCGCACGGCATGGTAATGCGACAGCAGCACATACTTGATCGGCTTGTCGGTCACCTTGCGGATATGCTCGATCACCTGGCCGGCCATTTTCGGCGTGGCCTGGGTGTCGATCACCATCACGCCGTCGTCGCCGATGATCACGCCGGTATTGGGATCGCCCTCGGCAGTGAAGGCATAGAGGCCCTCGCCCAGCTGGGTGAAGGAGACCTTCTTGTCTTCCATATCGGCGGTGGAGGCAAAAGCTTTCGACATGACAGGGCTCCTTGATTATTTCCCGAGCAGGGTTTCTGGCAGCCACAGGGCCAGCTGCGGAAACATGATGCACAACAGCAGCGCGATCAACTGGATGATCACAAAGGGGATGATCCCCCGGTAGATGAGCCTGGTGCCGATCTCGGCCGGCGCCACGCCACGGATATAGAACAGCGCGTAGCCAAAGGGCGGCGTGAGGAAGGAGGTCTGCAGGTTCACCGCGAACAGGATGGCGAACCACAGCAGGATCTGCTCCTTGTCCAGCGCGCCGAAATCCAGCCCGGCGATGATCGGCGCGATGATCGGCATGACGATGAAGGTTATCTCGACCCAGTCGAGGAACATGCCCAGCACGAAGACGAAGGCCATGATCACGAACATGACCCAGTAGGGATTGGTGCCGGCCTCGTCTACGCCCAGTGCATCGGCGATCATCACGTCGCCGCCTAATTTACGGAATATCACGCTGAAGATGGTGGCGCCGATCATCACGAACATGATCATCGCCGTGGTGCGCGTGGTTTCGTTCAGCACCGCGAGGAACTGCTTCCAGGTGAGCTGGCGCGAGGCGACGGCCAGCAGGAAGGCGCCCAGCGCGCCGAGCGCCGCGGCTTCCGTCGGCGTGGCGATGCCGGCGATGATCGAGCCCAGCACCACCAGGATCAGGATCATCGGGGCCAGCAGGTCGCGCGCCAGGCCGATCATGGCCTGGACCAGCGGCAGACGGTCGCGCGCGGGCAGCGGCGGCATGGCCTGGGGCCGGAAGATCGCCACGAAAACCAGATAGACAATATAAAGGCCGCCGAGCATCAGGCCGGGGATCATGGCGCCGGCGAACAAATCGCCCACCGAAATGCGCAGGGTGTCGCCCAGGATCACCAGCATGATGCTGGGCGGAATGAGGATGCCCAGCGTGCCGGTGGAGGCGATGATCCCGGTGGCGAGTTTGGGGTCGTAGCGGCTTTCCAGCATCACCGGCAGGGCCAGCACGCCCATCAGCACCACGGAAGCGCCGATGATGCCAGTGCTGGCCGCCATGACGATGCCGATGATCGCCACCGCGAAGGCGTAGCCGCCGGGCAGCGGCCCGAGCAGGCCGGCCAGCGACCGCAGCAGGCGTTCGGCGATGCCGGATTTTTCCAGCATCAGGCCCATGAAGACGAAGAGCGGCACGGCGATCAGGAGCCAGTTGCTCAAAATACCTGAGAAGGTGCGCGACACGCCGGTGGAGAGGAACAGGATCGGCACATCGGCGGCGAAGGTGAAGATCACGCCGATGCCGGCCAGCACGATCGCCACCGGATAGCCGGTGAAGATGCCCAGCAGCAGGGCGACGCACATCAAGAGGGGCCAGAAATACTCCATGGCGGCGATCCTATGCCCCGACTTTCTTTTCGGCGACGGCGCCGCGCGTCAGCACCAGCTGGATGATCAGGCGCAGGGTTCGCGCCAGACCGAGCAGGCCGAGCAGGCTGAAACCCAGCGGCATCACCGCCTTGATGATCCAGGTATCCTCAAGCCCGCCATAGGACGAACCTTCGTTGGACGTGTAGGCCGAGAGCATGAATTTCCAGGCGAACCAGGTCATGATCGCGGCAAAGGGCAGCAGGAACACGATGTCGCCCAGGATGACGACGATGCGTCGCGTGCGCTCGGTGAAATTGCCGGCGATGAAATCCACGCTGACATGGCTGTCGGTATGCAGGGCATAGACGCCGCCCAGCATCACCATCGCGGCGAACAGGTGCCATTGCAGGTCGGTCAGGCCGTTCATGGTGATTTTTGTGCCGAACAGCGGCACGTCGCTGCCCCAGTCGAACAGCACGTTGAAGCGCAGCTGCGCCATCAGAACGCTGAGACAGACGCTGATCACCAGGATGGGCGTAGCCCAGCCGATGGCCCGGCCGAACCAGGCGCAGGCTTCCTCGATCCGTTTCAGCAGGGCGATCACCGGGTTGTCCTCGCGATAAAAGCAGGGATGCGCCGCGAATGTGCGGCGCATCCCTTTATAACATACTCAGTTGCGCGGAATGGCCTGCAGGTCGTTCCAGCGGCCGACGCGCTTCACATAGGCGGTCAGCGACTTGTAGGCCTCGGCGAACAACGCGTCCTTCTGCGCCTCTTCCTCCATCACCTCGATGGATGCCTTCTGCAGCGCGGCCAGCACTTCGTTGGGGAAGCGCTGCACCTTCACGCCGGCCGCCTCGATCTTTTCGATCGCGTCGACCTGGGCGTTGATCTGGTCGTAGGTGTTGAAGGTGATGTTGGCGTAGCAGGCCTCGACCATCGCCTTCTGGTGCTTCTCGGGCAGCGACTTCCACACATTCATGTTGACGATGATCGTGTCCCAGCTGGCCGGCTGGTGCCAGCCCGGGAAGTAGTAATGTTTGGCGATCTTCTGCAGGCCCAGGCCGAGATCGAGCTGCGGCGCGGAGAATTCCGCCGCCTCGATGCGGCCGCGCTCCAGCGAGACGAAGATTTCGCCGGCCGGCACCAGCTGCACATTGGCGCCCAGCTTGGCCATCGCCTTGGCTCCTAAGCCGGCGATGCGCATGTTGAGACCCTTGAGGTCGGCGACCGTCTTGATCTCCTTGTTGAACCAGCCGCCGGCCTCGGGCACGACGAGGTGGCAGGGGATGATCTTCACGTTATGCGGATCATAGGCCTTCTGGATGATCTCCAGACCGCCGCCCTGGAACATCCAGCCCAGGAACAGCTCGGGGTTCGGGCCAAACGGCATCGAGCCGACCAGGTTGGCGACCGGGATTTTGCCCGCCCAGTAGCCGACCCAGTCGAAGCCCATCGGGATCGAGCCGTTGGAAACCGCGCCGAACACCTCGAACGGCGGCACGAATTCGCCAGCGCCGTGTACCTTGATCTTGACCTCGTTGTTGGTCATCAGGGCGACGCGCTCGGCCCATTTCACCGGGCTGGGGCCGATCGACGGCACCTGCAAGCCGAACACGCTCTGCAGGTCGAAGCTCTTGGCCTGGGCCAACGCCGCCTGCGGCGCGGCAAGGCCGAGGCCCAGCGCGGCGACGGTGGCCGCCTTGAGAATAAGCTGACGCATGATCCCTCCCTCGGGGTTTTGCAAACCGACCGAATACCCGTCCTGGCACGAACCGGACGGGGCGTTTCCTCCAATGATCGCGCTGCAGCCGGCCGTGAAAACGGATCGCTTGCATTCGCGTCGAGTCGACTATATGAAATAACGAATAAGTTCGCAATACACGAATTGCGGGAGGAAGCCGGATGGAAAAGCCTGTACTGGCTGGCGAAGTTGCCGTCGTCACCGGCGCGGCCCAGGGCAATGGCCGCGCCATCGCGCTGGGTCTGGCCAAAGCCGGGGCGGCGGTGGCCGTGGCCGATATCAACGGGGCCGGCGCCCAGGCCGTGGCGGCCGAGATCATTACCGGCGGCGGCAAGGCCTTCGGTGCCGCGCTGGATGTGAGCGATGCAAAAGCCTGCACCGCCTTTGCCGCCGGCGTTGAGAGCGCTTTGGGCGCGGCGTGCAGCGTGCTGGTCAACAATGCCGGCATCATCCGCCGGGTGGCCATCGACGATCCCGATTACGACCGGCACTGGCTGGAGACGCTGACCGTCAACGTCACCGGCATGAAGAACGTGACGCGCGCCCTGCTGCCGCAGCTGCGGAAAACCAAAGGCCGCATCGTCAATCTCGGTTCAATCAACTCCTTCGCCACCGGGCCGCGCGCCACCACCTACACCGCCAGCAAGGGAGCGGTGCTGCAATTCACCCGCGCGCTCGCCGCTGAACTGGCGCCGGAAGGCATCCGCGTGAACGGCATCGCGCCCGGCGTGATCGATACGCCGATGACGGAAGCCACGCGCGCTGACCCGGCAGCCATCGGGCGCTTTATGGCGCATACGCCGATGGGCCGCACCGGCAAACCGGAAGAACTGATCGGCCCGGTGCTGTTCCTGGCCTCCGACATGTCGAGTTACGTCACCGGCGCGATGCTGCCGGTGGATGGCGGCTATCTGACGGTTTGAGTGGAGCGATGACGATGAAGACCCATGATTGCGACCTTCTGGTGGTGGGCTCGGGCGCCGGCGGCATGGCCGCCGCGGTGACGGCGAAGCTGCATGGCCTGGATGTGCTGGTGGTGGAGAAAGAATCCGTCTATGGCGGCACCACGGCGCGCTCGGGCGGCTGGCTGTGGGTGCCGGCCAATCCGCTGGCGGCGCGCGAAGGCATAAAGGACAGCAAGGAAGCCGCGCGCACCTACCTGCAGCATGAGGCCGGCAATCATTTCGATGCCGAACGTGTCGATGCCTTTCTGGAGAACGGCCCGCGCATGGTCGATTTCTTCGAGAGCAGAACGGCCGTGAAATTCGTGCTCGGGCCGCAGTTTTCCGATTATCACCCCGACGCGCCAGGCGCCCTGGCCGGCGGCCGCTCGATCTGCGCCGAGCCTTTTGATGGCAACGAACTGGGCGACAAGATCAAGACCCTGCGCCCACCGCTGAAAGAGATCACCTTCGTCGGCATGATGATCGGTTCGGGCAAGGAAT
Organism: Ferrovibrio sp.; assembly: GCF_046297595.1. Lineage (GTDB taxonomy): Bacteria > Pseudomonadota > Alphaproteobacteria > Ferrovibrionales > Ferrovibrionaceae > Ferrovibrio. The sequence goes on from NZ_JBKBHT010000002.1 coordinate 133,975, forward strand.
TGCTGCATTTCTTCAACGTCACCCGTAGCGTGGTCTCGGCCGCCTATGTGGCGAAGCTGCTGGTGAAATACCTGCGCGACGTGGCCGTGCATGGCCGCGCCATGCGGTTGACCAACGGCAATGCATTGGCCGGCCGTTTGGCGAAATCAGCCTTCGATCTGGGCATTCCGTTGTGGCTGGAGGCACCGGCGCAGGAATTGCTGCGCGATAGCGCGGCCGTGACCGGCGCGGTGATAGGTACCAAGGACGGCCCGGTGCGGGTGAACGCGCGCAAGGGCGTGGTGCTGGCCACCGGCGGCTTCCCGCATGATATCGAGCGCCGCAAACAGCTTTATCCCCATGCGCCGACCGGCCAGGAGCATTGGTCGCCGACCCCGAGCAGCAATACCGGCGACGGCATCAAGCTGGCGCGGCCGCTGGGCGCACATACCGCGGACGAACTGCCCAATGCCGCCGCCTGGGTGCCGGTCAGCCGCGTGCCGTGGAATGACGGCAGCTTCGGCACCTTCCCGCATTTCATCGACCGCGCCAAACCCGGCGTGATCGCCGTGACACGCAGCGGCAAGCGTTTCGTGAACGAAGGCAACTGCTATCACGATTTCTGCCAGGCGCTGGTGAAGGCCAGCAAAGGCCTGGACGGTGAAATATGCGCCTGGCTGGTCTGCGACCATCCCACTTTGCGGCGGTACGGCCTGGGCCATGTGAAGCCTTTCCCGGTGCCGATCGCGCATCAGCTGAAGAACGGTTACCTCAAGCGCGGCCGCACGCTGTCGGAACTCGCGGAAGCCTGCGGCATCGACCCGCAGGCCTTTGGCCAGACCGTGGCGGAATACAACAGGCACGCGATGCGCGGCGAGGATCCGGAATTCCACAAAGGCAGCACGGCTTATAACCGCTACCTCGGCGACCCGACCGTGAAGCCCAATCCCTGCATCGCCCCGGTGCAGACCGGGCCGTTCTACGCCGTGCAGGTGGTGATCGGCGACCTGGGCAGCTTCGCCGGCCTGAAGACCGATGCGCAGGCCCGCGTGCTGGGCGAAAACGGCCAGCCGGTGCCCGGCCTGTATGCGGCGGGCAACGACATGGCCAGCATCATGGGCGGCAATTATCCCGGCGGCGGCATCACCCTGGGCCCGGCCATGACCTTTGGCTATGTCGCCGCGCGCCATGCGGCCGGCATCGCTGCGTGACACAACCCGCGCCGGCGGTTATGCAATAGGCATGGGGGACAACAAGATCGATCCGGCTTCGGCCATTCCGCTTTATGGCGGCGAGGACAGCGATGCGGCGCCGCTGAAGGGCCGCGGCGTGCAGTCGGTGGAAATCGGCGGCCGGCTGCTGGGCATCCTGGCGCAGCAGGGCCAGCCGATGATGCTGCGCGACCTGGCAAACCAAGCCGAACTGACCCCCGGCCAGGCCCATGCCTACATGACCAGCCTGCGCAAGCTGGAGATGGTGGAACAGGAGGCCGGCTCCGGCCGTTATCGCCTCGGACCCTTCGCGCTGCAGCTCGGACTGGCGCGTCTGCGCGGCAGCGATCCCTATCGTTTGGCCGCCGAACAGGTGGCCGAGCTGGCCGAGAGACTGAACCTGATGGTGGCGATCACGGTCTGGGGCACCCATGGCCCGACCATCGTGCTGGTGCAGGAATCGTCGAACTACATCCACGCCAATGTTCGCCCCGGCGGCATGTTCACCGTGACCGGGACGGCGACCGGCAAGATCTTCGCCGCCTGGCTGCCGACCAAGCTGGTCGAGCCGGTGATCGAGGCCGAATTGCAGGCGGCGCAGAAGGGCTGGAGCGATGTGGGTGCGCTGGCCGGTGATGCGCTGGCGCGCGAAGTGAACAAGGTGAAGCGCGACGGCATCGCCGCCACCACCGATCTGCCGGTGCCGGGCATCAGCGCGCTGAGCGCACCGGTCTTCAACCATAGCGGCCATCTGCAGCTGGCCATCACCGTGATCGGCCCGACGCGCAAGATCGATGTGGCTTTCAACGGCCCGCATGCCTCGGCGCTGCTGGCCTTCACGCGGCGACTGTCGGCGCAGCTCGGCTACAGCGCCTGAGCAAAAAAATAGGCGGATGCCGAAGCATCCGCCGAGTTGGGGGGAAGGACTCAAGAGGAAACATAAACCGCGGCCTGCAAACCGCGGGTACTACGCACCGATGGCGTTATGCCATCGGCGGACGACGGCCGGTCACCAGATGGGCGATCAGGCTGACGACAAAGACGGCCAGGAAAATGAAAAATAGAATCTGTGCGATGCTGGCCGAGGCAGCCGCAATGCCGCCGAAGCCAAACAGGCCAGCAATCAGGGCCAGCACGAAAAAAACCAGTGCCCAATACAACATGGTATTCACTCCTTTGCCGTTCTCGCGACGCTGAGAATGAAACGGTCCAGGTCGATCCTGGTTCCGGCCCGGGTTCGGCCGACAGAGTGAAAGTCTTAGGAAAATGCGGTGGCAATCGGGGCGGAATGTGGCGATTCCGCGACGACTTCACACCATGAACGGGTAAAGCGAGGAGAGGTAAACGCTCGCGTCAGCCGTGGAGGATGGTTTCCACCATGCGCTGCACCTCGGCTGCCTCGGACAGCGTGGCGAGATCCTGCGCCGCGCCGCGGGTGAGCGCCGCGACCTTGTCGAGCTGGCGCTTGAGCACCAGCGGCCGCATCTTCTCGTTGGGCAAAGCATCGGGTGCTTCGCGCCACTCGCCATCGACCAGTTGTTCGGCGATCGACCAGTCGCGCAGGCGGATGCGGCCCTGCGGCCCGACGATTTCGAAAATATTGTGATCGGGTTTGTCGGTAATGCCGACGCCGCCCTTCAGCGTCACCGGCAGGTCGCCCGCGCGCAGGGTGGCTGTGATCGCGCGTTCGGATTTGCCGTCCTCGGGATAGGAGACGCTGTGGTCAAGCAGCGTCAGCGGGCCGAACAGGCGGCGGGCGAGGAACAGGAAATGCGAACCGACCTCGCGCGCGAAGCCGCCTTGGGCGCGGGCATCGAGCCAGCCCGCGGCATCCACCTGCCATGGACGCGGCCAGGCGGCGAAGCCGATTTCGATCTCGATGCGCTCGACAGCACCGGTGACGCCCTGCTGCATCCATTGCCGCAGCTGGTCCACGGCAAAGGAGGAGGCGAAGGGGAAGTTGATGCCGCCGCGGCCGTTCTGCTTGGCCGCTTCCGCCACGAAGGCCTCGGCATCCGCCACATCGACGGCGAGCGGCTTCTCACAGAACACGGCTTTGGCCTGGGCGAAGGCGGCGCGGGCATACCCCAGATGCGAGGCCGGCGGCGAGGCGATGTAGAGGCAGTCGCAGGCTGCGATCACGGCTTCGGCAGACGCCAGCCGCGGCACCTGCGGCAGGTCATTGGCCAGGCGCTGCATGGCAGCGGCGGACGGATCCCACAGGCCGGCGACGGTGAGGATCGCCGGGTCGTGGTTGAGGGCGGCGCGCAGCAGGCGCTCGCCCATGATGCCATAACCGATGATGCCGAGGCGGGTGGAGGACATGACGCGGACTTTCGCAGCAAGACTAAAGGCGGCGCATTATATGCGCCGCCCGATCCGCGCGCGCAACCACCGCCCTAACCTAATCGGTCAGCAGGAGGCGGATCGGCTGATGGTCGGAGGCGGCGGTCTGGGTGTCGGTTTCCACCGATTTCAGCCGTGTGCGCAGGCCAGGCGTGACGAAAAAGAAATCGCGCGCATGCGGCCCCTGCGGCCATTGCGCGGCATCATGTATGCCGCAGGTGGGCGCATGGGGCAGCGTTCCGTGGAGCAGATGCCAGGCATCCTGCAGGCGGCCGGTACCATCGGACAGATCAGCCTGCAGGGCGGCATAGTCAGGGTCGTTCGGTTCGAGATTGAAATCGCCGCACCAAACCAGATCCATGGCCGGCGGCAGCGGTGCATAGGTATGGCGTGCGGGTTGCGGCGGCATCTGCGCGTTGGCGAGCCATTCCGCGCTCAGGTCGCGGATGCGGCCGACCTGGGCATGGCGCTGGCCGGCGGCAAAATATTCCAGATGAGTAGTGGCGATGCGCAACGGCCCGGCGGCCGTGGCGGCCGTGACCGCCAGTACCACCCGGCGCATATGCCGCGTGGCGCCATCGGCCGGACGGGGCAGAAGATGCGATTCCGAATCCAGCAGCGGCAGGCGCGACAGGATCATGTTACCGAACCGTCGGCGCCTGCCATCATAGCGATCGACGCCCGGCGCAAAGACCGCCTGGTATTCGGCGAACATTCCGGCGATTTGCGCGGCCTGGTCGGCGCCGGCGCCATCCAGTTCGGCGAAGCCGTCAGCGACTTCCTGCAGGCAGATCACATCGGGCAGGCCGGCGGCCAGGATGTCGCGCCGGATGCGGCCGAGATCGACCACACCGTCGCAGCCTTTGCCATACTGGATATTCCAGCTCAGGATCACAGTCATATTGGACTCCGTCAACGGATGCCGGCGCGCATGAAACTCTGAACGAACTGGCGCTGGAACAGCAGGAAGGCAGCCAGCAACGGTGCCGAGGCCAACAACGTGGCGGCACAGATCACCGACCAGTCTATGCCCTGGTCGGTGCCGGCAAATACGGACAGGCCAACCGTGAGCGGGCGCGTCTCGACGCTGTTGGTGATGATCAGCGGCCACAGGAAGTTGTTCCAGTGATAGCTGACCGAGACCAGGCCATAGGCGAGATAGACCGGCCGCGCCAGCGGCACGTAGACCCGCCACAGGATGCCGAGCGTGCCGCAGCCCTCGATGCGGGCGGCATCTTCCAGTTCTTTCGGCACGGTCTTGAAGGCCTGGCGCAGCAGGAATATGCCGAAGGCGGAGGCGACATAGGGCAGAGCCATGCCCGCGACACTGTCGACCAGGCCGAGCTGGTGCATGCTGCGATAATTCTCTACCAGCAGCATGTCGGGCATCATCATCAACTGCACCAGCACCAGGGCAAAGGCGATGCCGCGACCGCGGAAGGCAAAGCGCGCGAAGGCATAGGCCGCCAGCGTGCAGAGCAGGAACTGGCCGGCGAGGATCACACCGACCAGGATCGTGGTGTTGAGGATGTAGCGCAGGAAGGGCGCCGCCTGCCAGGCGGCGGCGAAATTATCCAGCGTCAGCGGCGCCAGCGGCACGAAGCGCGTGGAGAATTCAGCCGGGTGAAAGGCCGTCCAGACCGCATAGAGCAGCGGCAGCAGCCACAGGATGCCCAGCAGCCAGGCGGCAGCGGTGTTGAGGGTCCGGTCGAGGTGCAGCAAGGCGCGGGTGGGGCCTGGAATAGCGTTGGGAATGGCGGCAGGTATCGCGCTCATCGGTAATGGATCCGCCGTTCAAGCAGCAGGAACTGCAGCAGGGCCGCGCCGCCCAGCAGCAGCAGCAGCACCACGGTTAACGTCGCGGCATAACCCTGGTCCCAGAATTTGAAACCGGTTTCGTAGATATAGAAGAGCAGCAGGGTGGACGCGTTGTCCGGCCCGCCGCGCGTCATCACCACCACATGGTCAACCACGCGGAAGGCATTGATCACCGCATTGACCAGTACGAACAGCGTGGTCGGCATCAGCAACGGAAAGGTGATGCGACGGAAGACATGCCAGCGGCCGGCGCCCTCGATCTGCGCCGCCTCGGTCAGGTCGGGCGGAATCTGCTGCAGGGCCGCCAGATAGAATATCATGAAGAAGCCGGCTTCCTTCCAGACGCTGACCGCCATGAGACACCACAGCGCGGTCTCGCGGCTGCCCAGCCAGTTGAAGGCCGGCAGCCCGGCCAAGCCACGCAACTGGTCGAGCAGGCCGTAATCGGGTGTGTAAAAGAACAGCCAGATATTGGCCACCGCGATCATCGGCAGGATGGTGGGTGTGAAATAGGCCAGCCGCAGCAGTCCGCGTCCGGCGATCCGGCCGTTGACCCACAAGGCCATGGCCAGGGCAATGACAATGGTGAGCGGAATGGTTGCCAAGGCAAACAGCAGGTTGTTCCACAGCGACATCCAGAAGACCGGGTCCGCCAGCATTGCGTCGTAGTTCTCCAGCCCGATGAAGCGCGCCGGCCGATTGCCGCGCGGCGTGCTGAAGAAACTGTGCCAGATGGTCGCCACCACCGGGTAATGGGTGAAGGCGACCAGCAGCACGGCAGCGGGCAGCAGCAGAAGCCAGCCCTGGATATGGATGCTGAAACGCGACATGAACGGCGCCGGAAGGGAATGGGCGGAGCGGTGCGACCCGCCCCGCCCTTTGGGTCAGCGATAGCTGCGCAGGATGCGTTCGGCCTCGCGCTGGGCATCCTGCATGGCCTGTGCGGCCGGCTTGGCGCCGGTCAGCGCGGCCTGCAGGCCGTCGTTCAGCGCCTTGGTGACGCGCTGGTTCTCATGCGTCGACAGTTCGGCGACGGCATGCTGCAGCTGGTCGCGGGCAACCAGCGGCGCCGGGAATTCGGCGACATACTTCTTCATCTCCGGGGTTTCCCAGGCCGCCGGTGACACCGCGACATAGCCGGTGGCAATCGCCCATTCGGCGGCGCGCTTGGGCTGGGTCATCCATTTCGCGAACTTGAAAGCCGCCTGCTGCTGCTCGGCCGTCGCGCTCTTGAAGATGTAGAAATTGCCGCCGCCGGTGGGCGAACCGCGCCGCTTGCCTTGCGGCAGCATGGCGACGCCGAAATCGAACTTGGCGTTGTTGCGGATGTTGGTCAGGTTACCCGTGGTGGTCCAGATGATGGCCGCCTTCTTCTCGAAGAAGTCCTTCGGCGTGGTGCCCCATTCGACGATGCCCGGCGGATGGATCTTGTGCTTCTGGCTGAGGTCGACCCAGTATTGCAGGGCCTCGACCACGGCGGGCTTGTCGAAATAGGTCTGGTTGCCCTCGGCATTCATCAGCTTCACGTCGTTCTGCGTGGTGAAGCTCTGGAACAGCCAGTACGGGAAGCCGGACGACGGCACTTGCACGCCCCAGGTGGCGACATTGCCGGATGCATCGCGTTTGGTCAGCTTCTTGCCGTACTCGACCAGTTCGGCCCAGTTCTGCGGCGGCTTGTTCGGATCGAGGCCGGCCTTCTTGAACAGTTCCTTGTTCCAGTACATCACCACGGTGGAACGCTGGAACGGAATGCCCCACGTCTTGCCGCCGGTCTGGCTGTTTTCCATGAAGCCCGGATAGAAGCCCTTCAACCAGGCCCTGTCGTCATCCGTCTTGGCCAGATTGTCGAACGGCACAATGGCGTTCTCGTCGATCAGGGTGAACATGTCGGTGGACAGGATCACGGCCACCTGCGGCGCATCGCCGCCCTTCACGGCGGTCAGCGTCTTGGCGATGGTGTCCTGGTAGGAACCGGAATAGATCGCCTTGATCTTGATGCCAGGATTCTCCTTCTCGAAATCCGCAGCCATGCCGTCGATGATCTTGGTGATAGGCCCGCCAACCGCGACAGGGAAATAGAAATTAAGATCGGTGGCCCGGGCTTCCTGCGCCAGCGGGGCGAAGCCGAACAGGGCCATGCCCAGTCCGGCGAGCATGCCGGTCCATGCCTGTTTTTTCGATGTCATGCGACGGTCTCCTTGCTGTGGGGATGGGGAATCTCTGCCAGTCCGCTGCGGGCGGCGATGCGGCGGCCATCGGCCGCGCCGAACAAATGCTGGTCGCCCGGCAGCCAGCGCAGGCGCACGGTTGCGCCGGCGCGCAGATCGGTATGGCCAGGAATGCGCGCAGCTAAGTCATGTCCGTTGATCCGGCACAGCAATACGGTGTCGGCGCCGAGATACTCCACCGCCATCACCTGTGCCGGCACGGCCGGATCGCCCGGCGTCGCCAGCATGATGCGTTCGGGCCGGATGCCCAGCAGACAGGCTTCCACGGGCAGGCCCGGCGGTCGCAGGGCAGCGGGCAGGGTCGGCAGGAGCGCATCCAGCGGCAGCAGGTTCATCGGCGGTGTGCCGAGGAATCGCGCCGCGAAAGCGGTCTGGGGATTCAGATACAAGTTGTCGGGCGTGCCGGCCTCGGCGATGCGGCCGTCGCGCATCAGGATCACCTGATCGGCCATGGTCATCGCTTCGGTCTGATCGTGGGTGACATAGATCATCGTGATGCCGAGGCGCTGTTGCAGTTCACGGATCTCGCTGCGCATCTCGTGGCGCAACTGGGCGTCGAGATTGCTGAGCGGCTCGTCCATCAGGCAAACCGGCGCCTCGGCGATGATGGCGCGGCCCAGCGCCACGCGCTGGCGCTGGCCGCCGGACAATTCGGCCGGCCGGCGTTCCAGCAGGCGATCAAGCCCCACGAGGCCGGCGACGCGCTGCAGGCGCGCATCGCGTTCGGCGCGCGCGATACCGCGCACCTTCAGGCCGAAGACGATGTTTTCCGCCACGCTGAGATGCGGAAATAGCGCGTAGGACTGGAACACCATGGCCAGGCGGCGCGCGGCGGGCGGCAGATGCGTCACCTCCTGCCCGCCGATCACGATGCGACCGGCATCCACGGTTTCGAGGCCGGCGATCAGTCGCAGCGTGGTGGATTTGCCGCAGCCCGAGGGGCCGAGCAGCACCAGCAACTGCCCGGCTTCGGCCGTGAAACTGACCGAATCGACCGCACGTGCAGGACCCCAGCACTTGGTGACATCTTCGACGACAATGCGGCTCATCGCTGCCGGTTCCCCAGACAGGGCAGAGCCGGACACGGCATAGCCTTCGCGCGCCTGCTCATGATCGGCACCCCCATGGGTGCATTTTCATATGAACATTGTGACGAGCGATTTGCGCGCGGATTAAACTTCTATGACTTCAAGTGAATGCAGCGCCGCCAGGAAATAACCAATCAGGATTGCTGTTGCCGCTCGATTCGCACGCGCAACCGCCGGTGCCGCTCTGGCGTGATCGGATAGCGCCGCATCAGCAGGATCGCCGCCAGCTTGAAAACCACCGGCGCCAGCGCATAGAGCGCGGCCAGTGCAAGCAAGGCCGCCGGCGTGTTGCCGCCAGCGGCCGTGAAGCCGGCCAGGTCGAGCAGCGGAAAGGCGATGCCCACGGCCACCGCCAGCGCCAGCTTGGTGGCCATGCCCCAGATGGTAAAGAACAGGCCGGCGCGCTGGCGGCGCGTGCGCGCGGTATCGAGGTCGATCACGTCGGCCTGCATGGCTGGCGGCAGGGCGAGATCGGCACCCAGACATAAACCGGTGAGCAGAGAGATCGTGAGGAACAAGGCCGTGTCGCCGGCGCCGAGCAGCGGCACGCCGGCGAAGACGACACAGTTCCACAGCATGGCGCCGATCCAGACACGATGTTTGCCGTAATGCTGCGCCAGCTTCAGCCAGAGCGGCACGGCGGCGATGCCGGCACCGAAATAGATCAGCAGCACCAGCCCGGCGAAATCGGCCGGCGCCTGCAGCACATGGGCGACATAAAGCAGCACCAGCGTGGCCGGCAGACCGTTGGCGATGCCGTTGAACAGCCAGGCCAGCAGCAGGCGGCGGAACGGCCCGTTGCGCCATACGGCCTTCAGTCCGGTGAGATCAAGGCGCTGTGGCGCGGCTGGCAGACCGGCCGGCACGACGCGCAACGCGAGCAGCACGCCCAGCGGCAGCAGCATGGCAACTGCGATGCCAATGGCGCCGATGCCGGTGCGGCTGTCATCGCCGAACAGCGCTGGCAGACCGGCAGCAAGCAATGTGCCGAGCACGGTGGCCGCCTCGCGCCAGCCGCTGATGCGGGTACGCTGGTGATAATCGGGCGAGAGCTCCGCGCCCCAGGCCAGATAGGGAATCTGGATCATGGTGGCGCCGAGATAGAGCGCCATGGTCCAACCCAGCAACCAGAGGCCGCCACTGCCGTCGGGCGGCAGGAACAGCATGAGCGCTGCCAGCATGCAGAGCGGCAGGCCGGCGAGCAGCCAGGGTTTACGCCGGCCCCAGCGCGTATCGATGCGATCCGACCAGGCGCCGATCAGCGGATCGGTGACCACATCCCACAGCCGCGCCGCGAACAGCAGGCCGCCGACCAGCGTGAGGCCCAGCCCGAGCGTGTCGGCATAAAGCACCGGCAAATGCACATAGAGCGGCAGCAGCAGCATCGCGCCAGGCAAGGCCGGCGCGGCATAGGCGGCGAGCGTGAGGCGGGAAAGCGGCGAAGGGCTGGTCACAGGCGGAGACATAGTCCGCCGGGCCGGCGCGGCAAAAGCGATGGATGTCTTACTTCACACGGAAGGGCAGGTTCGCCGTCGCCGCCGCGCCACGACCATCGCGGATGGTGGCGAACAGGCGGTAGTTGCCCGGCTGCAGCCCGGCGATAGCAACGCCTTTCGGACCCGGCTCGCGCAAGGCCTGGGGGAAGCTGGACGGCACGGCTTCGGCATCGCCCGAGGTTTTCAGGTCGGTGCTTTCCGCCATCACGCTCCACACCACGCCAATCTGGTCGCCATCGGGATCCTCCACCGCGATTTCGGCGCGGATGGTATCGCCGCGGTTCCATTCGTTGCCGCTGCCGGTGAAGCGAAACAATGAAATGCGCGGCGCGCGGTTGCCCTGGGGCGTGTTGCCGCCCCAGGCCAGCGCCATGGCTTCGGCCGTGCGGGTGTATTCGCCGGTGGGCAGCAGCAGGCTGTGCCAGGTGGGCGTCACTTCCTGCTTCTGGCCCCAGTAGAAAACGATCTCGCCCTGCACATGGGGCTGCAGCGCGGAGAACCAGCGCGACAGCAGAGCCGCCTTCTCGTCGCTGTTCGGTTCGATGGCGGCATTCCAGGCGGTGCGTTTCGCCTGCCACTGGCCCATCGGCCCCATCTCGGTGACGACCAGCGGGCCTTTCCAACCCTGGGCGCGCACACGCGCCGGCAGCGAAGGCAATGCATCGCCGTATGAATTCACGCCGAGCACCTGGATGCTGGGCGCGTTGCGGATCAGCTTGGCCACCTTATCGTTGCCGGCTTCGGCCAGCACGGCCAGGGTGGGATGATGCGGATCGAGCCGCCGCACCAGCCGCGCGGCTTCCTCGATGCCGGGCCAGACCTGGGCATCGTCGGCCAGCTCGGCTTCCACCTCGTTGCCCAGGCCCCACATTAGCAGGGCGGGATGGTTCTTGTGGCGGTTGACGAATTCGGTGAGGCGCTGGAGCTGGGGCCCGACCTGGGCGAGGTCGCGATAGTTGAAGCCGCGCCGCGGATGCTCGAGCCAGAAACCAGCGATCACCTTCAGGCCGACCTTCTGCGCCTCGTCGAGCACAAAGCCGGTTTCGTCGCCATAGGTGCGGATGGTGGTGGCGCCGAGCTGTTTCAGCAGGCCGAAGCGGCTCTGGCCGGCGGCGCCCAGCACGGCAAAGGGTTTGCCGTCGACCAGGATCCTGTCGCCCTGCACGGTGACGGTGGCCGCCGAAACCGGCGCGGGCGCGGCGAACAACAGGGCAAAGGCGGCGAAGGCAGGCAGCAGGATCTGGCGCATGGCGAGACTCATGCCGGTAAGCCGTGGAGCTTGCAAGCGCTTTGACGCCACAGGACAAAAAACCGCGATATTCGCCGGGGCGCTGCGATTAGCGCACCGGTGTGGACAACATCGCGCCCACAGGATGGGTTCCTCTGGCGGCGGGAGGCTGCTTGGGCTAGCGTGCCGGCGGATTTTGACCTTTTCCGGATTGCCGCGATGCGCCAGATCGAACGCCTGCTCGAAACCACCCTGTTCGCCAGCCGCTGGGTGATGGCACCATTCTATCTGGGGCTCGCCGTGGCCCTGATCCTGCTGCTGGTCAAATTCCTGCAGGAGCTGTTCCACACCATCCCGATCGTCTTCACCATGAGCGAGAGCCAGCTGGTGCTCTCGATCCTGGCCCTGATCGACCTGTCGCTGGCCGGCAACCTGCTGCTGCTGGTGATCTTCTCGGGCTATGAGAATTTCGTCTCCAAGATCGATACCGGCGACCACAAGGACCGACCGGGCTGGATGGGCAAGATCGACTATTCCGGCATGAAGCTGAAGCTGGTGGCCAGCATCGTTGCCATTTCGGCGATCCAGCTGCTGCGCGCCTTCATGAATATCGGCCAGATGAGCCAGACCGAACTGGCCTGGCTGGTCGGCATCCACATGACCTTCGTGGTCTCGGGCGTGTTGCTGGCGCTGATGGACCGGCTGACCGAAAGCGCCGAAGGCCACGGCAAGGATCCGCATCTCTCGGCCGATACCCAGGTCGCCGACGGCCATGTGGTGGAGGACGACGGCGGCAAGCCGCCGGCCCGCAAGACGCGCGGCTGAAGCCGTGTCGCGCGCGGGACTGATCGCCGCGCTGCTGCCGGTATTGCTGCTGGTGCTGGCCGGCTGTGCCGGCGATCCCTATGCCGGCTATCGCACCCTGCCCGATGCCATACAGCGCCCGCATCCGCAGACGGTGCCACATACCGACCGCACCGGCGCGCCGATGGCCGCCTATGATCCGCTGCGCTCCTTCCTGCCGCTGGCTCTGGGTGGCGCGCTCGCCGATTACGCCGCCGGCCCCAGCCGCGGTTTCCAGGCCGCTTTCGCCGCCGACTTCAACGCCGTGTCGGCCGATCCGGGCCAGCCCCTGCCAGCCCTGCTGAATGCCGCCAACGGTTCGCGCGTGCAGCTGCTGGTGCCCAGGGTTGAGGCGCCCGACGCCGCTCTGCTGGATTCAAGCCGCGCCGTGGTGGTCGAGATGCCGCGCGATCCACTGAAGGCCGACCGTTTCGCCGCCACGGCACGCGATCATGCCACGCAACCGGTCTGGGCCTTGCTGCCGGCCTATGCGCGTGGCGATGAACGGCTGATCGATCCGGCGCAGGCGCGCGCTCTGGCCTTCGCCGCGCTGGTGCATGGTGCCAGCGGCCTGATCTGGCAGGGCGAGGACAATTACGCCGCGCGCAATGCCGGCGCGCTCGGGATCAGCAATGCGCCGCGGCTGGATTACGGCATTACAATGAATGAGGCCATGAATGGCGCCGTATCATCGCCGCCGCGACGCGCCACGGCCATCGAGGTGGCGGCATCGAAACGCCTGTGGGATGCCGTGGCGCAGCTCAACCGCCGCATTGGACGCCTGCGTGGCGCCCTGCTGCAGCCCGATGCGGGTGCCGCCTACAACATCGCGGTGCGCGACGCGCCTATGGATGACCAACCCGTGCTGCGTGCCGTGCTGAAACCCTGGGATGACGACTGGCTGCTGATCGTGGTGAACCTGCGCGCCGAAGCCCAGGATGTCCGCATCGGTTTTCCTGGCGGCTTCCGCCAGGCGCGGCAGCTGGATGGCGACGCGCTGCCGCAGCAGGATGCCGCGCGCGGCCTGCTGCGCGACGAAATCGAAGGCCACGGTCTGCGGCTTTACAAGATCAGCCGCTGATTTTCCGCAGCGCCTGGGCGCAGAGCGCCGGCACCGCGTCCCTGTCCCTGCCCGTCACGATGAAACTTTGCGCCGGACGGCCGGGCGCCGTGACCGTGACGGCAATGCCGTGTTTGGGGCAGATGCCGAGGCAGCGCACGCGCGCCACCCGGACATCCTTTCTGTGGCCGGCCGCCTTGACGGCGTCTTTCAGTTCGCCGGCCAGATCGACGCCGCGCCCGCCATCACATTCCGAGCAGATCAGCACCAAAGCCGTGGACCAGTCGGGCTCGACCGGCTCGATGACAGGCTTCGGGTTGTGGCGCGACATGGCAGACCTGACAAAAAGGCACTGCAGCGCGGCCGCAGCGGAAAATTGGAAAAATCCACCCATCAGGTAGGAAGCGGGCCGCGCGATGGCAAGCGCGCGGGCCATGAAAAAATCAGGCGCAACGCTGCAGAAAACTTTGAGTTCCGCGGTGTTGCCCAATCGACACGGTGTTGATCAATCCGCAGCAAAACCATGCCGCGCCATGATTTCGCCACCACTGCGTCGTTCATTGACGGTGACCGCCAGACACAAGGGCGGCAAGCCTCGCCATCACTTGTACAGGAGTACTGCTTATGTCCCGTTACGCTCCGCTCGCCCTCGCGGCAGCCCTGCTTGGCACCACCGCCTTCGCGCCTGCCTTCGCGCAGGACAATACGAATCAGAACACCACCCTGCGCACCGGCACCTATGGCGGCCTCAGCTTTGGTGCGCTGATGCCTGAAGACACCGACGGCCCCGGCGGCTCGGAGGTCGATCACGATACCGGCTACGCGATCTATGGCCAGTACGGTTATCGCTTCCCCAACCAGCTGCGCCTGGAAGCCGAGCTGGGCTATGGCAACAGCGAATACAACCGCTTCCGCGCCGATGGCTCCAGCGCCGGCCTGGGCGACGACACCGACATGTATTCGCTGACCGGCGCGGCCTATTACGACTTCGCCACAGGATCGCCGCTGACGCCGTATCTGGGTGGCGGCGCCGGCGTTGTGCATCAGCGCTTCGACCGTCACACGGCAACCGCAGGCAGTACCACGCTGGGCGGCAACGACGGCAACAATACCGACCTGACCGCCTTCGGCGAACTCGGCGTGTCGTACCAGCTGTCCGACTCGTTCGAGCTGGTACCGAGCTATCGTTACCAGTGGATCAACGACGGCGAACAGGGCCTGGACGACACCACGATGCATATCGCACGCATCGGCCTGCGCAGCTGGTTCTGACGACACCGTCCATGCAACGGAAAACGGCGGGCATGGCCCGCCGTTATTTTGTCCGCCGTTTTACTGCCTAGTGGCAGGTCTTGCCATTTTTCGCCGGCCCGCCGAGGTCGTCGAGGATCGGACAGTCGGGCCGCGCATCGCCGTGGCAGGCCTCGGCCAGGTGCTGCAGCGTACGTTTCATCGCCTGCAGTTCAGCGATCTTGGCCGTCAGCTCGTCGATATGCTTGGTGGCGATCTCCTTCACTGCCGCCGAGGGGCGTGAGCGATCACGCCACAGCCCAAGCAGCAGACGAATGTCGTCGAGCGCGAAGCCGAGATCGCGCGAACGCCGGATGAAGCGCAGCATATGCACATCCGAGTCCGTATAGACGCGATAGCCGCTGGCGCTGCGCCCGGCTTCCGGCATCAGGCCGACGCTTTCGTAATAGCGGATCATCTTGGCGCTGACGCCCGAGGCGTCGCTGGCCTGGCCGATATTCATGGCGTTGCCTCCTGTCTCGCCGGCCGCCAGCGTTTCAGCAGCAGGGCGTTACTCAGCACCGATACGGAACTGAGCGCCATGGCGGCGCCGGCCAGCATCGGGCTGAGCAGGCCAAAAGCAGCCAACGGAATGCCGATCACGTTATAGGCGAAGGCCCAGAACAGATTCTGCCTGATCTTGGCATCGGTCGCCCGTGCCAGCGCGATGGCATCGGCGACCAAGACCGGATCGCCGCGCATCAGCGTGATGCCGGCCGTCTGCATCGCCACATCCGTGCCGGTGGCCATGGCGATGCCTACATCGGCGGCACCCAACGCGGGCGCGTCGTTGATGCCATCGCCCACCATGGCGACCGCACCGCCGGCTTCCTGGCGTAGCGCCACGATCAGCGCGGCCTTGTCCTGCGGCAAGATCTCGGATTCCACGCGTTCGATACCCAGCCGTGCCGCCACGGCCTGCGCCGCACCTTTGCTGTCGCCCGAGAGCATTACGGTGCGGATGCCCATGGCCTTCAGCCGCGCGATGGCATCGGCGGCCTGCGGCTTGGGTTCGTCGCCGAAGGCTACCAAGCCGAAAACACGTTTCTTCTGCGCATCGGCGAGCCACGACACCGTTCGGCCCTGGCCGGCCAGCCTTTCCGCATCGGCCGACAGGGCGGACATGTCGATGCCCTCCTCGCGCATCAGCCGGGCATTGCCGAACAGAAGCGGCGTGCCGTCGATGCGCCCGCCGACGCCGCGACCGGGACGATCGCGGAAATCCTCCATCACACCAAGCGGGCAGCCGGCCGACTTCTCGCGCACGGCCTGGGCCAGCGGATGCTGCGAACCGGACTGCAAGGCGGCCGCCTGCATCAGCAGCGTCTGTTCATCATTGCCCGATGCCGCGACGAGATCGGTGACCACCGGCTTGCCTTCGGTGAGGGTGCCGGTCTTGTCGAAGGCCACCAGCTTGACATTGCGCGCGGCTTCCAGCGCCTCGGCATCGCGGATCAGGATGCCATGCCGTGCCGCCAGCCCGGTGCCGACCATCAGCGCGGCCGGTGTGGCCAGGCCGAGCGCGCAGGGGCAGGCGATCACCAGCACCGCAATGGCATGCACCAGGGCCATTTCCATACTGCCGCCGGCCAACGTGAGGGTAAAGGCAAACGTGACAAGCGCGATCAGCACCACCACCGGCACGAAGACGGCACTGATCTGGTCGACCAGTTTCTGGATCGGCGGCTTGCTGGCCTGCGCGGTCTCCACCAACCGCACGATGCGGGCGAGCGCGGTTTCGCCGCCCACCGCCATCACGCGCGCGACGATCAGGCCGTCGCGGTTCAGCGTGCCGGCATGCACGACATCGTCGACGTCTTTTTCCACCGGCAGGCTTTCGCCGGTGAGCATCGATTCATCCACGCTGCCGCGACCTTCGACGATCAGGCCGTCGGCGGCGAAGGCTTCGCCGGCGCGCACCACCAGCCGGTCGTCGGGCTGCAGCATGGCGGTGGCGACTTCCTCCTCGCTGCCATCCGCACGCCGCCGGCGCGCGGTGGCGGGCTTCAGTTTCATCAGCGCACGCAGGGCGGCCACGGTCTGGCCCTTGGCGCGGGCCTCCAGCCATTTGCCCAGCCGCACGAACGCGATGATCGCCGCCGCGCCCTCATAATAGAGGTGCGGCATCTCGCCCGGTTCGGCGCGCCACCACAGCCAGGTACTGAGACCCCAGGCCGCCGTGGTGCCGAGCGCCACCAGCAGATCCATGTTGCCGGTGCCCGCCCGCAGCGCACCCCAGCCGGCCTTGTAGAAACGCCAGCCGAGAAGGAACTGCACCGGCGTGGCGATGACGAACTGCCACAGCGGCGGCAGCATCAGGTCGTGCCGGCCGCCCAGCTCGAACACCATGCCGCCCGCCAGCGGCAGGGTGAGCAGGATGGCGAGCAGGGCGAGGTTGCGTTCGCGCGCGATCTTTTTGGCTGCCTCGTCCTCGCGCGCGGAAGCCGACGCGGCAGCATCATCAAAAGGGCGCGCCTCGTAGCCCGCCCTCTTCACGACATCGATCAGCGCGGCCATCTCGACGGCGCCGCGCGGCGCGACCACCTCGGCGGTTTCGCTGGCGAGATTGACGCTGGCCTTCTGCACACCCGGCACGGCATTCAGCGCCTTCTCGACGCGGCCGACGCAGGAGGCGCAACTCATGCCGCCGATCTTCAAGGCCAGCCGGTCCTGCGGTACCTGGTAGCCGGCCTTCTCCACCGCGATGACCAGCGGCGCGAGAACGGCGATATCGGGCGAGGCGAATTCCACATGGGCGGTTTCGCTGGCCAGGTTCACGCTGGCCGACCGCACGCCGGGGATGGCGGCCAGGGCCTTTTCGACCCGCCCGGCGCAGGAGGCGCAGCTCATGCCCGCGACCGGCAGGTCGAGGGCGGCAACAGCAGCAGACATGACGAAAATTCCTTTCGGCAGGGGATAGCTGCGCATACAGATAAAGCTTCCCATGATGGGAAGGTCAAGCGGAAGTCTCATGGGAGGCGCCATTGCCACCATAAGACATTGGAATATTACAAAAATATCGCGATTCTGAAGTTTTTTCGCTCTGCGACATCTTTCCGGTAGTCAGGACGCTGAGCAGGTTGGATATTCTGCCGCCATGGATTTCATCGCCAGCCTGCCCGCCCCTCTTACGGAGCCGAGCCGCCGCTTTTTCGCCCAATGGCATGCCTGGCGGGCAAAGCGCCTGCTGCCCCGGCGCGGCGCGATGGATGCCAACGGCCTGGGCGATCTGCGCGGCTATTGCCTGCTGCTGGATATCCGGGGCCGCGATTCCATTCCGATCTGCTTTGCCGGCAGCATGGTCGTGGACATGCTGGGTACCGACCTGGCCGGCCGCAACTACCTCGACCTCACCGAGCCGGAAAACCGTGCGCGCCGCGCCGCCCTGCTATTCGCCGAGATCGCGCAGCCTTGCGCGGCCGTGATCTATTACTGGCTGCAGAGCGCGCGCGGCCGCACGATCCCGGTGGAGCTGGTCTCCGCGCCGCTCTGCGCCGACGACAGCGACCAGCCCTCGCTGGTGCTGGCCTGCGCCACGCCGCTGGTGGCGGGCAAGACCGGCGACGTGATGGAGGCGGCGTCCTACACAGAAGGCGAAGGCCTGCGCTTCATCGATATCGGCGCCGGCATTCCGCCGGTGAATGCCGACCTTGTCATGTTGGGGCAGCGCCTTCAGTGATCTACGGATTTGAACAGCTGCACGACCTGCTGGCGCGCCCGACGACCGGAATCGTCACGGCGCGCAACGAGCAAGTGCAACTGAGCGATGACAGCCGGCTTTTCCTGACGGCCTGGAATCGCTGGCGCGGCGAACGGCTGCTGCCGCGCCGCGCCGACATGGACATCACCATGATCGCCCGCCTGATGCCGCGCGTCGTGCTGCTGGAGATTTTCAGCCCCGGGCGCATGATCTTCCGGCTGGCCGGCGGCGAGGTCGAGCAGTATCTGGGACAACGCCTGCAGGGCAGGGACTACGTGACCATGGCTGAGCACAGCCAACAGGAACGCCGCGGCCGACTGATGTGGCATGTCGTGGACCAGCCCTGTGCGGCGGTGAACGTCTACCGCACCAGCGATCCCGATGGCACATCGCGCATGATCCAGTTCTGCGGCGCACCGATCCTGGCCGACGAAGCCGGGGCGCCGGTCCAACTGCTGGCGGTGGCCAGCAACCTGCGCCGGCTGGGCTGGGGCGAAGGCGGCGTGCCCTACGATCCGAGTGCCGCCGGCCTGTGCCTGATCGATATCGGTGCCGGCACGCCTGACATGGGCATGGCGCCTTGAAATTCCGTCCGGCGATTTCACCGATAGTCAGGTGGAATTTCCCGCTTTGCTACCTGGCCAAATCAACCAAACCGCTGGCAAAGCCGTTTTTTTAGGTTAAGCTTACAGGGAAGAAATCAGCCAGCCGTTGTATCGGCTGCAGTCAGACGGGGAGGCCACCCTGGCGTCGGACAACAAGCCTGAACGGCAGCGCATCCTGCTCATTGAAGATTCGGTGCCGGTGCGTGCCGCCCTGCGTGTGGCGCTGGAAGCGGCGGCCTATCTGGTTGACGAGGCGCCGACCGGGCGGGACGGCCTGGCCAAGGCCGAGGCCGCCGACCTGCTGATGCTCGATCTCGGCCTGCCCGATATCAGCGGCTTCGACGTTCTGGAAGAACTGCGCAAGAGCGCCAGCACGCCCGTCGTGGTGCTGTCGGGCCAGGAGGAAGTCGAGGCGAAAATCCGCGCGCTCGATCTGGGCGCCGACGATTACGTGACCAAACCCTTCGATGCCGGCGAATTGCTGGCCCGCGTGCGCGCCGCCCTGCGCCGGCGCGGCGAGGCGGCCGCGCCCAACGGCCCGGTCAGCATCGGCCCGTTCCAGATCGACCCGCTGACCGGCGATACCCGGCGCGACGACCGGCCGGTTCGCCTGTCGCCGATGGAAGCGCGTTTCGTGAAGATGCTGGCGCAGAAAACTGGCCAGCCCGTCGCCACCAAGCAGCTCACCGTCACGCTGTGGGGCAACGATTCCGCCGAGATGCGCCAGGCCCTGCGTGTACTGGCGCGCAAGGTGCGCTGCAAGATCGAAAAGGATCCGGACGAACCGCGCTTCCTGCTGACCGAACCGCGGCTGGGCTATCGCCTGATCGATCCGGATTACGCCGCAAACTGATCGACTGACATGGCGCAGGGCTGGCCTGCACACCGCGCAAGGCCCTGAATCAGGCTTACTCCTCAGTCTCTTGCGCGGCGCCGATGCCTTTCACGGAAATGTGCCCGCAGATTATGGCCTGCCGGTACTTGGCAAGCCGGATTGTGCTTCCCATATCGGTTGCATGCGGCGGCGCCATGCCGCTGCCGGCACCGGGAACCCCCCCTTTTCGGTGCCTTTCTGGCGCAGATTTATCCTTGCGCGAAACGCCCGGTTCGTCCCCCCGACCGGGCGTTTTCTTTTTGGCGCGCCTTAACAGGCTTTTCCTTGCGAAAATCCCGCCTACATCCAAGGATTGTAACGCGTCCGCTTTGTTCAGGAACTGCTGGTGCCCGGCATAAAAGCCGGTGCAGTACAAAATCCACTGAAACGGGGGGCAAGCATCGTGAAAATTTCCGTATCCATGAAGATCCTGGGCATCGGCGCGATCCTGCCGATTGCCTTCCTTGTACTGGGCCTGATCCTCTTCCTGCAGAATCAAACGGCCGAACGCTACGCGCAGCAGGATGCCGAGGCATCGACGATGCTGTCCGCCGTTGCAGATGCGCGCGGAAATTTCATGCAAATGCGCATTCTTGAGAAAGCCTTCATTTCAGCCCCCTCCGAAGACAGCCTGAAAGCGCATAGTGAAAGCCTGGCACGCACCAAGGCCCGCATCGCAGCCATGGACAGACTGCTGACCACGGCAGAGGAGAAACAGATGGGCGGCGAGATTGGCCAGAAATTCGCCGAATACGAACTCGGTTTTACCGCTCTGCTGCAAAGTTTCCGAACCATGGGTTTCGATGAAACCGTGGGTCTGCAGGGCGCCCTGCGCAAGGCCGTGCATGAGGTGGAGACCCAGTTCAAGGATCGCGATGCATCGTATCAAGCCGCGCTCCTTACCTTGCGCCGACGCGAAAAGGATTTCCAGCTTCGCATCGAGGATCGTTACCGCCAGACCCTCAACAAGGAAGCCGAAGCGTTGCAGGCCCGCATGCAGGCCGAGAATCTCGGCAACCTGCTGCCCCTCATGGAAGCTTATGTCAAAGACTTCAATGCCTATGCCGACATTCGTCTGCAGCTCGATGCGCAGATCAAGCGGGTGGAAGATGTCGGGCAGGCGATGATTCCGGTCTTTGACCGGCTGTTCGAATACAATCAAGCCGAGGTGACTGCATCCAAGGCCGCATCGAAGAGCGCTCGCGATCAATCCGTGATCTGGATGTTCGGCGTGATGCTGGCGACCGGCCTGGCGGGTTTTGCCCTGGCGGTTCTGATCGGGCGCGGCATCGCCGGGCCACTGGTGCGGATGATCGGCATCATGAACCGGCTGTCGGAAGGCCAGTTCAAGCAGGAAATCCCGGTTCTGCGCCGCAGCGACGAGATCGCCGACATGGCGCGCGCCCTGGGAGTGTTCCGCCTCAATGCCGAGGAACGGCAGCGTCTGGAAGCGGAGGAACGACAGCGCATCGAAACCGAGCGTCGCCGCGAAGAGGAACAGCGCCGCCGCGATGCCGAGGTGGCTGCCGAAATTTCCACCTTCTGCAATGCGATTCTGCAGGGCGACTTGAGCCGGCGCCTGCATGAAGAAGGGAAGGATGGCGTGCTGCTGGAGCTTTCGCGCCAACTCAACAATCTCTCTTCTACATTGCAGGACATGACCGGAGAGATTTCCGATGTGGCCGGGGCCATGGCTGAAGGCGACCTGACCCGTTCGGTGAAAGGCCAGTATGAAGGCGTCTTTGGCGCCCTGAAGAATGGCATCAACGGCATGTCGGAAAAGCTGCGCGGTCTGGCCGGCCGCCTGCGTGATACGGCAACGGCCGTCAGCGGTGCTTCTGCGGAAATCTCTACCGGCAGCCAGGATCTTGCCCAGCGCACGGAAAGCCAGGCGGCGAGCATCGAGGAAACTGCTGCCTCAATGCACGAGATCACCACAACGGTGAAGCAGAATGCCGACAATGCCCAGGCCGCCAACCAGCTGGCCACGGCAGCACGGGATACGGCGGAACGCGGCGGACAAGTGGTCTCCGAAGCGGTTTCGGCCGTGACGCAGATCGAGGAGAGCGCGCGCAAGATCGCCGATATCGTCGGCCTGATCGACGAGATCGCCTTCCAGACCAACCTGCTGGCGCTCAATGCCAGCGTGGAGGCTGCCCGTGCCGGCGAGGCCGGCAAGGGCTTTGCCGTGGTGGCGCAGGAGGTGCGCGCGCTGGCCCAGCGCTCGGCCAATGCGTCGAAGGACATCAAGGCCCTGATCACCGAGTCGAACACCCAGGTGAAGACCGGGGCCGAGCTGGTGAACCGCACCGGCGCTTCGCTGACCGAGATCGTGGCCTCGATCAAGAAGGTGAGCGACATCGTGGCCGAAATCGCGGCAGCCAGTCGCGAACAGGCGACCGGCCTGGATCAGATCAACACCGCCGTGGGCCAGATGGATGAGATGACCCAGCGCAATGCCGCCCTCGTCGAGGAAACCACGGCCGCAGCCCAGAGCCTGTCGCAGCAGGCCGGTGACCTGGCCGAAATGGTGGCCTTTTTCCGCACCTGACCGTTTTGCAGTCCGGACGATGAATCGTCCGGACTGCGCTGTGGCATCGTGGCTTGGGTTTCATCCGTAGTCTGATATTGTAGGCCGCAATCCCGCGCCCCTTAGTAAGATGGGGACCGACGCCCAGACAGCGGGAGACGAGGATGACGCCATGACTCAGCAGCCACAGATCGACCAGGCCGTGATGCAGCAGCGCCGTGCCTATTACGACAAGATCGGCACGCGCAAGATGACGCCGCTGTGGGAAGTGCTGCACGCCCTGGTGATCCCGCAGCCGAAAAGCGCCTGCCAGCCGGCAATCTGGCATTACGCCGATATCCGCGACGACATCATGGAGGCCGGCCGGCTGATCACGGCGAAGGAAGCCGAACGCCGCGTGCTGATCCTGGAAAATCCCGGTATGCCGGGCCAGTCGCGCATCACCACCTCGCTCTATGCCGGCCTGCAGCTGATCCTGCCGGGCGAAGTGGCGCCGGCGCATCGCCACACGCAATCGGCGTTGCGCTTCATCGTCGAGGGCGATGGCGCCTATACGGCGGTGGATGGCGAAAAGACCATCATGCACGAAGGCGATTTCGTCATCACACCGAGCTGGACCTGGCACGACCACGGCAACGACAGCGACCGGCCGATGGTGTGGATGGACGGCCTGGACATTCCGCTGATCCAGGCGCTGGACTGTTCCTTCATGGAACGCCTGCCGGAAGACAGCCAGCCGCTGTCGCGCCCGGCCGGCGATGCCCTGGCGCGCTACGGCTCGGGCCTGCTGCCCGTCGATCACGAGGTAAAGACACCCACCTCGCCTGTGTTCAACTATCCCTACAGCCGCACGCGCGAGGCGCTGGAGATCATGCGCCGGGCCGAAGAATGGGATCCTTGCCACGGGCTGAAGCTGCAATACATCAACCCGGCCACCGGCCAGAGCGCCATGCCGACCATCGGCACCTTCATGCAGCTGCTGCCCAAAGGCTTTGCCGGCACCAGCTATCGCTGCTCAGACGCCACGGTGTTCAGCGTGGTGGAAGGCAATGGCTATACGCTGGTGGGCGAGGGCGAGAGCCAGCAGCGGTTCGACTGGGGCAAACGCGATACCTTCGTGATACCGAGCTGGGTGCCGCATCGCCATCACGCGCCGGATACCGATGCCGTGCTGTTCAGCTTCTCCGACAGGCCGGTGCAGAAAGCTTTGGGCCTGTGGCGCGAAAGCCGCGGCAACCGTTAAAAGGATCCTCATGGCCAAGATCACCAAGATCGTGGAAGTCGCCAATGACGACGAAGACCTCGACGACGATTTCGAGATCGGCGGCGATGGCGGCAGCGACGACCTCGATGGCCTGCGTGCCGTGGCACGGCTGGCGAAGCTGGTGGGCGGCCTGCCGTGGTTCTCGGCCGTGGGCCGGCCGCTGAGCAAGGCGCAGCTGGCCGATGCCGAGGGTTATATCGCCGGGCTGGGCTTTCCCGGCATCGGCATCGCCGGTGTGGAAGACTGGCTGGCGGCATCCCATGCCGCGCAGGCACCCGACTGGGGCGATGACTGGTGGCAGGCCGAGGAACAGATGCGCAAGAGCCTGCTGGATGAGGCTTTGCTGCTCAATCCCGAACACGACCTGATGGTGGCGCTGGAGCATGTCTCGACGCGGGCCAGCGAAAAAGCCTTCGATCGCGCCACGGCCAGTGCGGCGAAACAGGGCGTGAGCGATCCGGCCCTGCTGCAGGTGGCGGCCGGGGCGGCGGCGCAGGCGGCCTATCAGGCCGCGCTGGTGCTGGCGGCAGATGGCGATGCCGAACATCCCTTCGCGCTGAAATTCCGCCTGTTCGAAGCCGGCCGTCTGCCGCTCGGCATCACCGGCAACACGTTCAATCTGTTTTAGGCCGGCGCTCTGTTTTGGACGGACTGACCTCAGTCCTCGCCGCGGATTTCCCGGCGGCGACCGTAGAGGAACACGCCCACCACGATGGCGCCCAGCACCAGGCTGAGCACCACGCCCCAGATCAGCGGCCAGGTGGCGGCCGGATCGAAATCGGCTGCCATGCCGGTCCAGAACCGGACAGCCATGACAATGGCCATGCCCAGCGCACCCAGCAGGGCGAGCGTGATGGCAATGGCGAAAACCTTGTCGGTACGCGTTAACATGCATCTACAATACTGATTTTATGACCCTGATCAAGCAGGTATCGCCGCGTGCGACAGTGCGCCGCAATGCGCTAGGATAAATACCGCGAACGGGAGGACAGCCATGCCGAGCCGGCAGACCGTGGAAGATTTCATCGCCCTGGTGGAAAGCAACCGCCATGACGAGGCGATCGAGCGTTTCTATACCGAAGATGCCAGCATGCAGGAAAACCTGACCGAGCCGCCGCGCCAGGGCCGCGACAAACTGGTGGCCCATGAACGCGCCGTGCTGGCGCGGGCGAAAAGCGTGGCCAGCGAATGCGTGCGGCCGGTGCTGATCGACGGCGACACCGTGGTGGTGCACTGGATCTTCCGGTTTGAGTTCAAGGATGGCAGCAAACGCCGCATCGAGGAACTGGCGCACCAGACCTGGAAAGGCGAGAAGATCTGGCGCGAACGCTTCTACTACGATCCGGCGCAGATGAAGGCTGAGGCCGGCTGACGGGGAGCATCGCTGCTGGATCGGCCTCACGCATTCTTAACGGACCGCCGGCCATCATACCCACCGGATATCGGCGCTGGATAAGCAGGGAATGTCGTGCCGCAGTATAATCTTTTTTCTATTGGCCTGATCTCGGCGGGGCTGGCGCTTTTCCATACGACCCGCCTGAGCGGCTTGGCCACGCGGCAGCGCGTCCTGCCTCTCTTTATCGGCAGTTTCCTGCGCGCCCCGCGTTTCGTCTCGCCGGTGAAGTCCAGCCGGGACCAGGGATTCAGCTACATTGTTGAGGTTGACGTCGATACCATCGACGAGCGGCTCGGCGTCTCGCCTTTCATGGTGCTGGAAGACGGCAAGCCGCTGCCGCGCTTTCCCGTCCAACCGGAAAAGCGCGCCGATGAGGCCACCCTTTACAATGTGCGTACCTATGGTGAGGGCCGGCATATCCATATCGGCCGGCATATATTCTTTTCCACCCTCGACAATGCCGATCCCGCCAAGGCCGGCCGCAAGTATATTCTGCTTGAGACGCTCACCTTCAACACAAACATGATTCAAGCGCTGCTGGCGCTGAACGAGCGGCGCACGGAGATGGGCAATATCGGCGCCTGGCTGCTGGCGAAACTGCAGATTTATGCCGGCCCTATCCTGACGGTAGGCAAAATCGATGTGCCTGGGCCGACCACGCTTAGATTGCGTGATATACGAATCGACCTGTCGCGGTATGGCCTACCCCCCCTGCAGGCGGAGAGCGCAACGATCCATTGGGCGCAGGCGCCCGGCCAGGCCTGGAATCATGTCGCGTTCGACCTGCATGGTCTGACCGGGGCAGGCCTGCCGGAAGCCGCATGGTTAACCTGCAGGTTGGGGTTCAGCACGGATTACCGCATCCGCCTCGACCACCTTGAACTGGGGCGGGCCGCGCTTTCCTGGCTGCGGTGCCACCTGGACTGGAACGATCAGGACGGCCTTCAAGGCGGCGAGATCGCCTGCGCCGATATCGCGCCCCTGCGCCGGGATTTGGGCGATGCCTGCGGCGGCGTGGACATGCAGAAAGCCTGGATCACATCCTTCTGCAAAGCGATCCGGAGTGGCGAGCTTTCGTTCGGGGCACGGCTTGATGACGAGACAACGGAAACGCTTATCAATGCCTTTTCGCCCGACGGCACCCAGCGCGGCCTGACGCTGCGGCTGACGCATGATGGCGACGCCATAACCATGACCTGTCCGGCGGAGGGCGCGTATGCCCATTGATCTTAATGCCACCTTCGGCAAAACGCTGGATCCGGTCTTTGCCGAGAAGCTGGGTCAGATCTTCAAGGCACCGATCCGCGCCTGCGATGCGGAACGGCTGGAATTCACGGACGGCACCAGCGTGCCGGTGGTCAATCACGTGCCGCGTTTCGTGTCGTCCGATCAATATGTGAAGTCCTTCTCGTTCCAGTGGACGAAATACACCACGGCACAGCATAATAGCGCGCATGCCTCAAAATTGAGCCGGCGCGACTTCATCGGCAAATTCGGCCTTTCGCCCGAACAGGTGAAAGGCAGGCTGTTCCTAGACGCTGGCTGCGGCACCGGCCGTGTGTCGGAAATCCTGGCCGAATGGGGTGCCTATGTCATCGGCGTGGATTTGAGCGACTCCGTCGATGTTGCACAGCACCAGCTTGTCCGCTTTCCCACAGCAGCCGTGCTGCAGGCCGATATAGCAAACCTGCCTTTCCGGCCGGAATGCTTCGACATGGTCATATCCACCGGGGTGCTGCATCACACGCCGGATACCCGCGGCTATGCTGCCAAACTGGTGCCTCTGGTGAAGGCGGGCGGGGAATTCGCGATCTGGGTTTATGACTCGCGTATATTCTCGCGCCGGAAAGAATGGATCCCCTTCACCTCGCGGGTGCCGCACAAGGCCTTCAATGACTGGTGCGTCTGGATCAGCGATGTGGCGCGTGCCAACCGAGGTCATCCGCTGCTGGAAATGTTCATCCGGCAGATGCCGTTCACGACCCATCACGAAACCGCGTTGCGCTCGGCTCTGACTCTGTTCGATAGTTATACGCCAAGCTATCACGGCGTTCATTCGGAGGAGGAAGTCACGCAGTGGTTCAGGGAGTTCGGATTGACCGATATCCATACCAATGCGATTTCAACCTCGGTGCGCGGGCGTAAACCGCTTCAGGTCTAACGCACCCAAACCTTGTGTTTCTTGTGCCATTCGGCCAGCGAGAGTTTCGGATACAGATCATATGTCTCGTCATTCCGGCCGATCCTGGGCTTTACCCAGCCGGGCTTGTAGCGCAGCATCAGATGCACCCGCGCCGGCGGCGCGGGCAGCGGCGTGTCGATAGCCGAGGCGAAGGGATGGATCAGATCGGGCCAGGTGGGATCAAAGAGCCAGAGCGCGGTGGCGCAGCGTTTGCAGAAATTGCGCTCGCCTGAGCTGGTCTCGCAGTTTTTCCCGTCGTCGTCGCAGATTTCCGCCCGGTAGACACCGATGCTGCGCCGGCCTTTCACGATCTTCAGGCTAGCGGAAAGGCCGCCCAGATTGATGGCAAAGCCGCCGCCGCCGGCTGTCTTGCGGCAGATGCTGCAATAACAGAGCTGGTAGGGGACAGGCGTGTGGCTGTCGAGGCCGAAGCGCACGGCGCCGCAGCGGCAGGATCCTTCAAGATGCATCGGCATGGGCGGTCTCCCCTGATCGAGATCGATCTGATGTGGCTGATCTGCAACAGCAAACGATGCGGATTGCATCGTGACAATTCTACGGTGGCCAGGGCGGCCAGTTCGCTTTATACAACGCTCGCCCGTCTGCATCTGCAGGCCGGCCGGCCGGCGCCCTCATCCCCAAATCATATATCAACGTCCCAGTTTTGGGGCGCGTCTCCCCTTTTGCAGTTCAAAGGCAGTATTTCCATGACCGCTCAACCCACTCATACCGATCCCCGGGCCGGCGCGCATTTCCTGCGCAACGCCCTGATCCTCGGCCTGCTCACCGCCATCGGCCCGTTTGCCATCGACATGTATCTGCCGTCGCTGCCATTCATCGGCGACAACCTGCAGGCAGACCCCGACAAGGTTCTGATGAGCCTGACCGCTTTCTTCATCACCTTCGCGATCGGCCAGCTTGTCTTCGGCCCGATCTCGGACCTGCTGGGCCGGCGGCTGCCGCTCTATTTCGGCGTAGCGCTGTTCATCGGCGCCAGCGTGGGCTGCGCGCTGGCCGACACGGTCGAAACGCTGATCGCTTTCCGCTTTTTACAGGGCCTTGGAGGGGCAGCCGGCATCGTGATCCCGCGCGCCATCGTGCGCGACCTGCATAGCGGCGTGGAAGAGGCGAAGCTGCTCGGCCTGCTGATGCTGGTCTTCAGCGTGTCGCCTCTGCTGGCACCGATGTTCGGCAGCGTGATCATCGATGCATTGGGTTGGCGCACCGTCTTCTGGTTCGTCGCCGGCATCGCCGTCTTCGCCAGCATCCTCGGCCTGCTGCTGGTGCCGGAGACGCGCTCGGCGGCACAGCGCGCCGAGACCAGTATCGGCAGTATGGTCGGGGCCAGCCGGCAACTTTTCACCGACAGGACCTTCATGGGCCTGACGCTGGCGAGCAGCTTTGCCATCTGCGCCTTCTTCGTTTTTCTGGCCAATGCACCTTTCGTGATGATGGGCCAGTATGGCCTGTCGCCGATCGGCTTCAGTGTCACCTTTTCGCTGAATGCCGCCGCCTTCTTCTTCGCCGCGCAGTTCTGCGGCCGGCTGGGGGCGCGGTTCGGCCTGCGCGCATTGGTGATGCCTTCGATTCTCGGCTTCACGGCGATGATGGTGCTGGTCTTTGCGCTGAACGCGATCGGGCTGGACAACCTCTACCTGACGATGGCGCTGCTGCTGCTGGGTTATGGCTGCCTCGGCTTCCTGCTGCCCACGGCATCCGTGCTGGCGCTGGAAGCCTATGGCGAGGCGGCCGGCATGGCCTCGTCGCTGATGGCGACCCTGCAGCTTGCAATCGGCGCGGTGGTGATCGGCGTCAGCGGCAAGTTCATCAACGGCGTCGGCCTGAAGATGACCGGCGGCATCGCCATCTGCGCGGTAGCGACCCTGGTGGTGGCGCTGCTGACGCTGCGCGGCAGCAGGCGGCAGCCTGTACCCGCCGAATAAAGGCCGGCATCTGGAACAGGGGGGCGGACTGGGCTAAAATGGCGGCATGGCAAAAGCATCCGCAAAGACAGCCCTGTCCCGCCCCATCACCCTGGCCACCTGGAACATCAACTCGGTGCGCGCGCGCCTTGCCTTGATGGATGCCTTCCTGCGCCAGCATGACCCCGACATCCTCTGCCTGCAGGAAACCAAGGTGAAGGACGAGGATTTCCCGCACGACCTGTTCGAGCAGCGCGGCTATGCCCATCGCCTGATCCATGGCCAGCCGGGCTATAACGGCGTGGCGATCTTTGCCAAGGCGCCGGTGGTGCTGAAGGAGAAGCTGAAGCTGGCCGGCCGCGACGACCGCCGCCATATCGCGGCCGAACTGGCCGACGGCACCATCCTGCACAATTACTATGTGCCGGCTGGCGGCGACATTCCGGACGCGAAGAAGAACGACAAGTTCGCCCATAAGCTGGATGTGCTGGACGGCATGACCAAATGGTCGGCCGGCCTGAAGAAGAAGGGCGGCCGGGAAATCCTGGTCGGCGACCTGAACATCGCGCCGCTGGAGACCGATGTGTGGTCGCACAAGCAGCTGCTGGACGTGGTGAGCCACACGCCTGTCGAAACCGAGGGCCTGCTGAAGATGCAGGCCGCGCGCGGCTGGGTGGATGCCGTGCGTCATTTCGTGCCGCCGGCCGAGAAGCTGTATTCCTGGTGGAGCTACCGTTCGCCGAACTGGGAGCTGGCCGACAAGGGCCGCCGACTGGACCATGTCTGGGTCAGTCCGCAGCTGCAGGACCGCCTGAAGGGCGCGCAGGTGATCAAGGCCATGCGCGGCATGGAAAAGGCCTCCGATCACGCGCCGATCATCGTCACCCTGGCTCCGTGACGCGGGCCGGCCTAGGCGAATTCCGCTTTCATCATCTTCTCGGCGATGAAGAAGCCGAGGCGACGGTAGCTTTCGAAGCGCCGTTCGCTGAAGAACTGATCGCCCGTGCTGTGATGCGGGAAATCCGGATAGTCCAGCGCATAGGCCAGCAGGTCGACCGGCGCGTCGCTGACCAGCGCGGGCTTCAGGTAGATCAGCCGCCCGGATTCGCCGCCGGGATAGGCTATCGTGGCCGTGACGAAACCGTCCCGCAGCAGCTTGGCGCGGACGCCGTCGCTGATCGCGGGATAGCCCTTGCCGCGATAGGCATTCGGCTGGGCCGGATCGCGGTCCAGCTCGGCCCACAGGGCGCGGCTGTCAGCCTGCGGCATCGGATCGAACACCGCGGCAATGCCGAAATCGATCTGTGCCAGCGCCAGCGCGCGGCCTAGGTCGTCCAGCGAGAAATCCGGATCGCAGGATGCATCGGACAGCACGATGGTGCGGACGCGACGGCGGAACAGTTCGTAAAGCCCGGTATTGTCGAAATGACCGCCATCGCTCAGTTCGACAAAGGATTCATGCTCGCGGCCATAATCCGACACCAGCGACATGACCCCGGGCCGCAGGAAATTCGGCGGCGCGGTACTCTTGCTGCCTGGCCTGACCGGCTTCCCCGGATTGGGCTGCCAATAGCCCAGCCGGATGTTCAGCAGGGTCATGAGGAAACTGATCGACCAGCGGCGCATCAGGCCATCCTCGCCACCAGCCGTGTTGGGATTGGCGGCCGCCGCCGAGATCGCCATCGCGGTGGCCAGGCTGAGCGAATGATTGCTCGCCTTGCTCTGCTGCGCCGTTTTCAGCCAGCCGGTGGCCGCGCTGCCGGAATAAAGCGGGGACAGCATGAAGCTGTCGCCGCCACGCTGGTAATAGCGGGGCTGCCGCGAACGGTTCAAGATGACGTTGGTGTTGACGATGTGATACGGCCCGCGATAGGGCCCGGGGCGGTCCAGCCCGCACATGACCGACAGGTTGGCGGCATCGGGTGCGGCATAGCCCTGCCCGTCGGCCGCAGGCATGAAGGTCTCCATCAGACGGTCGCGATAGAAACGGTGCGGCGAGATGAAGTTCGGATTGTAGCGATAGCACGCAATCACGATCAGCCCGGCCACGGCGAGATAGGTGCCGGCGGCAATAGAGAATGGAATGGTCATGGCGACCTGAACCAGCCACAGGGCAACAGCATACAGGGCCAGGCCGGCCAGATAGGCCAGGATCGTGGCGGCAAGGCGCACCAGCAATATGCGCAGCCGGTCATCCAGCCGCTGGATCAGGGATAGCAATCCACTGGCGCCGCCGGCGACCGCCAGCCCCGCCAGCTTCGCAATGGCTGCGCCAATATCCTGCCGCGCGATATAATCATGACTGAGCGGCAGCGTCGCGGCCAAGGCCAGCAGCAGAAGGCCGGCACTCCAGGCGGAAAAATCCTGCAGCACGGCGACACGGATGGCATGGGTGGATTCAAAATCGCGCTTCCACGCCTGCCGCAGAAGCGGCAGCAGCAGGAGCATGGCAAATCCCAGTGCGGACAGCAGCAGCAGCGCATAGGCACCCGCCGTTTGTGGCGTCGCTGTACCGAACCAGGAACAGCTGTCATGCAGCCAGCCGGAGCCGGCGACATAGATCGCGGTTGGCGGTAAGGCGAAGCAGAGCGCCAGCGCGGCATAGATCAGCAGGGAACTGATCGACAGGCGCAGCGTGTTACCGATCGCCGTCAGCAGGTTTAGCGTCTGGGTCGGCGCCAGATAGCTCGCGCGTTCGCGGATATGGCCCAGCAAGGTGACCTTGCGGTCGCCCGGTGCGGGATGAAACGGGTTCGGCTGGCTGGTGTTGCGGATGATCTTCAGGTCGGCGAGATCGTTGGCCCCCTTGGTGGCCTGATCGTAGAGCGCCCAGGTCAGGGCCGATCCGGTATAGCCACCGCCGGACACGGTGGAAAGATAGTCGAAGCATTCCAGCTTTCCGGCCTGCGCCATGGCCTGCATCACGCCGCTGGCAAAGGCCGCCGAACGAATACCGCCGCCGGACAACGCCAGGGCGGACAGCTCGGCGGCGCGCAGGTCCGGCCGGTCGGATTTTTCATCCTCTGCCGGACCGGTCGCGGTCGCGGCGGGCATGGCACGCCGGCGCGGGGCAGACATCCGCAGGGCCTCCGCCGCCGATGTGGCGATTTCCAGAGGCTGCGCCGTGGCAGCGGCGGTCCGTACGTCGTCACGCGCTTTCAGATGCAGCTTGCGGACACGGTGCCGGCTGCACAGGTGTTCAAGCTCGGCATCGAGGACCGGCGTAAAAACCGGTGTATGAGCATCCAGCTTTTTGAATCCAAGACGCCCAAGCCATCCGGCCTGCGTCGTATCATCATCTTTTGCGCCAGGATTGCCCGTTGCCGCCGCCATGGCCGTATCCCCCTGCCTGGCTTTTTTCCGACAGATGCATCCTAGCTTTGCCGCTGCCGGCCACAAAGCATACAATGTTAGTTGATCGTCCGACCTGTCGGAGCGAGGCGAGAATGGCTAAGCTTTGGCATTGCCGGCAGGCAGGAGCGGAAATACGAACGGGGCCAAAATACAACGGGGGATGTCGACGATGCGTCTGCGCAAACTGATTCTCGGAATTCTGCCGGCCTTGCTGCTGGCGGCCTGCGCCACCCAGCAGGACAGCAGACCGGCCGGTCCACCGCAGCCCGCAACTCCGCAGCCCACTGCCGCCCAGCTCAGCCCAGGCCTGTCGCCACTCTATTTCATCGCGCAGCTCGACCATGTCGACAACATGCCGCGCAGCCCAGCCGACCTGGCCAAGGGCCGTCGTGGGCCGGCGATCCTGCAGCTCGATGCCGAATCCGGCTCGGGCCGCATGTGGGATTCGCAGGCAACCGAAGGCTTTGCCGTGCACATGACCGGAATGATCCAGCTCGAAGCCGGCATCTACCGCTTCGCCGCCTTTGCCAATGACGGCATCCGCATCACCATTGACCGCACCCGCGTGGTGGACGATCCCGATGTGCATGCCGGCCGCCTGTCGCCTTTAGGCGAAGTGCGGATTTCGCAGCCGGCCTGGTATCCGATCACCGTGCAGTATTTCCAGAAGCGCGGCACGGCGGCGCTGAAATTCCAGTGGCAGCCGCCGGGCGCCGGCGGCCTGATGACGGTGCCGGCGGCGGCACTGGCCCACATGCCGGCGAAATAGAGCCGGCGAAATAAGCGGCCCTCTAGAGATTCCAGTCCGGATCGGGAATGGTGGCGAAGACCTTGCGCAGGCCTTCGCCCCACAGGCCGCGGATGCTGGAGAAATAGGAATCCTGCTCGGTGATGCGCTTGCGCAGGCTGAAGCGCTGCGTATCCCTGGGCAGAACCACCAGATCGAGCGGCGGGCCGACCGAGATGTTGGACCGCAGGGTGGAATCCATCGACACCAGCGCGCATTTCGCCGCCTGCACCAGCGGCGTGTCGGGCTGGATTACACGGTCCAGAATGGGCTTGCCGTATTTGATCTCGCCGATCTGCAGGAAAGGCGTGTCTTCGGTGGCGCGGATGAAGTTGCCGGCATAGTAGAGCATGTACAGCTCGTGCGGCCGGCCGGCGATCTGACCGCCCAGCAGCATGGAGAGACTGGGCTCGACGCCCTGCTGCTTCAAGCCTTCGCCATCGCGGCGCGCCACCTCGCGGATCGCGGCGCCGACGATGCCGGCCGCCTCGAACATGCTGGTGGCCTGCATCATGTCATGCGCCTTGCCGTCCTCGCCGGCAAAACCTTCGCGCAGCAAAGCCACCACCGACTGGCTGAGCGAAAGGTTGCCTGCCGTGGCCAGCGCCAACGCGCGTTCGCCCGGCTGTTCCCAGACATGCATCTTGCCGAAGGTGGCAATGGAATCGACGCCGGCATTGGTGCGGCTGTCAGACAGCATGACGATGCCGTCGTTAAGCAGAAGGCCGACGCAATAGGTCATGGCACGCTTCCCGGTTTCCGGTCCCTGGTGTTTTTCTTCTTATATCACGCCGGCTGCATGAAATCGCGGGCGATGGCCGCGCCCAGCTCGATATTGCTGTCGATCGTCTCGGTCAGGTATTCGTGCAGGCCGGCATCGAAGATCGCCTCGATATCGCCGTAGCGCACCTTCATCAGCATGCCCTCGGCCTGCCGCACGGACGGATAGTCGCGGGAATAATTCTGCCGCAGCTGCTGCAGGATCGTGACGATCTCGGCAAAGCAGGCATGCAGGGAACGCGGGAAATCCTCGCGCAGGATCAGCAGCTCGGCCACCCGCGAGGGCCGGATCGAGTCGCGATAAATCTGGCGGTAGATGCGCAGGGCCGAGACCGAACGCAGCAGGGCGCCCCACTGGTAGTAGTCGACAGCGCCGCCGATATCGCCCGGGGACGGCAGCAGGATGTGATACTTCACATCGAGAATGCGGGCGGTGGAATCGGCGCGTTCCAGCAGGGTGCCCAGCCGCATGAAGCGGTTGGCGTCGTCGCGCTGCATGGTGCCCTCGGCGACGCCGCGGAAGAGCTGGCTGCGTTCGCGCACCCAGTCGAAAAAGGGCGAGAAGCCGTCTGATTCCACTTTCTTGAGGCTGAGAGTCTGCATTTCCAGCCAGGAGGCGTTGATGCTTTCCCAGGCCTCGGAGGTGATCTGCGCCCGCATGGCGCGGGCATTCTCGCGTGCCGCCTTGAGGCAGGCATGAATGGACGAAGGATTGTCTGGCGCGAAGGCGAGGAAGTCGATCACCGCCCGGCGGGTGACCGCGCCGCCATGCAGAGCAAACGACTTGTCGCAGCCGGCAATGATCAGGGCGGCTTCCCATTCGTCGCTGCGGCCGCTGCCGCGGGCATTGCCGGCCATCTGCAGGCTCATGCGCTGTGCCACGTTGAGGATGCGCGCCATCGCCTCGGCGCGCTCGATATAGCGGGTCATCCAGTAGAGGTTGTCGGCGGCGCGGGACAACATGGCTCAGTCCTCGCCGGCCGCGATGTCGGGCGCGTCCTCCAGCACCCAGGTATCCTTGGTGCCGCCGCCCTGACTGGAATTCACTACCAGCGAGCCTTCGCGCAGGGCCACGCGGGTGAGCCCGCCGGGCACCACGCGCATAGTCTCGCCGGTCAGCACGAAGGGCCGCAGGTCGACATGGCGCGGCGCGATGCCGCTCTCCACGAAGGTGGGGCAGGTGCTGAGCGCCAGCGTGGGCTGGGCGATATAGGCTTCGGGTTTTGCCATGATCTTGGCGCGAAAGGCCTCGATCTCGGCCTTGCTGGCCTTCGGTCCGACCAGCATGCCGTAGCCACCCGAACCATGCACTTCCTTCACCACCAGTTCGGGCAGGTGGTCGAGGGTGTATTTCAGGTCGTCGGGCCGGCGCAGCACGTAAGTCGGCACATTGGCCAGCAGCGGCTCTTCGCCCAGATAGAAGCGGATCATGTCGGGCACATAGGGATAGATCGACTTGTCGTCGGCCACGCCGGTGCCCACGGCGTTGCAGAGCGTGACATTGCCGGCCTTGTAGGCCTGGAAAATGCCGGGCACGCCGATCAGCGAATCCTTGCGGAAGACTTTCGGGTCGAGGAAATCGTCGTCCAGCCGGCGATAGATCACGTCGACGCGCTTCAGCCCGCCGACGGTGCGCATGTAGACGACATCGTCCTTCACCGTCAGGTCGCCGCCCTCGACCAGTTCGATGCCCATCTGCTCGGCCAGGAAGACATGCTCGAAATAGGCCGAATTGAACACACCGGGCGTGAGCAGCACCACGGTGGGTTCGCCGGCGCAGTTCACCGGCGCGCTTTCGCGCAGGGTCTGCAGCAGGGCGTCGGGGTAATGACCGACCGGGGCCACGCGCACGGCGGCGAAGAGATCGGGGAACAGGCGCATCATCGCCTCGCGGTTCTCCAGCATGTAGGAGACGCCCGAGGGCGTGCGGCAGTTATCCTCCAGCACATAGAACTGATCTTCCGCCGTGCGCACGACGTCGATGCCGGCGATATGCGTATAGGTTTGGCGCGCGATGGCCACGTCGCGCATATGCGCCACATAAGCCGCGTTCTTCAGGATCAGGTCTTCTGGGATGGTGCCGGCCTTCAGGATGGCGCGGGCATGATAGATGTCGTCGAGGAAGGCGTTGAGTGCGCGGACGCGCTGCTTCAGGCCGCGCCGCAACTTGCGCCATTCCTTCGCCGCGATGATGCGGGGCACGATATCGAAGGGGATCAGGCGTTCGGTGTCGCCGCCCTCGCCATAGACGGCAAAGGTGATGCCCAGCCGGCGAAACAGCAGGTCGGCTTCCTGGCGGCGGCGGGTGAGCATGTCGGCCGGCGCGGCATCGAGCCAGCGCTTGTAATCCTGATACGGAGCGCGGACGGCGTTGCGCTGCGCCTGAACAGACTGAGACTGGCCAAGCTGGGACTGGCCAGATTGGGATTGGCTACCGGCGGCCCCGGTATCCATCTCGTCGAAAGCGGTCATGAGGTTGAATCTCCGCGACGAGAATTTCGGTCGATGTCTTCCGTTCGATTAAATCGGAAAACCGGCGGAGAGAAAAGCGGATTGCGTGGCCGGGCACTCATCAGCGGCAAGGCCACGCCACCGCACCCCACCGCGTAAGGAAAGAAGCAACCCGGGCCGGCGGGTGGGTGTGCCGGCCCGGGTGTCTTCGCGTGCCTGTTACTGCACCGTCTCGCCGTGCAGGTTCAGGTCGAGACCATCGCGCTCGGTGGCCTCGTCGACGCGCAGACCGATCGTCCAGTCTATGATCTTCAGGATGATCAGGCTCATGATCGCGGTGAACACGATGGTGATGACCACGCCGTAGATCTGGGTCAGGACCTGGCCGGCATTGCCGTCGATCAGGCCAACCGCGTCCTCGGCACCGGTGATCGCCTTGGTGGCGAAGACACCGGTGAGGATGGCGCCGACGATACCGCCCACGCCGTGCACACCCCAGACATCGAGGCTGTCGTCGTAGCCCAGCGCATTCTTGATCGTGGTGGAAGCCACGAAGCAGATGATGCCGGCGACGATGCCGATGATCAGCGCACCCATCGGCGCGACAGTGCCGGCGGCAGGCGTGATCGCGACCAGACCGGCCACGGCACCCGAGACGATGCCCAGCACGCTGGGCTTGCCGCGGGCGAGCCACTCGGAGAACATCCAGGCCAGCGCGGCAGCGGCCGTGGCGATCTGGGTGACCAGCATGGCCATGCCAGCGCCGGTGCCGGCGGTGAGCGCCGAACCGGCGTTGAAGCCAAACCAGCCCACCCACAGCAGGGCGGCGCCGATGATGCTGAGCGTCAGGTTATGCGGCGCATGGCTGACCTTGCCGTAGCCCTGGCGCTTGCCGAGCACGAGGCAGGCCACCAGGCCGGCGACGCCGGCATTGATGTGCACCACGGTGCCGCCGGCGAAGTCCAGCACGCCCATGTCGAACATCAGCGCGCCTTCGCCGCCCCAGACCATGTGGGCGATCGGCGCGTAGACGAAGATCGACCACAGGCCCATGAACCACAGCATGGCCGAGAACTTCATGCGGTCGGCAAAGGCGCCGGTGATCAGGGCCGGAGTGATGATGGCAAACGTCATCTGGAACACGACGAAGACCGTTTCCGGGATCGTGCCGGACAGCGAGTCCACCGCCAGGTTCGAGAGGAACAGGTTGCCGAAGCCGCCGATGAAGGCATTGCCCGGCGAGAAGGCGAGGCTGTAGCCGACCACCATCCAGATGATGCTCATCAGGCAGGTGATGGCGAAGCTCTGCATCATGATGGCGAGCACATTCTGCTTGCGCACCATGCCGCCATAGAAGAGGGCGAGGCCGGGAATGGTCATCAGCAACACCAGCGCGGTGGCGGTGAGCATCCAGGCGGTGTCGCCGGAATTGAGGACCTTGGGCGCTTCGTCGGCGGCAAAGCCGAGCGAGGGGAACATGGCAATGAGGGCAGCCAGCACCAGGCCGAAACCGACATAGCTGAGCCAGCCGGGCTGCCGCTGATCGGCCGAAGAGGCGGCCGCCGAGACGGTGGGGAGTTGCATGACGATAAAATCCTCCTGTCAGTGAAGGTCACGCCAATTCATCAAACCGGCCGCCGGACCAACCCGGCCTTTCCGGCAGAACCGCGCCGGTCCCCCCTTACGAGACCCCGGCCGGCCCACCCTTGGCGCATACCTCGGACAGGAGAGTTACAAGAAGCATGCCAGCCTGTTGCGTTGCGGCAGAAGCCAGCCAAAGCCCGATTCCGCCAGGGAAGGCGGCGGATTCCGCAGGCAGGCCGGCATAGGCATGGTCAAAAACTATGCTGTCAGGGTCATTATGGTGCTTTTTTAAGCACAGATGCGCAGGGTGGCGCGGAATTCAGCGCCTTCATCCGTATCAGGGCTTATTGCGCCGTGGGCCTAGTGGGCCAAGGGTCTATTGCGGTTGGGGCCCGGTGGGCAGCGGCGGGGTGGCGCGGTCAATCATCCGGTTGACGGCTTCGGCCGGGGGCGGCGGAAGGACGGCGGTCTTGGTCCGCTCGATCTCTTCGCCCTCGTCGCTGTTATACGAATACCGGGCCTTCCAGCCGCCCGGGATCCGGTTCTGCGTCACGCCGTATTTCATGTCCGGAAACTCGCGGATGAACTGCTCGGCCTGCTCCCGCGTGTCGAAGACGAAATAAAAGTCTTTCGTCTTGCCATCGGTTTTTTCGCGTTCGACGGTGACGATATAGCCATAACCCGGTGCGTATTCGATCCGCGAATGATCGAGGGAGTAACAGGTGAAGCCGGCGAGCTGGGTGACGATCACCACAACAGCGAAAATCCGGAGCAGGGTGCGGCGCTGGATGTTCATGAGTAAATCTCCTCAGAACCGGTAAGCCAGCCCGCCGCCGAAGCGCGTGCCGTTGCCGCGGGCATTTTCGATATCGCGGTCGGCATGCAGGCTGAGATCGAGATCGGGCAGGATGCGCCAGACCGCACTGGCACCCAGCGTGCCCCAGTCGTCGTCCAGCGGCAGCGAGGTGGATTGCGTGCGCTGATGCAGCACTTCGGTCCAGCCCAGGCTGGCGCCGATTTTCACGCTGCCGGAAAGCCAGTAGCCAACGGAAAAATCGGCCAGCCGCGAATTGACCTGACCGCTGTCGCTGCTGTTGCCGTTGTTGAGCTGCGGCCGTGAATAATCGGTTTCGCTGCGCAGCCGCGCATAGGCGAGCAGCAGCGCGAGATCGACAGGGCCGACAGGACCGGCCAGCATGAGGAATGGCGCGACGCGGTTGCTGCTGCCCTCACGATCCGTGCGGCTGTCGTCCAGGCCGGTCTTGCTGACGAAGATTTCGCGGCCATCCTCGCGGCGATGCTGCAGCGACAGCCCGGCAGATAGAAACGACGTGATGAACACGCCACCGCTGATGCCGAGGATTTCGATATCGGCATCGCTGTGCAGCACCTCGTTGGCGAAATCGCGCTTGCCATCGCGCCAGGCACGTCCGACTTCGATGCGGCCGAAGCCGCGTTCGCCGATACCGGCTTCCAGTCCGGCCATGACCTGGTGGTTGCGGCCGAAACCCAGCCGCGTGCCGACATCGTCGTTCAGCGGCGCATGGCCGGCGCCGTAACTGGCGGTCGCCTGCCAGTGATGCAGGAAAGGCTGACTTGGCTGGGCGAGGCGGAACCGGTCGTCCTCGGTGATGGGGTCATCGTCAG
The DNA here is from genome assembly GCF_046297595.1 of Ferrovibrio sp. Classification (GTDB taxonomy): domain Bacteria; phylum Pseudomonadota; class Alphaproteobacteria; order Ferrovibrionales; family Ferrovibrionaceae; genus Ferrovibrio. The sequence goes on from NZ_JBKBHT010000002.1 coordinate 173,638, forward strand.
GCGGCGCGACGGTCTGGCCCTGGACCGGCAAAGCCAGCAGCGCCAGCAGGAGACCGCAGGCAGGACGAATCGGCAGCATGCGGATGGCAGGCTAGCATCCTGCCCGGATGGGGCCAATCCGGAAAAGTTGTGGTCAGGGGGTATATAACAGCCTGGAGGCGCTATTTCCCATCCGGCTCGAATTGCAGCGCCGCGCCGTTGATGCAATAGCGCAGGCCGGTGGGCTGCGGCCCATCCTCGAAGACATGGCCAAGATGGCCCTGGCATCTGGCGCAATGCACCTCGATGCGGCGCATGCCGTGGCTGGTGTCGATCTGGGCGGCGACATTCTCTTTGACGGCGGGGGCCCAGAAACTGGGCCAGCCGCTGCCGCTTTCGTATTTGGTATCCGAGCCGAACAGTTCGGTGCCGCAGCCGGCACAGTAGTATTCCCCGGCGCGCTTCTCGTAGTTCAGCGGGCTGGAGCCCGGCCGCTCGGTGCCATGGCCGCGCAGCACACGCTCGGCTTCAGGCGAAAGGGGTTTGGTCTTGCTGTCGGGCATCGCGGCGATCCTCCGGGAACAAACAATAGCGCGCCGGGTTCTGGCATCAACACCATCGTCAGGATGTCACGCCTCCACATCTATAATGTCGTCATGACAAACGTGACCCCGACATGCTGATCATCCTCGGTGGGCTGCCGGGCTGCGGCAAAACCAGTCTGGCCCGGGCGCTGGCGCGGCGGGTGCAGGCCGTGCATCTGCGCGTCGACAGCATTGAGCAGGCGATGATCGCGGCCGGCATACCGGGCGAAAGCATCGGCACGGCGGGTTATGCGGCGGCGCAGCGACTGGCCACCGAGAACCTACGGCTGGGCCATATCGTGGTGGCGGACTCGGTCAATCCGGTGCAGGCAAGCCGCAACGGATGGCGGCGCGCGGCGATGGAGGCTGGCGCGCCGGTCATCGAGATCGAGGTGATCTGTTCGGATGCCGCCGAACAGCGCCGCCGCGTGGAATCACGTCATGCCGATATTCCCGGCCACCGCCTGCCGTCATGGCAGGATGTACTGGCGCTGCATTTTGAAACCTGGGCGGCCGATCTGGTGATCGACACGGCACGGCAATCGCCCGAAGCCGCCGCCGACGCCATCGCTGAACGGCAGCCCTTCGGCTTCAGGTGAGGAAGCTGGCCTTGAGCGCCCCCGCTATTTGGGCAGGGGCCGCTTGCCTGAAACACAACCGGTTTGCCATAGTCTCGACAACCGGGGGCGAATAAAACATGCGACAAATACCTGTGCTTGGACTGCTGATCATGCTGGCAGCCTGCCATACCACGTCGCAGACACACGAGACCGTTCCCGCCATGCAGATGCCGCCGCGCCCGGAGGCAACTGGCCGGATCGTCGTCTTCAGACTGGAAGAAGATAAGATGAAGGGCTACGCGCCGCCTTTGCTGCCGGTCGTGAGCCTGAATGGCGAAAGCCTTGGCGAGTTTCCCGCCAATACCCTGACCATCCGTGATGTCGTGCCCGGCGAATATCAGATTGCCGTTGCAAACACCTCGAAACCTGAAACAGAGGCAGAGGCCATCAAACCGCTGAAGGCGACGCTCAATGCGGGCGATGAGTGGTACATCGAAACCGGGGTGAAAATAGACGACTGCCAAGGTCCGAAAATTCGCAGCACCACACCACGGACCGGGGTACTGGAAGTCGACGCTCTGACCGGCGTATTCGACCTGCTCCGGGTGGCCCACATGGCCGCGAACACGTCGTGCGCCTCATCGCTGCAGCTTGAACCCGCATGGCCGCAAACGGCCCGTTGGCGCCTCAATCCGCTGCTGCAGAAACAGGGTGCGAAGCCGCTGGAATATAGCCCAGCTTCAGATACGTTGATCCCAAAGTCTGATCTGCCCTGGAGCGACGCCGAACGCGCCATCCGCCATCATTTTGATTCAAGCCCTGAACTGTATAAGCCATTCCTAGATCCGGCCGGGCGCGGCATGCTGATGTTGAAAACCATAACCTTGTCCGGTGGTAATGATGGCGTGGACGCCGACTCCTATGAGATTCCGGTCGTTCTAGAATACCTTCACGCTGATGAAGAGATACTGGTGGGCCGTTATGTGAAACGGCCGCTGCGCTATACCCTGCGCCGTGATGAAAGAGACATACTGACGGTCGCCGCCTGGTCGGATGGCAACTGAATCACTCACCGCCGGCTAAGCTTTTTCGCCAGTTCGTCGAGCTGTTCCAGCTTCTGGTAATGCAGGATCAGGCGGCCGGCTTCCGGGTTGCCCGGTTCGCCTTCCACTTCCACCCTGAGTCCCAGCGCGGCGGCCAGGCCGCGCTCGAACGCCAGCGTATCGGCGTCCTTCTTCGCGGCCGGTTCGTCGGCCGGCTTCTTAGTCGCAGACGAGGGCGGCCGGCCGGGCTTCTTGCCGCTGGGGCCGGCGGCCACCGCCTTGCCCACGGCGACCAGTTTTTCCACCTCGCGCACAGAGAGGCTGCCCTCGATGATGCGCTGGGCCAATTGCTCGGCGAGCGGATGGCCGATCAGCGGCCGGGCCTGGCCGGCGGAAAGTTTGCCCTCGGTGATCATCTGCACCACCGGCTTGGGCAGCTGCAGCAGGCGCATGATATTGGCGACATGGCTGCGGCTCTTGCCGATCACCTGGGCGATCTGCTCGGCAGAGTAGCCGAATTCGTCGGTGAGTTTCAGGAAGGCGCCGGCCTCTTCGACGGCGTTGAGGTCCTCGCGCTGCAAATTCTCGATCAGGCCGATTTCCAGCGCGTCGCGGTCGGAAATCTCCTTCACTACGGCGGGCAGGGTATGCAGCTTGGCGATCTGGGCGGCGCGCCAGCGGCGTTCGCCGGCGATGATCTCGTAATTACCCGGCGTAGCCGACTTGCGCACCAGCAGGGGCTGCAGCACGCCTTTCTCTTTGATCGACTGGGCGAGCTCCTCCAACTGCTCGCGCAGGAAGGTCTTGCGCGGCTGGTAGGGGTTGGGTTTCAGCTGCTCGATGGGAATCTCGCGCAGGCCACGCGGCGCAGCAGTGGTCTCGCCATCCTTGCCCGGCGTTTCGCCCATCAGGGCGGCAAGGCCACGGCCGAGACCGCGGCGTTTCGGATCGTCGATCATCTCTACTCAATACCTTCCTGACCGGTCATCCCGGCCAAGCGCAGCGCGAGCCGGGATCCCATTTGGAAATGGGATGCCGGGTCAAAAGCCCGGCATGACGAAAACAAAAAAACTACGCCGCCGACCGCAGGGCCTGCTCGCGTTTGATCACCTCGCGGGCCAGCGCCATGTAGGCGGTGCTGCCCGGCGCGCGGTGGTCGTAGATCAATGCTGGCACGCCATGGCTGGGCGCTTCGGAGATTCGCACGTTGCGCGGGATCACCGTCTCGTAGACCTTGTCGCCCAGGAAGCCGCGCACGTCTGCCGCGACCTGGTCGGACAGGTTGTTGCGCTTGTCGAACATGGTGAGCACCACGCCCTGCACATCCAGCGTGGGGTTCAGCGTGCCGCGAATACGCTCGACCGTGCGCAGCAGCTGGCCCAGGCCTTCCAGCGCAAAGAACTCGCATTGCAGCGGCACCAGCACGGCATCGGCCGCCACCATGGCATTCACGGTGAGCAGCGTGAGCGATGGCGGGCAGTCGATCAGCACATGATCGAAACTGCCGACGCGGCCCTCGATGGCGTCCTTCAGGCGATGCTGGCGCCGGTCGAGATCCATCATCTCCAGCTCGGCGCCGGCCAGTTCCACATTGGCCGGCACGATCATCAGGTTGGGCACCTTGGTGGGCCGGATCACTTCGTCCAGCTCGGCCGCGCCCATCAGCAATTCGTAAGTACCGGGTTCGCGCTCGTCATGGGTCAGACCCAGGCCGGTGGAGGCGTTGCCCTGCGGATCGGAATCGATCAGCAGCACACGCTCGCCCACGGCGGCCAGCGCGGTGGCCAGATTGATGGCCGTGGTGGTCTTGCCCACGCCACCCTTCTGGTTGGCCACCGCCAGCACGCGGCCCATGCGCAGGTTAGGATTGCCGGCCGTCTGTTCCTGTTCTGTACTGGTCACGCGGCTTCGAGCCCCCTCATCCGCACAATGCGCGCCTGCGCCTCGGTCTGGCTCGGCAGCAGGTCGAGCGCCTGAATTGTCCAATATCGCCGGGCCTCGGTCAATTCATCCCCGGCCTGCCGGCCCTTGGGAAAGAGATAAACCGTGTCGGGCCCGGCCAGGCGCTGGGCCAGCGGGATCAGATCTTTCAGCGATGCCAGCGCGCGGGCGGAGATCACCTGCGGTGCGCCGCCCATGGCGGCATGCAGGGCTGCGGGCTCCACCGCCTCGATGCGTTTCATGTGAACCGTGACATGGCTGCCCAAGCCCATGGCCCGCGCGGCTTCGCGCAGGAAAGTGGCCTTGCGCTGGTCGCTTTCCACCAGATGCACGGTTTCAACGCCCCCATCGACTCCCAAGGCCGCGATCACCAGACCGGGGAAGCCGCCGCCCGAGCCGAGATCGAGCCAGCGGGTGGTGCTTTCCGGCGCCAGCGGCAGAAGCTGGGCGGAATCGAGGAAATGCCGTTCCCAGAGCTGCGGCAGGGTGTTGGGCGCCACCAGGTTGATGGCCTTCTGCCATTTGGCGACCAGTGCGGCATAGATATTCAGACGTTCAAGCGCCTGGTCGCTGCAGCCGGTGGCTTTCTGGAATGCCTGTGGGGTCATGGCCGGGTTATGGCGCATGGCGGCGGTGTTGTCAGGTGTTTCCCGTGAAAATGCCGGGCGATTGATCATAAAATGGCGGAAAACCGCTATTCGGCAGCTTCGATGCCCTGCCGGCGGGCCTTTTTGACATAGCCCAGCAGGGCCGAGAGCGCCGCCGGGGTGACGCCCGAGATGCGCGCTGCCTGGCCCAGGGTGCCGGGGCGGTGCTGCTTCAGCTTGGCCCGCACCTCGTTGGAGAGGCCGCCGACGGCGTCGTAATCCAGCGCTTCAGGCAGGACCAGGCCTTCATCCTTGCGGAAGGCAAGGATGTCGGCCTCCTGCCGCTCCATGTAGCCGGCATACCGCCCGTCGATCTCGAGCTGCTCGACCACGTCGGGGCGCAGGCCGTGCAGTTCCGGCCAGATTTCGACCAGCCGGGTGACGGTCATGTCGGGATAGCCCAGCAGGGTGGCGGCCGAGCGGATCTGCCCGTCCTGGTTCACGTTCAGGCCGCGTTTGACCAGCTCCGGGGGCGTGAGTTTCAGGGCGCGGACCAGGGCGCGGGCCTCGGCGAGGGCTTTTTCCTTGGTTTTCCAGGCTGTTTCACGTGAAATTCCCACGCAGCCGATCTCCAGTCCCAGCGGGGTGAGGCGCTGGTCGGCATTGTCGGCGCGCAGGCTGAGGCGGTATTCCGCCCGGCTGGTGAACATGCGGTAGGGTTCGCGGGTGCCGAGACTGACCAGATCGTCAACCAGCACGCCGATATAGGCGTCGGCGCGGTCGAGGATGAAGGTTTTCGCCTCCCCGCCCCCGCCAAAACCGAGATTTCCCGCCGAAAGCGCCGCATTCAGGCCGGCGATCAGCCCCTGGGCGGCGGCTTCCTCGTATCCGGTGGTGCCGTTGATCTGGCCGGCCAGATACAGACCGGGCTGCCGCTTCGTCTCCAAAGTCGGCTTCAGTTCACGTGGATCGACAAAATCATACTCGATGGCATAGCCCGGCCGCAGCATGACGGCGTTTTCCAGGCCCGGAATGGTCTTCAGCAGCCCGGCCTGCACGTCGCGCGGCAAAGAGGTGGATATCCCATTGGGATAGACGGTGTCGTCGTCCAGCCCTTCCGGCTCCAGGAAGATCTGATGCCGCTCGCGCTCGGCGAAGCGTACCACCTTGTCCTCGATGGACGGGCAATAGCGCGGGCCGGTGCTTTCGATCTGGCCGGAATACATCGGCGCGCGATGCAGGTTGTCGCGGATCAGCGCATGGCCTGCGGGCGACGTATACGTGACGCCGCATTCGATCTGCGGCGTGGTGATGCGCTCGGTCAGGAAGCTGAACGGCACCGGCGGATCATCGGCGCCCTGCATCTCCAAAGCGCCCCAGTCGATGCTTTTGCCGTCCAGCCGCGGCGGTGTGCCGGTTTTCAGGCGCCCCAGCGAAAAGCCGCATTTTTCAAGGGTTTTCGAGAGGCCGAGCGACGGCGCTTCGCCCACACGACCGGCCGGAATCTTCTCTTCGCCGATATGGATCAGGCCGCGCAGAAAGGTGCCGGTGGTGAGGATCACCTTGGGCGCGGCGAAGAAACTGCCGTCGCCCGCGAGCACGCCCTTCACTTCGCCATGCTCGATACGGATGTCTTCCGCCGAAGCGGCATGGATGGTGAGATTGGCCTGCTCCATCAGCAATGCCTGCATGGCCTGGCGATAAAGCTTGCGGTCGGCCTGGCTGCGCGGGCCGCGCACGGCGGGGCCCTTGGATTTGTTGAGCATGCGGAACTGGATGCCGGCGGCATCGATCACCCGGCCCATCACGCCGTCCAGCGCGTCGATCTCGCGCACCAGATGGCCCTTGGCCAGGCCACCGATGGCCGGGTTGCACGACATCTCGCCGATCGTCTCGACCTTGTGGGTCAGCAGCAGGGTACGCGCACCCAGCCGCGCGGCCGCCGCAGCCGCCTCGCAGCCGGCATGGCCGCCGCCGATGACGATGACATCAAAAGAACCGCTCATGGCGCGGGGGTATAGGTCAGGTGGCCGGAGCCGTCAAAAGGAATCGCGGCCAGACACCCATCAGCCGCATGCCCACAGGAAAAAGGGGGTGTTTCACGTGAAACACCCCAAGGGGGATACTGGAGGGAAATCGGCTGTTTCACGTGAAACACCCGCCTACCTGTGAAATGTACCTTTTATGTTCTCAGTAGTCAAGGGATTTTTTGCTGCTGCGACCCGCTATAGAACGAAAGAGAACAAAAGCCCTGCCGCGCCAAGCATTTGCGCCAGATTGACCAGCACACTGGCCCGATGCAGGGCACGGAATTTCGCCGTGGCCATGGCATCGCCCGCCTCCCTGCCCGGCCGCCAGAACTCGATGCGCGGCAACAGCACCTGGCGCGAGAAAAGCCCAAGCGCGGCGATGGCGCCCAGCACAATTACGCCACGCTGATCCTGCGCCACGCCGAAGGCCAGCAGGGCCAGCAACGAGAGCGCAATCGTGACGGTGTAGTAGAGCGGGAAGATCGCGCGCATGAAGCCCGACGCGGTGGCCGCCGGCAGATTGGCGAATACCATCGGCGCGACCACGAAGGAGAAGAAGAGCTGCGCGCCAAGCAACAGAGCGGTGGCATAGAGGGCGAACTGATGCGACATACGGCCTCGCAAACATGAAAGGGCGATGACACGAAACAGCATCGCGGCGACGATGACAATGTTGCAGCAATTCCGCCGTTGACCGCAGCATTCCTCTTGCGCATGGTCGGGCCATGACCCAGCCGCATGCCGCCCTCACCCGCATCCACCGTTTCCCCGTGAAGGGCCTGAGCCCGCAGCCGCTGGAGCAGGCCGAGCTGATCCCCGATCAGCCGATCGCAGGCGACCGCCGCTTCGCGCTGGCCCATGGCGCATCGGCTTTCGATCCGCAAAAGCCAGCCTTCCAGAAGAAGGCACATTTCCTCACCTGGGTGCGCAACCCGAAGCTGGCCGCTTTGCATTGCGCCTTCGATCCCACGGGTACGAAGATCACCGTGGCCGATCCCGATCCGGAAACACCCGGGGATGGCCGGCTTGACGATGCCGACCTCACCACGCCGGAAGGCCGCGCCGCGCTGGAACACCTGGTGCTGCAGGCCATGGGCGACGAGCAGACGCGCGGCAGCGTGCGCGTGGCCGAGGCGCCGGGCGCGTGGTTTACCGATGTGCCGCAGCCATACATTTCGATCCAGAACACCGCCTCCTTGCGCGACATCGGCACGAAGATGGGGCTGAACGAGCCGCTCGACTGGCGCCGCCTGCGCGGCAACCTGCTGGTGGATGGCTTCGATGCCTGGGTCGAGATGCACTGGATCGGCGCGCGGCTGCAGATCGGCACCGCGATTCTGGAAGTGGCCGAGATCATCGGCCGCTGCGGCGCCACCCATGTGAATCCCGACACCGCCGAGCAGGACCTTGATCTGCTGTCCGGCCTGCGCGGCCATTACGGTCATACGCAATGCGGCGTCTACGCCCGCGTGATCGAGGGCGGCATCATCCGCCTGGGCGACAGCGTCGCGCGCATCTACTGATCCGGCGCCTGATCTGATCATGGGCCAGCGGCATTTCCTGCACCGCGACGGCGTGAAGCTCTCCTACGTCGATTTCGGCGGCGATGCTGCGCGCACGCTGGTGGCTTTGCATGGCCGCGCCGGCTGCGCCCGCAATTACGCGCCGCTGTCGCATGCGCTCAAACCCGGCTGGCGCGTGGTCGGCATGGACCAGCGCGGCCATGGCTGGAGCGACCATGCCGAGGATCGCAGCCGCGAGGCCTTCATCAATGATGTCGCAGCCCTGATCGAGCATCTGGCCTGCGGGCCGGTGATGCTGACCGGGCATTCCTTCGGCGGCGTGAATGCCTATCAACTCGCCGCCCGCCGGCCCGACCTGGTGCGCGGCCTGATCGTGGAGGATATCGGCTGCCGCTTCGGCCCGGCCGGCAAGGGCGAATCCTGGCCGCTGCGGTGGGACAGCCTGGATGCCCTGCTCGATCACATGCGCGGCTCGGATTTTGGACTCGACCGTTATTTCCTCGACAGCCTGGTGGAATACGAGGACGGCTGGGGCTTCCGCTTTTCCGATGCCTGGCACGAGCCGGCCCGCGCCGCCCTGGTGGGCGACTGGAGCGACGACTGGGCGGCCATCGCCTGCCCCATCCTGCTGTTCCACGGCACCACAAGCCGCTTCGTCACCACGGATGAAATCCGGCGCATGGCGGCGCTGAACCCGCGCACGGAAACCGCCATTTTCGAGGGCGCCGGCCATACCCTGCATGACGAGCGCCCGGCCGAATTCGCCGCCCGTTTAGGCGACTTCCTGCGCCGCCACGGCTGAGTCGAATCCCACAAAAGGCCGCAGCACCGCCCCCGCCGCGCCATATTCCGGGCGCCTCATGGCAGCATGATCCGTCCTGCCCCCAAGGCGTACCTGCCATGAACCAGCTCGCCGCATTGCTGCTGCTGGGCAGCCTGGCCGGCGGCACCGCCGCCGAGCCGGCCCAGGCCCAGATGCCCCCGCAGACCACCGCTCCCGTACCTGCCACACCCGCACTTGAACAGCCTGCGCCCGAACCACCCAAGCTCGTCGACCCGGACGGCCCGCCGGCCGGGTCGCTCTCGCTGTCGCAGATCATCATCCAGATCGAAAGCCGGCCCGATTACGCCTTCATCAGGGATATCGACTGGAAGGACGGGCGCTACGAAATCGAATACCGCACCCGCGACGGCCGCGACCGCGTGCTGAAGGTCGATCCGCGCACCGGCCGTCCCATTCACGGCAACTCAGGGCAAGGCAGCCTGCCCGTGCCGCGCTGGCCGCAGCAGAGTTCGCTTTAGGCCTGGCCGGTTGCCGGATCTGCCGCCGGCCACTCGCTGCGCAAGAGGGCGAACAAGTCGCTGTCGCGCCATGCGCCGCGCATGTTGAAATTCTGCCGCAGCCGGCCTTCCTGCCGGAAGCCGAGTTTCTGCAGCACCGCATGGCTGCGCGCATTCTCCACATCGGCCAAAGCCGTGATCCGGTGCAGCTCCAGGTCAGCAAAGCCGAAGCGCAGCACTTCGCGCATTGCCTCCGACGCATAGCCGCGCCCGCGCAGGGCGCCATCGAAGGAAAAGCCGATATTGCCCTGGCGGTGTTCGGGCGAAGCGATGCTTAAGCGCACCATGCCGATGGCGCGGCTTAAGGCCTGTTCCTCCACGGCGAAGATCCAGTCGCGGCCCGAAGGGTTGGCGGCATCCCGCACCCGCGCGGCGATGAACTGCGCCACCAGCTCAGGCGTCAGCGCCGGCCCGGGCAGGAACCGCCAGAATTCCTCGCGCACGGCAAATTCGGCGAAGGCGGCTTCGTCTTCGGCCCTGAAAGCGCGCAGCAGCAGCCGGCCGGTGGCGAATTGCGGAAAGAGGTCGGCCATGGCCTCAGGCCGCTTCGTCGGGATGATACAGCGTGGCGACCAGCAGCATGTCGGCGGTGCCGGCCCCATCGGAAGTGTTCGCGCGCGACAGCGGCAGCGCCAGCCCGGTGAAGCGCACCCAGCCCAGCCCGTCGCGCTCCACCCGCTGGCGCACGCTGGCCCAGCGTGGTGCACCGCGCTGCAGCACCTCGCGCCATTCCGCCATCATCTCGGCCAGGCCGGCGCCGGGTCCGTCGGGCCGCAGCTCGGCCTCGTCACGGGTCTTGCCGGTCAGGTCACGGCCGAAGAAGCGGTGGAAATTGGTGCCGACCAGGCGGAAGCGGATGCGCATGGGCTGCAGCCGCTCGATTTCGATCAGCAGCAGGTATTTCAGCAGCAGCGGGATATCCAGCGGATCGATATCGGCCCGCGACGGCCAGGGCCGGCCGGCGCGCTTGCCGTCCCAGTAATCGTACAGATCGGCCAGCGGCCCGGGCGGCAGGCCGGCCATGTCCCACGAACTGCCCAGCACGTCGTAGACGGGAATGTTCATCGACCAGCTTCTGCCATCCGACAGCTCCCCCAAAGCGCCTTAAATATCTGCCATGGCAGCGGGCTTGGCTATCGGGATGGCGGGGGCGGCGGGTAAAAAATGGATAACCCCTGGGTAAAATACCTGTTGCGTGTGGCCGCTCACTTCCCGATGCAGAAGTCGCGGAAGATCACGTCCAGCAGGTCTTCCACATCGATCCGCCCGGTGATGCGGCCCAAGGCGCGGGCTGCCAGGCGCACATCCTCGGCGGCCAGTTCCGGCGCAGGGTTGTTGCGGCCGTTACCGGTGAGGAACCGGTCGAGCGCCGCCACGCAGTCGGTCAGCGCCTCGCGGTGCCGCGCGCGGGTCAGCGAGGTCGAACCGCTCATGCCGATGCGCGCCACGACCTCTTTCTCCAGCGCATCGAGCAGCGCGCTCATGCCCGCGCCGTTGCGCACTGAAACGCCCAGCACCGGGCGGCCGTTGACCTCGTAGCCCGCCGGGATGCTGGCGGCGTCGGTCTTATTGGCGACCACGATGGTATCGGCATCGACCAGCGCCTGCGTCTCCTTTGGCACGGTCTTTTTCGTCGCGTCCAGCACCACGAGTTTCAGGTCGGCGGCCTCGGCGCGTTTCAGCGCGCGCGCCACGCCTTCGCTTTCGATGGTGTCGGCGCTGTCGCGCAGGCCTGCCGTATCGGCCAGGATCACGGGATAGCCGCCCAGATCGAGATGCACCTCGATCACGTCGCGCGTGGTACCCGGAATCTCGGAGACGATCGCCGCCTCGCGCTGCGCGAGCGCGTTGAGCAGCGACGACTTGCCCACATTCGGCGCGCCGAGGATCGCCACCATCAGGCCATCGCGCAGCCGTTCGCCGCGCCGGTTATCGGCCAGATGCGCGGCGATCTCGGCGCGCAGGCGCGCGATCTGCGGCATCACCTCGGCGGCCACGCCGGCAGGCAGATCCTCGTCGGGGAAATCGATATCCGCTTCCAGATGCGCCAGCGCCCGGGTGAGCTGGTTGCGCCAGCCTTCATACAACTGGCCCAGCGCACCCTGCATCTGGCGCAGGGCCTGTTTGCGCTGCGCCTCCGTCTCGGCATTGATCAAATCGCCCAGGCCCTCGGCCTCGGTGAGATCGAGCTTGCCGTTCTCGAAAGCCCGGCGGCTGAATTCGCCCGGCTCGGCCAGGCGCAGGCCGGGCAGTTTGCCAAGCGCCTCGAACAACGCGGCCAGCACGGCGCGGCCGCCATGCACCTGCAGTTCGACCACATCCTCGCCGGTGAAGCTGTGCGGGCGCGGGAACCACAGAACCATGCCCTCATCCAGCAGCATGCCATCGGCGTGGCGCAGCTTGCGCAGAAACGCCGTGCGGGCGCGCGGCAGGTCTGACCCGCACAAGGCGGTGAGCGCCTCGGCCGCCTGCGGCCCGCTGATGCGGATCACGGCCACCCCGGCGCGGCCGGGCGCGGTGGAGAGGGCGTAGATGGTCTGCGGCGCGATCACTTCAGCTTCGCGCTGTGGTCCGGGCCGTCCTCGGGCTTCAGCATCAGCCGTGCCACACGACCGCCCTGCTTCACATGTACTTCGAGGATCTCGTCGATATCCTCGAAAGTCTCAGCGCGATACCACACGCCGTCGGGATAGATCACCAGCGTCGGCCCCAACTCGCAGCGCTCCAGGCAGCCGGCATTGTTCACGCGCACGCCGTCTTCCAGGCCCATGCCCAGTTCCTTGGCGCGGGTCTTCATGTAGTTGCGCAACTTCTCGGCACCCTTGCGCGCGCAGGAGCCGCGCGGATGGTTTTCCGGCCGCTCGTTGGTGCAGACGAAGATATGCGCCCGGTAAAAGGGCTTGGGATCGCTGGACAAAACAACCATGGGTCTTACTTCACTTCTTGTCGGTTCCGCCGCCGGGGAACTGGCTGAAAAAGAATTTCTGGATCTGCTCCAGATTCTGCAGGCCCAGCGGCGCCCAGGTCTTGAGCAGGGTCTCCGGGTCCATCGCGCTGAGCGAATTCATCATCCGGTCCTGCATCTGGCGCATGACCGCCTCCTGCAGGGGCTGCACATCGGGCAGGCCGAGGAAGCGCCGGGCCTCTTCCGGAGTGCAATCGACATTGACAGTGACCTTCATTGTCGCACCATACTTGTCTGAAACGCCGAAACGAGAAGCAGGACAAATACCTAGCATGGCCGCCGCCCCCTTGTCAGGGACCAACACCGTGAATCTGGACCGCAACAACCTGGACCGGGCCGCCTCGCCGTATCTTCAGCAGCACAGGGACAATCCGGTCCACTGGCAGATCTGGAGCCCCCAGGTGCTGGCCGCCGCCCAGGCGGCCAACAAGCCGATCCTGCTCAGCGTGGGCTATGCCGCCTGCCACTGGTGCCACGTGATGGCCCATGAAAGCTTCGAGAATCCGCAGATCGCCGCGGTGATGAACGAGCTGTACGTGAATATCAAGGTCGACCGCGAGGAACGGCCGGATATCGACACGCTCTACATGAATGCCCTGCATATCCTGGGCGAACAGGGCGGCTGGCCGCTCACCATGTTCCTCACGCCCAAGGGCGAGCCCTTCTGGGGCGGTACATACTTCCCGCCCGAGCCGCGCTTCGGCCGGCCCGGCTTCGTGGAGGTGCTGCAAAAGGTGCATGAGGCCTGGCGCGACAAGCCGCAATCGGTGGCGCAGAACGTGAAGATGCTGGTGGGCGGCCTGCGCAGCATGGCCAAGCCGCAATCGCGCGACCGCCTGGCCTTGAGCAACGACATACTGGACCAGGTGGCGGCGCAGATCGTCACCCATGTCGATCCCGAACATGGCGGCGTGGGCGGCGCGCCGAAATTCCCGCAGACCGGCCTGTTCGACCTGCTGTGGCGCGCATATCTGCGCACCGGCCAGGCCGATTACGCCAAAGCGGTGACCAACACGATTTCACGCATGGCCCAGGGCGGCATCTACGATCATCTGGGCGGCGGCTTCGCGCGGTATTCCACCGACGCGGAATGGCTGGCGCCGCATTTCGAGAAGATGCTGTACGACAATGCGCAGCTGCTCTCGCATATGGCGATGGTGGAGGCCGAGACACGCGATCCGGTGCTGCGCCAGCGCGTGATGGAAACCGTGGGCTGGGTCCTGCGCGAGATGATCACTGCGGACGGCGCTTTCGCCGCCACGCAGGACGCGGATTCGGAAGGCGAGGAAGGCAAGTTTTATATCTGGCACAAGCCCGAGATCGAGCAGGTGCTGAGCCCGGAAGATGCCGCGCTGTTCTGCGCCGCCTATGACGTGACCGATGCCGGCAACTGGGAACACAAGACCATTCTGCGCCGCTCGCTGTCGCCCGATCTGAAGGATGCCGAGACCGAAGCCAAGCTCGCCGCCTGTCGTGCGAAGCTGCTGGCAGCGCGCGAACAGCGGATCAAGCCGGGTTGGGACGACAAGGTGCTGGCCGACTGGAACGGCCTGATGATCGCGACCCTGGCCGAACTGTCGCGCCAGTATCAACGGCCCGACTGGCTGGCAGCGGCCGAACGCGCCTATGATTTCATCGTCAACACGATGAGCGTGGGCGAGGTCAAGCTGGGCCACAGCTGGCGCAACGACATCCTGGTCTTCCCCGGCCTGCTCGACGATTACGCGGCGATGATGCGCGCGGCGCTCGCGCTGCATGAGGCCACCGGCAGCCCGGATTACCTGCGCCAGGCGCAGGCCTGGGCCGAGACGGTGGAAGACGATTATGCCGATGCGGTGAATGGCGGCTATTTCCTGACATCAAAAGAAGCCGAGAACCTTGTCGCCCGCACGCGCCACGCCACCGACAACGCCACGCCCTCGGGCAATGGCCTGCTGGTCGGCGTCTTCGCGCGGCTGTGGTACCTGACCGGCAATGTCGAGTGGCGCGAGCGGGCGCAGAACCTGCTGGATGCCTTCTCGGCCGACGCGGCGCGCAATTTCTTTCCGATGGGCAGCTACCTCAACGGTTTCGACCTGTTCGCCAACGCGGTGCAGGTCGCCATCATCGGCAAGCGCGGCGATGCCGCCACCGAAGCGCTGATCGATGCCGCCTATGGCGTGTCGGTGCCCAACCGCATTGTGCAGGTGACCGATCCGTTGGCCTCCATCCCGGAAAGCCATCCGGCCTATGGCAAGGCGCAGGTGGATGCCACCGCCACCGCCTATGTCTGCCTCGGTCCCACCTGCGGCCTGCCGGTCACCGCGCCGGCCGAACTCGTCGTGGCGATGAAGGCGACGCGAGCCGTCTAAGGCGGGCGGTCTAGATCTGCGCGTCGTCCACGGGCAGACCTAAGCCCGCACGGCCGATCACCTCCCAGGTGGCCGGCGCCGTCATCATGTGCTGCGTGGTCACATGCACGTCGCGAAAGGCGCGCTGCAAGGGCGAGGTGGCAAACACTGCCGAACCGCCGGCCAAAGTATAAAGCCGCTTCACGGCATCGGCACTGGCATGCGCCGCATGGGTCGCGGCCTGGCGCAAAGCCACGCGCCGCTGCAGCGATACGGTGCTGCCGGGTTTCGCCTCGCCCAGGTCGGCCATCGCCGCCTCCACCATGGCATGCAGATGACTCCGCGCCGCCAGCACCATCGCCTCGGCCTGGGCGAATTCGGCCTGAACGGTGGCACGCTCGGCCAGCCGTCGGCTGGAACCCTGCGGCGTCTTCGCGCCGGCCAGGGTGGCGAAATCGCGCACCGCACCGCCGGCAATCCCTAAGGCCACCGCCGCGATGCCCAGTCCCAGCAGGGCAAAAACCGGGAAGGCGAAGCAGGCGCCGGACCGCAGCACCGGACTGGAGAACAGCGACACGGCATGATCGCGCGGGATCGCCACGTCGCGCACCTCGAAATCGCCGCTGCCGGTGCCGCACAGGCCCATCGCCTGCCAGGTGTCGTGGAAGACCACATCCTTCGCCGGCAGGATCATCATGGTCACGTCGGGTTGGCCGTTGGGCAGGCGGCGCGGCGTCGGCCGGCCCTCGGCATCGGGTGGACCATCCATCAGCAGGCAACCGGCGAAAATCCAGTGTGCGTTGCGCGTGCCGCTGCCCCAGCCCCAGCAGCCGCGCACGCGCCACTGGCCGTCTTCGGGCAAAGCGCGGCCCATCGGCGCGAAGACGCCGGCGGTGACGGTGAGCGGATCGGAAAAAATCTGATGCACCACCCTGTCCGGCAGGCGCCCGGCGGAAATCGCCGCCGTTGCCCCGATCATCAGGCACCAGCCGGCAGCAGCGTCGCCGCCGGCAATCGTCTCGATCAGGCGCAGCAAAGTGGCGGGATCGACTCCGGCACCGCCGCAATCGGGCGGCAGCGGCGCGCGATAGAGGCCGGCCTGCGCCATGGCAGCAGCGATATCATCTGGCAGATAGCGCACCTGCTCGATTTCGGCGCTGCGCAGGCGGAACGATGCCGCGAGGTCTTCTGCGCGGTGGAGCAGGGCTGCTGCCATTTTCGTCATGCGCTCTTCCCGATCTTCTTCACGGGCCAACGAAAAATGTCGGTTTCGTCACATTTTCGCCTTGCCCTTCGGATTAGGCTAGCTATCTGACCGGGAGAGCAAAAGAGCGGGCCGCGCCGCCATCCGGTTGTTTTTGATATTCGGCATGTTTTTGCCATGCTGGAACCACGGTTACAGCAAGTCGTTGAAATCCCAATCAGTTGAAATCCCAGTCATCGATTGAATTTGCCGTTCTGAAGAAAAATTTATTGCGGCGCCGCAGGGGAGCAGAGGACCATGAGCGAAACCCTCACCATTGAGGCCGGTTTCAGCCATCGCGGCGGTATGGAAAGACAGGATACAGAGCAGCGCGGCACGGAAGAACGGCGGGATTCAGCACGCGCCGCATTACTGGCCGGCTACCAGACCGTGCGCCAGCTTACCGAACTGCTGGCCGAAACGCTGTCGCCGGAAGACCAGCAGCTGCAGTCAATGCCCGATGCCAGTCCAACCAAATGGCACCGCGCCCATGTCACCTGGTTCTTCGAGACCTTCATCCTGCAGGCGCACAAGTCCGGCTACTGCGTGTTCGACGAACACTTCAACTACCTGTTCAATTCCTATTACGAAGCGGTTGGCGCACGCCATCCGAGGCCTGAGCGCGGCCTGCTCAGCCGGCCCACCGCCGCCACCGTCACGCAGTATCGCCACTATGTCGACACCGCGATGACCGACCTGCTGGACTGCGCCGACGATGCGACGCTGGCCACGCTCGCGCCGCTGGTCGCCCTCGGCCTGGCCCATGAGCAGCAGCATCAGGAACTGCTGCTCACCGACATCAAGCATGCTTTCTCGCGCCATCCCTTCGCACCGGCCTACCTGCCGTCGCAGAGCTTCACACGTGAAGAGCCGGCACGGCTTGGCTTCGTCGATTTCGAGGGTGGCATCGCCGAGATCGGCCATGATGGCCATGGTTTCGCCTTTGACAACGAAGGCCCGCGCCATCGTGTGCTGCTGCACCCCTTCCGTCTGGCGACGCGGCCGGTCACCTGCGGCGAGTATCTGGAATTCATGGCCGATGGCGGCTATGCGCGGCCGGAATTCTGGCTTTCCGACGGCTGGGCAATGTTGCAGCGCGAGGGCTGGCAGGCGCCGCTCTACTGGTCGCAGGAGCCCCATCGCGAGAACTGGCAGATTTTCACCCTGATGGGTCGCCGCGCCGTCGATCCGGCCGAACCGGTCTGCCATGTCTCGTTCTACGAGGCCGCCGCCTACGCCGCCTGGGCCGGCAAGCGCCTGCCCACCGAAGCCGAATGGGAACATGCCGCCGTCTCGGGCCGCGCCGAACATATGGGCGGTTTCCTTGACCGCCAGCATCCCCATCCGCGCCCCCTGCTGGATGGCGGCGATGCAACGCTGCGCGGCTATGGCGAGGTTTGGGAATGGACGCGTTCAGGCTACGAGCCCTATCCCGGCTTCAAACCGGCAGCCGGCGCCATCGGCGAATATAACGGCAAGTTCATGGTGGGGCAGATCGTGCTGCGCGGCGGCTCCTGCGCCACGCCGCACGGCCATATCCGGCCCAGCTACCGCAATTTCTTCCCGCCGGCTGCGCGCTGGCAGTTTTCCGGCATCCGTCTGGCGGAGGATCTATGAGCCACATCGCCCTGCATCGCCGCGAGCCGGCGCAACCCGATCCCGCCCTGCGCGCCTTCGCCGCCGATGTGCAGGCTGGGTTGTCGGCCGCACAGAAAAACCTGCCGGCAAAATATTTCTACGACCGGCGCGGCTCGGAACTCTTCGAACAGATCTGCGAGCTGCCGGAATATTATCCGACGCGCACCGAGATCGGCCTGCTGCGCCGCCATGGCCGCGACATCGCCAAGCTGATCGGTCCTGAGGCCGAGATCGTCGAATTCGGCGCCGGCGCGCTGGTGAAAATCCGCCTACTACTGGATGCGCTGAACCGCCCGCGCGGGTTTTTGCCCATCGACATTTCCGGCGCGCATCTGAGCGATGCGGCCGCCGAACTGATGCGCGACCATCCCGGCCTGGATGTGCGCGTGGTGGCCGGCGACTTCACTGCGCCCGACCTCAAACTGCCCGAGCGCCTGCCCGGCGCCCAGTGCCGCGCCGGTTTTTTCCCCGGCTCGACGATCGGCAACTTCACGCCCGAGGAAGCGCTCGGCTTCCTGCGCGGGGCCGCCCGCATGCTGGGCGAAGGCGATACCGGCAACAGCGGCCTGCTGATCGGCGTCGACCTGGTAAAGGACCCGGCCCTGCTGCATGCCGCCTATAACGATGCCGCCGGCGTGACGGCGGCCTTCAACCGCAACCTGCTGCGGCGGATCAACCGCGAGCTCGGCGGCGACTTCGTGCTGGAACGCTTCGCCCATTACGCCTTCTACCAGCCGCGCCAGCAGCGCATCGAAATGCATCTGGTCAGCCTTGCGGCGCAGAGCGTGCGCATCGGCGGCCGGCGCTACGATTTCGCCGCCGGCGAGTCGATCCATACCGAGAATTCCTACAAATACACGCTGAGCGGTTTCCACAAGCTGGCGGAACAGGCCGGCTTCCGGCCCACCGCCGTATGGACCGATCCGGACAGCCTGTTTAGCCTGCACTGGCTGGCGCTGGGCTGAAGCCTATTGCTGCTGGCTGATGAAAACGCGAAAGCGCATCAGGCTGAAGGCAACCGCCGCCGCGCCCATGGCCAGGATCGCCAGGAATTCCGGCCACACGATCTCCAGCCCCGCGCCGCGCGACAGGATCGCCTGGGTCAGCGCCACGTAATGCTTGGTCGGCAGAAGCTGCACCGCCATCTGCAGCCAGTCGGGCATCGCCTCCAGCGGCGTGAAGGCGCCCGATAAAAGCTGCATTGGCATTTGCACCAGCATGAACATCAGCGCGAACTGCGCCATCGTGCGGGCCAGCGTGGCAAGGAAAATGCCCAAGGCAGCGGCGAAGAACAGGTAGATCGCCGTGCCGGCATAGAACAGCAGCACCGAGCCGGCAATCCGCAGGCCCAGCATAGCCTGCAGCACCACGAACAGTGACACCAGCGACATCGCCATGATCACGCCGCCATTGGCGATAATCTTGGCCAGCATGATCTCCATCGCCCGCACCGGCATGACCAGCAGATGCTCCAGCGTGCCATGTTCGCGCTCGCGCATCAGCGCCGCCCCGGTCAGCAGGATGGCCAGCATGTTCAGCACCTGCAGCAAAGCCATGGCGCCGGTGAACCAGGTGGATTCCAGCGTCTGATTGAAGGCGATCCGCAGCTTCAGCTCCACGGCCTGGCTGGCAGCATCGGCATCGCGCCGCAGGAAGCGTCCGATCTCATCGCTGACGATCGAATTGATGTAGTTGCCGCCGATGCCGGCCTGCATCACCGCAGTGGCGTCGATCAGCAGCTGGATTTCCGGGCTACGCCCGGCCAGCACGTCGGCCTGGAAATCGGGCGGAATGTTCAGCACGAAGGTGTAACGCGCATGATCCATGGCGCGGTCCACCTCCTGCGGCGCCACCATCACCGGCGCCTGGAAGCGTGGCGGCTGGAAGGCGTCGATGATGCGCTGGGACAGCGCCGAGCGGTCCTCATCCACCACGCCGAGCGAGGCGCGCACCAGATCATGCGAAGTGCCGGTGGCCTGGGCATAGACCATCAGCGTGCAGGCATAGATCATGAAGACGAACAGCACGCGGTCGCGCAGTAGGCTGGTGATTTCCTTGCGGCAGAGCTGCCAGATGTTGCGCAGGCTCAGCATGGTCAGGTCTCCTGCTTGCGCAGGAACAGCCACGCCATGGCCAGCAGGATGGGCCAGAAGGCGGCGGTGGTGAGGATGAAAGGCATCAGGTCGGCCAGGCCCAGCCCTTTGGTGAAGGCGCCGACGCTGGTGCGCAGGAAATAGGTGGCGGGAAAGCTCGAACCGATCAGCCTCGCGCCGCCCTGCAGGGTGGAAACCGGCTGCATCAGGCCGGAGAAATGCACGGTCGGCATGATGGTCAGCACGGCGGTGCCGAACAGGGCCGCCACCTGGCTGCGCGTGAAGCAGGATGTGACCATGCCGATGCCGGTACTGGCCAGCACGTAGAAGAAGCCGCCGAGCAACAGGCCGAACAGGCTGCCTTTCAGCGGCACGCCGAACACGAACACCGCCATGGCGATGAGCACCAGCACGTTCACGTAAGCCAGCGCTACATAGGGCGCCTGCTTGCCCAAAAGGAATTCCAGCTTGCGCACCGGCGTCACGTAAAGATTTGTGATCGAACCGCGCTCGCGTTCCGATACCACGCCCAATGTGGCGAGGATGGCCGGGATCAGCATCAGCATCATGGCAAACAGCGCCGGCACCATGGCATCGATGCTGCGGAAAGCCTGGTTATAGCGGTAGCGCATCACCAGGCTGGCCGGCTGACTCACGCTCACGCCCTGCTGCCGCGCCAGTTCGGCCAGGAAGCTGGAATGGGCGCCGTTCACGTAACCCTCGACGGTCTCGGCGCGGAACGGCATGCCGCCATCGACCCAGACCGAGACTTCCGGCGCCCGCCCGCGCCGCAGGTCGGCGCCAAAATTCGGCGG
Organism: Ferrovibrio sp.; assembly: GCF_046297595.1. Taxonomy (GTDB): domain Bacteria; phylum Pseudomonadota; class Alphaproteobacteria; order Ferrovibrionales; family Ferrovibrionaceae; genus Ferrovibrio. Next base: position 194,310 of record NZ_JBKBHT010000002.1, read on the forward strand.
AATCTCGATGGCCAGCGTGATCTCGCTGCCGCGCAGGCGTTGGATCAGCGCCACGCCATCGGGCGCATCCGCTTCGCGCCGGAAGTAAGAGGAACCAGAATAGGTCTCGATATAGGCGCGGCTTTCCGGCGTGCCGTCGCGGTCCAGCACCGAGAAGCTGACATTGTCCACATCGAAGGTGATGCCATAACCGAACAAAAGCATCAGCATCACGGTGCCGAACAATGCGAAGCCCAGGCGGATCGGATCGCGCAGCAATTCGATGCTCTCGCGCCAGGCATAGGCGCGCAGCCGGCGGCCGGAAAACCAGCCACGCGGCGCGGCAGGCGGCGTATCAGATTCGGCCGCCATGATCGCAGGCGCGGTTTCCTCCACACTGCGCCCGCCCAGTTCCATATAGGCGATGAAAGCCTCTTCCAGGCTGCTTGCGTTCTGCGCCCGCTGCAGCTCTGTCGGTGCGCCGGTGGCGATCACGCGGCCGGCATGCATGAAGGCGACGCGGTCGCAGCGCGTGGCTTCGGTCATGTAATGGGTGGAGATGAAGATGGTGACGCCCTGCTCGCGGGCCAGCCGCTGCAACTCGCGCCAGAAATTCTCACGCGCCACCGGATCGACGCCCGAGGTCGGCTCGTCGAGGATCAGAATCTCGGGTTCATGGATAATGGCGACAGCCAGCGACAGGCGCTGGCGCACGCCCATCGGCAGGGTGTCGGCTATCGAATCCAAGTGTTCTTTCAAATCGAAATGCCGCACCATTGCCTTGCTCCGTTCGATCGCTCCGGCATTCTCCAGGCCATAAAGTGCTGCATGCAGCATAAGGTTCTGCCGCACCGTCAGTTCGCCATAGAGCGAAAAGCTCTGCGCCATGTAGCCGATGCGGCGGCGGATAGAGAAATCCCCGGCGGACACCGCCCGGCCAAACAGGAAGCCTTCGCCCTCCGTGGCCGGCAGCAGCCCGGTGAGCATCTTCATCGTGGTGGTCTTGCCGCAGCCATTCGAACCGAGGAAACCGAAGATCTCGCCGCGCCGGATCGCCAGATCGACATGGTCGACGGCGGTGAAATCGCCAAAGCGCCGCGTCAGGCCCTTTGCCGCGATCACCGGCTCCGCTATCTCGTCCACATGGGCCGGCGGCAGGGCCGGTTCGCCATCCAGCCCGCCGCGACGATCTTTGGGCAGCAACGCGATGAAAGCCTGCTCCAGCGACGCCGTGCCGCTCTGCGCCTTCAGCTCGGCGGGGCTGCCACTAGCGAGGATGCGACCCTGATCCAGCATGATCACCCGGCCGAAGCGTTCGGCCTCATCCATTGTCGAAGTCGCGACCAGCAGGGCAAGCTGCGGCCGGCTCTGCCGGATGCTGTCGATCAGGTCCCAGAACTGCCGGCGCGACAGGGGATCGACGCCGGTGGTGGGTTCATCGAGAATAAGAAGATCGGGATCGTGCACCAGTGCGCAGCACAGGCCCAGCTTCTGCTTCATACCACCCGAGAGCTTGTGCATCGGCCGGTCGGCAAACGGCGCGAGGCCGGTGGCGTCCAGCAAGGCGGGGATGCGGCGCTCGCGTTCGGCGCGGCCATGGCCGAACAGGCGCGCGAAGAAGGCGACATTCTCGGACACCGTGAGGTTGGCGTAGAGATTGCGGCCCAGGCCCTGCGGCATGTAGGCGATGCGCGGCTGCACGGCTTCGCGCGCGCGGCGACTGGCATAATCTGCGCCCAGAGCAGCAATGCTGCCGCGCTGCAGCTTCTTCGCGCCCGAGGCGAGTGCCAGCAATGTGGATTTGCCGACGCTGTCGGGGCCGACCAGCGCCAGGGCCGAACCGGGCGGCAGGTCGAGGCTCACGTCATCCAGCGCCACGGTCTTGCCGTAGCGATGGCTGACATGGGCGATGCTCAAGCCGCCATGCGATTGGCCGCCATGCGGTTGACCGGCATTCATTGTGTCGCTTGGGTTGCGACTTTCGCGGTCAGGTCGGAGTCAAGCCAGTCGGGCCATGCGGCATTGGCGTCCAGCCGCACATAGGCCATGCCGGTCAGGCCGGTCTTCACCTGGTCGAGATATTCCTGCACCAGGCTCTGCGGCACACGTGCCTTGATGCGGAACATCATGCGCTCGCGCTCGCTGCGCGTCTCCACCTGCTTGGGCGTGAACTGCGCGCGCGAGGATACGAAGGACACGCGCGCCGGCACCGCACGGGTCGCTGCGGCATCCAGCAGCAACCGCGCCTCGGCGCCGATGGCGACGCGGCCGGCGGATTCCGAAGGCAGGAAGAAGGTCATGTAGACATCGGAGAGATCGAGCAGGGTGGCGACCTTACCGCCGGCGCCAAGCACCTCGCCGGCTTCAGCGAGGCGGAACAGGATGCGCCCGGCGCGCGGCGCGGTGAGGATGCCGTCCTTCAGCAGGTCGCGGATGCGTTCGGCCTCGGCTTCCGCCACGCGGATCGCTGCATCAGCGGCACCAAGTTTGCTTTCCGCCGCCGCGAGCGCGGCTTCGGCCGTGCGGCGGATGTTGCGCTGCTGGTCGACCTTCTGCTGCGAGACGAAATTCTGGCCCGACAGCACCAGCGCGCGCTGCAATTCCTTGTCGGCCAGAGCGAGTTCGCTCTGGCGTTGGTTGATCTCGGCCAGCACCTGGTTGCGCGCCTGCTGCGCCTGGGCCACCTGTGCCTCAGCCGAACGCAGCTGCGCTTCCAGGTCGCGGGTATCGAGCCTGGCGATCACCTGGCCGGCCTGCACCAGGTCGCCTTCCTCCACCTCGACCTCCAGAAGGCGGGCGGCGTATTTTGTGGCGATGTCGATCTCGTTGGCCTCGATGCGCCCGTTGCCGGTGGCAAAACCCGGCGGCAGGGCGGCGCGGCGCTGCTGCAAATACCACCAGCCGCCGGCGCCACCGGCAATCACGACCAGCAGCAGGATCAACAGAATGCGACGCATCTCTCCGGCCCCTCCGTCTGGCCCCGGGCCCCGGATCGGAGCGTATCAAGGCTGCGCTTCCAGCCTTGATGCTGCATTGCGGTAAATCAAGGGAAAACCGGTGATCCGGCCGGATGTGACGGCGATCACTGCTGTTCAGGCGACCCTCACCCGGCAGCGGCCCGGCCGCGCTCCTTCAGGCCGCCGATGAAGGCACGGATCGCCGGGCGCAGTTCGGCAAACAGCGGATCGTCGCGGCGCTTCAACATCACTTCGGCAAACAGTTTCAGCCCGATGCCCAGCGAGGCCGCCTCGTCGGGCTGATACACACCGCTGGATCGCAGGCGCGCGACAATGCCGAGAATCTCGTCATGGTTCACCGCCTCGAAACACAGCGGTGGCTGGACTGCGGCGTCTTCATGCGGGCCGCCCAGATGTTCGATGGTAACGCGGTATCTATGCCCTCGCATGCTATGGCCTTTCCAGGTTGCCAGGTCGCTGCCCCATATTCTCCCCCGTCCGGTCATGGGTGGTGATCATTGCTGGCCGCGGATTTCCTTGGCCGCACGCACCAGGATGTCGATGATGCGGCGCTGCTCCTCGGGCGTGGCGTCCTGTTTTTCCAGCAGCGCAAGCTTAAGGTTGCGGCGGGCCGCGCGCATGTTCGACGACGCATCCGCATCGTCACCCTCCATATCCTCGCCGCCACGGAAGAACTGCTTGGCGCGCGCCACCTTCTCACCGATGCGGGCCAGCTGGCCCAACATGGCATCGGCCTGGGCCCGATGGTCGGCCAGATAGGCGGCGCCGGTTTCGGTCAGGCTGTAGAGTTTCTTGGTTCCTTCGGCCGCCACGCTGGCATGGCCGATTTCTTCCAGATAGGTGAGCGCGGGGTAGATCACGCCGGGGCTGGGCGCGTAGAAGCCCGAGGAATGTTCCTCCAGCGCCTTGATGATCTCGTAGCCATGGCGCGGCTTCTGCTCCAGCAGGGCGAGGATCAGCAGCTGCAGATCGGCGGCGCTGACCATGCGGCTGGCCCGGAAGCCATGGCCGCCCAGTCCGCCCTCGTCATCGAAAAAGGCGGCAAATTTGCCCCGGAAACCGCCATGACGATGGCCTCGGCGCATGCAGTGATGCGCAGCCCTTTCCCGCATCATATTGAAAATAAAAGGATTCATCTTTACTCCTGTCATTCGATAGTGTCTTTCGACGTATCTTACGATATAGTTTGCGATAGCAATGTCAAGGCTGGTTTTGAAAATGCTGTCTGAAAGGATGGTGCCCGCTGCCGGACTCGAACCGGCACGGCCTTTCGGCCTCGGGATTTTAAGTCCCGTGCGTCTACCAATTCCGCCAAGCGGGCAGCCGCCTTCTCTCTACGGGCCATGACCGGTGCGGTCAATCGGCCGCCGATTGTCGGGGCACAATCCCGTGCTGGACCCGATCCCGGCCAGACGCTCTGATGCTCGCATGACTGTTCCCGCGCATTTCCGGCAGCAGGCCGATCAGTGTCGCACACTCGGCTCCCCCTTCACGGCCAGGCTTCTTGATCTGGCCGCAGACCGCATCGATGCCGGCGCGGCTTGGGCGTCACCGCTAAACCACTGGGCGGGTGATCCGCGCGCCGACGCCCTGGCGCTGCGGCTGGCTGGCGCGCTGCATCGCGCCATGCTCGATGGCGATGCCGAGCTGGCCGAATGTTATGCCGCGCGGCAGATCGATGCCGCCCGCATGGATGCGGCCCTGCTGCGCCACGGCCCCCTGCTCGCGCGTTATCTGCAAAGCGCGCCCCAGACTAACGACCCGCAGCGTTCCGCCATCCTGCTCGGCGGTTTCCTGCAGATCGCATCGCTGACCAGACCGTTGCCGCTGGATGTCTGCGAGATCGGGGCCAGCGCCGGGCTGAACCAGTGCTGGTTCCGCTACGCCTACGATTTCGGCGCCTGGCGCTGGGGCGATACGGCACGAGCGCCGCTGACCCTGCATGCGGACTGGCACGGCCCACCTCCGCCGGACGCCACGTCACGGGTGCGGTACAGCACCGCCTGCGACCTGGCGCCGATCGATGCGCGCAATCCCGAGGATCGCCAGCGCCTGCTCTCTTATATCTGGGCCGACCAGCCCGAACGGCAGGAACGCGTGCGGCGCGCGCTGGATTTCGCCGCTCGCGAAGGGATTTGCGCAGCACGCGCTGGGGCCGGCGATTTCGTAGTGCAGGCATTGCAGAAACGGCAGGCAGGCGCAGCCTTCGTGCTCTGCCATTCCATCGTCTGGCAGTATATCGATCCGGCCGAGCAGCAGCGCATCGCCGGGCTGATGGAGGCCACCGGAAACACGGCAGCGCCGGACGCACCGCTGGCCTGGCTGCGTTTCGAAAGCGGCGCGGCGAAAGACGGCGGCGAACTGACGCTCACGCTTTGGCCCGGCGGGAAAACACAGCAACTGGCCGTGGCGGATTACCATGGCCGCTGGGTGCGCTGGGCTGCCCCGTCCGACTGACGGCCGATACGGGATACCGTGTTTCCAGATGGATACCGGCGCACCGAAGGCAAAAAAACCTGCCATCCATCGCTTTTTTGACGCGCCAGCGGTATATGCTGCACTCATGGATCCCCAGGTCTTCACCCAGATCGCCCGCCGCATCGCCGACGCTTCGCTGGATGGCGCCAGTGAAGGCGAGATGCTGGCCTCCTTCTGCGCCGGTCTGAACCAGGCCGGGATTCCCGTCACACGCGCCCTGCTTGGCGCCGACACCCTGCATCCCGTACTGGCCGGCCGCATCTTCGGCTGGCATCGCGACCAGCCGGAAACCGTGCTGCATGAATTCGGCCGTTCGATTACGGCCGAGGGCCAGCGCAAATGGGAGGAAAGCCCGTTCTATCGCCTGGAGCAGAGTGGCGAGGCCGACCTGCGGGTGCGCATCCTGGGCATGAATGGCAGCTATCCATTCCCGGTCATCACCGACCTGGCCGCCGAAGGCTTCACCGATTACCTCGTGACCATGACGCGTTTCGGCGAACGCGCGGTGATCGGCCAACTCGATTCCATCTATGCCTCGTGGAGCACCGACCATGCCGAGGGCTACAGCGACCGCCAGATCGATACGCTGAAGGCGCTGATCCCCTTTGCCGCCGCCGCGATCCGTTCGGCCAGCGTGCGCCGCATCGCCGATACGCTGGCGGAAACCTATCTGGGCCGCAACGCCGCGCGCCGCGTGCTGTCGGGCACCATCGGCCGGGGCGAGGCCGAGCGCATCTCGGCAGCGCTGTGGTACAGCGACCTGCGCGGCTTCACCCGTCTGGTCGATACCGTCACGCCCGAACTGATCATGCCGCTGCTGAACGATTATGCCGGCGCGGCCGTAGCCGCCATCCAGGCCCATGACGGCGAGGTGCTGAAATTCATGGGCGACGGCGTGCTGGCCATCTTCCGCGACGACGGTAATCTGGAAAATGCCTGCCGCGCAGCGCTGAACGCACTCAAGGCCTGCACAAAAGAACTGCGCGCGGTGCGCAACCGACGCGCCAATGCCGGCCTGCCGGTCACCGACATGTCGGTCGCCCTGCATGTGGGCGAAGTGCTGTATGGCAACTTCGGCGGTGAGGACCGGCTGGATTTCACCGTGGTCGGCCCGGCGGTGAACGAACTCTCGCGCATCTCGGGCATGGCGCGCTCGGTGGATCAGCCCGCCATTCTCTCGGCCGCCTTCCGTGCCGCTGCCGGCGGCCTGCGCGAGGAAGCCGTGTCGCTCGGCCGTTATGCCCTGCGCGGCGTCGAGGCGCCGCAGGAACTCTTCACCCTCGATCCCGCCCAGCTGCGACAGTAATCAAAGAGCACTATTTTATGAGACATTGTTCCACGCTAATGCCGTTTGCATGGCAGCGTTGGATGGACTCATTCACCGGTAAAACCAACGGTTCTAGTTTATAGAAAGTCTGCGATTGAGCAGCTTGCGGGGAAGGCTTTACAGTCATTGTTGCAAGCGCAGAACTTTGTGAAAAATTATAGCCTTTTGCACGATAATAGTTCCAGACAACAGGGTAAGAACTACTTGCCGTTTCCGGCATTGTTGTTGATGTGAATGAGTAATCCTTATTCAGAGTCTCGGGTTTTAGTGCCGTTACTTCAGCTTCTGCATTCACAAAAAATGCAACATACGGATTTGTCAGATTACGATATTTTCCATTGTCTGTGGGGCAGGCGTTATTCTCAGTTTTTGCAAAACGAATTGTATATGACGGTGTAAGAACTACTCTGTAACAATAATTGTTAGCATCGTTAAGATTTATAATCCCATCCGCTTCCGTACCAGTAGCACTGCGCACAACCGCTTTTGTACCTGTATACTCTTGGTCACCTTGGCATGTATCTGACGAAGAAAAATTCATGCGAATAACTGATTCGCGAGTTTGATTATCCTGCTCCTCGTTTCTTGTTGTTACCTTCTGCACGATTGCATTTGCATATCGTTGTGCATAATCCAGATACTGGGTGAAAGGATTCGCTGGGATAGGTAAGGATTTTGTAATGTCTACTATCGCTAAAACAACATCTGTAAGTGCTGTTGTCCCAGTGATATTAACAAGGGATAAATCTATTGATGCTCCAGAATAAATATTCTGCCCGTTTTTTAGACGAAATTTATTTATTAAATTAGGTTCGACCGGCACAGAGATAAGTCCACCGGGATACGATTCAATTGTTGAATTGAATGCTCGTGGCAACGCGAATGTTTGTGTGTTGCCTCCACTTTCTCCTTCAAAGCCGATGTTCATCATCAGCCCGATTGCTTTACCCTCAGTAAACCAGTTCTTCTTTTTTGTTGTTATAACTTTCCTGACGGTGACAGTAATCCGATCTTTATTCAAATTTATGCAACGTGGCGTAACACCATCATTAATTCGGACAATGATTGCACCGCCTAGCGTATCTGTTGCTGCGTGTGCTTGTGTCCCAATCAACAAGGTAAAAAGCGCTGCACCAAGAAAGTTCAGTTTCATGACAGCCCCCATCAAACCCGCGCATAGAAACTTACTACTTTGCGATTCGAGAGTCCTCGGAAAAGCTGTAGCTGAAAAAGTACCTACAAGATTAATCAGGGCGCGTAAGCGTTATCTTTATTCATCTCTCATAAAACGGGCCCGGATTGCTCCGGGCCCGCGGCCTTTCATCGGTCTTTCGGTTGGTCACTCGCCGGTCTGCGGCTCGGCCGGTGGCGGAACCACCGGCGCGGCGCGGCGCCGCACGAAGGCACGCAGCACCACATAGAAGACCGGGGTAAGGAACAGACCCACCAGTGTCACGCCGATCATGCCCGAGAACACCGCCGTTCCCAGCGAACGCCGCATTTCGGCGCCGGCGCCAGAGGAGACCACCAGCGGCAGCACGCCGAGGATGAAGGCGAAAGCCGTCATCAGGATGGGGCGCAGACGCAGGCGGCAGGCTTCGATCACGGCGTCCACCGCGCTCTTGCCCTCATGCTCGATCTGGCGTGCGAATTCCACGATCAGGATGGCGTTCTTTGCCGCCAGGCCGATCAGCACGACGAAGCCGATCTGCACCAGCACGTTGTTGTCGATGCCGGCCAGCCAGACGCCGAACAGGCCGAACAGCATGCTCATCGGCACGATCAGCATGATCGCCAACGGCAACACCCAGCTTTCATACTGTGCCGCCAATGCCAGGAAGACGAACACGATGGCCAGAATGAAGACAAAAACCGCTGTGTTGCCGGTCATGCGTTCCTGCAGGGCGATTTCGGTCCACTCGAAGCCCTGTCCCGGCTGCAGCACCTGGCCGGCGAGCTGTTCCATGGCCGTCAGCGACTGGCCGGTAGAGTAGCCCGGCGCGGTGTTGCCCTGCAGCGGCACGGAGACATACATGTTGTAGCGCTGGATCAGATCGGGACCCGCGGTTTCGCGCAGCGCGACCAGAGTGCCCATCGGCACCAGTTCGCCGCTAGCCGACCGCACCTTCAGACGCTGGATATCCTCCTTGGTGAGGCGGAAACCGGCATCGGCCTGGGCGCGCACCTGGAAGATGCGGCCGAAGGCGTTGAAGTCGTTCACATAGGCCGAGCCCAGATTCACCTGCAGCGTATCGAACACGTTGGCCAGTGGCACGTTCAGCATCTGCGCCTTCACACGGTCGATCTCGAGGAAGACCTGCGGCGAGGAGGCCGAGAAGGTGGTGAACACGCCGGTGACGCCGCGGGTCTGCGTAGCGCGACCCATCATCTGGTAGGCCGCGGCCAGCAGCGGCCGCACGTCATCGCCGCTGCGATTCTGCAGCTGCATCTTGAAACCGCCGCCCGAACCGATGCCGGGCACCGCCGGCGGCGGGATGGCGATGACGAAGGCTTCCTCGATAGCCTGCAGGCGGCCGATCATCTGGCCGACGATGGCATCCGACGTCAGGCCCTGCGCCAGGCGTTCCTCGAACGGCGTAAACGGCGTGAACATCACGGAAGCATTGTTGGAATTGGTGAAAGTGGCGCCGTTGAAGCCGGGGATCGCCACCACGTGGGCCACGCCGGGGGCGCTCTCGATCAGCTTGGTGGCCTTCTGGGTCACTTCGTCGGTGCGGCTGAGCGAGGCGCCATCAGGCAGCTGAATGACGACGATGGCATAGCCGCGATCCAGCGGCGGGATGAAGCCCGGCGGCACCGTGTAGAACATGAAGCCCGTAGCGGCGACCAGCAAACCGTAGACACCCAGCATCATCACGCGCCGCTTCACGATGCCGCCGACCGAACGGCTGTACCGATCCCCCATCCGGTCGAAACCCACATTGAACTTATCGCCGGCGACCTGCAGCCAGCGCAGCGGCGCGAAGGCCGGCCGATGGTGTTCGCCCTTCTCATGGCGCTTCAGCAGGATGGCACCCAACGCGGGCGACAAAGTGAGGGAGTTGAAGGCCGAGATGATGGTGGCAGCCGCAATGGTCAGCGCGAACTGCTTGTAGAACTGGCCGGAAATGCCAGGAATGAAGGCCGTGGGGATGAACACCGCCGACAGCACTACGGCGATGGCAACCACGGCGGTGCCGACCTCGTCCATGGTCTCGTGCGCCGCGTCGCGCGGGCTCATGCCCAGCGCGATGTTGCGCTCGATATTCTCCACCACCACGATGGCATCGTCGACCACGATGCCGATGGCCAGCACCAACCCGAAAAGGCTGAGCACGTTCAGCGAGAAGCCGAAGGCCGCCATCACCGCGAAAGTGCCGATCAACGAGACCGGAATGGCCAGGATCGGGATGATCGCCGCGCGCCAGTTCTGCAGGAAGACCAGCACCACCAGCGCGACCAGGATGATCGCCTCAATCAGGGTCTTGTAGACCTCGTTCACCGACTGCTCGACGAATTCGGTCGGGTTGTAAATGATGGTGTATTCCAAGCCGGGCGGGAAATCCTTTTTCAGCTCCTCCATCTTGGCGATCACCTCTTCCGAGGTGGCAAGCGCATTGGTGCCGGGACGCTGGAACACGCCCATCGCCACAGCGGTCTGACCGTCCAGATAGCTGCGGCTGGTATAGTCCTTGCCGCCCATTTCGACGCGGGCCACGTCTTCCAGCTGAACGATGCGGCCATCGGTGCCGGTCTTGACGATCACGTTACGGAACTGCCGCACATCGTCGAACCGGCCCTGGGTGGTCACCATCACCTGCAGCGGATTGCTATCGGGCGCCGGCTGCTGGCCCAGCGCACCGCCGGAAACCTGCACGTTCTGCGCCTGCAACGCGGCCACCACATCGGCACCCGAGAGACCATAGGCAGACAGCCGGTTGGGATCGAGCCAGATGCGGATGGCGTATTCGCTGCCGCCGAACACGGTCACATTGCCCACGCCATCCAGCCGCAGCAGCTGCTCGCGGATGCGCAGGTTCATGTAGTTGGCGATATACAGCTCGTCGTAGCGCTTGTCGGGCGAGAGCAGGTGCACGACCATCAAGAAGTCGCCGGACTGCTTGCGCGTGGTGATGCCCTGACGGCGCACTTCCTCGGGCAATCGCGGTTCGGCAATGGTAACGCGGTTCTGCACCTGCACCTGGGCGTCGTCCAGGTTGGTGCCGGGGCGGAAGGTGACGGTGAGCTGCATCACGCCGGCCGCCGTTGAATACGACGACATGTACAGCATGTTTTCCACGCCATTGATTTCCTGCTCGATCGGCGTCGCCACCGTGCGCGCCACCGTCTCGGCATCGGCGCCGGGATAGCTGGCGGTGACGTTGATCTGCGGCGGGGCAATTTCAGGATATTCGCTGATCGGCAGCTGGGTATAGGCGATCGCGCCGATGATCACCGTCACGATGGAGATGACAGCGGCAAAAATCGGCCGGTCGACGAAGAAATGTCCGAACTTCATGGCTGCCTCGCGGCGTAAAGCGGAAAAGGGATTACTTCGACGCGCCCTGCGGGGCGCCCGCCTGGGCACCTGGCTGCGGCAGGGCCATCAGGCCCTGCCAGACCGGCGGCAGGGTCACCGGCTGCGGCGTCACCCGTCCGCCGCCCAGACGCACGCGCTGCAGCCCGTTGATTACCACCGTCTCGTCGCCCTTCAGGCCCTCGCGGACGATGCGGTAGCTGTCGGTACGCGAACCCAACTTCACCGGACGCTGCTGCACGGCCCCATCGGCTCCGACAACATAGACATACCGGCGGTCGAGGTCGGTCAGGATCGCCTCGTCGGGCAGCAGCACTGCTTGGTATTCCGGGCTGCCCGGCACGGCGATGCGACCGAACAGACCCGGCGTCAGGAACAGGTCCTTGTTTTCGAACACGGCGCGCAGGCGCATGGTGCCGGTGGCTGCATCCAGGCGGTTGTCGGTGAAATCGAGCTTGCCCTTGTGGGTGAAGCTCTTCTCGTCGGAAAGCTGCACGGCCACCGGCAAACCCTTGCCGTTACCGTTGCCGCCGTTCTGCTTGGCGATGCGCTGGTAGGCCAGATAGGAACGCTCGTCGATATCGAAATAGAAATACACCGGATCGAGCTGCACGATGGTGGTCAGCAGCGTCTCGTTCTCGCGCACCAAGTTGCCCTCGGTGACCAGCTTGCGTGAGATACGGCCGGCAATCGGGGCGCGGATCTCGGTGAAGCTCAGGTTCAGGCGCGCGGTTTCCAGGGCGGCGCGGGCGCCGGCGATGTTGGCCTGCGCAGCCAGGAAGGTTTGCCGGCGCTGGTCGAGTGTAGCGGCAGCGGCGGCACCGGTCTGGGTCAGGCGCTGGTAACGCTCGAATTCCAGCTTGGCCAGATCGAATTCGGTCTGCCGGCTGTTCAGCGTCGCCTGCGCCTGGTTGAAGGCCGCCTGATAGGTGCGGCGGTCGATGGTGAACAGCAGGTCGCCCTGGTTCACCGTGGCGCCGTCCTGGAAATGCACGGTATCGAGATAACCGCTGACGCGGGCCCGGACTTCCACCGCACCGACCGCATCGAAGCGGCCGGTATATTCATCCATCTCGACGATGGGCTTCACCACCGGCTTGGCCACCGTCACCGGCGGCGGGCCGCCGGGGCCACCCTGCGCAAAAGCCGCAGAGGCCGTGAAGGAAAAAACGGACAGAATAGCGGCTGTCAGCAGACCGCTGAGACGCAAGGAACGCACCGACATCGGGAACCCCCGGGATTTTTGCATGCGCGAAGAAGTAAAGGGCGCAGATAGTATGGACAAGCTAAAGCTGCGGCCCGGTCTGTGACCAATGCCACGAAAACTTTACGCGGCGGCACCTTAACGGCAGTTCAAGCAAGGTGCCTGTAAGAAATTGCACCCATGCTTTATCTGTTCAGTAATCAGAGAACCCCGCCGCTGCCTGTTAAATATAGTACATATCAGGAACGATCCCGTCGTGCAACATCCCCTGTGTTGGACAAAGAACCCAATATTCAGAATGGTTTGACGATGACCAGGATGACGATGCCGATCATCAAGAGGGTCGGCACCTCGTTAATGAAACGGTAAAAGCGCTGGCTGTGGCGGTTCCGGTCTTCGGCGAAGTCGCGCTGCCAGCGGGCCAGTCCGCCATGGGCTCCCTGCATGCCGAGCACCAGCACGACCTTGACCCAGAACCAGGGCTGGTCCCAGTGATGGCCCAGCCAGGCAATCGAGACGCCGAAGATCCAGGTGGCGCCCATGGCCGGATTGATGATCGCCTTCAGCAGGCGCCGCTCCATCACCTTGAAGGTCTCGGATTCCTTCGAGCCTGGTGTCGCCTCGCAGTGATAGACGTAGAGCCGCGGCAGGTAGAGCATGCCGGCCATCCAAGCGATGACCGATATGACATGCAGGGCTTTCAGCCAGTCGTAGAGCATGCGCCTGATTAACCCCAGCCGTTCAGGCCCGCAAGTCCGACGGCTGCGGTTCGTCGCAGGCTCCGTCCACCGGACAGCCATTGCGGAAGCAGGGGCCGGCATCGCAATAGCGGCAGACGGCATGGGCCTGGCGCCGCGACACCGGCATATGGCCCAGGATCTTGCGCAGCAATCCGTCGAACTGCTTCCGTTCGGTTGCACTCAGGCCTTCGAGCAATGCCTGCAGCCGGCGCTGGCGCTGGGTCAGGATGTCGCGCCGGCGCTGCCGCCCCAGTGACGTGAGTTTCAGTGCCATGGTGCGGCCGTCCTCGGGCGATGGCGTCTTCTCCACCAGGTCTTCCGCCACCAGCCGTTCGACCAGCCGCACCGTGCCGGGATGGGTGAGGCCCAGCACCTCGGCCAGCCTGCCGATGGACAGGCCGGGCAGGATGCCGATGGTGGTGAGTGCCGCACCGGCCTGTCCGCCATGCTCGCCCGCCGCATCGACGCCATCGCGGATGCGATCGGTGACTGCAACGCCCAGAGCGCCAAGCAGGTTCACCGTGGTGTCTTCGCGCAATGCCATGACATTCTCCCCGAGTATCCCGCCGGATTTAAGGCTGCTATCCGGCGATGGTCAACGCGGAAAATCCCGATTGACGAAAATATGTATGAGTAATATATATGAGTGAGTCATACATATTTCAAGGATCGCCGCCATGCAGCGCGAAGATGTTTCCTTCCTGTATGCCTACCGGGTGCGCTGGGCTGACCTCGACCCGCAGGACATTGTGTTCAATCCGAATTATTTCGTGTTTTTCGACAGCGCGGCCAACGAATACCTGCGCGCTATCGGCTACAGCCTGCGCTCAGCCATGGCCAATGACGGCGCCGATATCCTGGCGGTGAAGACCGAGGCTGAATTCCGCGGCTCGGCGCGTCTGGATGACGACCTTGAGATCGGTGTCACGGTGCCGCATGTCGGCCGCACCAGCTTCCAGTTCGCCTTTCCGGTCTGGCGCGGAAACGAGTTGCTGGTGCTGGGCCGCATTACCTATGTGGCCGTCGGGCTGGCCAGCCGGCGGCCGATTCCGGTGCCGGTGGCCTTCATCGCAGCCATACGAAACTTCGAAAAGACCATGCCCGTGGAGGCCTGACATGACCTGCAGCGATTTGCTCTCCATACCCCTGTCTCACGACAGAGAGTCCGGAACAATCAAGGCGCGGTTCAATCGGGTGATCGCCCTGCTGCGCTGCTGGCACAGCCGCGCCCGCGAGCGGCAACAGTTGGCTGCGATGGGCAGCCTGGCTTGGCGCGATCTGGGCCTCAGCGACGTCGATGTGCGGCAAGAGGTGAACAAACCGTTCTGGCGCTGAGGACCTCAGCTCTTGCAGACACAGCGCCGCCAGGCATTGCCGCAGGAACGTTCGCCGCTGCCGCAGCGCGGGGCGCCATCGAACACATCCTGGCTTGCCATGGCACCGCGCACCAGACGGCCGAGGCCGGCGATGAATTCCGGCTGCACGCCAACAGTAGGCACCCGCACATAACCGGCGGCGCCGTTATGCTGCGCCAGTTCGGCATATTCGATGTCGAGTTCCACCAGTGTCTCGGAATGCTCCGACACGAAAGCCACCGGCACCACGACAACCACGTGGCCATCTTTGGCTGCACGCTCGATCTCGGCATCGGTGGCAGGTCCGATCCATTCCAGCGGTCCGACGCGGCTCTGGTAGCAGATCTGCATCTCCAGATCGGGGCGTTTGAGCTGGCGCTGGATCGCCGCCACGCTTTTTTCCACCTGCATCTGATAGGGGTCGCCGTCGTTCACCACTTTCTTCGGCAGGCCATGGGCGGAGAACAGGATGCGCGGCTTTCCCATCGCCTCAGCCTGCAGCAATGCCGCCTGCAGCAGCTGCGTCTGCGCCGCGATGAAGCCTGGTTCATCCGGATAGCAGCCGATGGCTGCCGTGGGCACGTCAAGGCCGACCTGCGTTGCCGCGCGCTGCCAGTCAGTGAGAGACGATCCGGTGGTGGTGGTGGAGAATTGCGGATAGAGCGGCAGCAGGATCACACGCTCCGCGCCCCAGTCCTTCGCCGCTTTCGCCGCTTCCTGCGCGAAAGGATGCCAGTAACGCATGGCAATGAACACGGCATAGTCGTCGCTGCCCAGCGCAGTCTTCAGGGCCGCCGCCTGGGCTTCGGTCTGCGGCAAAATCGGCGAACGGCCGCCCATCTGCGCATAAATCCCTGCGGCCTTCGGCGCGCGACGCGACGAGATCAGTTTCGCCAGCAGCCAGCGGAACGGATTGGGTAGCCGGATGATGGCCGGATCGTTGAACAGGTTGAACAGGAAAGGCTGCACGGCCTGCTGGCTGTCCGGCCCACCGAGATTGAACAGGATGACGGCGGTTTTCTGGGGCATGATGAAGAAGGATGTAGACTGAATCCCTGCCGCAGCAACAGAGCAAAACGCCGCAGGGCTTGAGAAATCCGAAAGAATACGGTGAAAAAACCGCAGACTTTCGTCTCAGATTGCCATCTTACACCGCCGTCTCGGTACCCTTCACCAGACGCACCAACTCTTCCACATGGCGCACGGGTGTTTCCGGCACAATGCCGTGGCCCAGGTTGAATATGTGGTTGCGGCCCGAAAACGTCCGCAGCAGACGCTGCACGGCCTCGGCCATGGCCTGGCCGCCCACCACCAGCAGGCGCGGATCGAGGTTGCCCTGCACCGGCGTCCTGTTCCACAGATGGTCGCGCGCCCAGTTCAGCGGTACGGTGTAGTCCAAGCCAATCGCATCGGCACCGGTGGCCGCGGCATAACCATCGTAGAGCGCGCCGGCGCCGCGCGGGAATGCGATCACCGGCACCTTCGGATGCTTCTGTTTCAGCGCCGTGATGATCCGGCGCACCGGATCAATGCAGTAGCGGCGGAATTCCGCTTCCGGCAGGACGCCGGCCCAGGTATCGAATAGTTGCACGACTTCCGCGCCCGCCACGATCTGGCGATCGAGATAATCGACAGTCGCCTCGACCAGGATATTCATGAGGCTATCCAGACCAAACGGATTGCCGAAGGCCCAGGTCTTGGCCGCGGCATGGTCACTCGACCCGCGACCCTCAATCATATAGGTCGCCACCGTCCAGGGCGCCCCGGCAAAGCCGATCAACGTGCAGTCCGGGGGTAGCTCCCCCTTGATGCGGCTCACCGCCTCGTAGACCGGGTCCAGGCGCTTGTGGATGCCCTTCGGATCCAGGCGGACCAGTTCGCCGGCCGTGCGGATCGCATCCAGCACCGGACCCTCGTTTTCCTTGAAGGCCAGACCCTGGCCCAGGGCCTGCGGCACCAGCAGGATATCCGCGAACAGTATGGCGGCGTCGAAACCGAAGCGCCGGATCGGCTGCAATGTCACTTCCGCCGCCAGGGCCGGATTGTAACAGAGATCGAGGAAACTGCCGGCTTGGGCACGGGTGGCCCGGTATTCCGGCAGATAGCGTCCGGCCTGACGCATCAGCCACATGGGGGGACGTTCGCTGGGCAGGCCGGCTAGCGTGCGCAACAGGGGTTTGGTTGGCTGTTCAGCCTGGGCGGGAGGGAGTCGGGCCATTCCTTATTCCTCTTCTATTTTATTTAAAAATAAAAGTGATGTAGTGGTTTGTTGTGCGGTGTGAGTCGGGGATAACTGCTTCTCCGCCATGCGTCCCGGACTCTGTCCCGATTGGGTGGGATAACCCGTTCCGTTTGGCCGGTTTTGGGATAAACCGACCCGACTCGTCGCATAACCGCCATGAATCGGCCACAGGAATGATGGGGATAACGGGGATGATTGTCCCTGGTGGGAGCAGATGTGGATTTTCCCCGTTTTGCACAGGGACGGACAAAAAATGATCCGCCGGTGACAGGTCTGTTGCATGAAAACCGGCTTGCGGGCATGAAAATGACTGGGTTGGGGAAAAAGCCGGCCTTATCCGCTATTTCCCCGTTTTCCACAGCCGGAAGGGTCTTTCTCAGTCGATGCCGAAAACCGTGCGGCCGCATATTCATCTGGTTTCGGATGCCACCGGCGAGACGCTGAAATCCGTCGCCAAGGCGGCCCTCGTGCAGTTCCAGAAATCCCAGGAAGAGGTGGAAACCCATACCTGGGCCCTGGTGCGTAAACCCCTGCAGATGGAACGTGTGGTCGAGGCCATCGCCGCCATGGGCGGGCTGGTGCTGTTCACCATCGTCGATCCTCAACTGCGCGAAATCCTGGTGAAAGGCTGCGCCAAGGCCAAGCTGCCCATCGTGCCGGTGCTCGATCCGGTGATCCTCGCCTTCGGCAAGTATCTGGGCGAAAAGGCCCAGAACCTGCCGGGTCGGCAGCATGAACTGGACGCGGAATATTTCCATCGCATCGACGCGATGCATTTCACCATCGCCCATGACGATGGCCAGCTCACCATGGATATCGAGAAGGCCGATATCGTGTTGGTCGGCGTGTCGCGCACCTCCAAGACGCCAACCTCGATCTACCTGGCCAACCGCGGCTACAAGACCGCCAATGTGCCCATCGTGCCTGGGCTGGTCATCCCGCCCGAACTGGAAAACGCGCGCCAGCCGCTGGTGGTGGGGCTCACCACCTCGCCCGACCGCCTGGTCTCGATCCGGCGCAACCGGCTGATTTCGATGCATGAGTCGACTCAGACCGATTATGTGGACGATGAACGCGTGCGCGAGGAACTCAACATTGCGCGCAAGCTCTGCGCCAAGCATAACTGGCCGATGATCGACGTCACCCGCCGCTCCATCGAGGAAACCGCCGCCGCGATCCTCAACCTGCATGCCCGCCGGGAAGAGCAGCGCAAGCAGCAGGCGCTCGACCTCGATGCGCCGCCGCAGAAAGGCCCGCGCGCGTGACCCTGATCCTGGCCTCGGCCAGCCCGTCCCGGGCGGCCATGCTGCGTTCTGCCGGACTGGATTTTTCCGTGCAGCCGGCGCGCGTGGATGAAAGCGAGATCAAGCTGGCACTGCAGGCGGAAGGCGCGCCGCCATCCGAAGCCGCCACGGCATTGGCCGAACTGAAGGCGCAGCGCGTGTCGCCCTCTGCCGGCAGCGACTTCATCATCGGCGCTGACCAGATGCTGGTCTGCGAGGGCCGCTGGTACGACAAGCCGGACACCATGCAGGGGGCCCGCGCGCACCTGCAGGCACTGCGCGGCAAGACCCATGAACTGGTTTCCGCCGTGGTGCTGGCGCGCGGTGGCGGCATCATCTGGCGCCATGTGGATGTGGCGCGGCTGACCATGCGTAATTTCAGCGACGATTTCGTCGACGCCTATCTGGCCCAGGCCGGCGAGGCCGTGCTGTCGTCGGTGGGCGCCTATCAGCTCGAAGGCCTGGGCGTGCAGCTGTTCAGCCGCATCCAGGGCGATTTCTTCACCATCCTCGGGCTGCCGCTGCTGCCGCTGCTGGATATCCTGCGCGAGAACAGGGTGCTGCGGGCATGAGCGTGGCCAATGACGATCAGATCATCCCGCGCGCCGGCGTGATCGGATGGCCGGTGGCGCATTCGCGGTCGCCGAAGCTGCATGGCTTCTGGCTGAAACAGCATGGCCTGGTCGGGCGCTACGACAAGCTGCCGGTGCCGCCGGAAGACCTGGCCGCCTTCATCGCCGACCTGCCGAAAGAGCCCGGCTTTCGCGGCGTGAATGTCACCATCCCGCACAAGATCGCGGTGCTGCCCCTGATGGCGCAGGTGGACGATGCGGCGCGACGCATCGGCGCGGTGAACACCGTGGTGGTGCAGCCCGATGGCAGCCTGCATGGCAGCAACACCGATGCTTTCGGCTTCATCGAGAATCTGAAAGCGGATGCCCCGGCCGGCTGGAAAGCGGCGAATGGGCCGGCCGTCGTGCTGGGTGCCGGCGGTGCCGCACGCGCCGTCATCGTCGCGCTGCTGGATGCCGGCGTGACCGAGCTGCGCCTGGCCAACCGCAGCATCGAAAAAGCCGAGGCGCTGGCGGCCGAATTCGGCAAGGCCATCCTGCCTGTCGCCTGGGACGAGCGCGCACCGGCCCTGGCCGGCGCCAATCTGCTGGTCAACACCACCAGCCTGGGCATGGCGGATCAGCCGCCGCTGGAGATCGCGCTCAACGACCTGCCGCCAGCTGCACTGGTCAACGACATCGTCTATTCGCCGCTGGTCACCGACCTGCTGGCCAATGCCAAGGCGCGCGGCAATCCGGTTGTGGATGGGCTGGGCATGCTGCTACATCAGGGCCGGCCGGGCTTCGAGGCCTGGTTTGGCGTCGCGCCGGCGGTGACGCCGGCGCTGCGCGATGCCGTGCTGGCGGATTGAGGCCGCGATGGTGAAGCCACGATGCTGAAAGTTGCTCTCACTGGGTCCATCGGCATGGGCAAGTCCACCGTGGGCAAGATGATCGCGGCGCGCGGCGTTCCCCTGTTCGATGCCGACGCCACGGTGCATGCGCTCTATGCGCCGGGCGGCGCGGCGGTGGCGCCGGTGCGCGAGGCCTTCCCGGCAGCGGTGACGGGAGACAGCGTGGATCGCGATGTGCTTTCCCGCCTCGTGCTGGGCAAACCGGACGAGATCAAAAAACTTGAATCCATCGTGCATCCGCTGGTCGGCATGGAGCGCCAGCGTTTCCTGGCTGAAGCGGAAGCACATGGGGAACCATTCGTGGTGCTGGATATCCCACTGCTGTTCGAGGGCAAGGGTCGTGCCGGCGTGGATGCCGTGATCGTGGTCAGCGCGCCGGCGGACATGCAGAAAAGCCGCGTGCTGGCGCGGCCGGGCATGACGGAGGAGAAATTCGCCGCCATACTGGCGCGACAGGTGCCGGACGCGGACAAGCGTGCCGGCGCGGATTATGTGGTCGATACCGGCGTGTCGCTGGCCGAAACCGAAGCGCGGGTTGCCGAGGTGCTGGCCGCCCTGCGGCGCCGGGCAGACAGGGAACGGGAGTCGGGCAATGCGTGAAGTGGTGCTGGATACCGAAACCACCGGCTTCAATCCGCAGGATGGCGACCGCGTGGTGGAAATCGGCTGCATCGAGCTGGTGAACCATGTGCCGACCGGCCGGCATTACCACGTCTACATCAATCCCGAACGCGCCATGCCGGAAGAAGCCTTCAAGGTGCACGGCATTTCCGACGAGTTCCTGAAGGACAAGCCGCTGTTTGCCGATGTGGCGCGTCAATTCTGCAACTTTATCGGCGAAGACCCGCTGGTGATACACAACGCGGCCTTCGATATCGGCTTTCTGAATGCCGAGCTGGCGCGGCTGGAAGGGTTTCCGCATATCGCGATGGAACGCGCCATCGACACGGTGCGGATCGCCCGCGCCAAATTCCCCGGCGCCCAGGCCAGCCTGGACGCGCTGTGCAAACGCTTCAACATCGACAATTCCGCGCGCACCAAGCATGGTGCGCTGCTCGATGCCGAATTGCTGGCCGAGGTTTATCTCGAACTGATCGGCGGCCGACAGCAGGGTCTGGGCCTGGCCGGCATGGATGCCGGCGGACAGGCCATGGCCACCACGCCGATGGCGCGGGGTCCGGCCCGCCCGCCGCGACCGCACGAAGCCAGCGCGGAAGAGCTGGCGGCCCATGCCGCCTTCGTGGCGAAACTCAAAGATCCGCTTTGGCTGAAGGCGGATTGAGGTCGCCCGGTACTTCTATGTCGGCGCAGCAGAAAACCATGTCGACCGTCTCGCCGTCGCTGGACAGCGGCAGCAGCAGGGTGCCCAGCTCGCGCACCGGCTTGATGCCGAACGAACCGGTTTCCGCGATTGGACCCAGGGTCGGATTGTAGTCGTAGACCAGGCTATGCCGCTCGATGACGATGCGGTAATTCAGCAGGACCTCGTCTTCTTCCTGGCCCAGATGATGGCCGATGTAGTGGCCGCGCACCGGCTCGCCGGTCGGGTCGTGGCCGCGCACGGCCACCTGCTTGGTGCCGACCAGGCGATAACGCAGGTAAGGCGGTTCCCGCAGTACTTCGGTCAGCACGATATACGGCAGCAGGTCGGGGATTTCGGTGGGTTCGATGTCGCGCCGCGACGGCATCGGGCGGTCGCCGCGCTTGGCGACCCAGTATTCCCAGAAGCGCCGGATGCGCGGCGAGCAGATCTTCAGGAAATCGGTTGTCAGCAGCCGGGGATGGGTGGAGGCGGCGATGGCGTCATCCAGGGAAACGGTCATGCCGAACCTCCCGTGCCTCGCTGCCTCTCCCGACTGCGTGACCCTACGCTGGGCAGGCCTCAGGCCGTGCCCTGCTGCTCCGCTTCCAGCTGCTTGCTGCGCTGGTATTGCTGCAGGAAGTCGATCGGGTCTAGCATCAACGGCGGCATGCCGCCGTCGCGGGTGGCATCGGCGACAATGCGGCGGGCGAACGGGAACAGCAGGCGCGGTGCCTCGACCAGCAGAAGCGGCTCGACATGCTCGGCCGGGATATTGGCCAGGGTGAACAGGCCGGCATAATACAGATCGACCACGAAGGCGGTCTCTTCGCCGTGCTTGGCTTCGCACAGGATGCGCAGGGTCACCTCGAACAGGCTGTCATTGACCCGCTCGGCCTGGGTGCCGACATTGACCGAGATTTGCGGCGCGCCTTCCATGCTGAAGGTGCGCGGCGCCATCGGATGCTCGAACGACAGATCCTTGGTGTATTGCGCGTTCAGGCCGAAGCGCGGCGCGGCATCGGGATTGAAGCCGGACGGCGGGTTCGCATAGTCGGTCATGGCCAGACAGTCTCTCTGCTCGGAATATGCGCTGTCCCTAGCATGCTTTGCGCGGTACCGACAAGGCGGGCCCCGGCCGGCACCGTGTCGTGGCGCTTGTAAAAGCGCGATTTATCCCTATTTCCTCTTCGCCGCAGGGATGGAACCGGGATGCCTGCGGCCCGGTTCGGCTGGACCGGGGACAGCCCCGGGGGTAAACTTGGTGAAAAGGTAAACAGGCACGCGATGGGCGACGGCGGTTTCCAGTTTCTCGACATTCTCCTGCTTGGCGCCATCGCCGGCTTCATCGCCCTGCGCCTGCGCGCCGTGCTGGGACAGCGGACCGGCCATGAGCAGCGTCGCAGACGCCCACCCTTCGCCGGATCTGAGAGCGAAGCCGACAAGGCCGGCACCGAGGATCGTGATGGCGACAATGTTGTCAGCCTGCCGCGCCGCGACATTCCCGAACAGCCGGTCGACGAGAAGATTGCCCGCATCCGCGCCGTCGATCCGGCTTTCGATGGCGACGAATTCCTGGGCGGCGCCAAGGCCGCCTACGAGATGATCGTCACGGCCTTCGCCGCCGGTGACAAGGACAACCTCCGCCCGCTGCTGTCGCGCGAGGTGTTCAACGATTTTGCCGCCGCCATCGACGAACGGGTCAAACGCGGCGAAACGGTGGAAACCACCTTTGTCGGCCTGCGCGGTGCCGAGATCGTGGAAACCCAGGTGAACAACCGCATCGCCGAGGTGACCATCCGCTTTGAATCCGAGCTGATCAGCGTCACCAAGGATGCCCAGGGCCACGTCATTTCCGGCCATGCCAACAGCGTGGAACAGGTGACGGATATCTGGACCTTTGCCCGCGATACCCGCTCGCGCGATCCGAACTGGACGCTGATCGCCACCACCGCCCCGAATTGATGCGCATTCTCGCCGCCGTGCTGCTGGCCGGACTTGCGGCCTGCGCGCCGAAACCGCCGCCAGCCCCGCCGCTGGCTTTCCGTCCTGTCACATTCGCCGATCTGCCCGGCTATGCCGCCGACCGTGTCGCCGAGGCTCTGCCGGCGCTGAGCCGAAGCTGCACTCGCATGGTGGCGCGAGGCACTGCCGCGCTGGACGGCCTCGAGCGGTACGGCACCGGCCAGGACTGGCAGCCTTTCTGCACTGCCCTGAATGCGCTGAAACCCGGCGACGATGCCGGCCTGCGCCGTCTGGTCGAACGCGAATTGCAGCCGGTGGCCGTGATCGGCGACGGCAAGCCGGAAGGCCTGTTCACCGGCTATTACGAACCGATGGTGCGCGGCAGCCGCCAGCGCGGCGGGACCTATACCGTGCCGCTCTATCGGCAGCCCGCCGATCTCGTGCAGGTGGACCTGGGCGAATTCCGCGATGCCCTGAAAGGTCAGCGCATCGCCGGCCGGGTGCGCGATGGTCGGCTGAAGCCCTATGAGGATCGCACTGCCATCGAAACCGGCGCGCTGGCGGGAAAGAATCTCGAGCTGGTCTGGCTCGACGATGCCGCCGATGCCTTTTTCCTGCAGGTGCAGGGCTCGGGCCTTGTGCAGATGCCGGACGGCAAGCAGATGCGGGTCGGTTTCGCCGCGCAGAACGGCCACGGGTACGTGGCGGTGGGCAAGGTGATGATCGAACGCGGCCTGCTCAGCCGTGAAGAAGTCTCGATGCAGAGCATCCGTGCCTGGCTGCGCGCCAATCCTTCCGCTGCATCGGAACTGCTGCGGCAGAATCCGTCCTATGTCTTCTTCCGCGAATTGCCGGCGCCGAAGGACGACAGCGACGGCCCGCCAGGTGCCCAAGGCGTGGCCCTGCTGCCGGGACGTAGCCTGGCGGTCGACCGCGGCCTGCATGCCATGGGCCTGCCGCTCTGGCTGGCGGCGACGCGGCCTTCCGCGCAGCCGCCATATGACGACCTCCCACTGCAACGCCTGATGGTGGCGCAAGATACCGGTGGCGCCATCCGCGGCGCGGTGCGCGGCGACGTCTTCTGGGGCCATGGGCCCGAGGCCGAAAGCATTGCCGGCCGCATGAAGCATCCCGGCAAGATTTGGCTGCTGCTGCCCAGAAATGTGGCCGCGCGGCTGATGGCGCAGAGCTAGCCGGGCAAAGCGGTCAGCTCAGCCCCATTTGCGGCCCATGATGCTGAACACGCCGGCGCCGATGATCATGTCGATGGCATTGCCGTCGCTGGCCAGTGGCATCTGGATGCTCTCGAATTCGATCCATTCCTTGCCAAACCACCAGACCAGTTTGCCCGCATAACATACCGGACCGCGCCGTTGCCGCACCTGATCGAAGGCGTAGCGAAACAGCGAAGCCTTGCTGCCCATCATCTGCTCGATGGTCTGTCCGGTATAGCTGCCGTTGTAGATCACGCTCTGCGCCGTGCCGAGCAGGCGCACGCGATAGTCCGGTGCGGCGTTGTCGTCACCTTCCACATCGATCAGGAACAGATGCGGCAATAACTGTGGCAGATCGGCCGGATCGATTGAGGCACGACCCGGCAGCCGGCCATCGGGTTCGCATTTCGATCGCCAATAGGCCAGCAGATTACGCAGCACCAGATCCTGCGGCGCCGGCATTTCCCTAATCCTGGTGCTCTCCGCCGTCGTGTCGTTCATATCCATTTCCGATTGCTTCGTTCATCAGCGCATCGTCAGGTAGCACTTCACTCTAGCGGCATACCATTGTCATAAGGAACGGCGCCGAAAGGCGGAGGTCGTGCGATTTACGCCAAAGGGCCAATCAAATTTGAAATGATTTCAATCAGGTCGGCGTCTCGCCGAAATTCTCAAAAGCACCGGCGCCGAAGATGCAGTCGATGGTGGTGCCATCCGTCGCCAGCGGCGCGTGCAGGCCTTCGAAACGGACCCATTCGCGGTTCTGCCACCATGTGACCTGGCCGCGATTGATCAGATAGCTGCGCTTTTTCACCACGGCGGAGTAGAGCCGGTTGAACTCGGCCGCCGAATGGGGCGGAAAGATATCGTCGATGATCCGCCCCACCAGCCCGGGGCCATAGACGGCAATATGGGCCTCACCGAGCAGGCGCACGCGGAATCTGCCATCGGGCAGTGCGTCGATCAGGTAGATATTGGGCAGCATGCCGCGCAGATCGAGCGGATCGATATCGGTCCGGCCCGGCAGGCGGCCATCGGGGCCGCATTTCGACTGCCAGTAGGCCAGCAGGCGGTGCAGGATGGGCGCATTGGGCAATACGCTGTCTGTGCCGCCGGCTTCGCGGAATTTCAGGGCGGCGGCGGCTTCCGACGGCAGCTGATTCTCCCCCATGACCAGAATCTGGGGCCACGCCATGCTGCCGGCAAGGGCATTCTGCCAACGCGTTGCCGGGCCATAGGGGCATGCCATAGTCTGGACGGGTCGTTAAAGCCAATAAATCCATGAGCCAGACCAACAACCCCCCTCCCGTGATCGTCCGCCCCTCCACAGAGGCGGACATTCCTGCCATTGCCGCCATATACAGCCATCACGTACTGCACGGGTTCGGCAGTTTCGAGGAAATACCGCCCGACCAAACCGAGATGACGCGCCGGCGGGGCGATATTCTCGCCAAGGGCTTTCCCTACCTGGTGGCCGAGCTGGATGGCCAGACGCTGGGCTATGCCTATGCCAGCCATTACCGCCCACGTATCGCCTACCGTTTTTCGGTGGAGGATTCGATCTATGTGGCGCCCGATGCGCCGCGCAAGGGCATCGGCCGCGCGCTGCTTTCCAGTCTGATCGCGCGCTGCACAGGGCTGGGCTACCGTCAGATGGTGGCGGTGATCGGCGATACGCAGAATCTGGGCTCCATCGGTCTGCATGCCGCGCTGGGGTTCCGTGTGGTCGGCACCCTGCCGTCCATCGGTTTCAAGCATGGCCGCTGGGTCGACAGCGTGTTCATGCAGCGCCCGCTCGGTCCGGGCGACAGCACCCTGCCCAACCAGCAGACCAAACCGGACTGAAATAGCGTTTAAATATATTGAAGTAGATAAATAATCCATTTAACTTGTCAGGCAGGTGACTATGACCGCCCTGCCCGAAATCCACCTGCCTGCCGCCCCCGGCTCCCGCGTCGATGCCGTGGTCGATGCTGTTTTGCAGCCGATCCTGTCGGGCGACTGGCCGCCACGTCACCGCCTGCCTTCCGAACATGCCCTGGCGGCGCAGCATGGAGTGAGCCGTGCTGTGATCCGCGAGGCCATCGCACGCCTGAAATCCGACGGTTATGTCGAGACGCGGCAGGGCAAGGGCGCCTTCGTGGCTGCTGCGCCGGGCGGCAACAGCTTCAAGCTGGCCGAAGAACCGGAAGCCGACCTGCTCGAATTGCGCGCCCTGATTGAGGCCGATTGCGCAGCCCTGGCCGCCGAGCGCCACACGCTTGCCGACCTGCAGGCCCTGCGCGCCGCCCAGGCCGCGATGCAGCGTGCCATCGACCAGGGTGGCCTGGGACTGAACGAGGATATCCGCTTCCACGACCTGCTGGCGGCGGCGGCCCATAATCCGGCCCTGCGCCGCTTTGCTGCCTTTGTCGGCCGTCATGCCCGCGAGGCCATGCAGCTCGCGCGCCTGAGCCGCCTGCGTTACGAAAACCGTCTGGCCGAGATCGATGCCGAGCACGACGCCATCGTGGCCGCCATCGCCGCCCGCGATCCGGCCGCCGCCCGCGCCGCCGTGCTGCGCCATATTTCCAACGGCCTCAAACGCCTCGGCCTGCCGCCCCGCTTCAACTGACGATTTCCCGGAGACCAGCCCCATGTCGTCCCGCCCCCGCGTTGCGTTATTCGTCACCTGCCTGGTCGACCTGTTCCGGCCCAGCGTCGGCTTCGCCACGATCAAGCTGCTGGAAGATGCCGGCTGCAGCGTCGAGGTGCCCGAGGCGCAGGTCTGCTGCGGCCAGCCGGCCTATAATTCGGGCGACCGCAAGGATACCGCCGCCATCGCCAAGCAGGTGATCGCCGCTTTTGAGTCTTATGATTATGTGGTTGCGCCATCGGGCTCCTGCGGCGGCATGATCAGGGATCATTATCCGGCCCTGTTTGCCGCCGAACCCGAATGGCAAAGTCGCGCCGCTTCACTGTCGGCGAAAACCTTCGAGCTCACATCTTTCCTGGTCGATGTACTGAAGCAGGCCGGCGTGGCGGCGAAGCTGGATGCGAAGATCACCTATCACGATTCCTGCTCAGGCCTGCGTGAACTGGGCGTGAAGCAGCAGCCACGGCAATTGCTGCAGAGCGTGGAGGGGCTGGAGCTGGTGGAAATGCAGACGCCGGAAACCTGCTGCGGTTTCGGCGGCACCTTCTGCGTCAAGTACGGCGAGGTTTCCACCGACATCGTCGGCCGCAAGACCGCCGACATCAATGGCACCGGGGCCGACCTGCTGCTGGCCGGCGACATGGGCTGCCTGCTCAACATGGCCGGCAAGCTGCAGCGTGAAGGCAGCCGCGTACAGGTGCGCCATGTGGCCGAGGTTCTGGCCGGCATGACCGATACGCCAGCCATTGGCGAGAGCAAGTGAGGGCGATGCCATGACCATGCCGATCACCGCCCAGGATTTCGAGGCCAACGCATCCAAGGCTTTGCGCGACCCCAACCTGCGCAAGGCGATGGACATCATCGGCGGGCCGATGGCCAGCCGCCGCGTGGAGACCGCGCGTGAATTGCCGGAATTCGAGGCTTTGCGCGACGAGGGCGTGAAGATCAAAAACCACGTCCTGCAGCATATCGATCTCTATCTGGAGAAATTCGAGCAGCAGGTGACGGCGCGCGGCGGCAGGGTGCATTGGTGCCGCACGCCGCGCGAGGCGCGCGAGACGATCCTGAGTCTGTGCCAGTCGCGCAACGCCAAGACCGTCACCAAGGGCAAGTCGATGGTGAGCGAGGAAATCGGCCTGAACGATTTTCTGCTCGAACACGGCATCCAGCCGGTGGAAACCGACCTGGGCGAATACATCATCCAGCTTGCCCATGAACCGCCCAGCCACATCATCGGTCCGGCCCTGCACAAGACGCGCGAACAGGTCGCTGAACTGTTCGAAGAACATCACCCCGATTACGAACTGCATGGCAAAAAGGCCGGCACGCGGTCGACCGAACCGCAGGTTCTGGTCACCGAGGCGCGGGTGGTTCTGCGCGACCGTTATTTCCAGGCCGATGTCGGCATCACCGGCGCCAATTTCCTCATCGCGGAAACCGGCGCCACGGTGATCGTCACCAACGAAGGCAACGGCGACCTGACGCAGTCATTGCCCAAGATGCATATCGTGGTCTCCAGCATCGAGAAGGTGATCCCCAATCTGGAAGACCTCTCCACCATATTGCGCGTGCTGGCCCGCTCGGCGACGGGGCAGGAGATGAGCTGCTACACGACTTTGTCCTGCGGCCCGAAACGGCCCGAGGATGTGGGCGGGCCCGAGGAATTCCATGTCGTGCTGGTCGATAACGGCCGCAGTGAAATGCTGGGCACCGAACTGCAGCCGCTGATGCGCTGCATCCGCTGCGGCGCCTGCATGAACAACTGTCCGGTCTACCGCTCGGTCGGCGGCCATGCCTATGGCTGGGTCTATCCGGGCCCGATCGGCGCCGCGCTCGATCCGCATATGATCGGCCTGGAAGCGGCGCGGCATCTGCCCAACGCTTCCACTTTCTGCGGCAAATGCGAGGAAGTCTGCCCGATGCGCATCCCGCTGCCCGACATTATGCGCTGGTGGCGCGAACAGGCGCATGAAAAACAGATCACCCCGCCGCTGCAGCGCTGGGGCATCGAGGCCTGGGCCTTCGCCGCGAAGACGCCATGGCTCTATCGCCTTGGCACCCGCGTTGCCATCGCAGCACTGCATATGTTCGGCAAAGGCAAGGGCCGATTCCGATCCCTGCCGCTGGCTTCGGGCTGGACCGATGGCCGCGACCTGCCGGCGCCGCAATCGGGCGAGACCTTCATGGCTCAATACAAAAAGCGGAAAGCATCATGAGCAGCAGCCGCGAGCGTATCTTCGCCACCCTTCGCGCCGGCCTGAAGGAAACGGCCGACGATCCGGCCCGGCCGCGTGCCGTGGCAGACCGCATTGCCAGCCATCCGCGCAACCTGCTGCCGCAGCGGGCGCAGAAGCCCCATGCCGACCAGGTGGCCTTGTTCACCGCCAAGGTGGAGGCACTGACCGTCACGGTCGACCGCATCGCTTCCGCTTCCCAGGCGCCGGAAAAAATCAGCGACTATCTGGCGCGCCATAACCTGCCATCGCGGCTGCGCGTCTCGCCCGATCCGCTGCTGCAAAACTTGCCATGGGACCAGCGGCCGATGCTGCAGGTGGAGTATGGCGGCGGCCGCAGCCAGGATCTGGTCAGCGTGACGCCGGCTTTTGCCGCCATCGCCGAAACCGGCACGCTGATGCTGCACTCCTCCAGCACCACGCCCACCACCCTGCATTTTGTGCCCGACCATCACATCGTGGTGCTGAAAACCAGCCAGGTGACCGGCACGATGGAAGAGGCCTTCCAGCGCTTGCGTGACAGACTTGGAAGTGTCGAGAACTGGCCGCGCACGGTGAATTTCGTCACGGGTCCGTCGCGCACCGCCGATATCGAGGGCGTGCCGGTGCTGGGCGCCCATGGACCGCGGCGCCTGCATATCGTACTCATCGACGATGGCGCCGAAACGCAGCAAGGTTAAACCCGCTCCCCTGGTGCCGGACCACGAGGTCTGGCACCAGGTGGCCGCTTCCGCGCGCCCGCTGAAAAAGAACGTGGTGCCCGAGCCGCTGGCGCCACTGCCGAAACTGTTCCGGCCGGAAGGCCCGGGCAATGCGGCCATGGCCAAGGCCGAGGCGCGGCAGAAAGCGCCGCTGCCTCATGGCCGTCACAGTGAAAAACCGCCGCCGCAGATGGACAAGCGCCTGAAGCAGCGTTTCCAGCGCGGCGAGCTGCCCATTGAGGCCCGTATCGACCTGCATGGCCTGACGCTCGCCAATGCCGAACGCGCCCTCAGCCGTCTGATCCGCGACTGCATCGCCCAGCAGAAGCGCTGCCTGCTGGTGATCACCGGCAAGGGCCTAAGCGGCAGCGAGCCCGGCGCGCTGCATCGGCGCGGTGTGTTGCGCGCCTGGCTGCCGGACTATCTGAAACGCGGCCCGTGGCGCGACGAGGTGCTGGGCGTCACGCCGGCGCGGCCCGAAATGGGCGGCAGCGGCGCTTTCTACGTGCTGCTGCGCCGCCATCGCGAAGAAATGGCTTCGAAACGCTGAGCCAATCCGGACCAAACGCCGTCATGCTTGCCAAGCCGCCATATGCGGCGGAAAGTCTTTGCAGCTTGTCGTCCTAGAAGGTCCCCATGTCGATTCACAATCATTTCTCCCCCGATTACGCTACCGCACGAAAAAAATTTCTTACTGCCGCGCAGACCGCCGGTGCGACGATCGAAAGCATCCCGCATCCGCTGAAAGGCATTGCCGGCGAGGATCTGTTCACCGATGTGGCCTGGATCGGGCCGAGGGATGCGCGCTCTGTGCTGGTCACCGTGTCGGGCACCCATGGCATCGAGGGGTATTACGGTTCTGGCTGCCAAGTCGGCTGGTTGAACGAAGGCCATGCGGCAAGGCTGCCAGCCGATACCGCTTTGCTGCTGATCCATGGCAGCAACCCCTATGGCTTCTCCTGGGGCCGGCGGGTGAACGAAGACAACATGGACATCAACCGCAACTTCATCGATTTCGACAGCAAGGCGCCGCCGGCCAATCCGGCCTATGCCGAGGTGCATGCCTGGCTGGTGCCGGAACAGTGGAACGATGCGGCCGCTGCCGATATCCGGCAGAAGATCGCTGCCTATTACGACCGGGTCGGCGCGAAAGTGGCCACGGCCGCCATCGTCGGCGGCCAGCACAGCCACAAGGATGGTATCTTCTATGGCGGCACGCAGCCCTGCTGGTCGCACCGCACGATGAGGGCCATCGCCGACAAATACCTGCAATCCGCAAAACGCATCTGTGTGCTGGATTTCCATACCGGCCTCGGGCCCTTCGGCTATTCGGAGATGATCTGCCGCCATGCGCCGGACTCCGAGCCGCTGGCCCTGGCGCGGCGCTGGTTCGGCGATGCCGTTACTTCGCCGGCTCTGGGCCAGTCGGATTCTCCTGTCATCGAGGGCAACCTGCGCATGGGCCTGGTGCGCTTCTGTCCGCAGGCGGTGACGGTAGCGCTGAATATCGAAGTCGGCACGCTCAGTTCGGAAGAGGTGCGGCTGTCGGTGATCGCCGATAACTGGCTCCATCTGCGCGGCGATGTGTTCTCGCCGCTGGGCCAGCAGATCAAGGCGCAGATCCGTGCCGCCTTCTATCCCGACAACGACGCATGGCGGAACCTGTGTTATCCGCGCGCGGTGGAAATTCAGCAGCAGGCGTTGGCCGGTCTGGCGACAGCCTGATCTATCAACCTGGGCTGCGGATCGCGCCGTTCTGGGCCTGCGGCCCGTTATCCCAGCGGCGCAGAATCTGGTCGTAGCTGCCATTGCGCCGAATGTTTTCCAGGCCTCGGTCGAAAGCCGCGCAGAGCTCGGCCCGGCGGAAAGCGACGCTGTATTCAGTCGGCGGGAACAGGGCGAATTCCTGCAGCGCGGCACTGGTATCCACGCCGGTCTCCGGGCTGTGCATCAGGTGGCGGAAGATGCGGCGATCCATGATGACCACATCGGTGCGGTTGCTGAACAGCGCGCGCACCTGCAACATCTGATTGGCCACTTCACGGTAACGCGGATTGCGTGCCTGCACATCGGCTATGGCCCCGCCCAGGATGCGATGGGCATTCTGGAAGGCCATCACGTCATAGCCCGCCAGGTCCGCCACGGCTTGCAGCGGCAGATTTCGACCCGACAGGGCGAAGGCGGTATTCCGGTAGACTAGTAGGGTGCGTGTCAGGCAGCCAGGCAGGCCCATGGCAGCATTGGCCGGCGCGATGCCGTCGAACATGCCATGGCGGAAATCCTCGGCCAGCCGGCCGAACGGCACCAGTTCGGCATGGAAATCTAATCCGCCGGCCTGCATGGCTGCAGTGATCAGTTCGTATTCCAGGCCGCCCAGACTGCCGTCCGGTTTCTGGATTACGTAGGGCGCTACCGGGCGCAGACCGATTTCCAGCGCGCTGCGACCGGCCTGCTGCGCATGCGCCGAGGCCACGGCAAGTCCGCCCGCCAGAATGAGGGCGGCATGGAGGCAGGTCCGGCGAACGATCCGCAACAGGATGCCGCCAAGGATATGGCGCGGTAACACGCCATGATACTAGGATGCGTTCCATGATCGGGCAATGCGAAGACAGTATGTCGGGCGCCCTGCGCATACGGGATTTGCCGGGATGACGCCGTTCGGCGCCCGCATCCGCAGCCTGCGCCAGGCCCGTGGCATCTCGCTCAAGCAGATGGCGGAAGACCTCGGTGTTTCGGCGGCCTATCTCTCGGCACTGGAACACGGCCATCGCGGCCGGCCAAGCTGGCTGCTGCTGCAACGCATCTGCGGCTATCTCAACATCATCTGGGACGATGCCGAGGAACTGGCCGAGCTGGCCAAGATGTCGCATCCTCGCGTCACCATCGACACGGCGGGCCTGAGCCCGCGGGCGACGCTGCTGGCCAACGAACTGGGCCGGCGCATCGACAAGCTGGACGATGCCAAGCTGGAACAGATGCTCAAGCTGCTGCGCGGCTGAGGCCCTGAAGATACCCTGTGTCAGCGTCCCGCCGGTGGGCGCGGCGCCGCCAGCCGCATGCCGGCATCGATCATCAGCGTCTCGCCGGTGATGTTCGGCGCCGAGGTCAGGAAGAAGGCGATGTTCTCGGCGATGTCGGCGGCGGTGTTGGTGCGGCCCAGCGGCGCCATCGCGGCCCAGCCCGTCCGCAGCGCCTCGTAGGCCGTCTCGCCCATGCCCTGCTTCAGCCACTCGCCCTCGACGAAGCCAGGGCAGACGCTGTTGATGCGCACTTCAGGCGCCAGCACGCGGGCCAGGCCCAGCGTCAGGCCGTTCAGCGCCGCCTTGGACGCCACATAGGCCAGCGACGAACCGACGGCGACCACGCCGGCAATCGACGAAACATTGACGACGGCGCCCTTTGTGGCCCGCAGATAAGGCTCGGCCGCGCGCACCATCTGATAGGGGCCGATGGTGTTGACGGCATAGATGTCGTGGAAATCCTGCGCCGACAGCCCGGCCAGGTCCTTATGGGCGACGAATTTCGTCGTGCCGGCATTGTTGACCAGGTAATCCAGGTGGCCGAAATGACTCACCGCTTCATCGACGATGCGGCGACAATCGGTGTCGCTGGCCACGTCGCCCTGCACCAGCAGGGTATCGACGTCACACTTGCGGCATTCGGCGGCAACACCTTCGGCCGCCGCCCGGCTTTTCGAGAAATTGATGGCGATGTGGCAGCCGCGCGCTGCCAGCAGCTTCGCGGTGGCGGCGCCGATGCCGCTGGAAGCGCCGGTGATCAGCGCCACGCGTCCTGAAAGATCACTCATCGTTTTGTCCTCCCGTCTCTGCGCCAGCAGACGACGGCAGAGCGCGCCGGTCAAGCCGGGTTTACAGGATGAACTTGCTCAGGTCGGCGTTTTTCGCCAGGTCGCCGATGCGGGCCTGCACATAGGCCGCGTCGATGGTCACCGTCTGGCCGGAATGGTCGGTCGCGGTGTAGCTGATCTCTTCCAGCACGCGTTCCAGGATGGTGTGCAGGCGGCGGGCGCCGATATTCTCCACACCCTCGTTCACCTCGGCTGCGATCTGCGCCAGCGCATCGATGGAATCGTCGGTGAAATTCAGCGTCACCTGTTCGGTGCCCATCAGGGCGACATACTGCTTCAGCAGACTCGCCTCGGGTTCGGTCAGGATGCGCTTGAAATCCTCGCGCGTCAGGCCTTTCAGCTCGACGCGGATCGGCAGGCGGCCCTGCAGTTCGGGCAGCAGGTCGCTCGGCTTGGCCACCGAGAAGGCGCCCGAAGCGATGAACAGGATATGGTCGGTCTTCACCGTGCCGTGCTTGGTGTTGACGACGGTGCCCTCAATCAGCGGCAGCAGGTCGCGCTGCACGCCCTCGCGCGACACGTCGCCGCCGCCGCGGTATTCGCTGCGGGCGCAGATCTTGTCGATCTCGTCGATGAAGACGATGCCATTCTGCTCTACCGAGGTGATGGCTTCCTTCACCAGGTTGTCCTGGTCCAGCAGCTTGTCGCTTTCCTCCTGGATCAGGGCTTTCATCGCCTCGCCCACACTGGTCTTGCGCGGTTTTCCGCGCAGGCCGCCAAAGGCCTTGCCCAGCATGTCCTGCAGGTTGGCCATGCCCATCTGGGCGCCCGGCATGCCGGGGATTTCGAACATCGGCATACCACTGCTGCCGGCATCCTTCAGCTCGATCTCGATCTCGCGTTTGTCCAGCTCGCCCTCGCGCAGCATCTTGCGGAACTTCTGCCGCGTCTCGACGCTGGCCTTGTCACCCACCAGGGCATCGAGCAGGCGTTCTTCCGCCGCCAGTTCGGCGCGCGCCGCCACGTCCTTGCGCTTGCGTTCGCGCGTCATGGTCACGGCGCTGTCCAGCAGGTCGCGCACGATCTGCTCGACGTCGCGGCCGACATAACCCACCTCGGTGAACTTGGTGGCTTCCACCTTCAGGAAGGGTGCGTTGGCCAGCTTGGCGAGGCGGCGCGAAATCTCGGTCTTGCCCACGCCGGTTGGTCCGATCATCAGGATATTCTTCGGCAGTACCTCGTCGCGCAAAGCATCGGGCAGCTGCTGGCGGCGCCAGCGGTTGCGCAGGGCTACGGCCACGGCCTTCTTGGCCTCGTGCTGGCCGACGATGTAGCGGTCGAGTTCGGAAACGATTTCGCGCGGTGAGAACGAGGTCATGACAGGGTTTCGATGATGATGTTGCGGTTGGTGTAGACGCAGATGTCGGCGGCGATTTCCAGGCTGCGTTTTGCGATCTGTTCGGCGTCCATGTCGGGACGGTCGATCAGTGCGCGGGCGGCGGCCAGCGCATAGTTGCCGCCCGAGCCGATACCGATCAGCCCGTCCTCGGGTTCCAGCACGTCGCCCGTGCCGGTCAGCACCAGCGACACCGATTTGTCGGCCACCGCCATCATGGCTTCCAGCCGCCGCAGGTAGCGGTCGGTGCGCCAGTCCTTGGCCAGCTCGACGCAGGCCCGGGCGAGCTGGCCGGGATGGCGCTCCAGCTTGGCTTCCAGCCGCTCAAACAGCGTGAAGGCATCCGCGGTGGCGCCGGCGAAACCGGCCAGGATCGAACCGTCGCCGATGCGGCGCACCTTGCGGGCATTCGACTTGATCACGGTCTGGCCCAGACTGACCTGGCCATCGCCGGCCAGAACCACCTGGCTGCCCTTGCGAACGGCAAGGATGGTGGTGCCATGCCAGGTCGGCACGCGGTCGTCGCTGCTGCTCATGACGGGAAAACCTCAAGCATTGGAATGTCCTATCATGTAGGGAGGCATGCCCGTGCATGCAAGCCGCCCGATATTGCCGCCCGTGGCCGTGATCCAGGCCTACAACCGGCGGTCTATGCTGCTTTGGTGGAGAGGCGAGTACGGGTGTAGGTCGCCCCCTCGACTCCTGTCCGGCCCTATCCTAGAATTTTATCCACATCGACCGATGGTCGCGGTCGGGGGGAATGGATGAATTATCTCATTGATCCAAACGGAAACTGGTGGCGCTGGCCGTCGGCGAACTTGGCCGAGCGCCTCGGTTATCCCGATCCCGATTTCGACATGCCGTCTTATGCCGCGCGCAATCTCGGCTATGTCTGGCTGCTGGTTCAGCCGAATGTCACCTTCCTGCAGTTCCGTGCCGGCATGCTCAGCCGCTTCTGCCTCGACTCGCTCAAGCCCTATCTGCGCAAGGCGGTGAAGGACAAGCCGGTCGGCCTGGTCTATTTCGCCAGCGGCTGGCTCGAGGAAGCCTATGTAGATGCCGAGCCGCTGCTGGCGCGCATGGATGAGCTTGCGTTCCTGCGCGAGCCGCGCATGCGCGATCTGTTCATCCGCAAGCCGCATGAACCACGCGACTGGGCGCACCACACCCATCGCGACCTTGCAGGCCTGTTTGAACTCTGGCGGTTTGTTGATGGTCAGTATACTCCGCCAGTCGAGCGCTATCTGAAACAGACCGGACTTATCAATAGAACGGTTCATGTCGAGCCCGGCAATGACGGCAATCTGTATGTAAATACCAGTGGTGCCGGCTTCACCGTTTACGATGATTTCTCTTTTCAAAGCTGCATAGGTCGCCTGATGACCGATCAGCCGGATAAGGCCTATGGGCGTTGGATCGAGAGCATCTACAAGAATTGCTTGATGACCGGTGATCCCGTGCTCGACGATGTCGATGCCATCATCGAGCAAGACGGCCATGATCCCCGCCGTCGGCGCTACCAGCGCGTTATTTTGCGCTGGCGCACGCCGGACGGCAGGCGACTCATCACCGGCAGTTCACTGGTCAATGCGACAATCTCGATACCATTGGGTGTCGAGATGCCCTCCGCTTAAGCAAAATTCAATTCGTAACCGGCCGCTGCTCGGCAGTGTCCGGTTTGCGATGCTGCTTTTCTTCCGCTTCTTCCAGTAGCGCATCGAAGCGCGCCATGTCAGTCAGCATTTCGGCCTGGGGCATCCACACCAGCGTACCTTGGTAATGCGGCCCAACCGGCGAATTATACCAATCCATGGCAGGCTCAACACGCTGATAACCATAAGCAGCAGCGACGCCCATTTCGACCAGCTTGGTGCTGACAAAGCTGATCGTGTAATCGGCATCCCATTTCGTATAGGCCAATGCCCGTGAAATGCGCGGCAGAATAACGGCCATGTGGCGTCGCCGGTAATCCGGATGAATCCAGGTGCAACCTGAATACACGACGCGGCCTTTGATCTGAGTCGCACTGGGTGCATTGATGGTGCAGCTTTCGCCGTCATGGCGCATGCTGGCCGGATCCGCATAGAACAGCTTCAGGCTTTCGATCGCTTCGCCCAGATTACTGTCACTCAGATCGAACATATGAGCGGCTTGGGTGCTGATGATTTCGCCATCGTCATTACGACCGATCAGCCAGAAGCCCTTGCTCGCATCAATGCCGCTGTAATGAGAGTCGAAAGTCGGCGGCAGGCCGTACCAGTGTTTGAGGTTCATGCGATTGACTTCGCGCAATAACTCAAAATCGGTGCTGAGTTCCAGGGTAATGCCGCGGTCGCGCGCGGCCTTGTCGGCGGCGAGGAAGAAATGGCCGAGCTGCTCGCGCGGGCCATGGTTGAGAGTGATCTGGTCGAGAAGACGCCGGGATTTCTGACCAAGACGAGGGTAGTGGATAGACATGCATGCCTCCGTTGCAGGGTGGTAACGGCGGCGAGTCTACACACTTATGGTTAGTCGGGCAGGGGCAATGCGTGTTGCAGGTTGTGGTAGTACCGATGCAGTGCACAAAAAACCGGGCCGTTGCCGGCCCGGTTTTGAATGTCAGCGAATGACTGCGCCGTGCGGCGGCGCGCGTAGGATCAGGACTGCACCGTCTCCGGCTGTTCGTCTTCGCCTTCGGGCTTGCCGCTATAGGAGGCAGCCGCAGCCTTGATTAACTGGAAAATCCGGTCGCGCACCATCGGATCGGTGATCTTGCCGAAATTGCGCACCAGCTCGAGCGCCTGACGCCGCGAAACCGGGCTCTTGTCCTGCTCGATCTCGGACACCACCGCATGCTCGGGGCGGGCGGTGGGCTGCTGTTCGATGCCGGGCATGTCCTCGAAGAAATAGGATGGCGGCACATTCAGAATCTGGGCGAACTGCTGCAACCGGCTGGCGCCGATGCGGTTCAGGCCCTTTTCGTATTTCTGGATCTGCTGAAAGCTCAATCCAACCGAGGCGCCGAGCCGTTCCTGGCTGAATCCCGCCAGGGTGCGGCAAGCGCGCAGCCGGGCCCCGACATGCGCGTCGTAAGGGTTCGGTTTACGCATCGACTTCTCCATCCAAAGTGAGTCAGTACATCCGTTTGATGTAGTGTTTTTACCACCAGTCGGGCGCGCCTGCTACCCGGTTGCAACTTTAGGCTTGCTCCAAAATCGGGGATATTTCCGGTACTTATACAATATTGGCCCGGCGGGAATCCTCCTGCAACGAGAATGGGTTAGGCGGGGAACAACCATGGCGTGGTCCCGGTGGTGCATAGACGGGACGGCGATGCCTGCGGGTGTAAAATTTTGATAACCCATTACCCCCATCCGGTCTCTTGACCGCGGCTCAGCCTATCGCGAGGGTAGAGCAATCAGGAGGAAACACCGATCAGGGCGCAATGTCGCTACGCCCGGCCCTATGGCCGGCACCCGGTGTCCAGGAGCCGTTCATGCGTGATGTTTTGCCGCTTGCCCTTCCCGTCGTCATGACCGGGATTGTTTCGCGCCGCTGCCATTCCCTCCTGTTCTGATCCCTGCCTGATCGCATGATCCGTCGGCCCGGCCGCCGGATGTTCGTGGAGATTCCCATGACTGTTTCGTTTTCCCCTGCCGGCAGCCCGTCTGCCGATCCCGCCAACGTTGTGCCCGGAAAGGATATGCCTCCGGTCGATGGCCGGTCCGGGCCCATGGCGCGCCTGGGCATCCGTCTGCGCATCGGCATCGGCTTTGCCATTGCCTTGGCGCTGCTGGCCGTTGTGGCGGCGGCGGCGATCATCGGCGTGCAACGTGGCGGCGATGCCTTCTCCACCTATGACCGTGTCGCCACCAATAGCCAACACCTGCAGGAATTCGAACGCGATCTGATCGACCTGCGCCGCAACCTGCTGCTGTTCATCGAGCGCGATGACCCGCGCGGCCTGCTGGGCACGCGCCGACTGGAACCGAAAATGACGGAAAGCCTGGCCGGCATGCTGGGAACGGCGCGCGATCCGCAGCGCAAGGCGCTGTTCGGCGAGATCGAGCCGCTGCTGAAGAAAGTATTCGGCAATCTCGCCCTGGCGCTCGATGCGCGCAACATGCTGAAAGAGATCAACGGCAGCCAGCTTGAGGTCTATGGTCCGCGCGCGCGCGAAAGCCTGATGCAGCTCGTGCGCGCGGCGATCCGCCAGAACAAGCTCGCCACCGCCACCGAAGCCGGACTGGTGCTGGATGCGTTTTCCGAGATTCGTATCGCCGCAACACGCTTCGTCGGTCAGGGCGACATGGCCATGGCCGCCGAGGCGCGCGGCAAGGTCGGCGTCTTCGTCGACATGATCACCGACCTGAAGAACCAGCTCGACAACGAGGAGCAGGCCAAGCTGGCGGCCGACGCGGAATTGTTCGCCAAGCAATACGAGGCCGGCATCCTCAATGCAGCCACGGCGGCCGGCGATATCAACCGTCTGATCTATCAGGAGATGGAAGCCGATATCGCCCAGATCACCGAGCGGCTGGAGAAGATCAGGACCGGCCAGACGGCCATGCTGGTCTCCGAACGCGAAGCCGCCACCGCCGCCTTTGCCGCCACGTCCATCGCCGTGCTGGTGGTGTCGCTGGTCGCCTTTGCCGTGGGCCTGCTGTTCGCATGGCTGATCGGCCGGGGCATTGCCAACCCGATCGCGGCGCTGACCGAAGCCATGACCGTTCTGGCCCGGGGCGATTACGGGATCAGCGTGCCCGGGCTGGCACGCGGCGACGAGATCGGCCGTATGGCTGCGGCGGTGGCCGTATTCAAGCAAAATGGCGAGGAAAACCGGCGCCTGCGCGATGCCGTGGAGGCCGAGCGTCAGGCGGCCGAACGCAGACGTGCCGAACAGGATGAATTGCTGGATCATGCCGTCGGCGAAATCGTCGCGGCCGCGGCCAATGGCGATCTGGCCCAGCGCATCGATACCGCCCCGCTCAACGGCGTGGCCGTACGCCTGGGCGATGGCGTCAATTGCCTGCTCGATGCCATCGGCGGTGCGATCGATGCTGTCGGCGGCGTCCTGTCGGGCCTTGCCGCTGGCGACCTGACGCGGCGCGTCGAGGGCGAATATCATGGCGTGTTCGCCAAGCTGCAGGGCGACGTGAACATGGCGGGCAATACGCTGGCCGAGGCGATGAAGCACATCGCCGAGAATGCCAATGCGGTGCGCGATGCCTCGGCCGAGATATCGACCGGCAGCCAGGACCTGGCGCAGCGTACGGAAAGCCAGGCGGCGGCACTGGAGCAGACGGCGGCCTCGATGCACGAGGTGACGGCGACGGTGAAGCAGAATGCTGACAACGCCCAGGCCGCTAACCAGCTGGCGACAGTGGCGCGCGACACCGCTGCGTCGGGCGGCACAATCGTGCAGCAGGCAGTGACGGCTATGGGCCAGATCGAAGCCAGCTCGCAGAAGATTGTCGATATCGTGTCGCTGATCGACGAGATCGCCTTCCAGACCAACCTGCTGGCACTGAACGCAAGCGTGGAGGCCGCGCGCGCGGGAGAGGCCGGCAAGGGTTTCGCTGTTGTCGCTCAGGAAGTGCGTGCGCTGGCACAACGCAGCGCCAATGCCAGTAAGGACATCAAGACACTGATTGCGGAATCCAACGCGCAGGTGCGGTCAGGCGCGTCGCTCGTGAACCAGGCCGGTGCCTCGCTGACCGAGATCGTCAGCGCGGTGAAGAAGGTGAGCGACATCGTGGCCGAGATCGCGGCGGCATCCGCCGAACAGGCGCGCGGCCTGGAAGAGGTGAACGGCGCCGTGGTCAACATGGACGAGATGACCCAGCGCAACGGCGCTCTGGTCGAGCAGACCAATGCCTCGGCGCAGACGCTGGCCAACCAGTCCGACGCCCTGGCCGGGCTGCTGGCCCGCTTCCGCATCGCCTGACCGACAGACCTATTATGGGCCGGCGTGCCTGCGGAGCGCGCCGGCCAGCGGGATGGATTGCTGTTGCCGGCCGCCGCCGCCATTTCCCCGAATGATCCGGGAAACGGGCCGGATACCCCGTACTATCGTCTAAGACATGGTAAACGCAGAAGAATTGATCTTTATCGAGTTCTAGTTTAATTCTTTCCGCTGAATACAGGTGCAATCAGCGACCTATCAGAAAAGCGGTATTTTTTCTGTTTTTCACTCGCCAAAAAAGAGCAATGCCACTAGTCTGGACTCGTTAAGCGAGTCCGGCGGTCTGTAAACAAAGGACTTTTTGCTCGCATATCGGGTAGTGGCAACCTCAGTAGACTGAGGAGCCGCTATCGAGCTGAACGGTTAATGGCTCCGGTGAATCAAGGAAACTTTTCCCTCATTCTTGTCCCACCTGCCTCGCGCCCCACTCCTGCCCAGCAGCAGTCCGGCGAGAGACGGCATGACGGCTGACGCCGAAACCGTGGCAGAACGGCTTCGCCGCGTTCTCGCGCTGCTGCAGGCAACGCCCCTGCCGCCGGATCTGGTCGATAATCCCGGTCGCACCGGCCAGTGGCTCGTGACCCTACAGAACCTGCAGCAATGCCTGGCCGTGTTGCGCGGCGACAGCCGCCTGCCCGATGGCAGGCCGATGGAAAGTCGCGGTGAACGCCTGACCCGCGTTTTCAACCGCATGATCGCTGGCCTGCCGATAGGCTGCCTGGTCGAGTTGTCGCCGGTGATCAAGCTTGGTCTGCTGCGCCCGCTGGTGCAGGACCTGGATGCCATGGAACGCCGATTGCGGGGGAATCCGGTCCACGAGGTGGCCACGCTGGGCGCCTGGCTATCAGAATACCGGAGTGCCCTGGCCGAAATGGCCGCCCAGCATGTGGCGCCGGATCCCCCCG
Organism: Ferrovibrio sp.; assembly: GCF_046297595.1. GTDB lineage: Bacteria > Pseudomonadota > Alphaproteobacteria > Ferrovibrionales > Ferrovibrionaceae > Ferrovibrio. The sequence goes on from NZ_JBKBHT010000002.1 coordinate 236,000, forward strand.
CGGAATGGCGGCCGCCTGAAGCCGTGCCGGTCTGAAGCAGTTCGCGGGTTAGGCCGCGGTTCCAGGCCCTTCCCCGGGCAAAGCTGCCTAGCCACCCCCGCCGGTTCCTGCTATACCGCGCCCGTCCGCGTTTGCCGGCCTGCATCAGGTCCGATCCCGCCTGGTTGACGCGCGTTGCTGTCGTTGCCGTATCAGTGCAAGGAGAGTGCCCCATGGCCGCACGCCAGGCCAGCATTGCCCGGAAAACCAAGGAAACCGAGATCGCGGTCAAGCTCGATCTCGATGGGACCGGTGTTTACAACATCTCCACCGGCGTCGGTTTCCTCGACCATATGCTGGAGCAACTCTCCCGCCACAGCCTGATCGACCTCGATGTGAAGGCTAAGGGCGACATTCATATCGATTTCCATCACCTAACCGAGGATACCGGCATCGCCATCGGGCAGGCCGTCGCCAAAGCCCTGGGCGAACGCGCCGGCATCCAACGTTACGGCGATGCCCTGATCCCGATGGACGAGACGCTCACCCGCGTCGCGCTCGACGTGTCGAACCGTCCGTACCTGATCTGGAAGGTGAATTTCACCCGGCCGAAGCTGGGCGACATGGATACCGAATTGTTCAAGGAATGGTTCCAGGCCTTCGCGCAGAATGCCGGCATCACCCTGCATGTCGAGAATCTGTACGGCGAGAACAACCACCATATCGTCGAGACCTGCTACAAGGGCCTCGCCCGTGCCCTGCGCGCCGCCTTCACGGTGGATCCGCGCAGTCCGCATGCGGTGCCGTCCACCAAAGGCACGCTGTAAAGCGGGGCAATCATGCGTTTTTTCACCTTGCATGAGCGCCCCGGCCCAACCGGCGGCGATCCGCAGGTCGTGGCCGTGGCCAGCGGCTTTTCCTGGTGGGCGGCGATCATGCCGCCGCTCTGGCTGCTGCGCCATCGCCTCTGGCTTGGCTTGATCGGCTACCTGCTGCTCAGCATGCTTTGGGGCGTCGCTCTGGAACTCGGCGACATCGCCGAACCGGCCGCAACCGTGCTGGCGCTGGGGCTGAGTTTCCTGATCGGCGCCATGGCGGCGGATTACCGGCGCTGGACCTTGACCCGCCGGGGCTGGCGCTTTGTGGATGTGCAGCGCGCCGAGGATGCCGCCGAGGCCGAGGAGCGTTATATCCGCGGCCGCGCGGCGCCCGTCACGCCGACACAGACCGGTGCGGCAACCGCACCGGTTCGTATCCTGCTGCCGCAGCAGCAGACCGACGCATTCCCGAGGCTGGTGTGATGAAGCTGTCCCTGATCGATTACGGCTCGGGCAATCTGCGGTCGGCGGCCAAGGCGATCCAGCGCGCCGCCGATGAAAACGGCATCGCGCTCGACCTTGCCGTCACCGCCGATACAAAAACGGTCGCGGCGGCCGATGCCATCGTATTGCCCGGCGTGGGCGCCTTCGCCGACTGCTATCGCGGCCTGAGCAGCTTGCCGGACATGATCGAGACGCTGAACGAGCAGGTGATCAAGGGCGGCAAGCCGTTCCTGGGCATCTGCGTCGGTATGCAGCTGATGGCCACGGTCGGCCGCGAACATGGCGAGCATAAGGGGCTGGGCTGGATCGACGGTGCAGTGGAATTGCTCAAGCCTTCGGATGCCGCGCTGAAAGTGCCGCATATGGGCTGGAACCAGCTGCGCCTGCTGCGGCCGCAGCATCCGGTGCTGGCCGGCATCAAAACCGGCGATCATGCGTACTTCGTGCACAGCTATCACCTGCTGCCGAACGATTCCGCAGTGGTGCTGGCCGAGGCCGAGTACGGCGGCGCGGTGGTGGCCGCCATCGGGCGCGACAACATGGTGGGCACGCAGTTCCATCCCGAAAAAAGCCAGGCCACAGGCCTGCGCCTGCTGGCGAACTTCCTGCGGTGGCGGCCATGAGCGGCAAGTACGAGGAAGAGCGCGCCATGACCATGAAGCTGCAGCAGATCAAGCCAAACGCAGTGGTCGAGAAGGTGGTCGCTCTGGGCGACGACGAGATCGACGAACTGTGCGAGGCGGCCGAGAAGGCGATCATCGATGGCAATGGCTTCGGCTGGTTGAAGGTGCCGGCGCGCCGCGTGCTGGAAAGCTATTGGCGTGGCGTGCTGCTGATGCCGCAGCGCGATCTGCTGGTGGCGCGGCTGGACGGCGCCATTGTCGGTTCGGCGCAGTTGCTGCGCCCGCCCCCCAACAACGAGGCGCAGGCCCATTCCGCCACGCTGACCACCTTCTTCATCGCGCCCTGGGCGCGGGGCCATGGCCTGGCGCGCGGGCTGATCCGCGTGCTGGAGGATATTGCCCGCGAGGCTGGTTTCCGCCAGATCGATCTCGATTTCCGCGCCAGCCAGACGGCGGCGATCCAACTCTGCGAGCAGGCCGGATACAAACGCTGGGGCACCAAGCCGCGTTACGCCTATGTGGACGGTGCTTATGTCGACGGTTATTTCTATACCAAGGCTCTGATCACCGAATGAGCGCACTCAATCTTTATCCCGCCATCGATCTCAAGAATGGCGAATGTGTCCGCCTGCAGCAGGGCGACATGGCGCGCGTCACGGTGTTCAATCGCGACCCGGCCGCCCAGGCGAAGCAGTGGCAGGATGCGGGCTTTCGGTATCTGCATCTCGTCGATCTGGATGGCGCCTTCGCCGGAAAGCCAGCCAATGCCGAGGCCGTGAAGGCAATCCGCAAGGCGGTCACGCTGCCGATCCAACTCGGCGGCGGCATCCGCGACGAAACGACCATCGAGAACTGGCTCGATGCCGGCATCACCCGCGTGATCCTCGGCACCATCGCCGTGCGCAATCCCGATCTGGTGAAGGCGGCAGCGAAACGCTGGCCCGGGCGCGTTGTGGTTGGCATCGATGCGCGGTCGGGCCGCGTGGCGGTGGAAGGCTGGGCCGAGGCCAGCGACCTGGACGCTATCGACTTGGCGAAGAAATTCGTCGATGCCGGCGTGGCCGCCATCGTCTACACCGATATCGACCGCGACGGCCTGCTGAAAGGTGTGAATGTCGCCGCCACTGCGGCAATGGCGCGTGCCGTGCCGATCCCGGTGATCGCTTCGGGGGGGCTGGCCGGGATCGAGGATGTGATCGCGCTGAAGAAAGAGGCCGCTAATGGCGCCGCCATCGATGGCGCCATTCTGGGTCGCGCGCTTTATGATGGCCGTATCGATCCGGCCGCCGCGCTGAAGGAAGCGGCCTAGGCCGCTTTCGGCAGGGCCGCGTCGAGTATCGCGCCCGCCGCCGTGGCGGCGTGATCGGCCATCGCCGGCTGCCGCGTCACCATCGCGGCGACAATCGCGCCATCCATCAGAAGGCCGATCTGATGCGCCAGCGCATCGGGGGCATTGATGCCGGCGTCACGCGCCAGGCGGCCGAAAAACTCCAGCACCGCGCCTTTATGCTGCAGCGTCAGGCCGCGCAGCTTGCTCTCGCCCTTGTCATGCTCGGCCACGGCATTGATGAAAGCGCAGCCGAAATAATCCTCGCGCTCGAACCAGCTGCGTAAAACCGGGAACACGGCTTTCAGCTTTTGCGCCGGCGTGTTGCCCGCGGCTTCGACGGCGGCGAAGAACCAGTCGCGCCATTCTTCGCCTTCGCGTTCCAGCACGGCGTAGAGCAGGCCTTCCTTCGAGCCGAAGCGGTTATACAGTGTCATCCGCGCCACGCCGGATTCTGCGATGATGCGGTCGATGCCGGTGGCATGGATGCCATCGCGGCAGAACAGCAGCTTGGCGGTGCTCAGCAGACGTTCGGTCGGCTGGGCATTGCCATCGGTCTCGGTTACGGGGGCGGGCTGGGTCTGCATGATGCTCTGAGAAGACTCTGAACGGATCGGTCTGTCTAGGGGCTTTGTATAAGTCAGCCCCGGCCCCCTGGATAGTCACAATGAGAACTGTGGAATTGCCCAAGATTCTGGCCTCTGCCTGTCAGGGCTGCATGCTTTGCAGTCAGACTCGGCCGCCGCATTGCCACGAAAATCGCTAACTCATTGACGAATCACACTTGGCATCAAGCTTGCTCTAGATAGACCGATCATTCTTGTGGCGAGCGATCCAGAAAGGACAATCTAGAATGTTGTTCTATTGGATTCACAGTTCATATGAAGCGTACTCTACTTATTCACACTCAAATGTGTGTTTATCGGAGTCCCTGCGACATGGCCGTACTCGCCCGTCCATCCATTCTGCCAAGCCCGCCGGAGCCGGTGCCCATGTATAAGCCGGGCGCGCATATCCAGATCCAGGGCATCGGCCACCAGTATCGCCGCGGCCAGCCGGCCCTGCGCGGTATCGAGGCCGAAATCCAGCCCTGCGAGGCGGTGGCGCTGATCGGCCGCTCGGGCTGCGGCAAATCCACTCTGCTGCACATCATCGCCGGCCTGCTCAAGCCCGCCGAGGGCCAGGTGCTGATCGACGGCGAGATCGTGCGCGGCCCGTCGCCGAAATGGAACATGATGTTCCAGTCGCCGTCGCTCTATCCGTGGATGAGCGTGGGCGAGAATGCGGCGCTGGGTCTGAAATTCGCCGGCGTGAAACCGGCCGAACGTCGCGCCATAGTGCAGGAGCTGCTCGACCTGGTGCAGCTGGGCGAGCATTACGACACGCCGGCCCTGCAGCTTTCCGGCGGCCAGCAGCAGCGCGTGGCATTGGCCCGCTCGCTGGCCACGCAGCCCGATGTGCTGCTGCTCGACGAACCCTTCTCGGCGCTGGATGCCTTCACGCGCGCGTCTCTGCAGCGCGATGTGCGCCGCATCTGTCGTGACCGCAAGATCACCCTGGTGCTGGTGACGCACGACATCGACGAGGCCGTGCTGATGGCTGATTGCGCCCTGGTCATGCAGGCCAATCCGGGCTGCATCGCCGCCGTCACCCGCATAGACCTGCCGGAGGAACGCCATCGTGGCGATCCGGCGGTGCAGGCCGAACGCGACCGGCTGCTGAAACTCTTCGAGGGCTGCACCGGCGAACATCTGCCGCGCGGCGAGAACGACATCGGCCTTTCCCAGACCAGAAACGAGGTGAGCTATGTGCGAGCAGTGTGACAGCGGCAACCTGATCGACCATGGCGCCCCCGCCACGAAAGGCGGCCTGACGCGGCGTGGCTATCTCGACCTGATGGCGGCCGGCGGCCTGGCCATGCTGGGCGGACTGAAGCCCGGCCTGTCCTTCGCACAGCCGAAGGATGACGTGGTGCGTATCGGCTATCTACCGATCACCGATGCCACGGCACTGCTGGTGGCGCATGGCATGGGGTTCTTCAAGGAGGAAGGGCTGGTCGCTGAAAAGCCGACGCTGATCCGCTCATGGTCATCGCTGGTGGAAAGCTTCGCCGCACAGAAATTCAATCTGGTGCACTTCCTCAAGCCGATTCCGGTCTGGATGCGCTACAACAACAAGTTCCCCGTCAAGATCATGGGCTGGGCGCATACCAACGGCTCCGCCATCGTGGTCGGCAAGGATGCCGGCATCAACAGCTTCGCCGACCTGAAGGGCAAGCAGGTCGCCGTGCCCTATTGGTATTCCATGCACAACATCGTGCTGCAGATGGCCATGCGCGCAAATGGCGTGAAAGCCGTGATCAAGGAACAGGGCCAGCCGCTGGCGGCCGATGAGTGCAACCTGCAGGTCATGGCACCGCCCGACATGCCGCCGGCTTTGGCTGCCAAGAAGATCGATGCCTACATCGTCGCCGAGCCGTTCAATGCCCTGGGCGAGTTGCGCGCCGGCGCCAAGATGCTGCGCTTCACCGGTGACATGTGGAAGAACCACCCCTGCTGCGTGGTCTGCATGCATGAATCCGACACGAAAGACCGGTCGGAGTGGACGCAGAAGGTGATGAACGCAGTCGTGAAGGCGCAGGTCTATGCCAGCGCCAACAAGAAGGAAGTCGCCAAGCTGCTGTCGCGCGATGGCATGGAATACCTGCCGGTGCCGCAGGATGTGGTCGAGCGTGCCATGACGCTCTACGACACCGGCACCTATGCGACGCCGCCGGCGATCAAGCATCCCGACTGGAAGAACGGCCGCATCGACTTCAACGGTTTCCCCTATGCATCGGCCACCAAGCTGATCGTCAAGGCGATGAACGAGACCGTGGTGTCGGGCGATACCACCTTCCTCGGCGGCCTCGATCCCGATTTCGTCGCCAAGGACCTGGTCGACGACCGCTTCATCCGCAAGGCGCTGGCCAAGTTCCCCGACTGGCGCAAGGATCCGACCGTGCCGACCGGCGCCGATCCCTTCACCCGCGAGGAGGTCATCGCGCTGTGACGCTGGCGCTCGATATGCCGGCTGCGAAGAAGCTGCCCCGTCTATCACCGGGTATGCGGGGACAGGTTGTCTCGCTGGGCAATGCGGCGCTGGGCATCGGTTTGCTGCTTGGCCTGTGGTGGATTGGCGGCTGGATCGTGGCCAGCAATCCGGCCACTGCCAATTTCGCCGGTTTCGCACCCGGCCCGGCCTTCAAGAGCCTGTGGAAGCTGATCAGCGGCGGCAGTCTGTGGTCCACCATGCAGCCCAGCCTGCTGCGCATCCTGGGCGGCATGGCCTGGGCGATTGCCATCGGCGTGCCGGTCGGCATCGCCATCGGGCGTATTGCGGCTCTGCGTAACCTGACCCATGTGCCGTTCCAGTTCCTGCGCATGATCAGCCCGCTGTCGTGGATGCCGATTGCGGTGCTGAGCTTTTCCAGCTGGGAAGGCGCCATCGTCTTCCTGATCTTCGCCGCTGCCGTCTGGCCGATCACCTTTGCCACCGCTAACGGCATCCGCAAGATCGACCCCGCCTGGTTCAAGGTGGCACGCAATCTCGGCGCACGCTCGTGGCAGATGCTGCTGCAGATCATTTTGCCGGCGGCGGCGCAGGACGTGCTGACCGGCATCCGTCTCGCGCTCGGCACCGCCTGGGTGGTGCTGGTACCGGCGGAATATCTCGGCGTCACAAGCGGCCTCGGCTACGCGATCAATGACGCCCGCGACACCCTGGAATACGACCGCCTTGCCGCCATCGTGGTGGTGATCGGCGCGGTCGGCTTCCTGCTCGACTGGATCTGTCTGACCCTGATCAAGCGCTACGGCTGGACCAGGGAAGGATGAACCCCGCGCCACAAGACCAAACACCCTGAAAGGAGTCTGATAATGAGCGCCAATCCCGTACCCGCTACCGCCATAACCGGCTGTCTCGCCCCGATCGACAAGGACGGTCTGATGGACCTGATCGCCAAGGGCAAGGAAAACCCGAAGGCGATCAAGACGCTGAAATGCAAGACCGTGGCCGAGGGCCGCTTCCGGCACCTCAACTACATCCGCAACCTGCCGCCCTACATCGTCGATGAGCCGCCGGGCCTGCTGGGCGACGACACTGCGCCGAATCCTTCCGAGGCTTCGCTGGCCGCGCTGGGCTCGTGCATCGCCGTCGGCATCCATGCCAACGCGGTCGCGCGCAACATCACCATCCGCAAGCTCGAACTGGAACTGGAAGCCGACATCAACATCACGGCCGTCTGGGGCACGGGCGACACCTCGCCCAAGCCGGTCGGCTTCGATGCCGTGCGGATCAAGGTCGATCTGGATGCCGATGCGCCCAAGGCCGATCTGGATGAGCTGGTCCAGCATGTGAAGAAGTGGTCGCCCGTGGCCAACACCTTCATGAAGCCGGTTGGCGTGGACGTTGTGCTGGGCTGACGCCTGGCCGTTTCACTGCCCACAGAGACGATCGTCGCAGCCCAAGGAGATGCCCATGTCAGCCGCCCTCGCTTCCGCCACCCTGTCGGAACCGGTGCCCGTTACCGCGGCGGGCATGATCCCCGCAGCATCTCTGCCGGGCCGCGACGATCTGCTCAGCCGCCTGCGCGGTATCGCTGCCAGCGATCTCGCCCCGCAGGTACACAAGATCGACCATGACGGTATTTACCCCGACGCCGTCCTGCGCAGCTTCGGCGAAGCCGGCGCCTATACGGCCCATATCGGCGCCAAACCGGACCTGGTCACCGCCATCGAGGCGATGGCCGTGGCGGGTGAGCAATGCCTGTCCACCGCCTTCTGCATCTGGTGCCAGGATGCCCTGGCCTGGTATCTGGCGCAGAGCCAGAATGCCGCGCCGCGCGAGGCCTTGCTGGGCAAGGTGGCGCAGGGCGCGCTGCTCGGCGGCACGGGGCTTTCGAATCCGATGAAAAGTTTCTTCGGCATCGAACCGCTGAAGCTGAAGGGCCGCCGCGTGAAAGGCGGCTACGAAGTCTCAGGCGGTCTGCCCTGGGTCTCCAATCTGGGCGACGATCATCTGTTCGGCGCGGTGTTCGAATTGGCCGATGCGCCGCAGCACCGCGTCATGGCCGTGGTGGATTGCAGCCGCGAGGATATCGTGCTGCGCCAGTCAACGCATTTCCTGGCGCTGGAAGGTACCCGCACCATGGCGGTGACGTTCCGCAAGGCCTTCATCCCCGACAGCATGGTGCTGGCCGAGCCGGTGGAAGGTTTCATCAAACGCATCCGTGCCGGCTTCATTCTGCTGCAGGCCGGCATGGCCTTCGGCCTGATCCAGGGCTGCATCAACATCATGCGCGGCACCGAAAAGGGCCTGGGCCATATCAACAAATACATCCCCGAACAGCCGGCCATGTTCGAGGATGCCCTGGCACAAATGCGCGAAACCGTGCACGAGCTGGCCGCCACGCCGTTCGAGGCCGATCCGGCCTACTGGCGGGCGGTGATCGAGGCCCGGCTGGCAGCCGGCGACTGGTCGCTGAAGGCCGCCCAGGCCGCTATGCTGCATGCCGGTGCTTCGGGGTATATCGTCGGCGCCGCCGCCCAGCGGCGCTTAAGGGAATCCTACTTCGTTGCCATCGTCACCCCGGCGACCAAGCAGCTGCGCAAGATGCTGGCCGACCTGGACGCGAAATAGCCCGGATTTCCCGCATTCCTGCGCCGGCGCTTTCCTGCCGGCGGGCGGCTCGGCTATGGTGGCGGCAGCCAGAGGAAACCCCGAGCCGCCGCGAGCCACCAGAATGTCCGAATCCGTGTTCCCCGGTCTGTCCCAGAGCGTTGCGACCCTGCGCGCCTCCGAAATCCGCGAACTGCTGAAACTGATCGCGCGGCCGGAAATCATCTCGTTTGCCGGCGGTATTCCCGATCCGGCCCTGTTCCCGCTGGACTCCATCGGCAAGGCCTATCAGGCCGTGCTGCAGAACCCGGCCATGGCCGGCGAGGCTTTCCAGTATTCGATCAGCGAGGGCTATCCCCCGCTGCGCGACTGGATTGTCGGTTATCTCAAGAGCCACGGCATCGACACCGCGCCGGAGCAGGTGCTGATCACCTCGGGCGCGCAGCAGGCGTTGGATTTCCTTGGCCGCGCCCTGATCAATCCCGGCGACGCTGTCGTGATGTCCTCGCCCAGCTATCTTGGTGCCATCCAGGTCTTCGGTACCTATCAGCCGACATTCATCTCCGTGCCGATGGATGACGAAGGCGTGCTGCTGAATGATCTGGAAGCGGCGTTCAAACAGAAGCCTAAATTCTTCTACCTCACGCCGGATTTCTGCAATCCGGCCGGCATCACCACCTCGCTGGCGCGCCGCCGGGCGATCCTGGAACTCGCACATCGTTATAATGTGGCGATCCTGGAAGATTCGCCATACGAGGAATTGCGCTACGAAAATGCCCGCATCCCAAGCTTTGCGGCGCTGGAACAGACGTATCTCGCCAGCTCTGAAAGCGACGGCAAACGCCTCGTGGTCTATATCGGCAGCCTGTCGAAGGTACTGACACCGGCTTTGCGCATCGGTTGGATCTGTGCCGATCCGTCATTGATCAACAAGCTGGTGCTGCTCAAGCAGGCCTCCGATCTGCATTGCAGCACGATCAACCAGATGGTGGCCTGCGACATTGCCAAGGCTTCCCATGCCAGCCAGGTGGAAAAGCTGCGCAAGGCCTACAAGGAACGCCGCGACGTGATGCTCGAGGCGCTGGAACGCTGCCTGCCCAAGGAGGTGCGTTTCACCCGGCCCGATGGCGGCATGTTCATTTGGCTGGAATTCCCCGATGGCATCGACGGCGCCGAATTGCTGGCCGAGGCGGTGAAGGACATCCAGGTCGCCTTCGTGCCCGGCTCGGCCTTCTATGCCAACGATGTGAAGCGCAACACCGCGCGCTTAAGCTTCTCGCTGGGCGAGCCGGCCCGCATCCGCGAAGGCATCGAGCGGCTGGCGGCCCTGCTGCAGAACAAGCTGCGCGCCAACCGGGCGGCCTGATCGCGAGAAAGCCCCATTTTGCTGGTAAAACCGCTTCCGCTGGGGGCAGCGATCCGCTATGACCGGGGCCGGAAACTGGATCCTGGATCATGACCCTGAAAGTCCGTGTCATTCCCTGCCTCGACGTGAAGGACGGCCGTGTCGTCAAGGGCGTCAATTTCGTCAACCTGCGCGATGCCGGCGATCCGGTCGAGCAGGCGGCGGTGTATGATGCTGCCGGCGCTGACGAACTGACCTTCCTCGACATCACCGCGTCGTCGGATGCCCGCGACACGCTCTACGACGTGGTGGCGCGGACGGCCGAGCGCTGCTTCATGCCGCTCACCGTGGGCGGCGGCGTGCGCGTGGTGGAAGACGTGCGCAAGCTGCTGCTGGCTGGCGCCGACAAGGCGTCGATCAACACTGCCGCCGTCAACCGGCCGGAATTCGTGCGTGAGGCGGCCGAGAAATTCGGCAGTCAATGCGTGGTGGTGGCCATCGACGCGCGTAATGTGGCGCCAGCGGGAAGTCCGGGCAAATGGGAGGTCTTCACCCATGGTGGCCGCAACGCCACTGGCCTGGATGCGGTCGAATGGGCCAAACGCATGGCCGAATACGGTGCCGGCGAAATCCTGCTTACCTCGATGGACCGCGACGGCACCGAGAAGGGCTTCGATCTTGATCTCACCCGCGCGGTGGCTGATGCCGTCAGCATCCCCGTGGTGGCCTCAGGCGGCGTGGGCAATCTGGATCACTTCGTCGATGGTGTAGTGCAGGGCCATGCCTCGGCCGTGCTGGCGGCCTCGATTTTCCATTTCGGCCGGCATAGCATTGCCGAAGCCAAACAACGCATGGCCGCTGCCGGTATTCCGGTACGGCTCTAGGGAAGGAACCGACGCGATGGGCGAGAACCGCGACACGCTGGAACGCCTCTACGACGTGATCCTCAGCCGCAAGGGCGGGGACCCGGCGGTGTCGCACACCGCCAAGCTGTTCGCCAAGGGCCGCGCCAAGATCGCCCAGAAGATGGGAGAGGAAGCGGTCGAGCTGGCCATCGCCGCCGTGTCGGAAACGCGCGAGGAGATGATCTCGGAAAGCGCCGACCTCGTGTTCCACCTGCTGGTGCTGTGGGCCGAATGCGGCATCACCATCGAGGATGTGCGTGCCGAACTGCGCCGCCGCGAAGGTCAGTCGGGCATCGAGGAAAAGAAGGCGCGCCAGCTTACGTAAGACGCAAGGGAATCCCACTAGCCATGGCTTACGATCCGAACAACGTGTTTGCAAAAATCCTGCGCGGCGAGATTCCGTGCAAGAAGGTGCATGAAAGCAAGCACAGCCTGGCCTTCCACGACATCAACCCGCTGTCGCCCATCCATGTGCTGGTGATCCCCAAGGGCGCCTATGCCGATTTCGACGATTTCTCGGCCCGGGCCAGCGCGGAAGAGCAGGCCGACTACGTCAAAGCCATCGGCGACACGGCCCGCGTGGTCGGCGCCGACGAGGGCGGCTACCGCCTGCTCAGCAATTGCGGCGTCAACGCCAACCAGGAAGTGCCGCATCTGCATGTCCATATCTTCGGCGGCCGTGTGCTCGGCCGCATGCTGAAGAAGGATGGCGAATAGGCCGTTCGCCGCGGTTCATCTGCTGCATTTCGTCCGGGCGCCCGCCGGAAAACCCCGGCGGGCGCCTGTAATTTCAGGGCCTTGTGGGAAAGTAATATTATAAAGTAACGTTATTAAATAACGTTACTGCTCCCCGGGGTCCCGCTTATGTCATACACTCTCAGCCACCGCCTGTTGGCCGGCGTCAGCCTGTTCGTCTCGTTTCCAGCGACCGTCCTGGCCCAGGACAAACCGGTCTCGCTCGCCCCCGTCCTGGTGACCGCGCCATTGGGCGCGAGTCAGGAGGAACTGGTGGAAGGCAGCACGGTTTTGCAGGGCGAAACTTTGGACCGCCGCCGCGCCGCCACGCTGGGCGAGGTGCTTGACGGCACTCCGGGCGTCAGCTCGACCCAGTTTGGCCCCGGCGCCGGACGGCCGATCATCCGCGGCCAGGGCGGCCCGCGTGTACGCGTGATGCAGAACGGCGTCGATACCTTCGATGCCTCCACCCTCAGTCCCGACCATGCCGTGGCGGCCCCGCCCGGCGGCGCCGAACGGATCGAAGTGCTGCGCGGCCCGGCCACACTGCTTTACGGCTCCTCGGCAATCGGCGGTGTGGTCAATGTGATCGACGGCCGCATCCCCGATGCCATGTCCAAGAACGGCGCCAGCGGCAATGCGCGGCTGGATTATGGCAGCGGCGCCCAGGAGACCAGTGGATTCGCCAGCGTCAACGCGGCGGTCAGCGACCGCTTCGTGGTGCATGGCGAGGCGGGTTTCCTGGATGCCGAGGATTACCGCATCAATGGCTATGCTTCCAATGCGGCACGCAATGCCGGACTCAAGGGCCGGGTCGACAACACGGCAGTCGAAAACCGCAACGGTGCCGTCGGCGCATCCTATCTGGGCGAAGCCGGTTATGCCGGATTCAGCTTGGCACAGTTCTACAGCTACTACGGCGTTCCGGGCGACGATCCGGTGCGGATCGACATGCGGCAAAACCGACTGGATGGCAAGTTCGGCCTGTATGAACTATTTTCCTTCCTTGACGAACTGCGTCTGAAATTCGGCTATGCCAATTACCTGCATGACGAGATCGAGAATACCGGTGAACGCGCCACACGGTTCGACAGCGAAAGTTGGGAAGCGCGGCTGGAAGCCGAGCACAAGCCGATCGGCAACATCCGCGGCGTGATCGGCCTGCAGAGCGATAGGCGCGACCTCACGGCCACCGGTGAGGAAGCCTTCATCACGCCCACCATCACCGACAGCAACGCCCTGTTCCTGCTGGAACGCTATGAAACCGGCAACTGGCTGTTCTCCCTCGGCGGCCGCATCGAGCATGTGGATGTCGAGGCCAGCAGCCTGGGCCGCAGCCGCGATTTCACCCCGGCCAGCCTGTCGGGCAGCGCCTCGTGGAAGTTTGTTCCCGGCTATGCGGCCGGGCTGTCGCTGTCGCGTACCGAACGCGCGCCCACGGCCGAGGAGCTGTTTTCAGACGGCAAGCATGTGGCAACGCAATCCTACGAGATCGGCAGCGCGTCCTTGAGCAAGGAAGGTGCGCGGCATGCCGAACTGAGCCTGCGCAAGACCGAGGGTGACGTGACTGGCGCGGCAAATGCCTATGTCACGCGGTTTCAGAACTATATCTATGGCAGGTTCACCGGCAATCAGCGGGATAATCTGAATGAACTGCAATATAGCCAGACCGATGCGTTGTTCCGCGGCGTCGAGCTGGAAAGTGCGTGGATCTTCTGGCGCATTGCCGGCTATGCCCTCAAGCTGGATGGCCGTCTTGACTATGTGCGCGCCGCCGACACCAGCAACGATACGGCATTACCGCTGATTCCGCCGGTTGGCTACGGACTCGGCTTCAATGCCGATAGTGCGGCGCTCGGCTTCCGCTTCGAACTTGCCGGTCGCATGGATCAGAACCGTGCCGGGGTAAACGAGACGCGTACCGATGGTTATGCCGTGTTGAACACAGCGCTGACCTGGCGGCCTTTCGAGGAAAACCGCAACCTGGCGCTGCAGCTCCAGGGCCGCAACCTGACGGACGCGGAAGGCCGCAACCATACATCGATGCTGAAGAACGTCGCGCCGATCCGCGGTCGTGAAGTGCGGCTGGGCGCCAGTATCGCCTTCTGAGCGCACAGTACGGGTCTTTGATTTCGGTCATGGGCAAGGCGCCGCGGGTCATGGCAGGATGCCGCCATGACGCCGCTCCCGCCAGCCCATGATCCCATCCACAGCCTGTCGTCCGATGCCGCGCTGGCGCGGCTGCTGAGCATCCGCGAGGGCCTGAGCGGGGCGGAGGCGATCGCGCGGCTGCACCGGCACGGCTTCAACCGGCTGCCCGAGGCCCGTGCCCGCACCATGCTGGGCGTCGCCCTGCACCAGTTCCGTTCGCCTTTCATCTATCTTCTCCTGGCCGCCGCAGGCGTCAGCCTGCTGCTTGATCATCTGGCCGATGCGGGCTTCATCGCCATCGTGCTGCTGCTCAACGGCAGCATCGGATTCTGGCAGGAATGGCAGGCCGAAACGCGCGCCCGCGCGCTGAAATCCCTGGTGCGCGGCCATGTACCGGTCTGGCGCGATGGCGTGCTGGTCTCGCTCGACACCGAGCTTTTGGTGCCCGGCGATGTGGTCGAATTGGAAAGCGGCGTGAAGATCCCGGCCGACCTGCGCCTGATCGAGGCCGATGCGCTGGAGGCCGACGAAAGCCTGCTCACCGGCGAGTCGATGGCGGTGGCAAAAGATGCCAGCCATGTCAGCGCAGCGGATGCGCCGCTGGGCGATCGGCACGGCATGTTGTTCGCCGGCTCGATGGTGCAGAGCGGACGGGCCCGCGCCGTGGTGGCCGCCACTGGACGCCATAGCGAAATCGGGCGGCTGGCACTGGCCCTGCAGGTGGCCGGTGCGGCACCGCCGCTGGTGCGCCGCATGGAGGTATTCACCCGTCAGATCGCCATCGCCGCGCTGGTGCTGATTGCCCTGATCGCCGGGCTGGAAATCCTGCGCGGCGCCGGCATGGCCGAGATATTCCTGCTGGCGGTGGCCCTCGCGGTATCGGCCATCCCCGAGGGCCTGCCGGTCGCGATGACGGTGGCGCTGTCCATTAGCGTGCACCGCATGGGCCAGAGGAGCGTGGTGGTGCGGCACCTGCCCGCCGTGGAAGGTCTGGGTGCCTGCACCATGATCGCCACCGACAAGACCGGCACGCTTACCGTGAATCGTCTGACCATCGAAACCGTCTGGCTGCCCGATTTGACGGAAAATGACGGCCGTATGCCGCCGCAGGATGCCCGCGTGCGGCAACTGGCACTGGCGGCCGCGCGCTGTTCTGAATCCCATGGCGGTGCGGTCGATCACACCGGCGATGAGATCGGCGATGCCGTCGATCTGGCCTTCCTGCGCCTTGCCTTGCGCTTCGACTACAATGCGGCCATGGATGCGGTGGATCATCGCGGCCGCATCGCCTATGAACCGGCGCGGCGGTATGCCGCCGATTTCCATGCCGATGGCGACACGCTGGTGGCCTATGTGAAGGGCGCGCCGGAAACCCTGCTCGATCTCTGCGGCGCTCAAGCCTGGGAGCCGGAACGGCGCGCGGCGGCCGAACGCGCCGTGCGCTCGCTCGCCGCCGATGGCTACCGCGTCATCGCCGTGGCGGCCGGCGCGGTCACCGCGCCTGAGGCGGAATCGCTCGATGGCTTGATGTTGCTCGGTTTTGCCGGCCTGATTGATCCATTACGCCAGGAGGCGCGGCTTTCAGTGCGTGCTGCGCAGGCCGCCGGCATCCGTGTCGCCATGGTCACCGGCGATCACCCGCTCACGGCACTGGCCATCGCGCGCCAGCTTGACCTCGCCGCCGAAGGCGCGGCCGGCGAGGCACAGCTGATCACCGGCGCGGAACTGCAGAAACTGGGCGGCGACCAGGCGGCTTTCGATGCGGCCGTGGCGCGTGCGCTTGTCTTTGCCCGTACCGAACCGCTGCAGAAGCTCGCCATCGTCGAAAGTCTGCGCCGCCAGGGCCATGTGGTGGCGGTCACCGGCGACGGCGTCAATGACGCCCCGGCCCTGAAAGCCGCCGATATCGGTGTGGCCATGGGGCGCGGCGGCACCGATGTGGCGCGTGAGGCGGCCGACCTGATCCTGGTCGACGACAATTTCGCCTCCATCGTTGCCGGCATCGAGGAAGGTCGCGCGGCTTACGACAACCTGCGCAAAGTGATCCTGCTCTGCATCTCGACGGGCGCTGCCGAGATTCTGCTCATGCTGCTGGCCAGCCTGACCGGCCTGCCGCCGCCGCTCTCGGCCGTGCAATTGCTGTGGCTCAATCTCGTCACCAACGGCATCCAGGATGTGGCGCTGGCTTTCGAAAAGCCCGAGCCCGGCCTGCTGCAGCGCCGGCCGCGCCCGAAGCACAGCCGCATCTTCGACCGCCGCATGATCGAGCAGGTGGCGCTGTCCGGCGCGGTGATCGGCGTGGCCAGCTTCGCTTTCTATGCCTGGCTGCTGCAGGGCCGGCATGTTCCGCTGGTGGTCGCCCAGGGGCTCACGTTGTGGCTGATCGTCTGGTTCGAGAATGCCCATGTGCTGAACTGCCGTTCGGAGCGACGTTCGCTGTTCCGCGTGCCGCTGTCGGGCAACTGGCTGCTGATCCTCAGCGTGATCGCCGCCCAGGGCCTGCAATTCGCCGCCGCTTCCCTGCCCGGCATCGGCCCGATGCTGCGGCTGGAAGACGTGTCGCTGCTGCATGGCGCGTTGCTCGCCCTGCCGGCGTTTTTGCTGGTGGCGGCGATGGAGGTCTACAAGGCGGCGCGGAAGGACGACGGGCAAGCCGCCTGAGGCCTATCCCCGCCCCAGCACGCGCTGCATCTTCTTCAGCAGGCGGCGGCGTTCGGCATCGCTTTCAGCATTGCGCAGCTCGGCCTGCACCTGCAGCATCAGGCGCGCATAGTCGTTATGCCAGTCATGGCCCGACAGCGCCTCGGCCTCGGCATAACGATCCAGCCGCTTCTTCACCTGCGGCGTCTTCAGCAGCTTGGGATGCGGGTGGTTCAGGGCGTAGAACTCGTCCAGCCGCGGCGCGTAGACCTGCGGCTGGATCCCGTGGGGCAGCGTGTTCTTGTCCCATAGCGCGATGGCGGCGCGTAGTGCGCCCACGGCATCGGGCTCGCCATGGGTCAGCATCAGGCCGCGTCGGATCGGCAGGCGGTCCTTCAGCCAGTCCAGCAGTTCGTCATGGTCGGCATGGCCGGAATAGATTTCCAGCTTGCGGATGCGTGCCCGCACCTCCAGCTCGTCGCCCTGGATGCGCACCGCCTTCTCGCCCTGTTCCAGCAGATAACCCAGCGTGCCCGGCGCCATATAGCCGATCAGCAGCACCGTGGCATTGGGTCGCCAGAGATTGTTCTTCAGGTGATGGCGGATGCGGCCGGCCTCGCACATGCCGCTGGCAGCGATGATGATAGCTCCGCCGGTCACCTGTTCGATCTGCATGCTTTCCTGCACGCTTTTGGTGAAGCGCAGGTTGCCGCCCTCGAAGGGCTGCGCGGTCGGCGCATGCACGCCATTCTCGCGGTGCAGGTATTTGGCGAACACGTCGGTGACATTGAGTGCCAGCGGTGAATCGACGAAAACCGGCACGCGCCGGATCGTGCCGTCATGCATCAGCTTGGTCAGGTCGGCCAGCAATTCCTGGGTGCGTTCCACAGCAAAAGCCGGGATCACGAGGTTGCCGCCCTGGGCCAGCGCCTCGTTCACCTCCGCCGCCAGCGCGGCCCGGCGTCCGGCGGCGTCGAGTTTGGGTCGTGGCCGGCCGCCATAGGTGGCTTCCATCACCACCACGTCCAGGTCATGCGGCCCCTCGGCGGCATGCTGCAGCGCCTTGTGTTCCGGCCCGATATCGCCGGAAAACAGTAGCCGCAGCGGCTCGCGCTCTCCATTGGCGACTTTCAATTCGATTGAGGCCGCACCAAGGATATGGCCGGCATTCCACAACCGCGCCTCGATGCCCGGAATCACCTCAAACCAGGTCTCGAAATCGCGCTTGGCGATCTGCTTCAGGCTGTCGACGGCGTCCTGCTCGGTATAGATCGGCTGCACGATGCCGCGTCCGCGCCGCTGGTTGCGCCGGTTCAGCCGCTCGACCTCCATCTCCTGGATGCCGCCGGAATCGGGCAGCATGAAACGCAGCAGATCGGCGCTGCCCTCGGTGGTCATGATCGGGCCGGCGAAGCCGGCCTTCACCAGTTTCGGGATCAGGCCGCTATGGTCGATATGGGCATGGGTCAGCAGCACGGCATCGATCTGGCGCGGGTCGAAGGGCCAGGCACTGTAATTCAGTTCCTTCAGGGTCTTGTCGCCCTGGAACATGCCGCAATCGACCAGGATACTGCGATTGCCCAGCTGCAGGCGATAGCAGGAACCAGTGACGACGCCGGCGGCGCCATGGAAACTCAGCGTGGCGGACATGATGGAACTCTTCCCTGATTATGCCGGACTGCCATTGACGACGAAGCCGCTATCCTGCGCGGCCAGGTCGGCGGCGAAACCCAGATCAGCTGGCAGGGCGGCATGGATGCGATAGAGCGGCTCGCCCTTGCGCACGGCGCCCCCGGTTTTCTTCAGCAGGTCCACGCCGGCACCCTTGAAGGCCGGCGCGCCGGCCATGCGGGCGATCCGTGCAATGCGCAGGCAGTCGATGCCCGTCACCATACCATCCTTCGGCGCCAGCACTTCATAGCCGGTCGGGCTGGGCGCGATGCTCAGGCCGCTCGGGCCCTGGGCCTCGATGATGCGTTCCATGGCCTTCAGCGCCGCGCCGGAATCCAGCAGTTCGCGGGCACGACGCAGGCCCTGGCCGCCGGTGATGCCGGCATCCGCCTCGATCAGCGTGCCGGCCAGCAGGATGGAGCGTTCGCGCAGATCCTGCGGGGCATTCTTCTCGTTGCGCAGAACCGCCATCACGTCGCGCGCCTCCAGCATTGGGCCGATGCCGTTGCCGATCGGCTCGCGGCCATCGGTGATCACGACCTCGATCGGCAGGTCCAGCGCGCCGGCAACATACTGGAACAGCTTGCGCAGCCGCACGGCATCCTCATGGCTGCGCACCTTCGCCGTGGGGCCGACCGGAATGTCGAGTACCAGATAACGCGAACCGGCGGTCAGCTTCTTGGAAAGGATCGAGGCCACCATCTGCTCGCGCGTGTCGATACGCAGCGGGCGCTCCACGGTAATCAGCACATCGTCGGCGGGTGAGAGATTGACGCGGCCGCCCCAGACCAGGCAACCGCCGATCTTCTCGACAATGGCGCGCATCTCGTCGGTGCCGATATCAACGCGGGCCAGCACCTCCATGGTATCGGCGGTGCCGGCTGGCGAAGTAATGGCACGCGACGAGGTTTTTGGAATGGTCAGGCCATGGGCCATCACGATAGGTACCACGATCATCGAGGTACGGTTGCCCGGGATACCGCCGATGCAATGCTTGTCGACCACCATCTTGTGGTCCCATTCCAGGCGATGACCCACATTGGCCATGGCCCGCGTCAGGCTTAGCACTTCGTCGGCCGTCATGAAGCTGGCACAGCCGACCAGGAAGGCGGCGATCTCCATCTTGGAATAACGCAAAGCGGCAACATCGCGGATCACCGCGTGATATTCGGCCTCACTCAGCACGCGGCCCTGGATCTTGGCGCGGACCGCCTCCAGGCTCTCGACGGGACGCGGATGCTCGATGCTCACCGTCGTGCCCTCATGCCGGGCGAACAGGCGGAAGGCCTCCTCGGAAAGGCCCAGTTCGTCGGGTGCCAGCAGGCCGGGATCGTCGACGATGTTCAGCGTGGCGGGGATGCAATGGCCGTCGGTCTTCACCTCGATCTTGCCCAGGGCCTGGAATTCCTCGGCGCGATAAAGCGGGCAGGCTCGGCTGAGATAGGCGATGCTTTCGCGATGGGTATCGATAGCGACGCGCTTCAGCTTCAGCATCGCTTCAGGCGCCCTTGCCGTCGATCTTATCCGCCAGGGCGTTCACGGCCCTGGTCAGCGCGAGGATTTCCTGTTCGCGCAGCAGATCGATCTTCTGGTGCAGCAATTCGATCTCCAGCTCTGCCTTCACATTCACCTGGTAATCATCCTCGGCATGGCGCCGGTCGATTTCCGACAGGCGGTTCTGGCTCATCATGATGATCGGCGCAGTATAGGCGGCCTGAAACGAGAGCAGCAGGTTCAGCAGGATGAAGGGGAACGGGTCCCAGGCATTTCCGCCAGTCATCGCGTTGCCGATGATCCAGGCGATGAGCAGTCCGGTCTGAATCAGGATGAAGCGCCAGGAGCCGACGGCGCGGGCCACGGTATCGGCGATGACCTGGCCTAGGCTGCGTTCCTCACCCGGCGGTGCATGCCGGTGGCTGGCACGACGGCGCCGCAGCTGGCGCAGCAGGGCGCGATCGCGGTCGGTCAGCGTGACGGTATTGGGCATGGCAGACTCCGAACTGGCGACGGTCGCGGTATTTTAACGGCAATCTAGCCGTCGGGTCAGCCGCCGGTATTGACGGAGGTCAAGCCGCGATCATTCCGCCGGCTGCAAGGCGAGGATCTTCTGCGCCACCAGCACGGCCAGTGGTTCGGACTTGCCGCGCAGATGCACGGTTTCCTGCTGCCAGGACAGGGCCGCCATCGCGGCCGGCCCGGCGCGTTCGGCCACCTCGGCCGAGATCACCAGTTCGGCGCCGAAATCCTTGGTGGCGCTTTCCAGCCGGCTGGCGGTGTTGACCGCATCGCCCACAGCCGTGAGGTGCATGGCGCTGCCATGGCCCATCTCGCCCACGATGGCGGGGCCGCAATGGATGCCAATGCCCAGTTTCAGCATCTGGTCCAGGTCCATCTTCAGTGCCTCGTTCAGCCGCTGCAGGCCGGACGCCATGCGCTGCGCTGCATCCAGCGCGCGACGGCAGCCTTCCTCGGGCCCTTCCTCAATGCCAAACAAGGCCATCACTCCATCGCCGATGAACTTGTCGAGCCGCCCGCCGGCGCCTTCCACCGCTTCGCCCATTGCCTTGAAATACTGGTTCAGCACGAACACCACATCGTAGGGCAGCTTGCTCTCCGACAGTTTGGTGAAGCCGCGCAGGTCTGCAAACAGGATGGCGATGCGCCGCTCGGCGCCCTGGGCATGGCTCGCGGTGCCATAGACTACTTTTGCCGGCACGCCGGCCGGCAGCAAAGGCGTGATCGAGATATCCGCCTCGGGCCGGATCTGGCAGGCCAGGCGCACGCCGGGCGGCGCCCCAATTCGTTCCAGCACACGCTGCTCGGCGGCGTCGGGCAACGGCAGCATCGCGAGGCCTTCGCCGCTCACCCGCACGCGGCAGGTGGAGCAACGACCCTGGCCGCCGCAGACGGCGGCATGGGGATAGCCGATGGCGCGGCTGGCCTCCAGCACGTTCAAGGCGCCGGACTGGCCGCGATAGCGCCGGCCATCGGGATATTGAATGGTGATGCTGCCGCGACGGCGCTGCAGCAGGGCCGAAAGGCCGCGGCCGATCAGGGCTGCCGCGAGCAGCACGATCATCACGCCATAGGCAAGCTCGATGGCGCGGAAGCCGAAATCCTGGCCGGCGGGTCCGGGCCAGTTCAGGCCG
Source organism: Ferrovibrio sp. (assembly GCF_046297595.1). Lineage (GTDB taxonomy): Bacteria > Pseudomonadota > Alphaproteobacteria > Ferrovibrionales > Ferrovibrionaceae > Ferrovibrio. Next base: position 257,505 of record NZ_JBKBHT010000002.1, read on the forward strand.
GCGCGGAAAGCGTCCAGCCATTCCTCGCGCTGCATCAACAGCATCACCGAGCGACCGCCCGACACGAACCCCAGGATGGCCAGCATCGGCAGCAGCAACGCGATGGCATAGAGGAAGGGCCAGGCCCGCTCGAAGGCGGGTTTCAGCCGAAGCCAGTAATAGACGCCGATGCAGCCATGGCCCCAGGCGATCAAAATCAGCAGATTCTGGCGCAGGCCGATCTGCGGTTCCTGCACGAACAGCACCATCAGCACATAGGCGTATGAATCGTTGAGGTCGAAGGCGGCATTCATCGCCCGCGTGCCGATCACGTGGTCCACCGCCAGCGGCGGCACCAGAAGGCCGAGGGAGATCTGTACCCAGCCCTGCCAGGGAATGCCGCGGTAATGGCCACGCCGCAGCCAGTTGTAGAGCGCGAGCATCGGATGCAGCAGCACGGCTCCGTAGAGCAGGATGCTGCCCGGCCAGCTGCGCCACAGCAGGTTGAAGAGTATCGAGCCGCCTTCCATGGCCGACAGCGAGATCACGCCCAGGGCATGGTTGGTCAGATGGGTGAGCAGGAAGGTGAACAGTACTAGGCCGGAGGCCAGTTTGGTCCGGCTGTAGATGTCCTCGAATCGACCGCCCCCTGCCATGGGCAGGAGCCTAGGCGGGCGTTGCGTCCGCGTCCAGCCGGGCCGGTTTCACACTCCCGCTATTTATATCGGCAGGTGCGAACAGCAGTTCCAGGTAGTTGCGGTAATGCCGGAACTGGGCTGCCACAGCCTTGGGGTCGCGTTGAACCTTCGAGAGGATATAGGCGCCCTCGGCCTGCACCAGGCTCATCTCGGCAAGGCTTTTCAGGTCGACCGGCAGGCGCGGACGGTAAAACTTCATCGCCTCTTCCAGTTTTCCCATGATGCGTGCAGTCCAATCGTCGAACACCCCACGCGTCACCGCCAGGGTGTTCTCGTCGAAAAGCTGCGACTCGTAGATGAACGAGGCGTAGAGGCAGCCGGGATAGGGCGCCGTCAGCTTGTCCAGCTCTTCCTCATACAGGCCCATGCAGATCAGCACCTGCTGCAGCGGATCGCGGCTCAAGCCTTCGGCCCGGTTCATGTTGGCGTCCAGCATCGCCAGATCGTGGGCGGCGTCGCGCTGCACCAGCGCAAGCGCCAGGTCGGCCTTGGTCTTGAAATGGTAGAAGAAGCTGCCCTTGGTGATGCCGGCGCGGGTGATCACTGCATCCACCGAGGTGGCGGCGAAACCGCTTTCCAGGATCAGCGCCTGGGCGGCATCCATGATCGCTGTGCGGGTCGCCGTGCCGTCGCGGGCCATTGGAACTCCTCTAAAACACTCAATATAAACCGTCCGGTCGGTTTCACAAGACGGTGAGTAACAACCCATTTTCCCATGTAAAACTGATAAAGCACCAATAAATTCAAATAAATGATTGATTCCCCCGGTTGCAGTCCGACAGGCCACATATACCTTGACGAATGGAAAAACTCTTATTTATACCGACTGGTCAGTTTGAAACACAGTCGGAGACGGACACGATGATGAAGGATACTCACGGCCAGGTCTGCAGCGGGGCCACGGCCGAGGCCCTGGGGGGGGCTATGAAGAGGCGCTGGCCCAGTTCAACTGCTATCGCGGCAACCCGGTGGAGGCGATCGAGACTGTGATCGCCCAGCAACCCGACTTCGCCATGGCCCATGCCATGCGCGCCCATCTCTATCTCAGCGGCACCGAGGCGGCCGGACTGGCTCCGGCGCGCGACAGCATCGGACTGGCGCGGCGGCATGCCCGCACCGAACGCGAAAAGCTGCATGTCGCCGCCGCCGAGGCGCTGGCCGATGGCCGCTTCGACGATGCCGGCGAACGCTTCGACGACATTCTGCTCGATCATCCGCGCGACCTACTGGCCCTGCAGATGGGGCATCTGTTCGATTTCTATCGCGGCCTGTCGCGCAACCTGCGCGACCGCGTGCTGCGTGTGCTGCCGGCCTGGGATGCCCGGCGCCCCGGCTGGCACGCGGTGCAGGGCATGCTGGCCTTCGGCCTGGAGGAAAGCGGCGATTATGCCCATGCCGAGGCTGCTGGCCGCGAGGCCTGCGCACTGGAGCCGCGCGATGCCTGGGCCCATCACGCCGTGGCCCATGTGATGGAAATGCAGGGTCGTGTTGAGGATGGCATCCGCTGGTCGCGCGACCGCATCCCGCACTGGGCCGAAGACAACATGATGGCCGTGCATAACTGGTGGCATCTCGCGCTGTTCCATCTGGACCGCGACGAGCATGACGAGGTTCTGGCGCTGTATGACCGCCATATCCGCGGCGGCCAGTCGACCGTTGTGCTCGACATGATCGATGCCTCGGCCATGCTGTGGCGGCTTTATCTGCGCGGCCTGGATGTCGGCATGAAACGCTGGGGTGAACTGGCCGAGGCCTGGTCGGGTTTGGTACAGGATGGCATCTACAGCTTCAACGACGCTCATGCGCTGATCAGTTTCATCGGCGCCGGCCGGCGCGACCTGATCGAGCAGCAGATGACCACGCTGCGGCGTGCTGCCGCCGACAAACGGGGCGACAATGCTGCCATGGCGGCACAGATCGGTCTGCCGCTGTCGCAGGCCCTGCTGTCCTTCCAGGGCGGGCATTATGCCGACACGGTGCAGCGTCTGCGGCCGTTGCGCTATATCGCCAGCCGTTTCGGCGGCAGCCATGCCCAGCGTGACCTGTTCGATCTCACCCTGATCGAGGCCGCCAAGCGCGATGGTGATCTTGGCCTCGTGCAGGCCCTGAGTGCGGAGCGGCTGTTCCTGAAGCCGGCCAGCCCTATCGCCCAACGTTATCGTATGCTGGCTGAAGCGGGCCGGGCGGCGGCGTGATCGTGCCGTGTAAATACCGGCTGAGGCCGCCGCCTATACCGTAAAGGCGGGCCGCACCTGGTCGGCGAGCGCGCGCATCACGGCTTTCCAGTGTTGCTCGGCTTCCGGCCCGGTCGCGGCAAAGGCCTTGGCAAAGGCCTGGTATTGCAGGTCCGTCAGCTTGCTTTCCAGCGCCGCGCCCTTGGGCGTCAGCGTCAGCAACGCGAGCCGGCGATTGGTCGGCGCCGCTTTCTGCGCGACATATCCCTGCGCGACCAGATCGCGCAGCGGCCTGTGCAGAGCCTGGCGGGAAACCGCCAGCATCTCGATCAGGCTGCCGATGGCAATGCCGGGTTGGCGCGCCACCACATAGAGGATGCGGTGGTGCGGCCGTCCGAAGCCCAGCTTGTCGAGTACGCGGCCCGGCCCGGCAACGCCGGCGCGGTAGCCCAGATAAAACAGCGAAATGGTCTCGTCCACCGATCCGCGCAGCGAATCGAGGATGTCCCGGCGCGGGACCGGAATGCGTGGAGCAGGAGATTTTTTGGCGGCCGTCATGGGCGGAGTCCAATCATCGGGCGGATGCGTCTGCGCAGCATACACCAATGATTCCAGAGGGCTAGCGGCCTGTTTTCGGTGTCAGGCCGACTAATATATCAATGCTATTGATATTAACAATAAGGTTGATATATTCGCCGCCGTTCAAAGGCGATCCCACCCATGCACCGCATCATGCTCATTCTGCTCTTCTGTCTGATCTCACTGTCTCTGGTCGGCGCCGCCGCCTGGTTCCTGGCGCCGGCAGCCCCGCTCCGCGACCTTGTCGTGGCGGTCGAACGCAAACGCGCCGGCCTGGCCGCGAAAACGATTCTTGTCCAGGGCCATACCATCGCTTACCTCGAGGGCGGCCCGACCACCGATGCCGCCCCGATCCTGCTGGTGCATGGCAGCAGCGGCGAAAAGGACAACTGGACCCGTATCGCGCGCTTCCTCACGCCTCGCCATCGCGTGATCGCCATCGATCTGCCAGGCTTCGGCGACAGTGCACGCTGGCCTGGCCATGATATTGGGTTGCAGGGGCAGGTTGCTGCCCTGGCGGCCATCGTCGATGCGCTCGGGCTGCGTAAGCTGCATCTCGGTGGCAATTCCATGGGCGCGCGCGTCATAGCGCTGTATGCCGCCGCGCATCCCGACCGTGTGCGCAGCCTCTGGCTGCCCGGCCCGAGTGGAATCCTGTCGGCCATGCCGAGCGACCTGCTGCGACACCTGCAGGCGGGTGGCGACAATCCGTTGTTCATCCGCAGCATGACGGATTATCCCGTGTATCTGAGCTGGCTGATGATGCATCCACCGTCCATTCCCGCGCCGGTCGGGCGCGCATTGGCCGAACGCGCACTCGGCAAGGCGGACTTCCATCGCAGCGTCTTCGACGCTTTTGCCCGCGAAACCGCGTCGCTGGAGCTCAGCGTCAGCGGCATGACGGTGCCGACCCGCATTGTCTGGGGCGAGCACGACCGCATCTGGCATGTCTCGGGCGCTGCATTGCTTGCCGATCATCTGACGCGGGCCTCGCTGCTGCTGCTGCCCTGCGGCCATTTGCCGATGATCGAGATGCCGGAAGCCGTCGCGACCGACTATCTCGCTTTCCTTTCGTCTCTGTCCACATCCTAGGAGTCCGACCATGCCCGGAATGTTGTTTGCCCTGTTTGCCTATCTCGGTTTTGGTATCGCCGCGCTGGCCCTGGCGCTGTTCATCGCCGCCCCGCTCAGTGCCGGTCTGGGATTGCCCATTCATGTCGACGCCTCGCTCTGGCCTGTATCGTCGCCGTGGCTCGCCGGCGCTATCGATCTCGGCCTGATCGTATTGTTCGGCCTGCAGCACAGCGTGATGGCGCGGCCCGGCTTCAAGCGGTGGATGTCGGCGACGGTGCCTTTGTATCTGCAACGCGCCGTCTATCTGGTGGCAACGTCAATCATGGTGGCGGTGCTGATCGCGTTTTGGCAGCCGCTGCCGGCCATGATCTGGCAGGTGCACGACAGTTTCGCCGCCATGCTGATCTGGATGCTCTATGGCTTCGGCTGGCTGCTGCTGGTCGCCGCCACCTTCATGATCGACCATTTCGAGCTCTTCGGCCTGTCGCAGCCTTTCCGCCAGTGGCGCGGCCTGCCGGTGCCGCAGGACGAATTCCGCACCTCCTGGCTTTATCGCTACATGCGACATCCGATCTATACCGGCTGGCTGGTGATCTTCTGGGCCACGCCGCAGATGTCGGTGGGCCATCTGCTCTTCGCCATTGGCATGAGCGCCTATATCGTGGTCGGCATCATCTATGAAGAACGCGATCTGATCGCAACCTTCGGCGGCCGTTATCGCGATTATCGCCACCGGGTTCCGGCGCTGATCCCCGGCCTGAAGATCTAGGAGTGGCTGCGATGCCGATGCTGGAAACGGCCATGGGCCGCCTGTCCTGGTTCGACAATGGTTGTGACGATGCCGATGCACCCCGCCTGATGCTGCTGCATTCCGGCGCGGCCTCGCACCGGCAATGGCGACCGCTGATCGCAGCGCTTGGTCCTGGCTGGCATATTGTCGCGCCCGATCTGATCGGCCATGGCGAAACGCCGATGCCCGATCATGGCAGGCCCACGCTGGAAGAGGAAATAGCCCTGCTGACCGCCTTGCTTGAGCGGATGGATGGCCCCATACATCTGGTCGGGCATTCCTATGGCGGCGCCATGGCACTGGAACTGGCGGGCCGCCAGCCGCACCGCATCGCCTCGCTGGCCATGTACGAGCCGGTGGCTTTCAGCCTGCTGCGCAACAGCGGCCAGCGCGATGCCTGGCGTGAAATCGCATCGGTGGCGCAGCGCCATATCGAACTGGTGGAAAGCGGCGATACGCGTACCGCCGCCATCGCGTTCCTCGATTACTGGGTCGGGCCCGGCGCCCTGCGGGCGATGCCCGAGCACATGCAGGCTTATGTCACGGGCTGCATGAATACGGTGGCGAGCGAATTCCGCGAGTTGCTGCAGGCACGCGAGAGCATTGTCGTCGATCCGAAATCCCTGGCCATGCCGGTGCTGCTGCTTTGCGGCAGCAAAACCACGCTGGCGGCGCGCGGCGTGATTGCCGAATTGTGTCGTCTGCTGCCGGCCGCGCGTCATGTAAATCTGGCCGGCGCGGCCCACATGGCGCCGGTCACGCAGCCGGACCGGGTCAATCCATATCTGATCGATTTCCTGCACACGGTCGCGGGGGTGATGGAGCCGCAGACGGCCTGATAACGCGCGGATGTTCTCCTGATGATCCGCTGCGTCCGTATCAAAGCGCGGAACCGGGGTTGTAATTCGGCGTTCGGCTCTTAAATATTCTCAGATATCCGAGAAATATTTTTCCATCACCCGGTTTTTCCGGGGGGGCGAGCCGTTGTTGATGACCAACTCTGTTTCCTCCGGTGGGGCTATGCCGGCCCTGCCGCCATTCCCGCGATCCGACTGGGCGCTGTTCCTCGATATCGACGGCACGCTGCTCGATATCGCCGATGCACCTGATCGCGTCGTGGTGCCGCCCGATCTGCGCGAGCATCTGCGCATTGCCGCCGACCGTCTCGATGGCGCGCTCGCCCTGGTATCGGGCCGCGCGCTGGACAGCGTCGATCAGCTCTTCGATCCCCTGCGGCTCGCAGCCTCGGGCCAACATGGCAGCGAATGGCGTCCTACGCCCCATGCGCAGGTCCGTCCTGTCGCCGGCCTGCCGCTGCCCGAAAGCCTGCATCACGGCATCGCCCGCTTGGCCGACCTGCATCCCGGCATCCTGGTCGAACGCAAGAGCCATGCGCTCGCCGTGCATTACCGCCATGCGCCCGAGCTGGGCCCGCAGCTCGGCGCCCGGCTGGCCGAAGCCCTGGAAGGCCATGCCGGCCTGATGCTGATGCCGGGCCGGCATGTCTGGGAGGTAAAGGATGCCACCCTGTCGAAAGGCTCGGCCGTGGAGCTGTTCCTGCGCGAACCGACCTTCGCCGGCCGCCGGCCGGTTTTCATCGGCGACGACCGCACGGATGAGGATGGTTTCCGCGCCGTGGAACGCGCGGGCGGCCTGGCGCTGCCGGTGGGCGGGCTCGCCCGCTCATGGCCGGAACGCCAAGGCTTTGCCGATGCACAGGCCGTGCGCGGCTGGCTTGCCGCTTTTGCGGAGCGCACGGCATGACGGACCGCAAAAAGCCGAACCAGAGTAATCTCGATCTAGGTACGATCGGCAATTGCGTGGTGGCAGCGCTGATCGATCGTACAGGCCGCATCGTATGGCATTGTGCGCCACGTCTGGATGGCGATCCGGTCTTCTGCGACCTGCTGCAGCCAAAACATGCCGATGAGGGCGTCTTCAGCATCGAGCTGCGCGACCTCAAACAGAGTGCGCAACACTATATCGACAACACCGCCGTCCTTGTCACCACGCTCAGCGACGACCAGGGCGGCAGTATCCGCATCACCGATTTCTGTCCGCGCTTCAAGCAGCATGACCGCATCTATCGCCCGGCCATGCTGATCCGCCGCATCGAGCCGCTGGGTGGCACGCCGGTGGTACGCATCCGCCTGCGCCCGCTTTTCGACCACGGCGCCACCCAGCCCAGCCGCACGCTCGGCAGCAACCATATCCGCTTCACCGCCCCAGGCGCCGCCCTGCGGCTCACCACCGACGCGCCGATTGCCTATATCGATACCGAAAGCGAATTCGTACTGACCGGACCGGTGACGCTGATCTTCGGTCCCGATGAAAGCTTCACGGCCTCGATCACCCACATGGCGCGCGAATTCCAGGAACGCACCATCGAATACTGGGTCGAATGGGCGCGCTACCTGTCGGTGCCGTTCGAATGGCAGGAAGCGGTGATCCGCGCCGGCATCACGCTGAAGCTCTGCGCGGCCGAGGAAACCGGCGGCATCCTGGCCGCGCTCACCACATCGGTGCCCGAGGCCGCCAATACGCCGCGCAATTGGGACTACCGGTTCTGCTGGCTGCGCGATGCCTATTTCACCGTGCAGGCGCTGAACCGTTTGGGCGCAACGAAGACGATGGAGGATTTCCTCCGCTACATCACCACCGTGGTGGCGCTCAACCCCGATGGCGAATTGCAGCCGGTCTATGCGCTCAATCCATCAAGCAGCATGGAGGAACGCAATGTTCCGGCCCTGCAGGGTTATCGCGGCATGGGGCCGGTGCGGATCGGCAATGCCGCTTTCGCCCAGCGCCAGAACGACACCTACGGCTCCATCGTGCTGGCGGTGGCGCAGATGTTCTTCGACCGCCGGCTGCCGCGCCGCGGCGATGTCGCCCTGTTCGAACAGCTCGAACGGCTGGGCGAAAAGGCGGCGGCGCTGGCGCTCACCCCCGATGCCGGGTTGTGGGAATTCCGCGGTCGCGCCCGGGTGCATACCCATTCGGCGGCCATGTGCTGGGCCGCCTGCCGCCGGCTGTCCAAGATCGCCGGCGCCCTGGGGCTGGCCGAACGGGCGACCTACTGGGCCGATCATGCCCAGGTTATCCGCAAGGCGATCATGGAGCATGCCTGGAACGCGGAACTGAACAGCTTCGTCGAGAGTTTTAACGGTGCCGACCTCGATGCGTCCCTGCTGCTGTTGCAGGAAATCGGTTTCGTCGCCGCCGACGACCCTCGCTTTCTCGGGACGCTGGACGCGATCAGCCGCCAACTGCGCCGTGGCAACCATCTGATGCGGTATGTGGCACCGGACGATTTCGGGTCGCCGCATAATGCCTTTTCGATCTGTACGTTCTGGTATGTCGATGCGCTGGCTGCCGTGGGACGACGGGATGAAGCGCGCGAGATTTTCGAAAGCCTGCTGGCTTCGCGCAATCACCTCGGCCTGCTGTCGGAAGACATCGATACCGCAACGGGTGAGCTATGGGGAAATTTCCCGCAGACTTATTCGATGGTTGGCTTGATCGTCTGCGCCATGCGGCTGTCAAAGACATGGGAGGAAGCGTTTTGGCGCGGCTCGTAGTGGTTTCCAACCGCGTGGCGATGCCACGCGAACGCCTCAGCCGCGCTGGCGGACTCGCTGTGGCTCTGCGCGAGGCCCTGCAGGCCCAGGGCGGCCTCTGGTTCGGCTGGAGCGGCGAGGTCAGCGAGCAGGCGGTCGCGGAACCGCGCCATGCGCGCCAGGGCCGCGTCGATTATGCCGTGCTGGATCTCACGCCCGACGAACATCGCCAGTTCTACCTCGACTTCGCCAATGCCACGCTCTGGCCGCTCTGCCATTACCGGCTCGGCCTGATCCATTTCAACCGTGCGAGCTGGGAAGGTTATCTGGCGGTTAATGCCCGCTTTGCCGAGGAACTGGTCCGTCTGCTGCGGCCGGACGACGTCGTCTGGATTCACGATTATCATTTCATTCCGCTGGCCGCCGAACTGCGCCGGCGCGGCGTGAAGAACCGCATCGGTTTTTTCCTGCACATTCCGTTCCCTGCACCTGAAGTCCTGGCCGCTTTGCCCGGCCATGAACGGCTGATGCGCGATCTCTGCGCCTACGACCTGATCGGATTCCAGACGGCGGGCGATGTGCGCGCATTGACCGAATACATCCTGCACGAAGCCCAGGGCAGCGTGGCTGAAGGCGGCCAGATTTCCGCCTATGGCCGCAAACTGCGCGTCGGCGCGTTTCCGATCGGCATCGATACCGCCGATTTCATGCGCATGGCGGCGGCCGGCGCCGGCAGCGTGGAGGCGCAACGCCTGAGCGAGAGCCTGGTCGGCCGCAGTCTGGTGATCGGTGTCGACCGGCTGGATTATTCCAAGGGTATCCCGCAGCGCTTCGAGGCGTTCCATCATCTGCTCGGTTCCTGGCCGCAGCATCGCGGCAAGGTCACCTTCATGCAGATTGCGCCCATTTCGCGCGGCGAAGTGGCGCAGTATCGCAAACTGCGCAACGAACTCGATGGTCTCACCGGACGGATCAACGGCAAATTCGCCGAATTCGACTGGGTGCCGGTGCGCTATCTCAACAAGGCCTTCTCGCGCGAAACCCTGGCTGGTTTTTACCGACATGCCAGGGTCGGCTTCGTCACTCCGCTGCGCGATGGCATGAATCTGGTTGCCAAGGAATATGTCGCCTCGCAGAATCCCGATGATCCCGGCGTACTGGTCCTGTCGCGTTTCGCCGGTGCGGCACGCGAGATGCAGGGTGCGCTGATCGTCAATCCCTACGATACCGAAGCACTGGCCGAGGCGCTGGACCGCGCGCTGACCATGCCGCTGGATGAGCGCCGCTCGCGCTGGGAGGCCATGATGGCCGTGCTGCGCGTCAACACCATCACCCACTGGCGCGAGACGTTCCTCAGTCAGCTCCAGGCCTGACGGGGGCATTCGGGGCAGCTATGCTGCCGGCATGGACATGTTTCTGACCTGCACGACGTCGGTCCCGACGGCATCGCCTGTTGTGCCATCGCCCGTCGTACCGTGGTGGAGTTTCGGCAAAACTGCGATTGCCGCCACTGCGCTCGTGTTGGTGCGCGATGGCCTGCTTCATCTCGACGATATTCAGCCTGACACGCCCTATACGCTGCGGCATCTGCTTCAGCACAGGTCCGGCCTGCCCGATTACGGCGGCCTGGCGGAGTATCACGCGGCGGTGGAGCGCGGCGAAGACCCCTGGCCCATATCCGACCTGCTGCAGCGCTGCGATGCCGGCCGGCTGCGCTATCCGCCCGGCGAGGACTGGGGTTACTCCAACATCGGCTACTGGCATCTGACGCAGATCGTGGCGCATGCCGCGGGGCAGCCCTTCGGGATGGTGCTGGAGCAACGGGTGCTCGCGCCGCTGGGCATAGCCGGGGTGCGGCTGGCGCAGGACCGGGCCGACCTAACCGGCCTGCCGGGCATCGTGGGCGGCTACCATCCCGGCTGGGTCTATCATGGCCTGCTGATCGGGCCGCTGGATGCAGCGACGCGGCTGCTGCACGGCCTGCTCACCGGAAACCTGCTGCCACCCGATTTGCTTGATGCCATGCGAAAGCCCCATTGGCTGGGCGGGCCGGTCACGGACCGGCCGTGGCTGGCGCCGGGTTATGGTCTCGGCCTGATGTGCGGCGAGGCCAGCGCCGGCCAGCATGTAGAGGGCCATAGCGGCGGCGGGCCGGGCAGCGTGGTGGCGGTTTATCATCGTCCGGCCGAGGGCGTCACGGCGGCCGGGTTTGCATCCGGCACCGACATGGCCGCGCTGGAGGCGGCGGTTTTCCGATATACTTGACTCAGTCAACTATTCTGCCGAGACTGGCGCGGCTATCTCCTGAGGAAACGCCATGGTCGGTCCCGCCCCCAAGCCGCAGCCCGCTCTGACACAGCAGCCCGTCCTGGCGCAGCAGGTCGAGCGGATGCGGCAGTTTAACCGCTTCTACACGCACAAGATCGGCGTGCTGGAAGACGGCAAGCTCTATGCCCCCTTCTCGCTGGCCGAGACCCGCGTGCTCTACGAACTGGCCCATCGCCAGCGTGTCACCGCCAGCGACCTGGTGCGCGACCTGGGCCTCGATGCCGGTTATCTCAGCCGCATGCTGGGCCGATTTACGAAACAGGGCCTGGTGACCCGCAAGCCGACGAAAGAGGACGCGCGCCAGAGCCTGCTGCAACTTACGGCGAAAGGCCGCCGGACCATGGCGCCGCTGGAAGTGGCCTCTCATCGTGTGCTGGAACCGCTGTTGGCCCGGTTGTCGCCGGCCGAGCGCATGCGACTCTCTGACGCCATGGGCACCATCGAAAGCCTGCTGGGCAGTACCCCGGCACAGGCGCCCGCGCAGAAACGGTCCTGGCGCCTGCGTGGATTGCAGCCGGGCGATCTCGGCTGGGTGATCCAGGCCCATGGTCGGCTCTATGCGCAGGAATATGGCTGGGACCGCAGCTTCGAGGATATGGCGGCGGAAATCGCCGTCGGCATCATGAAGACTTTCGATCCGGCCTGCGAACGCATCTGGATCGCCGAGCTGGACGGCGAGCCGGTCGGCTCGGTGTTCCTGGTGAAGAAAAACAAAACGGTCGCCAAGCTGCGGCTGTTGATCATTGATCCGAAGGCGCGCGGCCTGGGCGTCGGCAAGGCGCTGGTGGCGGAATGCATCCGCTTCGCCCGCAAGGCGGGCTACAAGAAGATCACGCTATGGACCAACAGCATCCTCACCGCGGCGCGCGGCATCTATGAAAAGGCCGGCTTCAGGCTGGTTGCCAGCGAAAAGCATCGCAGCTTCGGTGTGGACCTGATCGGCGAGACCTGGGACCTCAAACTGTGAAGCCTCACTGGCCCATCCTGGCGGCCGCCAGCGTCGGCATCCAGGTCGGCGCCGCCATGGTGGCCACGCGCTTCGTGGTGGCCGAAAGCGGCCCGGCCACGCTGGCGATGTTTCGTTATGCCATCGGCGCGCTCTGCCTGTTGCCGGTCCTGTGGTGGCAGAGGCAGCCGATGCGCTTCGCCCGGCGTGATATCCTGCCCATCGCCGGACTGGGCATCATTCAGTTCGGGTTGCTCATCGCGTTGCTGAATTTCGGCCTGTCGCTGATTCCGGCGGCGCGTGCCGCCCTGCTATTCGCCAGTTTTCCGCTGCTCACCATGATCGTTGCGGCGCTACTCGGGCGCGAACGGCTGACGCTGAACAAAAGCATCGGCGTGCTGCTCACCATGCTGGGCGTGGCGCTGGCGCTGGGGGAGAAGCTGTTCGATCCCGCTTCCGGCCCAAGTCCCGGTTCCGGTCTGCTCGGCGAGGCTGCCGTCTTGCTGGCCGCGCTTTGCGGCGCCGTCTGCTCGGTGCTCTACCGGCCCTATCTGCAGCGTTATCCCACATTGCCCATCGGCGCCTTCGCCATGCTGGCCAGCGTGGGCTTCCTGCTGCTGCTCAGCATCCCCGAGGGCCTGTTCGCGGGCTGGAATGGCTACAGCATGCAGGGTTGGGCGGCCGTGCTATTCATCGGCGTCTCCAGCGGCCTCTTCTATGCCGTCTGGCTCTGGGCCCTGCGCCATGCCTCGCCCACGCGGGTGACGATCTTCTTGGGCTTAAGCCCGGTGACGGCCGGCCTGTTCGGTGCGCTGGTTCTGGCCGAACCGCTCACGCTGCCGTTACTGGCCGGACTGGTCGTTCTACTGCTTGGCCTGTGGCTCGCCCATCGTCCGGAACGCGCGGCGTGCTAGATTGCACGTTGTGAACGTCACCCGCCGCACATTCCTGTCCGCTTCTGCCGCCGCGATGATCGGCAGTATCCTCCTGCCGCGGAACGCGCAGGCCGCCGGTTATGGTCTGACCGCCGCGCCCGTCACTCTGCCTGTTGTGCCGGGACAGCCGGGCACGATGCTCTGGGGCTATAATGGCAGTTTTCCCGGGCCGCTGTTGCGCGTAAGGCAGGGCGAGCGTCTGCGTGTCGCCTTGCAGAACAACCTGCCGCAGGACACCACGATCCACTGGCACGGCATCCGCCTGCCACATGCAATGGACGGCGTGCCCGGCCTGACCCAGCTGCCGGTGCAGCCGGGTGAAAGTTTTGTCTACGAATTCGACTGCGCCGATGCCGGCACCTTCTGGTATCACCCCCATGCCGGCAATCCCGAACAGGTCGGCCGCGGCCTGTATGGGCTGCTGATCGTCGATGAACCCGATCCACCGGCGGTGGACCGCGATGTCGCCTGGGTCCTGAGCGATCTGCGTCTTGACCGCGGCGCGCAGATCACCGGTGACTTCCGCAATTACATGGATGTCACCCATGCCGGCCGGCTCGGCAACACCGCGCTGATCAATGGCCGACTGGCCCAGCCCTATGCCGTCACGGCCGGCGAACGCCTGCGTCTGCGTCTGGTCAACACCGCCAATGCGCGCATTTTCGACCTGCGTTTCACCGACCATGCCCCCTGGCTGGTGGCGCTGGACGGGCATCCGCTCGATGCGCCGCAAAGGCTCCGCTCCAATGACCGTGTCGCGCTGGGCCCCGGCATGCGCGCCGACCTCATCCTCGACCTGACCGGCGAACCCGGCCGGCGCTATCCCGTGCTCGACCGCGATTTTCAGGGCCGCGAGCATCGCCTGACCGACCTGGCCTATGGCGAGACGCCGATGGCCGGTGCTGCTGGCCGCGCCCCCCGGCTGGCAGCCAATCCCGTCGCCGAACCCGATCTTGCCAGGGCCGAACGCCTGCCGTTGGTGCTCGGTGGCGGCATGGGGGTGCCCTATGCCCTGCGTGTCGATGGCGGGCCGGTGCTCGACATGCGCGAAGCCTTCCAGAAGCACCGCATGGCCTGGAGCCTCAACGGCCAGGCCATGACGGATCACGCCGGCCATCACGGCCACGAGCCGCTTTTCCGGCTAAAGCTAGGAAAAAGTTATATTCTCGATGTCAGCAACGATACGTCCAGGCCGCATCCTCTGCATCTGCACGGCCATGTCTTCCGGGTGCTGAACCAGCCCGGCCGGCCTTGGCGCGACACCGTGCTGCTGCAGCCCGGCGAGACCGCACAACTGGCCCTGTTGGCCGACAACCCGGGCGAATGGATGCTCCATTGCCACATCCTGGAGCATCAGGCCGCCGGGATGATGGCGACCGTTCAGGTCGGCTGAATTTTTATCGGAAAACCGGTATTAACCGGCGACCTGCTTCTTGGCGACTTCCAGCAGCTCAGCCAGCTTGGCATGCAGGCGGTGGTCGGAAATCTCGATATTCTTGGCCTTCAGGTCGCCCTGCACCTTGCGGATCACGTCGGCGTCGCCGGCTTCCTCGAAATCGGCCGCCACCACTTCCTTGGCATAGGCCTCGGCCTTGTCGCCGGTCAAGCCGATCTGCTCGGCTACCCACAGGCCCAGCAGCTTGTTGCGCCGCGCAGTCGCCTTGAAAGCGAGCTCCTCGTCATGGGCATGCTTCTTCTCGAAGGCGTCCTTGCGGTCGTCGAAGGTGGTCATCCGGGCCTCGTTATCATGCGGTCTGGCGTGCCCGTTATATAGGAGAGCGGGAGGGCGTGCCGCAAGGGTCGGCGGCTGCGGCATTTTGCGGCGGAAAACCGCCTTTCCGCTCCAGCCAGCGGATGGAATTTCCGGCGCTATTCTGCCGCCGGCCGATTGCGGCAGCGATCCCCTTGCGCTATTCAAGGGCCGAGCAAATTCCCCCGCTTCCCCCAACAGATCACGGGTGTGCCATGACGCGCCGCAGACAGGTCTATGAGGGCAAGGCGAAGGTCCTGTTCGAAGGGCCGGAGCCGGGCACTCTGGTACAGTATTTCAAGGACGACGCGACCGCGTTCAACAACAAGAAAAAGGGCACCATCACCGGCAAGGGGGTGCTCAACAACCGCATCTCCGAATACCTGATGACGCGCTTGGGCGAGGTCGGCATCCCGACCCATTTCGTGCGCCGCCTGAACATGCGCGAGCAGCTGATCAAGGAAGTCGAGATCATCCCGCTCGAGACCGTGGTGCGCAATGTCGCCGCCGGTTCGCTGGCGACCCGGCTTGGTGTTGCCGAAGGCACCACGCTGCCGCGCTCCATCGTCGAGTTCTATTACAAGAACGACGAACTGGGCGATCCGCTGGTCTCGGAAGAACATATCACCTGCTTCGGCTGGGCCACGCCGCAGGAAATCGACGAGATCATGCATCTCGCGCTGCGCATCAACGACTTCCTGTCGGGCCTGTTCCTCGGCATCGGCATCCGTCTGGTCGATTTCAAGCTGGAATTCGGCCGCTGGTGGCAGAATGACGAGATGCGCATCATCCTGGCCGACGAGATCAGCCCGGATTCGGCGCGCCTGTGGGACCTGAAGACCAACGAGAAGATGGACAAGGACCGCTTCCGCCGCGATCTCGGCAATGTCGCCGAGGCCTACCAGGAAGTGGCGCGGCGCCTGGGTATCCTGCCCGAAGGCGGCCCGCGCGACATCAAGGGTCCGGACACGATGCAGTAAGAGGCGCGATACAGGCGCCGTGAGAATACCGCGGCGGCCCTGCTAGAGGCCGCCGCAGCTTTTTGAGCCGCAGTTTTTGAGAAGGACACAGAATTCCATGAAAGCCCGCGTCCATGTCAGCCTGAAGAACGGCGTGCTCGATCCCCAGGGCAAGGCGATTGGCCAGGCACTGCACAGCCTTGGCTTCGCCGATGTCGCCGAGGTGCGACAGGGCAAGCTGATCGAACTCGAACTGACCGGCGCGCTGGCCGCCAAGCCGAAGGCCGAAATCGAAGCGGCGGTGAAGGACATGGCGCAGAAGCTGCTGGCCAATACGGTGATCGAGAATTACTCGGTCGAACTGCTGGGTTGACGCCAGATGAAAGCCGCCCTGATCACCTTCCCCGGTTCCAACCGCGAGCGCGACATGCGTCTGGCGCTGACCAAGGTCAATGGCGGCAAGCCGCCGGTTGACGTGTGGCATGGCGACAGCGTTCTGCCCGAAGGCATCGACCTGATCGTGCTGCCTGGCGGTTTTTCCTATGGCGACTACCTGCGCTGCGGCGCCATGGCGGCGCATTCGCCGATCATGCGCGAGGTGAAGAAACGTGCCGAAGCCGGCGTGCGCGTGCTGGCGGTGTGCAACGGTTTCCAGATCGCCTGCGAGGCCGGCCTGCTGCCCGGCACGCTGATGACCAATGCCAGCCTGAAATTCATCTGCAAGGACGTGAACCTGCGGGTCGAGACCACGGCCAGCGAGTTCACTAAAAAGTACCGCAAGGGCCAGACCATCCGCGTGCCGGTGGCCCATCACGACGGCAACTACACGCTGGGCGCCGATGACGTGAAGCGGCTGGAAGACAACGACCAGATCGCCTTCCGCTATGCCGATCCGCTCGGCACCGTTTCGCCGGAAACCAATCTCAATGGATCGGTCGGCAACATTGCCGGCATCTACAACGCCAAGAAGACCGTGCTGGGCCTGATGCCGCATCCGGAAGACGCCACCGACCCCGTCTGCGGCGGCTTGGATGGCATGGGCCTGTTCGAGAGCATCGCGGAGAGCCTGTCGTGAGTGACGTTAAGAAGGCCGTGCAGTATCCCAACGACCTGATGGGCCTGACGCGCGACGAATACGACCGCGTGCTGGAGATCATGGGCCGCGAGCCCAACCAGGTGGAACTCGGCATCTTCTCGGTGATGTGGTCGGAGCATTGCTCCTACAAGTCGTCGAAGAAGTGGCTCAAGACCCTGCCGACGAAAGCGCCCTGGGTGATCCAGGGCCCGGGCGAGAATGCCGGCGTGATCGATATCGGCGACGGGCTGGCCGCCATCTTCAAGATGGAAAGCCACAACCATCCGTCCTTCATCGAGCCCTACCAGGGCGCGGCCACCGGCGTGGGCGGCATCCTGCGCGACGTCTTCACCATGGGCGCGCGCCCGATCGCCAATCTCAATGCTTTGCGTTTCGGTGCGCCGGACCATCCCAAGACCCGCCATCTGGTGTCGGGCGTGGTGCACGGCATCGGCGGCTACGGCAACTGCGTCGGCGTGCCCACCGTGGCCGGCGAGGTGAATTTCCACCCCAGCTACAACGGCAACATCCTGGTCAACGCCATGACCGTGGGTCTGGCCAAAACCGACAAGATTTTCTATTCGGCCGCCGCCGGCCTGGGCAATCCCGTCGTCTATGTCGGTTCCAAGACCGGGCGCGATGGCATCCACGGCGCCTCGATGGCCTCGGCCGAATTCACCGACGACAGTGAAGAGAAGCGCCCTACAGTACAAGTCGGCGATCCCTTCACCGAAAAGCTGCTGATCGAGGCCTGCCTCGAGCTGATGAACACCGACACCATCGTCGCGATCCAGGATATGGGCGCGGCCGGCCTGACCTCGTCGTCCTTCGAGATGGCCTCGAAGGGCGGCATGGGCATCGAGATCGACCTCGACAAGGTGCCCGCGCGCGAAACCGGCATGACGCCGTTCGAATTCATGCTCTCCGAAAGCCAGGAGCGCATGCTGATCATCCTCAAGCCGGGCAGCGAACCCCAGGCCGAGGCGATCTTCAGAAAGTGGGAACTCGACTTCGCCGTGATCGGGCATCTGACCGATACCGGCCGCATGGTGCTGCGCTTCCACGGCGAGCAGGTCGGCGACCTGCCCATCGATCCGCTGGCCCAGGCCTCGCCTGAATACGACAGGCCATGGGTAAAGACCCCGCCGCAGAAGCCGCTGGGCCGCGTCAACCATCCGCTGCCATTCGTGGAAGCCCTGGGCAAGCTGATCGGCGCGCCCGACATGTGCTCGCGCCGCTGGATCTGGGAGCAGTACGATTATCTCGTGCGCGGCGATACGGCGCAGATTCCTGGCGGCGATGCCGCTGTCGTGCGCGTGGAGGATCATCCGAAAAAGGCGCTGGC
Organism: Ferrovibrio sp.; assembly: GCF_046297595.1. Taxonomy (GTDB): domain Bacteria; phylum Pseudomonadota; class Alphaproteobacteria; order Ferrovibrionales; family Ferrovibrionaceae; genus Ferrovibrio. Next base: position 275,694 of record NZ_JBKBHT010000002.1, read on the forward strand.
GATGAGCGTGGACTGCACGCCGCGCTACTGCTTCGCCGATCCGGTCGAGGGTGGCAAGCAGGCGGTGGCCGAAACCTGGCGCAACATCACCGCCGTCGGCGCGCGGCCGCTGGCCATCACCGACAACATGAATTTCGGCAACCCCGAGCGGCCCGAGATCATGGGGCAGTTCGTCGGCGCCGTGGATGGCATCCGCGAGGCCTGCCTGGCGCTGGATTATCCGGTCGTCTCGGGCAACGTCTCGCTCTACAACGAAACCAACGGCAAGGGCATCCTGCCGACGCCGGCCATCGGTGGCGTCGGCGTGCTCGACGACGTGGCGCAGATGGCGACGCTGGCCTTCAAGCTGCCGGGAGAAGCCATTTTGCTGGTGGGCAACACCCACGGCCATCTCGGCCAGTCGGTTTACCTGCGCGACATCTGCGGCCAGGAAGCCGGCCCGCCGCCTTCGGTGGACCTGCAGGCCGAAAAGAAAAACGGCGATGCCGTTCGCATGCTGATCACCAAGGGCATGGTTTCGGCCGTGCATGACTGCTCCGATGGCGGCCTGGCCGTGGCTCTGGCCGAAATGGCCATGGCGTCCGGGATCGGCGCCGCAGTGACGCTGCCCGAGGGCGATGCCTTCGAGATGGGTTTCGGCGAGGACCAGGCCCGCTACGTGGTCACCTGCCCGGCGGCACAGGCGGAAGCCGTGATCGCCGCCCTGGAGGCCGCCGGCGTGCCGGTGCGCAAGCTCGGTCTGACCGGCGGGGATGCGTTGACCTTTGCCGGGCTCGGTACCATATCGGTCCAGGCGCTGAAAACCGCCCATGAGGGCTGGATGCCGCGCTATATGGCCGGCGAACTGTAAAGAAACCGGGGATTCTGACGATGGCGATGGATGCCAGCGAGATCGAGAAGATGATCAAGGAAGCGCTGCCCGACGCCCAGGTCCGTATCGACGACCTGCGCGGCGACGGCGACCATTACGCCGCCACGGTGGTTTCGGCCGCTTTCGCCGGCAAGACCCGGGTCCAGCAGCACCAGATGGTTTATGCCGCGCTTAAAGGTCGCATGGGCGGCCAGCTTCATGCGCTGGCCCTCACCACGCAAACGCCTTAACACGAGACCTGCAGGGGATAATCGCCATGAGCGAGAAAGAACAGACATTCGAACGCATCCGCGAGGAACTGGCCGGCAACGACGTCGTGCTGTTCATGAAGGGCACACCCGTCTTTCCGCAATGCGGATTCTCGGCCACCGTCGTGCAGGTGCTCTCGCGGCTGGGCCTGAAATTCAAGGGCGTGGATATCCTGGCCGATCCGGCGATCCGCACGCATCTGAAGGAATTCTCCGACTGGCCGACCTTCCCGCAGCTTTACGTGAAGGGCGAATTCGTCGGCGGCTGCGACATCGTGCGCGAGATGTACCAGAACGGCGAGCTGCAGGATTACCTGAAGCAGAAGGGCGTCGCCCATCAGGAGGCGTGATCGCTTCCTTCGCCCGTCCTATGGCATTCATGGGCGCGGACAGCTATCCTGTCCGCGCCCTTTTTCTTTGCCGAGTCCGCCATGCCCAATACAGATGCCGAAGCTCTGATCCGGTCCTATTACGACGCCTTCAATGCCAAGGATGTCGAGGGTTTTCTGGCCTTGCTCACCGACGACGTGGTGCATGACATCAATCAGGGTGAACGCCAGACCGGCAAGGCTGCCTTCCGCGCCTTCCTCGAGCGCATGAACCGCTGCTACGAGGAAAAGATCGTCGACCTGTTCGTGATGACCAACGCCGATGGCACCCGCGCGGCCGCCGAGTTCACCGTGCTGGGCGTGTATCTGGAAAGCGACGAGGGCCTGCCGCCGGCCGAAGGCCAGCGCTACAGCCTGCCGGCCGGCGCCTTTTTCGAGATCCGCGCCGGAAAGGTGGCGCGCATTTCCAACACCTACAATCTCAACGACTGGATCCGGCAGGTCGGCGGATGACCAGCGCCGGGGGCGCCATCCGCGTTGTCCGGTTCACGGGCGAGCAGATGCGCGCCCGGCTCGACGATCTGGCGCGGCTGCGCATCGCGGTCTTCCGCGCCTGGCCTTATCTCTACGAGGGCTCGCTGGAGTATGAGCGTCGCTATATCGCGCGTTATGTCCAGGCGCGAACCGGCACCATCGTGGTGGCTCTCGACGGCGAAACCGTGGTGGGCGCCTCCACCGCGCTGGCGCTGGACGAGGAAGCGGATTACGTGCGCGCGCCCTTCGTGCGGGCCGGCATGGATACGGCCGAGATCTTCTATTTCGGCGAATCCGTTCTGCTGCCGCAGTATCGCGGCCATGGCATCGGCGTCAAATTCTTCGAAGAGCGCGAGGCGGCGGCGCGCGGCTTCGGTTATCCGCTCTGCTGTTTCTGTGGCGTGCAGCGGCCCGACGATCATCCGATGAAGCCGGCCGATTACGTGCCGCTGGATGCCTTCTGGGGCAAACGCGGCTATGTCAAACGACCCGATCTGGTCGCCAGCTTTTCCTGGCGCGATATCGGCGACGCGGCCGAGACGCCCAAGCCGATGATCTACTGGATGAAGGACCTGCGGGCATGAAGATTTCCTGCGCGCAGTACCCCATCGGGAAATTCGCGTCGCTGGAAGGCTGGCAGGCCAATGCCGCATCCTGGGTGCGGCAGGCGGCCGATGCCGGCGCGCAGCTTCTGCTGTTTCCCGAATATGGCGGTATGGAGCTGGCCTCCCTGCTGCCCGAGGTTGTGCAGCGCGACCTCACCGGCCAGATCGCGGCGATGCAGCAGTATCACGATGCCTTCGTCGAGACCTATGCCTCGCTGGCGCGGCAATATGGTGTGTTTGTGGTTGCGCCGAGCCTGCCGGTGAAACAGGGCGATGGCTTCATCAACCGTGCCTATGTGTTCTCACCGCATGGCGCGATGGGCTTCCAGGATAAACGCCAGATGACGCGCTTCGAGCGCGAGGAATGGATTATCCGGGGCGGTGCCGGGCTTAAAATTTTCGAGGCAAAGATCGGCGGCGAAACGATCCGTTTCGGCATCAGCATCTGCTACGACATCGAATTCCCGCTGATCGCCCATGCCCAGGCATCGGCTGGTGCCGATCTGCTGCTGGCGCCCAGCTGCACGGATACGCTGGCCGGCGCCAACCGCGTGCTGGTCGGTGCCCGCGCCCGGGCGCTGGAGAATCAGATCTATGTCGCCGTCGCGCCCACCGTGGGCGATGCCGCCTGGTCGCCGGCGGTGGATGTGAATGTCGGCTGGGCCGGCGTATTCGCCGCGCCGGATCGCGGGCTGCCCGACGATGGCGTGATCGTTCAGGGCGAACTCAGTCGTCCCGGCTGGATTCACGCCGATCTGGATTTCGGCCTGCTGCGCCGCGCGCGCGACAATGCGCAGGTCTTCACCCGCCGCGACTGGGACGGCCAGGTGTCGCCGTCCCTCGCCGTGGCGGTCGAAACGCTCTGACGCTTACGCATCCACCAGTTCGCGCGCCGGCTTGTAGGCCTTCGCCGTCTCGGCCACGCGCTGACCCAGATGCTTCGCTGTCTCCAGGTCGCTGGCGATCGGGCCATGTTCGGGGCCCTGGTCGGCATTCGACTGCGCCATGGCGCCGAGGAAACTCCCCAGGCGGTTGAGGTCGTTCACGCTGCCCTTGGAGTTGTTGTTGCCCGGCATCAGGCCGAGGCTGACCCAGATCATGCCATGCTGCGCGGCGAACACTGAAATCTGCATCAGCGTGTTGAGTTTGTCGCCCGACTGCGAGGCTGAATTGGTGAAACCGGCGGCCAGTTTGCCGTTCCATTTGCCCCAGACTTTCGAGGTGCCGTCCATCCAGGTTTTGAACGGACCCGACACGCTGCCCATGTAGGTGGGCGAACCGAACACGATGGCGTCGGCGGCATTCAGCTCGTCGAAGCGCTCCTCGGCCTCGGCCACCGGGATCAGCAGGGCTTTGGCGCCGGCCACGCGGGCGACGCCCTCGGCCACGGCTTCCGCCTGCTTCTGGGTGTGGCCGTAGCCGGAATGATAGACGATGGCAACCTTGGTCATTGTATAAGTCCCTGATTTGGATAGGAATTATTGATTACCTGAAGCGCATTGGTTACTTCATGTAAGTATGAAATATGAGCTATTGATTTCTTTAGTAAAGTAGGTACTTAAAAGTAAGTCCATTTCTTGAACCACCCTGTAACCGCCGTCACGCGCTTCGGCGCACGGATCGGCCGCGACAAGGATTATGCTGATGTCCGCTATGCCCGATTCAGCCTCGCCCTCCCAGACCAACCTCGCCTTGGCCCCAACCGCCGCATCGCCATCCGCCTGCCCGGTCGATGCCGTGCTGCGGCTGCTGATGGGGCCATGGACCACCTACATCCTCTATGTGCTGCGCAGCCAGGGTCCGCGCCGCTTCGGCGAACTGAAACGCGAAATCAACGGCATCTCGGCCAAGGTGCTGACCGAACGTTTGCGCATGCTGGAGGAAGCCCGGCTGGTGCACCGCGACTACCGCGCCACCATTCCGCCGCAGGTGACCTATTCCCTGGCGCCGCGCGGCGAGGAACTCAACCCGATGCTCGACATGGTGCGCGACATCGCTTTGCGCTGGCGCGACGAAGACGCGCGTCAGGCGTTGCCGCGGCAGGCGGCGGAATAGAGCCTCAGATCAGCCGATTCAGATCAGATTGTGGAATTTGAGCAGCGCGTCCAGGCGTTGCTTCAGCGTCGCCAGCGACACCGGCTTGACCATGTATCCGTCCACCTTGAGCTGCTTGGCGCTTAATACGGTTTCCTGCTGCTTGTCGGCGGTGAGGAAGACCACCGGCGTCGCGGCGATATCCTCGTTCTTGAAGCCGCGCAGCATGCCGAGATAGCCCAGGCCATCCATCGGCTCCATATGCACGTCGCACAGCACCACCTGCGGGCGTGTGCGGATGGTTTCCTTGAATCCGTCGCCGCCTTCCTTGGCCTCGTTGATATGCTGGAAACCGATCTGCCGCAGCAGGCCGGTGATCATATGCCGCGTATAGGATTCATCCTCGATCACCAGGATGCGCAGATCCTTGTACCGGCTGCTGTCATCGATCATGCGGCAATGTCCTCATTCTGAAGGATGGTGGGCAGCAGGTCGCGCAGCTCATCCAGCGTGGGGGCCAGCATCTCCGCCATCAGGTTCATCATGGCAGTATCCGCCTCGTCGCAGGCATCCTGCAGGTCGCTGGCGATGGTGCCCAGGCGTTTTGCGCCCACCGAATAGGCGCCGCCCTTCAGGGCATGGGCCAATGGGCGCACGACCTGCGGATCGCCGCCCTGCACGGCCTCGGCGATTGCTGCCACGCGCAGGCCGGCATCGGCGACAAAATCGCGCAGAAGCTGGCGCGCCAGGTCATTGAAACCGCCGAAACTCTCGCGCAGCTGCGACGGGTCGAAAATGTCGCGGTCCCAGCTTGGGCCCGGCGCCGTCGTCGTCGGCTGAAGCGTATTGTCCGCGGCACCCGCCGGCCGGCGCAGCGGCAGGGCCTGGGGCATCCAGGTTTCCAGCATCGCGGCCAGGGCGCGGGAATTCACCGGTTTGCTCAGATAGCCGTCCATGCCGGCCTCCAGGCATTGCTGTTCGGTGCCGGTCAGCGCGTCTGCGGTGAGCGCGACGATCGGCAGGCGCGGCCGTCCGTCGGCTTCAAGGGCACGGATGCGGGCCGTGAGTTCGAAGCCGTCCATCTCGGGCATGTGGAAATCGGTCAGCAGCAGGCCATGGCCGCCGCGCGCATAGAGCGCCAACGCTGCCGCGCCATGATCGCCGATCTCGCAGGCATAGCCCATGCGTGCCAGCATCTGCTCGATCACCAGGCGGTTGGTCGGGTTGTCCTCCGCCACCAGGATCAGGGCGCTGGCAGTCCGCGCGGTTTCGATGTCGGGCGGCGCGAAGGCCATATCCTCGCGGAATGTCGCCGCCATGCTGCCGGGATCGATACGCCCCGTGGCGATGCCAGCGGCGCGCCGCAGGCTGGCACCGCTGAGCGGATAGGTCAGGGCGATATGGAAACGGCTGTGCGCGGCGGCATCGAGAGTCGAGACCAGTGCCCGCGGCGCCAGCAGCCCGAATGTGGTCTTGCCACCTCGATTTTGCGCTTGGGCGCCGAGCCGCTCCGGTGCCTGCAAGGCACCGTCGCCGCACCGGGCATCCACCAGCACCAGGTCGAAATCCCGTGTCGCCATCAGATCCTGTGCCGCTGCCATCCCGGCGGCGGCAACCTCGGCGCCGGCGGCCCGCAGATGGCGTATCGCGACGGCCTGGTGTTCGGCCGGCAGGCCAACCAGCAGGGCGCTCAAGGCGTCGCTACTCTGCTCCGCGGTTTCGGCCGGATCGGCCAGCGGCAGCGGCAGTTCGAACCAGAAGACGGAGCCCTGGCCGAAGATGCTGTCGACGCCGATCCGGCCGCCCATCATCTCGCAGAGGCGGCGGCAGATCGAAAGCCCCAGGCCGGTGCCGCCGTATTTCCGTGCGGTCGAGGAATCCGCCTGCTCGAAAGGCTGGAACAGCCGCTGCATCTGCTCCGGCGTCAGGCCGATGCCGCTGTCGCGCACCTCGAAGCGCAACCAGTCGTCGCCATCTCCTTCGACCAGCGGCATCGCCTTCAGGGTCACGGCGCCCTCATGGGTGAACTTCACCGCGTTGCCACCGAGATTGAGCAGCACCTGGCGCAGTCTGGTCGGATCGCCGATGCGCCGGTCGGCGAGTGACGGATCGATATCGACCGCCAGCTCCAGCATCTTCTCATCGGCACGCGATGCCAGCAGTTCGCCCACGCCATCCACTGTTTCGGCGAGGGAGAAAGCGACATGCTCGATATCCAGCCGTCCCGCCTCGATCTTGGAGAAATCGAGGATATCGTTGATCACGGTCAGCAGGGCCTGGGCAGAATCGCGGATCACGCGCGCCATGCGATGCTGCTCGCCGTTCAGGGGCGTGAGTTCCAGCATCTCGGCCATCGACATCACACCGTTCATCGGCGTGCGGATCTCGTGGCTCATGGTGGCGAGGAAATTCGACTTCGCCCGCGTGGCCGCTTCGGCCTGGTCGCGGGCCGCCACCAGCTCGCGTTCGGCGCGCTGCCGCGCCGTCATCTCCACGCGCAGTTTCACCGCATAGGCAATGACCGCCGCCGCAATCGCCGTGCCGAGCAGCAGCAACAGGAGATTGCGTTCCAGGTCGCGCCGTGCGGCGGCCGTCACTAGGCCCAGGTCCTGCGCCAGATACACATGCATCGGCATTGCCGCCTCGCCGCGCAGCTCCGTGCGGGTCATGATGTATTCCGTGCCGCCGAAGCCGACGCGCTGCACCAGGCCTGCTGCCGGTGCCGCATCGATCAGCGCGCGTTCCAGGCTGCCGGGCCGGCTCAGGGACTGCAGGGCCTCGGCCACGTTGCCGCCAGTCTTTCCAGGGCCGGTCTTTTCAAGTGCCGTGCGCAATTGAGGATGGCCCACCATCGCGCCGGCCGGGTCAGTGGCGAAGACGATGCTGCCGGCCTGATCCAGCGCCATCTGACGCTCGCGCAGGATGTCGGAGAGAGACTCGATCGTCATGTCGATGCCCAGCACGGCCCACAGGCGGCCATCGCGGCGGCGCAGGGCACGCGCATGGGTGACGCCCAGCTTGCCGGTCGAGGCGAAGACATAAGGCGCAGTCCAGATCGCGGCCTGGCTGGCCAGGGCTTCGCGATACCATGGCCGCTGGCGCGGGTCGTAGCCATCGGCCGGCAGGTCCAGCGCGATCCAGCCGCTACCGTCACGCGCGGCATAGAACCATCGATTCTGCGGACCGGGTCTGCCCGATTGTCCGCCCGGGCGCAACAGCCGGCGCACGCCCATGGCCGGATCGAGCCTGTCGCCGGCCCGCTCCATCACGGCGGTCGGCACGTATTCCTGGCTGTGCAGGAAACTGCCGTCGGGAAAACCGAGATAAAGGCCGTTGATCTGCGGCAGGCGCCGCACCGGATGACCGGCCAGCGCAAAGAACAGCCGTTCGACATCCGCGAAAGCCAGGTCTTGCAGCCGCGCCTCGATCACGGCATCGGCAATCGCGGTCGCCGGTATGAAAAGCGTGTCGAAGTTGTCGCCGATCTCGGCGGTCAGGCCGGCCAGCACCGCTTCGGCATTGGCAGTCAGCCGCGTTTCCTGGCGCTGCTGCAGCATCAGGGCCGCCAGCCCGCCGAGCAGCAGGATGGCCGCCACCGCCAGGATCGGCAAAAACTGTCGGCGCAACGCAGTGATCATTTGCCGGGCGACCCTTCCCCCATAGGTGGTGAAAGTAAACGCCGACGCCGGGCTGCGGGCAACAAAAAAGGCCGCTCTGGCGAGCGGCCTTTCGTGTTCAGTATGAACCGGTCTATTAGCGCGAGTAATACTCGACGACCAGGTTCGGTTCCATCTTCACCGGATAGGGCACATCGGCCAGCAGCGGCACGCGGGTGAAGGTGGCCTTCAGCTTGCCCTGGTCCATGTCGATATAGTCGGGCACGTCGCGTTCGCTCGACTTCACGGCTTCCAGCACGAAGGGATAATCCTTCGCGGCGCCGCGCACTTCGATCACGTCGCCAATCTTCACCTGATAGCTCGGGATGGTGACGCGCTTGCCGTTGACCAGGATATGGCCATGGTTGACGAACTGGCGGGCGGCGAACACGGTGGCCACCACCTTCATGCGGTAGACCACGGCATCCAGGCGGCGCTCGAGCAGGCCGATCAGGTTCTCCGAGGTGTCGCCGCGGCGACGGTTGGCTTCCGCATAGGCGCGGCGGAACTGCTTCTCGGTGATGTTGCCGTAGTAGCCCTTCAGACGCTGCTTGGCCATCAGCTGCACGCCGTAATCCGAAGGCTTCTTGCGCTTCTGGCCATGCTGGCCCGGCGGATATTCGCGCTTGTTCAGCGGGCTCTTGGCGCGGCCCCAGAGGTTTTCGCCGAGGCGGCGGTTAATCTTGTACTTGGATTCCTGACGCTTGGTCATTCTTCAGTCCTGAATTCGGCGCATGAGGGGAAGGCAGCCACGACGACCCGTTCATGCAAGGAATGCCGATCCCCCCGGTGAGGAGCCGGGGAGGGCGCGCGCATCATAGGGATGAACCGCCCCCCGTCAAGCTTGCATTGGGCCGACCGGCGCCGCGGAAGTGTGCAGCAAAGGCCAAATGACGCTGCCGGTTGCTCTATTTATTACTCAAAAGCGGCCAACCGGCCGCCATGAATACTCGATTTCTACTTATAGTGTAATTGAATCAAAGACTAAGCCAGCTTGCGCCCGATGGGTGCAACCTATACTACTTGAATATTCGCTCCGATCACGGAGCAGCTTGGGGGCACAAGCTGGGGCAAAAATCCGCAGCAATCGGGGCAGATCGCGTCCGTTCGACCGACGGGGGCGCGTGGCGCCGTTCGGCCGGCGCAATGCCGCCCGCAAGTATTTCCCCCCAAGTATTTCCCCAGACAAAACCAGACATACAGCCAGAAAACAGCCAGAGAGACAGGCGATGCGCATGTATAGCGTGACTATTGGCGTGGCAGGACCTTGCCCGATGCAGTTCCCCGTGCAGTCCCCGATGAGCCCGCAGGCCTGACCCCATGCGCAACCTCAGCATTTCCCTGCGCGTCTCTGCTGCCTTCGGCCTGATCCTCGCGCTGCTTCTGGCCGTCGCCGCCCTGGCCTACCAGAATGTGCGTTTCCTGGAGCGCGCCCAGCAGCAGACCGCGGAAAGCTTCCGCCTGCTGGATGCGCTGGCCGGCCTGGCCCAGGCGATGTCGGACCAGGAAACCGCCGTGCGCGGCTTCGCGCTGTCGGAAAACGAAAGTCATCTCGACACCGTGAATGCCGGCCGCGAGGCCAGCACGCGGCTGCTGGAGGAGCTGAAAACCCTTACCGCCGGCGACACCGAACAGGAAGAACGCCTGGCCCAGGCCACCAGCCGCATCGTCGACTGGCAGCTCAAATTCGCCGAAACGGCGGTCACCCGCCTGAAGGATGAAACCCGCCGCGAATCCGCCCTGCGCACCCTGCGCTCGCCGCTCAGCAAGGGGCAGATGGACGAAATCCGCTCCAGTTTAAGCGAGATGCGCGATGCCGAACGCGAGGATCTCGCGCAGCGCAACCAGGCCCAGGATGCCGCCTTCATGCGGCTGATCGAGATCTCGGCCATCGGCCTCGGCGTGCTGCTGCTGGTGATCGTTATGGCCATCGCCATGGTCCGCCGCAGCGTGGTGCGGCCGGTGCAGGACATGACGGCGACCATGCGCCGGCTCGCCGATGGCGACCTGTCGGTGGACGTGACCGGCGCGGAGCATCGTGACGAGGTGGGCGAGATGGCGCGCGCGTTGCAGGTGTTCAAGGACGGCATGGTGGCGCGCCGCGATGCCGAGAGCGAGATCGAACGCCAGCGCGAGGCCTCCGAACAGCGTCGCGTGGCGCGCGAGGCGCAGGAGCAGGCGGCGGCACGCGAGATTGCCGACCTGGTCGGCGCCGTGGCGGCGGGCGATGTGGCGCGGCGGCTCTCGGAGGACGGCAAGGATGGCCTCTATCTCGCCATCGCCCAGGGCATCAATCGCCTGACGGCGGCCGTGGAAGGCATGATCGGCGAACTGGGCACCGTGCTGGGCGCCATGGCCGATGGCCGGCTGGATCGCCGCATCACCGGCGATTACGACGGCGCCTTCCGCCGCCTGAAGGACGACACCAACCGCATGGCCGAGCGTCTGTCGGATATCGTGGCGCGACTCAGCCAGGCGGCCGGACAGGTGCGCTCGGCTTCCGACGAGATTTCCACCGGCAGCCAGGATCTGGCCAGCCGCACGGAATCCCAGGCCGCCAGCATCGAACAGACCGCTGCCTCCATGCACGAGGTGACCGCGACGGTGAAGCAGAATGCGGATAACGCTCAGGCCGCCAACCAGCTGGCGACGGCGGCGCGCGACACCGCCGATCGCGGCGGCAGCGTGGTGCAGGAAGCCGTAAACGCCGTGACCCAGATCGAACAGAGCGCGCAGAAGATCGCCGATATCGTGTCGCTGATCGACGAGATCGCCTTTCAGACCAACCTGCTCGCATTGAATGCGAGCGTGGAAGCGGCGCGTGCGGGTGAGGCCGGCAAGGGCTTTGCCGTGGTGGCGCAGGAAGTGCGCGCGCTGGCGCAGCGCAGCGCCAATGCGTCCAAGGACATCAAGGCGCTGATCGCGGATTCGAACGCGCAGGTGAAGACCGGAGCCGCGCTGGTGAACCGCACCGGCCAGTCGCTCACCGAGATCGTCACCGCGATCAAGAAGGTCAGCGACATCGTGGCCGAGATCGCTGCCGCTTCGCGCGAACAGGCGACGGGTCTGGAGCAGATCAACACGGCCGTCGCCGGCATGGACGAAATGACCCAGCGCAACGCCGCCCTGGTGGAACAGACTACGGCGGCCGCCCAGGCGCTGAACGGCCAGGCCGGCGAGCTGGCCCAGGCGGTCGGCTTCTTCCGCATCGGCACTGGCGCGCCTGTCGCGGCCAAACCGGCTGCCGCCGCCGTGCCGAGCGAGGCCGGCAAGTCCGAAGCGAAGCCGGAACCGAAACCAGAGGCGGCGGCGCCCGCACTGAAAGCCGCCGCCACGCTCTCGCCGAAGCCGGCGCCAAAACCCCCGGCAAAGCCGGTGGCCAAACCAGTGCTCAAGCGCCCACCCATGGTGGCCGCTGGTTCCGCCTCCGTGGCTGTCGCCGCGACGGATGATGACGATTGGAAGGAATTCTGACCGGTCGGCAGGCCGACGGGTAGACATCCGCCGGTGTGGCATCACATCCTGATACGGAATGTGATACGCCAATGGAGTCGTCATGCTGCTGCATCTGAGCACCTGGGCCGAGGTCGAGGATTACCTGAAACGCTCGACCGGGATCATCATCCCCATCGGCTCCACCGAGCAGCATGGCCCCAACGGCCTGGTCGGCACCGATGCGATCTGCGCCGAGGTGCTGGCCAAAGCGGTGGGCGAGGCAGCCGGTGCGCTGGTTGGTCCCACCATCAATGTCGGCATGGCGCAGCACCATCTGGGTTTCCCCGGCTCGATGACGCTCCGGCCCTCCACGCTGATCGCGGTGATCCGCGACATGGTGGTCAGCTTAAGCCGGCATGGCTTCGACCGCTTCTTTTTCCTCAACGGCCATGGCGGCAATGTCGCCACCGCCACGGCGGCCTTTTCCGAAATCTATGCCGAGGCCAGCATGGCTCCTGCAGGCCATAACGCCCCCAGCCTGCGCTGCACGATCAAGAACTGGTGGGAGGCGCCATCGGCCAAGCGGCTGTCGGGCGAACTCTTCCCCGGCGAGGAAGGGGCGCACGCCACGCCGTCGGAAGTCTCGCTCACCTTCCACGCCTACCCCGAGGCCGTGAAGCAGGCCGAGATGTCGCCGCGCGTCGCGCCCTGGGGCAGCTTCACCGATGCGGCCGACTATCGCGCCCGCTTCCCCGATGGCCGCATCGGCTCCAACCCGGCGCTGGCCACGAAGGAACACGGCAAGACCATCATGGATGCCGTGGTGCCCGAACTGGCCGAGAGTTATCGCAACTTCGTCGCACCCTGAAGCCGTCCATGAGCAAGGCGCTGCTGAACGACTATTACGCCGCCCTGCGCGACGGCGATTTCGAGGCGCTGGCGCGCATCGTGTCGCCCGATGTGACGGTGCGTTATTTCGGTCCGCCCGGTCTGCTGCCCTGGGTCGGCGTGCATGAGGGCTTCGAGGCCTATCGCCGATTCCTCACGCAAGTGCGCGAGGCGCTGGGGATCGTCGAGGTGGTGCAGGAGGCCGTGATCGCCGAAGGCGACTGGGTGGTGGTGCTGGGCCGCGGCCGCTGGCGCGCCAAGGCCACGCAGCGCGACATCGCCGTGAACATGACCAACGCCTTCCGCTTTGCACCAGATGAGTCAGGGCGGTGCCGCGTCGCCGAATACCGCGTCTATACCGACACGGCGACCTTCGCTGCGGCGCTGAAGCCGTGACGCAAACGCAATAAACGGGAAGCGGCCTGTTCCGCGCGGCGCTAGAGTGCCGCCATGACCGACATCGTCTCCCGCATCGCCGCCCTCGACTGGTCCGCCCTGCTTGCCGCGCTGAACGAGCGCGGTTTCGCCGTCACGCCGCCGCTGCTGTCTGAGTCCCAGTGCCGCACGCTAGTCGCGCTGTATGACCGGCCGGATGGCTTCCGAAGCCGCGTGGTGATGCAGCGCCATGGCTATGGCCAGGGCGAATACCGTTATTTCCAGTATCCGCTGCCCGAACCGGTGCAGGCCCTGCGTCAGGGCCTCTATCCGCATCTGGCGCCGCTGGCCAATGACTGGCAGCAGCGCATGGGCTTGCCCGCACGCTTCCCGCTGCGACATGAAGACTACAAGGCGCTCTGCCATGCCGCCGGCCAGGCACGGCCCACCTGCCTGCTGCTGAAATACGGTCCGGGCGACTATAACCGCCTGCATCAGGACCTCTACGGCGAGATGGTGTTTCCCCTGCAGGCCACCCTGCTGCTCAGCGACCGTGCCGATTTCGAGGGCGGCGAGTTCGTGCTGGTGGAGAACAAGCCACGCAGCCAGAGCCGTGCCGAGGTGGTTTCATTGCAGCGCGGCGCCGCCGTGATTTTCGCGGTGAACCAGCGTCCGGTACGCGGCCCGCGCGGCGATTACCGTGTTGCAATGCGGCATGGCGTCAGCACCTTGCAGCGCGGCGAACGCCATACGCTGGGCGTGATCTTCCACGATGCCGGGTGATTTCGTGACTGGTGTCACGTCACGAAAAGACCGCAATCTCGTCACACCCTCTGCATGCTTGCCCCGGTAAGATCAGCGCCATACCTGAGTTGCAGGTAGCGAGAGTGAGAGTGAAAGGAGAGGGCGATGCAGGAGCGGTACGAGACGACCATGACGGCAACTGGCGTGACGGCGAAGGCCGGCAAGCAGGTCTGCTGGTTCGGCCGCGGTGAACCGGCCCTCAGCGACATGCTGGCCGATCCGATCACCCAGCTGCTGATGCGCCGCGACGGTGTGCAGGAAGGCGAGGTCCGCCGCCTGGTGGCCCGCCTGCAGCGTCGCCAGGTCGGCAACGGTCTTGAGCAGACCGCGGCCGACTGACCCCAGAAGCCCGCCAGGGACGAGGGTCCGGCGGGCTTTTTGCGACCCTAAATATGCGACTCATTCTCACTTGCATTCGCAGATGATCTTCCGTAATCTGAACACCACACGCCGTTCGCGGGGCTATGCCCCGCTTTCGGCGGCATGGGGCAGAGAATAGTCATGACAGAGCTGGATCGGGCGGATTCCGCCGGGTGGCGTGGACGGGAGAATGAAGCGGACGGGTTGGCACTGGCGCCGGGCGGCGAATTGCCCCGGCTGTCGAGCCGTACGCTGTTCCGTACTGCGCGCGAGATCATCATCGAGCATGACGGCGCCGATTACCGCCTGCGCCTCACCACCAACGGCAAGCTGATCCTGACCAAATGACTGGAGGCCAAATGATCAGAGGCAAGGGCATCACCACGCGCACTGCACCGATCAACCTGCTGGGCCAGGCTTTGCTCGGCGTGCTCGAAGCCTGCCGCGACATCCGGGTGATCAGCCGCGCCGGCTGAGGTCAGACAACGAGATCCACAAAACGGCTGCTGCAGCTCCCTCCCACCCTGCCTGCGGTTGCCGTGCGGCCGGCGATGCTCCCTCAGCATCCCGGCCGCATTCGTTTCAGGCGGCAATCACCCAGCCATCGGCATCGAGGCGCACGGCAAAGGGGATCAGGCTCTTGCCCTTGCAGGGGCCGAGGAAACACTGGCCGCTCTCAGGCGCGAACAGCGCGCCATGGGTGCCGCATTGCAGGGCCGACATGTCGCGGTTGAAAAAGGCATCCGGCCGCCAGTCCAGCGACGTGCGCGCATGCGGGCATTCATTCACGTAACCCAGCACGGCACCCTGCCAGCGCAGCACGAAACACTCGAAGCGCTCCTTGCCCGCGCCAAATGTCAGGCCTTTCGCGCCTGGCTCGGGAATATCGGCCAGCGCGACCAGCCGCGCGCCCGGCTCGGGCTGGTTGGGGCGGGTAGCCGTCATGACAAACCCTGAATCGTCATGGCCGGGCTTGTCCCGGCCATCCACGTCTTTTTTAAAAGAAACTCGTGGATGCTCGGGCCAAGCCCGAGCATGACGATGTATCTTGAATAGCTAGGCACTCACGCCGCCCATCTTGCAGATCAGCTTCCAGCTTGCCGCATCGACGGGCGACACCGAGAGCCGCGACTGCCGCAGCAAAGCCAGGTCCTTCAGCTTCGGCTCGGCCTTGATCTGTGCCAGTGTGACCGGTGTCTTCAAAGGCATGAGCGCCTTCACGCTCACCATGCCGAATTTGCCGGTCTCGTCGGTGGGATCGGGGTGATACAGCTTGCATACCTCGACGATACCGACGATCTGCTTCTCGTCCACCGAGTGATAGAAGAAGGCGCGGTCGCCCAGCTTCATCGCCTTCATGTTATTGGCGGCCTGGTAATTGCGCACGCCGTTCCAGCTTTCAACCTTCTTCTTCACCTGCTGGTCCCACGACCAAGCAGACGGCTCGGATTTCATCAGCCAGTAGTTCATCCTCAGTCCTCGATTTTAAATGGCCGCGCCAGCAGGGCGGTCAGCATGGCTTCGATCCCAGCATTTTTATGCAGCACGGCATCCACTGCCTGGCAGATCGGCATTTCGATGTGATGGGCACGCGCCAGCGTATCGATGGCCTGCGCGGTATGCACGCCTTCCGCCACGGTGCGGCGGCCGGCCATCACCTCGGCCAGGCTTTTGCCCTCGCCCAAAGCCATGCCGAGCGAAAGATTGCGCGATTGCGGTCCGGTGCAGGTCAGCACCAGATCGCCAAGGCCGGAAAGGCCCATCAGCGTTTCGCGCTTCGCGCCAAGGCTGAGGCCCAGCCGGCTCATCTCGGCCAGGCCACGCGTGATCAGCGCCGCGCGCGCATTGTCGCCCAGCTTGCGCCCCATCACGATGCCGCAGGCAATCGCCAGCACGTTCTTCACCGCGCCGCCGATCTGCGCGCCGGTCACATCGTCCGAGAGATACGGCCGGAAAGTCGGCCGGCCCAGGCGCTGCACCAGCGCCGCGCCCAAAGCCGCATCAGCGCAGGCCAAAGTGGCCGCCGCCGGCAGGCCACGTGCGACTTCAGAGGCAAAGGTCGGCCCGGTCAGGATTGCCACCGGCCGCGCCGGCAGCACATCGTGCAGCACTTGGCTGGGCAGCTTGCCGCTGCCGATCTCCACGCCCTTGGCGGCGATCACCAGCGGCGCATGGCCGGGCAGGGTTTTCCATATCTCCTGTGCAAACTGCTGCAAGGTCTGCGCCGGTACGGCCAGCACCAGCGCGTCGCAATCCTTCAGGGCAGCCAGCTCGCCGGTGGCCTTCAGGGTCGTGGGCAGATCGATGCCGGGCAGATACAGCGTGTTGGCATTGCGCGTGTTGACGGAGTCCACCACCTCGGCATTGCGCGCCCATAGCAGGGTGTCGCCCTGTTCAGCGGCGAGTGCCGCGAGTGCGGTGCCCCAGGCGCCGCCACCGATCACGCCGATGCGCTTCATGGCCATTGCCTCACACCTTGGCCCCTGCGAAGGGTTTCACGGCCGCCGTGGCATCCAGCGGCCAGCGCGCCCGCGCCGGCGCCTCCAGCGTGTCGGTCATGCCCAGACGAAACCGTTCCAGGCCGGCCCAGGCGATCATCGCGCCGTTGTCGGTGCAGAGCCTCAGCGGCGGCGCGGTGAAGGCCATGCCGTATTCCTCGGCCAGCGCCACCAGCCCCTCGCGCAGCTTCGCATTTGCCGCCACGCCACCGGCCACAACAAAATGTTTCCCGCGTGCAGAGTGAGACTCATCGAACATGGCGATGGCATGTCGGGCGCGGTCGAGGATCACGGCCATCACCGTGGCCTGGAAGCTGGCGGCGAGGTCGGCCTTGTCCTGCTCAGATGGATTGGGGCCGCAGGACTCCAGCGCCAGCCGCACGGCGGTCTTCAGGCCGGAGAAACTGAAATCGCAGCCGGGCTTGCGCCACAAAGGCCGGGGCAGCTCGAAACGCGTCGCATCGCCCTGACGCGCCAGCCGTTCGATGGCCGGGCCGCCGGGGTAACCCAGGCCCAGCAGCTTGGCGGTCTTGTCGAAGGCTTCGCCGGCCGCGTCATCGATGGTGGTGCCCAGCCGGCGATATTGCCCCACGCCCTCGACGGAGAGGAACTGGCAATGCCCGCCCGAGACCAGCAGCAGCAGATAGGGGAACGGCACGTCATCGCTCAGCCGCACCGACAGGGCATGGCCCTCCAGGTGGTTCACCGCGATTAGCGGCTTGTTCGCCGCCCAGGCCAGGGTCTTGGCCGTCATCAGGCCGACCATCACGCCGCCGATCAGGCCCGGCCCGGCGGTGGCCGCGACGGCGTCCAGGTCGCCCAGGTCCAGGCTAGCCGCTTTCAGGCTTTCGGCCACCAGGCCATCCAGATGCTCGATATGGGCACGCGAGGCGATTTCGGGCACCACGCCGCCATAGGGCGCGTGTTCCCTCAGTTGCGAGAACAGGCTATGACTGACGATGCGCCGCGCCGGATCGCCCGTATCCTGCACCACGGCGCAGGCGGTTTCGTCGCAACTGGTTTCGATGCCCAGAACAAGCATCCGCCGGGGGTCCGTGTCGGTTTCAGTCAGTAGGAAATATAGAGTAGGCCTAGCATTATGACACCGCCGCAGCAAGCACAGGCCCGGCAAACACTGGGCAGGCAAACACAGGGCAGGCATGTGACTCCGGCCAAACCCGTTCTCACCATCGGCACGCGCGGCTCGCCCCTGGCGCTGGCCCAGGCGCACGAGACCCGCGACCGCCTGCTGGCTGCCCATTCCGGCCTGCGCGAGGCCGACATCGCCATCCGCATCATCAAGACCACGGGCGACCAGATCCAGGACCGGGCGCTGGCCGAGGCCGGCGGCAAGGGCCTGTTCACCAAGGAGATCGAGGATGCCCTGCTGGATGGCGGCATCGACCTGGCCGTGCATTCCATGAAGGACATGCCGACCCAGCTGCCGCCCGGCCTGATGATGGCGGCCTATCTGCCGCGCGAGGATGTGCGCGACGTGCTGCTGGCGTTGAAACCCACCGCGCTGGCCGCGCTGCCGCAGGGCGCCATCGTCGGCACGTCTTCGCTGCGGCGCAAATCCTTCCTGCTGGCGCGCCGGCCCGACCTGCAGGTCGTCACCTTCCGCGGTAACGTGCAGACCCGCCTGCGCAAGCTGGAGGATGGCATCGTCTCGGCCACCTTCCTGGCGCTGGCCGGCCTGCATCGCCTGAAGATCGCGCCGCCGGGCATGCAGGTGCTGTCCACCGATGAAATGCTGCCCGCCGTGGCGCAGGGCGCCATCGGCATCGAATGCCGCGATGGCGATTCCCGCGTGCTGGATTTCCTGAAATCCCTCGACGATGCCGCCACGCGTATCCGCGTCGAGGCCGAGCGCGCCTTGCTCGCCGTTCTGGATGGCTCCTGCCGCACGCCGATTGCCGCCCTGGCTGAACTCGAAGGGGATAAGATGCGCCTGCGTGGCGCCATCGCGCGCCCCGATGGCAGTGAGCTGATCGAGATCGAGCGCAAAGGCACGGCAAAGAGCGGCGTCGCCATGGGCCGCGATGCGGGCGACGAGCTGAAAGGACGTATCGGCCCGGATTTCTTCAAAGCCTGACATGCGCGCGCTGATCACGCGACCGGAACAGGAAGCGCAAAATCTGCGCCGCAAATTGCAGGCACGCGGCATCGAGTCCGACTGCGCGCCGCTGCTCGACATCCGCATCCGTAACGATGCCGTCCTGCCGCTGGATGGCGTGACCGCGCTGCTGTTTACCTCGGTTAACGGCTTGCGAGCTTTTGTCGCCAACTGCAACCGCCGTAACCTCGCCGTCTATGCCGTGGGCGAAACCACGGCGGCGGCAGCGCGTAAGGCCGGCTTCACCCAGGTCGAGGCCGCCGGCGGCGACGTGGAGAAACTTGCGGCATTGGTGCGCCAGCGGCATCCAGTCGGCCAGGGCGCCTTGTTGCATGTTGCCGGCGCCACGCTGGCGGGCGATCTGCAGGCCATGCTGCGGGCCAATGGATACGATGTGCGGCGCGTCACGTTGTATGAAGCGCAGGCGGCTTCGGCGCTGCCGGCGGCGGTGGCGGCGGATTTTGCCGCGGGTCAATACGATGCGGCCCTGTTTTTCTCTCCCCGCACGGCGGCGGTATTTGTTACGCTGGTCCGGCAGGCCGGCATCGGCGACGGGGCGGCAGCCTGCACGGCGCTGGCCCTCAGTGCCAATGTGGCCGCTGCCCTGGCACCGCTAGGCTGGGCCGAGATTCGCGTCGCGGCCATGCCGCGCGAGGATGATATGCTCGCCCTGCTGGATGGAATGACAACGAACCGGTCGGATGGATCATGAGCGACAAGCCGGACAATCAGGACAGGATCATCGACGCTGAAGTCGAGCCGCTCGGCGGTAAACGCAGCGGCAGCCGCATGGTCATCCTGCTGGTTGGCGCAGTGGTCGTCAGCATCGTGATTGCCGTCGGCTGGCATTTCTGGAGCAGCGGCAAGCTTGACGCGATGCTGGGCGGCCAGAGCGCGGCGCCGGCTTCCACGACAGCTTCCGCCCCGGCGGCATCTACACCGGCGACAACGGCCAGCATCCCCGTGCCGGCCCCGGCCGGTACGACTGCAGCGCCGGCGCCTGATCCCGCTCTGCTCGCGCGTCTCGAGGAGCAGGAAAAACGCCTTGCCGCGCTGACGGCCAGTCTGGAACGGCTGCAGCAGCTTCCCGCCGCGAATGCCGGCACCGATCCGGCCTTGCTGCAGAAGCTGGCCGAGCTGGAGCAGCAGGTAGCCACCCTGCGCCAGACGCAGGAGGCCAGCGCAGCGCAGCGCAGCACGCTGCAAACCCAGATCGCCGATCTGCAGACGCGCTTCACCGCCCTCAGCGAGGCGCGGCTCAACGCCCTGCGCGAACCTTTGCTGCAACTCATCGCGTTTTCCGAAGCTCGCGAACTGGCGCGGCGCGGCAGCGCCTTCGCGCGCGAAGCCACCTTGCTGGGCAGCTATGCCGAGGCTCAGGGCGGCATGCTGAAATCCGCCTTTGCCGGCCTGCAGCCTTTTGCCGAGCGCGGCGTTCCGCCGGCCGCCGTGCTGGCCGCACGGTTTCCGACCCTGGCCGAGCAGCAGCGCGCAACACCGGGCGGTGAGGCCGTCGCTGCGGCCGAGAAACCCTGGTGGCAGCGCGCCGTCGATCGCGTTACCGGCTTGGTCAGCATCCGTCGCGTCGGCAGTGTCGATAGCTCCTCGGTCGAAGGCAAACTGGAAACGGCCGAGGCCGCCCTGCGCGATGGCGATCTGGCGGCCGCAGTGACGGCGCTGGATGGCGTGACGCTGATCCCGGCGCTGCAGGACTGGCGCGAACAGGCCCAGGCGCGTCTCGATCTCGATGCCGCGCTCGATGCTCATGGCGCCGCCCTGCGCGCGCATCTGGCGATCCGCTGACCATGCTGCGTCTGGTCAGGACGGCGATTGCCCTCGCCTTGCTGATGGCGCTGGCGGCGCTGGCCGCCTGGATCGCCGACCAGCCTGGCCGCATCCGCATTGCCTGGTTCGATCACATTGTCGAGGCGCCGGCGCCGCTGCTGGCGCTGGGCGTCGTGCTGCTGGTCGTGGCGGCCTTCATCCTCACATGGATCGTCGCCTGGGCGGTGGCCCTGCCGCAGCGCCGCCGGCTGAAACGCCAGGCGAAAGGCTATGCGAATTTCGCTGCCGGCATGGTCGCTGTGGCGGCCGGCGAGGCGGACCGCGCCGCCAAGCTGGCCGCGAAAGCGCAAAAGCAACTCGACGATCCGGCGCTGGCGCGCCTGCTGGCGGCCCATGCGGCACAGCTGGGTGGCAGGAACGAGGAGGCGCAGCGCGCCTTCGCCGCCTTGAACCAGGATCCCGGCACGGCCTTCCTTGGCACGCGCGGCCTGCTGGCCGATGCGCGCAGCCGCGGCGACCGCGCGGCGGCCCTGCAGCTGGCCGCCCGTGCCTCGGCGCTACGACCGGCCTCGCCCTTTGCCGCCGAAGCCGAACTGCAATTGCTGGTCGAGGCCGGCGACTGGGCCGGTGCGCGCAAGCGGCTGGACCTGGCCCGGCGCAAAAAAGCCGTCAGCCGCGAGGCGGCATCGGCACTGGAAGCGCGTCTCGATCTGGCCGAGGCGGCATCGGCCCTGCAGACGGGCGATGCGCGCATGGCGCGCCAGCATGCCGAGCAGGCGGCCAAGCTGTTGCCCGAACATCCGGTGCCGCCCCTGCTGCTGGCCCGTGCCGCCGAAAAGGAATCTGGCCATCATGCGGCGCGTGAAGCGGCGGCGAAGCAGCTGCGTGCCGCCTTCGCCCGCCGGCCGTCCGAGGCGCTTGCCAATGCCTGGCTCGGCCTGCAGCAGGATGTTGCGCCCGCCGGCCTGCTCGCTCGCGCCGAGGCCTTCGTGGCGGAACGCCGGCCGGAAGTCGAAAGCCGCCTGCTGCTGGCCGCCGCCGCATTGCAGGCCCATGAATTTTCCGCCGCGCGCGCTGCGCTGGACCAGCTTGGCAGCCGGGGTGGCAGTTGGGCGGCGCGGCTGCAGGCGAAGCTGGCGGAAGAGGGCGATGGCGATATTGCCGCCGCCGATCGCTGGCGCGAGAGCATCCGCAGCGAGTTGTGGCAATGTGGCCATTGCGGCAGCGGCCATGCCGACTGGCATCTGCTCTGCCCCGATTGCGGCAGTTTCGACAGCCTGGATCCAACGCGGCTGGGCGAGGCGATGCCGCTGGCCGCCGCGCCGCGGCCCCTGCTGATGCTGGAAAAACGCTGAGGCGGTCTAGCGCACCGCGTCCTGATCGCCCTTGGGCAGCAGGTCGTAGGGCAGCTTGAAGCCCGGCAGAGCGGCGATACGGTCCCACCAGGATTTTACGTTGGGATAATCGCCGGGTTCGAATTTCGCCTCGGCCATATGCACCACGGCGGCGAAGACGGCGATATCGGCGATGGTCGGCCGCTCGCCGACCAGGAAGCGTTTGCCTTCCAGCAGCGCGTCGAACTGGCCCAGCACCATGTCGGCGTATTTGCGCATGTAGTCCAGCACGGCGGGATCGGGCTTGGCGAAACGCTCGAAGAAGCGCGTGCGGCTGAGCGAGGATTCCAGCCGGTCGGTTTCCCACATCAGCCATTCGCGGATGCGCTGAAGCTCCTGCGGCGTGGCGCCGCCGAACTTGCCGGTCTGCTCGGCCAGATACAGCAGGATGGCGGCGGACTGGCACATCGTCTGGCCGTCATGCACCATGGCCGGCACCTGGCCGAAGCGGTTCAGCGCCAGGAAATCCGGCGTCTTGTGCTGGCCCTTGGCCAGGTCGACATGGCGGTAATCGAAGGGCAGGCCGCACAGCGCCAGCATCAGACCAACCTTATAGGTCGGGCCGGACAGGAAACTGCCATACAGCGTATAGGCGGCGGCCATCGATCACTCCCCCTCTGTCGCCCATCGGTCCGGGCCTGTCATGCGCGCGACGACCCAGGGCAAGCATTTGTATTGCCGGTATTATTTTGGCCGGCTTTGCGACTTGCCAAGCTGTGCCGCGCCCCGTATTTTCCGCGCGCGGCCCGCCCGGGTCAACCGGGGACGCGTGCCACGCCGGCGTAGCTCAGTTGGTAGAGCAAGACTTTCGTAAAGTCGAGGTCGGGGGTTCGAGTCCCTCCGCCGGCACCATTCCCAAAACCCGCCATCCAAATAGTCGCGGTCTGGGCGCTCCATGATGCGCATACAATTTTATGCGGATTGAATAGCACCGTTTTTCTGCTGCTCAAAGCCCGTGTTTTTCAGATATGATGATTTAGGAACGCTTAAAATCTATTTTCAGTTGCAGAAAATGGAATTCACAGCGATGAGCGTTTTTAAATTGCCTGCTGCTGCCGAATTCGGTCTCGACGCAATCGATACCGAACACCGCGAAATCGCGGATAGCATCAATGCCTGCGTTGAAATGGCGGCCAAGGTGACAACTAGGCTCGACCTGATGCTCTTCCATGACCTGCGACAGAAGATGGCAGATCATTTCCTGCATGAAGAAACCATCATGCAGCAGGCTGGCTTTCCCTGGCTTTCCGAGCATCAGGCCCACCACCAGAAGATTCTCGTTCGCCTCGCGGCGCTGGTTACGCAGTGTGGCGACAAGGGTGGAATCGAACTTGTCGACCTGGCTGCCATGTTCGAGAGCCTGATCGACGATGTGCTCCGCGCCGACCTGGCTTTCAAGACTTTTCTCTATGAAAAGAACCTTCTTCGGTGATGTAATATCTATGACTCATCGGTATCGACTCGCAAATGTCCGGCATCAGGATCACCTTTCATATGCCAAACAAAGCAAGTCGCAATCTGAAGCTGCGCATGATTTGCCTAATATCAAAAAATTCCGCCGCAATCGGATGACCTGATGACGATTCTCTGTTCTCTTCCCCGCCTGATTACACACGCAACCCGTAAAAAGTTTGCGAGGATTTGATGCAGCGACCACAGCCCACCAAGACCGAACGCAACTTCGGCGAAGACGAGATCATCGTCAGCAAGACCGACGCCAAGGGCCGCATCCTCTATGCCAACGAGGTGTTCTGCCGCGTCGGCCTCTATGGAGAACACGAGTTGGTCGGCGAACCGCATTCCATCGTGCGCCATCCCGACATGCCGCGCGCGGTATTTCATCTGCTGTGGCAGACGATCTCCGGCGGCCGCGAGATCTTCGCCTATGTGAAGAACATGGCCAAGAACGGCGACTATTACTGGGTCTTTGCCCATGTCACGCCAAGCTACGGCAAGGATGGCCAGATCGACGGCTATCACTCCAACCGCCGCAAGCCGCGCCCCTCGGCGATCCAGCGGATCGAAAAGCTGTATGCCAGGCTGCTGGAAGAGGAGAACCGCCATGCCGATCGCAAGCAAGGCATGGCTGCCAGCGTGAAACTGCTGGAAAATATCCTGGCCGAGCACGGCCAGAGCTACGAAGAATTCGTGTTTTCGCTCGACGAAACCGAGCGTACCGGGAAACAGGCGGCCTGAACCGCCGGAAAGCCGAGACGCGGGTACAATAACAATCGGAGGGTAGTGATGGCTTTGTTCGGCAAGGATCGACGACAGAAGGTGCTCGATGAACTGTCGACCGTCTGCGACAAGGCGGCGGCCGGCGATCTTTCCGTGCGCGTCGTCGACACCCAGTCGCATGGCGATCTGGCGCCGGTGCTGCAGAGCCTGAATCGCCTGCTCGACCGTACCGATGCCTTCATCCGCGAATCCGGTGCCTCGCTCACCTATGCCGCCGAAGGCAAGTTCTTCCGGCCCTTCCTGCTGCGCGGCATGCCCGGCGATTTCCGCCGCGGCGCGCAGGTGATCAACAATGCCCGCGAAGCCATGCATCAGAAGGCGCTGGCCGCCGCCGCCCTGGAAAAGCAGGTGGCCGAGCAGCGTGCCGCCATGGAGGCGCAGGCCCGCAGCGAACGCCAGCAGCTGGCCGACCAGTTCGAGCGCGACGTGATGTCGATCGTGGGCGCCGTTCAGGGTTCGGCCGGTACCCTGCATACCAACGCGGCCACCATGGCCGGCGAAATCCAGGATGTGCATGCCAAGGCGGATTCCGTGTCGCAGTCGGCCGGCAATGCCACCCATAACGCCCAGGCCGTGGCGGCGGCTGCCGAACAGCTCAGCGCCTCGGTATCCGAAATCGACCGCCAGGTGCGCGATTCCCGGGTCGCCAGCGAGGCGGTGAAGGAAGAGGTCTCACGTGCCAGCCTGGCCGTGCAGGAACTGGCCACCGCCAACCGCAAGATCGACGAGGTGGTCGAGTTCATCAAGTCGGTTGCCTTCCAGACCAACCTGCTCGCGCTGAATGCTTCCGTCGAAGCCGCCCGCGCCGGCGAGGCCGGCAAGGGTTTCGCCGTGGTGGCGCAGGAAGTGCGCAATCTGGCGCAGAAGACGGCCGAGGCGGCCAAAAGCATCGCCGACCAGATCGCCGCGATCCAGCATGCCTCCGACAAGACGGTCGCCGCCATCGAGATCATCAAGAGCCAGTCCGAGACGCTGAACGAACGGGTCGGCCTGATGTCGGATTCAGTGCAGGAGCAGGCCAGCGCCACGGCGAATATCAGCAACAACATCCAGGATGCCGCCGCCGGCATCGAAAGCGTATCGTCGAATGTGCACGAGATCAGCACGGCTGCCGGCACGGCCGGCGAAGCCGCCGATCAGGTCAGCAGCGCGGTGAACAGCCTGAACGGCCAGGCCAGCCAGCTTGGCACGCAGGTACGCAATTTCCTCGGCTACATCCGCTCGCTCTGAACGCACGGCGCCGCCACATGTGTCGGCCGGTCATGACGTGGCTGGCATCGCCAGGCGATAATCGCGGATGAAGGCCGGCATCTCGTCGGCGGGCATCGGCCGGGCGATCAGGAAACCCTGCCCATAGTCGCAGCCGGCACGGCGCAGGAAATCGAGCTGCGGCTCAGTCTCTATCCCTTCCGCCACCACCTCCAGCCCAAGGTCGTGGGCGATGTCGATGATGGCGCGCACCAGCCGCTCGCCGCGACTGGTGCCGATCTCGGCAACGAAGGCGTGGTCGATCTTGACCAGATGTGCCGGCAGGCGGGCCAGATAGCTCAGCGATGAATAACCGGTGCCGAAATCGTCCAGTGCGATCTTCACACCGGATTCCGCCAGCCGGTCTAGCGTTTCGAGATGGGCCCGGTCGCCTGCCATCATCAGCGTCTCGGTGATCTCTATGATCAGCGGCTGCGGAATGTCGGCCTCACCCTCCAGGGCAGCAGCGACACGGGTATGGAAGTCGCCGGCCTTGACCTGCTCGGGCGAGACATTGACGGCAATCCCGATATCCAGCCCTGCGTCATGCCAGCCGCGGCGCTGCCGGCTTGCCTCGGCCAGCACGCGGTCGCCCAGCAGGCCGATCAGACCGTAGGTTTCGGCGAAGGGAACGAACTGCACCGGGCTCAAAAGACCCCGCTGCGGGTGCCGCCAGCGCGCCAGGCCTTCCGCCTTCACAATCCGGCCGCTGCCCAGATCGACGATCGGCTGATAGTGCAGCACGATCTCTTTGCCCTGCAGGGCGGCCCGCAGCTCGGCCACTGTTGTCAGCCGTTCGTCGACGGTTTCCTGCATGTCCGACGTGAAAAAGCGGCAGGTGTTGCGGCCGGCGCCCTTGGCCGCATACATGGCGGCATCGGCATGCTTGATCAGATCATCGCCGGCACGGCCATCGTTGGGGAATACGCTGATGCCGATGCTGCCGGAGATGAAATAATCATGCCCTTCGATGCGATAGGCGCGCGCCAGCACCGCATTGATCTTTTCCGCCACCAGCCTGGCATCTTCCGCCGTATTGATCTCGTCGAGCAGCACCACGAATTCGTCGCCGCCGAGACGGGCGACCGTGTCGCTCTCGCGCACCGTACCCTGCAGGCGCCGCGCGGTCTCCGTCAGCAGCGCGTCGCCGGCGGTATGGCCAAGCGAGTCGTTGATTTCCTTGAAATGATCCAGATCGATCATCAGCACCGCGCCGGGCCGGCCGTGGCGCATCGACCGCATGATGGCCTGCTGTAGTCGGTCGTTCAGCAGCCGCCGGTTGGGCAGCTCGGTCAGCATGTCGTAATGCGCCTGCCAAGTGACGCGGGCCTCGGCTTCCTTGCGGCTGGTGATGTCGACGAACATGCCGATATAGCTGGTCGGGTTGCCGGTGGCATCGTTGATCCGCGTCACCGACAGCCACTCGCAGTATACATTGCCGTCCTTGCGGCGGTTCCACACCTCGCCCTGCCATAGGCCTGTCGTGCGCAGGGTGTGCCACATGGCGGCATAAAAGTCGCGATCCTGCCTGCCCGACGAGAGCAGCGACGGATTCTTGCCCATCACATCGACGGCATCGTAACCGGTTATGGCGGTGAAGGCTGGATTGATGGCTATGATCCGGTTGTCGCGGTCGCAGACGATGATGGCTTGCGGCGAATTGTCGAACACGGCAGCCGCCTGGCGGAGTTGCAGTTCCATGGCCTTGCGCGGCGTAATATCGGAATGCGTGCCGATCGCCCGGGTTGGGCGGCCATGCTCGTCATGCTCGACCACCTTGCCGCGCACCAGCGCCCACATGTAGGTGCCTGCCTTGGTGCGCAGCCGCATCTCGATATTCAGACGCTCGACCTCGCCATTGCGGAACGCATTGACGCGCTGGATCGCCTGTTTCGAATCCAGCGGATGCAGCAGGTTGAACACCGTCTGCAGCATTGGCGGCAATTCGCTGCTGCGATAGCCCATGCGCGACAGGAATAACGGGCTGAATTCCATGTGATCGTGGGCGATGTCGTATTCCCACACACCTTCTTCGGCGCCATCCAGCGCATGTTTCAGGCGTTCCTCGCTCTGGCGCAGCGCCTGTTCGCGGGTGTTCACGGCCTCGATCAGCCGGTTGACCCCGCGGGTGATAGTCTGGATCTCCAGCGCGCCGGTCGGAGGCAGGGCCTCGACCCGTTCGCCCTGGGCTGCGCGGTGCAGCAGGGCGGCCAATCCATAGACTGGGTCGGCGACGCGGCGACTGATCAGGCGCATCAGGGTCAGCATGGCGACGATGGCGGCCAGGCCAAGGGCCGCCTGCAGGCCCGCCGCGCGCCAGACCTGGCCCAGCAGCGGTTCGGCCGGCAGACTGGCCACCACATGCCAGCCGACCTGGGGAATATCGCGCGCGGCTGCGATCACCGTTTGCGGCATCCGTTCGTCGCGGATCAGGGGATTGGCATTCAGTTTTTCGCTGTCCTGGCGGAAGAGCAGCCAGTCGGGTGCCGGTCGGCCTGGCCGCGCCACGGGATTGCTGCTCAGGATCACGTTACCGCGCGGGCTGATGATGTAGAAATCGCTGTCAGCGGCGCGGCCTTCAAACACGGTCGGGAATGTTTCCAGATCCAGCGGCAGCAACACGGCACCGGTCAACTGGCCGGCGGCATCGCGCAGCGGCATGGCGAAAGAGACAAGCATGCGGTCGGTGATGGTCCCGCGCACGGGTTCGCTGACGGCGAAACTCTGCGGGTCATTGCCCTGGCCGAACCGTTCCACCAGCGAAGGCCAGGATCGTGTCTGCGGCTGCTGCCGCGAGAGCGGCGAGGCTGAACAGATCGGCACGCCATTGCGATCAACCGTCACCAGCGTGGTGTAGCGCGGCAGCAGCAGTTCGGAATCGCTGAACACCTCGTGGCAGCGTTTCGGATCCAGCGCCGCGATGCCGGGGTGCCTCGCCAGATTGCGCAGGATCCGCTCGGCATTGTCGAGCGTGGCGCCGGCCTGGGCCGCGGCGGCGGCGGCCGTCATGTCGGCGGTGGCGCGGGCCGCGGCAATGCGGGTGCGATAATCTCCGGCGATATGCAGGGCCAGCGCCGCCAGCAGGCAAAGCGCCACGCTGGCAAGCAGGATCTGGACATAATGCCTCAGCGGTCGCGCCGGCTGTCCGGAAGGATCTGGTCGCACCATGCCGCATGGGCTACCGCACAGAGGCCGGAAAAATAAGGTATAGATTTGATAATACTTCGGAAATCGGGTTTTTGCGGGGATGGAACGGAGACAATCGGGGTGCAATTTCCCGCTTGCCCGCCGCGCCGGCTGGATATCTGATCGCCCACCATCCGCAGACCAGCACCCGGACCTTACCGATGTATATCCCCGCCCATTTCGCCGCCCGCGACGTCGCCCCCCTTCAGGCCCTGATTGCCGGGCATGCTTTCGGCCTGCTGATTTCCGGCGGGGCGGCAGACATGGTGGCCAGCCATGTGCCGTTCCTCTACGAGCCGGACCATGCTCCCCATGGCCGCCTGGTCTGCCATCTGGCGGCGGCCAATGGCCAGGCAGCGGCGCTGGACGGGCAGGCAGTGCTCTGCATTTTCCAGGGTGTGCATGGGTATGTGTCGCCGAACTGGTATGCGAAGAAGCCGGCGGTGCCGACCTGGAACTACACCGCCGTGCATGCCTATGGCCGCGCCAGCGTGACCCGCGATCCGGCGCGCCTGCGCAACATCGTCGAACGCCTGACAGCCATTTACGAAGGGCCGAATGGCTGGAAGCTGAGCGATGAGCCGGAGAGTTTCGCCACTGGCCTGCTGCGCGGCATCGTTGGGATCGAAATTCCGGTTGAGCGGCTGGAAGGCAAGTTCAAGCTGAGCCAGAACCGCCCGGCCGCCGATGTCGCCGGCGTGATCGCTAACCTGCGCCGGCTTGGCGGCGATGCGAATGTCGCATTGGCCGAGGCGATGCAGCAGGCGGCGGATGAAGCCGCGGCCCGCCGACCGCAAGGCTAGTCAGGGAACGACCGCTCTCCCGATCGGCCGTTTTCAGGTCGGCGATTTCAGTCGGCCGCATCCTTGGCGGCATCGTCGCCATTGTCCGTCTCGGGTTCGCCGGCTTCCAGGGCATCGACCTCGGCCTGCGCCAGCCGGTCATTTGCTGCCGACGTGCCTTCAAATCGGAAATGCCCGACCAGTTCGGCCAGCTGCCGCGCCTGATCGGCCATGGCCTGCGCCGAGGCATTGGTCTGCTCGACCAGAGCGCCGTTGCGCTGGGTCATCTCGTCCATGTTGACCACGGCGCCGTTCACCTCTTCCAGGCCGCGCGCCTGTTCGGCGGATGCCGCCGCGATCTCGGCCACGATGTCGCTCACCTTCTTGATCGCCGTCACGATCTCAGTCAGCGACGTGCCGGCCTGATTCACCAGGGTGGCCCCGGTCTTCACCTGCGCATTCGATTCCTGGATCAGGCCCTTGATGTCCTTTGACGCGTTCGCGCTGCGCTGGGCGAGAGCCCGCACCTCCTGCGCCACGACCGCAAAACCCTTGCCGGCTTCGCCGGCACGGGCCGCTTCCACCGAGGCGTTCAGCGCCAGCAGATTGGTCTGGAAGGCGATCTCGTCGATCAGCGACACGATATCGGAAATCTTCTGCGCGCTGGTTTCGATCTGCGTCACCGCCGCCACCGCGCGACCGACCACGCCGCCGCCTTTCTCCGCCGTGTCACGGGCCGCCGTGGCCAACTGATTGGCGGCTTGGGCATTGTCGGCATTCTGCTTCACCGTTGCCGTCACCTCGTGCATCGAGGCCGCCGTCTGCTCCAGGGCTGCCGCCTGGCTTTCCGTACGCTGTGCCAGGTCCTGGCTGCCGGTCGATATCTCGGCCGAGGCATCGCGCACCAGGGCCGCGGCCGCGGCGAGCTGCTTCATCGTGCCGGCCAGGCGGTCGCTCACTTGGTTGGCGTCGCCGGCCAGCCGCGAGAAGATGCCTTGATAGTCGCCGCCGATGCGATGCGTCAGGTCGCCATCGGCCAGCTTGTGCAGCATGGTGCCCAGATCGCCCAGCGCACGGTCGACCGTGCCGAGCAGGCGGTTGACGTCTTGCCCCAGTTCGCGCATCACGCCATCGATCTTCGCCGTATCGATACGCTGGCTCAGGTCGCCGGCATTGGCGGCGCCGACGATTTCGCCCACAGCGCTCTTCAGCAGGGCTTCCTGCGCCTTACGTTCGGTTTCGAACCGCTCGCGGTCGGCCTCGATCTGGCTCTGCAGCTTGTCGGCCTCCTGACCCTGCTCCTTGAACACCTGCACGGCGCGCGCCATGTCGCCGATCTCGTCGGTGCGGTCCACGCCGTTCACTTCGGCCTGCCAGTCGCGCTTGGCCAGGCGATCCATGGTGCCGGTGGTGGCGACGATCGGATCGATCACGCGGCGGCCGATATAGAGCCAGCCGATCACCACCGCCGAGATCAGGCAGATCGCGGCGATGATGGCCATGCTGGTCTGCGCGATGTTGATGGCGGTCATCGAGGCCGAGGTCGAATTGTCGGTCTCGCTGCGCGCGGATGCCACCAGCTGGTCGACGGCCTCGGCCAGTGCGCTGGCGGCCGAGCGTGCCTCGCTCAGCGACGACACGGCCTGGCGCGCGGCTGCCAGTTCCAGCATGCGGACCTGGAATAGGCCTTCCTCGCCTTCGCTCACCTTGGCCATGGCCGCGACTGTTTCGGCGATTTCCTTGTTCGGGAACACCTCCTGCACGGTATCCAGCGCGCGCAGCATCTCGGCCTTGGTATTGATGTTGTCCACCTGGATCAGTTCGACCTGCTCGGGCGAGTCGGCCTGGGCGGCCACCGCCAGCATGCCGATGGTGAGGTTCACTTTGGCCACCAGGTCCTGGATGGCGCGCGCGCCGGCCACCTGCTTGTCGAGGATGCTCTGGATCATCTCCGAGGCACCCTGGCCGGTGGCACGCGACACCAGTTCGAATTCCATCGTCATGTCCATCACCGCCTGGTCCACGGCCGGCTGGGCCAGAAACAGGAAATTGGCATGATTGTCGGTCAGCGACTTGGTCAGGGCCTGGCGTTTGGCAGCGAGCGCCAGGCGCTCCTTCACCGCATCGTCGATGCGCTGCATGGCATCGGCCAGGCGCACCACGGTGTTTTCCACCTCTTCGCGGATCTCGGCCGGGGCGTCGCTGGCTTTCACCTGGGCCACGGTGCGGTCGATCTGCACCAGCTTGGCCTGCAGTTCGCCCAGCGCGGACTTGCGCTCGCCTTCGCCGGCGGCATAGGCCAGCGTCGGTGCTGCGGCGGCCAGATCGGCGCTCTGCGCCGCCAGCGTGAGCGCACTGCTCACCGCCGGGATGCTGCGTTCGGTCACGCCGCTGAGTGCGCCGCGTACCTGTCCGAAGAAGGCGAACGAGATCAGGCTGGAGATAACTGCCATCGCGGCGATGACGCCGACGGCGAGAAAAAGTTTCTGACGGATGCCGAGACGCATTCTTGCGCTCCCCCACACAATGACTCTGTGGATGGAATTTGCGCCCCGGCGGCACGCGGTGCAACCCTTAAACGCTTTTCACAACTTATGGTTAAGAGCGATTGTGAAGGCGCTGACGCAACGGCAGTTCCGATTCAGAGCTTGAAGAAACCGACCAGATCGGCCAGCTGCCGGCCCTGCTCGGCGAGCGCCTGGGCTGAAGCCGAAGTCTGCTCCACCAGGGCACCGTTACGCTGGGTCATCTCGTCCATCTGGCCCACGGCGGTATTGACCTGGTCCAGGCCGGTGGCCTGTTCGCGGCTGGCGGCGGCGATCTCGGCCACGATGTCGGAAACCTTCTTGATCGAGGCCACGATCTCGGTCAGCGACTGGCCGGTGCGGCCCACCAGGTCGGCCCCGGTCTTCACCTGGGCATTCGATTCCTGGATCAGCGCCTTGATGTCCTTGCTGGCATTGGCCGAACGCTGGGCCAGCGCACGCACCTCCTGCGCCACCACGGCGAAGCCTTTGCCCGCCTCGCCGGCCCGCGCCGCTTCCACCGAGGCGTTCAGCGCCAGCAGATTGGTCTGGAAGGCGATCTCGTCGATCAGGCCGACGATGTCGGAGATCTTCTGCGCGCTCTCCTCGATCCGGCTCACCGCCGAGACGGCATCGCCCACCACGCTGCCGCCCTTCTCCGCCGTGTCGCGGGCCGCCGTGGCCAGCTGGTTGGCGGCCTGGGCGTTGTCGGCATTCTGCTTCACCGTCGTGGTGATCTCGTGCATCGACGCCGCAGTTTCCTCGATCGAAGCGGCCTGGCTCTCCGTGCGCTGGGCCAGGTCCTGGCTGCCGGTAGAAATCTCGGCAGACGCATCGCGTACCTGGCGCGAGGCCTCCGCCAGACGTTGGGCAAAATCGCGCATGCGATCGGCCATGGCATCGGCCCCGGTTTTCAGCTGGCCGAAAATGCCGGGATACTGCTTGTCCGAACGGCGCGTCAGGTCGCCGGCGGCGACCGCGCGGATACCGTCCGCGATTTCGCCGGTCATCGCCTGGCATTTATCCGACATGACGTTGATCGCCTCGCCCAGCGCCTTGATGAAGCCGGTGCGCGTGGACGTGTCGATACGGTCGGCGAAGCCCTTGTCGCTGGCGCTCTCGATCATCGCCACCAGTTCGTCGCCCATCCGCACATCCTCGGTGCGGTCGGCCCATTCCACCACGGTGCCGACGCGGTCGCCGCGCCGGTTGATGGCGGCATTGGCGGTCAGGTCGAAAATGCGACCACCCACGGTGATCCGTGCTTTGTATTCGCCTTTCAGGCCGGCGAGCAGCTTCTGCTGATGCGCCGGGTTCTTGTGGAAGATATCGATATTCTTGCCGATCAGGTCCTGGGCATCGAAATGCGGCAGGTCCCTGCGGATGTCCTCCTGCGCGCGGCCCAGTGTCTGCAAGACACCGCGATTGCAGTAGACGATGACGTTATTCTCGTCGGCGATCATCACATTGGTGGAGACATTCTCCAGCCCGCTTTCGGCGCGGGCCGCCGCCACCGACGTTTGTTTCAGCTTCTCGACCGCGCGCGCCAGGCTGCCGATCTCGTCGCCGCGATCCTGATAGCCGATCTGCACCGAGAGATCGTGTTCGGCCAGGCGGTGCGTCGCCTCGGTCAGACGCGGCAGCGGCCGCATGATGGCGCGGGTGAGCAGCAGGGCAATACCGATGCCGATCACGACGGCGATGCCACCAACGATCAGGATCTCCATGGCTACCTGATTGCTGAAGGCATCGATGCGCGATTTCAGCACGCCGGCATAGAGGATGCCGATCACCTTGCCGGCCGGATCGTGCACCGGGTGATAGACGGTGTAATAGGGCTTGCCCAGGATCACCGCCTCGCCCAGATAGGTGCGGCCGGCCGCCAC
This sequence comes from Ferrovibrio sp., assembly GCF_046297595.1. Classification (GTDB taxonomy): domain Bacteria; phylum Pseudomonadota; class Alphaproteobacteria; order Ferrovibrionales; family Ferrovibrionaceae; genus Ferrovibrio. The sequence continues at coordinate 309,491 of NZ_JBKBHT010000002.1, forward strand.
CGGCGCATAGGCGGCACTGGCCTTGCCCAGTGGCGTGCCCACGGCGCGGGCGCCGTCATCGCGTTTGATGTTGGTGGTCTTGCGAAAAAAATCCTGTTCGGCCTCCTGCCAGCGGAACAGGGTGGCGGTCTCGCCGGTCAGCGTGCCGATTTCATCGATCATGGCGTGATCGGTGAAATCAGGAATCTCCTTCATCGTCACACGACCGACCCGGCCCTGAGCGTCGATCTCGAATGTCGTATCGGGAAAGCTCTTGCGCACCAGGATTGCCAGGGTGCGCAGGCTGTTATTCTGGCGTTCGATGACCTGGTTGGCCACCTCGTTGCGGATTTCCCAGATGGCGCCGCCACCCACGGCGACTGAAGTCAGGATGATCAGGACGGCGACGATCAGCGCGATCTTTGTGACAAGCGACAGACCGCCGATACGAGAGGAGCTGGCAGGGGACATGCGGGTATCTCCGGTACACTGCTTCAACCAGTCGTACGGAGACGCTATCAAAAATCAGCAGGCCAGAGAGTCTTTTTCTACCAGAGAATGGCCGTGTACAGCCAAATTGCTGCGTTTGCGTGAAGATCAGTATGATGAGGTTACAGCCTTTGGCTACATGACAGATCAGCTGTCGAGCCGGGTGTATTTCCCGCTGAGTGCCAGCGCCTGCAACGTAATCAGACGCTCTTCGCCGCCCGGCTCCAGTTTGCGAATGGCGGCATGCTCGGGCAGGTTCGGCAGCGCCACGATGCGCTCGACCCGCCAGCGCGGCTGTGCGGCGCGTGGCAGGAACCGCGAGCATTCAACAAAAACGGTGCCGATGGGGATGGTGGCGGTTTCGACGCTCATGCGGCGCTCCCGTAACGGAATCCGTGGCGCGATGCGCTGCCGCGGACAGACTCGTGGAACAGAGGATGACTCATCCTGAACGCCATGCCTGATTGCTCCCCACTTCGCGCCGCCCGGATCGGGCGGCGGCAGATTGCCCCGGCAGCGGACCGCTGCGGCAATGCAGCGACCTTTTCATGAGTATGCTTAATTATGTCTGAATAAAAAAGCCGGTTTTCCGGCTTTTTCTGGCGAACAAGCCCGAGTCGAATTCGCGCACGGGGTGCTGAAAGGCCTTATAAAGGCTGGAAATCCGGTTGGGCGCGTGGTGGGCGGTACAAGGATCGAACTTGTGACCCCTACCATGTCAAGGTAGTGCTCTACCGCTGAGCTAACCGCCCGTTCGCGCTGCCTGAAGCGCCGGGCAGAGCCGGGCCGCAGTATCCGGGGGTCGACCGGACCGGCTGGCTTTTAAACACTGACGGGCCGGTTGGCAAGCCCTGCCCCCTGCCCCATAGTCAATGGCCCGCAGTCGATCCATGGCCGATCCCGGCCCCAATCCTATTATTCATTGCTCCGTACCCGCGTTCCCTTTCAGGTCCTTCATGACAAGCAGCGCCAGTCTCAGAACCCGCCAGTTCCAGCCCGATCCGGAGTTTCCGGCCGATCCGCCGATCCGCGTCAGCCGGCCGGCCGGCAGCAACCGTTCGGCCCTGGTGCTGTCCTCGCCTCATTCGGGCGACATCTATCCGGCCAGTTTCCGGGGCGCCAGCCAGCTTGATCCGCTCACCCTGCGCCGTTCGGAAGATGCCTTCATCCACGAGCTTTACGCGGCCGGGCCGGCTCTGGGCGCACCCCTGCTCGAAGCCCTGTTCCCGCGCGCCTATTGCGATCCCAACCGTGCCGCCTACGAACTCGATCCCGCCATGTTCGACGCGCCGCTGCCGCCTCATGTGGTGACCGACAGCTCCAAGATCGGCGCCGGTCTTGGCACCATCGCCCGCGTCGTCACCGGCGGGCTGGAGATCTACAAGGGCAAGCTTGCCTTCACCGAGGCCGAGCGCCGGGTCGAAACCTGCTGGCGGCCCTATCACGACGCCCTGGAAACCCTGCTGGAAGAAGCGAAGGCCTGCCATGGCGTGGCGCTGCTGCTTGACTGCCATTCCATGCCTTCGGTAGGCGGCACGCATAATCCCGATGCCGGCCAGCGTCGCGCCGACATGGTGATCGGTGATTTCCATGGCGTGTCCTGCGCGCCGCGCCTGGTCGACCGCGTCGAGGATTACCTGAAATCCTGCGGCTTCAGCACCACGCGCAACAAGCCCTATGCCGGCGGCTACATCACGCAGTATTACAGCCGGCGCGACCAGGGCATCCATTCCCTGCAGCTTGAGATCAACCGCGACCTCTACATGGACGAGACGCGCATCGAGAAAGCTGGCGGCTTCAACCGCGTGCAGGGCGCCATGACCGGCCTGATCGAGTTGCTGATCGCCTCGGCCACGCCCGACTTCTTGAAAGAGTGATGCGATGACCGCGCGCCGCCTTGGTTTCCTGCTGGCTTTCGCGCTATTCGCTACCTGCAGCAAGACGATTCCGATCGACACGGCGCGTGCCGCCGATACCGCGAAGGTGGCGCAGGCAGCCGAAGTGGGCGATGCGAACCAGGGCCGCGTGCTGACCGAACGCTGGTGCTCGTCCTGCCATGGCACGGCATCCGTGGGCAGCGATGCGGCGCCATCGCTGCCGCGCCTGATGCGCGGCCGGCCGAGCGACGAGGCGCGTTTGCGCGGCTGGCTCGCTGCGCCGCATCCGCCGATGCGCGGCATCGAACTTTCGCGCCAGCAGACCGAAGATATCGTGGCCTATCTGCGGCGCCTGAGCCGGGATTAGACTTCAGAACATTTCTTTATGCGTCGTGGCCGGGCTCAAGAATCTTCATGGCGGCCATGACCAAAGATATAGACCGTCATGCTCGGGCTTGGCCCGAGCATCCACGTTTTGCTTTAAAAACTCGTGGATGCCCGGCACAAGGCCGGGCATGACATTTTTATATAATTGCCTCACCCCGCGGCCTGCTCCAGCGGCAGGGCCGTGGTCTGCTTGATCCGGTGCAGCACGATGCTCGATCGCACGCTGCGCATGCCTGGCACGCGCAGCAGGCGCTGGCTCAGGAAATCGGCAAAGGCTTTCAGGTCGGGAGCCACGATGCGCAGCACAAAGTCGGCCTCCCCGGTCACCGACCAGCATTCCAGGATTTCCGGACAGGCCAGCACGGTCTGCTCGAAGCCCTGCACGATGCCCTCGGCATGGCGCTCCATCGATACCGCCGTGAAAGCCTGCACGGTCAGGCCCACCGCCTCGGGCCGCAGCAGGGCGGCATAGCGTTCCACCACGCCCTCCTGTTCCAGGCGGTTCAGACGCCGGCTGATCTGGCTGGCGCTCAGGCCCACGGCATCGGCCAGGGCGGCGTTGGGCGCGCGGCCATCCTGCTGCAGGGCGGCCAGCAGGCGCAGGTCAAAGACATCCAGATCCGTCTGCATGCACGGTTTCTCCGATTTTAAGAAGTTTATGCCACTTTCATGCATACTGCGATAAAAAACCGCGTCATGTTGCGGAGTTTTTGCGCAGCATTCGCCATATCCTTGCTGGAACATGAATACGGCAGAGGGAGGCCGCCATGGTCGCGCAAGAGCATCTGGCCGATCTGGAGATCGCCGCCGATTTCACCCACGCCCAGCCGCTGGACCGCTACACGGCCGAGGACCATGCCGTATGGCGCACTCTGTTCGCGCGCCAGGCCGCCCTGCTGCCTGGCCGGGCCTGCCCGGAATTCCTTGCCGGCCTGAAAGGCCTGGGCATGGCCTCGGATGGCGTGCCGGATTTTGAACGCCTGTCCGATGTGCTGGAAAAGGCCACGGGCTGGCGCATCGTCTGTGTGCCCGGCCTGGTGCCGGACGACATCTTCTTCGGCCATCTGGCAAAACGCCGCTTCCCGGTCACCTGGTGGATCCGCCGGGCCGACCAGCTCGACTACATCCAGGAACCCGATGCCTTCCACGACATTTATGGCCATGTGCCGTTGCTGATGAACCCGGTCTTCGCCGATTACATGCAGGCCTATGGCGAGGGCGGGCTGAAGGCGGCCGGGCTGAACGCGCTGCATCGTCTGGCGCGGCTCTACTGGTACACGGTGGAATTCGGCCTGATCGAGACGGCAGAGGGCCCGCGCATCTACGGCGCGGGAATCCTGTCGTCCAAAGGCGAAAGCGTGTTCTGCCTCGATTCAGCCGCGCCCAACCGCGTGCGCTTCGACCTGCTGCGGCTGATGCGCACGCGCTATCGCATCGACACGTTCCAGAAAACCTATTTCGTGATCCGCAGTTTCGAGGAGCTGTTCGAGGCGACCAAGCCCGATTTCACGCCGCTCTATGCGGCGCTGGAATCGCGGCCCGATCTGGGTGCCGGCGATCTCGATGCTGAAGACGTGGTGCTCACGCGCGGCACGCTCGATGCGGCCGAGGGCGGCTGGGGCGAGTCTGCGGATGTGTGAATTGTGAAACGTGAATGGCCGGCATGTCGCCGGCCATGACGATCTTCTTCGGGTCTTACTGCCGCTAAACTTACTTCCGGCGCGCCTTGCGGGCGGCATAACGCGCGTCGCGCGCCGCCTTCAGTTCGGCTTCGGATTTCACTTTGACATTGGCCTTGGCGGCGCGGGCGGCTTCCAGGGCTTCCTGCTCGGCTTTGGCAGCCGCGTCGGCGGCGGCCTTCGCGGCTTCGCGTTCCGCTGCCTTGCGCGCGGCCTCGGCCAGCTTGGCGGCCTTGCGCTCGGCCTCGGCGGCTTCGCGACGGCGGCTGGCTTCCAGTCGGGCCGCCTGGCGGGCGGCGAAATCGGGGTCGTTGGCGGGATTCAGCGCCCGCGCCTTGTCGAGCAGGGCCTTACGCGCCGCTGCTGCCGTGCCGAGCCGTTCGGCAAAGCCGTCCTTATCCTTCATGCATCACCTGGTTGTCGGTCAAAAAGGCCGGCTGTCCGGGGATGCAATGCATCCGGGGGCCGCCAGCGCGCCATAGGCGCAGATGGCGGGGCGTTTGTCCAGCCGGCGCGATGTTCTCCTGCCCTGCTTTCCTGCCATGGCGACCGCTAGGCACAGGTTTTTGCACCGACCGGGCCGATTTGCCCTGGCCATCTGGATGGCGTTTGAGTACCGGCGCAAACGCCCAACGGCCTAGGTGCGGAAGAAACGCACCAGTTCCGCCAGCTTGCCGGCCTGATCGGCCATGGATTGCGTGACAGCGGTATTCTCCTCCACCAGCGCGGCATTGCGCTGGGTCATCTCGTCCATCTGGCCCACGGCGGTGTTGATCTGATCCAGGCCGGTGGCCTGCTCACGGCTGGCGGCCGCGATCTCGGCCACGATGTCGGAGACTTTCTTGATCGCGGATACGATCTCGGTCAGCGACTGGCCGGTGCGGCCGACCAGATCGGCCCCCGCTTTCACCTGGGCATTCGATTCAGTGATCAGCGCCTTGATATCCTTCGACGCATTGGCGCTGCGCTGGGCCAGCGCCCGCACTTCCTGCGCCACCACGGCGAAGCCCTTGCCAGCCTCGCCGGCGCGGGCAGCCTCGACCGAGGCATTCAAGGCGAGCAGGTTGGTCTGGAAGGCGATTTCGTCGATCAGGCCGACAATGTCGCTGATCTTCTGCGCACTCTCCTCGATGCGGGTGACAGCGGCAACGGCATCGCCAACAACCTGGCCGCCGCGTTCCGCCGTATTGCGTGCCGCTACAGCCAACTGGTTGGCGGCCTGTGCATTGTCGGCATTCTGTTTCACTGTCGTGGTGACTTCATGCATCGAGGCCGCCGTTTCCTCAATGCTCGCTGCCTGGCTTTCCGTCCGTTGCGCCAGGTCCTGATTGCCCGACATCAGCTCAGAAGAGGCGCTGTGAACCGCCTCGGCGCTTTCTCCGAGTTGCTGGGCGAAAATGCGCAGCCGCTGGGCCGTGCCATTTGCCGAGGTTTTCAGTTGACCGAAAGCGCCATGATAGTCGCCACCGATCTGGCGTGTGACATCGCCTTCCGCCATGCCACCCATGACGGCCGTGAATTCTCCAAATACCTGCTCCAGCGTTTTCGCAAGGCCATTCATCTGTTGCGACAGGCCAAGGAATACGCCGCTTTTATCGGTTTCCTTGATCCGGCTGTCGATCTGGCCTGCGGCGATCGCGGCACAAAAGCCAGCAATCTCGCGGCTGATTGCCTCATTGCGCTTCATTTCCTCGTCCTGTGCGCGCTTCTCCTCTTCAAGACGATTACGCTCCTCGTTTTCCAGCTTCTGCGCATGCGCCGCGCTTTCGCGCAGACCTTCCAGTGCGGTTGATATGCGGCCGAGTTCATCAGGATAGGCGGCTGACGGCACTGGCGTGGCATAATCCCGCTGTCGCAGGCCATCCACGGCGGTCAGCAACCGGCCCACCGGACCGGCGAAGCGGCGACGCAACACAATAATGCCGAACATCGAGATCAGTACGGCCACCGCCACGGCTGCACCGCTGACGATTAATCGCTGCTGGGCTGCATCCTGCGCGTTATCCGCATAGGCAATGGCTTGATCCAGAGCCGTATAGGCAATGCCGACAATCTGCTCGAAGGGGCCCTGGCAGAGGGCGTTCCACTCAGCCGGCGGCATGAGCGGATTGCCGCTGCCATCCAGCTTCTTGACTGCATCGTCGATGCCGGTCTGCGCCTTGTCGTAGCTTGCCTTGGCATTGCGCACGGCCTGCTGAACGGCAGGCAGGATGCCGTTGCGGGCGACAAGTTCTTCCAGTCCTTCCCACCCTGCCATCACGATGCCGCGGTTGCGGGTGAGGGTGGCGCGTTGCGCATCGTCCAGGGGTTTGCTCTGGTTGATGTTCGGGCGCTGGATCGAACACTGGATGCCATAGCGGTCGCGGATCTGCCATGCGAAGCGCCGCACCTGCACCAGTTCCGCGATCGTTGGGTCAAGGATGCGGATCTCGTTGCTGACCACCGCTGAAGTGGCGTTCACGGCGTTGATCAGCCCGGTGGTCGAATTGTACCAGTTGTTGGTATTGGCGATGGCGCGGCTTGCTTTCGGCTTGTCGCCCTCGGCGATCAGCTCGGCAAACCTGTTTTCCACCACGGCCCAGTCCTCGGCTATCTTGGCTTTCAGCCTGGCCTGATCGGGGATGTCCAGGCCGCTGAAGGCCCGCTGCACATTGGCATAGCGCTTCAGGTAATCCGCCTTGATGGCGTCCATGGCGGCGCGACCGTTGTCGAGCGCCAGAAGGTCGGCCTGGGCCTGTCCGCGCTGGACGCGGAAATTGGCAACGGAATCGAAGAGCAGGCGGTCCGCCTGTGCCAGCGCCACAATCTTTCCTTTCTCAACCGCGTTGAGATAGGCCTCGCGCATCTGAAGTAAGGTCATGACGATCCCGACCGCGCCAAGCAGCAGGATGATGACCAGCAGCAGCCGGTTGAGCGAATGGCGGAACATGGCGGTTTTCCTGACAGGGTTTTTTCGGCTTTGGATGTCAGGGATCGTAAAGCCGAGGCTCGGCTATGCCGGGATTAATTTCCGATAATGCAATACCTTAAATTGTGCCCTGAAGATTGGGTTGTCGCCGCGGCCGATTTGTACTATATTTGTTCTATGATTTCGCATACCGTCTTCAAATTAACCGAACCGGGTAGTTAAGGCGAAAAATGGCTAAAAATGCAGTTTTGAAGGCTAGAAACGGCCTTAAACGAATGGAACTCGACAAAAACTGGCATTAAAGGGTCGCAAAATCGCCCCTTCTGGCCGGAAAAACGCCCTTGACTGGTATTTTGGAGGATTTCATGGCCGGTTTGCTGTTTCAAAGCCCGAGAAATGGCCCAGATAAGCGGCGCTAGGCAAGACGAAGCGTAACGAGGCCAAAGGATGCCGTAACGAGCTCAAACGAAACAAAACGAACACTGGCGAAGCGAAACGAACTCGAACGAAGCAGAACGAACCCAAACGAGCCATTCCGGTCAACGTCATTCCATGGGCACCATCACATGCCGGGCATAACCTGGGCGGGCACCCAGCCGGGCGTGCCAGGCGGCCAGGTGCGGCAGGTCCGGCCGGGTGATGGGGAAACTCAGCCAGCGCTGCAGATGGCAGCCCAGCGGGATGTCGCCCATGGTCAGCCTGTCGCCACCTAGATAGGGGCGACTCGCGAGGTGGGCATCGACCCGGCCCCAGAGTTCGGCCAGCCGGGTTTCGGCCGCAGTCATGGCATTCAGGTCGGCGTGCACCGGATCGCGCACAAAGCCCCAGAACAGCACGCGCATGGGCTCGCCGAGCGTGGTCGGCACCCAGTCCATCCAGCGGTCGGCCTCCGAGCGCGCCGCAGGGGCCTCGGGCCAGAGCTGCCCCGCGCCGTAACGGGCGGCCAGATAGCGCACGATGGCGTTGCTTTCCCAGTGCAGGCTGCCGTCGCTGTCCTGGAGCGTCGGCACCAGGCCGTTGGGGTTCATGGCGCGGTAGGCCGGCGAATCGAGGCCGCCGAACGGCCCGCCGGCGGGGATATGCTCATAGGCCAGCCCCAGTTCCTCGGCCGCCCACAGCACCTTCTGCACGTTCACCGAGCTGCCGCGACCCCAGATTTTCAGCATGCCCTTGGCACCCCTTGCATTTTTCCGACCTGAATCTTTTTCGACACCCTGAATACGACTAAACTCCGCAGCCATGCGCAAGCTGTACCATCTGTGGCTGTCGCCCCAGTCCCGCAAAGTCCGCGTCCTGCTCCGCGAGAAGGGGCTCGAATTCGACCTCGAGGTCGAGAAGGTGTGGGAGCGCCGGCCGGAATTCCTCGCCATGGACCCCACCGGCGAGGGTCCCGTGCTGGTCGAGCATGACGGCCGCGTGCTGGCCGAGAGCCAGGCGATCTGCGAATACCTCGACGAGGTCTATCCCAACAAGATGCTGATCGGCTTCGATCCGCCCGGCCGCGCCGAGACGCGCCGGCTGGTCTCGTGGTGGGATCACAAATTCGGCCGCGAGGTGTCCGAGCCGCTGGTCTTCGAGAAGGTGATGAAGCGTTTCCTCGGCATGGGCCATCCCGAATCCGCCGTGATCCGCATCGCCCATGCCAACCTCAAGATCCACCTCGACTACATCGGCTGGCTCACCGAGCGGCGCAACTGGCTGGCCGGCGAGGATTTCAGCCTGGCCGACATCGCGGCGGCCGCGCACTTAAGCTGCGTCGACTATCTGGGCGACATCCCGTGGGACGATTATGCCGGCGCCAAGGACTGGTATGCCCGCGTGAAGTCGCGGCCGAGTTTCCGCCCGCTGCTGGCTGACCACATTCCCGGCCTGCCGCCACCGAAGCATTACGCCGATCTGGATTTCTAGAGGTTTTAAAGAAGCTGTCATGCTCGGGCTTGGCCCGAGCATCCACGAGTTCATGTTTAACAACACGTGGATGCCACGCCTAAAGCGTGGCATGACGTGAATAGAGAGAGAGAGAAGGAGACTACCCCATGTCCATCCGCCGCATCGATGTCGGCCCCCGCATGAGCCAGGCCGTGGTGCACGGCAAGACGGTCTATCTGGCCGGCCAGGTCGCCGCCGATCCCAAGGCCGATGTCACCGGCCAGACCGAACAGATCCTCGGCCAGATCGACAAGCTGCTGGCCCAGGCCGGCACCGACAAGACGCGTATCCTCTCGGCCAGTGTCTGGGTGGCGGATATCAAGACCTTTGCCGATATGAACAAGGCCTGGGATGCCTGGGTGCCGAAGGGCAACACGCCGGCCCGCGCCACCACGGAAGCCAAGCTGGCCGCGCCGGAATACAAGGTCGAGATCGCCTGCATCGCCGCCCTGCCGGACTGAGCCGCGATGTCGGTGAGGGAGCGCATCCGGGCGCGTGCCCTCGCGGAAGGATTCGATGCGGTCGGTTTCACCAGCACCGACCGCATCGGCCCGGAGCTCGCCGAAAAACTCGATGTCTTCATGGCGCTGAAACGCCATGGCGAGATGGCCTGGCTGGAAGAGAAGGCCGAGCGCCGCCGCCATCCCAATGCGCTGTGGCCGGAGGCGAAAAGCATCATTGCGCTGGGCCTGAATTACGGCCCCGACGACAATCCCCTCGATGTGCTGGCGCAGGGTGACCGCGCCGCGATTTCGGTCTATGCACAGGGCCGCGACTATCACCTGGTGGTGAAGAAGAAGCTGAAAAGCCTGGCCGGCTGGATGCACCGCGAATGGGGCGACGAGGTGAAGGTCTTCGTCGATACCGCACCCCTGATGGAAAAGCCGCTGTCTGCCGCCGCCGGCATTGGCTGGCAGGGCAAGCATACCAACCTGGTCTCGCGCGCGTTCGGCTCATGGCTGTTCCTCGGCATCATCCTGACCACGCTGGAGATCCAGCCGGAGCAGGCGGAAACCGATCATTGCGGGTCCTGCGCGAACTGCCTCGATGTCTGTCCCACCAAAGCCTTTCCGGCGCCCTATCAGCTCGACGCCCGGCGCTGCATCTCATACCTCACCATCGAATATGGCGGCATCATCGCGGAGGAGTTCCGCAAGCCCATGGGCAACCGCATCTATGGTTGCGACGATTGCCTGGCCGTCTGTCCCTGGAACAAGTTCGCTTCCACCGCGCGCGAGGTGACACTGCAAGCAAGGCCCGAGCTGACCGCGCCTTTGCTGCTGGAACTCGCCGCGCTGGACGACGTGACATTCCGCGAGCGTTTCAGCACCAACGCGGTGAAGCGCATCGGCCGCGACCGCTTCGTGCGCAATGTCTGCATCTCGCTGGGCAACAGCAATGATGCCGCGGCTATTCCGGTTCTGGAGAAACTCAGCGCCGATCCGGCTGCGCCGGTGCGCGCCCATGCGGTCTGGGCACTGAAGCAATTGCTGCCAGGGAAAGATTTTGCACGTTTCGCGGCTGCACGGGAGCAGGCCGAGCCCGATCCCACGGTGCGGGCCGAGTTCACTCGGGCTTAACGTCCATCTTCTCGATATAGAGCCCGGCCGAGACGGCGGCGGCGCTGTCCGGCGCGATCAGTCGCACCTGGATCAGGTCGGCCCGCGCGCCTTTCCTGTCGCCCGCCTCGAAACGCAGGATGCCGCGTTCCAGCAAACCTTCCGGCAGACGTGGATTGATCACCAGCGCAGTTTCGGCATCTTCCAGCGCGCCCTTCGGGTCGCCGGTCTGCCGCCGTGCCGAAGCACGCAGGGCCAACGCATCCTCGCGCGTGGGGTCGAGGCCCAGCACGCGATCCAGATCCACGCGCGCGGCCTGATAGTCGCCCAGCGCCGCCAGGCTAAGCGCGCGGTCGATCAGCAGGTCGGGCGTATCGGGCACAGCCTTCAGTGCGATGTCCAGCAGTTGTTTGGCGCGCTGCGGCTGTTCGGCCAGCAGCCAGGCATTGGCCGCCTGGTCGAGCAGGGCGACGGTCAGGTGCGGCGCCTGCTTCTCGGCCATCGGCAGCAACTGTTCGATGCGGTCGGCGGCATCGGCGTAATGCTTCATCTCCACCAACGCCAGCGCCGCGCAATGGGCCGCCGGCAGGCCGCCGCCTGTGGCCTGCCAGAGCTGGGCTTGGGCAAAGCCTTCCTCGGGGTTCTTGCGCATCAGCGACAGGCAATCCTCGTAGGCGGCATCCTCCAGCGCGCGCGAGGGCTGCTGCGCCGCCGCGAATCCGGCGCCCAGCGTGAAGAGGGCACTGGCGCCCAGGATTGCGGACACTATCTTGGCAGGCATCATCATTGCGCCGGAGAGTGGCCGGCCGTCATGGCAAAAGCAAGGCATGCGGTGTGCTTGGAGGCTAAATGCCAGTATTGAAGCGACATGATCCTTCTTCCTTGTGGCGAGTGCCAGAGCCGTTCCAGGCCATCTATAGTCATGGCATGGAGGTTCCGTCGGGAGCGCGGTTGCTGATGATTTCCGGGCAGGTCGGCATCGATCCCGAAGGCAGAGCGGCCGATGCGTTTATCCCCCAGTGTCAGCAGGCAATGGCAAATGTGGAGGCCATGCTGGTTGCCGCCGGAATGCAGACATCCGATCTTGTCAAAGTGACATATTATCTAACCCGCGCCGCCGATCTGGCCGACTTGACCATGGTCCGACAGCAACGCTGGGCCTCCATCAGGCCACCGGCGGTGACGACCCTTGTGGTTTCCGCATTGGCACGCCCGGAGTTTTTAATCGAGATTGAGGCCATGGCGGCGACCACAGACACATATTCCGGCGGGGACTAGATGAGCGTGCTGTTCTGTTTCGGTTTGGGATTCAGTGCAAAAGTGCTGGCGGCAAGGCTTAAGGCGCAGGGCTGGGGCATTGTCGGCACCAGCCGTAGCCTGGAGAAGGCGGCCTCCCTGGCGGCGCTGGGGTATGACAGCCATGTCTTCGATGGCACGGCGCCGTTGAGCGATCCCTCCGTGCTGGGACCGGCCACGCATATGCTGGTCTCGGTGCCGGCCGAGGAGCAGGCCGATGCCGTGCTGCGCTGGCATGCCGCCGATATCGCGAAGCTGAAAGACCTCAAATGGCTGGGGTATCTCTCCACCACCGGCGTCTATGGCGATCGCGGCGGCGACTGGGTGGATGAACAAAGCGACCTGCGCCCGACGCAGGCGCGCAGCCGGCGCCGCGCCGAAGCCGAGGCCGGCTGGCTGAAGCTGCATGCCGAGCACGGGGTACCGGTGCATGTGTTCCGGCTGGCCGGCATCTACGGGCCGGGCCGCAACCAGCTCGAAGGCGTGAAACGCGGCACGGCGCACCGCATCGTCAAGCCGGGACAGGTCTTCTGCCGCATCCATGTCGAGGATATCGCGCAGGTGCTGGAAGCCTCGATGGCGAAACCCAATCCCGGCACGGTGTATAATGTCGCCGACGACGAACCGGCGCCGCCGCAGGATGTGGTGCAGTATGCCGCCGAGCTGCTCGGCTTGCCGGTGCCGCCGGATATTCCTTTCGATCAGGCGCAGCTATCGCCGATGCAGGCCAGCTTCTATGCCGACAGCCGCCGCGTGCGCAACGACAGGATCAAGAGCGAACTCGGCGTGCGCCTGAAATATCCGAGCTATCGCGAAGGGCTGAAGGCGATACACTCAAACATATAAACTATATCCGGCGGCGGAGTAATCGAGATATGGCTTTGGCTATTTTATTAAATAGTGTTTGATTTGATGGGAACCGAACATGGGTAGCATCACCGTATGTGCCATCCCCGACGTCTTTAAAATTATGGTTAGAAAGCCACTTTGATCTTTGTTCATATGAACTGCCTCTTGGGACACTTCTAAGAGCGATTTTCACAGAGGTTTTATCAGCTAACTCGGTAAGCTCTTTGATAACGATTGTGCCGACGCCTTGTCCTGGTGGGTGTGCCTGCATGCTATCCAACCACAAGTCGGTATGGACACCACGTTTTATGTTCAGATAGAACAGATTCTCATTGTCTTTTGGTGATTTGAGGTGTGCGAATTCATATACAGCTTCGCTGTTGGCAATGCTGAAATTGTATTTTAAACGAAATTTGCTGGGGTTTTTACCGATGCCGGTGTTTTCAAAACTCTCGAAGCGATCTTTCAGTGCATCACAAAAGTGGCGAAAGCTGTTCATGTCCATTTAGCATGACCTTTTCTCACAGTAAGCTCCACACCGTCTCGATCAGCAGGTCCAGATCCTGCGGGCGCGACAGGCGGTGGTCGCCGTCCTTGAGCAGGATCAGGCGCGTGTCGTCGCCGCGGAAGGCCTCGATGGTCTTCACCGCATGCTGGTACGGCACATCGGGATCCTGCATGCCCTGCAGAATGCGCACAGGTTTGTCGAAAGCGATGCCGGCCTTCAGAATGCAATGCCCGCGGCCCTCGGTGATGAGCTTCAGCGTGTATTCGTAAGGCTGGTCGGAATACTGCGAGGGTTCACGCAGGATGCCGTCGCGCAGCAGGATGGCGCGCTGCGCCTCGTCCATCTGCGCCCACATCAGGTCTTCCGTGAAGTCCAGCGCCGGCGCGATCAGCACCAGGCCGGCGACTTTCTCCGGCATCGCCAGTGCCGCCAGCGTGGCGAGCCAGCCGCCCATGCTGGAGCCGATCACGATCTGCGGGCCATCGCCGCAGACCTCGCGCAGCACGGCCAGCGTATCGTCCTTCCAGCGCCCGATGCTGCCATCGAGGAAGTTGCCGTCCGACTGGCCATGGCCGAAATAGTCGAAGCGCACGAAGCCGGTGCCGCGCTGCCGGGCCGCAGCCTCCAGTGCCAGCGCCTTGCTGCCCGTCATGTCGGACCTGAAGCCGCCGCAGAACAGCAGGCCGGGCCGGCGGCCGGCGTTAAGGGCCGGCGTGGCGCAATAGGCGATGCGGCTGCCGTCGGGCCGGGTGAGGAACTGGACTTCGGTCACGAATGCACTCCTGAACGCTTGACGGATGGTAGCCGTGGGTCCATTTCCCGTGGCCTGCCCGCCGTCTATACTGCCGGCCGCTGTTTCCCGCCTGAGTCCTGATGTCCCAGACGCCTGCCGATACTATGACCGCCGCGCCGGATCGTCCAACCGGCCGCCCACCCGCCATCCTGCAGGTCCTGCCCGCACTGGTGACCGGCGGGGTGGAGCGCGGTACGGTGGATACCGCCAAGGCGCTGGCCCAGGCGGGCTGGGTTTCCTATGTGGCCTCGGCCGGCGGGCCGATGGTGCGCGAGCTGGAGCGGGCCGGGGCGAAGCATTTCACCCTGCCGATGGCCAGCAAAAATCCCTTCGTCATGCGGCGCAATGCTGACCGGCTGGAAGAACTGATCCGGACCCTGCCGGTGGATCTGGTGCATGTACGCTCGCGCGCGCCGGCCTGGTCGGCCCGGGCTGCGGCGCAGCGCTGCGGCGTGCCCTTCGTCACCACCTTCCACAACGCCTACAAGTCGCATAACTGGTTCCGCAAGCTGTGGGCCGGGCCGATGTCGAAGGGCGACATGGTGGTGGCGATTTCCGATTTCGTCGCCGAATACGCCAACAAGGCTTTCGGCGTGCCGCGCAACCGCCTGACCGTGATTCCGCGCGGCACCGACCTGAGCAAATTCGATCCCGGCCGCATCTATCCCGACCGTATGGCCAGCCTGGCGCAGCAATGGCGCCTGGTGGATGGCCTGCCGGTGATCCTGCTGCCCGGCCGGCTGACGCGCTGGAAGGGCCATACCGTGCTGCTGCGCGCGCTCAGCCTGCTGGCGAAACAGCGCGGCAAGCAGGATTTCATCGCCGTGCTGGTGGGCGACCACCAGGGCCGCGAGGGCTATCGCGCCGAACTCGAGGGCCTGATCGTGCAACTCGGGCTGGATCGCAGCGTGCGCCTGCCGGGCGACTGCAAGGACATGCCGGCGGCTTACATGCTGGCTGATGTGGTGGTCTCGGCCTCCACCTTCCCCGAAGGTTTCGGCCGCGTCGCCGTCGAGGCGCAGGCGATGGGCAAGCCGGTGATCGCCACCAACCATGGCGGCGCACGTGAAACCGTGCTGCCGGACGAGACCGGCTGGCTGGTGCCGCCGAACGATCCCAAGGCGCTGGCGGAGGCGCTGAACACCGCCCTGATGCTGTCGCCCGAGCGCCGCATGGCGATCGCCGAGCGGGCGCGCCGCCACGTGATGGAGCATTTCACCGTGGATGCCATGTGCGCGGCCTATATCCGGGTTTACACGAAACTGCTGTTCCCCGGGCAGGGCTGAAATCCCGCCTTTCTGCGGGGCCGGGGCCGGCTTGACAGGGGGGCCGGGGCGGCTAGGCTGCGCCCCCTTGGAGGTCCGTTAACCCATGTCCCAATCCGCTGCCAATCCTGCCGAAATCCGCGTCACGCTGCCCGATGGCAGTGTGCGAACTTATGCGGCCGGCAGCACCGGGGCGGATGTGGCGGCCAGCATCGGTGCCGGCCTGGCCAAGGCGGCGCTGGCGATCCGGCTGGACGGGGTGCTGAAAGATCTCAAGACGCCGATCAGCCGGGATGCCCGGCTCGAAATCGTCACCATGAAGGACAAGAACGAGGCCGAGCTGCTGGAGCTGATCCGCCATGACGGCGCCCATGTGATGGCACAGGCGGTGCAGGAACTTTATCCCGGCACGCAGATCACCTTCGGCCCGGCCACCGAGGACGGCTTCTACTACGACTTCGTGCGCGACGAACCCTTCACGCCCGACGATTTCGCCAAGATCGAACAGCGCATGGCCGAGATCGTGAAGCAGGATCTGCCGATCCGGCGCGAGGAGTGGGCGCCGGAAAAGGCGGTCGAGTATTTCAAATCGGTCGGCGAGACCTACAAGGCCGAATGGGTGGCGGAAATCGCCAAGCGCGGCGAAGCCATCTCGATCTATCGCCAGGGCGATGCCTGGCTCGACCTCTGCATGGGCCCGCATCTGCCCTCCACCGGCAAGCTGCCCACCGCTTTCAAGATCATGAAGGTGTCGGGTGCCTACTGGCGCGGCGATGCGAAGAACCGCCAGCTGCAGCGTGTCTATGCCACCGCCTGGCGCGACCAGAAGGAGCTGGACGCCTATCTCAAGCGCCTGGAAGAGGCCGAGAAGCGCGACCACCGCCGGCTGGGCAAGGAAATGGGCCTGTTCCACCAGCAGGAAGAAGCCGCCGGCATGGTGTTCTGGCACCCCAAGGGCTGGACGCTGTATCGCACGCTGGAACGCTACATGCGCAACCGGCTGGAACGGGCGAAATACGTCGAGGTGAAGACGCCGCAGCTGGTCGATCGCAAGCTGTGGGAAGCTTCGGGCCACTGGGAAAAGTTCCGCGAGAACATGTATCTGGCGGAGAACGAGCAGGGCATCCGCGATTACGGCAGCGATCCGGAAGAACGCGTCTTCGCGCTGAAACCCATGAACTGCCCCTGCCATGTGCAGATCTTCAACCAGGGCCTCAAGAGCTATCGTGACCTGCCCTTGCGCATGGCCGAGTTCGGCTCCTGCCACCGTTTCGAGCCGGGCGGCGCGCTGCACGGCATCATGCGCGTGCGCAACTTCACGCAGGATGACGCGCATATCTTCTGCACCGAAGACCAGATCATCTCGGAGAGCAAGGAATTCTGCGAGCTGCTCAAGGGCATCTACCATGACATGGGCTTCACCGACATCCGGGTGAAATTCTCCGACCGGCCGGAAAAGCGCGCCGGCACGGATGCGACCTGGGACAAGGCCGAGAACGCGCTGAAGGAAGCCTGCGTCGCCGCCGGCCTGGACTACACGCTCAATCCCGGCGAAGGCGCCTTCTATGGCCCGAAGCTGGAATTCGTGCTGCGCGACACCATCGGCCGCGACTGGCAATGCGGCACCCTGCAGGTGGATTTTGTGCTGCCCGAGCGCCTGGATGCCGATTACGTCGGCGCCGATGGCGCTCGCCATCGCCCGGTGATGCTGCATCGCGCGATCCTGGGCAGCTTCGAGCGTTTCATCGGCATCCTGCTTGAGCATTATGCCGGCCGACTGCCGCTGTGGATGGCGCCGATCCAGGCTGTGGTGGCGCCGATCGTGTCGGATTGCGATGCCTATGCGCAGAACGTGGCCGACCAGCTCGATGCCGCCGGGTTGCGCGTCGATACCGATCTGCGCAACGAGAAGATCAATTACAAGATCCGCGAGCTCAGCCTGGCCAAGGTGCCGGTGATCCTGGTGGTTGGCAAAAAGGAGGCGGAGCAGAATACCGTCACGCTGCGCCGGCTGGGATCGGAACAACAGGAAACCATTGCTTTGGCCGACGCGATTGCTAGATTGGCGGCCGAAGCGCGGATGCCCTCGGCTTGATTTCGAGCCGGCTCTGCCTAACTTACTGATTACGTTGAAACTACTTTAGGAGCGCGTCATAGCCCGTCCCCCGTTCAATGCCCCGCCGGCGCCCAAAAGCGACGGTCCGCGGGTGAATTTCGAGATCGACGTTCCCCAGGTTCGTCTGATCGACGCCGTCGGCGAAAATCGCGGTGTCGTCCCCATCCGTGAAGCGCTGAAAATCGCCGAAGAGGCCGGGCTGGACCTGGTCGAGATTTCGCCGACCGCCCAGCCGCCCGTCGCCAAGGTCCTCGATTACGGCAAGTACAAGTACGAGGAACAGAAGAAGGCGGCCGAGGCGCGCAAGAAGCAGAAGGTCATCGAGATCAAGGAAATCAAACTGCGCCCGATGATCGACACGCATGATTATGACGTGAAGATGCGGGCGATGGTGCGGTTCCTGGAAGAGGGCGACAAGGTGAAGGTCACCCTGCGCTTCCGCGGCCGCGAGATGGCGCACCAGGAACTGGGCATGAAGCTGCTCGACCGCGTGCGGGACGATCTCGGCGAGAAGGCCAAGATGGAACAGACGCCCAAGATGGAAGGGCGTCAGATGACCATGGTTATGGCGCCCAAATAATCGGGCCGCGAATGATGGCGCCGGCTTATGTCGGCGCCATTTCTGTATCTGCAGACAAGAAAAACCCGGACCATAAGAAAAAACAGGGAGAGTGAGAGATGAGTGCTGCCGTCGCGAAGGCCATGGTGTGCAAGGCTTGGGGTGGGCCGGAGAGCCTGGTGCTGGAAGACCTGCCGCTGCCGGCCCTGGGCCCGAAGGATGTGCGCATCCGCGTGCACGCCGCCGGCCTGAATTTCCCCGATACCCTGATGATCGCCGGCAAATACCAGTTCAAGCCGGCCTTCCCGTTTGCGCCGGGCATGGAATGCGGCGGCGAGATTGTCGAGGTGGGCGAGAAGGTGAGCGATCTGAAAGCCGGCGACCGCGTGATGGCCACCACTGGCAGCGGCGCCTTCGGCACGCTGGTGAACTGCCCGGCCAGTAACGTGTTCAAGATTCCGGCCAGCATGCCCTACGAGATCGCGGCCGGCTTCCCGATCACCTATGGCACCACATATCACGCGCTGGTCGACCGCGGCCGCATCAAGAAGGGCGAGGTGCTGCTGGTGCATGGTGCGGCCGGCGGCGTCGGCCTGAATGCCGTGGAGCTGGGCCGCGAACTGGGCGCCACCGTGATCGGCACGGTCGGTTCCGACGAGAAGGCGGCGATCGTGAAGGAATACGGCGCCGCCCATGTGATCAACTACTCGAAAGAGAGCATCAAGGATCGCGTGAAGGAACTCACCGGCGGCAACGGCGCCGACGTGATCTACGACGCGGTGGGCGGCGATGCCTTCGACCAATCGCTCCGCTGCATCAACTGGGACGGCCGTCTGCTGGTGATCGGTTTTGCCTCGGGCCGCATTCCGGAAGCGCCGGCCAACCTGGCGCTGATCAAGGGCTGCAGCATCGTCGGTGTCTTCTGGGGCGCTTTTGCCGCGCGCGAGCCCGAGAAGAACCGCGCCAATTTCGCCGCCCTGCTGGCGCTGTATGAGCAGGGCCGGCTCAAGCCCCATGTCTCGGCCAGCTATCCGCTCGACCAGGTGCCGCAGGCGATGCAGGCCCTGCTGTCGCGCAAGACCACCGGCAAGGTGGTGATCAAGGTCGCGTGACGGACTCCGTCAAAGAGCAGTACGAGGCCTATCCCTATCCGGCGCGCGATCCGGCGGAAGAACGTAAGCGGCTGATCACCGGCAGCCCTAGTTTCCTGCCGGAGCTCAACCATTACGTTTTCGGCGGGCGGCGCGATTTCCGCCAACCCTTCCGCGCGCTGGTGGCCGGCGGCGGCACCGGCGACGGACTCATTCACCTTGCGCAGTATCTGCAGGCTTCAGGTGGCCACCACGAAGTGGTTTATCTCGATCTCTCGGCCGCCTCGCGCAAGGTTGCCGAGGCACGTGCCGAAGTCCGCGGCCTGAAGAATATCCGTTTCTTCACCGGCTCGCTGCTCGATTTGGCCGCCTTGGCGCCGGGGCCGTATGATTACATCGATTGCTGCGGCGTGCTGCATCACCTGCCCGATCCGGATGCCGGTCTGGCGGTGCTGAAACAGGCGCTGTCGCCCGATGGCGGCATGGGTCTGATGGTCTATGGCAGCTATGGCCGCGCCGGGGTCTATCCGCTGCAGGCGGCGCTGCGCCAGCTCACCGCCGACCTGCCGGCGGGCGGCAAACTCGCGCTGGCGAAAACACTGCTGGCAGACCTGCCCGAGACCAACGAATTCCGGCGCAATCCCTTCCTGGGCGACCACAAGCTTGGCGATGCGGAATTCTACGACCTGCTGCTGCATGCGCAGGATCGCGCCTATACCGTGCCGGAACTCGTCGATTTTGCCACCGGCGCGGATTTGGGCATTGCGGCCTTCATCGAACCCTGCCGCTACGATCCGCTCAGCTACCTGAAGGATGAGGCTTTGCGCGAACGCGCGGCAAGACTGCCCCGGCTGGAGCAGGCGGCGCTGGCCGAACGCCTGAGCGGCACGCTGAAAACCCATGTGATCTACGTCGTGCCGTCGACGCGCGTGGACCAAGCCGTGGCGCAGCCCGCGCCCGACCTGGTGCCTTGGCTGAATGGCATCCCGCCGCAATCTCTGGCCGAAACGCTGCAAAAGCGCGGCGAACTGGCGGTCAACTTCCAGAACGAACGGCTGGTATTCTCCGCGCCGCCGCGTGCGCCCGAGATTGCCGCGCTGATCGATGGCCGCCGCACGCTGGGGGATATGGCGGCTGCGCTGGGTCTGGGCTGGGAGGATTTCCTGGGTCTCTATCGGCCAGTGCACAGACTGCTCACCGGCATCAACAAGCTGTATCTGCGTCAGGCCTGACGTCTGCCGCGTTGCTGCCGGATCGCCGTGGCAGACAGCGGATTGAGCTTGGATTTCAGCAGCAGGAATGCCGGCGCGGCTTTGCCGGCCAGGGCGGCGGCGTCATGACGGGCCACACGAAAACGCGACAGCCATTGGCCGGCCGGATTCTGCGGCGCCGTCAGGTTGAAGCCGGGACGGTCCAGCACGGCAATCGGCATCATGCGGGCGATGCCCTGCCAGTCCTGCCAGCGATGGAACTGCGCCAGGTTGTCGGCGCCCATCAGCCACACGAAGCGCGTCTGCGGATAATGCCGCTGCAAGGCAGCCAATGTATCGGCCGTGTAGCGCGTGCCGAGCCGGTTTTCGACATCGGTGACCAGGATGCGCGGATGCGCCGAAACCCGGCGCGCCTCGGCCAGGCGCTGCTGCAAAGGCGCCATGCCTGAGACAGGTTTCAGCGGATTCTGCGGACTGACCAGCCACCAGACCTGATCCAGCTTCAGGCGATGCAGCGCGGTCAGGCTGATTTCGCGATGCGCCGCATGGGCCGGATTGAATGAGCCGCCGAGCAGGCCGATGCGCAGGCCAAGCGGAGAGCCGGGGGACGGGATCATGCGGCGCGGCGGCTCCGGCGGATTGTCTCAGGGCCTGATCTGGCCGCTGCCGTGAACGCGGTATTTGAAGGTGGTGAGCTGTTCCACGCCCACCGGCCCGCGTGCATGCATCTTGCCGGTGGCGATGCCAATCTCGGCGCCGAAACCGAACTCGCCGCCATCGGCGAACTGCGTCGAGGCATTATGCAGCAGGATGGCGCTGTCCAGCCGGTTCATGAACTGGGCTGCGTGATCGGCATCCTCGGTGAGGATCGCTTCCGTATGGCTGGAACCATGGCTGGCAATATGGGCAATCGCCGCGTCCAGGCCGTCCACCACGCGCACGGCGATGATGGCATCCAGGTATTCG
Source organism: Ferrovibrio sp. (assembly GCF_046297595.1). Lineage (GTDB taxonomy): Bacteria > Pseudomonadota > Alphaproteobacteria > Ferrovibrionales > Ferrovibrionaceae > Ferrovibrio. The sequence goes on from NZ_JBKBHT010000002.1 coordinate 330,952, forward strand.
GTGGCCCAATCCTCTTCGGTGGCCGGCTTCACGCGGGCATCCACCGTCTGCGTCTCGGTATCGCCGCGTACTTCACAACCGCGCTCCAGCAGGGCCTTCACCAACCGGGGCAGATGCGTGGCTGCCGCCGCGCGCTCCACCAGCAGGGTTTCGGCCGCGCCGCAGACGCCGGTGCGGCGCAGCTTGGCGTTCAGCACGATTTTTTCCGCCATGTCGGCATCGGCGCTGGCCTCGACATAGACGTGGCAGTTGCCTTCCAGATGGGCGAAGACCGGCACGCGGCTTTCCGTCTGCACACGCGCCACCAGCGACTTGCCGCCGCGCGGCACGATCACGTCCAGCCATTGCGCCGCCGTCAGCATGGCGCCAACCATGGCGCGGTCGATGGTGGGCACCAGCTGGATCGCGGTCTCGGGCAGACCGGCGGCCTTCAGGCCCGCCACCAGCGCGGCATGGATCGCACGGCTGGAGCGGAAGCTTTCCGAGCCGCCGCGCAGGATGCAGGCATTGCCGGCCTTCAGGCAGAGCGCCCCGGCATCGGCGGTCACATTCGGGCGGCTTTCGAAGATCACGCCTATCACGCCGAGCGGCGTACGCACGCGCTCGAATTTCAGGCCGTTGGGCCGTGTCCATGTCGCCATCACGGCGCCGACCGGATCGGGCAGGGCTGCCACATCCTCCAGCCCCTGGGCGATGGCACGGATGCGGTTTGAATCCAGCATCAGGCGGTCGAGTAGGGCTGGCGTCAGGCCTTTTTCGCGGCCAGCAGCCATGTCCTCGGCATTGGCGGCGAGGATGGCGGCCTCGGCTGCAATCATGGCCTTCGCCGCTTCAAGCAACGCGGCATTCTTCTGCTCGGTCGACGCAGTGGCGAGGATGGCGGCGGCGCTTTTGGCGGCGCGGCCCATCTCGTTCATCAAGGTCGCCGTATCGGCAATGGCGGCATGCCCGGCGATAGCAGTATGCGCAGTCATCGCAGCACCAGTTCGTCGCGATGGATCATTTCGTCGCGGCCACGGTAGCCGAGAATTTCGACGATGTCGCCGGATTTGTGTCCGATGATACGGCGGGCATCTTCATCAGCATAGGCGCTCAGACCAACCGCGATCTCGTTGCCGTCCGGATCACAGACGCGCACCAGGTCGCCGCGCTGGAACTTGCCGTCTACCCTAGTCACGCCGGCGGGCAGCAGAGAGCGGCCCGATTGCAGCGCCTTCACCGCGCCGGCATCGAGCGTGAGCGTGCCCTGCGGATTGAGGTGGCCGGCGATCCACTGCTTGCGGGCAACAGCCGGTGTGCCCTGCGCCTCGAACCAGGTGCAGCGGCCGCCATCGCGCACACTTTGCACCGGGTGCATCTGCTTGCCGTTGGCGATCACCATGGCGCAACCGGCGCCGACCGCGATCTTGGCCGCCACGATCTTGGTCACCATGCCGCCCCGGCCCAGGCCTGAGCGCGACACGCCGGCCATCGCCTCGATCTCGGGCGTGATCGCCGGCACGGTGGCGAGGAATTTGGCGTCTGCGTCGACACCGGGATCGGCAGTGTAGAGTCCGTCGATGTCAGACAGCAGGATCAGGCAGTCGGCCGAGATCATCTGCGCCACGCGGGCGGCCAGGCGGTCGTTATCGCCGAAGCGGATTTCCGCCGTGGCCACCGTGTCGTTCTCGTTCACCACCGGCACAACGCCGAGCTTCAGCAGGGTATGCACTGTCTCGCGGGCATTCAGGTAATGCCGGCGCGATTCCGTGTCCCCTAAGGTCAACAGGATCTGTGCGGTCTTCAGCTCGTGGCGCGCCAGCGCCTCCTGCCAGGCCGAGGACAGGCGAATCTGGCCTGCAGCAGCAGCGGCCTGGCTCTCTTCCAGCCGTAAGGCCTTGCCGTTCAGGCCCAGGATGCGGCGGCCCAGTGCGATGGCGCCTGACGAGACCACCAGTACATCCTTGCCATCTGTGCGCAGCTTCGCGATGTCGTCGACCAGGGCATTCAGCCAGGCCTCGCGCAGGGTGTTCTTTTCCGCATCGACCAGCAGCGACGAGCCGACCTTGACGACGATGCGTCGGGCGCGGGCGAGAGGATTACTCATCACCCTCTCCGGCCTGCAATGCGGCCTTCTCGGCCGCACGCGTTTCGGCGATCACGGCATAAAGCTGGTTCACCACCGCGTCGATGCCCTCACCCGAAACGCCAGAGAGCGCCAGCACCGGGCGTTTCGCCGACCGCTTCAGTTTCGTCATCTTCTCTTTCAGCTCGTCGGCAGAAAGCGCATCGATCTTGTTCAGGCCGATGATCTCGGGCTTTTTGTCCAGCGCCGCGCCATAGGCCTTCAGCTCCTTGCGGATCATCTTCCAGTTGGCGACGGGGTCTTCCGCCGTGCCGTCTACCAGATGCAGGATCACGGCGCAGCGCTCGACATGGCCGAGGAAACGATGGCCCAGGCCGGCGCCTTCGGCCGCGCCCTCGATCAGTCCGGGCAGGTCGGCCAGCACGAATTCACGGTCATTCGCCTTCACGACGCCAAGCTGGGGCTTCAGCGTGGTGAAGGGATAATCGGCGATCTTGGGCTTGGCGCGCGAGACGCGGCTCAGGAATGTCGACTTGCCGGCATTGGGCAGGCCGACCAGGCCGGCATCGGCGATCAGCTTCAGCCGCAGCCAGATCCACTTTTCCTCGCCCGGCCAGCCGGGATCGGCGCGGCGCGGCGCGCGGTTGGTGGAGGATTTGTAATGCTCATTGCCGAAGCCGCCGTCGCCGCCCTTGCACAGCAGCACGCGCTGGCCCACTTCGGTCAGGTCGGCCAGCAAAGTCTCGTTGTCCTCGGCCAGGATCTGTGTGCCCTTGGGCACCTTCAGGATCACGTCTTCCGCATTGGCGCCTGAACGCTGGCGGCCCATGCCGTGGCCACCGCGGGCTGCGCGGAAATGCTGCTGATAGCGATAGTCGATCAGGGTGTTCAGCCCGTCGACGCATTCGGCCCAGACATCGCCGCCCTTGCCGCCGTTGCCGCCATCGGGGCCACCATATTCGATGAACTTCTCGCGGCGGAAGCTGACGGAACCTGGGCCGCCATGCCCGCTTTCAATATAGACCTTGGCCTGATCGAGGAATTTCATCGGAGTTCACAAAGACAGCAGAAAAAGAAAAAGGGGAATGGCCTGCGCCATTCCCCTTGATCTGTGTGATGCTTGCGGGAAAGGCGCGTGTGATCACGCCTCCGGCGGCAGCACCGAAACGAACGAACGGCCCTGCTTGCCGTCGTGGAACTTCACGAAGCCGTCGCTGGTGGCAAACAGGGTGTGGTCCTTGCCCATGCCCACGTTCTTGCCGGCATGCACCTTGGTGCCGCGCTGACGGATGATGATGTTGCCGGCGAGCACGGCCTGACCGCCGAACTTCTTCACGCCGAGACGCTTTGACTCTGAGTCGCGACCGTTGCGCGAGGAGCCGCCAGCTTTTTTATGTGCCATGGAACTGTCTCCTTAAATCTTGGGTCGCGCGATCAGGCGGCGATCTCGAGGATCTTCACCGCAGTGTAGCTCTGGCGGTGGCCGTTCTTGCGGCGCGAATTCTGCCGGCGGCGCTTCTTGAACACGATCAGCTTCGGACCGCGGGTCTGGCCGATCACCTCGGCCTTCACCTTGGCGCCGCCCACGGCCTTGCCGGCCTTCACATCGCCGCCATTGCCGACCGCCAGCACCTGGTCGAATTCGATCTTGTCGCCGGCCTGGCCGCCGACCAGCTCGACCTCGAGCACGTCGCCAGCCGCCACCTTGTACTGCTTACCGCCGGTCTTGATCACTGCGAACATCTTGATATTCCATAAGAAAGCGGCCGCGCCAGCCGTCCGGCGCCGCCTGAATTCGAGGTGGCGCACTATAACTACCGGCCAAGGCCTGTCAACCCCGGATTCGCGCCGCTTCAGGAACGTCCGTTGCCCCTCCTGTGCCGGCGCCAGTCCCAGGGCGGCAGGGCCTGCACATTGGTCGCCCAGACGCCGTTCCCCATGATCTGGGCCTCCAGTTCGGCGTCCTCGTAATCCCGGCCGTATTGGGTATAGGCCCAGGCCAAACCGGCCCGCACCATGGCCCGGTTCAGGTCCAGTCCGGCAGCCCGGCAGATGGCGACGATCCGGCCGTAACGGTCGCGGTCCCGCGCCTCGCAGGCCACCGGGCGGCCGGCGACCAGCCGGCGCAGATGGGCGGCGGCTTCCTGTCCGCACAGCCAGTCTATGTTATCCCTCTGGCATACCTGGGTTTTTTCCGGCGCATCAATGCCATGCAGGCGATAGGTGGTGCCATTCAGCTTTATGGTGTCGCCATCCACCACGCTGGCGGCCGGCTCCGCACGGACTTGGCCGACCAGCAGGAACAGAGCCAGGATGGCCAGTCGAATCGCATACAATGTCATGCATGCGGATATAGCAGCATACGATATTATGGGAAGCCGGTATTCGTCCTGTCATAAAACCGTCCCTGCCGCGCGGCGCCGAAATCTGCTATCCGGCGTCATGCCCGATTACCGCCGCCGCCTGCTGGTGATCTACAATCCGACCGCCGGCCGGCGGAAACGCGCGCGGCTGGAGGCCTATCTCGACCTTCTGGAAGAATCCGGCTGCGCGGTCGAATTCCGACCCACCACCAAACGCGGCGATGCCGAGACCTTCGCCCATGACGGCCATGCCGACAGGTATGACGCCGTGGTGGCGGCCGGCGGCGACGGCACGATCGGCGAGGTGGCCAACGGCCTGCCGGCCGAGAATCCCGCGCCGCTCGGTATCTTTCCGCTCGGCACCGCCAATGTGCTGGCCATGGAGATCGGTTTGCCGCTGCAGCCGCCGGCCGTGATGGAAACGGTGCTGCATGGCGATGTGGCGCAGATATGGCCCGGCTATGCGAACGAGCGGCTGTTCACCATCATGGCCGGCATCGGCTTCGATGCCCAGGTGGTGGCTAATCTGCCGCCGAAGCTGAAACGCTGGCTTGGCAAGGGCGCCTATGTGATCGAAAGCCTGCGCCAGCTGCTGGCTTATAACGTGCCGCGCTATTCCTTGAGCATCGATGGCCGCGATTACGACTGCGCCTCGGCGGTGATCGCCAAAGGCCATTTCTATGGCGGGCAGTTCGTCTGCGCGCCGAATGCACGGCTGGACGATCCGGCATTTGAAATCTGCCTGTTCAAAATGGGCGGCCGTCTCGGAGCATTGCGGGCGACAGTCGCGCTGACGCTGGGACAGTTGCAGCGCCTGCCGGAAATCGAACTGGTGCGCGGGCGTGTGGTGGAAATTTATGGCCCGGCGGGTCAGCCGGTGCAGGCCGATGGCGATATCGTCGCCCGGCTGCCGGCCCGGATCGCGGTTGGCGCGAAATCCATTCCGCTGATCGTGCCCAAAGGCAGCGCGCTGGGACAAAGAATGCTAGAGAAGGCGGCGGAATAACCCAGCAAGGGACTGCCCCACGATGTCTGCTTCCGGTTTCGCCAAGACCCCCAAACCACCCTATTACGCCGTGATCTTCTCGTCGCAGCGCACGGACGGCGATAAGGGCTACGGCCAGATGGCCGACCGCATGGCCGAGCTGGCCGCGCAGCAGCCGGGCTTCCTTGGCATGGAAAGCACGCGTGGCGCCGACGGTTTCGGCATCACGGTGGCGTATTTCGACAGTGAAGAGAATATCCGCGCCTGGAAACGCAACATGGAACACGCGGCGGCGCAGAAGAAGGGCCGCGAGGTCTGGTATTCACATTATGAATTGCGGGTGGCGAAGGTGGAGCGCGCCTACAACTTCGCGACGTCGCAGCTCGGCTGAAGCGGCTTATTTCTTCGGCTGGTCGCCCGGCAGGCGCTTGTAGCGCACGCCGGCGCCGCGCTCGATGGCAGCGGCATGCAGGCGCTCGACGGCCAGCTCGTGCCGCAGCATCTCCAGCCAGCGCAGTTCTTCCTGGCCGCCATGGCCATCCACCGCGACGATGTCGCAGGCCAGCGCATAGGCGGTCTCGCGCCAGTCCTTTGGCAGGGCCTCCTTGACCAGGCCCAGTGCCGCATCGATGCCGTCTTCCTGGTCCAGCAGGGCGACGCAGTCGCCGGTGGCGACCTGCATCGCGTCGACGCCATAGCCCTTGAAGATCGGCAGGTGCCGCACCGCCACTTCCAGCGCGGCGATTTCGGAATCCTTCAGTTTGCCGTCCGCCACCGCGGCAATCACCATGGCATAGATCAGGGCATTCTGGGGCGTGATGGTCGACATCGGGTTCCGGGAATAGAGAAGGTGGGTGGGCGAGACGACGCGCACTATGCCGGATCGATCCGGCCCGCGCCAGTCACGCCTAGCGGCCGAATACGGCGAAAGCGTGACGGGTCAGGCCTCCAGTGTGTTCTGGGTCACACGATCCGCCTGCATCTGCTGCAGGAAGCCGCGCGTCTCGGCCACGGCTTCCGCAATGCCGATGCGGCGCACCTCCACGCTGGGCGGGAAGGCCGACAGCAGCCGCGAGGGCAATTGCGCGTCCAGAACGACAAAGACGCCGAAATCCTCGGCCCGGCGCAGCAGCCGGCCATAGGCCTGCTTCAGTTTCAGGCGTGTGAGCAGGTCGTCATAGGCCTGGCCGCCGAAGGCCGCCTTGCGCGCCTTGTGCAGAAGGTCGGGCCGGGGCCAGGGCACGCGGTCGAACACCACCAGGCGCAGGGACGCGCCCGGCACGTCGACACCGTCGCGCATGGCATCCGTGCCCAGCAGGCAGGCATGTTCCTCGGCGCGGAAGATGTCGACCAGCGTGGCATTGTCCAGCGGATCGACATGCTGGGCATAAAGCGGCAGGCCGGCCTCGGCCAGGGGCTTGAGGATACGTTTCTGCACGGCGCGCAGGCGGAAAATCGCCGTGAAGAGTCCCAGGCCTCCTCCGCCGGCAGCAAGAAAGAGTTCACGATAGGCGGCAGCCACCTGGTCCATCGCATCGCGCCGCACGTCGGTGACCACAAGCACGCGGGTGCGTGCGGCATAATCGAAGGGCGAGGGGAAGGCGGCATGGCGGCCCGGCTGCGGCAGGTGGCGCGCGCCGGTGCGAATGTCGGCGCTGGCCCAGTCCTGTCCCGGCGCGGCATCGGCCTTGGCCGGCGCCATGTCGCGCAACGTGGCCGAGGTGATCGCCACGCCATGGGCGGGTTTCAGCACGGCGGCCGCGAAGGGCAGCATCGGATCGAGGTAATGGCGATACAGGCCGAGATCGAAATCGCGGCCGTCGATGCGTTCCAGTCCGAACCAGTCCACGAAGGTTGGCGGCGTTTCGGTGCGCAGGTCGAGCAGCATGCTGCGCCAGGCTTCCAGGGTGAGCTTGCGGCGGAGCAGGCCGCGCAAGGCGCCTTCGATGCGCGCCCGTGTCGCCGTGTCGAGCTCTGCGGTTTCGTCCGCCAGCATGTCGCTTAAACTTTTCGCCAGCGCGTTCATCGGTTCCAGGATGCGCTCGATGCCGGTGGCGAAATTTCCGGCCGCTTCCAGCAGGCCGGCCACCGGTTCCTTGGTCGGGCATTCCAGGCCATAGGGAGAATCGGGTTGGGCGCTGCGTGCCAGAATCTGCTGTCGCACGCGGGTCAGGAACTTTTCGCCATTGCCGACTGGGTTGCCGTCGCCGATGCGTGCCAGCCAGCCATCGGAGGGCAGGGTGCGCGCTGCCTCGCTGACTGCCTCCAGCGCATTGCGGCCGCGTTCGTCCTGGGCGACCAGGTCACCGATGCGGTTGGCCAGGCCGCGCGCGCGGCTGCGCCGTCCGCCTTCCGGACCACGCAGCCAGCGGCGCAGTTCGATGGCTTCCTGCCCGGTCAGATGCGCGGCGAAGGCGCTGTCGGCCGCATCGAACAGGTGATGGCCCTCGTCGAACACATAACGCAGGGGTTTCTGCGGGTCGTCTTCTGCCGCGTTCATCCCCTGCGCCGCCTGGATCATCACCAGCGCGTGGTTGGCGATCACCATCTCGGCCTTGCGCGATTTGCGTACGGCACGCTCGATAAAGCATTTGCGATAATGCGGACAGCCGGCATGGATACATTCGCCGCGCTGGTCGGTCAGGCCCAGCGTGCGGTTGCGGCCATGCAGGTCCACGGCCCAGGCCGGGAAATCGCCGCCGGCCAGGTCGCCGTCGCGTGTGGCGCCGGCCCAGCGCGCGATCAGACTGAGCGGCACCAGATCCTGCGGCCGCGCCGCGCCGCCCTGGGCAGCGTCTTCAAGATTCAGCAGGCAGAGATAATTCTCGCGACCCTTGCGGATCACCACCTTCTGCGCCTTTTCGGCCGGGTCGGAAAACAGGCGGTCGAGTTCGCGGTCGATCTGGCGCTGCAGGTTTTTGGTATAGGTCGACAGCCACACCGTACCGCCATTCTTCTCAGCCCAGACACTGGCCGGCGCGATATAGCCCAGCGTCTTGCCGATGCCGGTGCCGGCCTCGGCCAGCACCAGTTCGGGCATGCCGATCATTTCGCGCGGGGCGAAGGCCTGCGCGGCGGTAGCGGCATAATCGGCCTGGGATTCGCGCAGCTCCGAAGCCCCATGTTGCTGATTCTGGCCGAGCAGACGCGCCAGCCGCTCACGCGCTTCCGTGGGCGAAACGCTTTGTGTATCGGGCGGCGGCGGCGGCGCGTAATCCACCCATTCGGGCAGTTCCTGCCACACATCCAGGCCGCCGAAGCCGCCGGCCGGCACGCTTGCGGCATCAGGTCCCATGGCCGCCAGCAGATAGGGGGCCCAGGGCCAGCCGGCCTTGTGCAGCGTCTGCGCCAGCCGCGCGGCGCGGCGCAAGGTGCGGGGCTTCTGCTGCGGCAATTCGTTCAGCAGAGTCAGCGCCGCTTCGTGCAGATACTGCGCGGCTTCTTCATCGTCGGCGGCATCCAGGCCGATGCGGGCCAGCAGGCCATGGGGCGTCGGCAGGCAGAATTTCGCCGGCCGCACGAAGGCGAACAGGTCGAGCAGGTCGAAAGCCGGGAAAGGCTCGATGCCCAGCCGCGTGGCCGTCGCGCGGCCATGCACCAGCAGAGGCGGCGCGGCGCGGGCGCGGCGCGCGGCGGCATCGGGCAAGAGCTTCTCGATCCGGCCGCCTTCTGCCCACCAGGCAACGCCGCCGCCGGCCACCAGCGCCGGCAGGCGCGCGATGGCATTCTTGATGTCATGGTTCGGGTGCATCACTTGTATTTGCCCTCTACCAGACAGATGGCTAAACGCTGCTTTTCAGAACTCCATAGGAAATGCGTTTCGTGCTCTTGCGACTTTGTCTGTACATTGAACCAATCAATCACTTTTGGGTGCGGCCACCAACGGAATGCATCAGCATATTTTCCAGATCCGCGCATTAAGGTGGTGATTGTTGAATCAAATGTCTTTAAACCAATTATAGGCCCATACATTTTAATTAGAGTTTTTTTGGGATGATCATCTATCACTACAAACTTCTTCTCATGTGGAAGTGTATAAACTTCTGCATAGAACGAGGCTTGAGATGGATCGTGAGTGATAAATTTTGTAATGTTTGAAATTCCATAATCTCCATGTACGTAAGCACATAAAGGAGTATAAAAATCTATATATTCGCGATCCCAGCCTAGATGGTGCATCATTGCTTTTACGTTTGGAGTATTTCCTTCTAAATACTTTGAAAGATGCATTTTATAATTCGACTGTAGCCAAGAGAATTTTGTAGTCAGCTCAAGGCTGGTCCTAAGTAAACTAAACGCAGATCGAATCTGTCCATTCTCAAGACAAGTGAGAATTCCCGCGCAAAAGTCGATGTGCATTCCTACTGATCGCCGAAATATTATCGCTGCTTCTTGCCCACCATGTAGGCCAGCATCGGCACCATCCTCATGGAGCGCACGATGCAACATACCTTGAGCTTGCCGAACGACAGATGGTGGTGAAAAGCTAAATCTGACTTTGTAGGTGTATTTCTTTGTAGACTTGCGTACCAACGAACAACTCAATGCTACTGCGCCGCCCAGACGATGCGGGCGATCCAGGCGATGTCGGGCACGTCGAAGCTGCGGTCGGGATAGGCCGGGTTGAACGAGGAGAGTTCGATCCGCGTCAGCGTGCGGCGCGCGAGGATCTTGCACAGCACCTCGCCCTGCACGGTCTTGGCGATCACGCGGTCGCCGCGCCGTACATTGGCCGCCGGTGACACGATCACGATATCGCCATCGCGATAGACCGGCAGCATGCTGTCGCCGCTGATCTCGAGCGCATAGGCCTGTGGATCGTCGATCTGCGGGAAGGGTACCTTTTCCCAGCCCTCGCCAGTGGGAAACCCGGCATCATCGAAATAGCCGGCATTGCCGGCCTGGGCCAGACCGATCAGCGGGATGCGATGGGCGCTGGCCATCGGCGTGCCGTCGCCCAGCAGGCTCATGAATTCCGGCACGCTGGCGCCGGTGGCCTCGATCACCTTCGATATGGATTCGGTGGACGGCCAGCGCTGCTTGCCATCGCGCGAGACGCGTTTGCTGCGGTTGAAGGTCGTGGGATCGAGCCCGGCCTTGCGGGCGAGGCCGGACGCAGTGAGGCCATAACGTTCGGCCAGGCCGTCGATTGCGGCCCAAATCGCCCGGTGAGTCAGCATGGGAAGATCGTCTTACAAATTGGTCGATTTGGCTACAGGAATATTCTCTGATTACGAGTTTGAAATAAGAGCATAAAGTGAATTATAAGATACTAGAACGCGGGAATTTTATGAATGTTCCGCTATTTGCAGGCTCAGGCCGACATATTATGACAATCCAATCCGATCAGGCCGGCGCCGCAGCACACGCAGGAACAGCAGGCGCGGTTCGGGTTCCGGAGGCGATGCCCGCTCGGGCCGTGGTGGTTTTTGCCGAGGAAACCAGGCTGCCCAAGCTGCGCCGCCTGAAGCCCGGTTTTCGTCACTGCTTTGCCTATCTGGCACTGGAGCAGGGCTGGGTGGGGCTTGATCCACTGGCTCATCGCCTTGAAATAAAAGGATTTATGGACTGGAATCGGGAAGCCGACCTGGCGGCGCATCTGCGCCGGCTGGGTCAATGCGCCCTGACGGTTCCGGTGCTGGAGCCGCCGCGCCGCCTGGCGCCGCCGCTGCCGTTTTCCTGTGTCGAGACCGTCAAACGACTGATCGGCCTGCATAGCTGGCGCATAAGAACACCATGGGAACTTTTTCTCGAGTTGCGGAAAATATACCTTGACGATGTACGATATTCGTTCTATAACTTCCTTCCATAGGAACATTAAGAAAACTCAATTTTCAAAAGGATCAACCCATGGGTGGGATTTTCGGCTCCTCGCCGCCGCCTCCGCCGCCTCCTCCCCCGCCGCCCCCTGAACCGGTGCCGACGGAAAGCGACGCCGAAATCGCCGAGAAGGCGGCGCGCGAACGCCGTCGCCGGGCCCAGGGCGAAACCATCGCCACCTCATGGCGTGGCCTGAACGATGGCCAGCAGCCCTCCGGCCCCGCGCCGAAACGGCTGCTGGGCGAGTGATGCCGATGACCCGCTCCGCACATCTTTCTCTTGCCTCTGGGTCGCAGCGGCAGGATTCCACCGCCGCCGCTCTGCTGCAGCCCGAAGCCCTGCGCCAGCGATATGGTCGCGCGCGCAGCCAGCGCGGCGTCTGGGAACCGCTCTGGCAGGATTGCTACGATTTCGCCCTGCCGGCGCGCCGGCCGGGCAGTCCCGCCGGCCGGCCGGGACAGACGGCCGAGCGGCTGTTCGATGCCACCGCTGCCGATGCGGCCGAACAACTGGCCGGCAGCATGCTGTCGCAACTCACGCCGCCCTGGTCGCGCTGGTTCAGCTTCCAGCCGGGCCGCGACGTGCCGCAGGACCAGCAGGGTGCCATGGCGGCCGAACTCGACCGTGCCGCGCAATTGTTGCAGGCGCAGTTTGACCGCTCGAATTTCAGTGTCGAGGTCCACCAGGCCTATCTTGATCTGGTGGTGGCCGGCACGGCCTGTCTCGCCTGCGAAGAAGCGCCGCTGGGCGAGGCCAGTGCTTTCCGCTTCGCGGCCGTGCCGCTGAACGACCTGGTGCTGGAAGAAGGCGCCGGCGGCCGGCTCGATACCGTGTTCCGGCGCCAGGACATGAGTCTGGAAACACTCGCGCGCCGTTATCCGACCCTGGAAGATCAGGCCTGGTTCGTCGAACGACGCAAGCGCGAGCCCGATGCGCGGCTCGGCCTGCTGGAATGCGTGCTGCCGGCGCCGCTGCCGTTACAGGGCCATGTCTATGCCGCGCTGCTGGAAGACGCATCGGTGGATGATGCTTCGGCGATGCTGGCACAGGGCTGCTTCGACCAGACGCCGTTCATTGCCTTCCGCTGGCTCAAGGCGCCGGGCGAAATCTATGGCCGCTCGCCGGTGATGAAGGCCCTGCCCGATATCAAGACCGCGAACAAGGTGGTTGAGCTTGTGCTCAAGAATGCCTCCATCGCCGTCACCGGCATCTGGCAGGCCGACGATGATGGCGTGCTGAACCCGGCCAATGTGAAACTGGTGCCCGGCGCGATCATCCCCAAGGCGGTCGGGTCCTCGGGCCTTACGCCGCTGGCTGCGCCAGGGCGGTTCGACATTTCGCAGCTCGTGCTCGACGATCTGCGCGGCCGCATCCGCCATGCCCTGCTGGCCGATCGTCTCGGCCAGGTTGACGCCCCGCGTATGACGGCGACGGAAGTGCTGGAACGCTCGGCCGAGATGGCACGCCAGCTTGGCGCCACCTTCGGTCGCCTGCAGGCCGAATTGTTGGTGCCGCTGGTGCAGCGTGCGGTGGCGATCCTGCAGAGGCGCGGCGAAATCCCGCGCTTCGCCCTCGATGGCCGTGAAGTTGCCCTGGTGCTGCAGTCGCCATTGGCGCGATTGCAGGCCCAGAGCGACGTGCAGAGTACGTTGAACTGGCTGCAGCAAGTGCAGGCGCTGGGTCCGCAGGCGATGCAGGCCGTGGATGCCCTGGCCGTGGCGCGTTGGCTCGGCCGCACGCTGGGGGTACCCGGCGAATTCCTGATCGAAGCCGGTGAGCAGCCGCAGGGCCAGCCAGGCATCAATCCGGCCGTCGATCCGGCTGCCGGCGCGGGATTGCAGCAGATGCTGCAGCAGCTGCTGCAGAACCCGGCGATCCAGCAGGGAGCCAGCATATGAGCGCGGCGCCTCACGCTCTCACCGAGAATGACGATCTGGCGGCGGCCTTTGCGCGCTGCTTCCGCGGCGGCGATGGGGAACGCGTGTTGGGCCATCTGCGGCGCATCACCATCGACCGGCGCGCCGCCCCCGATTGCAGCGAGGCCGAATTGCGGCACCTCGAAGGCCAGCGCCATCTGGCTGCCTACATCGCGCAACTGGTCGCGCGTGGCCAGCTGGGTGGCGCAGCGTGACACACATTGGAACATACAGGGATCACCGAAAGGAAGGCATCATGACGACACTGCTTGAAGGCGAAACGCATGACGGTGGCATCGGCGAGGACGGCGCGGGTGTCGACGCGATCCCGGAGAAATTCCGCGACCCGCGAACCGGTGAACTGCGTGTCGATCTGCTGCTGAAATCCTATCGCGCACTGGAGCAGAAGCTGGCCGGTATGGTCAGCGTGCCCGGCGCGGATGCCGACGATGACAGTCGGCGCCGCTTCTTCCAGGCACTTGGCGTGCCGGAATCGCCGGATGGCTACGAGATTTCCTTCAAGGACCCGGCGCTGTGGGTCGATCCGGAAGTGAACAAGCGGTTGCACGAAGCAGGCTTTACGCCGGCCCAGGCACAGCTGGTCTACGACCTAGCCTGCGATCACGTGGCACCGCACCTGCATCGCATGGCCGGCGAATTCCGCTATCGCGGCGAACGCGAAAAACTGGTGCAGCGTTACGGCAGCGAGGCGCGCTTCGCCGAGATGGCCCGCACGCTGGAAGCCTGGGGCAAACGCAACCTGCCGGAATCCGTCTTCACCGCGCTGGCCTCATCCTATGAAGGCATTGTCGCGCTGGAAACGATGATGCAGGGCGGCGATCCGAAACTGGTTTCCGGCGAGCGCGGCGGCGAAATGCTGAACGAAGAGCAACTGGTCGGCCTGATGCGTGACCCGCGCTACTGGAAGAAACGCGACCCCGAAATCCTCGCCAAAGTCACCGAAGGTTTCCGCAGGCTTTATCCGGGCTGATCGCGGCCGGCTGGCGCCGTCGATCACGCCGTCCACGCAAAGGGCGTGCCGCATCGTGGCTGCCGGCCGGAGATTTTCCCGCCTGCCGATAACCGCGACCCGGATTTTTCCGGCGCGGCCGGAAGGCGCGGCGGCAACGGTGCCCCGCCCATATTCAGCGGGATAACGCCGAGCGCCGCATGAACCCGCCGCCCCGCGATAACGCGAGATGGCAGTGCAACCCTGTGACGAAAGGAGCGTCCCGTGACGCCCACTATCGAACAATCCTTCGTCCGTCAGTTCGAGCACGACGTACATCAGGCCTATCAGCGCCTGGGTGCCAAGCTGCGCCCGACCGTGCGGTCGAAGACATCCGTGAAAGGCTCGTCGACCACCTTCCAGAAGGTCGGCAAGGGCACCGCCAGCACCAAGGCGCGCCATGGCAAGGTGCCAGTGATGAATGTCGACCACGGCTCGGTCGAATGCCTGCTGCAGGATTACTATGCCGGCGAATGGCTCGATGCCCTGGACGAACTGAAGGTCGGCCATAACGAGCGCGAGGTGATCATCAATGCCGGCGCCTATGCGCTGGGCCGCAAGACCGACGAACTGATCATCCGTTCACTCGATCAGTCGGCCAGTTTTGCCGGCGGCGACAGCGACGGTCTGACCAAGGCCAAGATCCTGACCGCCTTCGAACTGCTCGGCAATGCCGATGTGCCCGATGACGGCCAGCGGTATGCCGTGGTCGGCTGGCGGCAATGGTCGGAACTGCTAGAGATCCCGGAATTCGCCGATGCCGATTATGTCGGCGACGAGGATCTGCCGTGGAAGGGCGCCCAGGCCAAGCAGTGGCTCGGCACGCTGTGGATGGCCCATAGCGGCCTGACGCTGCAGGACAATGTGCGCTTCTGCCACTGGTACCACAAGACCGCCATCGGCCATGCCTCGGGCCAGGAAGTCAAATCCGACATCACCTGGCACGGCGACCGCGCCGCGCATTTCATCAACAACATGATGAGCCAGGGTGCCGCGCTGATCGATCCGGCCGGCATCGTCACCCTGCGCTGCCGCGAAGTGTGAGGAGGCTGAGATGGCTTACAGCTCGAAAACCCTCTCGGTGCTCGGTTATGCCAACGGCTTCACGCTCTGGCATTACAGCACGCCCGATCCGGCCGGTACTGTCGACAGCAGCGGCTATTTCAACGCCGCCGCCGAGATGCTGCGGGTCGGCGATTTCATTCTGGCCAATACCGGCATCGGCGGTTCGCCGCAGCACGGCATCTTCGTGGTCGCCAGCAGCCAGAACGGCGTGGTCGACCTGGCCGACCTGACGCCGTTGGGCGGCGGCAACACCGACTAAGCCACCCGCCGCCGCACCGGCAACGGCAGCGGGACATGCTGTTGCCAGGAAGCGGCGGCCAGGCCGCGCGGCCCCGGAGCGCCCTGGTGCGATCCCTCCTCGTATCGCATCGGGGCGCTCCAACGGGCCACAAACCACAGGAGTTCATCATGGCGCTGACCGCCACCGATCTATGCAGCCGCGCGCTGATCACGCTGGGGGCCAAACCCATCACCGGGTTCGACGATGCCACTGTGGAAGCGGATATCGCGCGGCATCTGTATCCCAGCCTGCGAGATGCATTGCTGTCGGCGCATCCGTGGCGCTTCGCCACGCAGCAGGCGAATCTGCCACGCCTGAACCAGCAGCCAGCGGGCGACTATAGCCATGCCTTCCAGTTGCCGCCGGATTTTCTGCGCGCCATGGCCGCCGGGCAGTCCGATCGCGGCCGTGGCCTGGTCTATCGCATCTCCGGCCGACGCCTGGAATGCAATGCCGAAACGGTCCTGCTCACCTATGTCTACCGGCCCGACGAAAGCGGGTTCCCGCCCTTCTTCGATCTGGCGCTGATTGCCCGCCTGGCCGCCGAATTCTGCCTGCCGCTGACCGAGAGCACGACGCGGGCGCAACTGCTGCATCAACTGGCCGAAGCTGAATTCCGCCGCGCCAAAACCATCGACAGCCAGCAGGACGAACCCGGCCGGATCGAGGATTTCACCCTGGTGGAGGTGCGCGGCTGATGGCCAAGATCACCGTTGCCAAGAACAACTTCACGGCCGGCGAGATCGCGCCCGATCTGTGGGGGCGATCCGATCTGCAGGGCTATGCCAACGGCGCCGCTCGGCTGCGCAATGTCCTGCTGCGGCCGACCGGTGGCGTGACGCGGCGACCGGGCCTGGAGCATATCGCGTTGCTGGCCGGCATTTCCGCCGTGCGCCTGATCGCCTTCACCTTCAACACCGAACAGACATATCTGCTGGTGCTGACGGATGCCACGTTGCGGGTCTTCCGCGACGGCAACCATGTGTTTACGGGCACCGCGCCCTGGACGGCGGCGATGTTGTCCAACCTGAGCTGGACCCAAAGCGCGGATACCCTGTTCCTGTGCCATCCCGACCTGCCGCCGCAGCGGATCACACGCCACAGCCATACCGATTGGCAGATCGAGGCCTTCACCTTTGCCGCCGACAGCGCGAGCGCCGCGCGGCACGAACCGACCTTCAGGTTCGCCAAGGACGACATCACACTGATTCCATCGGCCACCGGCGGGACCATTTCGCTGACCGCTTCGGAAGATTTCTTCCTGCCGGGTCATGTCAACCTGCAGTTCCGCATCAAGAAGAAGGCTGTCCGCATCGATTTCATCACCAGCACGAAAGTGGCGCAGGCCACTGTGCTGCAGACCTTGGACAATACCAGCGCCACGACCGACTGGGAGGAGCCGGCCTTTTCCGCCCTGCATGGCTGGCCGGTCTGCACGACGATCTATCAGGATCGGCTTGCCTTTGCCGGTTCGCGCGATCTTCCCAACCGCATCTGGCTTTCCAAAACCTCGGATATCGACAATTTCGATCTGGGCACCGGCCTGGATGATGAGGCGATCGAATTCGCCCTGCTGACCGATCAGGTCGATGCGATCCGTGCTGTCGTTGCCGGCCGCCATCTGCAGCTCTTCACCACCGGGGCGGAGTGGATGGTGACCGGCGAACCCCTGACGCCGACCAAGCTGCGCGCCGAGCGGCAGACCAGGGTCGGTTCCTTTGCCGATCGCGCGATACCGCCGCGGCATGTGGATGGCGCCACGCTGTTTCTTTCGCGCACCGGCAAGGAATTGCGTGAATTCATCTATACCGACATCGACCAGTCCTATACGGCATCCGACCTGGCGCTGCTGTCCAGCCACTTCTTCGTCAATCCGGTTGACCAGGATTATGCCCAGCGCGACCGGTTGTTTCTGGTGGTGATGGGGAATGGGAGGATCGCGGCCCTTACGCTGTATCGGGCCCAGCAGGTGACGGCATGGACGGTCTTTCAGACAGACGGTACGTTCAAGGCCATCGCGGTGGTCGACAATGTCATCTATGTCGCCGTGCGCCGCGCCGGCAGCATGTGCATCGAGCGCTTCGTGCCCGATACATATTGCGATGCACATGTCGTGATGAGTAGCGAAACGCCGAAGCCAGGCTGGGGTGGACTCGAACATCTTGAAGGCCGCGAGGTCGTGGTGGTGGCCGACGGCCAGCCGCAACCCCGGCAGGTCGTCCATGAAGGCGCCATTACCCTGAGCCGCGCGGCCAGCGCCGTCGAGATCGGGTTGCCCTACAGCCACGAAATCCGGCCCCTGCCGCCGGAACTGGGGAACGGGGCCATCACCAGCCAGGGCGGTCCGGCGCGGTTGGTGCGCGCCGTATTCCGTCTGCATGCCGCCAAGGCGCTGGCCGTCGATGTCGGCCGCGGATTGCGCCATCTGCCATTCGACCGGAGCGGCAACAGCCTTGATGTACCGCTATCCGCATTCAGCGGCGATATCGAAATGCGGGGCCTGGGCTGGGTGCGCGGCACAGACCTGCCGCTCTGGCGCGTCGAGCAGGATGCGCCTTTGCCCTGCACGCTGCTGTCCGTGATCACCGAAATCAAGGGAGCCGACTGATGAGCGGAATCGAAACATTACTGCTGGCTGCGAGTACAACGTTGGGTGCCGTCAGTTCGATCGCGCAGGCCAGCCAGCAGCAGAAAGCCCAGCGTCAGGCCCAGGCGATCCAGATGCAGCAGACGCAAGATCAGATGGCGTCACTGGAAGAGCAGCGCGCCAAGGCCGAGCGCGATCGCCGCGAGCGCCTGGCGCGCAGCACGGCATCGCAGCGTGCCGCCTTTGCGGGCAGCGGCGTGAGTGGCGATGGTTCCGGCGAGGCCGTCTTCGCCAACTTGTTGGCGCAGAGCCAGCGTGAAAGCGACGACATCAACAGCCAGATCGATCGCCAGATCCGCAGTCTGCAATCGGGTCTGCAGCTCAACCTGCTCAGCCGCACATCCGGCTCGGATCCTTTCGGCATGCTGGCCTCAGCAGCGAAGGCCGGCGCCGGAATCATCCAGGGCGGCGAGCAGATCAAGAAATGGATGACTTAGAGATCACGGAGCAATGAGATGACAGCATCAAATCTGCCCCCAAGGGTGCAACTGATCGCCACCGGTACCCAGAGCCGCTTCGGCTTTGACTTTCCCGTCGGCGCCACCAGCGAGGTTCATGTCTGGGTCGACGATACCGCGCGTGGTGATTTTTCAGTCGATCTGATCGATGACGGTGCCGGTGGCGGCTATGTGGAGTTTGGCGAGGCCATGCCCGCCGCCGGCCAGCGCGTCACGCTGGCCCGCATCTTGCCGCTTGGCAGCGTCGCGCGCTTCGCCGAAGGCGGAGTGCTGCGCGCCGCCGCGCTGAACGCGGAATTCGAACGCCTCACGCGGCTCATCCAGCAGGTGGATGAAACGGCGCAGCGCAGCATAAAGGTAGCGCCGCATGTCAACATTGCGCCGGGAGAAGACCTGCAGATCGTTTCCGGCGACCGCGCCAATCGTGTTTTGGCTTTTGATGGCGACGGGCAGCCGATCCTACTGGGCGAGGGTAATATCCCCAGCGGTCCGGTTGGCCCGCGTGGGCCGCAGGGCGAACCCGGCCCGGCAGGTCCGCGCGGCTATACCGGCGCACAGGGTCCCCAGGGCGTTGGCGGCCCGCCGGGGCCGAAGGGCGATCCTGGTGCGCGTGGGCCGGACGGGCCGCAGGGGCCGGCCGGCCCGCAGGGCCTACAGGGGCCACCAGGCATCCAGGGCATCCAGGGGCCGGCGGGCCAGTCCTTCACGCCCGATGCCATCGGCATCTTCGCCGATCGTGATCTGCATGATGGCGCCGATGCGGGCTTCGCTTATCTCGCGGCGGATGCGGGGCAGCTTTTCTTTAAACTATCAGCAGCGAGTGGCGATTGGTCGGGCGGCGTTTATTTCGGGCGTGGGGATACAGGCCCGCAGGGAGCGCAGGGAATCCAGGGATTGCAGGGCCCGGCCGGCCCGCAGGGTTTGCAGGGCGTGCCCGGCGAAACCGGCCCGCAGGGACCGCGCGGCCTGACCTGGCGTGGTGCCTGGCAGATTGCTGAAGCCTATCTGCGCGACGATGCCGTGCTGCATGACGGCAACGCTTATATCTGCATTGCGGATGTCACCGGCAATGTCTCGCCGGAATCGGACAGCTTGCACTGGACATTGCTTGCGGCGCGTGGCCTGACCGGTCCGCAGGGTCCGCAGGGCGAGACGGGTCTGGCAGGTCCGCAGGTCCGCAGGGGCCGCAGGGAGAGACGGGGCCCGCGGGTCCTATTGGCCCGCAGGGTGTGCCAGGGCAGGATGGTGCACCCGGTATCGGCGTTCCCTATGGCGGTCTGTCGGGCCAGGTCCTGGCCAAGGGTTCGGCGCAGGACGGCGATGTGATCTGGCAGGATCTGCCAGGGGATTATGTGGCCCGGTCCGGCGATGTCATGAGTGGTCCGCTGGAAGCACCGAGCGTGAAAAGCGCCGGCACGTCATCGCTGGCAACCGGTTTCAAGCTGGCCGATGGCCAGGATATCGGTGATGCGATCCTGCATCGCACGCGCGAGATCGTCTATCTCGAACAACAGATCTCGAATTGCGCTGGTGCGGTGCCGAATGGAAATTGCCAGGGCAATGGGCTGTGGAGCATGCCGAATGCCAACTGGTGGAGTTGGGGGCTCGGGCTTGGCTATGTCAATCCTGGCTACGATTTTGCTGGCGGCTCCAGTGTGACCAATCAGCCCATCAGTCAGGTCAACCAGCGCATCTATGGCGGCTACTACCTGTTGCGCACCGAGGTGGGCTTCGACGTGCAGCGCCGCGACTGGCGGAACTGCAACTGCGGCGCCACGAACTGCTACACGAACTGTAATTGCAACTGCAATTGCAACTGCAATTGCGACTGTAATTGCAAATAGTTGAAAGGCGATATTGAAATGATTAGGCGAAACTATCTTTTTTCAAAATTAAATATTCCATTCTTTGTCGAAGCAAAAATCTATGATGCAACGATAATTTTAAGAACTTGGCGAATTAGCGCGGACGCAAAAATAGATGCTTTGACTATACATGAATCGAAAAAATTACTCGAAAAAACCCCAAAGCTCTTTGTTTTGGACACGGATCCTTTTGATTTTTCTCTTCACAAGAGCCAGCAGTATTGGCTACCTGCAGAGGCCTTGAGTGATACAATCGAAAAACCAATCAAGAAAGAAAATCTTTATTTGCAACCTATCTCTCAAATTGCATTCGAAATAACGCCTGAAATTATTGGGCATGGGGCATGGGCGGATTACGGATTATGGATTTTTAATTCTAAGCGTGACGGTGCATTGAAAATGCCCTTTAACAGATACATTGAAAGCTACAATGCAAAATCTCATAGGCAATTGATTGTCGGAGCAAGAAATCAAGTGACTTTGTTGATGGTGTGTGTCCCATTTGCATCAAATAACTTTGATAGGTGCAGTTTCATTTTGAAATACAATGAAAATTTTGGATGCTCACATAACATGCAAGATTTCTTTATAATGCCGAAAGAATCGATCAGTATTTACGATCCTCCTATTGAATATCTCTTCGGTGTAAAAGCACTCCTGCCTTCGCTGCGTCTGGCTGGTCCCGATGTCGTTGGCGCGGGGCAGATGGC
This sequence comes from Ferrovibrio sp., assembly GCF_046297595.1. Lineage (GTDB taxonomy): Bacteria > Pseudomonadota > Alphaproteobacteria > Ferrovibrionales > Ferrovibrionaceae > Ferrovibrio. The sequence goes on from NZ_JBKBHT010000002.1 coordinate 352,135, forward strand.
CAATTTCACAGTTGAAGTTTACGACAAAAACATCGATGAGTTGATCTCCGAGCCTTCGGTGCGGCTGTATCTGGAATCGAATGCTGGCTATCTGACTCACCGTCAGGTCTATACTAAAGACGGCGTGGGGCATTTCAGTCTGATCGCGCTTGGCCTTGAGCCTGGCGACAAGATCAAACTGAAGGCCGGCTGGCGGAATTATTCCGGCGCCGACGAAAAAATCATTTCCGTCGTCTGAGGGTGCCATGACTGCGCAATATCGCCTGCTCATGGCCGGGCCGCAGGGGCGACGGCACATCCTGCTTTGGACTCCATCCGTCTCCACTTTGCAATGGGAAGATGGCCGCATCGTCGATCTGCGCCCTGTGGGGCTAGATCACCAGCCGCGCAATACGTTTCCCGCCGCCTTTCCGGTCAGCCCGCTGACGCCGGCCGGCAAGAATGCGGCTGCGCGCATCTTGAAGATCCAGTTGGGCCTGAAATGCAATTACGCCTGCCAGTATTGCAACCAGGCAGCTCAGCCGCAGAGCCTGCAGGGCGAACCACGGGACGTCGCCGTCTTTATGGATGGCCTGTCGGGCTGGCTTGAGGGCGCACCGCAGCGTATCGAATTCTGGGGCGGCGAGCCATTCGCCTACTGGAAGACGCTCAAGCCGCTGGCGGAAGCCTTGCGCGCGCGGTTTCCCGATGCCTCCTTCGGTCTGGTCAGCAACGGTTCCCTGCTCGATGCGGAGAAGATCGACTGGCTCGACCGGCTCGGATTCGGCATCGGCATCAGTCATGACGGGCCGGCGATGAAATACCGGGGTCCCGATCCGCTTGAGGATCCGGCGCAGCGGGCCATCCTGCGCCAGCTCTATGATCGTCTGGCCCCGCAGGGGCGCGTCAGTTTCAATACCGTGCTGCACCGGCGGAACCTGTCGCTCGCTGCCGTCCGCCGTCATATCGCCGACCGGCTCGGGATACCGGAGGAAACGCTTCAGCTGGTCACCGAGGAAGTGTTGCTGCCCTATGACGATGGCGGCATGCGATTGTCGTTGCGCAATGAGTCCGAGGGTCGTGCCTATCTGCGCAGCATGTTCTGGGAAACCGTGCGCGGCGAGGCCATGGTGGTCAGCACGATCCGTGACAAGATCACCACGCTGTTCCGCCACATCGCCGAGGCGCGGCCAGTATCGAGCCTGGGCCAGAAATGCGGCATGGACGATCCGTCAAAGCTCGCTGTGGATCTGAAAGGCAATGTGCTGACCTGCCAGAACATGTCGGCGGAGACCAAGCACCGCATCGGTCATGTCGGGGCTATTGGCGAGGTGCGGCTCGATACGGCCTATCACTGGTCGACACGGGCGGAATGCAGCCGCTGCCCGGTGCTGCCGTTGTGCCAGGGCGCCTGCCTGTTCCTGGAAGACCGGGAATGGGAACAGGCCTGCGACAACAGCTACTGGCACAACCTCGCCGTCTTTGCCGGCGCGCTGTACTGGCTGACACGGCTGGTTCTGGTCGAGATCGAAGGTGTGGCCCGGCGCGATGGTTTGCCTGAGAAAATGACGGTGATCGATCCGGCAGAACTGGAAGCGGCGGCATGAGGGCCCCGCTGCTGCTGCTGGCCGCGCCCAGCCGAGAAAGCAACGACAAGGCTGAGCATTTTGCCGCCGCGGCCGAAGCGCTGGATGTGCCTGCGCGGATTCTGGTTGCGCAGACGCCGGAACAAATCATGATCATGGCGGCACGGGAGCCTTACAGGTATGCCCTGGCCTGCAGCGATGCGTTTGCAGCGCCGGCCGCCGCGCTGAACGAGCGCGCGCGTCAGTCCGCATGCGGTGCCGCGCTTACGGCGGCGCTGGTCGACAAGGGCCGGGGCATTCCGATGCTCAGCGTTCTGCTGGACCTGCCCATGTTGCCGCAATGCGTGCCGCTCACGCCGGATGATCTGCTGGCCTGGCCGTATGCGGGGCCGCTGATCGCCAAGCCGACGCGTTCGGCCGGCGGCTGGTCGCCGCGGCCCTGGGGCTATCGCCGTTTCGAATCGGCCCGCGGCTTTCTCGACTGGCTCGCGGCGGAAAGCCTGACCGCAGATTTCTTCGCCGAACAGCAGCGGCCCGGACAACTCGGGCCCGTTCTGATGCAGGCGGCCATCGACAACGATCATGTCGAAGTCGCCAGCCTGCTGCTGGCATCGGCCGGCGCGACGGTGATATGCCGCGGCTATGGGCTGTTCCAGCCTCATGACGAGGCGGGCCATGGCCGGCACTGGATCCGCGCGCTGTATCATGCCGATGCCGCGCCGGACCTGGCCGAACGCCTGCCGCGCCTGGCCGGCCTGATCGGCCAGGCGCCGGGCTGGGGCCATGGCGTGCTGCATGTCCAGGGCATCCGCGCGGAAACCGGCTTTTATCTCACCGATATCAACCTGCGCATTTCCACCGCCTGGGACTGGCTGATGGGGGTGGCCGACCCGTCTTTCCATCGCCGCCTGCTGGCCAGTCTCCTGTTCGGCGAAAGCTTCGATCCGGCCTGGCCGGCGCCAGCCATGGCCATCGACCTGGTCTACGGCTTGCCGGATCGCGGCAGGACTGAGCTTCGGTTCCCTCCGCCGGGCGAGAGCATCCTGCCCTGGCGCATGCAGGTGGAAGCGGGCGACCACAGGCGGGACGGTTTCGACCGGGCCGGCCAGGTGCCGAGCTTTGTCACCCTGGGCAGCGATGAGGCCGATTGCATCCGCCGCGCCGATGCCTTCCGGGCGGATTGTGTCCGTGCCGGCATCGCCAGTGCCGATGCACCGGAGCAGGCCGCATGACCGGCCCCTTCACTATCACCGATCTGGCCGCCGCCCTGCTGCTGCTGGCCAGCCTGCTGATCCACTGGGACTGAGGAAAGGAGGAGGCTGCGTCCCGCGACGATTATCTGCACGTCATTTGTTTCCGGTTTTTCATTGATAGAGAGGTTTTTCCATGTCGATTCCCGTCAATACCGGCAATGCCGTCATCACCTATGAAGGCAACGGCGCTACCGTTCTGTTCGATATTCCCTTCGCCTTTGCCGCGCCCGCCGAAATCGTGGTCTATCACAATGGCGCGCCGGCGACCGGCGTCACCGTCTATGGCGCCGGCGATCCCTTTGGCGGCACTGTCGCCTTTGCCGCCGCGCCGGCCAGCGGGGATGTGATCCGCATTCGCCGTCTGCAGACCGTGCATGTATCGGGCAACGATACGACGGCGCGGGCATTGGCCGAAAAGCTGGTCGCGGGCAGCGGTATCGCCTTGATCGAACTGAATGACGGCGATGATGAAACCCTGCAGATTGCCATCACCGACAGCCTGCTTCCCACTGGCCTGGTGTCTCCGTTTGCCGGCAGCAGCGCGCCGACCGGCTGGCTGTTCTGCGACGGTGCGGCGGTCAGTCGAGATTCCTATGCCAACCTTTTTGCCATGATCGGAACCACCTATGGCTCAGGCGACGGCAGCACCAGCTTTAACCTGCCTGACCTGCGCGGCCGGGTGGCGGCGGGCCGGGACGATATGGGCGGTGTAACCGCCGATCGCCTTACCGCAACCTCTGCCGCTGGTCTGGATGGTGCCGTTCTTGGCACCGCTGGCGGCAACCAGCAGCACCAGCTCACGATTGCCGAAATGCCCTCGCATCGTCATGGCATGCGAGAGGACCCCTCTTCTAATGGGTCTATAAACCCGAACTATCGAAATGCCGGTCCGGCGGTGGGCAATACCGAAGCCACCGGCGGCGATCAGCCGCATAACAACGTCCAGCCGACGCTGATCCTCAATTACATCATCAAGGCTTGATCCGGGCGGCCCGGCGGTTTGCCGCCGCTGGGCCTGTCCGGTCTGGAGATTGCCATGACCAGCATCACCGACACCAATACCGATTCCGATACCAGTCCGGGCCGGCTCGTCGAACGGTTCCGCGTCGTCGCCACCCAGAAATTCCGCGCCGTCACCGAGGTCTATCATGAACTCGAGGTGCGGCCCGACCTGCCGGGCGACGACAAGGCGCTGGCCCAGCGCCATGCCACGGCGCGTTCGGTGCTGAGCCATCTGGCGCTGCTGCGCAAGCTGCTCGCGCTGGATGAGGAAGACGGCCCCGGCACCGCCGGCATCGATCTCGACATCGACAGCTATCGCGCCATGGTCGCCGCGCTGGATGAGGCCGAGCGTGGCTGAGCTGCTGCCGATCCGCAGCGTGCCGCCCGAGGTGGCGCGCGGAGTCTCGCTGGTGGAGTTCGTGCGCTTCTGGAACCAGCGGCAGAATCTCGGCCTGCCCGCGCTGCATCGCGAAATCCTCGCGTGGCTGGAGCAGAGCTGGCTGGACGGCAAACGCGAATTGCTGCTGCTGGTCTTCCGCGATGCCGGCAAGTCCACCCTGGTGGGCCTGTTCGCGGCCTGGCTGCTGCTGCGCGATCCCGGCCTGCGCATCCTGGTGCTGGCCGCCGAACAGGCGCTGGCGCGCAAGATGGTGCGCAACGTGAAACGCATCATCGAGCGTCATCCGCTGACGATCTCGCTGCGCCCCATGCGGCGCGATCAATGGGCGGCCGACCAGTTCACCGTGCAGCGCGCGAAGGAATGGCGCGATCCGTCCATGCTGGCGCGCGGCCTGAACGGCAACATCACCGGCTGCCGCGCCGATATCGTGCTGTGCGACGATGTCGAGGTGCCGGCCACCTGCGAGACACCGGCCAAGCGCGAGGAGCTGCGGGCCCGTCTGGCCGAGATCGATTACGTGCTGGTGCCCGAAGGCACGCAGCTTTATATCGGCACGCCGCATTCCTACTATTCCATCTACGCCCTGGAGCCGCGTCGCGAGATCAACGAGGACGCTCCCTTCCTCGCCGGCTTCCAGCGCCTGGTGCTGCCGGTGCTGGACGAACAGGGCGAGAGCCGCTGGCCCGAACGTTTCCCGCGCGAAAGGCTGGAGGTGATCCGGCGTCGCACCGGCCCCGCGCGTTTTGCCGCGCAGATGCTCCTGCAGCCCACCTCGGCCGAGAATGGCCGGCTTGATCCGAACATGATCGCGGGTTACCGCGACGATCTGAAGGTCGAGGTGCTGAGCGGCGAACGGCTGTGCATCGAGATTGGCGGCCGGCGCATGGTCTCGGCCAGCTGCTGGTGGGATCCCTCCTTCGGTTCGCCGCGCAAGGGCGATGGCAGCGTGATCGCCGCAGTCTTCGCCGATGGCGAGGGTGGCTACTGGCTGCACCGGATCGAATGGCTGCAGCAGGATCCGCGCGATCCCACCGATGCCGCCACCCAGCTCTGCCGCCAGGCGGCGCAATTCGCCAAGGCACTTTACCTGCCGGCGATCCGGCTGGAGACGAACGGCCTGGGCAAGTTCCTGCCCGGTCTGCTGCGACGCGCCCTGGCCGAAGCCGAATGCGGCACCGGCGTGATCGAATGCACCAGCCGCAAGGCCAAGGCCGTGCGTATCCTGGAGGCTTTCGACACCGTGCTGGCTGCCGGCGCGCTGAAAGCCCATGACAGCGTGGCGCAGACGCCGTTCTTCAGCGAGATGCGCGAATGGCGGCCGGGTCGTCAGGGTCGCAGCAGCCTGGGCCGCGACGATGGCCTGGATGCCGTGGCCGGCTGCCTGCTGTCGGAACCGGTGCGGCTCGGGATGCTGCCGTCGCGACCCGGCCGGCCGAACTGGCGGCTGGGCGGCGAGACGCATGTCGCCGCCAGTGATTTCGAGCCCTGAGATTGCGATTTGCGAATTTGCAGGAAAGGAATACGCCATGGCCAATCTAGCCTTCGACTGGACCTGGTGGCTCAGCGCCGTGGAACTGCCGGCTTTGGCCGGCCTGTTCTGGATGATCCAGCGCCAGCGCGACCGCGCCGAACAGCAGATCGCACAATTGCAGGCCGAGCATCGCGCGGCGATCACCGCCACGCGGGCCGCACTCTCGGACTACAAACTCGAGGTCGCCCAGCGCTATGCCTCCATCGGCTACCTCAAGGATGTCGAAACACGGCTGACCGAGCACCTGCTGCGCATCGAGGCCAAGCTCGATCTGCCGGCGCGGGCCTCTTCCTGATTCGGAGCGACACATGACGATTCATCGCAAACCGCCGACCGGTCATGTCAGCCGTGCCGCCGCCTTCGGCGACCAGGCCTTCACGCGCGACACGCTGGCCCGCACATTGTGGGGCGAAGCACGAAGCGAAGGACGCGAGGGCATGATGGCCGTGGCCAGCGTGATCCTCAACCGCGCCGCCAAACCCGGCTGGTGGGGTCGCAGCGTGGCCGATGTCTGCCTGCGGCCCTGGCAGTTTTCCTGCTGGCTGGCGGACGACCCCAATCGCGCCAAGCTGGAAAAGGTGGATGAACGCGACGTGCAGTTCCGCATCGCGCTGCAGGTGGCCGACCAGGCGCTGGGCGGCGGCCTGCCCGACTACACCTTCGGCGCCACTCATTATCACACCGTCGACATCGCGCCGAACTGGGCCAGGGGGCACACCCCCTGCGCCGTGATCGGCCGCCATGCCTTCTATAATGACATCGCCTGAACGGAGCCGCGCCATGCTGGATAAACTGCTGGTGGCCAATATCGCCTCACCCATCGAGGCGATCGGCAATGTCTTCGATAAATTGTTCACCTCCGATGCCGAACGCGCCCAAGCCGAGGCCGTGCTGGAGAAGTTGCGGCAACATCCGGCCGAGCTTCAGGTCGAGCTGAACAAGATCGAGGCGGCGCATCGCAGCGTCTTCGTCGCCGGCTGGCGGCCGGCCGTGGGCTGGATCTGCGCCGCCGGCGTGGGCTGGGCCTATCTCGGCCATCCACTGTTCCTCTGGGCCGCCGCGCTCTGGGCGCCGGGCGTGCAGCCGCCGGAGATCCGCATTGATGCCCTGTTCGAACTGGTGTTGGCCATGCTGGGCATGGCCGGTCTGCGCAGTTTCGAGAAAACCACCGGCCGGGCGAAATGACGGCGGAACTCTCCCCGGCCGGCAAGCTTTCTGCTATGCCATCAATATGACCACCATATACCGTATCCTGCCGGCCGCCGACTGGGCCGCCGCGAAAGCCGCCGGGCATTTTGCCGGCAGCGCGCATGACATTCGCGACGGCTTCATCCATTTCTCGACATCCGCCCAGGTGGCCGAAACGGCGGCGAAGCATTATGCCGGGCTGGAAGACCTGGTGCTGCTGTATGTGCGGACGGATGCCCTGTCGGCGCCGCTGAAATGGGAAACGTCGCGCAACGACGATCTGTTCCCCCATCTCTATGGCGACCTGCCGGTTGCGGCCGTGCATCGCGTCGCGCCTTTGCCGCTCGGTCCCGATGGCCGGCATGTCTTCCCCGACCTTGAGTCATGAATACCGGGTTCAGCCTCGATTCCTTCTGGCAGCAGCCGGCGCGCTCCTACGGGGTGGCCGCGCTGGCATCGGCCGGCACGCAGGCGGCCTTGCAGCCGGTGCTGACGCAGGTCGCCACTATTGCCGCCCCCTGTGGCCTGTGCCTGGTGCCGCCCGCGCATCAGCATCTTTCGCTCTATGCCGCCGCGCCGGTGCGGCAGGATTTCGACAAGGACGCCTACTGGGCCGCCAATGCCGCAACGGTGCTGGCCGCGCTGCGCGACTGGGCCGCCGCGCAGAAGCCCGTGACCTTGCGCTTCACCAGCCTGCGCGCCACGCCCACGGCAGTGATCGCCATGGCCGATGATCGCGCCGAAGCCGGCGCTGCGGTCTGGTCGCTGCGCCGCCGTCTGGCAGAAGTTCTGCCGCCGCCGCCCGGCGGTGCGCCGCGCTACGACCTGATCCACCTCACGCTGGCGCGTTATGCCGCGCCTTCAGCCTTGCCGGCAGATTTCGCCGCGCGAATCGCAGCATTGCCCGTCGATCTGGAATTTCCGCTGCGGGATGTCATCGTGCTGCGCGAAACGCGCTATCCTGCGCTGGAATTTGATATCCTCGCCACGCTGCCCCTCGGCGCCCCGTTGCAGGCCAGCCCGGGGTCTGTTGCATGAACCTGTATCGCTGTCTGGTCTGGCCGCTGGTGCGGCATGTGGAGTCCGAACGCGCGCATCGTTTGACTCTCGATCTACTGAAAACCGGGTTGGTCTTGCCGCCCCGCCAGACGGATGATCCGGTGCTGGCCACCACTCTGTTCGGCAAACGCATTCCCAATCCCGTCGGGCTGGCAGCCGGCTTCGACAAGAATGCCGAAGTGGCCGATGCCATGCTGCGTCTGGGGTTCGGTTTCGTCGAGGTCGGCGGCGTCACGCCACGTCCGCAGCCAGGCAATCCGCAGCCGCGCCTGTTCCGTCTGGAGGAAGACCGCGCGGTGATCAACCGCATGGGCTTCAACAACGAAGGGCTGGATGTGGTGGCATCGCGGCTGGAGGCGCGGCGCGGCCGTCTGGGCCTGGTCGGCGTCAATCTTGGTGCCAACAAGGACTCGGAAGACCGTCCCGGCGATTACGCGATTTCCTATGCGCGGCTGGCCGCACTCTGTGGCTTTGCCGTGGTCAACGTCTCCTCGCCCAACACGCCGGGCCTGCGCAATTTGCAGGGCCGCGAGGAACTGGCCGCTTTGCTCGCCCGGCTGCAGCCGCTGCATGCGCAATACAAGACGCCCTTGCTGGTCAAGATCGCGCCCGACCTGGCCGAGGAAGACATCGACGCGGTGGCGGAACTGGCCCTGCAATACCGGCTGGACGGCATCGTCGCCACCAACACCACCATCGCGCGACCTGATACATTGCGCAGCCGCCACAAGGCCGAAACCGGCGGCCTGTCGGGTGCCCCGTTGCGTGATCGTGCGCAGGCCGTGCTGAAACAGCTCTATGGCAAGATCGGCAGCCGCATGCCGCTGATCGGCGTGGGCGGCATCGCCTCGGGCGAGGATGCCTATGCCCGCATCCGCGCCGGCGCCTCGGCCGTGCAGCTTTATTCCGCCATGGTCTATGAGGGCCCCGGTCTGGCCGGCCGGATCAAGGCGGAGCTTGCTGCCCTGCTGAAAAAAGACGGCTTCCGCAGTGTTGCGGAAGCCGTCGGAAAAGACGTCTGAAGAAAGCTGTTTTAAGCGTTCTTCACCGGATTGCGCAGCAGGCCGACCTTCTCGATCTCGATCTCGATGATGTCGCCATCCTTCATGTAGACCGGCGGATTGCGCTTGGTGCCGACGCCGCCCGGCGTGCCGGTGGCGATCACGTCGCCGGGTTCCAGCGGGGTGAAGGTGGTCACATACTTGATGATCTTGCGGATGTTGAAGGTCATCAGTTCGGTATTCGACTTCTGCATCACCTGGCCATTCAGGCGGCTTTCGATGGCCAGCGCCTGCGGGTCGGGGATTTCATCGGCCGTCACCATCCAGGGGCCAAAGCCGCCGGTGGCGACGAAATTCTTGCCCGGGGTGAACTGGCCGGTGTGGGTCTGCCAGTCGCGCACCGAGCCGTCGTTGTAGCAGGAATAGCCAGCGATGATGCTGAAGGCATCGTTCTCGGAAACCTTGTAGCCGCGCTTGCCGATGATCACGGCCAGCTCGGCCTCGTAATCCAGCTTGTCGGATTCGGCGGGCTTCAGCAGGGGCTGGTTATGGGCGACCTGGCTTTCGGGGAAACGCACGAAGATGGTGGGATGGCCTGGCGGTTCGCGGCCCATTTCGCGGCGGTGTTCGTCGTAATTGACGCCGACGCAGACGATCTTGCCCGGATTGGGCACCACCGGCAGCAGGGTGGTGCCGTCCAGTTTCATGTCGGCCGTCACACCTTTGGCAGCAGACTCCACCTCGGCCAGCGCGCCGGCTTTGAGAACCGCGACGAGATCGGCATACTTGCCGCCCAGTTTCGCACCGACATCCACGATCCCGTCGCCGGAGACCACTCCATACGAGCTCTTGCCATTGCGGACGAAGCTCACCACTTTCATCGGACTGCTCCCTAGCCAGAAAAAGGAATAATCGGGGTCGATTATCTGGGGAGCGAACGATACGCTCCGTACACACCCCGATCAAGCACCGCCAGCCTAATCCAGCCACAGCCCCACGCCCATCATGACCGACTTGAAAAAAACGCTACCTGGCTTGTTGATTCCGCGACTCTGGCCGGCCAGCCGGCCCGACCTGCGCCGCCGCGTGGTGATCGCGCTGCTGTTCCTGGTGCTGGCCAAGCTGGTCAATGTTGCAGTGCCATATTTCTTCAAGCGCGCGGTCGACCTGCTGGATACCGGAGTATCGGCCGGGCAGATCGCCGTCGGCGCCGTGCTGGCCATGGTGCTGGCCTATGGCGTGGCGCGCATGGCGTCCCAGGGGTTTGGCGAGCTGCGCGACGCGGTATTCGCCAAGGTGGCCCAGGCGGCGATCCGCGACCTGGCCCTGCAGACCTTCAACCATCTGCATGCCCTGTCCCTACGCTTCCACCTGGAGCGCCAGACCGGCGGTTTGAGCCGGGTGATCGAACGCGGCACCAAGGGCATCCAGTTCGTGCTGCAGTTCATGACCTTCAACATCCTGCCCACCATCGTCGAGATCGGCCTGGTCGGCGGCATCCTGTGGTGGCTCTATGGCTGGAGCTTCGCGCTGATCACGGTCGGTACCATCGCGGGCTATATCTTCTACACGCTGAGCATCACCGAATGGCGCACCAAATACCGGCGCCAGATGAACGACGAGGACCAGCGCGCCAATACGCGGGCCATCGACAGCCTGCTCAATTACGAGACGGTGAAATACTTCACCAACGAGGCGCATGAAGCGCGCCGTTTCGACGAGGCGCTCAGCCGCTACGAACGCGCCGCGGTGAAAAGCCAGACCTCGCTGGCCCTGCTCAATCTGGGCCAGGGCGCCATCATCGCCGTCGGCCTGATCGGCGTGATGAGCCTGGCCGTGCTGGGCGTGCGCGATGGTTCCATGACGCTGGGCGACATCGTCATGGTCAATGCCTATCTGATCCAGCTTTACCTGCCGCTCAACTTCCTCGGCTTCGCCTATCGCGAGATCAAGCAGGGCCTGATCGACATGGAAGCGATGTTCAAGCTGCTCGACGTGCCGCAGGAGGTGCAGGACAGACCCGGTGCACCGGCGCTGGACGTGTCGCGCGGCGAGGTCGAATTCGATGCCGTGCGTTTCGCCTACGATCCGCGCCGCGAGATCCTGGCCGGGGTGAGTTTCCGCATTCCCTCCGGCGCCAAGGTGGCGGTGGTGGGGGCGTCGGGTGCCGGCAAGTCCACGCTCTCGCGCCTGCTCTATCGCTTCTACGATGTCAGCGACGGCTGTATCCGCATCGACGGGCAGGATATCCGCGAGGTCAGCCAGACCAGCCTGCGGCGTGCCATCGGCATCGTGCCGCAGGACACCGTGCTGTTCAACGACACCATCCTCTACAACATCCGTTACGGCCGCGTGGAAGCTTCTGACGCCGAGGTGGAAGAGGCAGCAAGAATGGCCCAGCTCGATGGCCTGATCGCACGCCTGCCCGATGGCATTCAGACCATGGTGGGCGAACGCGGCCTCAAACTGTCGGGCGGCGAGAAGCAGCGCGTGGCGATTGCCCGTGCGCTGCTGAAACAGCCCAAGATCATGGTGTTCGACGAGGCCACCTCGGCGCTCGACACCCATACGGAACGCGAAATCCAGGCCGCCCTGGCCCGCGCGGCGGAAGGCTGCACCACCCTGGTGATCGCCCATCGCCTGTCCACCGTGGTGGATGCCGACGAGATCATCGTGCTGGATCAGGGCCGCATCGCCGAACGTGGCCGGCATCATGCCCTGCTGCAGGCCGGCGGGCTGTATGCCGCGCTGTGGCACAAGCAGCAGGAAGCCCGCGCGGCCGGTGAAGCAATCGTCTCTGACCGACCGAACGCTACCCCGCTGCCGGCGGCGGGCGACTAGCCGGCAAGCTGCGGCGCGTAATCCGGGTCGCTCCAGCGCAACGGCAGGCCGCCTTCGATGATGTGGCCTTCTTCCACAGTTAAACGCAGCAGGCGTTCGGCGCCGGCGAAGCTGTCCACCTCGGGCCCGTCCCAGACGATCTCCGCCCGGGCCGTGAGCTGCAGCAGATCGCCGGTTGCATAATCCACCACCAGCAGGCCGGCGCGCGGGTTCAGCGCGATGTTGCCCAGCGTGTTGAAGAACTTGTTGCCGCGGAAATCGGGCAGCGTGATCCGCGTGGCGCCATCCTTCTCTTCCACGCGCAAAAAGCCGGGCCGGCCGCCGCGGTGGGAGACGTCCACGCCTTCGCCATCGGCCGAGGTGGCGATGAACAGGGTATCGGCCTCGGCCAGCATGGTGGCGGCACGCGGCGAGAGGATCGCGGTTTCGCGCAGCAGGCGGGGCGTTTCGGATGCGGCGGCAAAACGCGGCGCACGGGCCTGGATATATTGCGGGCAGTTGCCGAAGCTCTGTTCGACTTCCACCGTGAAACCGCTGTCATCCAGCGTCGTGATGCGCCCGTTCATGCGATTGCGCCGCCGCGTTTCCGGCTGCAGGCCCAGCAGGCCCAGCTGCGCGCCCAGGCGCAGGTGATCGTTCAGCGGATCGCCGGCGACGGGCTTTGCCGCCACATGCAGGCTGCGTGGATCGGGGGACAGCACGAAACCCGGCTGGCCGCTTAACACCGAGGCCCAGGGCCGGCCTTCTTCATCCACGCTGCCGACGAACAGCGTGGGCAGCATGGCAAAGAAATCGCGATGCTGGTCGGGCATGAATTCGCGGATCGCCATGGCGGCAGTCTGCTGCATGCGCGCGGGCAGGGCGGGGTTCAGCCGCGCCTGCAACGCCTGTTCGCCGGCATGGAAGCGGCCCATGGGTTTACTCCGCCGCCTGCGGCAGGGGGCTTTTGATCATCGGCACGAAACCGGGCAGGGCCTCGATGCGCTGCAGCCAGGCGCGGATATTGGCGTAAGGTTCCAGCGCCACGCCGCCCTCGGGCGCATGGGCCGTGTAGGAATAGAGCGCGATATCGGCAATCGTCGGCCCCTTGCCAACGAAGTATTCGCGTCCGGCCAGATGGGCATCCATCACGCCGAACAGTGCCGTCGCCGCCGTTTTCGCGCGCTCATGATCCAGCGGCGCCTTGAACAGCAGGATGATGCGCGCCAGTGCCGGGCCCACGGCCAGCGGCCCGGCGGCGACCGACAGCCAGCGCTGTGTTTCCGCCGTTAGCACCGGATCGCGCGGCAGCCAGCGGCCGGTCTTGTCGTATTTGCTGGCGAGGTAGACCAGGATGGCGTTGCTGTCGGCTATCACCACATCGCCATCCTCGATCACCGGCACCTGGCCGAAGGCATTGAGGCGCAGGAAATCGGGCTGCTTCTGCGCCCCGGCGCGCAGGTCGACATCGATGGCCTCGAACGGCAGGCCGAGCAGGGAGAGGAACAGTTCGGCGCGATGGGCATGGCCGGACAGGGCGAAACGGTGCAGGCGGATCGGGGCAGTCATGCGGGTAGTCATGGGGAGGCTGGTCCTTCAGGTTACGGTCCCGATAGACTGTCATTTCCTTTCAATATGATAATAATCTGCTTTTACAAGTTTCTGTTTCAGAATATGAAATAATCCATGGATCGCCTGGAAGCCATGCGGGTTTTTGCGGCGGTGGCCGAGGAAAGCGGTTTTGCCGGTGCCGCCCGGCGGCTACATCTCTCGCCGCCTTCGGTCACCCGCGCCGTCGCCCTGCTGGAGGAGCGGCTGGGCACGGCTCTGTTCCAGCGCAGCACCCGTCATGTGCGCCTGACCGAGGCGGGCGAACGTTTCCTCGTCGATGCCCGCCGCATCCTGGCCGACATCGACGAGGCCGAGGCCTCGGCCGCCGGTCTGCATGACGCGCCGCGCGGCCAGGTCAGCATCACGGCATCGTTGATGTTCGGCCGCCGGCATGTGGCGCCGGTGGTGCTGGATTTCCTCGACCGTTATCCCGACGTCACGACGCGGTTGCTGCTGCTCGACCGCGTCACCAACCTGATCGAGGAAGGCTTCGATGTGGCGGTGCGCATCGCGCATCTGCAGGATTCGAGTTTAAGCGCCGTGCGCGTCGGCCATGTGCGGCCCGTGGTGGTGGCTTCGCCAGACTATATTGCGCGCCATGGCATGCCATTGAAGCCGCGCGACCTTATGGACCATACCTGCCTGCTCTTCGCGCCGCCTGTCGTGGCCGAGGGCTGGCATTTCCGCGACGCGGTGATCGAGCCGCCGGCGCGCTTCTTCGTGAATTCGGCCGAAGCCGTGATCGCCGCCGCCGTGGCCGGGCGCGGCATCACCCGCGTTCTGTCCTACATGGTGGCGCCGGAACTACAGGCCGGGAAACTGCAGGTGCTGCTGGCCGAGCACGAACGGCCGCCGATCCCGGTGCATCTGCTGCATGCCGAGGGTCGGCGCGCCAATGCCAAGATCCGCGCCTTCATCGATTTCGCCGCCGATCGCCTGCGCGCCAATCCGGTGCTGCAGTAAAGGGTGTCAAATGGGGCGGTTGTCTAGGCCGCCCAGTAGCCCGGCTGTTTAAGCGCGTTGCCGCCATGCAGAGCGGCGACGCGCTGGAACCAGGCCATTACCGGATCGTCGTTTTCCAACAGCACCAGGCGGCCCATGACGCGCGCCCATTGCAGCGGACCGAACAGCACGTAATCGGCATAAAGCGGCGCGGCGCCCGAGATGAAGGGCTGCGCCTTCAGGGTCTGGCGCGCAGGCTCCAGCGCGGCGCGGAAGGCAGCCAGCCGTCCGTCGCGGCCATCCTGCACCTGCTCCAGCGTGGCGCCGAACAGCTTCTCGCGGCTTTCACGGAAATAGGCATGATCCTCGGGCGCGAGTTGGGTGAAGATGTCGTGCACGATCAGTCGCACGATCTGCGGATGCAGCTGGGTCTGCGCCCAGTTCTGCACAAAGCGGGCATGAGCCTTGCCGGTCTCTCCGCCGAACAGGGCCGGCCGGTCGGGATAGGCCTGGTCGAGATATTCGGCGATGGCCCAGGAATCGACCACCTGCTTGCCGTTATCCTCCAGGATCGGCACGGTCTTGAATGCGCCGCCGCAGCGCTCCCGGATCTGGGTGAAGCGGGTGGGCACCGCCTCGTAGGACAGGCCCTTGTGGGCCAGCGCCATATGCGCCTTCCAGCAATGGGGGCTGAACCGGCGGCCGTCGGCGGCAGCGAGCTCATAGAGAGTGATGGCCATGGCACGGAATCCTTCGGTCCGGGAAGCTTGGCCATGATGTTTGCCGGCCAGCCCTTTATATGGCAACCGCCAGCCCTTAGATTAGCAGCCACAAGATTTTGCACGAGGCAGACGTAAATATGGACACGATCCGTTCCGTTCTGGTGCCGATCCACCGCGAGGGCTGGAAGTTCATTGCCATCTTCGCCGTGGTGACTCTGGTGCTGTTCTGGGTCGCCGAGCCGCTGGGCTGGCTGGGCGTGATCCTGACCTGCTGGTGCGCCTATTTCTTCCGCGATCCGCCGCGCGTGACGCCGGTGCGCGCCGGCCTGCTGATCTCGCCCGCCGATGGCGTGGTGCAGATGATCGAGCGCGCCGCCCCGCCGGAAGAGTTGGGCATGGGCAGCGACCCGCGCCAGCGCATCTCGGTGTTCATGAACGTGTTCGACGTGCATGTGAACCGCGCGCCGGCGGATGGCACGATCACCGCGCTGGCCTATCGTCCGGGCAAGTTCCTCAATGCCGCGCTCGACAAGGCCAGCACCGACAACGAACGCCAGTCTATGCGGCTGAAGCTGAAGAACGACAAGGAAATCGCGGTCGTGCAGATCGCCGGCCTGGTGGCGCGGCGCATCCTCTGCGAGGTGCAGGAAGGCCAGCAGCTGCGCGCCGGCGAACGCTTCGGCCTGATCCGTTTCGGCAGCCGCGTCGACATCTATCTGGATGATGGCATGGTGCCGCTGGTCTGTGTCGGCCAGCGCATGATCGCCGGCGAGACGGTGATCGCCGAGGACGGCGCCAACGAACAGCCGCGCACCGGCGAAGTGCGCTGAGCAAGGACCAGGCGGAGTGCCAGGCGCGTTAACCAGGCGGCAAGACGGGCCGCCTAGACTATGCGTGCCGTGAAGGAGATGGCGATATGCCGATGAGCCTCAAGCCGCCGCAGCGCCTGCGCAACCTGCCGCTCAACACGCTCGCGCCTAACATCCTCACCATCATCGCGCTCTGCTCGGGCCTGACCGCGATCCGCTTCGCGCTGCTCGGGCAGTTCAAGTTCGCCGTGATGGCCATCGCCATCGCCGCCCTGTTCGACATGCTGGACGGCCGCGTGGCGCGGCTGCTGAAAGGCGCCTCGCGTTTCGGCGCCGAGCTGGATTCGCTGTCGGATTTCCTCAGCTTCGGCGTGGCGCCGGCGATGGTGCTGTATTTCTGGACCCTGCACGACCTGGGCAACGGCAATACCGGCTGGCTGGTGGTGCTGGCCTACAGCGTCTGCACGGCTTTGCGTCTGGCGCGTTTCAACACCGCGCTGGACGATACGGAAAAGCCGCAATGGACCGGCAGTTTCTTCACCGGCATTCCCTCTCCGGCCGGCGCCGGCCTGGCCCTGCTGTTCCTAATCATCAGCCTGGAAATGGAGAGCGACTTCTTCCGCTCGCCGGCGCTGAACGCGCTGTGGCTGCTGATCATCGGCGGCCTGATGATTTCCCGCGTGCCGACCTTTTCGTTCAAGCGCGTGCGGGTGCCGCGCGAGTATGTCGGCCTGGTGCTGCTTGGCGTCGGCCTGCTGGCCGCCGCCCTGCTGAACCAGCCGTGGTATACGCTGGCCGCCATCGAACTGGCCTATCTGGGCTCGATTCCGTTTTCGATCAAGGCGCATGAGCGCCTGCGGCGCGGTGACGCCAAGCCCGCGACAGCCCCGGCGGCCGACGCGCCGGCCGCGGCAGCGGACAAGACCGAAGGTGAACCGCCGCACACGACGGTTCACTGAAACACCAAAGCCTTTGCCGCGCCCTAGTGGCTGCGGCGTTTCTGCTCTTCCAGCTTGGCCTTCAGCTTGGCGGCGAAATCGCCGCCATCCTGCTTCTGCGCCAGAAACAACTCGATGGCCAGCGTGGCGCGTTCCTGGTCGGTCACCGGTGGCCCCTTTTTCGCCAGCTTCTCGGCGATCTTCAGCAATTGCGGGTTCAGCTTGGCGCGAATCGTCCTGATCTGCTGGGCTAGAACCGCCCGCGGATCCTTGGCCGGACCGGTATATTGCCGTTTGGGCGCCGGTTTGGCCGGCGCCTCGGCACCGAACAGCCGGGCCAGAAGGCCAGGTTTTCCGGCGGTTTTCCGGTTTTTATCCGTTTTCGACTGGGTCAGGGCCGGGCTTCCTTCGCGCGGGGCGGGTGGATTGATTCGGTGTTAACCACTTTGGGAAATAATATCCTTGTCAAGGGTTATACCCCATCATACATGTAAAACATGACCTTTCTTGTCCCACCGCTCAGCTCTCTGCCCCAGGCCCAGGCGCCAACCCCGGCCCATGGTCTGGCCCAGCAGAATCAGGCTCCCAACGCGACCCAGGCGGCCGCGGCGGTGACGGCCGTGCCGGTGCGGGCCGATACGCGCATGGCGGCCACCGCTTCGGGCAATTCCAGCGGTTCCGACCGGTCCAAGGCCAAGAAGGGCAAGGACAGCGACAGCGGCGCCTCGGCCACCGAGGCCAAGACCGACCGCACCCGCCCGCGCGGCATGGGCCGCAACGCCGACCTCAGCGTTTAAACACACCCCCGAAACTCCGGTCACGGGTCATGCCTGCGGCAGCTGGGCTGCGGCAGAATTTCCTCTTGAATCCGTCACGGCATTCGCCAAATTTTTCTCCGCCGGCGCAATCCCGCCGGCCCCGCTGCGGCCAGACGGAACTGTAAGGAGGCAAACCGTGTACCGCCCGAATCCGATCCCTCATCAGATCGCCCTGGAAACCCGGGGCTATGGGGCAAAGCAGTTCTTTGCCCGCGATGCCCAGCCGCTGGTGCTGGAGGCCTGCCGTCGCAACGGCATCAGCTTCGAGGAATATGCCGCCAAGCTCGGCGTCACGCGCGCCGCCCTGGTGCTGATCCTGAAGGGCCACGATCCCGTGCCGCGACACATGCTCGACAGCATCCGCCAGTTCACCGGTTACGTCACCGAAGGCGCGGCGGCCTGATCCGGCTTCCGATTGGGCGCTCTCAGGTTTTGTTAACCATGCAGACGGCACTCTCCGTCGGGTGATGACTGATTCGCCTGAGGGGGAGAAGGATATGCCGGGTCGTATACGGCACCTGCGCGCTATTCTCGCGTCGATCAACGAACAACTGCAGCAGGATGGCCTTCGTCCCGAAGCACGGTCCTATCTGGAGCGCACGGCCGATGCCTGTCGCGATGCGATTCGCGACCTGGCCATGAAATTATAGGGCGATGCCGCTTAGGTCTTTTCAGGCGGCGGCCGTGCGGCGCATCCAGCGCGTCAGCAGCCCGGCATTCACCATCAGTCCCAGCAGGATCAGCGCCGAGCCGGCCAGCTCGACGGTCGACGGCATTTCGTCGAGCACCAGAGCCGCGCTGGCCAGACCGAAGACCGGCACCAGCAGGGTGAAGGGCGCCACCAGCGACGCCTTGTATTGCCGCAGCAGGAAACTCCAGGCGGCGAAGCAGGCCGTGGTGGAGAGCAGGCCGATATAGAGCACGGCGAGCATGCCCTTCATGTCCAGCCCGGCAAGGGTCTGCATGATCGCGGCTTCGCCTTCATAGGCCCATGACAGGCCCAGCATCGGCAGCGGCGGCACCGCGCTGACCCAGACCATGAAGGCGAGCGGCTGTTTTGTCGCCGCGCGGCGCGTCAGGATATTGGCAAAGCCCCAGCAGGCCGCCGCCGCGATCAGCATCAGGAAGGCCAGCATCGGCGTATCGACGCCAAGATCGCTGCCGATCACCACCAGGCCGGCGGCGGCGATGCCCAGGCCGATCCACTGAACCATGCCCGGCCGCTCGCTCAGCAGCAGGGCGGCGAAGGCGACGCTGAACAAGGCCTGGGCCTGCATCACCACCGAGGCCAGGCCCGCTGGCATGCCATGGGCCATGCCGAGGAACAGCAGGCTGAACTTGGCCACGCCCAGCACCAGGCCGGTGCCGATCACCCAGCGCCATTTCACGCCAGGATGGCGGAAGAACAGCAGGAAGGGCAGGGCCGCCACGGCGAAACGCAGGCCGTTGAACAGGAAGGGCGGAAAGGCATCCAGCCCGATGCGGATCACGACGAAGTTGAAGCCCCAGAGCGCGGCGATCAGGACGGCAAGGGCAATATGGGGCAGCGGCATGATGGCTGGGGTCTGTTTATGCTTGGCCGCACTTTGCGCCCCAGGCCGGCGCCGGACCAGTCCCGGGCCGGCGCAAAATTGTTGCCATACATTTTTCAGCCATGGCCAGCACCATCGCCGCGCCGCTAAGCTCGGGGTATGACCGCGCATAGCCCGACCAAACTGCTGCCCTCGCAACGCCATCTCTTCGACATCCCCGACGATATCGCCTATCTGAACTGTGCCTACATGTCGCCGCTGGCGAAGGCGGTGGTGGCGGCAGGCGAGGCCGGCATGGCGCGCAAGGCGCAGCCCTGGACGGTGACGGCGCAGGATTTCTTCACCGATACCGAGATCGTGCGCGGGCTATTCGCGCGTATGGTGAACGCCGCCACCGACGATGTCGCCATCGTGCCGGCGGCCTCCTACGGCATGGCGGTGGCCGCCCATGCCCTGCCGCTTAAACGCGGCCAGAGCGTGCTGACGCTGGCCGAGCAGTTTCCGTCCAATGTCTATCCCTGGATCGAGAAGGCGCGGGCAGCGAATGCCGCCCATGTGCAGGTGCCGCGCCCGGCCGACGACGACTGGACTGCGGCGGTGCTGGCGCGCATTGACGCGAACACCGCGATTGTCGCGCTGCCCCATTGCCACTGGACCGATGGCGGCCTGCTCGACCTCGTCGCGATCCGCCAGGCCTGCACGAAGGTTGGCGCGGCCCTGTGTATCGATGCCACGCAGTCGCTCGGCGCGCTGCCCTTCGACGTGCAGGTGATCGATCCCGATTTCCTCGCCGTCGGCGGCTACAAATGGCTGATGGGGCCCTATTCCCTGGGTTATCTCTATGTAGCAAAGCGCTGGCAGCAGGCGATGCCGTTCGAGCAGAACTGGATCGCGCGCCGGGATTCGGAGAATTTCGCCGGCCTGGTCGATTACAAGAGCGACTACCAGCCCGGTGCACGCCGCTTCGATGTGGGCGAGCGCAGCAATTTCGCCCTGATGCCGGCGTCGATGGCCGCGCTCGAGATGCTGCTCGGCTGGGGTGTGGCCAACATCCAGGCCACGCTGGCCGCGCGCACGGCTGCCATCGCGGCGCGCGCGCAGGCGGAATTCGGCCTCGGTTCGGCGCCGGCGACAAAACGCGCCGGCCATTTCCTCGGCCTGCGCTTCAAGGACGGCGTGCCGGCTGACCTGCCGGCGAAGCTGGCGGCGGAAAACGTGTTCGTCAGCGTGCGCGGCCAGTCGATGCGGGTGACGCCGCATCTCTACAACACCGATCAGGATGTGGAGCGGCTGTTCGGCGTGCTGAAGATCGCGCTGGGCTGAAGCAGCTCAGGCCACCATGGCGGCGACGCGTTCGGCGGCGGCGGTACTCAGCGGATAGAGCCATTCGCGCTCTATGCTGGTCTGCGCCGGGCCATTGCCATGGCCTTCGCGGGTGCTGAAGACCGAAACGCCCAGCACATGGCGGATGGTGCCGTTGTCGTCGCATAGGGGCATCGCCAGGCGATGGAACGGCACCGTGAAGCTGCGCGCGGTGGGCAGGCTGCGCGCCTGCTGCATGAGGATGGCCGGCGTCTCGCTCACCTGCCGCACCGTGTTCATGACCACAGGCAATATGTCGGCATTGTAAATCGTGTCCAGCGGCAGCCCCTTCAGGCAGCGGCCGAACCAGTCGGCCAGCGTCTCGCCAGCCAGATGCACGCGCGGCATGCCGTCGTCATGCAGGTCGAGGATCCAGATATCGGCCAGGGCCTGGCGCATCTGCACGGCATCGATGTCGCGCAGGCGCGGGATGCCATTGGCCGCGTAATACAGCGTGAGCCAGTGTCGCGCCACCGCCTGCAGCTTGGCATCGGGCATGTCGACAATCAGCGAGGCAAGGCCGTGTTCCATGCCTGCAACGTAGAAACCCCACTGCCGAAATGGAAATTACAAAGCCGTAATGCAGGCGGATTTAAATGGCGGCCGAAACGGCATACCAGTAATCGGCATCGACCACGGCGGCCTTGCCACCCTTGCCGTGGTCGGCCTCGCCCTGGAACAGCGTGGCACCGACCAGGTGGCGCACGCGGCCCTCGGCATCGGCCAGCGGCAGCACGAGGCGTTCGAAGAAGGCCGGCACGGTCCAGTCGGGAATCGTCGTATGCATGCGGTGATAGCAGATGGCGGGGTCGCCGATCACGCGGCACGACTGTTCGGTGACGGCGGGCAGGATGGCCGGGGTGAAGAGGTCCTCGTAATGTCGCCCCTTCGGATTGAAGCCGTACCAGCTGACCAGCGTTTCGCCCGACAGGCGGATGCGAAACCGACGGCCCTCTTCGGCATCGACGATCCAGCTGTCGGCCAGCGCCTTGGGGAAACGGATCGGATCGAGTGCGCTCAAGGGCGGCACGCGATCTCCATGATTCCGGTAGAGGCCGAGCCAATGTTCGGCGAGCTGCAGGTGGCCCGGCAGCCGCAGATCGGACATCAGGGTATTTAGCGGGCGATCCACAGCGGCAAATCCGGGAACCGCGCCGCCGGCGTCAGCCTTCGCCGTTGCCGTTCCCGTTCAGGTCGGCCGGGTTCGGCATGCCGAGCGCATGGAAGCCGCTGTCGACATGCACGATCTCGCCGGTGACGCCGGCGCCCAGGTCGGAGAGCAGGAACAGCGCGGCGCCGCCCACTTCGTCCAAGCTGGCGTTGCGGCGCAGCGGGCTGTGCTGCGCGGTGAACTTGAAGGTGGCCCGCGCCGAGCCGATGGCCGAACCGGCCAGCGTGCGCATCGGGCCGGGCGACACGGCATTGACGCGGATATTCTGCGGGCCGAGATCGACCGCGAGGTAGCGCACGGATGCTTCCAGCGCCGCCTTGGCCACGCCCATCACGTTGTAGTTCGGCATCACCCGCGTGCTGCCCTCATAGGTCAGCGTGATCAGCGAACCGCCATTGCTCATATAGGGCATGGCCAGCCGCGCGACCTCGGTGAAGGAATAGCAGGAGATCAGCAGCGAGCGGCTGAAATTGCCGCGCGTGGTGTTGAGGTAGCGGCCCTTCAGCTCTTCCTTGTCGGAATAGGCGATGGCATGCACCACGAAATCGATCTGGTTGCCAAAGGCGGCGCCGACCTTCTCGAAGGCCTGGCGCATCGAGGTCTCGTCCTCGACATCGCAGGGCACCACCGCCTTGGCGTTCACGCTCTCGGCCAGCGGCCGCACGCGACGCTCGAAGGCCTCGCCCTGGAAGGTGAAGGCCAGTTCGGCGCCATGCCGGTGCAGCATCTCGGCGATGCCCCAGGCGATCGAGTGATCGTTGGCGACCCCCATGATGAGGCCGCGCTTGCCACTCATCAACGCGCGCATTTCGGTCATATCGGAAATCCGGAAAGGAAGGAGGTTTCTGTTTTGGGCAGAGGGATGGAAGCGGTCAGGCCTCGTAGCGCTGGAACACCAGCGACGCGTTGGTGCCGCCGAAGCCGAAGGAATTCGACATCACGCGGTTCAGCGTCACGTTGTCGCGGCGTTCGCGCACGATCGGGAAGCCTTCGGCGCCCGGGTCGAGGTTTTCGATATTGGCCGAGGCGGCGATGAAGTTGTCGCGCATCATCAACATGCTATAGATGGCTTCCTGCACGCCGGCGGCGCCCAGGCTGTGGCCGGTCAGCGACTTGGTCGAACTGATCGCCGGCACGGCCTCGCCGAACACCTCGCGGATCGCGTTCAGTTCGGTGATGTCGCCCGCCGGTGTGGATGTGCCATGAGTGTTGATGTAGTCGATCGGCGCGTTGCTGCCGCGCGCGCTTTCGGCCAGGGCCATCTGCATGCAGCGCACCGCGCCTTCGCCCGAGGGAGCGACCATGTCGGCGCCGTCCGAGGTGGCGCCATAGCCGACCAGTTCGGCATAGATCTTGGCGCCGCGCGCCTTGGCGTGCTCCAGCTCTTCCATCACAACGATGCCGCCGCCGCCGGCGATCACGAAGCCGTCGCGGTCCTTGTCATAGGCGCGCGAGGCGCGCTCGGGCGTGGCGTTGAACGACGAGGACATCGCCGGCATGGCGTCGAACAGGCAGCTTAAGGTCCAGTCCAGTTCCTCGCCGCCACCGGCGAAGATCACGTCCTGCTTGCCGAGCTGGATCAGTTCGGCGGCATTGCCGATGCAGTGCGCCGAGGTCGAGCAGGCCGAGCTGATCGAATAATTCACGCCCTTGATCTTGAAAGCGGTGGACAGCACGGCCGAGCAGGTGCTCGACATGGTGCGCGGCACCATGAAGGGGCCGATTTTCTTCGGGCCGCCCTTTTCGCGCACGATATCGGCAGCGGCAACCAGATTCTTGGTCGAGGCGCCGCCCGAGCCGACGATCAGACCGGTGCGCGGATTGATGATGTCGCCCTGCTCCAGGCCGCTGTCGGCGATCGCCTGTTCCATCGCCAGATAGGCGTAGGCCGCGCCGTCACCCATGAAACGCTTCTGGCGCCGGTCGACCGCAGCATCAAGGTCGATCTTGACGGTGCCATGCACCTGGCTGCGGAAACCGAGTCGGGCGTAGTCCTCGGCGAACACGATGCCGGAACGGCCGGCCTTCAGGCTGTCGGCCACTTCCTCGGCGGTATTGCCGATGGACGAGGTGATGCCGATACCGGTAACGACGACGCGACGCATGGGCGTGAAACTCCTCAGGATGCGGGCCGGATCGCAGGAAAACCAATCCGGCAGCCGCAGTCATTGCACCCGTTCAATAAACCGACGCAGCCCCTTGCCGGCTGTTACTCGGGCCGGCTGTTACGTGGCGGCCGGCGCCATGCCATCGGGGAAAACGCCGACGCGCATGTCCTTGCACTCATAGGCCGGTTTGCCGTCGATATACATGGTGCCGTCGGCGATGGCGATGCCGAATTTGCGCAGCAGCAGCTTCTTGATGTCGATCTTGTAGGTGATCTTTTTCGCCGCCGGCGTCACCATGTCGGAGAACTTCACCTCGCCGACGCTGAGCGCACGGCCCCGGCCCGGTGCCTTCATCCAGCCGAGGAAAAAGCCGACCAGCTGCCACATGCCATCAAGCCCCAGGCAGCCCGGCATGATCGGGTCGTTCTCGAAATGGCAGGGGAAGAACCACAGGTTGGGCTTGATATCGAGTTCGGCCTCGATCTCGCCCTTGCCATATTTACCGCCGTCGCTGACGATCTTCACGATGCGGTCGAGCATCAGCATGGGCGGCAGCGGCAGGCGGGCATTACCCTCGCCAAACAGCTTGCCATGCGCGCAAGCAAGAAGATCCTCGTAGCTGTAACTGTTCTTCTGTTCCACGTTGGGAAACCCTCAACCCCGTTAGCAACGCCTGCCGGGCAACGATTGCGCCGTGCAAGGCCCGATTGGCCGGCAAATCCTCCCGCTGGCCGGCATGCCCGGGCCGCTGCCGCAGCAGCCGCTCCAGGCCATAAATAGCGGGCCATCCTTCGCCTTCCGGCCACAATGTAGTGATCCGGGGCCCGGTCGCAACAGTTTCGTTGCACTTTGTTACATCTGTGCCACCGGTCTGGCCTTTCACCCGGCCGAAACGGGGCTTTGCCCTGGAAAATGGCCGGGAACGGCCAAGTATGACATTCCTGTGGCCGGCAGCCCAATCCTGCTATATATGCAAATCATGACCAAGGTGATCGAACCCCGCTTCCGGGCCGCCGCCGAACAACTGCGGGCCGCTGGCCTGCGTACCACGCGCCAGCGCTTGGTGCTGGCCGAAATCCTGTTTTCACGCGGCAACCGGCATGTGACGGCGGAAAGCCTGTTCACCGAGGCCGCCGAGCGCGGCGCCCGGCTGTCGCTGGCCACGGTCTATAACTGCCTGCACCAGTTCACCGCCGCCGGCCTGCTCCGCATGGTGACCGTCGATGCCGGCCGGGCCTATTTCGACACCAACCTGTCGGCCCATCACCATTTCTATTACGAGCGCACCGGCGAGCTGCGCGACATTCCGGAAACCGAGGTGGCGGTCGCCCGCCTGCCATCGGCCCCCGACGGCGCCAGGATTGCCCGGGTCGACGTGATCGTGCGACTGGAAGACTGAGCCGCCACGCGGCAGGGTCGTAGCGACCCTGCATAAGTTAGAATAATTCCAAAAAACCTTGACAGTGAAAGGCGCCGGTCCATAATCCGCAGCGTCCCGAATCTCTGTCCCGCTGCCCCCCATTGGCAGTGGGGGGCCAGAGCGGGGCGCCCGCCCCGGGGCCAACCCGGCCCCGGCGGTATGCAGGGAAGAACAAGGAGGACCAGCCATGCCCGCACTCAAAGGCACCAAGACCCACAACAATCTGAAGGAAGCCTTCGCCGGTGAAAGCCAGGCGAACCGCCGCTACCTCTACTTCGCCCAGAAGGCCGACGTGGAAGGCTACAACGACGTCGCCGCCGTGTTCCGCTCCACCGCGGAAGGCGAGACCGGCCACGCCCACGGCCATCTCGAATTCATGGCCGAAGTCGGCGACCCGGCCACCGATCTGCCGATCGGCGCCACGGCCGACAACCTGAAGGCCGCCGTTGCCGGCGAGACCCACGAATACACCGACATGTATCCCGGCATGGCCAAGACCGCCCGCGACGAAGGTTTCGACGAGATCGCGGAATGGTTCGAGACGCTGGCCAAGGCCGAGAAGAGCCACGCCGGCCGTTTCCAGAAGGCGCTCGACACGCTCGGCTGATCGCCGCGCGTTTCAAAGGTGACGTACCGCCCGGAGTCCGCTTGGACTCCGGGCCTTTCCCGTAGACGCACCCGCTCCCGGAGACGACCATGCGCGAAGGCAGCCTCGAGGCGCCGACCCGGCATCCGCTGGACTGGCAGAATCCCGATTTCTACGATCTGGAAAAGCTCGACGCCGAGATGCGGCGTGTGCTCGACATCTGCCATGGCTGTCGCCGCTGCTTCAACCTGTGTGACTCTTTCCCACGCCTGTTCGACCTGGTCGATGCCTCGCCCACCGGCGAGCTGGACGAGGTGGAGTCGAAGGATTTCAAGCCGATCGTGGATGCCTGCACGCTCTGCGATCTGTGCTACATGACCAAGTGCCCTTATGTGCCGCCGCACGAGTTCAACCTCGATTTCCCGCATCTGATGCTGCGCTACCGCGCGGCCGAGCGGCATCACGGCCACAAGGACAAGATCGGCGACCAGCTGTCGCAGACCGACCGCAACGGCAAGCTGGCCGGCCTGGTCGCGCCGATTGCCAACTGGGCGTCCGAACGCGGCAACGGCCTGACGCGGCCGATCATGGAAACCGTCGCCGACATCCATCGCGATGCCGAGCTGCCGAAATTCAATGCGAAAACGCTGGTGGCGCGCGCCAAATCCGAACCGGCCGCAGTGAACACTGCCGCGCCGGCCTATGGCAAGCGCAAGGCGGCGATCTACGCCACCTGCTTCGGCAATTACAACAATCCCGATATCGGTGTCGCCGCGCAGAAAATCCTCGCCCATAACGGCGTCGACCTGCGGGTGGAATATCCCGGCTGCTGCGGCATGCCGCGACTGGAGCAGGGCGACATCGACGACGTGGCGAAGAAGGCCCGCGTGGTGGCCGAGGCCTTCGCGCCGCTGATCGATCAGGGCTATGACATCGTGGCGCTGGTGCCGAGCTGCGCGCTGATGCTGAAATTCGAATGGCCGCTGATCCTGCCGAATGACCCGCTGGTGAAGAAGCTGGCCCAGGCCACCTTCGACATCTCGGAATACATCGTCGACATCGCCAAGAAGGAAGGCCTCGCGCCGGGGCTTAAACCGCTCGAAGGCGGCGTCACGCTGCATCTGGCCTGCCATGCCCGCGCGCAGAATATGGGCGCCAAGGCCACCGAGCTGATGAAGCTGATCCCCGAGATGAAGCCGGGCCAGGACTTGGCCGTAATCGAACGCTGCGCCGGCCATGGCGGCAGCTGGGGCGTGCGCAAGGAATTCTTCGAGGTCGGCATGAAAGTCGGCAAGCCGGTGGCGCGTACGGCGGTGAAGGAGAACAAGGCGCATATCGCCTCCGAATGTCCGCTGGCGGCAATCCATATCCGCCAGGGTATGGAGCGCGAAGGCAAGGACAAGGACGGCTTCAGCCTTCCCGCCAAGGCCGATCATCCGGTCGAGCTGTTCGCCCGGGCCTACGGTCTGATCTGAATTTAAGCTGAGGGGGCGGAGGGGCTTCGCACTTTCAGGAGGATGATGTGTTTATGGCTCTGAAGACGACAATCACCCACGCCGATATCCTGTCGCTCGACGACTTTGTGAAGGTGCGCAAGGACAAGCGCGCCGAAGTGGTGGCGATCAAGAAAAACCGCCGCGTCGGCGTCGGCCCCTTCTGCACCTTCTATTTCGAGAATTACGCCACCATGTGGTGGCAGATCCAGGAGATGCTGTTCATCGAGAAGGGCGGCGCGGAGCAGCTGGAAGACGAGCTGCGCGCCTACGAGCCGCTGATTCCGAAGGGCCGCGAACTGGTCGCCACCTTCATGATCGAGATCGAGGATGCGGTGCGCCGGCCCATCGTGCTGGCCCAGCTCACCAATATCGACCAGACCGTGATGCTGGAATTCGCCGGCCACAAGATCCGCGCCGTGCCGGAAGACGATGCCGAGCGCAACCGCGAGGATGGCAAGACCTCAAGCGTACATTTCCTGCGCTTCCCCTTCACGGCCGAGCAGATCGCCGAATTCCGCAAACCCGGCACCCGCGTGCTGCTGGCCATCGAGCATCCCCATTACGGGCATATCGCCGTGATGCCGGAATCCGTGCGCGAAAGCCTGGCGCAGGATTTCGCGTAAGCCTTAAGCCTGGAAAATAAAATCGTGGATGCCACGCCCAAGGCATGGCATGACAGGTAGGTTCGTTTTCGGACATCGTCATGCCCGGACCTGGTCCGGGCTCCACGTGTTATTCTGAGGCCCGGCATGACTGTTCTTTCCAGTGAATCCGACCTGCGCGACAGTTATGATCAGCCCAGCGAGCTGGTGCAGAAGAAAATCCTGCCCCGGCTGGACAAGCACGCCAAGGCCTTTATCGCGCTGTCGCCCTTTGTCGTGCTGGCGACCCATGGTCCGGACGGCGCCGATGCCTCGCCGCGTGGCGATGCGCCAGGCTTTGTCCGCGTGGAGGATGATGTCACGCTGCTGCTGCCGGATCGGCGCGGCAACAACCTGATCGATTCGCTTCGCAATGTCGTCGCATCGTCCGATGTCGGGCTGTTGTTCTTTGTTCCCGGGATCAACGAGACCTTGCGCGTGAATGGAACCGCGAGAGTGATCACCGACCCGGCACGTCTGCAGCCGATGATTGCGCAGGGCAAGCTGCCGGCATCGGCGCTGGAGATCAGCGTGCGCGAAGTCTATTTCCATTGCGGCAAGGCGATGATCCGTTCGGATCTGTGGAATGCCGAAAAGCATGTGCCGCGCAGCAGCTTTCCCACGCTGGGCCGCGTGATTGCCGACCAGGTCGGCGGGCTGGATGCCGAAGCGGCCGATGCCAATCTGGAAGAAAGCTACAAGAACCGGCTTTACTAGTGCTCAGCGACGGCCGAGCAAGCCATCGACCAGCCCGCTCAGCAGCGCGACGGCATCGCGGCGGAAACTGCGGCGCGGCGCAGCCAGTTGTTGCAGGATTAAGCCAATCAGGGCGGAAACAAAGAGCTCGGCATGCTGCCGAGGCTGCGTCGAACCAGCGGCCTTCAGGGCCAGCTCGGCGCTACGCTGCCAAGTGGAGAACCATTGCTGGATAATGTCGCGGTAGCGCGGGCTGCGCGCCGCCGCCAGAAAAGCCTCATAGCAGGCGATATGTACCTCTGCATCGGTCTTCAGTTCTCGGGCATACCACGCAGCCAGCGCGCCAATCCAGGCATCGATATCCATCACGTGATCCTGCAGCGACAGGCTGAGCGCGCGCAGACGCCCGGTTTCACGCGCCAGGGCGTGGTGCAGGGCGGCCTCCACCAGGCTGTCGCGCGAGCTGAAGTGATGAGTGATCGCGCCCAATGACAACCCGGCTTCGGCGGCAACCGCGCGATGTGTCACGCCATCCACACCCAGCCGCCCGATAATGCGGAGTGTCACTTCCATCAGCGCCTGCTGACGATCTGAGATGGCCATATTGTCATGCATGTTGACATCGCCTCATTCGGGTATACTGTACAGAACAAATGTTCTGTACACAAGTGCATTCGTTCTTGACAGGAATCCGCGATGCCGTCTTATCGCCTGCATTATTTTCCGGAGTCCGGAAACAGCTACAAGTTGGCGCTGATGCTGAGATTCTGTGGCCAGCATTTTGAGCCGATCTGGACCGATTTCGCCGGCGGCGTGACGCGTTCCGCCGAATGGCGCGCCAATGTCAACACGATGGGCGAGATTCCGGTGCTGGAAGAAGATGGCGTCAAGCTGACGCAAACCGCACCGATCCTGATGAAACTGGCCGAGAAACACGGCAAGTTCGGCGGCGACACAGCGGCCGAGAAATACGAAGTGTTGCGCTGGCTGTTCTGGGACAATCATAAGCTCACCGGCTATATGGCGTCCTATCGCTTCATGCGCAGCTTCACGCCGAAGCCCAATCCTCATGTGCTGACATATTTCCGCCGCCGGCTGGATGACTTCCTCGGGATCCTGGAAAAGCGGGTGGTGTCTTCGGCCTTCGTGGCCGGTGCTGGTTTTACCGTGGCCGATATTTCGATGATGGCCTATCTGCATTTCCCGGCTGATGAGACGGGCTACGATTTCGCCATTACGCATCCGGGAATCCACGCTTGGCTGGATCGCATCGCCAGTCTTCCAGGCTGGCAGTCAGCCTATGATCTGCTGCCGGGCCAGCGCATGGTGCATTACGCGAAAGACGGGCCTCCGCTTCACGCCTGATGGCGCCTTATACCGAATCTTTGGCGGGTTCGCTCTTCACCGGCCCGAGCCAGTCGGGCAGTTCGCCGCGGCTGAACTGCACACCCTGCAGCAGCGAGGCGGCGATCTTCTGCGCCCGGTCCTCGAACAGGGCGGCGGCCGCTGGTGGGCAGCGCTCGCGGACTGTGGTGCGGAACAGCTCCAGCCAATGGGCGAAATGCGCGCCCGTCAGGCCTGCGCCCTGGCCGACATCGATGCGGATATGCGCCGGCATCGGGCGGCCATCGTAACGGCCGGTCATCAGCAGCACCGACGACCAGAAATCGCACATCTTGGCCAGGTGGTGATCCCAGTTGTCCCTGATCACGCCCTCGAAGATCGGCCCCAGCACGGCGTCAGTGCGGATTCGGCCGTAGAAGGCGTGCACCACGTCATGCACCATCGCCTCGGTCACGCCGGCGGCAGTGCCTGGCGCAAGCTGGGCGCGGCGGGCCTGGCGTTCGGCCAAAGTTGTGTCGGTTTCGTCCTGATGGGCCATGACAACAATTATATAGGGGATGGGAGGGGAGGAAACGAGTCGGTCAGCCCGGTTTGCCGTCGATGCGCGGCCGCAGCAGGATCGGCAGGTAGCGCAGCAGGAACAGGCCGAACGCGGCCTCCCAGGCTATGCCGGCGGCCAGCAGCAAAGGCCATTGCAGGGCAGGATGTACCAGCGCGCAGAACCGCAGCAAAGCGGCCAGCGTGATGGCGGCATAGATGCCGACCTCCACCGGTCCGGCCTTCAGCTTGCGGCCGGTATGGCCCAGCGCGCTGCGCGTCATCATCGCCAGCATCAGCCCGGCCATGGCGCCGACACCCAGCGCATGATCGGCCATGGCCGGCGTCACTGCGTCGCTCCATGCACTGGCGGCGCGCAGGGCAAAACTAAGCGGCAGCCAGAGATAGGCGATATGCAGGATCGCCAGCAACGGCACACGGCGCGCCGACCAGCTATGCCATTGCTGCATCCGGCTGGCATGCAGCAGGGCTGCGGCGGCATTGGTGGCCATCAGCAGTGGGGATGGCACCGGCCACAGCACGGCTGTCACATCCAGCGCCACGGCCAGCACCAGCGCCGCCAGCGCAATGCGGTCGCGCCGGGGCGCGGCCGGAATGAACATGCCGGCACCCGACATGGTGAAGCTGGGCACGATGCGCGCGGCGATCACGCTGATCAGGATGGCGACCACGCCCAGCGCCAGATGCCGGCTGAAAACGATGCCCTCGCTCCAGAAACCCATGGCACCGGCATGATGCAGCAGGTTGGCGATGGTTAGCAGGCTCAGGACCACCAGCGGCAGCCAGGGCCGCTGCGAGGCCTTGCATACGCGCATGAGAAAGATCGGCTGCGCCAGGGCGACGGCGAGTGCCGGCAGGAAGGCCAGATCGGCCATCGCCGCGAAGTCGGGCGGCAGCAGGAAGGGTGCGACGCGGCCGGCCAGCCATACCAGCACCAGCAGGGCAAGCGGCAGGCCGGTTGCGGTATCCTGACCGGTCCAGTTGCGCACGGCCGTCAGCAGGAAGCCGGCAATGATCGCGACGCCGAAACCGAACAGCATCTCGTGGCCATGCCAGGCCAGCGGATTGGCTATCGGCAGGGCGACATGGCCGCCATAAACGGCCAGCCATAATGGCAGGATCAGCACGGCATAGGCGGCGCCGGCGAGATAGAAGGGCCGGAAGCCGAGCGCAAACAACGCCCAGCGGCGCTGTGCCGGTTCCTGGCGCGGCGGATCCTGCGGCAATGCGAAGGCGGCGGCCATGGCGATCAGCGCGCCATCGCCACGGCGATGCAGATGCCCAGGGTGGCGAAGGCCAGGCCGACGGGGATCAGCGTCACCTGGATGAGGGCGCTCCAGCCGCTCATCGGTCCGGTCCAGGTCTGGATGCCGGTCTGCAGGAAATCCTCCAGGTTCGGCGCGGCACGGCCGCCATGGCGCTGGCGCAGCATTTTTTCGCCCAGCCGCGCCATCACCCAGGGCACGCCGAAGAACATGATCACGTACACGGTACTGACCGCCACCATCAGCGCGCCCTCGGCCTTGGCGCCGAAGGTGAGCCAGTAGACCAGCAGCATCAGCACATAGGCGCCGGCCGTGATGCCGAAAGCGGCGCGAGGCAGGCTGTCATGCAGCTGCGGTGCGCGGTTATGCAGGCGGTGCGGCAGGATGCCGGCATGCAGGCTCATGTCGTTCATGACTGGTCCTTTCCGGGTTCGGGCGAGAAGAAGCGGCTGAACTTGTCGGCCACGCCACGCCAGGCATCGGCATCCTCGGGCGGGGTGCCCTTGCGGGTGATGTTGGGCCATTGCTTGGCGTAGTCGCGATTGAGGGCGGCCCATGCATCCGTGCGGCGGTCGGTGTCGGGCAGGATGGCCTCGGCCGGGCATTCCGGCTCGCAGACGCCGCAATCGATGCATTCGTCCGGATTGATCACCAGCATGTTCTCGCCGACATAGAAGCAGTCGACCGGACAGACCTCGACGCAATCCATGTACTTGCACTTGATGCACTGCTCGGTCACGACGTAGGTCATCGGAAGCCTCCAGGAGGCGGGGCCTTTAAAAGAAGTATTTAAAATGCATGATATTGAGCGGCCGGCCGATATCAAGTAAATTAAATGCATATTTTGTCGCACCCCCCGCCCAAGGATCACGGACGACCCTGGCCATGCATCTGACGCTGCATACCGACTACGCCCTACGCATGCTGATGTATCTGGGGCTGAATCCGGCCCGGCGCTGCACCATCGAGGAGATCGCCGAGCATTACGATGTCTCGCGTCATCATTTGATGAAGGTGGCGCTGACCCTGGCGCAGGCGGGCTTCGTCGACAGCCTGCGCGGCCGCAATGGCGGCCTGCAGCTCAGCCGCGCCGCCGGCCTGATCGCCATCGGCGCCGTGGTGCGCGCCACCGAGGACAACTTCAACCTGGTGGAATGTTTCGACGGCGCCAGCAACACCTGCTGCCTGGCGCCGGCCTGCCAGCTCAAGCAGCCCTTCGCCGAAGCGGTGAAGGCATTCCTTGCCGTGCTCGACCGCTACACGCTGGCCGACATGCTGGGCAATCCGGCCATCACGCGCAGCCTGCGCCGTCTGCTCGGCGTCAGCTAGGCGTCAGTCGAAGACTTCGTCGGGATACAGGCCCCAGAGATGGCTGCGCGGCATCCAGCCGCGCGTGCCGGCGATTTCCACCTGGCACCAGGCCACATCGGGGCATTTGCGCAGCCGCGCCATCACGCCGGGTTCGGCGGTCAGCAGCACGTCGGCGGCCATGTCGGGTTTCTTGAACAGGCTGCGCACCGTGCCGTCCACCACGGCGAAGCGCTTGCCCGAGGTCAGGTTCTTGTGCACCCAGGTCTCGGTGCCGTCATGATCGCGGATGCGGCGCCAGTATTCGTATTCCGCCACCACCTCCACCGGCAGACCACGGCGCTGATATTGCCAGGCGATGGGATAACGTGAACCCGGTCCGGTGCGGGCATTCACCTTGTCGGCGGCCAGGCTGACGAAACGCGGCAGCGGCAGGCCGGAATCGGCGCCTTTATCCGCCACCGGCGATACCGTGTCGATGGCGTCCGCCGGGGCCGGCGCAGCAGCCAGGGCAACCAGCGACAGAAGCAGGACAAGGGCGAAACGCGGCAGCATGCTGCGGTGACTAGCGCAAAGCGGCAAAGGAATGGTTAACCCACACAACGCAGCCGCGAATCGGGCCGCCATGGCCGGATCGTAGCAGCCGCCTGCCGGCGTGCAACGCCGAGGCTAAAGTCCGTCGGGCGCGGTGGTCAGGATATAGCCTTCGGGATCGCGGTAAACTGCCAACCTTGCGTCGCGGTCATTGAAGGTCAGCACGGCCATGTCCGATCCGTTGCGCGCCATGGCGGCCGGCGGCCACTGGCCGAGGTCCAGCGCCTGCTCAACGGGGCCGCCAACCTCAGGAGGCCGCAGGCAGAGCGCGGCGAAGGCTTCGTTGAAGACCTCAAGCCGGCCTTCCGCATCCGCCAGGGCCAGGGGCGCCGGGCTGGCCAGAACCAGCAGGCGGCTGCGGTCGGCCTCGCGGCGCGCGCGGTCGAAATTGCTGCGCAGGGCGCGCAGAGTGATCGCCGAAAGCGCCAACATGGCGAGCTTGGCCAGCAAATCCTGTTGCCCGGCGTCGAAATCGTGGCGTGGCTCTGGGCCCAGGATGCAGACTGTGCCGATGGTATAGCCGCTGGGTAGCAGGATCGGCGCGCCGGCATAAAATCGGATGAAGGGTGTGCCGAGCACCAGAGGGTTGTCGTGGAAGCGTTCATCCAGCGATGCGTCGGGCACCACCATTACGTCGTGCTGCAGGATGGCATGACCGCAAAAGGAATGCGCACGCGGCGTTTCGGTTGCATCCAGTCCGGCGCGAGCCTTGAACCACTGGCGGTGGCTGTCGACCAGGGTGACGAGGCAGGTCGGCACGGCGAACATGGCGCGGCCGAGTTGCACCACGGCATCGAAATCCGGTTCCGGCGGTGTATCCAGCAGCGGCAGCATGCGCAGCGCCGCCAGGCGGTAGTCTTCGTCTTCGGGGATTGCTGGCTCTATCATGCAAACGCCCTTTTCCAGTCGATGCCGGCCAGATCGTAGACGGCGTGTATGATGCAGACCCGCAAGCGGCTATCGCAGAATGGCAGCAGCAGCATTTCATAATCGGATGTCTCGTTCCCACCACGTGTATGGCTGCGTCTTGCTTCCGGCTGCCGGCTGCTGGCAATGCGGTGGAAGGGGCCGGTCAGGGCGGCGCGCAGCACCGGCGAGGCCAGATCGCTGAAATGCATGCCGCTGCGGCAGGACGGCAACACGCCGTTCAGCCCATCGCCCACATGCTTGAACAGCGGGCCGCTTTCGGCCGGCAGGATCACCGTCGCGCTATGCCGTTGGGCGGCCTCCACCGCCTCGGCACGAGCGAAGCCGTTATAGTCGCCCACGGCTGGCATCAGGTTATGGGCTCGGAAATGGATCCAGTCGCGATGCAGATGGCGCAGCCGGGGCGAAAGTATGTCGATCCAGTTGATCATGCCGGCGGTTTGATCGTTTCCCGTTTGCTTTTTTTGCTAGTCTAGGACAGATGCGGCCCGGGATTGCCGTAAGATAATACCGCAACCTTGAGCCTGCGGCGTTCGCGCGCTCAATCCTCGCGGTCGATCAGGTGTAGGTAACTGCCGAACACTTTGCCCTGGTGGCAGCCGGTCGGACCAAGCGCGGCGCCGGCGGCATCCGTGGTGCTGAACAAGGCCTGTGTCTGGTCTTCGCCGCCGGTCTGGACGGAATAATGGAATTCATGGCCACGAAACCGCTGGCCCGCCGGACCCAGCATCGTATCGGCCAGACTGGTGATGCGGCGATATCCCAGATGGCGCTTGCGTTCGGCAAAACTGGTCTCAATGGGCAGCAGGCCGGCCATGGCATGCTTGTGGCCATCGGCATCGGTCAGGCCGCGACCCAGCAGCATGAAGCCGCCGCATTCGCCATAGATGGTCGCGCCGCGATCCGCTGCCGCGCGCAGGCCCTGCAGCAGGCCAGCATTGCCGGCCAGTTTTGCCGCATGCAGTTCGGGATAGCCGCCGGGCAGGAACACCGCGTCGCAATCCAGCATTGGTGCTTCGTCGGCCAGCGGCGAAAAGAAGCTGAGATTCGCGCCCTGGGCCTGCCAGCCCTGCAGCAGATGCGGATAGGCGAAGGCAAAGGCCGCATCGCGCGCAACTGCAATATGCTGGCCCAGCGGCGGCAGAGGCGCCAGCGTCGCCGGCCGGCTGACCTGCAGGGGCTGCAGCAATTGCTCCAGCGCCGCGCGATCCAGATGCAGATGCAGCCAGTCGGCCGCACGGTCGAGAAAAAAATCGAGGCCGTCGCGTTCCTCGGCCTGCACCAGGCCCAGATGCCGGCTCGGCATCGTCAGATCGCCTTCCGGCGGCAGGGCGGCCAGCACCGGCAGGCCAAGCGGCGCCAGGGCATTGCGCAACAGCATCTCGTGTTTGGGCGACGACACGCGGTTGAGGATCACGCCGGCCAGCACGACATCGGCGCGGAAACTGCGGAAACCATGCACCAGCGCCGCAATGGATTGGCTCTGGCGCGCGGCATCGATCACCAGCACCACCGGCAGGTCCAGTTTTGCCGTCAGGTCGGCGGTGCTGCCTTCGCTGCTGACGGCGCCATCGAACAGCCCCATCACGCCTTCGATCACCACGATCTCGGCGCCGGCGCTGCCGTAATCGAGCACGCCGGCCAGGGTCGCGGGCCGCATGGCGAAAAGATCGAGATTGTAGCAGGGCCGCCCAGCGCTGGCGGCGCGATGGAAGGCGCCGTCGATGTAATCCGGTCCGGTCTTGAAGGGTGCGACGATGCGGCCTTCGCGGGCCAGCAGGCGAAGCAGCGCGAGCGTCACGGTGGTCTTGCCGCTGGCCGAGGCCGGCGCGGCGATCACCAGGCCGCGGGTCAGATGGCGATTGGGCATGGCGGCGCGAGCCTGGCCTGCAGGTCGCTGCTGCCGAACAGCGCATGCAGGTCGACCACCTCGCCCACCACCAGCAGGGCCGGCGGCTCGACCCTTGCCGTCTCGGCATCGGCCACGATGCGGTCCAGGTTGCTGCGCAGCACGCGCATCTCCGGCAGGGTCGCGTGGCTGACCAGCGCGGCGGGGCGTTCGCCCGCCAGTCCGGCATGGCGCAGCTTCGACACCAGGATGTCGAGATGCTTGATCGCCATATAGATCACCAGCACCGGCGAGGCGCGCACCATGGCGGCCCAGTCGACGCTGTCGGGCACCTCGCCGCTGGCGTTATGGCCGGTGAGGAAGGTGACGCAGGAATTGGTGTCGCGATGGGTGAGCGGGATGCCGGCATAAGCCAGGCCGCCTACGCCGGCCGAGATGCCGGGGATGACGCGGAAGGGAATGCCTGCTTCGCGTAAGGAGAGCGCCTCTTCCGCGCCGCGGCCGAAGACGAAGGGATCGCCGCCCTTCAGGCGCAAGACGCGCTTGCCCTGCTGCGCCAGTTCGACCAGGCGCAGGCTGATATCGCGCTGCTTGGGCGAAGGCTTGCCGCCGCGTTTGCCGGCATATTCCAGCAGCGCGCCGGGGCGGGCGCAGGCCAGGATCGCCTCGCCCACCAGGGCGTCGTAAATCACGACATCGGCCTGGTTCAGGGCGTTCACCGCATGCAGGGTCAACAGGCCCGGATCGCCGGGGCCGGCGCCGGTCAGCCAGACCCAGCCGGGGGGGAAAACCGGCATCTGCAGAGATGGCAATTGCATGGCGGCAAGGTACACCGGCCGCGCCCCAGTGTATACTTTGGCCCCCATGACCCAGGCTGCCGAGATGCCCACCGAAACGCCGGCCGAAATGCCTGCCGAACCCGCCTCCGCCCTGCGCCGGGGCTGGACGACGGGCGCCTGCGCCACGGCGGCAACCACGGCGGCCTATCAGGCATTGCTCACCGGCGCTTTCCCCGATCCGGTCGCCATCACGCTGCCGAAGGGCGAGACGCCCAGTTTTGCGCTGGCACGCGAGGCACTGGGACCGGATTGGGCCGAGGCCGGCATCGTCAAGGATGCCGGCGACGATCCCGACGTGACGCATCAGGCGCTGATCCTCGCCCGCGTGCGCCGCGCCGCGCCGGGCAGCGGCATCGTGTTCCGTGCCGGCGAAGGCGTGGGCATGGTCACGCGCGCCGGCCTGCCGATTCCGCCGGGTGAACCGGCAATCAACCCGGTGCCGCGCCGGATGATGAGCGAAGCTGTGCAAGTGCTGGCCGCGCGGCATGGCGAAGCGCCGGATGTCGAGATCGAGATCGCCGTGCCGGGCGGCGCGGAGCTGGCGAAGCAGACCTGGAATCCGCGCCTGGGCATCGTGGGCGGTTTGAGCATCCTGGGAACCACCGGCATCGTCGTGCCGTTTTCCTGTTCGGCATGGATTCATTCGATCCATCGCGGTGTTGATGTGGCGGTTGCCGCAGGGCTGGATCATGTCGCCGGCTGCACCGGCTCAAGCTCGGAGGCTGCCGTGCAGGCGCTCTACGATCTGCCCGAAATCGCTCTGCTCGACATGGGCGACTTCGCCGGTGCGCTGCTGAAATACCTGCGCCAGCATCCGCTGCCGCGCCTGACCATCGGCGGCGGCTTCGCCAAACTGGTGAAACTGGCGCAGGGCCAGATGGACCTGCATTCCGGCCGCAGCCAGGTCGACAAGGCCGCATTGGCGCAATGGCTGAGCGAATGTGGCGGCGATGCCGCGCTGGTCGCGCGCGCGATGGAGGCCAATACCGCGTTGGAAGTCTTGCAGATGGCGCAGAAGGCAGGTCTGCCGCTGGGCGATCATGTGGCCCGGCTGGCGCGTGACGCAGCCGAACGGATCGTGGCGCCGGCGCGTATCGCCATCGACGTGGTGGCGGTGGATCGCGCCGGCGGTATTGTCGGTCGCAGCGGGGAGCAGGCCTGATGGCGCGCAAACGCAACCTGTTGCTGCTGGGCGGCACTGGCGAAGGCCTGCGGCTGGCGCGCGAGCTTGAGCATCATCCGAAAATCCGCTGCATTTCCTCGCTGGCCGGGCGCACCGAGAATCCGGAAAAGCCGCCGGGCGAGTTTCGCATCGGCGGTTTCGGCGGCGTGGCGGGCCTGAGCGAGTATCTGGTGAACGAAAAGATCGACCTGGTGCTGGATGCCACGCATCCTTTTGCGGCCCAGATGGCGCGTCATGCTTTCGAGGCCTGCCAGGCCTTAGGCGTCCCGCGCGCCAAACTGGTGCGGCCACCCTGGGTGCCGTCGCCGGGCGACCGCTGGACCATGATGCCTAGCGTGACGGCGGCGGCGGTGTTCCTGCGCTTTCATCCGGCGCAGCGCATCTTCCTCACGCTCGGCCGGCAGGAGATCGCACCCTTTGTGCCGCTGGGCCGTGAAGACAAGCCGCATGGCAACGGGCGGTGGTTTCTCACTCGGATGATCGATCCACCGGCCGATGGCGTTCCGCTGCCGCCGGGCGATCTGATCCTCGGGCGCGGACCGTTCCGGCCGGAAGACGAACGCACATTGATGCGGCAGCATCGCATCGACCTGCTGGTGACCAAGAATGCCGGCGGCGCGGCGGCCAAGATCGCGGCCGCTGCCGAGCTGCACATTCCGGTGCTGATGATCGAGCGCCCACCCCTGCCGCCGGGCGAGACTTTGGATTCGGTGGGTGCCGCGCTGGCCTGGGCGAATATCAGCGCGGTTTAGGCGTCAGCGGATCTCGAAATTGTAGATCGCTTCGCGCGCCGCCGGGCCGTTCGGCTCAAAAGGCCGACGATAGACGAAATACAGGATGGTCGGCCCGGTGCCGGTGGCGCGGAAATGCCACACTTCCATGCCGCCACGGCCGGGCATCGTACCCTCGGCGATGTAGGACGGTTCCTCGGCCAGGCTCAGCACTTCGACGCCGGGCGCTTCGTTGACCATGCTCCAGCGATAGCCGGTGCTGTGATTGGCGGCGAGGCGGATGCGCAGCTCTTCGCCCTGCATCAGGATGAAGCGGCCGCCCGACTGGGCGAAATCCAGCGTCAGGGGCTCGGGTTTCTCAACGACGGCTTCGGGGGTGTCGGCGCAGGCGGCCAGGAAGCCGCAGAACAGCAGGACGGTGATTGTGCGCCAGGTCGCCATGGTCAGCCTCATCGCTTCGCAGCTTTGGCCTTGGCTTTTTCGCCGGGCCGCAGCACATGCACGTGATTCGGATCGTACAACGCGCTGTCGCTGAAATCAGCAGCCTCGTCCAGCACCCGGCCGACCAGGATCAGGGCCGTGCGGGTGATCTTGGCCGCGCGCACTTTCGCCGCGATATCGGACAGGCAGCCGCGGATGATCTGCTGGTCCGGCCATGTGGCGCGCACCACCACGGCCACAGGACAGTCGGCGCCGTAATGCGGCGTCAGTTCCTCCACCACATGGCGGATGTTGCGGATGGACAGATGAATGGCCAGCGTGGCGCCCGTGCGGCCGAAATTGGCCAAAGCCTCGCCCGCCGGCATGTCGGAGGATTTCATCGCCGTGCGGGTCAGGACCACCGACTGGGCGATGTCGGGCAGAGTCAGTTCGGTCTGCAGGGCAGCAGCGGCGGCGGCGAAGGCCGGCACGCCCGGCGTGATCGTGTAGGGGATATCCAGCTTCTTCAGGCGGCGAATCTGCTCGGCGATGGCGCCATAGAGCGAGGGATCGCCGGAATGCACGCGCGCCACGTCCTGGCCCCTGTCATGCGCAGCCTGGATCTCGGCCATGATCTCGTCCAGGTTCAGCGGCGCGGTATCCACCACGCGCGCGCCTTCCGGCGCCAGCTTCACGACGGCTTCGGGCACCAGCGAACCGGCATAAAGGCAGACCGGGCAGCTTTCGATCAGCTTCGCGCCGCGCAGGGTGATCAGATCGGGGGCACCGGGGCCGGCGCCAATGAAGTGGACGGTCATGGACTGAACTTTTTCTCGTAGCCGCGTGGCGTATAGGCGAAACGGCGGCCATTCTGCAAGACGATGCTGCGGCTGGCGCTGCTGCCCACCAGAACAACGGTCAGCATGTCCACCTGCTCGACATCGAGGTCGCCCAGATTGGTCAGCGTCACCCGTTCACCCTCGCGGCCCAGGTTGCGTGCCAGCACCACGGGCGTCTCGCGCGGGCGATGCTGCAGCAGGATGTCCTTCGCCATGGCCAGCTGGGTGCGGCGGCGCTGCGATACCGGGTTGT
The DNA here is from genome assembly GCF_046297595.1 of Ferrovibrio sp. Classification (GTDB taxonomy): domain Bacteria; phylum Pseudomonadota; class Alphaproteobacteria; order Ferrovibrionales; family Ferrovibrionaceae; genus Ferrovibrio. The sequence goes on from NZ_JBKBHT010000002.1 coordinate 392,916, forward strand.
AGAAGGCGACGACGAAATCGGCCTCGGCCGCCTTCTTGATGCGCAGCAGGATCATGTCCAGCGGCGTCAGCAGGTCGGACAGCGAGATGGTGCAGAAATCATGGCCCAGCAGCGCACCGGAACGGGCTGCCGCTGCCTGCAAGGCCGAGATGCCGGGCGCGACGCTGATGGCGGCGCGCTGCCAGTCCTTGCGCTGCGGTTCCTGTTCCAGCAGGGCAAAGACCAGCGTCGCCATGGCATAAATGCCGGGATCGCCCGAGCAGACCAGCGCCACGCGTTTGCCCTTTGCAGCCAGCTCAAGGGCGGCGCGCACACGTTTTTCCTCTTCGCCCAGCTCGAAGCGATGCTGCGTCTTGCCGGCCGCCAGTTCTGGGTAAAGATCAAGATACAGGCCGTAACCGACCCAGTCGGTGGCCGCGCTGAGCGCGATGCGCGCTTCCGGGGTCAGCCATGACGCATCGCCCGGTCCGGTGCCCACCACATGCAGTTCGCCGCGCGGCAAGCCGCGCGAGGCGCCATCGAAGGGCGAGGGTGAAAGCGCGATGGCGCAGGTGGCGCGTTCGGATTTCACCTTCGGCACGATCAGTGCGGCTTCCGGCCCGGCGGCGGCCAAAGCCGCGCCTTCCGAGACGCCGTGGCAGCCGACTTCGGCGAACACGGCATCGGAGGGATTGGCCAGCCGCGGCGTCTCGGCCTCCAGCGTGGCGGCATCGAAGACGCGGAAAGGCACGCCCAGCCAGCGCGCCAGTTCCTGCATCGCCGGCTCGTCGGCCTTCAGGTCCAGCGAATAGACACCGGCGATGCTGTCGCGTGCGATGCCATGTTCCGACAATGTGGTCTGCACCAGGCGGATCAGCTCCACCGGCTTTGCATTGCGTTCGCAGCCGACGCCGATGGCGATGTTGCGCGGGTGATAGACCAGATGGTCGGTGCTGCCCTCGACCGCGCGATGCGTGACCTCGATCACCATGCGGCCATCGGCGCTGAGCGGCAGGTTGCTGTCGGCCAGCCAGGGCGCATCGCCCTCGATGCGCACGCCGCCGCCGCGCAGCAGGTTCGCCATCAGGCCCTTGGCATCTTCCGGATTGGCCAGTGTGTAGCCTTCGGGCGGCTCATCGAGGCCCAGGCCGAAAGCAAGGTCGCCGGCGGTGGTGATCGCCGGAATGCCCTGCAGCACGGCCGCAATGCGGCGACTGAGCAGGTTGGCGCCATGATGGCCACCCAGCAAAGGCACGACAGACGAGCCATCGGCCGCCACCGCGATGAGCGGCGGTTCATTATGCTTGTCGGACAGCAGCGGCGCGACCGCGCGGATCAGGATGCCGGCGGCGCAGATGCCGATTACCGGCCGGCCGGCCGCGAATAACTGCGCGATGGTGTCGGTCGCCTTGCCTAACGGCAGGGCATGTACCAGCGCGGCATCGTCGGGGGCGTAGACCTCCCAGGCCGGGAAGGCGGCCATCAGGGCCTGCGCCACGCCGCGCGCGTTGGGAGTAAGCAGCACAAGTGCAGGTTTTCCGCTCATGCGCCGAACTCCATGAAATGCTGGCGGCCTTTGCGGTGTACCACGATCATGGCGAAATAGGGGATGGCCGAAGGGTCGACCTCGGACAGCGGCAGGATGCGCTGCTCGGTCATGGTGGCGCGTTCGATATAGCGGGCGCGATCCGCCAGATGCAGGCGGTTGAGCAGCTCGATCACACGCGGCCCGTGCCGGCCCAGTTTCAGGATTGCGGCGGCATCGGTATGCAGCAGTTTATGCGCGATGGTCTCGTCGTCCAGCGGTGCGGGAATCACGGTCAGCACGTCGTTGCGCGACACCAGCGGATATTGCAGGGCGGCGGCACAGGCGGTGAGCGACGACACGCCGGGCACGATCTCGACCGGGAAATCCTCGCTCAGCCGGCCGAACAGATACATGAACGAACCATAGAGGAAGGGATCGCCTTCGCACAGCACCGCCACGTTGCGGCCCGCTTTGAGATGCGCTGCGAGATCGCCGGTGGCCTGTTCATACACGGCCTGGGCCGGAAACCGCGCCACGCTGAGCGGCATGCGGATGGCCAGCTCTGCCTGCTTGCCGCTTAAATGCGGCGCCACGATGCGGCGGGCCAGGCTGTCGCCCTGCTCGGGCGCGGGATAGGCCACCACATCGGCGGCCTGCAGCAGGCGCAGCGCCTTCAGGGTGATCAGCTCGGGGTCACCCGGTCCGATGCCGAGGCCATACAGGGTACCACTCATTCTTTTGTCACGCTCCACTGCGTCACCGGCATCATGGCATGCCAGCCATGGAAGCGGCCGACCGGCTCGGCGCGATAGACGCTGAAGCGGCCGAGATCACCGCCATAACTCTGGCGCGCCTGCACGACCTTGGCCTCACCTTCCAGCGTCACGACATTGGCGACCAGCCGGCCGCCGGGTTTCAGTATGTCCCAGCAGCGCGCGATCAGGCCGTCTGCCATGATGCCGCCGCCGATGAAAATGGCATCCGGCGCGGGCAGGCCATCCAGCGCCGCCGGCACGCTGCCGGCCACGATTTCCAGATGCGGTACGCCCAGCGCCAGGGCATTCTGCGCAATCATGCCGCGCCGGCCTTCGCGCGCCTCGATGGCGATCGCGCGGTTGCGGCGATCGGCACGCAGCCATTCGATCCCGATCGAACCCGACCCGGCGCCGACATCCCAGAGCAGCTCGCCGGCAAAGGGGGCTAGCTTTGATAACGTGACGGCACGGATTTCGCGTTTGGTGATGTTGCCGTCATGCAGGAACAGGTCGTCATCCAGCCCGGCCAGGCGGCTCAGGCCCGGGCCATCCTGCAGCTGCACCGCAAGGGTGTTGAAATCGGCGCAGGATTCCAGCGTCCAGCCCTTCGCCGCGCCGTCATGCCGGCGTTCCGCCGCGCCGCCCATATGTTCCAGCACGCTGATTTCAGCGCTGCCGAAACCGCGTTTGGTCAGAAAGGCCGCCACCTGTGCCGGCGTCTGGCCATTGTCGGAGAGGATCAGCAGCTTCGCATGGGGCTGCAGATGGAGGCCCAGCAGGTCGAGCGGCCGGCCATGCAGCGTGAGGCAGTCGCAGGCATCCACGGCCCAGCCCATGCGGGCGGCCGCCAGGCTGAAGGCACTGATATGGGGGAAGATGCGCATCTCATCGGCCGGCACGCGTTTGGCCAGTGTCACGCCGATGCCGAACCACATCGGGTCGCCGGTCGCCAGCACGCAGACGCGGCGGCCGCGATAATCGGTAATGCGCTCGACCAGATCGAGCAAAGGCCGCGTCCAGGTCATGCGCGTCTGGTTCGGCAACTCGGGCAACAGGGCCAGATGGCGTTCGCCGCCGATCAGGATCTCCGCATCCTCGGCCAGCGCCCGCGCCGCCGGCGCCAGGCCATTCAGCCCATCCTCGCCGAGGCCGATCACGGAAAGCCAGGGCAGGGTCATGGCGCCACCTTTTCCTTCGCGGGCTCCCAGGCCGCCAGCGCGTTGATCGCAGCCGCTGCCATCGCACTGCCGCCGCGCCGGCCTTTCAGGGTGGCGAAAGCCACGCCCTCGGGTGCGGCGTCGATCAGCGCCTGTTTCGATTCCGCCGCGCCGACGAAACCGACCGGGAAGCCGAGAATGGCGGCCGGTTTCGGCGCGCCTTCATCCAGCAGCAGCTCCAGCAGGCGGAACAGGGCGGTCGGCGCATTGCCGATCACCACCACGGCGCGGGCCAGATGCGGTTGCCACAATTCCACGGCCGCCGCCGAACGGGTGATCTGTTTTGTGCGGCCGATTTCGCGCGCTTCCGGTGTGTTGAGAAAACTCAGCACCGGATTATTCGCCGGCAGGCGCGAGCGGATCACGCCATAAGCCACCATGTCGACATCGCTCAGGATCGGCCGGCCGGCGCGTAGCGCGTCATGCACAGCCAGCGGCAGGTCGGGCGTCCAGACCAGGTCGGGCAGGATGTCGGGCATGGCGCTGGCATGGATCAGGCGCAGGGCCAGTTCGTCGATGCCCGGCGGCAGATGCGACAGGTCCACCTCGTCGCGGATCATCTGGAACGACAGACGATAGATCGCGTCGGGATCGCGCAGGTAATCGTATCTGGATGATCCGGCCATCACTTGGTCAGCGTCTTGGGGCCGAGCGGATGGTCGGCATGGGGATAGGGGTGGTGGCCGTGATTATGGTCGTGGCTGTGCCCATGATCATGCTTTCCGGTGCCGATGCCCTCCACATGGTGGTGGTGGCTTTCCTGTGCCAGGCCGACCTCGTCCTCGAAACCCAGAACCTGCGCACGGTATTTGCACATCTGGCAGTTCATGTTGTTGGTGCCGGCCAGGATTTCCTGCAGCCGGTCCTCGAACACCTCCAGCACCAGCGGATGGTCGTTCAGGTAGCCGGCCTTGACGAATTCGATGCCGGGATGGGCGGCGGCCACGCGGTCGGTATGCTCGTAGATGCGCTCGACCAGGATGCCGGTGAACAGGAAATACGGGAATACGATCACGCGTTTGTAGCCAAGCCTTGCCACATGCTCCAAAGCGGGCTGCACCAGCGGGAAGGTGACGCCGGAATAGGCCGTCTCAGCCCAGCCGAAGCCGAAGCCCTCCCACAGCATGCGCATGACCTTGGCGATGTTCGAATTGGCGTCGGGGTCCGAGGTGCCGCGACCCACCACCACCAAGGCCGTCTCGTGGCGGCCGATATGGTCGCCGGCGGCATTCAATGCCTGCTGCACGCGCTCGCCGGCGGCACGCAGCATCTTCAGGTCGATGCCCAGGTCGCGGCCATACTGTATGCTCACATCCGGATGTTCGGCCTGGTAGCGGTTGAGCACGCTGGGGATGTCGTTCTTGGCATGGCCGGCGGCGAACAGCATGCCGGGCAGGGCCAGGATCTTGGTGTTGCCCTTGGCGCGCAGGGCATCCAGGCCCTCGCGTATGATCGGCGTGGCGAATTCCAGGAAGCCGAAATCAACATCGTATTGCGGCAGGCGGCGTTTCATGTGATCGGCCAGGGCAGTGAATTCCGCCACGGCACGTTCGTCGCGGCTGCCATGGCCGCACAGCATCACGCCGGTCTTCTGGAAGGGGTTCTGGAACATGGGGCTGGACTCTCTTTAGAACTCGATGCCCTTCTGGGCCTTCACGCCGGCCTGGAAGGGATGCTTGATCTCGGTCATCTCGGTCACCAGGTCGGCCGCCTCGATCAGCTCGGACTTGGCGTTGCGGCCGGTCACCACGATATGGAGCATCGGCGGCCGCTGGCGAAGGGTTTCCACCACCTCGGCCAGATCGAGGTAGTCGTAGCGCAGCACGATGTTGAGTTCGTCGAACACCAGCATGTCGTAAGCCGGAGGATTGCTGCGGCAGGCCTCGATCATGCGTTTCGCCTCGGTCCAGGCGGCTTTTGCTGCGGCGATGTCGCGGGCGCGGTCCTGGGTATCCCAGGTGAAGCCTTCGCCCATGGCCTTGATCGTCACCTGCTCGGGGAATTTCTCCAGCACAGGCCGTTCGCCGGTCTGCCACTTGCCCTTCACGAACTGCACGATGCCGACGCGGAAACCGTTGCCGATGGCGCGCATCACCAGGCCGAAGGCGGCGGTGGACTTGCCCTTGCCCTTGCCGGTATGGACCATGAGAAGGCCCTTCTCGATGGTCTTGGTCGCCAGCATGCGGTCGCGCACTTCCTTGCGCTTCTTCGCCTTCTCGTTGGCGCGGGCGTTGACCTCGTCCTCGCTCAGGCCCTGCTCTTTCACTTTCATGCGGCCAGCATCCTTTCCAGCAGGTCGGCGGCGGAATTGGTGCGCGGCCGCCACAGGCCGCGGCGGATCGCCTCCTGGAAGCGTTCTGCGATCTCGCGTGCCGCTGCCGGGTTGTTGTCCTCGATGAAGGCGCGCGTCTCGGCGTCGTTCAGATAGGCATCGTAGAGCGCGTCGAACTGGTGGTCGCGCACCAGGCCGGTGGTGGCGGCGAAGGCAAACAGATAGTCCACCGTGGCGGCGATCTCGAAGGCGCCCTTGTAGCCATGGCGCTTCACGCCGGCGATCCATTTCGGATTGGCGGCGCGGCCGCGCACCACGCGGGCGATCTCTTCCTCCAGCCGGCGGATGCGTGGCGCCTCGGGGCGGGAATGGTCGTTGTGGTAGGCGGTCGGCGCGGTGCCCGAGGCATACTGCACGGCGGCGAAGGCGCCACCCTCGAACTGGTAGTAATCGTCGGAATCGAGCAGGTCGTGTTCGCGGTTGTCCTGGTTCTGCACCACCGCATCGGTGCGTGCCAGGCGGCGGGTGAAGCCGGCATAATCCTCTACGCCCTCGGCTTCCGCGCCATAGGCATAACCGCCCCAGGCAATATAGGCGCGTGCCAGATCGTCGGCGGAGTCCCAGCCACCTTCATCCACCAGGGCCTGCAGGCCGGCGCCGTAGGCTCCGGGCTTGGCGCCGAAAATGCGGTAACCCGCGCTGCGTTTCGCCGCGTCCAGCGCCAGCCCGCCGGCGGTCAGCCGCTGGATCTCGCCGCGCGCATGCATGGCCAGCGGATTGAGGTGATCGGGTTCGTCCAATGCCTGCACGGCGCGGCTGGCGGCATCGAACAGCGCCACCTGAGCCGGGAAGGCATCGCGGAAGAAGCCACTGACCTTCAGCGTGACATCCACGCGCGGGCGGTCGAGCAGATCGAGCGGCACGATCTCGAAACCGGTGACGCGGCCCGATCCGGTTTCCCAGGTGGGGCGTGCGCCGATCAGGGCCAGCGCCTGGGCGATGTCGTCGCCGCCGGTGCGCATGTTGGCGGTGCCCCAGGCATTCAAGAGGATGGCGCGCGGCCATTCGCCGTGGTCCTGGCGGTGGCGCTGCAGCAGCGCGTCGGCCGATTGCCAGCCCAGGGTCCAGGCCGTCGGCGTGGGCAGGCTGCGCGCGTCCAGCGAGAAGAAGTTGCGCCCGGTGGGCAGAACATCGGGCCGGCCACGCGTCGGCGCGCCGCTCGGCCCCGGCGGCACGAAACGGCCATCCATGCCGCGCAGCAGGTTTTCGATCTCGGCATAACCGCAGCGCAATACGGCCGGCCGCAACTCGTAATCCACCGCGTGCAGCACTGCCTGCGTGGCGGTCCAGTGATCCTCGGGCACGCGGCGGTCGGCGATCAGCTGCCGGGCCAGGCATTCCAGCCGCTCCACCGTGTCGCCGAAACTGCGCCAGGGCGTGGCGACCAGGTCGGCCAGCACGGCCGGTTTCGGCCCCGTCCAGTCGGCGGCGTAGTCGATGCCCAACGGGTCGCAGTCCAGTTTGAGATCGGTGGCCAGGGCGCGCAGGATCGATTCGTCGCCCGGCCGGCTGCGGCCGGTGCGTCCGCGCGGCAGGCGCACCAGAGCCACCAGAAGATCGACCAGCTGTTCGCCCTGGGGCTTCACGCCATAGACATGCAGGCCATCGCGGATCTGCAGTTCCTTCAGGTCGCAGAGGTGGTTGTCGAGCTTGAGCAGCGCGCTTTCCGTGGGTTCGCCGGGCTTGATGTCGCAATCGGCATCCAGGCCCAGCCGCCGCGCCTCGTCGATGATGCGCTCGGCCAGCAGCGGCAGGCGGCGGCGATCGAGGCCGGCAGCCTCGTAATATTCGTCGACCAGCTGTTCGAGTGCTGCGAGGTCGCCATAGATTTCCGCCCGCGTCAGCGGCGGCGTCAGGTGATCGAGGATCACGGCGGCGGTGCGGCGCTTGGCCTGGGTGCCTTCGCCGGGATCGTTGACGATGAAGGGATAAAGCTGCGGCAGCGGACCGAACACGGCTTCAGGGAAACAATCCTCGCTGAGTGCCAGCGCCTTGCCGGGCAGCCATTCCAGGTTGCCGTGCTTGCCGCAATGGATCACGGCATCGGCGCCGAAGCTTTCGCGCAGCCAGGCATAGGCGGCGATGTAATTGTGCGGCGGCACCAGGTCGGGATCGTGGTAGCTGCGCGCGGGGTCGATGTTGTACCCGCGTGCCGGCTGGATCATCACCGCCACGTTGCCCAGCGGCAGCACCGGCAGGGCAAAGCCGTCGTCCTGCAGTTGCGGATCGTCTTCCGGTGCACCCCAGCGCGCCGTAACCGCCTCGCGCAACGCTGTCGGCAGGCTGTCGAAGAAACGGCGATACAGCGCCAGCGGATAGCGGGCACGCACGCGGCGGGCCGAGGTCTGGCTGAAATCGTTGGTGACGCCCTCGGTCAGCGCGGCGATCAGGCGGTTGCCGCTGACCGGCAGGGCATTCAATTCATACCCGGCATCCTTCATAGCGCGCAGGATCTGCACCACGCTCTGCGGCGTATCGAGGCCGACGCCATTGCCGATCCGGCCGTCGCGGTTCGGGTAATTGGCCAGCACGATGGCGATGCGGCGCTCGGCCGGCGCCAGGCGCGCCAGCCGCGACCAGGCGGCGGCGAGCTTTGCGGTGAAGGCGCAGCGGCCTGCATCGGGCACCAGCCGCACGATGCTGCATTCCGTGCGTTGGTCGAACACGGCTTCGGCCTTGAAGGCGACGGCGCGGGTCAGGATGCGGCCGTCGATCTCGGGCAGCGCGACGGCGATGGCGAGGTCACGCGCGTTCAGGCCGCGCGTGCCGTCCTGCCACAGCTCGCGCGGGCTGGAGGCGAAAACCACCTGCAGCACCGGGCAGTCGCTCTGGCCCAGCGGGTCTTCGCTGCCGCCTTCGCCACGCGGGTTGCCGATGGCGAAGCTGGTGGCGTTCAGGATCACGTCGGGCAGGGCCTGTTCGATCAGCGTCGAGGCCATGTCGGCAGACAGGCGGTCCTTCAGGCTGGTGACGTAGATCGGCAGCGGACTCATGCCTTCCGCCGCCAGAGCTTCGATCAGTGCGTCCACGGCGGCGATGTCGCCGGCCTGCAGCAGGGCGCGATAGAACACGATGGCGGCCACCGGCTGGGCCGCGCATTTATGGTCGGCCCAGATCCGGCGCAGGGTGTTGAGATCGGGTTCGGCATGGCCCGGCCAGTAGAGTCCAGCGGCCGGCAGGGGCCGCGCCGGCAACGGGTCTTCGTCGCGGCCGATCAGGGCCGCGGCGCAACGCAGCATCTGGCCCAGATTGTCGATGCCGCCTTCGCGGAAATAACCGAACAGGGTGGTGCGGGTATCGTCGTCCAGCGTGGAGAAACCATCCAGCGCCGGATCCGGCTGGCGGTCGCCGGGCAGGAAGGCCAGCGCGATGCCCCGGGCGCGGCAGACATCGCTCAGGCGCTCCACCCCATAGGTCCAGTAGCTCTGGCCGCCCAACAGCCGCACGATCACCAGCCGCGCCTTCGCGATCACCTGTTCGACATAGAGGTCGACGGCATAGGGATGGCTGAGCTGCAGCAGGTTGGCCAGCCGCAGGCTGGGGAAGTCTTCCGGCAGGGCGGCGCAGGCCGCGCTCAGGGCCGCCAGTTCGGAATCGGCAGCGCTCAACACCACGATGTCGCCGGGCGATTGCCGCAGATCGACGGGAGACTCCGTCGCCGCCGCGCCACCCGGTATGGCATTGAGCAGATGCAAGCCGGCTTCCCCCTTCAGCCGTCCGCGTCAGGCCGCCAGCGCGGCGCGGATTGCGGCTTCGTCCAGTCCGGCGCGACCGATCACAACCAAACGGGTCGCGCGATACTCGCCGCTCTGCCAGTCGCGGTCGTAATAATGCTGCAGCCGGGCACCCACACCCTGCAGCACCAGCCGCATGCCCTTGCCCGCCACGGCGACAAAGCCCTTGATGCGCAGGATGTCGTGTTCGGCGATCAGCGGATCGAGCCGCGCCAGCAACGCTTCCGGCGCCGGCTGTTCGGGCAGGGTGACGGCAAAGCTGGCGAAATCCTCGTGGTCGTGGTCTTCTTCGTCGTCGTGATGGGACTTGCGCGCCGCGATGTCGTCTTCGGCGGCGGCGGCCAGCCCCAGCAGGATGTCGGCGGCCACCTCGCCCTGGCGCACGGGCACGGTCTTCACGCCCGGCCGCAGATGCGCCGCCAATTCGGCCTGCACGCGCGGCAGGTCGTCCTGCGCCAGCAGATCGGTCTTGGTCAGCAGCACCAGATCGGCACAACCGAGCTGGTCCTCGAACAATTCCTCCAGCGGATTGTCATGATCCAGGTTGGGGTCGGCCGCACGCTGGGCAGCCAGCGCCGCCTCGTCATCGGCGAAGCGGCCGGCCGCGACGGCGGCGGCATCCACCAGGGTGATCACGCCGTCCACCGTGGCCCGCGTCTTCACGCCTGGCCAGGCGAAGGCCTGCACCAGCGGCTTGGGCAGCGCGAGGCCGGATGTCTCGATCACGATATGCGAGGGTGGATTCGGCCGTTCCAGCAGTTTCTGCAGGGTGGGCAGGAAGTCGTCGGCGACGGTGCAGCACAGGCAGCCATTGGCCAGTTCGACGATGTCTTCCTCGCCGCAATCGGGCGCGCCGCAGCTTTTCAGCAGGTCGCCATCGATGCCCACTTCGCCGAATTCGTTCACGATCAGCGCGATGCGCCGGCCATCGGCATTCTGGATCAGATTGCGGATCAGCGTGGTTTTGCCGGCGCCGAGAAAGCCGGTGACGATGGTGGCCGGGATTTTTGTCGCGGTACTCTTCTGCATGGGTTCAAGCGTCCTGATCGCGTGACGCCGTCGCGGAACAGGAATGCCGGTCCGCCGCTGCGAGGGGGCAGGATGGCACAACCCGGGCGCCGGCACACCCCGTCCGACGGTTCCGCTTCGACCAAAGCGATGGCAGGTCTCCGGGCTCGCGGGTCGATGCGGATCGCGCGCCTTCCCGGACGGCATGACATTCTGTCCAGTGGCCTGATGCGCGCCGCTCACCGCCTACCGTAGCGGGGGCTGCCGCGGTTTTGGGCATCTGCCTTCCGGCCGGCCCGCACCGCATTCCCTTTTCATCGCCGCGCGACGCAAGCCGCCCGGCGAACCATCGCGGCGGACCGTAAGGCCCCGGTTCCGCCTTGTCAAATTGCGCCGCAAGACCGTGTACGGTCTCTCGGCCTTGTCAAATCCGGCCTGCTTGGGCACAAAGGGGGCGGGTGGGTCGCAACTGCGCCAAGAGGGTATCCGATGTCGTTTCACCGCACGCTGACCATGTCTGCCATGATGATCCTGGCCGCAGGCACCGCTTTTGCCCATCCGGGTCATCCGGGTGGCGAGGAGGTCGTCCTCGGTTTCGCCGGCGGCTTCGCGCATCCCTTCGGCGGTCTCGACCATCTGCTGGCGATGGTGGCGGTCGGCCTCTGGGCGATCCAGCATGGCGGCCGCGCCCTGTGGCTGCTGCCGCTGTCCTTCGTGTTGCCCATGGCCGGCGGTTTCGCCCTGGCGCTGGCTGGCGTCATGCTGCCCGGTGTCGAGGCCGGCATCGCGCTCTCCGTTCTGGTCCTGGGTCTGGCCGTTGCCTTCGCGGCGCGGCCGCCGCTGGCTGCCGCCATGGCGGTCACGGCCGTCTTCGCCCTGCTGCATGGTCATGCCCATGGTACAGAGATGGGCGATGCCTCACAGGCCGCGCTGTATGCCGGCGGCATGGTGCTGGCCACCGCCCTACTGCATACCGGCGGCCTGGTCGCCGCGCGCCTGGCCCAGCGGTTCGCCCTGCCGGCGCTGACGCGCGCCGCCGGCGCCGCCGTGGCGCTGGCCGGCATCGTCATCCTTGTCGGCTGAGGTTTTTCTCGCCCTCATCGCGGAGCCGCGTTACTGGGTCGTGATCGGCGCTGCGGCGCTGGCCGGCTTCGTGCGCGGCTTTTCCGGTTTCGGCGGCGCCATGATGTTCATGCCGGTGGCCGGCCTGCTTTATGAACCCAAACTCGCCGCCATCTGGCTGCTGATCGCCGATGACGTGGCCGCCCTGCCGATGCTGCCCGATGCGCTGCGGCGCTGTGTGTGGCGCGAGGTGCTGCCGCTCGGCCTGGCCGCCGTCGCCGCCATTCCTTTCGGCGTCGCGCTGCTGGTGGTCGCCGATCCCGATGCGATGCGCTGGGCGATCTGCGGCCTGATCCTGCTGGCTGTCCTGCTGATGAGTGCAGGCTGGCGCTACCGCCGGCGGCTGTCGCTGCCAGCCACTTTGGGCACCGGCGCACTGGCGGGATTGAGCGGCGGCGCCGCCGCGCTGCCCGGACCGCCGGTGGTTCTGCTGTGGCTGGGCGGCCAGGCTTCCGCCGCCACGGTACGCGCGAATCTGGTGGTGTTCTTCGGCCTCACGGCCATCGCAACCGCGCTGTCCTACTGGTGGAACGGACTCTTCACGGCGGAAAACCTGCTCACGGCATTGCCGCTCATTCCGGCCTATCTGCTGCCATTGCGCTGGGGCAGCCGGCTGTTCGCCCGCGCCGATGAAAAACAGTTCCGCCACGCCGCGCTTGCGCTCTGCGCGTTTGCTGCGCTCAGCGGCCTGCCATTGTGGAAGATGCTGTAGGGTCTTAAGTCGTCTTGTGCCGCTCGATGGCCTGGCGCAGGACAGCGAGCAGTTCCTGCTCCAGCTTGCCGCCCTGGCCCTCGATGCGCTGGCCCAGCACAACATACAGTGCATCGATCTGGGCGGCGATGATATCGAGCTGCAGCGGCGTGGGCTGTTCGATGCCCTTGACGAAATCGTTCAGCGATTTGGCGAATTCGGTCAGCAGCGGATAGTTGAACATGCCGCCCGCGCCCTTGATCTCCAGCGAGAGCATGCGGATCGCCCGCATGCCGCGGTCGGTCTGTTGGCCAAGCGCCACGTCTTCCAGCGCCGCGCGCAGCTGCTTCAGCTTGTCCGATACATCGAGGCTGAGCGCATCCCTGGCCTTTTCCACCACCGTTTCCAGGCGGCGCAGTTCGGCCGGCTCCAGCTTGAGGCGGAAGCCCTTGCTGAAATTCACCGCCTTGCGGCGGAGGTCCTGCTGGGGCGGCAGGAATTCCGGTTTTTTTCTGGCCATCTGGGGAATGCTATGCGGCGAGGATCACAGGGCATCCGACGGAATGCGCCGCTCGGGGCCGGCGTAATGGTCGCTGCGCCGGCGCCGGCGATCGGGGCCGAAATACTCGTCGATGCGCACGAACTGGCGCGGCCGCGCAATGGCCGAAACCAGACGGGTATAGAACGCATTCACCGTATAGGGTTTGGCGACGAATTCGGAGACGCCGCAATCGCGGGCGCGGCAGACATATTCCTCTTCCGAATTGGCCGTCATCATCACGATCGGCATCATGCGGTTGGGCGAGGCGGGATCGTTGCGGATCCAGTGCACGATATCCATGCCGGTGCGGCCCAGCTTTTCGTCGCGCAACGCCCATTCGGTGATCATCACATCGGCGCGGCCCAGGCGCAGCACGGTCAGGGCGCTGTCGTAATCGCGGGCGCGGTCGAGATACTGGGCATCCAGCATCATCAGCACGTCGCGGACCATCTGGCCCATGACGCGGTTCGGTTCGACAATCAGGAAATTGATCTTCGAGAAATCGATGCGCTCGTGATCGGCCATGTTTTCGCTCATTCGGGATCCCTCCTGCTAGGGGACCGGAAAAAATCGCGCAGGAATAGTACTAGAAAGAGTCCTGAGGATGAAGCTCGCTCAGGTAGTAATTGGTTTGATTACGCGGATATCACGCCGTTCGCCGGCAGGAGCAGTTATTTCCCGATAATGCGGCGTTTTGCAGCGGCAAGGTCAATTGAGCGGCTGCTGGAAGCTGGCTGGCGCCGGGTCGATCACCCGGCTGCCGCGGCGCTGCACTTCCAGCACGGCCAGGCCGCGCTGCACCAGGCCATTGGGCAGAAAGCGGAAAATGCCATCGTACCCGGCGAAACCGTCGGGATTGGTCAGCGCCGCGTCGCTGAAATCGCCGCGGCGGGCGAGGATGCCGACCAGGGCCGTGGTGTCGTAGGCCAGGCTGGCCAGCCGCACCGGCCGGCGGCCGAAGCTCTGTTCGAAGCGGCGGCTGAATTCGGCGAATCCTTCCGGCGCCGGCGCGGCATACCAGCCGCCCTGCAGGGCCGGCTCGCTGCCCAGGCCGGCATCTTCCCACAGACCGGTGCCCAGGAAACGCACGGCGCGCGGGTCGATGTCGAAATAGGGTAACAGGGGCGCCAAGGCGCGCAGCCTGGCGCCGCCTTCTGGCAGCAGCACGGCATCCACCGGGCGCGGCAGGTTGGGATCCACGCCTTCCACCGGCGGTTCTTCCGGGCCGCGCGGCGGCAGCGTGCGCAGCGCATTGGCGAAACGCCGCACAACGGGGGTCAGGTCGCCGGTGTCGCTGGGATAACGGTCCTGCCGCAGCAACCGGCCGCCGGCCTGCTGGGCCGCCAGTTCGGCGGCCTGGGCCACAGCATTGCCATAAGCGGAATCGGGCGCCAGCAGCGCATAACGCGTCACGCCTTTGGTGCGGGCGAAGGTCATGACCCGTTCGATCTGCTGGTCGGGCGTGAAACCCAGAAGATAGACCCCGTTGCCGGCCACGCTGCGGTCGGTGGAGAAGCTCAGCACCTTCACGCCACGCTCGCGCGCCAACGGTCCAACCACCGCCGCTTCATTGGCAAACAGCGGCCCGATGATGATCTGTGCCCCTTCGGCCAGGGCCTGCTGGGCGGCGGCGGCGGCCTTTTCCGGCTGGCCTTCCGTATCGCGCGGCAGCAGGGCGAGGCGGTCGTCGGCCAGGTCGAACAGGGCCAGCTGGGCCGCATCCAGCAGGGCGCGGCCCAGGCCGGCATTGGGTCCGCTCAGGGGTGCGAGAAAGGCGATCCGGATCATGTCGGTTCCGCCTGGAGGCGTCAGCATCGGGCCGGGCAGGGGCTGGGTCTCGATGGCCAGAGACGGCGCGGCCGGCCGGGGCAATTGCGGGGTTGTCGCCGGCGGGATATTCGCCTGTCCGGGCTGGGCCGGCTGCGGCGCCACGCGCTGCGGCGCGCCGGGTGCGATTCGGTCCAGCAGGCCGGGCAGACCGCCCTGCGCGGGTGCTCCGCTCTGGCAGGCGCCCAGCAGCAATGGCAGGGAAACGGCCGCCAGCATAGACAGCGCGGAAAGGCCCGACTTAAGGTAACTTACGCAGCTCATTCCGGCGCCCATGACAAACCCGATCCCGCCGCCGCCCGAAGCCCTGGTCTCCGGGGTGGACGCGGCACAATTCATCCCCGGCTTATATCTGGTGGCAACCCCCATCGGCAACGCCGCCGATATCACGCTGCGCGCGCTGGCCTTGCTGCAGCGGGCCGATCTGGTCGCCTGCGAGGACAGCCGGGTGACCGGTCCGCTGCTGCAGCGCTACGGCATCCGGGCCCACCTGCTGCCATACCATGAGCATAATGCGGCGAAAGTGCGGCCCCAGCTGATCGAAAAGCTGCAGGGCGGCGCCGTGGTGGCGCTGGTTTCCGATGCCGGCACGCCGCTGATCAACGATCCGGGTTACAAACTGGTGAAGGACTGCATCGCGGCCGGCATCCATGTCACCGCCCTGCCCGGTGCCTCTGCCGTGCCTACCGCGCTGTGCCTGTCGGGCCTGCCCAGCGACCGTTTTATGTTTGCCGGCTTCCCGCCGCCCAAATCGGCAGCCCGCCGCAGCTGGCTGGCCGAGCTGAAATCCGTGCCGGCCACGCTGGTGCTGCTGGAAAGCGCCCAACGCCTAGCTGATAGCCTGGCCGACATGGCGGCTGTGCTGGGACCTGACCGCGAAGCCGCCATGGCCCGCGAACTGACCAAGAAATTCGAGGAGGTGCGGCGCGGTAGCCTGGCCGCGCTGGCCGCGCATTATGCCGAACATGGGCCGCCGAAAGGCGAGGTGACACTGGTGATCGGCCCGCCGCCGGCCGCTGCGGCACCGTCGGAGGCCGATCTGGACTCAGCGCTGGCTGAGGCGATGAACCGGCTGCCGTTACGCCAGGCGGTGGACGAGGTCGCGACCCTGCTGGGCCTGCCGCGCAAGCCGGTCTATGCCCGTGCTCTGCAGCTGCGCGATGGAAAAGACTGAACGCAACAGCCGCAACCGGACGGGCCGGCGCGGCGAAAGCCTGGCGGCCTGGTGGCTGCGGCTGCAGGGTTACCGCATCCTGGTGCGCAACTGGCGCCATCCGGCCGGCGAGATCGACATATTCGCCCGTCGCGGCCGCCTGCTGGTGGCGGTGGAGGTGAAATGGCGCGGCGAACAGGATCGTGCGGCGGAAGCGATCCAGGCTGCCCAGCGCCGTCGCATTGCGCAGGCCGCTGCGGTATTCTTGGCGCGGCAGCCCGATGCCGCCGGCCTGTCGCTGCGCTTTGATGCCGTGCTGCTTGCCCCCGGGCGATTGCCGCGCCATATCCGCGATGCCTGGCGGATTTGAGCGGCGGCCGGAGAGGCATAAAGGTGTTGTTCCGTCACAGGCAGGGGAGTCGTCCGTGCGTTCATCCACCCATCTCCGTTTCATTCCGCTGGTTCTGCTGCTGGCCGCGGCGCCGCTGTTGAGTGGCTGTGTCGGTCTTGCCGTTGGCGCCGGCGCCACGGCCGGCATCGCGGCCGCCGAGGAACGCGGCGCCAAGAATGCCGCCAACGACAAGGGCATCCAGCTCCTGATCAACGACAAGCTGATCAAGGAGAACCAGTATCTGTGGCGCAAGCTATCGATCACCGTGGTCGAGGGCCGCGTGCTGCTGACCGGCGTGGTCGGCACTGAATTCTCGCGCGACGAGGCCACGCGCCTGGCCTGGGCGGCCAGCGACCGCATCAACGAAGTGATCAACGAAGTGCAGGTGACCGATGAAGGCGGACTGATCGATTCCGCCAACGACAGCTGGATCACCACCCAGCTGCGCGCCAAGATCGCCACCGACAAGAGCATCGTCGACATCAATTATTCGATCGAGACAGTGAACGGCACGATCTACCTGATCGGCCTGGCGCAGAGCGAAGACGAAATCCAGCGCGTGACCGAACATGCGCGCATCATCAAGGGCGTGCGGCGCGTGGTCAGCCATGTCTGGCTCAAGACCGATCCGCGCCGCCGGCCCGTGTAGCGCAGCGGATAGCGGCGGGCGATGGGCGACACGGCGGCAATCGAAACGGCCCTCAAAGCCCTCGGCGCCGCGCCGGATGACGGCCTGGATATTGCCGAGGCCGCTTTGCTGCTGGCGGCGCTCGACCGGCCCACGCTCGATCTGCTGCCCTATCGCCGGCACCTGAGCGACATGGCTGGCGCGCTCAGCCGCGTCGATGCAGGCCCCGAGGTGGCGCCGCGCGCCATGGCGCTGGCCGGGGTGATCGGCGTGGAGTTCGGGTATCGCGGCGATACCGAAACCTACGACGATCCGCAGAATGCCGACCTGATCCGCGTCATCGACCGCCGCATGGGCCTGCCGGTGGCGCTGGGCATCCTCTATATTCATGCGGCGAAGGCACAGGCTTGGCCGGTGCATGGCATCGATTTCCCGGGCCATTTCCTGATCCGGCTGGACGGCGAGGATGGCAGCCTGGTGCTCGATCCCTTCCATGGCGGCCGCGTCTCCGCGCCGCCGGAGATGCAGGACCTGCTGCGCCGGCTGGGCAGCGGCGAGGATGTGCGGCCCGAACATGTACGGCCGATGACGGCGCGCGAGGTGCTGCTGCGGCTGCAGAACAACATCAAGGGCCGCGCCTGGCGCGCCGGCGATATCGAGCGCACGGCCGAAACTCTGCGCCGCATGCTGCTGGTGGCGCCGAATTTCGCGCCGGCCTGGCGCGAGCTGGGCGTGGTGGAGGGCAAGCTCGGCCGCATCCGCCAGGCCATCGCCGCCACGGAACGCTACCTGATGCTGGCGGGCGACGAGGCGGCAAGTCTTGAGGCCGAGGCCTTCCTGCGCCACATTCGCCTGCAGCTCAATTAACGACCCCGTACCCCAGCGAACAGAAGGACTGTGCCATGGCCCTCAAGGTGGCGATCCAGATGGACCCCATCGAACACATCGATTTCGATGGCGACAGCTCCTTCATGCTCGGGCTGGAAGCCGAACGGCGCGGTTATTCCCTGATCCACTACCTGGCCAAGGACCTGAGCTTCCGCGACGGACGCGTACTGGCCCGCGCCCGGCCGATGCGCCTGCGCTACGAGCGCGGCAACCACTACACGATGGGCGAGCCGGCGCTGGTCGATCTGGCCGAGATGGACGTGGTGCTGATGCGCCAGGATCCGCCCTTCGACATGGCCTACATCACCGCCACGCATATCCTGCAGCACATCCATCCCCGGACGCTGGTGGTGAACAACCCGGTCGCCGTGCGCAACGCGCCGGAAAAGCTGTACGTGACGCATTTCGACGGCGTGATGCCGCCCACCCTGATCTCGTCCGACATGGAGGCGATCAAGGCCTTCCGCGCGGAGCATGGCGACATCATCCTGAAGCCGCTGTTCGGCAATGGCGGCGCCGGTGTGTTCCGCCTGCGGCCCGACGACGAGAATCTCGGCTCGCTGCTCGAAATGTTCACCAAGCTGTCGCGCGAGCCGGTGATCGTGCAGCGTTACCTGCCCGATGTGCGCGCAGGCGACAAGCGCATCATCCTGATCGATGGCCGTCCGGCCGGCGCGGTCAATCGCGTACCGGCCAAGGGCGAGGCGCGCTCGAATATGCATGTCGGCGGCCGGCCCGAGAAGGCGGCGCTGACCGACCGCGAACGCGAAATCTGCGACATCATCGGCCCGCATCTCAAGCGCGAAGGCCTGATCTTCGTCGGTATCGACGTGATCGGCGGTTATCTCACCGAGATCAACGTCACCTCGCCCACCGGCATCCAGCAGATCAACCGCTTCGACGGCGTGCAGCTCGAGGCCGAAATCTGGGACGCCATCGAGGACGCGCTGAAACGCCGCGTGCTGGCGTGACCACATCCCGCCAGCAGCACTGGCAGGAGGTCTACACCACCAAGGGTGAGGATGAGGTCAGCTGGTTCCAGGACCGGCCGCAGACCTCGCTCGACCTGATCGCGCAGACCGGGCTGACAGCCAAAGCCTCGCTGATCGATATCGGCGGTGGCGCCTCGCGGCTGGTCGATGCGCTGCTCGATCTCGGCTGGCGTGACGTCGCCGTGCTAGACATCGCCGCCGCGGCGCTGGCGAAAGCCCGCGAGCGCCTTGGTCCGCGCGGCGTCGGCGCGGATTGGGGCGTCGACTGGATCGTGGCCGATGTCACGTCATGGCGGCCGCAGCGTCGCTACGATCTGTGGCATGACCGTGCGGTGTTCCATTTCCTCACCGATGCGGAGGATCGCGCGGCCTATAGGGCGGCTTTGCGTGCCGCTGTTCCGCCGGGCGGCCACGTTGTGATCGGCAGCTTTGCGCCGGACGGGCCGGAACGCTGCAGCGGCTTGCCGGTGCAGCGCTACAGCCCGGAAAGCCTGCAGGCCGAACTGGGGCCGGATTTCGTTTTGCAGCAGGCGCTGCAGGAAGGGCACCACACGCCGGCCGGCCGGTTGCAGCATTTCCAGTTCAGCCGTTTCCGCCGGCTCTGATGGGGCGCGGCCGTTTTAAATCCTTGAATCATTATGCAACGAAGATGGCTATGTGCAGCCGCTAGGTGCATACGAAAGTAAATCGCTCGCTGCGCGGTAACGGTCGCTATTGTGTTTGATCATCGCCGGTCGCAGCAGCAGGACGATTTGGTCGTGACATTTCGGCTTCCTTTGCTATTGTCCGCCGCCAACATCGGGCCGCGGGGGCAGGATTTCGGTGTCAGACGGGGCGTTTCTTAGCATTCAGGATGTCGAGCGGTTGCTGGCGGATCCATCGCCCGCGACCCGCGCCGACACGGCCGCGAAAGTCGCGCAGGCCTATAAGAAGCGTGCCCTGACCGCTGCCGAGCGCGAGCTTGCGCAGGCGATCATCGCGGCGTTGGCGCGCGACGTCGAGGCCAGCGTACGGCAGGCCCTGGCCGAGCAGTTGCGCGACAGCAACGAGCTGCCGCGCAGCCTGGCCCTGCGGATGGCGCGCGATGTTGTCGCCGTCGCCGCACCGCTGCTGCAGCATTCGCCGGTCTTCAGCGATGCCGATCTGATCGATCTGCTGCAGGCGGTGTCGCCGCAGCACCAGTCCGCCATTGCCGGTCGGGCCAGCGTCTCCGTCGATCTGGCCGATGCATTGATCGCCCATGCCGCCGAACCCGCCGTCGTGGTGCTGATGGGCAATCGCGGCGCCAGCGTCGGTCCGTTGCAGATGGGCCGGGCCCTCGACCGTTTTCCCGACAGCCGCGGCCTGGGCGATGCGCTGGCGCGCCATCCGAACCTGCCGCCGAAATTCGCAGCGCGCCTGATCGCCCAGGTATCGGATACCCTGCGCGAGGCGCTGATCGCGCGGTATCACATCCCGCCGGCGATGGCCGCCGACACCATGATGCAGCTGCGCGAGCGCACCTTGCTCGGCCTGCTCGGCGACGGCGCCCTGCCGCCGGCACTGGCCGATCTGGTGGTCGACCTGCAGAAGCGCGGGCAGCTCAACGGCATGCTTGTGCTGCGCGCCCTGGCCGGCGGCGACCTCGCTTTCTTCGAACAGGCCCTGGCCCAGCTGGCCGGCATCTCGCTGGGCAATGCGCGGCTGCTGATCCACGATCCCGGCCGGCGCGGCCTGGCGGCGATCTATCAGCGCTGCCGCCTGCCGCAGGATTATTTCAGGATGGTCGAGGCGGTGGTCGATCTGGCGCGCGGCTTCGATTTCCTGCGCGGCGCGTCGGAGCGCGCCGAATTCGTCGAGATGGTAACAGCCATGGTGCTGGCCGATTTCACCGCCTTGTGGGATCCGCAGGAACAGCGCTGGCTGACGCGCCGACGTTCGCGTGCCCAGGCGGCGCAGCGGATGGCGGCCTGAGCAAGCCCGCCCATTATGATCGCTGAGCCGGCCGACAGTCTTCCCAGCGAAACCCTCACGATCCCCAGCCGTGTTGCCGATCCTGCGCTCGGGCGCCCGTTAACCATAAAAGCCACCTATTATCCGCCGCGCGGCAGCCATCCCGCGCCGCTGGTGGTGTTCAATCACGGTTCCACCGGCCAGGGTGCCGAACGTGGCCGCATCCCGCGCGAAGCCGTGCTGCGCTATGAAAACCAGGCCCGTTATTTCCATGCCCGCGGTTTCGCCTTCCTGGCGCCTATGCGCCGCGGCCGCGGCGAGTCGGAAGGCACGTATCTGGAAAGTTATGCCTGGAACGCGCTGAAGCTGGCCGAGGGGCTGCAGCATGCGCTGGACGATGTCGGCGCGGTGGTGGATGGCATGCGCAACCGGCCCGAGATCGACAGCCGCCGCATCCTGGTGGCGGGCCATTCCCGTGGTGGCCTGCTCAGCGTCGCCTATGCCGGCCAGCATCCGCCCGGCGTGGTGGGCAGCATCAATTTTGCCGGTGGCTGGATCGCCGAGCAGGGCATGATGGACGATTTCAACCGCGACGTTTTTGTGCGCGCGGGTTCCGGCGCCGATGCACCGTCACTGTGGCTCTATGCGGAAAACGATCGCCATCACAGCAAGGCCATGATCCGGCGCTGGCATGATGCCTATACCGGCGTGGGCGGCAGCGCTGAATTGTATCTGTTCGGCCCGGTCGAAGATGACGAGGGCCACCAGCTGCTGGAACGGCCGGGCCTGTGGCAGTCGGCCATGGACGCCTTCCTGCATCAGCTTGGGTTCTTCTGGTAGATTTGGGCGCGCGACTTTTGCGGCGCGCAGGATCAGGCCCGCTGCGTCCGCTCGGCGGGAAAAGTTACGGTGATCCGCGTGCCTTTGCCCGGCGCGCTGTCGATGTCAACCCGGCCCTGATGGGCCTGCACAAAGGCACGCACCAGCGACAGCCCCAGGCCGATGCCGCCGAAACTGCGGCTCAGTTTTGTATCGGCCTGCTCGAAGGGATCGAAGATGCGTTTCTGGTCCTGCGGCGCAATGCCAATGCCATGGTCCTGCACCCACAGAGAGATCTCGTTGCTTTGCGCATCCAGCCGCGCGCCGGCTTCCACGGGCATGCCGGGCGGCGAGAATTTCAGTGCATTGCCGATCAGGTTGATCAGGATTTGACGCACCAGCCGGGCATCGGCATACAGCGCCGGCAATCCGGCCGGAATATTTGCCGTGATCAGGTTGGCGGCGCGGTCGAACTGCCGCCCGGCAAGCTTGATGCTGGTGTCTATCTCCTCGGCCACGTCCACCAGGCTTTCCTGCAGGGCGATCTGATTGGCCTCGATGCGGGCCAGGTCGAGGATGTCGTTGATCACGGCCAGCAGGTGGCGGCCGCTGCTGTATATGTCGTCGACATATTCGGCGTAACGCGGTGAATCAGCGCCGAACATCTTCTGCCGTATGATGTCGGAAAAACCGATGATGGCATTCAGCGGCGTGCGCAGTTCGTGGCTCATGTTTGCCAGGAAGATCGATTTGGCCTGGCTGGCGCGCAAAGCGGCATCGCGCGTCTGGCTGACTTCGCGGAACAGGGTTTCCAGTTTCGTGTGCTGGTCCTGCAGCTGGGCACCGGCCTGCTGCTGGTCGGTCACGTCCACCAGGATCAATGCGCGGTCGCCATGGGGCAGCATACGCAGGCTGGCCCGTACCCAGCCGCGCCCGGGCAGTTCCAGCAATGGCCGGGCATGGTCGCTGCGCTGCGCTGCGCCAAGTGGATCGATACCGGGCGGATCGGCTTCCAGCCAGTCGGCCAGATCGGCCGGCATGCCGGCGCGCAACAGCAGCGGCGCCAGCGCATCGTTGCGCCGCAGGTCGTTCTCGCCCAGGCCAAGCAGCTGGGGAAAGCGGTTGTTCCACAGCTGGATGCGGCCCGCACCGTCGAAAAAGACGAAAGCCTCGCTGCTGTCGGCGATGTCCAGCAATTCGTCCTGGGCGCGGCGGATGCGTTCATATAGCGCAGTGTTTTCCTCGCTCAGGCGCCAGTTGCGCAGCAGCACGCGATGCAGCACCCTGTTGGCGATGATCATGGCGGCCACGTAGCCGCCGATCAGCAGGCCCATGCCATGGCCGATCACGCCGCCCTGCAGCAGGAAATACGCCGCATAGGGCCAGGCGACATTGACGATGAAGGCGGCACCGGCGGCGGGCATCAGCGCCAGTGCCGGGGCGGAGCCGCCGATCACGCCCGCGATCACTGCCACCAGCAGCAGCTGGCTGGGCGTGTCGAGCTGTGGCATGGCCAAAGCGGCGGCGCCCCAGACCAGGCCGGAAAAACCTGCCACGGCGATGTCCAGCGACCGTTGCCAGCGCGGCGGTGCTTCTGGCCGCTGGTGTCCGCGCAGGAACCAGTCGAACACGATGATGACGGCGGCCAGCACATGCAGCAGCCACCAGCCTGGAATCCATTCGGCACGGGTCTGCTGCCACAGCAGCAGGCTGGTTATGGAGGGAAAAACGACCGTGGTGCCGGCATAGATCAGCAGCACCATCTGGAAGCTGGCATGAAACGGCGCGCCTGATCCCGGCTCGTCCGATGCTAACTCAGCCGACTGCAGCGCTGCAGCGCCTTGTGGCCCGGCAGACAGGTCATTCACGCCGCCAGGGGAGTCGGGGGGCGTGTTATGAAAGGAGGAATTCGGCATGGCTGGTTGGAAAGTCTTCACCCCCAATCAACCTGAAATCATGTCCGGCGTCCAATGCGCCGTGCGGGTATAACCGCAATTTAATGTCTTTTGCCCGGATTCTGCATAAATTCAGGCTGCGCCGGTGCGTTCGGCGGGGAAGGTGGCCGTGATCCGCGTGCCCTTACCCGGCGCGCTGTCGATGCCGATGCGGCCCTTGTGGGCCTGCACGAAGGCGCGCACCAGCGACAGGCCCAGGCCGACGCCGCCGTAGTTACGGCTGAGCTGGGTATCGGCCTGTTCGAAGGGATCGAAGATGCGGGCCTGGTCCTGCGGCGCGATGCCGATGCCATGGTCCTGTACCCAGAGCGAAATCTCGTTGCTCTGCGCATCCAGCCGGGCGCCGACCTCCACCGTCATGCCGGTGGGCGAGAATTTCAGCGCATTGCCGACCAGATTGATCAGGACCTGCCGGATCAGGCGGGCATCGGCATGCAGGGGCGGCAGCGTATCGGGCAGGTTCACGGTCACGGCATGGGCGGGGCGGCCGTAATGCGATGCGGCGAGCCGGGCGCAGACCGGTATTTCCTCGTCCAGCATCACGTCGCTTTCATGCAGCACGATCTGGTTGGCCTCGATACGGGCCAGGTCGAGGATGTCGTCGATCACTGCCAGCAGGTGCCGCGCGCTGCCGTTGATGTCGTTCAGGTATTCATCGTATTTCGGCGAAGTGGCCCCGAACATCTTCTTCTGCACGATGTCGGAAAAGCCGATGATGGCATTCAGCGGCGTGCGCAGTTCGTGGCTCATGTTGGCCAGGAAGATCGACTTGGCCTGGCTGGCGCGTAAAGCAGCATCGCGCGCCTGGCTGACTTGGCGGAACAGTTCCTCCAGCCGGGCATTCTGAGCCTGTAGCTGGGCGCTGGCCTGCTGCTGTTCGGTCATATCGCTCAAGATAAGTGCGCGGTCACCCTGCGGCGTGACGCGGCGGCCGACTTGCACCCAGCGGCCGTTCGGCAGCTGCAGCAGGCCGCCGGCGATTTCGCTGGTCAGCAGCAGGTCGGGCAGGCCGGCGCGCCGCAGCAACGTCTCGAAATCGGCGCCGCGCTCCAGCTGAGCCGCATCGATGCCGAGCAGGTCGGGCAGGCGGCGGTTCCACAACATCAGGTGTCCCTGGGCGTCGAGGAAGGCGAAGGCCTCCGTGCTTTCCGCAATATCGAGCAGTTCGGCCTGGGCGGCGCGGATGCGGTCGTAGAGGGCGTGGTTTTCCTCGTATAGTCGGCGGTTGCGGCGGATCACGCCGTTGACGATCCGGTTGGTCAGCACCATGGCGCCGACATAGAGGATCGACAGCACCGCCATCGCCAGGCTGACCACGCTGCCCTGGTGGATGAAAAACACGATGTAGGGCGCGGCTGTCAGCGTCATGAAGGCGGCGGCGGCATTCGGCACCACGGCCAGTGTCGCGGCCGATCCGGCGATCATGCCGGCCGCCACCATGATCACCAGCAACTGCTGCTGCTCGCTTAAGAGCGGCAGGAACAGGGCCGCCACGCCCCAGCTCGATCCGGAAATCGCCGCGACGACAGTATCGTACTGGCGCATGCGCCGCGGCCCTGCGCCGGCGGCCGGTGTAGCTCGGCGCGGTCGCGCGAGCCAGCGGTAGAGCATGTAGATGGCGGGGATGGAATGCAGCAGCCACCAGCCGAGCAGCCATTGGCCCGGTATCGCGTTGGACAGCAGCAGGGCCAGGGCCGACACATTGATCAGCGTGACGGCGGCATTGATCGGCACCACCTGACGGAAGCTGCCCAGCACCGGATCGTGGTGCCGGCTACGCGGCATGCTGGACATGCCCGGTTCCTGCGTGGTCTGGCCGGCCATCGGCGGATATGAGTCGGTCATCGGCTGGAAAGCCCCCCGCGCCAACTCAACCGGAAAAAGCGCCCCCCTGGCAACGTATCTTTTTGATCACCAGCCGTTTATCCGGTCCCATTCGGCGATCACCACGGGGTTACCACCCGCATCGCGGCTGCCATCCACCACGTGATAGCGGTCATACATCGCGCCGGTCATGCAGACATGGTTGGGCAGCACGCGCAGGCGGCTGCCCGGCGGATGGGCGGCGAAATCCACCGGCCCGTTCCGACCTGTGCCAACCAGCCCATGTTCCTGGTGTACATCATGAATGGCCAGACCGGGCAGGGGCAGCGAACCATCGGGCCGGCAGACCCGGCCATAACCGGTGCCCGGCGCATGTTCGTTGGCGCCGGTATCCTTGGAAAGCGCCAGTCCACCGGCATCGATCAGCAGATGGTTGCGGCCATGATGATGGCTCACCACGCTGGCCAGCACGCTGACAGCGATATCTTCCATGCCGCAGCAGCCCAGACCGGCCTGGAACAGGTCGAAGAACACGAAATTGCCCGGCCGCATCTCGGTCACGCCGTCCAGCGTCTTCGCAAACAGCGCCGTCGGTGTCGAGCCCACCGAGACGATGGCGCAGTCATGCCCCGCTGCCCGCAGGCGCGAAGCCGCCAGCAGCACGGCCTGGCGTTCTTCCTCGGCAATGCGCTCGATCTCCGGGATGCTTTTCGCGTGATAGGAATGGCCCGCATGGGTCAGCACGCCGGCAAGCGTCGCGCCCGGTTGCGACAGGGCCTTGGCCAGGGGCAGCAGCAGATCGCTGTCCGGCGCGATGCCGGCGCGGCCCAGGCCGCAATCGATCTTGATCAGCACGGCGAATGTCACGCCCAGCGCGCGGCCCTGTTCGACCACGGCGCGCGCCACGTCCAGGTTGTCGGTGATCAGCTTCAGGCCCGGCGCGTCGCGCATGATGGCCGCCGCCTGCGCCAGTTTCGCCGGCGCCATCGGCACGGCATAGGTTATGTCGGTGAAGCCGGCTTTGGCGAAATAGGCCGCCTCGGCCAGCGTAGAGACGGTAAGCGGGCCGTCTTTGCCCACGGCCAGTTCGGCCACTTTCGCCGATTTCGCCGTCTTCAGATGCGGCCGCAAAATGACGCCCAGGTCGCGGGCGCGGGCCTGCATGCGGGCGATGTTGTTCAGCAGCCTTTGCCGGTCGAGGATCAGCGATGGCGTGGGCAGGTCGGCGAGAGTAGTTGTCATGTCTTCCGCTTAGTCTGTTTACGCACGCGGCGCCAGCACGAGCTGCGTCTGTGTCACGATGGCGGCGAGTTTGCCGTCGGCCCGGCTGATTTTCGTCTGCCACACCTGCGTGGTGCGGCCGCGATGGATCGGCGTGCATTCGGCATGGGCGGTTTCGCCGGCCGGAATGGCGGCCAGGAAATTGGTCTTGCTCTCGATCGTGGTGGTGCCCCAGCCCTCGCCCAGATTGGCCTTCAGCCAGGCCATGGTGGCCACCGCGCCCAGGGTGTCGGCAAAGGCCATCACCGCCCCGCCATGCAGCACGGCGGGGCGGGTACACAGATCGGGCCGCACCGGCAGTTCGGCGGTCACCCCGTCTGGGCCTGCCGAAGTGATGGTCAGGCCCATCAGGTCGGCGAAGGGCAGGCTGGTCCCGGCGGTCATGCGGCTTCCTACTGAACGGTGGCGGTCTGAGCGGGAGCTGTGTCCCCGCTCAAGCTATCCGGCAGGGCCGGCCGCGTTAACACCCGGGCCGGCCAGAGAAAAATTATGGCGGAATCCGGGCAACCCTCCCTTGACGGAGCGTGGCGGGCTGCTTAAGTGTCTGGCGCTCTCCGAGCGAGAGTGCTAACAATCGGGCGAAATTACTTCTAAACCATTGATTTCGCTAGATTGTACGAAATTCTGACCCTGATCTATGCGACAACACTCAAGGAGGATCGCATGAAGTTTCGTCCGCTGCATGACCGCGTGGTGGTGAAGCGCGTTGCTGAAGAAGAGCGCACCGCCGGCGGCATCATCATTCCCGACAGCGCCAAGGAAAAGCCGATGCAGGGCGAGATCATCGCCGTCGGCGCCGGCGCCCGCGACGAGAATGGCAAGGTGCAGCCGCTCGACGTCAAGGTCGGCGACCGCGTGCTGTTCGGCAAGTGGTCGGGCACTGAGGTGAAGCTCGATGGCGAGGATCTCCTGATCATGAAGGAATCCGACATCATGGGCATCATCGAAGGCACCCCCGCCAAGAAGTCCAAGGCCGCTTGATAGCGCCTATCCATCAGACAGACATTTCAAGGAGAAACAGCAATGGCTGCTAAAGACGTCAAGTTCGGCGCCGAAGCCCGTGGCAAGATGCTGCGCGGCGTCGACATCCTCGCCGATGCCGTCAAGGTGACGCTGGGCCCGAAGGGCCGCAACGTCGTGATCGACAAGTCGTTCGGCGCGCCGCGCATCACCAAGGACGGCGTCACCGTCGCCAAGGAGATCGAACTGTCCGACAAGTTCGAGAACATGGGCGCCCAGATGGTGCGCGAAGTGGCCTCGAAGGCGAACGACCAGGCCGGCGACGGCACCACCACCGCCACCGTGCTGGCCCAGGCCATCGTGCGCGAAGGCGCCAAGGCCGTTGCCGCCGGCATGAACCCGATGGACCTGAAGCGCGGCATCGACCTCGCGGTCGAGAAGGTGATCGAGGACGTGAAGTCCCGCGCCAAGAAGATCGCCGGCGCCAAGGAAATCGCCCAGGTCGGCACCATCTCGGCCAATGGCGATGCCGAAATCGGCAACATGATCGCCAAGGCGATGGAAAAGGTCGGCAACGAGGGCGTGATCACGGTTGAAGAGGCCAAGAGCTTGGAGACCGAGCTGGACGTCGTCGAGGGCATGCAGTTCGACCGCGGCTACCTGTCGCCGTACTTCATCACCAACGCGGAGAAGATGCTCTGCGAGATGGAGAACCCCTACATCCTGCTGCACGAGAAGAAGCTGTCGGGCCTGCAGGCCATGCTCCCGGTTCTGGAAGCCGTGGTGCAGACCGGCCGTCCGCTGCTGATCATCGCGGAAGACGTGGAAGGCGAGGCTCTGGCCACCCTGGTGGTCAACAAGCTGCGCGGCGGCCTGAAGGTTGCCGCCGTGAAGGCGCCGGGCTTCGGCGACCGCCGCAAGGCCATGCTGGAAGACATCGCCATCCTGACCGGCGGCCAGCTGATCTCCGAAGACCTGGGCATCAAGCTTGAGTCGGTCACCCTGCAGATGCTGGGCACCGCCAAGAAGGTGACCATCGACAAGGAGAACACCACTGTTGTCGGCGGCGCCGGCAAGAAGAAGGACATCGACGCCCGTTGCGCGCAGATCAAGGCGCAGATCGAGGAGACCTCCTCGGACTACGACCGCGAGAAGCTGCAGGAGCGTCTGGCCAAGCTGGCTGGCGGCGTGGCCGTCATCAAGGTCGGCGGCGCCACCGAGGTCGAGGTGAAGGAGCGCAAGGATCGCGTTGACGACGCCCTGCACGCCACCCGCGCCGCGGTCGAGGAAGGCATCGTTCCGGGCGGCGGCACCGCCCTGCTCTATGCCACCCGCGCCATCGAGAAGGTGAAGGTTGAGAACGGCGACCAGAAGCATGGCGTCGAGATCATCCGCCGCGCCCTGCAGGCGCCGGTCCGTCAGATCGCCGAGAATTCCGGCGTCGACGGTGCGGTGGTTGCCGGCAAGCTGCTGGAGTCGAAGGACACCAACTGGGGCTTCAACGCCCAGACCGAAGAATATGTCGACCTGGTCAAGGCCGGCGTGATCGACCCGGCCAAGGTCGTGCGCGTCGCCCTGCAGGGTGCGGCTTCGGTTGCTGCCCTCCTGATCACCACCGAAGCCATGGTGGCCGACAAGCCGGAGCCGAAGGCCCCGGCCGGCGCCCCCGGCGGCATGGGTGGCATGGGCGGCATGGGTGGCATGGACTTCTAAGTCCGCTGCCCATCAGTCCTGCACTGGAACGGAAAGGCCCGGTGGAAACACCGGGCCTTTTTCGTTGTGCGTGGCTCGTCTAGATTCTGCCGATGATCCAGCGCTACGAAGATATTCTCGCCTTCATCGAAGTCGTGAAGGCCGGCAGCTTCACCGCCGCCGCCGCGCGGCTGGCGCTGTCGAAATCCGTGGTCAGCGACCGGGTGCGCAATCTTGAGAATGCCTTGGGCGTCGAACTGCTGCGCCGAACCACGCGCAGCGTGACGCCAACGGATCGCGGCATCGAACTTTTTGAGACGTTGGCGCCACTGGTCCAGGGGGTGGAAGAGGCAGTGGATGCTGCCGCTGCCAAGGACGGGCCGCTGACTGGCCGCCTGCGCATGACGGCGCCGGTCAGTTTTGGCGTGGCCTATCTCACGCCGATGATCAGCGGCTTTGCCAAGGCCCACCCCGAACTGGAGATTGCACTGGATTTTGATGATCGCGCCGTTGACATCATAGGGGCTGGTTACGATCTCGCCGTGCGCATCGGAAATCTTGATGATTCGTCATTGATGGCGCGCAAGCTCTGCGAGAGTGAGCGTGTGGTCTGCTGCAGCCCGGCTTACGCAAAACAGCATGGCCTGCCGAAAAGCGTGGAGGATCTTTCCCATCACGCCACGATCGATTATGCCAACACGCATACCGGCCGGCTCTGGCGGTTCGAGCCGGCCAACCCAGGGGGTGACATGCGCGTGGTCGAAACCCGCAGCCGCCTCGTCGCCAATAACGGCGAGGCGATGCGCGACATGGCGATTGCCGGCCTGGGCATCACCGTGCTGCCGCGCTTCATCGTCGCTGATGCCCTGCGCAGCGGCGCGCTGATCGAGGTCCTGCCCGAGGCCATGCCGACATCCTATGGGATCTACGCCGTCTATCCGCCGACCCGCCATATGCCGCGCAAGCTGCGCGCCATCGTCGACCATCTGGTCGCGGCCTTTGCCGGCACGCCGCCCTGGATGGCAGCAGGGCCCAAATCGGGTGCCGGCCGCGCGAAAATCCGCAAAAAAGCGGCCCAAACGAAGAAATCTTGACGTCCTTGATTGTTCGGCCTGGGCGGACAGTGAGTCCGAAACGACCCGCCTAATCGGGCCGGATGGTGTCGAGTAGCTTCCATCTCACCGGACGACACCGGTGACGGATAACCCACTCCTCCACGCAAGGACCCACGACCATGACCATCCAGACCATCTCCCCGAAGAGCTACAACCGCCTCGACAAGGACAATGCCGTTGTCCTGCTGGTGGACCACCAGGCCGGTCTGCTGTCGCTGGTGCGCGACATCGACCCCGACAAATTCCGCAACAACGTGCTGGCGGTGGCCGATCTCGCAAAATTCTTCAATCTGCCGACCATCCTGACCACCAGTTTCGAAAGCGGCCCGAACGGCCCGCTGATGCCGGAACTGAAGGCGATGTTCCCCGATGCGCCTTATATCGCCCGTCCGGGCAATATCAACGCCTGGGACAACGAGGATTTTGTGAAAGCCGTGAAAGCGACGGGCCGCAAGCAACTCATCATCGCCGGCGTCGTCACCGAAGTCTGCGTGGCGTTCCCCGCACTCTCGGCGCTCGCCGAAGACTTCGACGTCTTCGTGGTGACCGATGCCTCGGGTACCTTCAACGAGATCGCCCAGCAGGCTGCCTGGAATCGCATGAGCCAGGCCGGCGCCCAGTTGATGAACTGGTTTGGTGTCGCCTGCGAGCTGCATCGCGACTGGCGCAATGACATCGAAGGTCTGGCCAAGCTGCTCGCCGACCATATCCCCGACTACAAGAACCTGATGACCAGCTACTTCGCGCAGCAGGCCACGATCAAGAAGCCGGCTGCCTGAAGCGTGGGGCGTGGCCCACGGAAAGGCCCGGTGGAAACACCGGGCCTTTTTCGTTGTGTGGACAAAATGGGTTGTTTTTCCCGGAATACGCGACGGAATCGAAAATGATTTAAGACAAATTCGCGTAAATTCTATTATCGACTCAATAGCTTAAGTGATGTTTTAAACATAAATTATTCTTGCCAGAACAATCTCCTGCTGAGACTAATAGCGCAGTATTCAACCTTCGGGGGGAGGTGGAAATGCAGCGGCCGGAGCCAACCGGGCGAGAGCGGCAATTCGCCGAGAACCAGATCATCGTCAGCAAGACGGATCTGAAAGGGCGCATCACTTACGTCAACGATATCTTCTGCCAGGTCGGCCTCTACGAGGAAGAGGAAGTCCTCGGCCAGCCGCATTCCATCGTGCGCCATCCGGAAATGCCGCGCGCCGTGTTCCATCTGCTCTGGCAGCGCATTCGCGATGGCGATGAAATCTTCGCCTATGTGAAGAACCTGGCCAAGAACGGCGATCATTACTGGGTGCTCGCCCATGTCACGCCCAGTCGCGACCTGCAGGGCAATGTGGATGGTTTCCATTCCAATCGCCGCGTGCCGGGCCGCAGCGCGCTTGCGGTGATCGAGCCGCTGTATCGCCAGGTCTGCGAAGCGGAGGAGCGTGTGGCCGACCGCAAGCAGGGCATGCAGGCCGGCCTCGCCATGATCGAAAGCGCGCTGCAGGCGCGCGGCCTGGATTACGACCGTTTCATACTGGGATTGGCCGTGCAGGCCTGATCACATAAACCAGGGGGATAAAATGCTGCTGGCCGCGTCGCGACACCGGAAGGCGTTGGCACAGATCGATGCGATCTGCGCCAGGGCGGCGCAGGGCGACATGTCGGGGCGCATCCTGCATCTGAAGGAGTATGGCGACCTAGCTCCCACGCTGGCGGCCTTCAACCGCCTGCTCGATCTCACCGATGCCTATATCCGCGAATCCGGCGCCTCGCTGTCGTTTGCCGCGCAGGGCAAGTATTTCCGTCCCTTCCTGCCCCAGGGCATGGTGGGGAATTTCCGCGGCGGCGCCGATATCATCAACGGCGCGCGCCAGACCATGGAGGCCGGCGCGGAGGAAACCGCGCGGCTGCAGGCCGAGGTGGCCGAACTGGTGACGGCTGCTGCCGCCGGCGATCTGGGCGGTCGCCTCAGCCTGGATGGCAAGGACGGTTTCATGCGCCGCCTGGCCGAGGGCATCAACATGCTGGTGGAGCGCACCGGCACGGCCTTCGGCGAGGTGGCGCGCGTCATCGCGGCGATGGCCGGCGGCGACCTCAGCAAGGAAATGCAGGGCGACTACCAGGGCGTCTTCGCCACCGTGCAGCAGGATACCAATCGCACCATTGCGGCTCTGCGCGACGTGGCGCAGCAGCTTGGCCGCGCGGCCGAGGCCGTGCAGATGGCGGCCGACCAGATCGACGAGGGCAGCCGCGATCTTGCCGGCCGCACCGAAAGCCAGGCCGCCACGCTGGAGCAGACGGCGGCGGCCATGCACCAGATCACCGCGACCGTGCGGCAGACCGCCGACAATGCCCAGGCCGCCAGCCAGCTTACGGTGGCGGCGCGCGACACGGCCGAGACCGGCGGCGCCGTGGTGCAGCAGGCCGTACAGGCCATGGGCCGCATCGAGCAGAGCGCGGCGAAGATCGGCGATATCGTCGGCCTGATCGACGAGATCGCGTTCCAGACCAACCTGCTGGCGCTGAACGCTTCGGTGGAGGCGGCTCGCGCGGGAGAGGCCGGAAAAGGTTTTGCGGTGGTGGCGCAGGAGGTGCGCGCCCTGGCCCAGCGTAGCGCCAATGCCAGCAAAGACATCAAGGCGCTGATCGCGGAATCGGGCGCGGAGGTGAGGACGGGCGCCGAGCTGGTCAACCGCGCCGGCGCCTCGCTGGGCGACATCGTCAATGCGGTGAAGAAAGCCAGCGACATCGTGGCCGAGATCGCGGCGGCCTCGGCCGAACAGTCGCGCAGCCTGGACGAAGCCAATACTGCCGTCGCCAGCCTGGACCAGATGACCCAGCGCAACAGCGCTTTGGTCGAGGAAACCTCGGCCTCGGCGCGCACGCTGGCCGATCTGGCGCGCCAGCTCAGTGGCATTGTCGGTTTCTTTCGCCTGTCGCGCGGCTAACCGGCTTTTGCATTGCCATGCCGCCTTTCGACGCCAGTACTGCCACGCTTTGCCGCCGCTGCATCGCTGCCGGCAAGCAGCCCTGCAAGGCGAATCTTCTGCGCCTGCACGATTATTGGGAAACCAAGCGCCACACGCGACCGTTTCCTGCCCGCGCCGACATCGATCCTCTGGACCTGCGCGACATGCTACCCAACATCTTCATCATCGAGGTGCTGGCCGAGGCGCCGCATTTCCGCTACCGCCTGTCGGGCAGCACTGTCGACGAGATCCACGGCCAGAACCTGACCGGGAAATCGCCGCGCGACATCAAGACACCCGAGGTCGCCACCATGGTGGAGGAACAGTATCGCGCGGCGCTGACCGACCGGCGGCCACGCTGCGACCATGTGAAGCTGCTGGCGCGCGACAATACCTACTGGCATTACGAGCGCCTGATCCTGCCGCTCTCCGACGACGGTCAGTCGATCAACATGTTCTTGTGCGGAATCTACGTGACGTAATTAACAGGCTTCACCCGAACATCTGCCGCGCCAGTTTCGTACCCTCGCCCAAAGCCGCCACCTTCGCAATCGCCACCTCGCGCGACAGCGGCGCCAGGCCGCAATTGGTGCAGGGGATGATGCGTTCCTTGGGCACATACTGCATCGCCGTCTTGATCGTCTCGGCGATCTGCTGCGGCGTCTCGATGGCGTCGCTCGCCACGTCGATCACGCCCACCATTACCTCCTTGCCCTCAAGGAGTTTCATCAGATGCGGCGGCACGCGGGAATTGAAGCATTCCAGCGACACCTGGTGGATGCGGCTTTTCGCCAGCGCCGGGAAAAAATCCTCATACTGGCGCCATTCGGACCCTAAGCTCTGCTTCCAGTCGATATTGGCCTTGATGCCGTAGCCGTAGCAGATATGCACGGCGGTTTTTGTCTTCAGGCCGTCGATGGCGCGGTGCAGCGCGTCGATGCCCCATTCGGCGGCTTCCTTCGTATAGGCGTTGAAGGCGGGTTCGTCGAACTGGATGATGTCGACGCCCTCGGCTTCCAGGGCTTTCGCTTCCTGGTTCAGCAGGGCGGCGAAGGCCATGGCGCATTTCACCCGGTCGCCGTAATGGCGGTCGGCCACCGTATCCATGATGGTCATCGGGCCGGGCAGAGTGAACTTGATGGGCAGTTTGGTATGGGCGCGCAGGAATTTGCCTTCCCAGGGATGCGCGCGGCCTTTCAATTTAAGCTCGCCCACCACCTGCGGCACCATCGCCTTGTAGCGGTCGGCGCGGATGCCGATCTCCACCTTGTGGGCACGGTCGATGCCGTCCACATTCTCGACGAAACCGTGCACAAAATGCTGGCGCGACATCTCGCCATCGCCGATCACGCTTAACCCGGCATCCTCCTGCCGCTTGATCCACAAAAGCGTGGCGTCGCGCTTGGCGGTTCCCAGCGCTTCGCCGCTCTGCTGCCATTGCGGCCACAGCTTATTGGTCTCGGCCAGCCAGAAGGGTTTCGGCAGGCTGCCGGCCAGGGTGGCGGGAAACAGAATCGGTGCGGCCATTTTTCTTTTCCTCCCGGAAATACGCTTTGGCGCAATCTAGTCCGCGCGGCGGTCGATGCAACCGCCGTAGCGTCAATGCCGGCGCGGACCAATCCGGACCACAGCAATTCCAGGCTAGTCCTGCTTCGGCGCGGTATCGCGCGCGGAATAGTCGGGCACCTGGAACTGGCGGCGGTAGCTGCTGGGCGACAGGCCGGTGACGCGCTTGAACAGGCGGCGGAAAAACGCCGGTTCCTCATAGCCGACCTGCCAGCCGATCTCATCCACCGATTCGCCGGTGCGCTCCAGCCGGCGCTTGGCCTCTTCGATGCGCAGGCGCTGCACGTAATCCAGCGGGGCATGGCCGGTGGCATTGGTGAAGCGGCGCTTGAAGGTGCGCGTGGCCAGCCCCGATTGCCGCACCATCTGCTCGACGGGGTCGGCCACGGAGTAATGCGTCGCCAGCCAGGTCTGCGCCGTCAGGACCGCGGCATCGCCATGGTCGCGCCGGCCTTCGAACGCGATGAAGGGCGCCAGGCCGTCGCGATGCCATTGCAGGGCGAAGAAGCGCGCCACCGCCTGGGCGGCGGCCGGGTTGACGTGGCGCGCGATCAGGTAGAGGCCCAGATCGTGCCACGACATCGAGGCACCGCAAGAGACGAACTGCTCGCGGTCGCCGGCCACCACCAGGGTCTTCTCCGGGCTGAGCGGAATATTGGGAAACACCTTCTGGAAATGCCGGCTGTAGACCCAGTGGATCGTGCTCTGGCGGCCATCGAACAAGCCGGTCTCGGCCAGCAGGAAGATGCCGGAGCAGGCGGAACACAGGATGGCGCCGTCGTCGTATCGCTGCTTCAGCCAGGTCACCAGCGCGGGATAGCGACCGGTCTGCCATTTCTCCAGCACCAGGGCGGGTACGATGATGATGTCGGTGGCCGGCACCTCCGCGATGGAACGGTGCACATGGGTCAACGTATCGCCGGCCAGGCGCTGCTCGCCGGCTTCTTCGCCCACGATCTCGACTTCGAAGGGCGGGTAGTTCGTCGCCGAATCGATGATGCCCTGCATGGTGCGGAAGGCATTCAGCAGGTCGTAAAGCCCGTAGAGCACCGAAACCGAAGCCTCGGGCATGGCGATCAGGCTGACATGAAGGGTTGGCGGAGACGACATTCCGGCACCGATGGCACGTTTGAACCGGTATTGACAAGTTACGCTCTCAACAGCGCGACCGGCAACCGTCAATGTGCCGCCGACCCGCAAGCGGGCGCTGAACCCCATTCCCCCGAAGTAATTTACGCATCAGGTGACGGTAATGAACGCGATCAACATCAATCAGGACAAGCTGCATGCGCTGGTCGGCATGGCTGTGGCCGATATGTCGGCCAGTAACGGCGGCGTGATGATCAGCATCGGCCACAAGCTCGGCCTCTACAAGGCCATGGCCGGCGCCGGCCCGCTCACCTCGGAGGAGGTGGCCAAGCGCGCCGGTTGCGCCGAGCGCTATGTGCGCGAGTGGCTGAACTGCAATGCCGCCGGCGGTTACGTGGTTTATCACGCGGCCGAGCAGAAATACGAGCTGTCGCCCGAGCAGGCGATGATGCTGGCCGAAGAAAGCAGCCCGGTCTTCATTCCCAATGCCTGGGAAGTGGCGGCCTCGCTGTGGTTCGACGAGGCCAAGACCATCGCGGCCATCAAGACCGGCAAGGGCGTGGCCTGGGGCGATCACCATCATCGTCTCTATTGCGGCGTGGCCGCTTTTTTCCGCAACGGCTACCAGGCCCATCTGGTGCCGGAATGGCTGCCCGCGCTGGAGGGCGTGGTGCCCAAGCTTGAGGCCGGCGCGAAGGTGGCCGATGTGGGCTGCGGCCACGGCCATTCCGCCATCATCATGGCGCAGGCTTTTCCGAAGTCGCACTTTTGGGGCTTCGATGTGCATGAAGGCTCGATCGAGGCGGCGCGCGAGAATGCGAAGAAGGCCGGCGTGGCCGACCGCGTCACCTTCGAGGTCGCCAAGGCCGGCGACTATGCGTCGTCGGGCTTCGACCTGATCTGCTTCTTCGATGCGCTGCACGACATGGGCCATCCCGATGTGGCCCTGCGCCATGCCGCCAAAAGCCTGGCGCCGGACGGCACGGTGATGCTGGTCGAACCCTTCGCCAACGACAAGGTGGAAGACAACCTCAACCCGATCGGCCGCATGTACTATGCCGGCTCCACCGCCCTGTGCTGCGCCCATGCGATTTCGGAAAACGGCAGCCACGTGCTGGGCGCGCAGGCCGGCGAAGGCCGGCTATCGGAACTCGCGCACGCCAATGGCTTCACGCAGTTCCGTCGCGCCACGGCAACGCCCTTCAACCTGATCCTGGAACTGCGGCGCTGAACATGCAGGCCATCCTTTGGGCGGCTTTCGGTCGGCGTACCGAAGACCGCCAGACCGGCTGGCTGACCCGCGTGACCCAGGCCTTGCGCGTGCGGCACCGGCGCATCCGGGCGCGCCGGGTGCTGGCGCGGATCGATCCCCGCACCCTGCGTGATGCGGGGATCGATCCTGTCGCCGCGCATTACGAAGCCACGCGACCCTTCTGGATCGCGGAACGGCGTCTCAGGGATCTCTGAAACAGGGATCGCCGATGACCGGCGGCCGCGTGTCACGCCGCGGCCGCCGAATCCCGTTCGTCATCATCAACATGCAGGAGTGATTTCATGTCGACCGCAGACGTCGGGTTCGCATCCACCGCCATCCCCGCGACAGCATCGGGTTGGACGCTGCGCCTTGAAGAAGGCCGGTCGCTGCTCCGGCTGGCTCTGCCGATTGCGCTGATCGCCCTGGTCAACATGGGCATGAGCGTGACCGACACGCTGATGGTGTCGTGGCTGTTCGGCGCCGAGGCGTTGGCCGCGGTGGCGGTCGGCAGCGACCTCTATTCCATCATCTTCTATTTCTGTGCCGGAACGCTCGGCGGTCTGGCGCCCTTCTATACGGCGGCGGTCACGCGGGCCGATTCGGTTTCCCGCGCCAAGCTCGAGCGCACCGGCTGGATCATGGTCGCCCTGCTGGCGCTCCTGTCGCTTCCGGCGGTCTGGTTCGCGCCGGCCTGGCTGGAGTATCTCGGTCTCGGGCGCGGCCTGCTCGATGAGGGTACGGGATACACACGCAGCATGGCGCTGACGCTCATCCCCATGCTGGGCGTCACGCTCTACCGCACGGTCCTCACGGCGGCGGAGAAGCCGAAGGTCTTTCTCAATGTCACGATGGTGATGCTGCCGCTGAATGCGGTCGCCAATTATGTGCTGATGATGGGCGCAGGACCGATTCCCGCCTTCGGCCCGACCGGCGCGGGCCTGTCTACCCTGCTGGTCGCAGCCGCAACCCTTGCGGCGCTGCTGTTCGTGGCGCGGCGGGCCACCGCCACTGCGGCGATGCCGGCGGCAGCCCCGGCCGGCGCAGCGGTCGAGCACCATGGCCTGGGTGCCGTGCTGCGCGTCGGCCTTCCCATCGGCGTGACGATGCTGACCGAGACCGGCATCTTCCTGGCGGTGACACTCTATGCGGCGGCGCTCAGCGCGGCCGATGTCGCGGCCCATACGCTGACGCTTCGGCTGTCGGGCATCCTCTATGCCGGATCGGCAGCCATGCTTCAGGCCGCCATGGTGCGCATGGCGCGGGCGGCGACACTGGAGGATGCGGCGATTGCCCGGGCGGTCGTAACCAGCAGCCTTCTCATATCGCTGACGGCTGGCGCGGCGCTGTTCGCATTGATGGCTGTCAGCGCAGAACCGCTGGCTGTCTGGTTCTTCGATTCCAGTGCTGCGGGGATTGCCGCGGCCAAGGTTGCGGTGGGTCTTCTGCTCCTGCTCGGGTTGCTGGAACTGATCGTCTATCCCGGGCTGGCGGCACTGGGGCTGCTGCGCGGCCGCAAGGATACCGCCGCGACGATGACGTTCAAGCTCGTCTCCTACTGGGTGATCGGCGCACCGCTCGGCATCTGGCTTTGCGAGATTCAGAACCTGGGCGTGACCGGGCTGTGGATCGGCCTGGTCACGGGAGCCGCGCTCACCACGCTGCTGACGATGTGGCGCCTCTTCACCCGCCACTAGCAGCGGGCGCGCGGCCGCGGATCACTCCGCGGCCACCGCCTCGCGCTGCGCGGCCAGCACACGTTCGGTCGGCCGCGTGTTCATGAACAGCTGCATCACGCCGGCGGCGGCACCGATGCCGGCGGCCAGCTGCCAGGCCAGCGTGTAGGAGCCCAGCGCGTCATAGATCACGCCGCCGGCCCAGGCGCCCAGGAAGCTGCCTACCTGGTGGCTGAAAAAGGCGATGCCGGTCAGCGTGGCGAGATAACGGATGCCGAAGATCTGCGCCACCAGGCCGTTGACCAGCGGAATCACGCCCAGCCACAGCGTGCCCATCACGGCGGCGAAGACCAGCGTGGAGGCGCTGCTGACCGGCATCATGAAATACAGCGCGATGGCCACCGAACGCGCGATGTAGATCAGGCCCAGCAGCATCGGCTTGTGATAGCGGTCGCCCAGCCAGCCGAACAGCCACGAGCCGAACACGTTGAAGGCGCCGATCACCGCCAGGGCCTGCGCGCCCAGCATCGGGTCGGCGCCGCAATCGGCCAGGAAGGTGGGCAGGTGGGTGGTAAGGAACACCAGCTGCAGGCCGCAGACGAAAAAGGCCGCGGCCATCACGATATAGCCGCCATGGCGCCGCGCCTCGGCCAGCGTGCTGCGCATCGTTTCGGCCTGACCGCCGGCAGGGCCGCCGACCGGCACCTTGTCGGCGCGGCCGCCCATCAGGGCCGCCGGCAGCATCGCGGCGGCCAAAGCCACGAAGGCAAACATCGCCATCTGCCAGCCGCTCGACTGGATCACGCCCTGGGCCAGCGGCGCGCAGAAGAAGGTGCCGATGGACCCGGCCGCCGAGACCAGGCCGAAGGCCAGGCTGCGCCGTTCCGGCCGCACCACCTTGGCGGCGATCTTGGCGGCGATGCCCGAGGTGGTGCAGGCCAGCGCCACGCCGATCATGGCGCCCGAGCTTAGCGTGATCATCCAGGCGGCATCGGCATAGGCGGTGATGATCAGGGCGGCGGCATAGAGCAGGCCGCCGAACAGCGCGATGAAGCGTGTGCCGAAGCGGTCGACCAGCGCGCCGGCAAAAGGCTGCGCGATGCCCCAGACGATATTCTGCACCGCCAGCGCGAAGGCGAAATCGGCGGCCGAGATGCCGATGTCGCGGGTGATCGGCTGCATGAACAGGCCAAGGCTCTGGCGCATGCCCATGGCCAGCGACAGCATGATGGCGGCGCCGGACAGGATCGACACGCTCTGCCACTGGCTGAGCGAATCGTGATGGAAGGGAAT
This sequence comes from Ferrovibrio sp., assembly GCF_046297595.1. Classification (GTDB taxonomy): domain Bacteria; phylum Pseudomonadota; class Alphaproteobacteria; order Ferrovibrionales; family Ferrovibrionaceae; genus Ferrovibrio. The sequence goes on from NZ_JBKBHT010000002.1 coordinate 433,119, forward strand.
ACGGGGCGAAAGGCTGCGGGTGGCCATGGCGGGCGGCTCTTATGTTTTTGTCTCGGGACGGCCTGACGGACAGGCAGCCCGGATGATGGGGCCGGCACCGGCTTTAGTCCAGAGGAAGTAATGTACCGGTGCAATTCGTGGCCGGGTCCTCTTGCCAGCCGGCCGGCTTGGTGCTGTGCTGGGTGCAGCTTTCCCAGCCATAAAAACCAACGCACCAAAAGGTAACCGCCATGAGCAAGGACCTCCTCAAGGAGATGCAGGCCTATCGCGAGGAACTCACCGCGATCCGCCACGACATCCACAAGCATCCGGAAACCGCCTTCGAGGAGAATCGCACGGCCGACATCGTGGCGGCCAGGCTCACCGAATGGGGCATCCCGATCCATCGCGGCTTGGGGAAAACCGGCGTGGTCGGCACCCTGAAAGGCAAACGCCAGGGCCAGCGGGCGATTGCCCTGCGCGCCGACATGGATGCGCTGAACCTGCAGGAAAAGAACAGTTTCGCGCATAAATCCGTGCATGACGGCAAGATGCATGCCTGCGGCCATGACGGCCACACCACCATGCTGCTCGGCGCGGCCAAGCATCTGGCGCAGAATCCAGATTTCGCCGGCACGCTGCATTTCATTTTCCAGCCGGCCGAGGAGGGCGAGGCCGGCGCGCGGGTGATGATCGAGGACGGCCTGTTCGAGAAATTTCCCTGCGATGCCGTCTATGGCATGCACAACATGCCCGGTCTGCCGACCGGCCATTTCGCCATCCGGCCGGGCCCGATGATGGCGGCGTCGGATACCTGGACCGTGAAATTCCGTGGCACCGGCGGCCATGGCGCGATGCCGCAGATGGGCACCGACCCGACCCAGCCGGCGGCGAATTTCATCACCGCCACCCAGGGCATCATCGGCCGCAATGTGTCGCCACAGAATGCTGCCGTGATCAGCGTGGGGCATGTCGCGGCTGGCGCCTATGGCTCACCCAACGTGATTCCTTCCGAAGTCCTGATCCGCGGCACGGCGCGCAGCTACACGCCGGCCGACCGCGACCTGCTGGAACGGCGCCTGGCCGAGGTGGCGCAGGGCATCGCCCAGGCCCATGGCTGCAGCGTGGAATATCACTACCTGCGCCGCTATCCGCCGCTGGTGAACGCGCCCGAGCAGACCGCGCTGGCGCTGCGGGCTGCGGCGCTGACCGTGGGCGAGGCGAAGACCGATGGCGATGTCGAGAAGCTGACCGGTGCCGAGGATTTCGCCTTCATGCTGGAGCAGAAGCCCGGCGCCTATATCCTGGTCGGCAACGGCGGCAGCATCGAGGATGGCTCCTGCCATTACGTGCACACGCCGCATTACGATTTCAACGACCAGATCCTCGTCACCGGCGCGGCCTATTGGGTCAACCTGGTGAACGTGGAATTGGGCGACGCCGCCTGACGCTGGCGTTTTGCATGGGCGATGCGCGGTATTGATCCGCGCATCGCATCATGTCATCGGATCCTTTAATGCAGGACCCGGTCGGCCAGCGGATAAAGCTCGCGATCCTCGCGTTCGATCCGAGCCCGCAGGGTGGAAAAGATCGCCCGTGCTTCCTTGAGGAAGTCGCCGGTGTCTTTCTGCAGCAGCGCCGCCGAACGCCAGCGTTTCCAGAAATCCATGTACGATCCGTACAGGTTCCCCATCTCGGCCTTGTAATGCGTTGCCATGCGCACGAGGTCGGCATGGCCCGAAGCCAGCAGGTTCGGATACAGCGTATTGTCTTCGACCGACAGGTGGGTTGAAAGCCGCGCGGTGAATTCCGACAGCAGGCGGGTCGTGTCATGGGCCCATGTGTCGCCGGCTGGATTGTGCAACTGGTTGACGACCTTGTTGAACAGCGCATCAAGCTCGCTGTGATGCTGGCGATAGCGGTCGGTGGCGGCCATGGGAAGCTCCGTTTCCTGTCATGTTGAGACGGAGCATCAGATAAGGCGTGCGGCTATAAGATGCAAGTAATATGCATCTTATAGCTCTAGGGCAAACTGTCGCATGCCGTCCCGGCTCAATGCCCCAGCTTGGCGTAACGGTCGCGCACGGCATCGGCCAGGGCGGTGTCGCGGCCAATACTGCCATGCCCCGTGCTGCCATGATGGCCGTCGGCCTTTGCCCGGGTGGATTTGGGATGGGCGCGCAGCGGCCGCAGCAGCAGGCCTTCCGGCCGGTCCTCGATGCTGAATTCGGTGCCGGCGCGCCAGTGATGGCTGCCGATCAGTTCGGCGGGCAGAACCAGCCTGCCCTGTTTGTCCAGACGAATGGTGGCCATGATCGCCTCGCAGCAGGAGAAAGCATGCGCAGGCAACGGCAGCCGGCCGGGGAAGGCGCGACCAGTGAAACGCCTAATGCTTTGGCAGACAAGAGGGTGAGAGTGCCAGTCGAAGCCACCACCTGTTGCGGTTTGCCCGGAATCAGGGCTGGCGCGGTGCGGTGCTGCCTGCCTTTTCGGCAAAGGCGGCCCGGGAAATCCCCAGGGCCTTGATGCGCGAGGCCAGCGTGGTGGGTTTCACGCCCAGCAGGGCTGCGGCCCCATCGGCGCCGAACAGCTTGCCGCCACAGGCCGCCAGGGCGGCTCGGATATTGGCGCGGTCGCGTTCGCGTCGTTCCTCGTCGGTCAGCAGCCCGCCATTGGCATCGGTCATGGCCGGCGCCGGCCGTAGCAGTGACTCTGCCTCCGGCAGCTCGATACGCAAACGCCCGTCGCGCGCCAGGATGGCGGCGCGCTCGATCACGTTTTCCAGTTCACGCACATTGCCCGGCCAGTCGTAATGGCTGAGCCGGCGTGCGTCGCCTTCGGTCAGGCGCAGGCCGCCGGTCTTCAGCTTGCGACTGGCGCCGCGCAGGAAATGCGCCGCCAGCAGCGGAATGTCCTCGCGCCGCTCGCGCAGGCTGACCGATTCGATCGGCACCACGTTGAGGCGGAAATACAGGTCCTCGCGGAACCGGCCCAGCCGCACTTCCGATTTCAGGTCGCGGTTGGTGGCGGCGATCACGCGCACATCCACATGGCGCGTGCGCTCCTCGCCCACGCGCTCGAACTGGCCTTCCTGCAGCACGCGCAACAGCTTGCCCTGCAGCTCCAGTGGAATCTCGCCGACCTCGTCGAGGAACAGCGTGCCGCCATCGGCCAACTCGAAACGGCCGATGCGGTCGCGCAAGGCCCCCGTGAAGGCGCCGCGCACATGGCCAAAAAATTCGCTCTCGAACAGTTCGCGTGGGATCGCCGCGCAGTTGACGCGGATCAGCGGGCGGTCGCTGCGTTTGCTCGCCTCGTGGATGGCACGCGCGATCAGCTCCTTGCCGGTACCGCTCTCGCCGGTCACCAGAACGGTGGCGTCGGTGGGCGCCACCAGCTCCACCTGGCGCAGGATGTTCTGGATCGCCGCCGACTTGCCGATGATGCCGCGATGATTGCTCTCGGCGCGGATTTCCTCCTGCAGATAGGCGTTTTCCAGCTCCAGCTTCTGCCGCAGGTTTTCCACTTCATCCAGCGCCGCGCGCAGCTTGTCGTCGGCCTCGCGTTTCAGGCTCACGTCGCGGAATACCACCACCGCGCCCACCAGTGCGCCGCGGTCGCGGATCGGCGTCGAAGTGTACTCGACCCAGAAGGGCGTGCCGTCGCGGCGCCAGAACACCTCGTTGTCCACGGTGTGCACATGGCCGTCGCGGAAGGCGCCGTAGATCGGGCAGTCGTGGCCGTGGTAATGCGAGCCGTCGGCATGGCTGTGATGCACCATCGAATGGATGTCCTTGCCGACCAGCTCGTCGGCGCTCCAGCCCAGCATACGTTCGGCGGCCGGATTGACGAACGTCGTCTTGCCCTCGGCATTCACGCCATAGATGCCTTCGCCGGCCGCGCGCAGGATCAGCTGGTTTTCGCGTTCGATGTCGCGGAAAAACCGCTCCACGCGCTGCCATTCCGCCAGGCCGCCGCGCACGTAATGATCGGCCTCGTCGTCGACGGTATGGCGCTGCAGCTCCTCCAGGTCCTGCGCGATCAGCAGCAGGCGCGGCGGTTGACCCGGTGGTTGGTCTGCCGCGCTTTCCAGCGGCGCGCCGACATATTCCACCTTCACCTCGCGCCCGCCGGCATGGCGCGGGCTTAAGCTGCGGGTCCAGTAGCGGCCCTTGGCGGCCACAGCCTCGGTGAAGACGATCAGCGCCGGCCGCTGGCCCGGATGCAGTTCGGTCATCTTCAGGGCGCACAAGGCGGCGCGGTCATAGCCGAGCAGGCGGCAGGCGGCCGGATTGGCGTCGATGATGCGATCCTGCGCCGGGTCGACGGCCAGCATGGCCTGGGGATTGGCCTCGAAGGCGCGGCCGAAATCGGCGGTGTCGCGGTCCATGGCAGGGTCCGAGTGTTCTACGATTTATCGTAATCATGACTACGATAAATCGTATATTACGAATAATCGTAGTGTAGCCCGCCCAGCAAAGCCTTGGCAATCGTGGTTTTTGCCGCCATGGCACGCTCCTTGCTGATTTCCGCTTGAGGCAACCGCAACAGGAGAGGCAGGCAGCATGTCACTGTTCAAGAACCCGTTCGATCACCAGAGCGATCTTTCCGCCTGTCCCTGCGGCGCCCATCGCTCGCTGGCCGAGCACAATGCCGAATTCGCCATGCTGCAGCGCCAGCAGCAGCTCGAAGTGGCCGCCGACGAGGAAAAGCGCCTGACCAACGCGGTCGACCAGGCCGTGGTGCGCGCCCTGATTCCTGACGACATGACCCGCCGCCGCGTGCTGCATGCCATCGGCGCCGGCACGCTGCTGGCCGCCATCGAGCAGGTCTTCCCGCTGGCCACCGCGCGCGAGGTCTTCGCCCAGGGCAAGGCCGGCGCCATCGAGAAGAAGGACCTCAAGGTCGGCTTCATCCCGATCACCTGCGCCACGCCGATCATCATGGCCCATCCGATGGGCTTCTATTCCAAGCACGGCCTGAATGTGGAAGTGATCAAGACCGCCGGCTGGGCGGTGGTGCGCGACAAGGCGCTGAACAAGGAATACGACGCCGCCCACATGCTCTCGCCCATGCCGCTGGCGATCACCACCGGCACCGGCTCGAACCCGATCCCCTACACCATGCCGGCGGTGGAGAACATCAACGGTCAGGCGATCACCCTGGCGATGAAGCACAAGGACAAGCGCGATCCGAAGCAGTGGAAGGGCTTCAAGTTCGGCGTGCCCTTCGACTATTCGATGCACAATTACCTGCTGCGCTACTATCTCGCCGAACACGGCATCGACCCGGATGCCGACGTGCAGATCCGCGCCGTGCCGCCGCCGGAAATGGTGGCCAACCTGCGCGCCGACAACCTCGACGGCTTCCTCGCGCCCGATCCGGTGAACCAGCGCGCGGTCTATGACGGCGTCGGCTTCATCCACATCCTGTCCAAGGAAATCTGGGACGGCCATCCCTGCTGCGCCTTCGCCGCTAGCCAGGAATTCGTCACCACCATGCCCAATACCTACCAGGCGCTGCTGAAGGCGATCATCGAGGCGACCGCCTATGCCACCAAGGCGGAAAACCGCAAGCAGATCGCTGAAGCCATCGCGCCGGCCAACTACCTGAACCAGCCGGTGACGGTGGTCGAGCAGGTGCTGACTGGCACCTTCGCCGACGGCCTGGGCAAGGTGCAGAAGGTGCCCGACCGCATCGATTTCGCGCCCTTCCCCTGGCACAGCTTCGCCGTCTGGATCCTGACCCAGATGAAGCGCTGGGGCCAGCTCAAGGGCGAGGTCAACTACAGGCAGGTGGCCGAACAGGTCTTCCTCGCCACCGACGCGGCCAAGCTGATGAAGGAAGTCGGCCTCACGCCGCCGAGCACCACCTATGCGCCGGTCAAGGTGATGGGCAAGACCTTCGATCCGGCCAAGCCGGACGAATACATCGCCTCGTTCAAGATCAAGCGCGCGTAAGGCAAAGGGGTATTTCCGGATGAAGATGTCCTTCCGCGTCCGCGCCGCCATCCTGTCGGTTGCCCTGCTGGTCGCCTTCCTGCTGGCCTGGCAACTCGCCACCATGGGCGGCGGTGCGGCGCAGGACATCGATCCGGAATACGCCAAGCTGATGGGCCAGACGGCAGTGGCAGGCAAATCCGCCATGCCGGGCCCGCTCGAGGTGGGCGCCAAGCTCTGGGCGCATGTCGCCGATCCTTTCTACTACAAGGGACCGAACGACCAGGGCATCGGCACCCAGCTCGCCTATTCGATCCTGCGCGTCGGCATCGGCTTCGGTCTGGCCGTGCTGGTCGCTGTGCCGCTCGGTTTCCTGATCGGCCTGTCGCCGATCTTCCGCCAGGCGCTCGATCCCTTCATCCAGCTGATGCGGCCGGTCTCGCCGCTCGCCTGGATGCCGCTGGCCCTCTACACGATCAAGGACAGCGACATCTCGGCGGTGTTCGTCATCTTCATCTGTTCGATCTGGCCCATGCTGGTGAACACGGCCTTCGCGGTGGCCAGCGTGCGCAAGGAATGGCTGAACGTGGCGCGCACGCTGGAAGTCGGCACCTTCCGCAAGATCTTCCGCGTCATCCTGCCGGCGGCGGCGCCCACCATCCTCACCGGCATGCGCATCTCGGTGTCGATCGCCTGGCTGGTGATCGTGGCGGCCGAGATGCTGGTCGGCGGCACTGGCATCGGCTACTTCGTGTGGAACGAATGGAACAACCTGTCGATCGCCAATGTGATCAACGCCATCCTCTTCATCGGCGTGATCGGCATGCTGCTCGATCAGTTGCTCGGTTTCCTCACCCGCCTCGTCACCTACCCGGAGTGAGGATATCCGCATGAGCCAGCATTTCATTTCAGTCGAAGCGCTCAAGCGTCAGTTCCCCGGCACCGACAAGGCGGTGTTCGAAGACCTGTGGTTCGGCGTCGAGAAGGGCGAATTCGTCTGCATCATCGGCCATTCCGGTTGCGGCAAGACCACCGTGCTCAACATCCTGGCCGGCCTCGACCGGCCCAGCGACGGCGCCATCATCTTCGATGGCAAGGCCGTGGAAGGCCCCAGCCTGGACCGCGCCGTGGTGTTCCAGGGCCATGCCCTGATGCCGTGGATGAGCGTGCTCGACAATGTGCTGTTTGCCGTGCAGTCGCGCTGGCCCGACTGGTCGAAGGCCAAGGCGGCGGAGCATGCGCGCAAATACATCGCCATGGTCGGCCTGGCCGGTGCGGAAACCAAACGCCCGGCGCAGCTTTCCGGCGGCATGAAACAGCGCGTCGGCATTGCCCGCGCGCTGTCCATCGAACCCAAGACGCTGCTGATGGACGAGCCCTTCTCGGCGCTCGATGCACTCACGCGTGGCACCCTGCAGGATGAAGTGTTGCGCCTGCGCTCCGCCACCAATCTCACCGTCTTCATGATCACCCATGACGTGGACGAGGCCATGCTGCTGGCCGATCGCATCGTGCTGATGACCAACGGCCCGGGCGCCCGGATCGCCGAGATCCTGGTCAACACCCTGCCGCGTGACCGCAGCCGCGAAACCCTGCACCAGCTGCCGGACTACTATCCGATCCGCAACCACCTGCTGGATTTTCTGGTCCGCCGTTCCAAGGCTTTCACGCCGCCGGCCGGCTGGGATGCCCGCAAGCCGCCGCATGTCTATGCCGCCGCGCCCAAGGCCGGCCTGGGCGGCGCGGCCGCCGAATAACCATGTCCGTCGTCACCCGAGCCACAGGAGAAACATCGTGAAACGCGAGTCCGTCACCGAGAAGATTCTCGACATCAAGCGGATGAAAGGCTGGAGCTGGAAGGAGATCACCAAGAAGATCGATTCCAAGCAGTCGCCGATCTTCCTCACCGCCGGGCTGCTCGGCCAGATGAAGCTCACGCCGCAGCAGGCCGCCAAGGCCGCCAAGCTGTTCGGCCTGGGCAAGATGGAAGAGAAGCTGCTGGCCGAAACGCCCTATCGCGGTTCGCTGCCCCCGGGCCCGCCGACCGATCCGCTGATCTATCGCTTCCACGAACTGGTGCAGGTCTACGGCACCACCTGGAAGGAACTGATCCAGGAGGAGTTCGGCGACGGCATCATGTCGGCGATCGATTTCAACATGACGATGGAGCGCCTGCCCGATCCCAAGGGCGACCGCGTGAAGATCGTCATGACCGGCAAGTTCCTCGACTACAAGCGCTACTGAGACCCGGCGGTTCGCCGCCGCGTATCATCGCAGCCTATGCCGTCCGGTTCATGCCGGACGGCATCTGTTTTTATGCGTTTCGCCGCCGCGTCCTGAAGGGCCTGCTCGCGAACCGTGCGCGATGGGTGAGTCTGTTTCCGCAAAAGTTTTCTTGGCACGGATCATGCTTGCTTTTGAGTCATGGTGCCGCCTCGGGCGGCTACCCAAAAGCGATAAATGAGGTGCCGCATGCCTGCTTCCGCCCAGACCTCGCCCCAAGCACATATCACCCGCAATCTCGCGATTCTCGATTTCGTCGGGTTTGCCGCCACCCGCCTCTACGAGGAGCGGCAGTTGCGCGATGAGGCTCCGGCCGCCGAAAAAGCCATCGCCTATGCCATCGCCATCGGTCATCTGGCCAACAACCTGCAGCGCGAGCGCGGCTCCAGCGCCTTGTTCATCGGCAGCAGGGGGCGCGAATTCCGCGAGCAGCTGCTGGCGGCACGCGGCGCGATGGACCAGAGCGCGGATGCGGTGCGCCAGGCCGTTGCGGATTGTCGTTCCCATGCATTGCTGGCGCCGCTGGTCGCCGCCGGCGACGAGCTGGGCCGTCTGCTCGATCAGGCCTGCCGGGCGCGGCCGGCCATCGACAATCTGGATTTCACCACCCAGCAATCCTTCGCCAACTGGACCACGCCGATCCGCCATGGCCTGGAAAGCGTGCGCGGCATCGGCTACCTGCTCAACAACATGACACTGGCGCGTGGCCTGGATGCCTTCCTCGCCCTGCTCGAAGGGCTGGAAAAGTCGGCGCAGGAACGCGCCACCGGATCGGGCGCGCTGGCCGCCGGTCGGTTCGATCTGCCGGTCTTCCAGCGCTTCATGAGCTTAGGGTTCCTGCAGGAAGCCGACTTCGCCGTGTTCAGGTCGCATGCGACCGCCGGTCAGGCGGCGTTTTTCGACGCCCTGCGCGAGGAACCGGTCTTCGCCGCCGTGCAGGGCCTGCGCGGCACGATCTACGACGGCTTCGCCCATGGCTCCACCGGCGGCATCGCCGCGCCGCACTGGTTCCAGGTCACCACCCAGCGCATCGAACAGATCAACCGCGCGCGCGACCGGGTCGCTGCCGATCTGCGCGAGGATTGCGCGCGGCTGCTGGCGCAGCCGAGGGACCGCTTCGCGGGCATCTTCGCGGCCTGCCTGACGCTCGGCCTGCCCCTGGTCGCCATGGCTGGACTGCTGCTTGGCGGCGGCCGTCGCTTTGGCGCCCTGCGCGATGCCTATCGTGTCTGGCGCAGCGAGGCTCGCGCGCGGCGCAAATCCTCGCGCGAACGCCAGGTGTTGCGCGATGGCGAAAGGCTCAAGCTGGCGGAACGCGAGGCGCGCGAAAAGGTGGCCGCGGCCGAGATCACCGAACTGGTCAACCGGGTCATCGCCGGCGATCTGGCTGGCCGCCTGGCACAGGATGGCAAAGAAGGCTTCTTCCTGGATGTCAGCCGCCAGCTCAACCGCCTGACCGGAATGCTGCAGGGCATGACCGGGGAACTGGCCGAAGTGACCGAGGCGTTGGGGCAGGGCGATACCAGCCGGCAGGTGACCGGCGATTATGCGGGCATTTTTGGACAGTTGAAGGACAGCGCCAACCGCATGGCGGCGATGCTGCGCGATGTTTCGCGGCGCTTAAGCGACAGCACGGCGATGGTTGAATCGGCGGCAGCTGAGATTTCCACCGGCAGCCTGGATCTGGCCCAGCGCAGCGAAAGCCAGGCGGCGGCTTTGGAGGAAACCGCCGCGACGATGCAGCAGATCACCACGACAGTGAAGCAGAATGCCGATAATGCCGCCCGCGCCGATGGCCTGGGCAGCGCCGCGCGCGACAAGGCCGCAGCCAGCGGCGCCGTCGTGCAGGGCGTGGTCGACGCGATGGGCAAGATCGAGGCCAGCGCCAACCGCATCGGCGACATCGTCGCGGTGATGAACGAGATCGCCTTCCAGACCAACCTGCTGGCGTTGAACGCCTCTGTCGAGGCGGCGCGCGCGGGCGAGGCCGGCAAGGGTTTCGCCGTGGTGGCGCATGAGGTGCGGGCGCTCGCACAGCGTTCCGCCAATGCAGCGAAGGAAATCAAAGGGCTGATCGAGGCCTCCAACGGCCATGTGCGCGAGGGATCCGCTCTGGTCGGTCGTGCCGGCGATGCCCTGAACGAAGTCAATCAGGCGATCCGGGGCGTGACCGACATCATCGGCGAAATCGCCGCCGCCTCGCGCGAACAGGCCACCGGGCTCGAGCAGGTGAACATGGCAGTGGCACAGATGGACCAGGCGACCCAGCGCAATGCGGCGCTGGTGGAGGAAACCACCGCCTCGGCGCAGGCGCTGGCCCAGCAGGCACGTGAACTGGCCGACCTGGTCGGATTTTTCAAGAAGGCGGAAACGGCGATGCCGGCAGTACAAACCCGGATGCAGGCCCAGGTCGCAAGCCGGGTCGAAGCCCGGGCGGCCTGATCACGGTCCGGTCACTCGATGACGCTGCCAAGCACGTCCAGCACTTCGCCGCTGGAGCGGCGCAGCAGGATGATGTCGATGCCGACCACCAGCCGCTCGGTATCGGGCCGTGCCGGCGGCAGCTCACGCAGCAGTGGACCGGGCAGGCGGTGCAGACTGGCCACCACGTTCGCCGGCAGCAGGTCGCCTTTGCGGGGCGCTTTCGCGATTCCCTCCGGCAGGCCGCGCTGGAATTTTGCCGCCCGTGAGGCGCGGCTCTGCTTCTCCCGCACCCTCTGGAAATAATCCGGGATCAGCCAGCGCTCGGTGCTGTTGAAGGCGATGCGGTCGTCGATTTCGACGGCAGGCTGTGCCGCCGGCCCCTGCGGTGTGCTGAAGGCCGGTGGCAGCGTTGGTGCGGGTGGCGGCGGAGCCAGGTTGACCTGCTGGCCAAATGCCGCATCGGTCGCCAACAGGCTCATCAGTATAACGGCGGCCGCAAGGCCGGAACGGGAAGCGGGCGGCATCCGCATATTCAGGCTGGCACAGCCGCGGCGGTGGCTTCCTTGGCGGCCTGTTCGCGCAAGATGTCGGCCTTGCTGCGTTTCACGCTGTCCGATTTCAGCTGGCCGCAGGCAGCCATGATGTCGCGGCCGCGCGGGGTGCGCACCGGCGAGGAATAGCCGGCATTGAACACGATATCGCTGAACTTGCGGATCGCCTCGTCGCTGGAACATTCATAGGGCGCGCCGGGCCAGGGATTGAACGGGATCAGGTTCACCTTGGCCGGGATGCCTTTCAGCAGCCGCACCAGTTCCTTGGCGTCGGCAGGCGTGTCATTCACGCCTTTCAGCATCACATATTCAAACGTGATGCGGCGCGCGTTGCTCAGGCCGGGATAGGCGGCGCAGGCGGCCAGCAGGTCCTTGATCGGGTATTTCTTGTTGATCGGTACGATCACGTCGCGGATATCGTCGCGCACGGCATGCAGGCTGATGGCGAGGTTTACGCCCAGCTCGGCCCCGCAGCGTGCGATCATCGGCACCACGCCGGCGGTGGAGAGCGTGATGCGGCGCTTGGAAATCGCGATACCCTCGTTGTCCATCACGATCTTCAGCGCCTTCGACACATTGTCAAAGTTATAAAGCGGCTCGCCCATGCCCATCATCACGATGTTGGACAGCATGCGGCCGTCCTTGGGCGAGGGCCATTCCTCCAGGTGGTCGCGCGCCAGCATCACCTGGCCGACGATCTCGCCGGCGTCCAGGTTGCGCACCAGCTTCATCGTTCCGGTATGGCAGAATTTGCAGGTCAGCGTGCAGCCGACCTGGCTGGACACGCACAGCGCGCCCCGGTCGTCTTCCGGGATATGCACGCATTCGGCTTCCTGGCCGTCGGCAAATTTCAACAGCCATTTGCGCGTGCCGTCCACGCTTTTCAGGTCGCGGCTGGCCTGCGGCCGACCCACCGTGAAGCGACCGGCCAGGCGCTCGCGCATGTCCTTCGCCAGCGTGGTCATCTCGGCGAAATCGCGGCTGCCGCGATAATAGATCCAGTGCCAGAGCTGGCTGGCGCGCATCTTGGCCGCCTTCTCCGGTTCGCCGGCGGCCACCAGGGCGGCGGCGATTTCAGACCGCGTCAGACCAAGTAGGTCTTGGCGGCCATCGGCAGCCGCTGCGGGAGCATCCGCGCGGGCCGCGATATCCGGAACGATGGCGGTCGCTTGGCTGGTCATGGCGTCAGGAGGTGGCCGCCATGGCGCAGGCCTTGTCGATGGCCTGCAGGGCGGCGGTAAAGCCATTCAGGTCATAGGTGTCGGTGGTCTTGGTGCCGCGCGTCGACTCGCCTTTGACCACCAGGGTCCTGCCCTTGCGCAGGGCCTCGACCAGTTTTTGGTCGGTGGCGGCATCGGCGGCCCAGGCCGCTTCCTGGTGCGTAAACATCTCGATGGTGGCGCTGCCGATCACGGCCTGCGCAGCCACCTGTTCCTTCAGCGGGTAACCGAAATAGATGCTCACTTCGTTGCGGATCTTCTCCTTCGGCTTGTGCGTCACCAGGATGTAGATCTCGCCCCGCTTGGCCGTCGCCGGTTCCTTCTTTTCCGGCTGGGCATGCAGGTAGCAGAGCTTGGCGCCCTTGTCGGTATGCTCATAGGCATCCCAGCCCGAGAAGCTGCCGATGCGCTTGGTTTCGCTCTTGGCTGCGCTCTGTGTCTTCTGCGGCTTCTGCTGGGCCCGTGCATCGTCGTGGCCGGCCGGCAGAAAAAGGAGGAGCGAGGCGAGCAGCGGAGCTGCCAGTCGATAAGCCTTGTTGTCGGTCATGGCGGCGAACATAGCGGTGGTGTCGGGGGATTTCCACCCGATTTCATGGCAACATCATGGCAGATATGCGGCCAAGACCTTAAATCATTGGCTGCCTTGCGTTATCGGCCCGCTTCGCGCAGCATGACGGCATGGATCGGGAGGGGATGGATCGCGACAGGCAGGCGACGCTGATGCAGGCAGTGGCCCAGCGCGGCGACCGTGCCGCCTTTGCCACGCTGTATGACCATTTCGCGCCGCGACTGAAGGCCTACATGATGCGCCTCGGCGCGGCGGAAGACGTGGCCGAGGAACTGGCGCAGGAAAGCCTGATTTCCGCCTGGCGGCGTGCCGCCACATTCGATCCGGTGCAGGCCTCTGTCGCCACATGGCTGTTCACCATCGCGCGCAACAAGCGCATCGACCGCTTGCGGCGCGAGAAACGCCCCGAGATCGATCCCAACGATCCCGCCCTGATGCCCGATGATGTGCCCGCGCCCGACAGCGGCGTCGATCAGGCGCAAACCGAGGCGCGCCTGCGTCGCGCCATGAACAGCCTGCCGGCCGACCAGACCCATCTGCTGCAGCTCGCGTTTTTCGGCGACCTGTCCCATCGCGCCATCGCAGAGCGCGAAAATCTGCCACTGGGCACGGTCAAATCGCGAATCCGTCTCGCGCTCGCCCGGCTGCGGGCACAGCTTGACGGGGAAGGAAACGACGGCTGATCGGCCTTAAGCGATATTTCCATGCGGAACGATTCGCCGACAGGTTGCAAGTCATTGTAATAAAATGGAAATTGCCTGACTGTCGAGTCACGCTTCATCTCATCGATTCGCCATATCACCACATTGTTATCTTAAGTGACTGCCGGTCTCCCGCTTCCCTTCGCCGATGACCGTATCCTGCTCAATCTGGCTGCCTATTGGTCGGCCAGGCGGGTCGAGGATGCGCTGCCTCTACGCAGCATGATCGATCCGCTCGACATGCCGCGCCGTCTGCTGCCTTTCCTGTCGCTGGCCGAGCCAACCGGCGATGAGCATGTGATGCGTTTTCGCCTGGTCGGCACCGAACTGGTGCAGCGGTTTAACCGCGATGCCACTGGCAAGACCACCGCTGAGGTTTACAGCGGCGCCTACCGCCATCACATGGAACAGCTTTACGCCACCGTGATCGCAAAGGCACAGCCGCTGTATGTCGAAAGCACCCAGCGCTGGGCGGAGGAGGGCATGAGCCGCGTGCGCCGCCTGCTGCTGCCGGTGGCTGGCGATAGCGATCCTCGGCGTGTCGCCTTCGTGCTCGGCGCCGTGACCTGGAGCGTCTCGGGCGCGCCGGCCAACCAGCCCAAGCCACGCCTCATTCCGATCCAGGCGCTGGAGAAGGGCGTGCTGCAGGCCACCTTCCGCGGCATGCTCGACACGCTCTAGTCTGCTGCGGCCCCGGCGCCTGTTCCGGCTTCTGTCGTGGCATCGGATCGTTCGGCCTGCCAGCGCGCACGCAAGATGTCAGACGTGACGCCTGTGCCGTCGGGCCGCCAGCCCGGCGGTCCGAACAGATAGCCCATCGCCTCTCTCAGCGATCCGGCCTTGCGCAAATCGCGGCCGATATCGACCCATTCATGGAAGGCGATGCGCAGCGGGTTGAAGCTGCCGAGATTCTTCACGATGCCATAGCGGCAGGGCTCGGCATCGTCTTCCGGCGCGAAGCTGCCGAACAGCTTGTCCCAGATGATGAAGATGCCGGCATAGTTGCGGTCCAGGTAGCGCGGGTTGGTGGCGTGATGCACGCGGTGATGCGAGGGCGTGTTGAACACCGCCTCGAACCAACGCGGCAGGCGGCGGACCTGCTCGGTGTGGATCCAGAACTGGTAAACCAGGCTGATGCCCTTCTGGAATACGATCAGCGCGGGCGGAAAGCCGACCAGCGCCAGCGGCAGCCACAGCGCCCAGGTGAAGACCAGGTTGCCCGTCCAGTGCTGCCGCAAAGCCGTCGAGAGATTGTAATGCTGCGACGAATGGTGGTTCACATGTGCCGCCCACCAGATGCGATGCTCATGGCTCAGGCGGTGAAACCAGTAATAGACCAGGTCCTCGGCGAATAGCAGCGCGAGCCAGGTCCAGATCGTGACGGGCAGGTCGAACAGCCGCCATTCATACGTGGCTTGCAGGCTCCACCAGATCACGCCGGCGAACAGCACGGCCTGCACCAGGTTCACCAGGCCCATGGTCAGTGACGCCGCCGTGTCGCGCAGTTCGTAGGCCGGATGTTTGCGCAGGCGCGCGACCAGGATTTCCAGGGCGGCCAGCCCGACGAAGGCCGGAATGGCCAGGATCACCGGATCGGGTAGCCGGAGCGCCAGCTCGCTCATGCCGGCATCTCCGTCACGCGCCGGCGCCAGTCTTCCGCTGTCTCCTGATCCAGCCGCAGCGCAAAATCGGGATGCGTGAAGGCCCGCGTGCGGATCGCCAGCACCGCGCTGCCGTCATCCTGCGGCGTCAGCGTCACGGTTGCGATCTCGTCGCGTTGCAGTTTGCGGACGGCCAGCTTCGCGCCGCTGGCGAACACGATGGCGAGATGACCATGGCCATCATGGGCGATGGCGCAGTCGCCGTTGCGGGACACGGCAATGTCTGCGGCGGCGAATCCGGTTTCGGCGGCGGCCAGCAGGGCGGCGGCATCGTCGCGGCCGGAAACCAGCGCGCGGCGGTTGCCGCCGGTCAGCCAGACCAGCAGCAGGATCAGCGCAATGCCGGCCAGCGGCACGGTGGGGTCCAGCGGCAGGGCCATGGCCGCAGTATTGGCGGCTTTATGTGCAGCAGCAAGGTGTTATTGGCGGCGGCTCTCTTGGCAAGCGGGGCCGCCGCCCTTACCTTGTGCGCCATGACCAACGATACCGATGCTTGGCTGGAGCGCCGCCGACTGGCGCGCCGTCTCAACTGGTGGCGCCTTGTCGCCGTGCTTGCGGTCGTCGCGGCCGCGCTCGGCGCGCTGTACTGGATCGATCCCGGCAACGTGATCCGCCGCCATCAGGCCCATGTTGCGCGTCTGGAGATCAACGGCGTGATCGCCGAGAACGACTGGTGGATGGAAAAGCTGCACGAGGCCGCCACCGACGACCGCGTGAAAGCGGTGATCATCCATATCAACAGCCCGGGCGGCAGCACCTATGGCGGCGAAGCGCTGTTCCAGGCGATCCGCAAGGTTTCCGAGCATAAGCCGGTAGTCTCGGTGATCGGCACGCTGGGCGCTTCTGCGGGTTACATGATAGCCATTGCCGGCGACCAGGTGCTGGCGCGCGAAACCTCGCTGACCGGCTCGATCGGTGTGCTGTTCCAGACCGCCGAATTTTCCAAGCTGATGGAAAAGATCGGGGTGAGCGCCGAAACCATCGTTTCGGGCCCCCTGAAGGACCAGCCCAACCCGACCCGGCCCATGAGCCCGGAGGGTCGGGCCCAGATCCAGCGCATGGTGCAGGAAACACACACTTGGTTTGTGAAACTTGTGGCCGAACGCCGGAATCTGCCGGTTGAAACCGTGGCCGTGCTGGCTGACGGCCGGGTCTATTCCGGCCGGGCGGCGCTGGAAAACCGGCTGATCGACGGTCTCGGCGGCCTGGCCGAGGCCCGCGACTGGCTGGCCCGGAATCGGGGAATCGCCCCTGAATTGCCCCTCCACGACATCCCTTCCGAGCCCCCCACGGGCTGGCTGGACGGGGTCGGCGCCGGGGCGCTGGCGACCCTGTTTGGAAAAAGCCTTTTCTCCGAACGGCTTAAGCTTGACGGGCTGGTCTCCCTTTGGCACCCTGAGTAGAGAACGAGGGGGCCCCGCCACCGCTGCGCAGGGAAACGCCGATGATCAAGTCCGAACTCATCAACCGTCTGGCCGAACGTAACCAGCATCTGACGCAACGCGATATCGAGCGGATCGTCGGCACAATTTTCGATGAAATCGCCAATGCGCTCTCGCGCGGCGACCGTGTCGAATTGCGCGGTTTCGGGGCTTTTTCCGTAAAGCGCCGACCGGCACGCACCGGTCGCAATCCGCGCACCGGCGCCGCCGTCGAGGTGCAGGAGAAATTCGTGCCCTTCTTCAAGACGGGCAAGGAGCTGCGCCAGAAACTCAACCTGTCGGGCGACCAGAACTCGGATTCCGACGAGTAAATATCTGAAGGGGCTGCCATGCGCTTTCTGCGCGTCCTGTTCGCTGCCCTGCTGCTGATCGTTCTGGTGGTCTTCGCGGTATCCAATCGGCAGGCTGTCACCGTCAGCCTCGAACCGCTGCCTTTCATCCTCGACCTGCCGCTCTACCTGCTGGTCTTCCTGGTTTTTCTGGCCGGGCTGGTCTTCGGCGCCATTCTCGGCCGCCTCAATGCCTGGACGGCGGCGCGCCGCAAGCGCCAGCGCGATGCGCAGAAGGCTGCCGCACACCAGGCCACGGGCCCGGCCGAACAGCCGGCCGGTACGCTGCCGTCCGTGCCGCCGCCGGCGGTCTAAGGCGGTCGCGATGCGCAGCATAGAAGCCGCTGCCGTTCATGCGGCTCTGCCTTACGGCAGACTGGTTCAGCATCTGCGCAATGCATTCCGCAACGAAGGCGGGCAGGTGCCGTTGCGCAGTCACTTCCATGTCGACGATCCGGCCGGCGGTGCCGGCGGCACCCTGCTGGTGATGCCGGCCTGGATACCCGGCGGCCATATCGGCATCAAGGCGGTCAGCGTCTATCCCGACAACGCGAAGCTCGGCCTGCCATCGGTCACCGGCTCGTATCTTCTGCTCGACGCGAAAACCGGCACGCCGAAAGCGATCATCGACGGCGTGGCGCTCACCCTGCGCCGCACGGCCTGCGCCTCGGCGCTCGCCGCCGATTATCTGGCGCGCCGCGATGCGAAGCAGTTCCTCATGGTCGGCGCCGGTTCATTGGCGCCGCATCTGATCCGCGCCCATCATGCCGTGCGGCGCTACAAACGGATCGAGATCTGGAACCGCAACCGCTTCCGTGCCGAGGCGGTGGCGGAAAAACTCGGCGACCTCAACGTATCGGTCGCGGTGGTCGAGGATCTGGAAAACGCCGTGCGCACGGCCGACACGATTTCCTGCGCCACGCTCAGCCGCGAACCGCTGGTGCGCGGCGAATGGCTGCGGCCGGGCACCCATGTCGATCTGGTCGGCGGCTTCACGCCCGAGATGCGCGAGGCCGACGACGCAGCATTGCAGCGCGCCGCGGTCTGGGTCGATACCCGCACCGGCGCGCTGAAGGAAGCCGGCGATCTGGTGGTGCCGATGAAACACGGCCTGCTGACGCCGGAACAGGTGCGCGGCGATCTGTTCGATCTGTGCCGCACCGATGCCTTCGCGCGCAAAGGCGACGACGAGATCACGCTGTTCAAATCGGTCGGCACCGCGCTGGAAGATCTCGCCGCGGCCGAGCTGGTGGCCGAAAGCGTGCAGCCATGAAGACCGTCGTTGTTGGCGGCGGCATTGTCGGGCTCTGCGCGGCCTGGGCGCTGCGGCGTGCCGGCGCCGATGTCAGCGTGGTGGAACAGGGCGTGCTGCCCAATCCGCTTGGTTCCTCGGTCGACCAGCACCGCCTGATCCGCTATCCCTACGGCGCGCAGCGCGGCTATCTGCGCATGGTGCGCGAGGCCTATCACGGCTGGGAAAGGCTGTGGGGCGATCTGAAGATGCGGCTTTATGCCGAGACCGGCACGCTGATCCTGAGCGGCGCGGGCGATGGCTGGGCCAAGGAATCCGTTGTCGCGCTGGCGGCGGAAGAGATCGAGCACCTCGCCTTTGACGCCGAGACCGTGACCGGCCGCTGGCCCATGCTGGTGGGCGACGGACTGGATGATGCCTATTACTGCCCCTCGGGCGGTGTGCTGTTCGCGCAATCCATCATCGCGGCCTTAAGCGGCCATCTGCGCGAACGCGGCGTGCCGATGCTGACCGGCAGGACCGTCGCGGCGCTGGATGCCGAGGCCGGCAGCCTGACGCTCGCCGACGGCAACACGCTGCGTGCCGACCGTATCCTGGTAGCCGCCGGGCCGTGGACCGGCCGGCTGCTGCCCGATCTGGCGCCGGTATCGCGTCCGTCGCGCCAGACCGTTGTCTATCTGCAGCCGCCGGCGGAATTCGTGGCTGCCTGGCATGCCGCGCCGATGCTGCTCGAAATCGGCGCCGCGAAGGGCTTCTACTTGGTGCCGCCGCGCGTCACGCGCGATGGCATGCGCACCGGGCTGAAGATCAGCGACCATCGTTTTGGTCCCACCGCCGATCCGGATGGCAACCGCGATCCGTCATCGGCCGAGATCGACGCCATCCTGGATAACGCGCGCCATCGCATCGCCGGGCTGGAAGGCTACCGCGTGCTGCAGGGCAAAACCTGCTTCTACGATGTCGAACCGGAGGAACGACTCCAGTTCCGTCGCCTCGGTGCGCGCGGCTATGCGCTGTGCGGCACCTCTGGCCACGGCTTCAAATTCGGGCCGGCGCTGGGCGAAAGGATCGCCGCCGTGCTGCAGGAGAAGGCGGAGTTTGAAGCGGCGGCGCGCTGGGCTGCCGGTCACATCATCGAGGTTCCCGCTGCCGCATCCGACAGCAGCGGGTAACGGCGCGGCTGGAAAAGCTGGTAGTGCCACCATTCATTGCGGTAGAAGTCCCACCCGGCGGCGGTCATGATGCCGAGCAGCAGGGCGCGGTTGCGCTGCTGCGCGGGCGTGACGTCGAGGTTGCCGTGGAAGGCCAGCGGCGTGAAGGCATCGAAATCGGTGCCCATGTCCAGCGCGCGGCCATCCGTGCCGACCAGCGTGACATCCACCGCCGCGCCGCGCGAATGGGGCGAGCCCTTGCGCGGATCGGCCAGGAAATTCGGATCGGGATTATGGTTCCACAAAGCCCAGGCTGCCTCGGTGGGGCGGAAGGCATCGAAGACTTTCAGCCGCAGGTCCATCTGCGCGGCAAGCCGGATGGCGCTGCGCAGCAGGCCGGCGGCTTCGGCGTTCAGGAAACAGGCCGGGCGTCGGTAGATCGGTTTGCCGGTGATGTTGTCGGCGCTGGCATAGCGCATGTCGATCAGCACCGGATAATCGGGGCCGGCGATCTCGACCAGGCCGGCATGATGGGGGGAAGGCACGGTCATGCCTTCTCCTACCATTGCGGATCGCGCCCGTGAAGCTGCTCGCCATCGATACCGCGCTGGATGCCTGCTCGGCCGCCATCCTGGATGGCGACAAGGTGCTGGCCCGTGTGGTTTCGCCCGGCGGCAAGGGCAATGCCGAACGCCTGCTGCCGGTGCTGGAACAGGCACGCGCCGCCGCCGGCATCGAGCTGAAGCAGCTCGATGCCATTGCCGCCACCATCGGCCCCGGGTCGTTTACCGGCATCCGCACCGCGCTGGCCACCGCCCGCGCGCTCGGCCTGGCGCTGAACCGGCCCGTGCATGGCGTCACCACCACACAGGCGCTGGCCATCGCCGCCGCGCAACCCGGGCGGCATACCGTCGCCGTGATCGATGCGCGACGCGGCGAGGTTTACATGCAGGCTTTCGCGGCAGCCGAAGCCGGCCTGGGCGCGGCGCTGGACGAACCGCGGATATTGCCCATCGCCGCCGCCGTCGCGGCCCTGCCTGTCGGCGCCACGCTATTGGTTGGCAGCGGTGCGGCCCTGCTGCAGCAGGCGGCCAACCGCGACGACCTCATTCTCTCGCCCGCCGAGTCCAATCCCGATCCGGTGATCGTGGCAAGGCTGGCACTGGCCCAGCCGCGACCGCAGCATGCGCCATCGCCGCTCTACATCCGTCCGCCCGATGCCGCCCTGCCGGCAGTGGCGCAGCCGCGCGCAAGCCTGAGCGTGGCCGTGCAACCCTGCGGCGTCGAGGCCGCCGACATCCTCGCGCCGCTGCATGAAGAAGCCTTCGCCGGCGTTGCGCGCGGCGAGGTCTGGAACGCGCAGAGTTTCCGCGAGCTGCTGGCCATGCCCGGCGCATTGTGCCTGCTGGCGCTGAGCGGCGACCAGCCGGTCGGCTTCCTGTTGCTGCGCATCGCCGCCGACGAGGCGGAAGTGATCACCCTGGGCGTCAAGCCGCGCCTGCGCCGCCTGGGCGTGGCCGAGACGCTGATGCGTGCCGGGCTGGCGCAGCTGGCCGAACGGGGCGTCGCGCGCTGCTTCCTGGAAGTGGCCGAGGATAATGCCGCCGCCCGTGCCCTCTATGCCGGGTTGGGTTTCGCGGCGGTGGGGCACCGGCGCGGCTATTATGCCGCCGGCGGCGATGCCGTGGTGATGCAGGTTTTACTGTCTTTTTCAGACAAATCACAAAAATAAGCCCGAATTCGTCACTGGATTTAGTATCGGCTGGCCACATATATTGGCGGCGGAATCCGGTTTTATTTCAGATATTGGGAGCGGAACCATGGCCACTGCCGCCGACAGGTCGGAATTGCTGGCGCTGACGGTCGAGATCGTCGCCGCCCATGTCTCGAACAACAAGACCGAGTCGGCCGAGCTGCCGGCCCTGATACGCCAGGTCTACGCCACGCTGGCCGGCATCGGCGCTGCGGGTGCAGCGGTGGTGCAATCCTCCGGCGTCGGAGAGAAACCGCAGCCGGCCATCGCTGTGAAGAAGTCGGTCACACCCGACTATCTCGTCTGCCTGGAAGACGGCAAGAAGCTGAAGATGCTCAAGCGCCATCTGATGAGCCACTACAAGATGACGCCGGAACAATATCGCGAACGTTGGGGCCTGCCGCCGGATTATCCGATGGTTGCGCCGAATTATGCTCTGCATCGCCAGGCGCTGGCCAAGAAGATCGGCCTGGGCAAGGGCCGCCGCCGGCGTTGACGGCATTGGATTTTCCGGGCCGAAAGGCTTATTGGAAGAACGGCCCATTTTGGGGTCGCAGGACCGGAGCGACGCGTTTCATCCCCGGATGGGACGTGCTAGAAATAGCGGGTCGCTCCGACAGGGATAAAACAGCATAAAAGGGCAGCCGGCAGATGAGCAGCCGTCTCGAACAACTCTGCGAACAACTGGGCATGCGGATGACCGATCAGCGCCGGGTGATAGCCCGTGTGCTGAGCGCCTCCGACGATCATCCCGATGTAGAGGAGTTGCACCGCCGCTCGGTGGCGGTCGATCCGCGCATCTCGATTGCCACGGTCTATCGCACGGTCCGCATGTTCGAGGAAAACGGCATCCTCAGCCGCCTCGATCTGGGCGACGGCCGCGCCCGCTACGAGGAAATGCCCGAATCGCACCACGATCACCTGATCGACACGCGCTCGGGCAAGATCATCGAATTCAATGACCCGGAACTCGAGGCGCTGCAGGAAAAGATCGCTGCGCGCCTGGGCTACAAGCTGGTCGACCACCGGCTTGAGTTGTTCGGCGTGCCGCTCGATGACAAGGGTGCCGGCAAGAAGGGCAAAAGCGGTCACTAGCCGCTCGTTAGCATGACCTTCATGTCAACATGACCTTTATGACCGTCAGGGCCATTCTGACGCTCGCCGTCTTCCTTGTGTGGACGGTGCTGCTGATCCCCGTCCAGTTTCTGCTGATCAAGACCGGCAGCCCGCTGATGCGCAGCCTGCCGCATGTTTATCATCGCAGCGTCGCCTGGCTTCTGCGCGTGAAGGTCCGGCGTGTGGGCCATGCGCCGGCGGCGGCGCCCACGTTGTTCGTGTCCAATCATATTTCCTGGCTCGATATCGTCGTGTTGTCGGCCGTGCTGCCGGCCAGCTTCATCGCCAAGCAGGAAGTCGGCACCTGGCCGTTCTTCGGCACGCTGGCGCGGTTGCAGCGCACCGTGTTCGTCGAACGCGAGAACCGTCGCCGCACCGCCGAACACCGCGACGAGATGCGCGAACGGCTGGAACATGGCGACAACCTCATCCTGTTCCCCGAAGGCACGTCCTCCGACGGCCTGCGCATCCACAGTTTCAAATCCGCCTTCTTCGCCGCCGCCGAACATCCGGTGCAGGGGCGCATGCTGAATGTGCAGCCGGTCAGCCTCGGTTACGCCAAGCTCAATCACATGCCGGTCGGGCGGCGCTGGATGCGCATCTTCGCCTGGGTCGGCGACGAGGATCTGGTGCCGCATCTGTGGCGCTTCCTCAAGGCGGGCCCCTGCGAGGCGGTGGTCGAACTGCACCAGCCGGTGACCATGGAGGATTTCGCCTCGCGCAAGGGCATGGCGGCCTGGTGTCACCAGCGCGTGCTGGAGGGCCTCAGCGACATCAATGCCGGCCGCGAGGGGGGCGAGCGCAGCCTGCCCAAGCCGCACCACCATCATGTGCCCGGGCATGTGCTGGAGGCTCCACCGGCCCCCGTCGCCGACGGGGCCTGACCGGCCTTGATTCCGGGTGCCGCCGGCGCCACGTCCTTCCCAGTCTGCTCCCCGGCCTCGGTCCCGGGCCGCGAATCCGCCGGCCGCCGCCGCCGGTTTTGGCGATGATTGGCAAGAATTGGCGATAATTGTCGATCATTGGCGATTATTGGCGAGGATTGGCCGGGGCCTGGCCGCATGCCGGGCGCGCCCAGGCGTTGGCCGGTCATCCGTTGGCCGGATTAAACCATTGATTCTCTTGTGAAGAATCTGTGACGCCGCGCTTGCCGCCATGCCGTTCCGCTTGGCTTGGCGCCCCCGGGATGCTAGGTTGCAACAGTCGAAACATCGCAAGGAGCGTCTGGGGCCTCGTTAACAATCGACGATTCGCCCCGCTGAAACCCGGACTTGGCCAAGAAGCTGTTCATCAAGACCTACGGCTGCCAGATGAACGTCTACGACTCCGCCCGCATGGCGGACGTGCTGGCCCCGCTGGGATACGCCAAGACCGAGACGCCCGATGACGCCGACATGGTGATCATCAACACCTGCCATATCCGCGAGAAGGCTGCCGAGAAGGTCTTCTCGGAACTGGGCCACTGGCGCATCCGCAAGGCCGAGGCGCGCGAGCGCGGCGGCGACGTCACCATCGCCGTGGCCGGCTGCGTCGCCCAGGCCGAGGGCGAGGAAATCCATGCCCGCGCGCCTTTCGTCGACCTTGTGGTCGGGCCGCAGGCCTATCACCGTCTGCCCGAATTGCTGGCCAAAGCCGAACGCCACCGCGCGCTGGCGTCTGGCAAGGGCAGCGGCGTGCTGGATACCGAATTCCCGGTCGAATCGAAATTCGACCACCTGCCCGAACAGGTTGCCACGCCGCCCGGCCCGGTCGGTTTCCTGGCGATCCAGGAAGGCTGCGACAAGTTCTGCACCTTCTGCGTGGTGCCCTATACGCGCGGCGCCGAATATTCGCGCCCGGCCGCCGCCGTTATTGCCGAGGCCGAACGCCTGATCGATGCCGGTGCCATTGAGATCGCCCTGCTGGGCCAGAATGTGAATGCCTGGCATGGCGCAGGGCCTGATGGCGAGACATGGTCGCTCGGTCGCCTACTGCGCGAACTGAACGATCGCTTCGCCCGTCGCCATCCGAAATTGCGCTGGCGCTACACGACGTCGCATCCGCGCGAGATGGATGACGATCTGATTGCCGCCCATCGCGATGTATCCGGCCTGATGCCGTTCCTGCATCTGCCGATCCAGTCGGGATCGGATGCCATCCTGAAAGCGATGAACCGCGGCCACCGTGCCGAGGATTATCTGCGCATCGTCGAGAAACTGCGCGCGGCGCGGCCAGATATCGCGCTGACCTCCGATTTCATCACCGGTTTTCCCGGCGAGAGTGACCGCGATTTCGAGGCTACGCTGCAGCTGGTGCGCGATGTCGGCTTCGCGCAGGCCTATTCCTTCAAATACTCGCCGCGACCCGGCACACCGGGCAGCCTGATGCCGCAGCAGGTTTCCGATGCCGTCAGTACCGAGCGCCTCTATGCGCTGCAGGCCCTGCTGCAGGAACAGTCGGCTGCTTTCAACCGCGCCTGCGTGGGCCGCAGCATGGATGTGCTGGTCGAGCGCCCGGGCCGCCAGCCCGGCCAGCTGCTCGGCCGTTCGCCCTACATGCAGTCGGTGGTGCTGAACGATCCGACCGTGAAGATCGGCGACTTCGTCACCGTGACGGTCACCGACGGCCACGCCAATTCGCTGTTCGCCGCGATCGCCGGCGCCAGCCGCGAGGCGGCGTGACGCGGGCGCGGCACAAGGATTTGCTGGTAACCGAAAGGCTCAAGCCTGTGAGTGATCCGCGCGGTCCGGAAGCATCCGGTCAACCGACCATCCTCGATTTTGCCGACAACCGCCTGCTGGCGCTGCTGTTCGGCGAACATGACCGCCATCTGGCGCGTATCGAGGAGCGCTTGGGCGTGGCGGTGACGCCGCGCGGCAACCGGCTGATGATCAGCGGGCCGACCGAGGGCCAGGCGCAGGCCAGCCAGGTGCTGAACGAGCTTTACGGCCGTCTGGAAGACGGCCGGATGATCGAGATGGGCGATGTCGATGGCGCCATCCGCATGATCCAGGGAGGTCAGATGAACGCACCGGTGACGGCAAGATTGCGGGACAAGGCGGGTGACATGCCGCGCGAAGGCGAGAAGCTGCCCGATGGCTCGGTGCGCACCAAGAAGCGCATCATCCTGCCGCGCTCGGTGACGCAGAAGACCTATTTCGATGCTCTGCAGAAGCATGAACTGGTCTTCGGTCTCGGCCCCGCCGGCACCGGCAAGACCTACCTCGCCGTCGCCATGGCTGTCTCCATGCTACTGGAAGGCCGCGTCGACCGCATCATCCTCTCGCGGCCCGCGGTGGAAGCCGGCGAGCGGCTCGGCTTTCTGCCCGGCGACATGCGCGAAAAGATCGATCCCTATCTGCGTCCGCTTTACGACGCGCTTTACGACATGCTGCCGGCCGAGCGTGTCGCCAAGGGCCTGGAAAGCGGCGAGATCGAAGTGGCGCCGCTCGCCTTCATGCGCGGTCGCACGCTCTCCAACGCCTATGTCATCCTCGACGAGGCGCAGAATACCTCGCCGGTGCAGATGAAGATGCTGCTCACCCGCCTGGGCGAGAATTCGCGCCTGGCCGTCACCGGCGACCTGTCGCAGATCGACCTGCCCATCGGCGTGCCCTCGGGCCTGCGTCATGCACTCGACATCCTCGAGGGCGTCGAGGGCATTTCCTTCGTGCGCTTCGGCGAGGCCGATGTGGTGCGCCATCCGCTGGTCACCAAGATCGTGCGCGCCTATTCCCAGCACGAGCGGGAACTGGACCTGGCCCGGCCGGATGCCGCCGGCCGGCCGCGTCGCTGAGCCCGAGCCATGCCCGACGGTTCCAGTATCGACATCGATATCCGCGTTGCCGCCGCCGGCTGGCGCACGGCCCTGCCCGGCCCCGCCGCATTGGTGCGGCGTGCCGTGCGCGCCGCCCTGAAGGCCGAACTGCCGGTGAAGGCGGCCACCGGCCTGAGCATCCTGCTGACCGACGATGCCGAAATGCGCAAGCTGAATGCCGGCTGGCGCGCCAAGGACAAGCCAACCAACGTGCTGTCGTTTCCCGCCGATGCGGCGATCAATCCGGCCAGGCCGCCGGCCTATCTGGGTGATATCGCCCTGGGCCTGGCCACCTGCCGGCGCGAGGCGAGGGAACAGGGCAAAACGCTGGCCGACCATGTCGCACATCTGACCGTGCATGGCGTGCTGCATCTGCTTGGCTACGATCATATGGATGATGAAGAGGCGGCGGCGATGGAACCGCGCGAGGTGGAAATCCTCGCCGGGCTGAAGATCGCCGATCCCTATCAGCCGGCGCGCAAGGCGCCAGTGAAATCAAAGGCAGCGAAACCAAAAGCGGCAAGGAAAAAGGCCGCAGCGAAGACGACCGTGAAAAAGAAGAAGGCCGCGCCGGTTCGGGCCGGGAAGCCCAAGGCACGGAAGAAGAAGGCAGCATGAGCGAGTCCCGCGAAAACGGCGGCAATACCCTGTGGCAGCGTCTGCTGGCGCTCCTGCGCGGGCGCGGCGAGGAAAGTCTGCGCGACAGCATCGAGGAATTGCTGGAGGAGCACGCCGACGACACGACCACGCCGGAAGAAACCGCCGAGCGCGCCCTGCTGCGCAACGTGCTGGAAGTGGGCGAGATGCGGGTGGGCGAAATCCGCGTGCCGCGCACCGACATCATCGCCGTACCGGCCGATATCGATTTCGAGAAGCTGGTGAAGATGCTGGTCGATGCCGAGCATTCCCGCCTGCCGGTCTATCGCGAGACGCTGGATGACGTGATCGGCATGGTCCATGTGAAGGACGTGCTGCCCTATCTGGCCGGCCGCAGCGGCTTTGAGCTGGAAAAGGTGGTGCGCAAGCTGCTGGTTGTGCCGCCGTCGAAATCGGTGCTGCAGCTGCTGCGCGAGATGCGCGACACCCGCATCCACATGGCCATCATCGTTGATGAATATGGCGGTGTGGACGGTCTGGTCACCATTGAGGACCTGGTCGAGCAGATCGTCGGCGAGATCGACGACGAGCATGACGAGGCGGCGGGCGGCCTGCTGATCCAGCGTCCCGATGGCGTGCTGGAGGCTCATGGCCGCTGCCCCATCGAGGATCTGGAACACAAGCTCGGACGCCAGCTGCTCGACCCGGACAAGGACGAGGATGTCGATACCGTGGGCGGCCTGATCGTGTCGCATCTGGGCCGCGTGCCCCTGCGCGGCGAGCGGATCGAACACCCGGCCGGCCTTGCCATCGACGTGCTCGACGCCGATCCACGCCGCGTGAAACGCGTGCGTATCCGCCCGCTGCCGCAGCAATCCAACGCCGACGCCGCCTGACATGAATCGCCTGAGCGTGCTGATCGCCCGCTGGCAGGGCCTGGGCGGCTGGCGCCGTTATGGCGCCGCGCTGCTGCTTGGCGTGCTGCTTGCCGGCGCACAGGCGCCGCTTTATCTGTGGCCGCTTGGCCTGCTGGCGCTGGTGGCCATTTTCCTGCTGAGCGAAGGCAGTCATGGCCGGCAGGTTTTCTTCACGCTCTATGCCTTCGCCTACGGTTATTTCGTCGCCGGGCTGTACTGGATCGGCATCGCCTTCTTCGTCGATGCCGAACGCTTCGCCATCCTGCTGCCGCTGCCCGTGCTGGGCCTGCCTTTGCTGCTGGCGCTGTTTCCGGCCGGCGGCGCGTGGCTCGGGCGTCTGGCCGGTGGTCGCAGCATGGCATGGCGTTATCTGCTGCTGCCCTGCGGCTGGCTGATCGGCGAATGGCTGCGCTCTTTTGTGCTGACCGGCTTCCCCTGGAATCTGGTCGGCTATGTCTGGGCGGGCTGGCCGGCCACGATGCAGACGGCGGCCTGGATCGGTGCCCATGGCCTGGGCCTTGCCACCATGCTGGCCTGCGGCGGACTGGCGCTGACCATCGCGCCGCAGGTGTCGCGCCGGCTGCGCCTTGCCGCGCTGGCGCTGCCCTTCGGTTTTGCAGTGCTGCTCGGTGCCGGCGCCCTGCGGGTCTGGCAAGCGCCGTTCGAATCGATGCCGGGCATCCAACTGCGCCTGGTGCAGCCCAGCGTGGCGCAGACCCTGAAATGGCGCGACGATCTGCGGCAGAAACACCTGCAGGCACATATCGCGCTCAGCCTGCAGCCGTCCGCCGTGCCGCCCACGCATATCGTCTGGCCGGAGACGGCGATCCCCTATCTGCTGGATGAGGAAACCGCCCTGCGCGATGCGCTGTCGCGTCTGGCGCCCAGCGGCGGCGCGCTGATCACCGGCGCGCCCAGAAGAAGCTTCGACCAGAACCGCAGCCTGGTGCTCTACAACAGCATCTTCGCGCTCGGCCCCGATGGCGCGCTGGCGTCGCAATACGACAAGATCCATCTGGTGCCGTTCGGCGAATACCTGCCGTTCCGCAATCTGCTGCGACCGCTCGGCCTCGATGCCCTGGCCGTCGGCAGCATCGATTTTTCGCCCGGCGCCGGCGCGTCGTCGATGGCCATTCCCGGCCTGCCGCCGGCCCGCGCGCTGGTCTGCTATGAAGCCATCTTCCCGGCCGAGATCGCCGCGTCCGGCCCGCCCGCCCGCTGGCTGCTGAATCTCACCAATGATGCCTGGTTCGGCCGTTCATCCGGCCCCTATCAGCATCTGGCTGCTGCGCGTTTTCGAGCCATTGAACAGGGCCTGCCGCTGGTGCGCGCCGCCAACAATGGCATTAGCGCCATCGTCGATCCCTATGGCCGCATCATCGCCAGCCTCGGGCTGGATGCGGTGGGCGTGGTCGATGGCGCGCTGCCGGCGCCGCTGGAGCAGGCCACACTCTATGCGCGGCTGGGCGATTGGCCGGCCCTGGTCTTTGCCGGCTTGCTGATTCTTTTCGCGGGCGTGGTTAACCGTAGGCTGATTAATCATTGACCGGGCCGGCATGGGCCGCTTTATTCACCGGGCAGCCGCAGAAGCGGCACCCCATCGACGGCCGCTCCGGCCGGGTAGAAGCGTAAAGGACAGTCCAGTGCCGAAGAATTCGGTTGATGTGCATGTCGGAAACCGCCTGAAATTGCGTCGCGCGATGATCGGCATGAGCCAGGACCGGCTCGGCCAGCTCGTCGGCCTGACCTTCCAGCAGATCCAGAAATACGAAAAGGGCGCCAACCGCATCGGCGCCAGCCGGCTGTTCCAGTTCGCTACGATCCTGGACGTGCCGCCGGCCTATTTCTTCGAGGGCCTGGAGGGCCAGCCGGTCGAAGCGCGCAATGGCCGCCTGCTCGAACCGGTGGTGACGCCGGAAGGACAATTGCCGTCTTTCACCCGCGAGGATGTTGAATTGCTGCGGGCCTTCCATCTGCTGCGCCAGCCGAGCCTGCGACGCCGGATCATCGACCTGGTGCGCGCCATGAGCGGCCAGGAATTGGCAGAAGATGTCGATCCTGCCCCACTAAGGGCCCTCCATTCCGCCTGATTTCGGCCATTACGCTTGACCCCCGGGCCAGCGTCTGCGAAATAACCGGACTTTCGCACTTTTCCCAATCCCGGCGTACGCCAAGCGCCGGTGCGGGGCGGAGCAGCCTGGGCCGATTGGCGCGGTCGTTTGAGGAGACAACACCGTGGCGCGTTCTTCTTACCTGTTCACCAGCGAATCGGTTTCCGAGGGCCATCCCGACAAGGTCTGCGACCGGATTTCTGACTCGGTTCTCGACCTCTTCCTGAAGGAAGATCCTTATGCCCGCGTGGCCTGCGAGACGCTGACCACCACCAACCGCATCGTGCTGGCCGGCGAAGTCCGCGGCCCGAAAAGCCTGGTGTCGAAGTCCGGCGCGGTGAACAAGAAGAAGATCGAGGAAGTCGCCCGCGCCGCCGTGAAGGATATCGGCTACGAGCAGAAGGGCTTCCACTGGAAGACCGCCAAGGTTGACGTGCTGCTGCACGGCCAGTCGGCCGACATCGCCGTGGGCGTCGATGCCGCCGGCAACAAGGACGAGGGCGCCGGCGACCAGGGCATCATGTTCGGCTACGCCTGCGACGAGACGCCGGAGCTGATGCCGGCCCCGATCCAGCTGTCGCATAACATCCTCAAGCTGCTGGCCGATGCGCGCCACAGCGGCAAGGAGCCGCTGCTGGGCCCGGATGCCAAGAGCCAGGTCACGCTGCTCTACAAGAACGGCAAGCCGACCGGCGCCACCGCCGTCGTCGTTTCCACCCAGCATGCCGCCAAGGACAAGAAGGGCCGCCAGCTCGAGTCCGGCGATATCAAGCGCATCGTGCGCCCCTATGTGCTGAAGGCCCTGCCGAAGGGCTGGATGTGCGATGACGAGCATTTCTACGTCAACCCTACCGGCCGTTTCGTCATCGGCGGCCCGGACGGCGATGCCGGCCTGACCGGCCGCAAGATCATCGTCGACACCTACGGCGGCGCGGCCCCCCATGGCGGCGGCGCCTTCTCGGGCAAGGATCCGACCAAGGTTGATCGCTCGGCCGCCTATGCCGCGCGCTACCTGGCCAAGAACGTGGTGGCCGCCGGTCTGGCCGGCCGCTGCCTGATCCAGCTGTCCTATGCCATCGGCGTGGCGCATCCGCTGTCGGTTTATGTCGACACCTTCGGCACCGGCAAGGCGGACGAGAACAAGATCGCCAAGGTGCTGCAGGAACTGATGAGCCTCAGCCCGCGCGGCATCCGCGAGCATCTCAAGCTCAACCGCCCGATCTACGCCCGCACCGCCGCCTACGGCCATTTCGGCCGCAAGCCGGAAAAGGACGGCGGCTTCTCGTGGGAGAAGACGGATCTGGTCAAGGACCTGAAGTCGGCCTTCAACGTCCGCTAAACGTGTCTGAAGACGAGTCCGCGGCCGCGCCGCGACGCCTGATCTACGGGCGTCGGCGCGGCCGCAAACTTTCTCCCACCCGCGAAGGCCGCTTCGGCGAATGGCTGCCGCGTGTGTCCTTCACCCTGCCCGCGCCGGGCGTAACGCTCGATCCGGCCACGTTGTTCGCCAGTCCGAAGCAGGCCTACTGGGTCGAGGTCGGCTTCGGCGATGGCGGGCATATGTTCGACCTCTCCGAACGCCATCCCGAGATCGGCTTCATCGGCATCGAGCCTTACGAACATGGCGTCGCCAAGCTGGTGATGCGCATCGCCGAACGCCATGAGCGCGGCGATCATAGGGATAACATCCGCATCCTCACCGACGATGCCCGGCTGCTGCTCAAGGCGCTGCCCGACAAGGCGGTGCAGCGCGGCTTCACGCTGTTTCCCGATCCCTGGCCGAAGAAGCGGCACCAGTGGCGCCGCATCGTGAATGCCGACACGCTGGCCGAATGGGCGCGGCTGATCCCTGCGGGCGGCGAGTTGCGCGTCGCCACCGACGTGCCGGATTACCAGCGCTGGATGCTGCGCCATATCCTGGCCGAGCCGCGGTTCGAATGGCTGGCCGAGGGCAGCGCCGACTGGCTGCAACGGCCCGATGACTGGCCGGCCAGCAAATACGAGCAGAAAGCCATCGCCGCCGGGCGGACTCCGCACTACTATCGATTGCGCCGGCTCTGACCGGTCGATCCTTGCGGGGGAGGGCGGATGCCGTTCCGGCTGGGTGCTGCGGCGACGATGGCAAGCATCCTCGCCACACTGGTCCTGATGGTTGTGAAGGCGGTGGTGGCGCCGCCGGATACCCCCGATATTGCCGGCCGCGAAGCCTTTCTGCTGCAGCACGCGGTGACCGGACTGGTCGCCGGCCTGGCCCTGCAGATGGTGTTCCGCCGCCTGGGCGTGCCCGGCTATCCCGGCGGGCTGGCCTGGGGGCTGGGCGGCTATCTGGCCGTGGTGCTGATGCCCTGGATGATCCTGCCGCTCGAACTGCCCGGGGCCTGGCCACGCGATGCCGTCGGCCTGCTGATCTGGCTGTTCACCGTGATCTGCACGGCCGCCGGCCTGTTCCTGCTCTGGTCGGGCCGTTCTTTGCAGATGTCGGGCCGCTCGGCCCTGCTGCTGGGGGCCGGGCTGCTGGTGCTGCCGCTGCTGGTGGTTTCAACCCTGCCGGAATGGACGGCCCTGCCGACCGACGCCGCCGATCCCCTGGCCGGCCTGAATCCCGGGCTGAGTTTCGAACCCGGCGCCACCGACGGGGCGCTGGGGGTGGAACTCGGCCTGGCGCTCGACCTGCTGTTCTGGCTGCTGCTGGGGGCTTTTTCGGTCCTGGCGACCCGGCGGGTGGTCCTGCGCCAGGGCTGAGCCTACACTGGGCCGGAGGGGTCGCCGCGGCCTGAAAAGGCCTTGCATTGGCGGAATTTGCCGCTATAACAGCCTCCGACATTGCTGGCCTGGTCCATGGTCGGATCGGGAAATTGGATATGGGCCGGCCGGCCCATTTTTTGTTTGTGCCGCAGGGACTTAGCGGTCCACCGGCAGAACGGGGCCGGCAGGTTCCAGACCCTCGGATTGAAGGACGACAGCGCACGCATGGATGCGGCGACCCGGATTGCGGACATGATCGCGCCCACCCTGGAGGCCATGGGCTTCCAGCTGGTGCGCGTCAAGCTGCTTGGCGCCCAGCGCCCGGTGCTGCAGATCATGTTCGAGCGCGACACCGGCGGCGCCCCGCATGACGGCGGCATCACGGTGGAAGATTGCGCCGAGGTCAGCCGCGCGGTCAGCGCGCTGCTGGACGTGGAGGATCCGATCAGCGGCGCCTACCGGCTGGAGGTTTCTTCGCCGGGCCTGGATCGTCCGCTGACAAGGCTGGCCGATTTCGAACGCTTCAAGAGCTTCGAGGCCAAGATCGAGCTGGCCCGGCCGCTGGACGGCCGCAAGCGTTTCCGTGGGCGGCTCAAAGGCCTGCGCGGCGATGCCGTGCTGCTGGCCGACGAGGAGTCGGGCGCGGAGACGCCGCTGCCGGTGGCCGAGATCGCCAATGCCAAGCTGGTCGTCACCGACGACCTGATTGCCGCCGCGCTGGCGGGGCGGCAGGACGCCGCGCAGCAGGGCGCAGCTGAGTAAGAGTTCAGACAGGGATTTGTACGGGTAAGGTCCGAGGAACAGGAACAATGGAAACGGTGACCAGTTTCAACCGGCTCGAGCTGCTTCAGGTGGCCGACGCCGTGGCCCGCGAGAAGGCCATCGAGCGCGACGTCGTCCTGATGGCGATGGAAGACGCGATCCAGAAGGCCGCTCGCTCGCGTTATGGCCTGGAGAACGACATCCATGCCGAGATCGACCGCAAGACCGGCGAGATCCGCCTGGAGCGGCATCTGCAGGTGGTCGACAAGATCGAGAACGACGCCGTCGAGATCGGCGTGATCGAGGCGCAGCGCCGTAACCCCGACGCCCAGGTGGGCGACGTGATTGCCGAGCCGCTGCCGCCGATCGATTTCGGCCGCATCGCCGCGCAGACCGCCAAGCAGGTGATCGTGCAGAAGGTGCGCGAGGCCGAGCGTGAGCGGCAGTACAACGAATACAAGGACCGCATCGGCGAGATCGTGAACGGTCTGGTCAAGCGCGTGGAATACGGTAACGTCACCATCGATCTGGGCCGCGCCGAAGCGATCCTGCGTCGCGACGAGCTGCTGCCGCGCGAGACCTTCCGCCAGGGCGACCGCGCGCGTGCCTATATCTACGACGTGCGCCGCGAGCCGCGCGGGCCGCAGATTTTCCTGTCGCGCTCGCATCCGCAGTTCATGGCCAAGCTGTTTGCCCAGGAAGTGCCGGAAGTCTATGACGGTATCATCGAGATCCGCGCCGTGGCGCGCGATCCGGGCAGCCGCGCCAAGATCGCCGTGCTGTCCAACGACAACTCGATCGATCCGGTCGGCGCCTGCGTCGGCATGCGCGGCAGCCGCGTGCAGGCCGTGGTGAACGAGTTGCAGGGCGAGAAGATCGACATCATCAAGTGGTCGCCCGATCCGGCAACCTTCATCGTCAACGCGCTGGCCCCGGCCGAAGTGGCCAAGGTGGTGCTGGACGAAGAGGCCAATGCCGTGGAAGTCGTGGTGCCGACCGACCAGCTGTCGCTGGCCATCGGCCGCCGCGGCCAGAATGTGCGACTGGCCTCGCAGCTCACCGGCTACGACATCGACATCCTGACCGAGGAAGAAGAGAGCGAGCGCCGCCAGAAGGAATTCCGCGAGCGCAGCCAGCTCTTCATCGACTCGCTGGATGTCGATGAGACGCTGGCCCAGCTGCTGGTCACCGAAGGCTTCACCAAGGTCGAGGAACTCGCCTATCTGCCGGTCGAGGAACTGGCCGAGATCGAGGGCTTCGACGGCGATATCGCCAACGAGCTGCACGAGCGGGCGCTGGAATTCATCGAGAAGCGCAATTCCGAATTCGAGGAAAAGCGCAGGGCGCTGGGCGTCAGCGACGAGGTGGCCGGAATCGAGGGGCTGACGCCCGCGATGCTGGTCGCGCTCGGCGAGAAGGGCGTCAAGACGCTGGACGATCTGGGCGATCTGGCCGGCGACGAATTGCAGGAAATCGTCGGCGAGGGCCTGTCGAACGAGGATGCGAACGCCATCATCATGGCGGCGCGTCAGCACTGGTTCGAGGGCGAGGAGGAAGGTGCCGGCCAGGCGGATGCCTGACGGCCAGTCGGGTCGGCGGCGCCGCTGTCTTCTCAGCGGTGTGCGGACCACGCCGGACCGGTTGCTGCGGTTCGCCGTCGATGCGGCGGGCGCGGTAGTGCCGGACCCGGCGCATCGGTTTCCCGGTCGCGGCCTCTGGCTGGCGCCGGCGCCCGATGCGGTGGCGGCGGCCATGGCCAAGGGCGTGTTTGCCCGCGGCGCGAAACGCAGGCTGCAGGTGCCGGATGATCTGGCGGCCCGCAGCGTGAAGGCCTGGACGGCGCATGTCGCCGGGCAGGTCGAAAAAGCCCGGCGTGCCGGGCTGGTGCTGGCCGATGGGGCCGCCGGGGCAGGTAGCGAGGCGCTGCTTGCCGATGCGGGCCCGCTCGGCTTCGGACGGCTGGCGCTGAAGCGCACGCCGTTCACCGGCCGCCTGGCGGCCGATCTGGCATTGCTCGCCAGGCTGGTCGGCGCCGGAATTTAGGCGGTTGACGGGCCGGGTGGAGGGTGCCATCACCCGGGGCACGCCTTGGATCGGCGTGGCGCGGGACATGAGTTTGGTGCATCGGACCGATGCGGAAGAGTTTTGAGCGGTAGGCGGAAGCGGACTGTATGAGCGACGTGAACGAGCAGGACAAGGACAAGGCGGCGGCACGGCCCAAGCGGCTGGAGCTGAAGAAAACCGTCGAGACCGGCCAGGTACGCCAGAGCTTCAGCCATGGCAGGACCAAGGCGGTGACGGTGGAGGTGCGCAAGAAGCGCACCATCGTGCCGCCGGGTGCCGCTGCCGCCAAAGCCGACGCCGCGCCGCCGGCCGCCCCGACGGCGCCGGCCGCTCCTGCTGCCGCGCCGAAGGCTGCTGCGCCGAAGACGGCCGCGCCCAGCGTGCATGTGCCGTCCCTGACCGAGAAATTCGCCGAGCATGATGCGGCCAAGGCCGCGAAGGCGGCCGAAGAGGCCGCCGTCCGTGCTGC
Source organism: Ferrovibrio sp. (assembly GCF_046297595.1). GTDB lineage: Bacteria > Pseudomonadota > Alphaproteobacteria > Ferrovibrionales > Ferrovibrionaceae > Ferrovibrio. The sequence continues at coordinate 468,949 of NZ_JBKBHT010000002.1, forward strand.
CGAGGCTGCGAAGGCGGCCCCCGCGCGACCGGCCGAGCCGGCGCCGGCTGCGGAACCCGAAAGCAAGACCGCCCCGTCGGCGGCGCCGCGCAGCGGCCCGCGCATGACCGCGCAGCCGACCGGCGATGTGCGCCCTGGGCGGGAGCGTGAACGCGAGCGCGGTACTGCCCAGCGTCCGCAGCGTCCGACCGGCATGGTGCTCAAGCCCATGTCGGATGAGGAACGCCAGGCGCGCGGCCGCGTCAATGAAGACGAGCGCCGCAAATATGCCGAGATGCGCCGCGTGGCCGAAGAGGACATGCGCCGCCGTCAGGAAGAGCTTTCCCGCGTCCACGCCGAACGCGAGGCGGCCCTGCGCCGCCAGGCCGACGAGGATGCCCGCAAGAAAGCCGAAGACGATGCGCGCAAGAAGGCCGAGGCCGAGGCAGCCCGCCGCCTGAACGCGCCGGAAACCACTGGTACCGAAGCCGCACCGGGTGTCGCTGCGGTTCCCGGCCGGGCCGTGGTGGATGACGAGGACGAGGCGGGCGGCAAGCGCCGTGGCGCCGGCGCCAAGGCCGCGCCGGCCAAGGCCGCGCCCAGCCGCGGTCGCGATGGCGCCGAACGCCGCGCCGGCAAGCTCAGCGTGACCAAGGCGCTGGACGACAACGAGCGTGTCCGCTCGGTGGCATCCTTCCGCCGCCGCATCGAGCGTGAAAAGCGCGCCATGCATCAGGGCACCGCCGAGCAGCAGAAGATTCTGCGCGATGTGGTGATCCCCGAGACCATCACCGTGCAGGAACTGGCCAACCGTATGGCCGAGCGCGGTGTCGACGTCATCAAGGCCCTGATGAAGATGGGCGTGATGGCCACCATCAACCAGACCATCGATGCCGATACTGCCGAGCTGGTGGTGAGCGAATTCGGCCATCGCGTGCAGCGCGTGGCGGAATCCGACGTCGAGCTGGGCCTGGGCGGCGAGAAGGACGAAGAGGGCGCGCTGCTGCCGCGTCCGCCGGTTGTCACCGTCATGGGTCACGTCGACCACGGTAAGACCTCGCTGCTTGATGCCCTGCGCCAGACCGATGTGGTCAGCGGCGAGGCCGGCGGCATCACCCAGCATATCGGTGCCTACCAGGTGCATCTGAAGTCGGGCAAGGCGATCACCTTCCTCGACACGCCGGGCCACGAGGCTTTCACGCAGATGCGCGCCCGCGGCGCCAAGGTCACCGACATTGTCGTTCTGGTGGTTGCCGCCGACGACAGCGTGATGCCGCAGACGGTGGAAGCGATCCATCATGCCAAGGCGGCCGGCGTGCCGATCGTCGTGGCAATCAATAAATGCGACAAGCCGCAGGCCAATCCGCAGAAGGTGCGGCAGGAGCTGCTGAACCACGAGATCGTGGTCGAGCAGATGGGCGGCGACGTGCAGTCGATCGAGGTTTCGGCCAAGACCAGGAAGGGCCTCGATACCCTGGAAGAAGCTATCCTGCTGCAGGCGGAAATCCTCGATCTCAAGGCCAATCCCGACCGTCGCGCCGAAGGCGTGGTGGTGGAAGCCAAGCTGGAGCGCGGCCGCGGTTCGGTCGCCACCGTCCTGGTCCAGCGCGGCACACTGCATGTCGGCGATGTCTTCGTGGCGGGTTCGTCCTGGGGCCGCGTGCGCGCCCTGATCGACGATCACGGCAAGAACGCCGTGTCGGCCGGCCCGGCCGTGCCGGTCGAGGTGCTCGGCCTCCAGGGTACGCCGGAAGCCGGCGACGAGTTCGTCGTCGTCGACAACGAAGCACGTGCCCGCGAGGTGGCCGAGTTCCGCGAGCGCAAGCAGCGCGAGGCCAAGAGCGCCGTCTCGGCGCGCGGCACGCTGGAGCAGATGTTCTCCAAGATCAAGGCCGGCGAGCAGAAGGAGCTGCCGATCGTGGTCAAGACCGACGTGCAGGGTTCGCTGGAAGCGATCATCGGCGCGGCGCAGAAACTGGCCACCGAGGAAGTCAGCGTCCGCATCCTGCATGGCGCGGTCGGCGCGATCAGCGAATCCGACATCGCCCTGGCGGCGGCCTCGAAGGGCGCCATCATCGGCTTCAACGTGCGCGCCTCCAAGCAGGCGCGCGAAATGGCCGAGCGCGACGGCGTCGACATTCGCTACTACTCGATCATCTACAACGTGCTGGATGACCTGAAGGCCCTGCTGTCGGGTATGCTGGCGCCGTCGATCCGCGAGCGTTTCCTCGGCTATGCCGAGATCCGCGAGGTGTTCAACATCACCAAGGTCGGCAAGGTCGCGGGCTGCATGGTCACCGAGGGCCTGGTCAAGCGCGGCGCCAAGGTGCGCCTGCTGCGCGACAACGTGGTGATCCACGAAGGCGCGCTTTCGACCCTCAAGCGCTTCAAGGACGATGTCCGCGAGGTCAAGCAGGGCATGGATTGCGGCATGTCGTTCGAGAATTACGACGACATCAAGCAGGGCGACATGATCGAGTGTTTCGAACTCGAGAGCGTGGCGCGCGAGCTTTAAGCGCGCGCCACAGTTCGGCGGAGTGACAGGTCATGGCACAGCGCGGTAAAAGCGCCCATAGCGGCGCGCGCGGCGGTCGTTCCCAGGGTAGTCGTTCTTCCCAGGCCGATCTGCCCGGCGGCCGCAGCCAGCGGCAGCTCAGGGTCGGCGAGGAATTGCGCCATATCCTGAGCGATATCCTGCTGCGCGGCCATTTCCGCGATCCCGACCTGATCGACGGCGTTTCCGTCACCGTCACAGAGGTGCGGGTCAGTCCCGACCTGCGCAATGCCACGGCCTTCGTCATGCCGCTGGGTGGCGAGGATGCGACCAAGACCATCGCCGCGCTGAATCGTGCCCAGGCCTATATCCGCACCGAAGCGGCGCACCGCATCAACCTGCGGCTGGCGCCCAGCTTTTCCTTCAAGCTGGATGAAAGCTTCGACGAAGCCGCGCGTGTCGAGCGCGTGCTGCAGCATCCCGCCGTGCAGGCCGACCTGAAGAAGCCGGCCGACGACGAGACCGAGGAATGAAGCGGAAGGGCCGCCCGGTCCATGGCTGGGTGATCGTCGACAAGCCGCTTGGGCTGACCTCGACCCAGTGCCTGGCGAAGGTGCGCCGCCTGACCCAGGCGGCCAAGGCCGGCCATGGCGGTACCCTCGATCCTCTGGCCACTGGCATCCTCCCCATCGCGCTCGGCGAAGCGACCAAGACAGTCGCCTATGTCATGGGTTCGGGCAAAACCTACCGTTTCACCGTGCGCTGGGGCGAGGCCACCAGCACCGACGACGCCGAAGGACCGGTGATCGCGCGCTCGGACGAGCGGCCGGACCGGGCCGCCATCGAGGCTATGCTGCCCGGCTTCGTGGGCGAGATCATGCAGCGGCCGCCGGTCTATTCGGCCCTGAAGGTGGCCGGCGAGCGGGCCTATGACCTGGCCCGGGCCGGGCAGGCCCCGGATCTGGCCTCCCGGCCGATCCGGATCGACGCCCTGCGGCTGGCCGATGTTCCGGACCCGGATCATGCCGTATTCGAGGTGGATTGCGGCAAGGGGGCCTATGTACGGGCCCTAGCCCGGGATTTCGGCCAGGCTCTGGGCTGTTTCGGCCATGTGGTGGCCCTGCGGCGCACCCGGGTTGGCCGCTATGGCGAGGACCGGGCTTTTTCGCTGGATTCGCTGGAGGAACTGTGCCAAAAGGACGCCGCGCACGCGTATCTGCTGCCGGTTGAAACCGCGCTGGACGACATCCCGGCTCTGGTTGTGACCGGCCCCCAGGCCGACCGCCTCAGGCACGGCCAGTCGATCCGGATCGCGCTTGCGGCTCCCGGACTTCCGCCGGAAGGAGAATTGCTGGTGACAGCCGACGGCAAGGCCGTTGGGATAGCCGAGCGTCTCTCTGACGAGGTCAGGCCGCTGCGTTTGTTCAACCTATGATGTCGCGGAGTTAGTCACATGACCATCACTGCCGAGCGCAAAACCGCGCTGGTTTCCGAATTCGCCACCAAGAAGGGCGACACCGGTTCGCCGGACATCCAGGTGGCTCTGCTCACCGAGCGGATCAACAACCTCACCGAACACTTCAAGACCCACAAGAAAGACGTGCATTCGCGTCGTGGCCTGCTGATGATGGTCAGCAAGCGCCGCAGCCTGCTCGACTATCTGAAGCGCACCGATCCGGCGCGTTACGATGCGCTGATCCAGCGCCTGGGTCTGCGCAAGTAACGATATGGCCGCTGGCGCGATACAGACCGCAAGCGGCCGTATTCCGGACACGACATGCCACGCCCGCCAGCGGCAGTTCAGCCGCGGGCGGGCGTTGGTGTTTCATCGGTAGTCCGGACAGGCCGGCATTCGGGATGGGCCCGCAATGCCGGTTTGCCGAGGCCGGCTGAAGATCAGCCGCATCGGCCGGGCGGAAGGCGATGGGCGCCGTTCCGCCGGGCGCCGCCAGTCAGGGACTGCGGCGCTTCAGAAGGAAGAAGGTCAATATGTTCAATATCCACAAAACCGAATTGATGTGGGGCGGGCGCAAGCTCGTGATCGAAACCGGCAAGGTTGCCCGTCAGGCCGATGGCGCCGTGATGGTGACCTATGGCGACACCATCGTGCTGTGCACCGCGGTGGCCGCGAAATCGCCGAAACCGGGCGTGGACTTTTTCCCGCTCACCGTGAATTACCAGGAGAAGACCTTCGCTGCGGGCAAGATCCCCGGCGGCTTCTTCAAGCGCGAGGGCCGTCCGAGCGAGAAGGAGACCCTGGTCTCCCGCCTGATCGACCGCCCGATCCGTCCGCTGTTTGCCGAAGGTTTCCGCAACGAGACCCAGGTGGTCGCCACCGTGCTGTCGCATGACATGGAGAACGACCCCGATGTCGTCGCCATGGTCGGCGCCTCGGCCGCGCTCACCATCTCGGGCATCCCCTTCATGGGCCCGATCGGTGCCGCCCGTGTCGCCTACATCAACGGCGAATACGTGCTGAACCCGACCAAGTCGCAGATGAGCGATCCGAACAACAAGCTGGATCTGGTCGTCGCCGGCACCGCCGATGCCGTGCTGATGGTGGAATCCGAAGCCCAGCAGCTGCCGGAAGACGTCATGCTCGGCGCCGTGATGCATGGCCACAAGGGCTTCCAGCCCGTGATCGAAGCCATCATCGGCCTGGCCGAGCGTGCCGCCAAGGACGCCATGCCGCTCAGCGAGCGTACCGGTTACGAGGCCGCGCTGAAGAAGCTGGAGCAGTCCGGCATCGAGGCCGAGCTGCGCGTCGCCTATCAGGAGAAGGTCAAGCAGGCCCGCTACGCCAAGGTCGGCGAAGTGAAGGCCAAGGCCAAGGCGCTGTTCGCCGAGGGCGAGGCCAATCCGGTCGACGTTTCCGATGCCTTCAAGGACTTGGAAGCCAAGGTCGTGCGCTTCAACATCCTGGATACCGGCCTGCGCATCGATGGCCGCGACACCAAGACCGTGCGCCCGATCGTATCGGAAGTCGGCGTACTGCCGCGTGCCCACGGCGCGGCTTTGTTCACTCGCGGTGAGACCCAGGCGCTGGTGGTCACCACGCTGGGTACCGGCACGGATGAGCAGATCATCGACGCGCTGGACGGCGAATACCGCGAGTCGTTCATGCTGCACTACAACTTCCCGCCCTACTCGGTCGGCGAAGCCGGCCGTATGGGTTCGCCGGGTCGCCGCGAAATCGGTCACGGCAAGCTGGCCTGGCGCGCCGTGCGCCCGCTGCTGCCCAGCAAGGAAGAGTTCCCCTACACGATCCGCGTCGTGTCGGAGATCACCGAGTCGAACGGTTCCTCATCGATGGCCACCGTCTGCGGCAGCTCGCTGGCGCTGATGGATGCCGGCGTGCCGATGAAGGCGCCGGTGGCCGGTATCGCCATGGGCCTCATCCTCGAGGGTGAGCGCTATGCCGTGCTGTCGGATATCCTCGGCGACGAGGATCATCTCGGCGACATGGATTTCAAGGTGGCCGGCACCGAGCAGGGCGTCACCTCGCTGCAGATGGACATCAAGATCGCCGGCATCACCGAGGAGATCATGCGTGTCGCGCTGGATCAGGCCAAGCATGGCCGCATCCACATCCTGGGCGAAATGGCCAAGGCGATCTCGCAGAACCGCTCGGGCGTGAAGGAAAACGCGCCGCGCATCACCACCATGAGCGTGCCGAAGGACAAGATCCGCGAAGTGATCGGTTCGGGCGGCAAGGTGATCCGCGAGATCGTCGAGAAGACCGGCACCAAGATCGACATCGAGGACGATGGCACGATCAAGATCGCCTCCAGCGATCCAGCCGCCGCCGATACCGCCGTGCAGTGGATCAAGTCGATCGTCTCGGAACCCGAGGTCGGCATGATCTACAAGGGCAAGGTCGTGAAGATCGTCGATTTCGGCGCCTTCGTGAACTTCTTCGGCAGCCGCGATGGTCTCGTCCATGTCTCGGAAATGGCGTCCAAGCGCGTCAACAAGCCGAGCGATGTGGTGTCGGAAGGCCAGGAAGTGCGCGTCAAGGTGCTGGGCATCGACGAGCGCGGCAAGGTGCGCCTCTCGATGAAGGTGGTCGACCAGGCCACCGGCGAGGACCTGTCGAACAAGCCGAAGGCCGACGAGGGCGAGGCTGCCCAGGCCGAGTAATCCGACTCTTCCAGCCGGAGCGATGCGAAGGGCCGGGAGCGATCCCGGCCCTTTTCACGTTCAGCGGATTATCGCCACCGCGTTACGACGGCGCGGTCAGCGCCGCCAGCGGCGCGATGATGCGCTGGTAACGGCCATCGGCGCGCATGGCCCGGTAGGTGGCGCGCAGCCTTGCCACGGTGCTGGGCGGCAGGTTGGCCGAAGCGGCAATCCAGAAGGACAGCAGGGCGAAAGGCTCGCCCGAGCGCAGGTTGGCCGGGTTGAAATCCAGTTCCCGCCAGGTGGCTCGGCCCACGGCCTCCAGCGCAAACCAGCCATCGATCCGCCCGGCCTGCAGCAGGCGCGCGTTATCGTTTTCGCTGGCATTGGTTTCCATCCGGTCCAGCCCCAATGACTGCAGGATGAATTGCAACTCCGAGCCGCGCATGACCCCAATCACCGGCAGGGCGCGGGCGGCGTCGATGACATTCACTACCTCGGTTTCCCAACGTGTGAAAAACACTGCCCGGTCGGCGAACACCTCGCCGATCCACTGATAGCGTTTTTCCCGTTGCGGCGTGCGGAGCAGGGCGGGGTAAATCGTGTCGCCCTGATCCAGGGCGAGCACCGCACGCTGGAAGGGCAGGATGCGGACCGTGGGGTCGAGGCCGACGCTGGTGGCCAGGTGCTGGACGAGTTCCACGGCGGGGCCGGTGCCGACGCCGTCCTGATCGATGATGTAAGGTGGGCGCGCAGGCCCCACGATCTGCAGGGGGGTTACCTGCGGCTGGGTCTGGGCATGGGGCTGCCCGGCCGGCAGGCCGGCGAGGGCGATCAACATGATTGCGATGCCGCGCAACGGAATTCTCCTGCTGCTTGCCTTCTGCCGCATTGTCGCGGAAATCGAATTTTGTTGCGACTTACGATTCGATTACCCAGGGCGCACAACATTGCAGTGCAGTAAAATTGCCCCGTTCCCGATTCGCTTTTGGAAATTCTTGGAATTCCTTGGGTTTACCCATGCCGCCATTGCCTGATTCCTGCCGCTTTCCCCGGTCATCCTTATGACTATGACCATGCTGCCCGTCTTCAGCCCCAAGTGTTTCTGCCGGTGGGCCTGGCTTGCCCTGTTGCTGGCCGGCCTGGGAATGCCTGCGGTTGCGCAAACGGATTCCCCGGCCGGCGCCCCGGCGGAGCAGATGCCCGGCGAGACGGAGGATGTTGCAGCGGGTGCCACCATTGTGCGGGGCAGTTATACCGCAGGCGATGTCAGCACCGAATGGGAAGCCGCGCTGAAGGATGGCAAACCCGAGCGCATAGCCGAATGGCGCAGTTACGGTGATTTCGGCAATGCCAATGTGGTGTTCGGTTTCCATAACGGCGCTCTGATGCATTACGGTGAACACGGCCGTCGGCGCGGTGGCCAGGCCGGTTCCATGGATGGATTCCGGCGGATCGAACTGAACCTGTCTTTTTCCGATGGCCGTTTTCGCGACGGGTTCAAAACGGTGGACGGCATCGAGACCGAGCCCAGCCAGGCCGAAATCCGTGCTGCCCAATTGCAGGCCAATGCTGCCCTAGAGCGGTTGGCCGCTGCGCGTCCCGCCTGGCAGAGCGCCGGCCAGTCGACCAGCTTTTCGATCGCCTCGGTGCCCGAGCGCGGTCCGTCGGCGGAAGCGCGCAAGTTGGCCGGTGCTGGCGGCGAAATCGTATTCCGCTGCAGCGATACCCTGCATGTCGTGCTGGGTGCGGCGGAAGACCGTCTCGTGGTTGAAACCCGAGACCGGCTGCCGGTTACCTTGAGGCGCCAGCCGTCGGGCGCCCGTTACGATTATTTTGGCGCCGGATGGGGGGCTCAGCGCAGCGGGGAGGAAATCCGCCTGGAGGAAGCCAGCGGTCGTGCCTTCATCTGCCGCATTGTCTCGGCCGCGCCGCCGCCCTCGGCCCTGCCGCCTACAGCGCAGTAACTCACACGACGCCGGTCAACCCGGCTCGCGGTCGGTTACCTTGAACACGGCCGTCGCCTTGTTGGTAATCACCGGTTGGTCGGCCGGGCCGGTTTGCAACACGCAGTCCACCGTCACGAAGGCGCCCTCGCGGCGGATATCCGCCAGATGGCATTCCAGCCAGGCGCCCAGCGGCGCCGGCCGCTTGTATTCCATGCCGAGGCGGATGGTCCACATCGTGCCGATCTCGCGGCGCTGATGATGAACGAAGGCGGCCATGAAGGTATCCGCCAGCGTGGCCAGGAAACCACCATGGCCAGTGCCGTGGCGGTTGGCATGCTTGGGCCGCACATGCAGGCCATAGACGGGCGGCAGGCCCGGGCGCTCCAGAATGTAAACCTTGCCAAGCGTGCGGAAAAACGGCGAGACGGGCGGCAGGGTTTGGAAGCCGGCCGGCACCGGATGGGGTCTGGGTTTCATGCCCGTGTCATCGCCCATGCATCACGCGAAGGCAAGTCATGCAGGCTCTGCAGGGATGGCAAAAAAATGAGGGGCGACCGGGGGGAGGTCGCCCCTCGAGGGGGGATCGTTGGGGGAGGAAAAAGGAAAGGATGACTCTGCAAAACCACCCGCTCCTGAGAATTCTATATAAGCGCCCCCTGAGTGATTTGCAGTGACGGGGGTCACGATTCCCGTTGCAGCAGCCGGTGCCGCAATTCTGTCATTTTCGTGGCAGAAACCTCAGTTCCGGCGGCGCAGCAGCAGTGGCAGGACCAGCAGCAGGAGGGCCGCGGCAAGCAGGGTGGCGCTCAGCGGGCGGGTGGCAAAAACGCTGAAGTCGCCGGCCGAAATGGTCAGCGCGCGGCGGAATTCCTGCTCGGCGAAGGGGCCGAGGATCATGCCGATCACGGTCGGTGCCACCGGGAAATCGAAACGGCGCATCAGATAGCCGATCCCGCCGATCAGATACAGCAGAACCAGGTCGACGGCCGACTGGCTGATCCCATAGGTGCCGATGGTGGCGAAAACGAGGATGCCGCCATACAGCCAGGGCGACGGGATGGCGAGGATCTTCGCCCACAATCCGGCCAGCGGCAGGTTCAGCACCAGCAACATCACGTTGCCGACATACAGCGACGCGATCAGGCCCCAGACCAGCTCGGGCTGGCTCTCCAGCAACAGCGGTCCGGGATTTATGCCGTAGGACTGGAACGCCGAAAGCATGATGGCCGCGGTAGCCGATGTCGGCAAGCCAAGCGCCAGCATCGGCACCAGAACGCCGGCTGCCGATGCGTTGTTGGCCGCTTCCGGCCCGGCCACGCCTTCGATGGCGCCATGGCCGAATTCCTCTGGGTGCTTCGACAACTTCTTCTCGACGAAGTAACTGACGAAGGTCGGCACCTCGGCGCCGCCGGCCGGCAGCGCACCGAACGGGAATCCGATCGCCGAACCGCGCAGCCAGGGCTTCCACGAACGACGCCAGTCCTCGCGCGTCATCCATGCCTTGCCTTTTAGCGGCGTCAGCGTGGCCTGTCCCATCGGGCGGGCCGCCAGATACAGAGTCTCGCCGACCGCAAACAGGCCGACTGCCACCACGATTACGTTGATGCCGTCCAGCAGTTCGGGCAGCCCGAAGGTGAAGCGCGGCTGGCCGGTCTGCAGGTCGATGCCGATCAGGCCGAGCAGGATGCCGAAGGCCAGCGAAGTCAGACCGCGCAGCACCGAGCTGCCCAGCACGGCCGACACGGCGACGAAAGCCAGCACCATGAGCGAGAAATAATCGGCTGGTCCGAATTGCAGGGCGAATTCCACCAGCGGCGGGGCCAGGAAGGTGATGCCCAGGGTGCCGATGGTGCCGGCAATGAAGCTGCCGATGGCGGCCGTGGCCAGCGCCGCCGCCGCGCGGCCCTTGCGCGCCATGCGATGGCCTTCCAGCGCCGTGATGATCGTGGCGCTTTCGCCCGGTGTGTTCAGCAGGATCGACGTCGTGCTGCCGCCATACATGGCGCCGTAGTAGATGCCGGCGAACAGGATGAAGGCGGCCGTCGCGGGGACGTGGAAGGTGATCGGCAACAGCAGCGCGATGGTCAGCGCCGGCCCCAGTCCCGGCAGCACGCCAACGGCCGTGCCAAGTGTGACGCCAACGATGGCCCAGAGCAGGTTGGCCGGCTGCAATGCGATGGCGAAGCCGTCCGCCAGCAGGCTCAGGGTCTCCATCTCAGATCCAGCCTTCCATGATTCCGGCGCCGATATTGATGCCCAGCAATTGTGCGAAACCGAAATAGGCCAGCGCTGCAAGCAGGGCGCCGACGAGCGCGTCGCGCAGAGACCGGCGGCTGCCGAAGGCACGGGCGGTGCAGGCAAACAGCAGGGTGGAGGCCGGCACGAAACCCAGCGGGCCGATCAGTCCGGCATTGAGCACCAGTCCCGCCAGCAGCCAGCCCGCGCGGCGGAGGTTGAGCGGGGTATCGGCTTCCTCCGGTTCCGAGGTCCACTCGCCCCGCCAGACCTGAACCAGCAGCGCCACCCCGAGGCCGATCAGCAGCAGGCTGGCGGCATAGGCCATCGCCGTGGGGCCAACCCGGGCATACATCGGCGAGACCGGGATGCGTGTCGTCTCGAACAGGGCAAGACAGCCCAATCCGATCACGCCGATGGCGACGAGGCTTTCCGGTCTGCGCAGGCGCTGCATGGCGACGGCTTATGCCAGCCCGATCTCTTTCAGGATGGCCTCAATGCGGGTGTTTTCCTGTTCGATATATTTGGCATAGGCATCGCCCGCGAGGAATATGCCGGTCCAGTCGCGTGCCTTGAGTTGTTCCGCCCAGGCCGGGCTGGCATTCATTTTGGTCATCAGGTCGATCATCGCGGCGCGGTCGGCATCCTTCACGCCGGGCGGTGCAAAAACGCCGCGCCAATTGAACAATTCCACATCCAGACCCTGTTCCTTGATGGTGGGGATATCGATGCCGGGCTGGCGTTTGTCGGCAGAGATCGCCAGCGCGCGGAGCTTGCCGGCCTTCACCTGCTCGCCGAATTCGCCAAAACCGGAAATGCCGCAGGTCACCTGGTTGCCCAGCAAGGCGGCCAGGGCAGGGCCGCCACCCGAATAGGCCACATAGGAGACCTTCTTGGGGTCGGCACCGGCCGCCTTGGCGATCATGCCGGCCAGGATGTGATCGGAGCCGCCGGCAGAGCCGCCGGCCCAGGATACCTTGGCCGGATCGGCTTTGAAGGCGGCCACCAGGTCGGCCAGCGTCTTGTGCGGCGAGGCAGCCGGCACGACCACGACCTGGAATTCACCGGTCAGGCGGGCGATCGGCGTGACCTGGGAGAGTTTCACCGGCGACTTGTTGGCGATCAGCGCGCCGACCATCACCATGCCGGCCACCATCAGGGCATTGCCCTGGCCTTTCCACTGATTGACGAATTGCGGCAGGCCGACGGCCCCGCCGGCGCCGCCCACATTGGTCACCTGCGCGCCCTTTATCAGGCTGGCCTGCTTCAGGGCCTGTTCCATGCTGCGCGCGGTCTGGTCCCAGCCCCCGCCGGGATTGGCCGGCACGAACAGCTTCAGCGTATCGACCGTCTGGGCCTGGGCAGAGAGGCCAGGCAGCAGGCTGAAGGCGGCGGCGCCATAGACGCTGGAGCGAAGAAAGTCGCGGCGATGCATCATGATGTCCTCCCTGGACGGCCATATTGGTTATGGGAAGTAGAGCCGTCTTGCCGGGGGGATGACAAGGGGAGGCGCCCGGAAATTTACGCCATATACGGAAAGGGGATGGCGTCAGGCCGGCAGCATGATCTCGACACAGGTGCCGGCTCCAGGTTGGCTGCGGATATCCAGCCGTCCGCCATGCAGTTCGACCAGACTGCGGCAGATCGAGAGGCCCAGGCCGGCGCCGCTATTGGCGCGGGCGCGATAGGCATCAATGCGATAGAAGGGCTGGGTGGCGGCGTGGCTTTCCATGCTGCTCATGCCGATGCCGGTGTCCTCCACGCGAATGCACAGTACACCGTCTGTGATTTCGGCTCGCAGGCTCACGCTGCCCTGCGGCCGGTTGAATTTCACCGCATTGCCCATCAGGTTGACCAGGATCTGCACCAATGCCCGTTCATCGGCGCGGACTTTCAGCCGGCAGGGCGTGAAAGCCAGCTTGATGCCGGCTTCGCGGGCCTGGGGTTCCACCATGGCCAATGCACTGCGGGCTAGCGTGTCGAAATCGCAGATCGCGATATTGAGTTCGAGCCGGCCGTTTTCGAGGCGGGACAGATCGAGAATATCATTCACCAGCCGCAGCAGGTGTTCGCCCGATTGCCGGATATTGACGGCATATTCCTTCTGCCGCGCCGTCAGTTCGCCGGTATAGCCGGTCGCCATCATCTCGGCAAAGCCGATGATGGCGTTCAGCGGCGTGCGCAGTTCATGGCTCATATTCGCCAGGAAAGCGGTCTTGGTCCGGCTGGCGATTTCTGCGGCTTCACGCTGCTCGATGAGTTGGGCTTCGGTTTCCTTCAGGCGCGTGATGTCGATTCCGCAGGTGATGATGCCGACAACCTGGCCACTTTCATCCTTGAGCGGCACTTTCTGGGCCAAGGCAATGATCGGCTTGCCGTCCGGTCCGGTCCAGCCCTGCTCCATGTGCAGGGCTTCTCCGGTGGCAAGAATGATGCGGTCCTGCTGCTCGACCACGGCGGCAGCTTCGGGGCCGGCGATCTCGCTCCAGGTTTTGCCGATCGGATCGGTATTGAAAGGCTTCAGCAGTTCGCGCACGGCGCGGTTGGCCAGGCGATAGCGCAGGTCGCTGTCCTTGTAGGTCATGGTTGCCGGCATGGCATCCATCAGGGTCTGCAGGAATTTGCGGGTTTCCTGCTCGTCCTCCCGCGTGCTGTGCTCGCGCTGCCGTGCATTGTCGAACTCGATCATCATCAGGCCAAGCCCGGTGAGCAGGTTGGCGAAGATCGATCCAGCCAGTGCGCCGTTCAGTTGATGGCCCAGTTCGGTCAGGCCCAGCGCGTAATAGATGGCCATGCAGCCGCGCGCCATCTGCAGCCCGCCGGTGAGGAAATACAGCAGCGACCGCCGGTGCAGCATCAGCAGTGCGCCTGCATAAAGCAGGCCGGCTGCGGCTATAATGGTGGGAACGGCATAGGTCAGGCCGGTGACATGCTGGATCAGCAGCGTGCAGACGGTCAGCGCGACCGCGACGGCCAGCGCCACTTCAAGCCGGTCGCTGCGCCCGGTCTGCACGCGGATACCGCTGGCCAGCATCACTGCCGACAACAATATGGCGCTGACCGCAATCACCGACAGCAGCCGGTTGGGATCGATGGGCCAGTCGGTGAAGCCGATGATGGCGAACGGGATGGGCAAGCAGGCATGGGCAATGGCCCAGAACAGCAAATGTCGGCCGCCGCCCAGCTTGCGATGGGCAAACAGACAGGCCAGCGCGACGATCAGGGGGGCAGCGGTCGCAGTGACGGCAATCGTCGGGATGACCATGGGGACGCCAGCGTTGTATTCGTACTTGTCTTAATCATCCTATTTTGATCGGGGCCAGTGCAATCAAAACTTCGGCGCCGGCTTTTTGTCACCGCAGCAAGCCCTTGAAAGCGAAAATCATTCTCTTCACAGTGCGGTCATGACGATGCAATGGCCCAGGCTGCTTTCCGCCCAGAGGCTCGGCCACCGCGGCGCCGAACCGGTAACGCCATCCCGCAATCCCTTCCAGAAGGACTGGGACCGCGTGGTCTTCTGTTCCGCCTTCCGCAGGTTGCAGGACAAGACGCAGGTCCACTCGCTTCCCGAGAGCGATTATGTGCGCAACCGGTTGACCCATTCTCTGGAGGTTTCTTCCGTCGGCCGCTCGTTGGGCGCGCAGGTGGGCGAGACCGTGCTGCAGCGCCATGGTGACGGACTGGGTAACATCACGGCCGCCGAATTCGGCCATATCGTGGCAGCTGCCTGCATCGGACATGACATCGGCAACCCGCCCTTCGGCCATTTCGGCGAGGCCACGATCCAGCACTGGTTCCGCAGCGGCCCGGGCGCGGAACTGATCGCGCCACTATCTGAGCAGCAGCGGCGGGACTTCCTCCATTTCGAAGGCAACGCCCAGGGTTTCCGCGTGATGACGCGGTTGCAGAACTGGCGCGATGCCGGCGGCCTGCGACTCACCTGCGCCACGCTCGCCACCTTCATGAAATATCCCTTCGGCAGCCTGGCGGCCGACCCCAACAAAGGGAAGTTCGGCCATTTCGCCGCCGAGACGACGTTGTTTGACGAAATGGTCGAGACGGTTGGACTGAGCCGGCTGGGCGAGGATCGCTACGCCCGCCATCCGCTGACCTATCTGGTCGAGGCCGCCGACGATATCTGTTATTCGGTGATCGATATAGAGGACGGCTTCAAGCTGGGCCGCATCACCTTTGCGGAAGCCGAAGAGCGCCTGCACAGCCTGTTGCGCCGTCTGCCGCCGCGCTACAAGGAAATCGACGACGAAACCTGGAAGATTGCCTATCTGCGGGCCAAGGTGATTGGCGACTTGATCGACCAGGCGGTGGATGTGTTCTGCGACAGCGAAGCCGCCATCCTGCAGGGCAGCTTTACTGGCGACTTGCTGGGGCAGGCGGCCATCGCGCCGCATCTGGCCGAAATCGCCGCGTTCACGCGCAGCCGGATTTTCCAGACCCGCGAGCGTTTCCAGACCGAGGTGATGGGCGGCGAAATCCTCACCAGTCTGCTGGCCGCCTTCTGCGACGCCCATCTCGCGCTAGAAAAGACGCGCGATATGAGCGCGATCAGCCCGCGCCAGCACGCCCTGCTGCGCCTGATGCCGAGACTGCCGCCGCCCGCGGCCGGCCGCTATGACTGGTTGCTGAGCGTGACCGATTTCGTCAGCGGCATGACGGACTCATATGCACTGAAGCAGTTCCAGCGCCTGCGTGGCCTGCAATAAAATCTTAAGGGAGGGCTTCATGGCCAAGACGGTTGATTATTACGTGTTTCTGGCATCGCCCTGGGCCTATCTGGGCTCGCAGCGATTCGCCGACATCGCCAAGCGCCATGGCGCCAGCATCCGGATCATTCCCATGGCGGCTGCCGAGGTGTTCCCGGTCAGCGGTGGTTTGCCGCTGGCCAAGCGCGCACCGCAGCGTCAGGCCTATCGTATCGTTGAGTTGAAGCGCTGGCGCGAGTTCCTGGGCGTGCCGCTCAATCTGCAACCCTCCTTCTTTCCGATGAACGAGGCCTTGGCCGCCCGACTGGTGATCGCGGCGCGTGAAGCGGGGCAGGATGCGGTCGGCCTGGCCCATACCATGATGCGCGCCGTCTGGGCCGAGGACCGCAACATCGCCGATCCGGAAATCCTGGAACAGATCATCACGGAAACCGGCCTCGATCCGGCAAAGCTTTTTGGCGCCGCCGAAAGCGATGCGGTTCAGGCCGAATATACACGGGGCACCCAGCAGGCGATCGATGCCAACGTGTTCGGTGCGCCATCCTATGTGATCGATGGGGAAATCTTCTGGGGACAGGATCGGCTGGATTTCGTCGACCGTGCCCTGGCGAAGTCTTAACCGAAGCAAGCATCGAGGAATCAGTCATGTCCGAGAACGACACCAAGGCCCTGTTCGATCATGGTCTGAAAGTGCGCCGCGAAGTGCTGGGCGCCGATTATGTCGACCGCTCGCTGGCCAATGCCAATGACTTCATGATGGCCTTCCAGCATGTGACGACCGAATGGTGCTGGGGTTATGTATGGGATCGCCCTGGGCTGGACCGCAAGACGCGCAGCATCATCAATCTGGCCATGCTGACCGCACTCAACCGCGCGCCGGAACTTCGCCTGCACGTGAAAGGCGCGCTGAATAACGGCCTCACGCCGGACGAGATCAAGGAAGTGCTGCTGCAGGCCACTATCTATTGCGGCATCCCTGCTGGCCTTGAGGCCTTCAAGGCCGCCAACGAAGTTCTGCAGGAAGCCGGTGCTGTAAAGAAAAAGGACTGAACCGGGTCAGGCCTTCACGGCCGGCCGGAAGGCGCGGCAGACCTCCGGGTCGGTTTCCAGATACGGCCCACCGATCAGGTCGATGCAATAGGGAATCGCCGGAAACACGGCCGCCAGGCATTCGGCGATGGCCGATGGCTTGCCGGGCAGGTTCACGATCAGGCTGTTGCCGCGGATGCCGGCAGTTTGGCGCGACAGGATCGCGGTCGGCACGGATTGCAGGCTGACGCTGCGCATCAGTTCGCCGAAGCCGGGCATCATCTTTTCACAGACATCCTCGGTGGCTTCCGGAGTCACGTCGCGCAGCGCAGGGCCGGTGCCGCCCGTGGTGACGATCAGCGGGCAATGCAGCCGGTCGCTCAGGTCGCTCAGGGTATAGGCGATCAGGGATTTCTCGTCGGCGATCACGCGCGTTTCGGCGCGCCATGGCGTGACGAGAATCCGTTTCAGTTCGGCAACGATGGCCGGCCCGCCGCGATCCTCGTAAATGCCGGCACTGGCCCGGTCCGACACCGTCACCACGCCAATCGGTATGTCTGTCATGATTCCAATCTCCGTTTGCGCTGACGGACCGTTGTTTGAGTCAGTTGCTTTTACAAGTTTTGCGCAGACGGATTTTTGATGCGGATCAACGGTGCCATGCAACGAACCGCATAACGCGGCAAAACACCGCAGAGCCTGTTAACGCCCGATTCAATACTACGGTTCAGCGTAATCGTGTTCGCGATATTCCAGAAAGGATGCGGCCATGACGATCACTGAACGTATCGACGCAATAACGCATATCGACCCGACGCGTGCCCGTGCCGTCGCACCGGTGCCGCGTTCGGTCAAAATCGAACTGACCGGGCGCTGCAACTTCGCCTGCGCCTTCTGCGCCCGCGACATGCGCCTGCGCGATCAGAAAGACATGGACAAAGGGCTGTTCCGCCAACTGGTGCGCGAGATGCGCGATGCCGGTGTGGAAGAGCTTGGCCTGTTTTACCTGGGTGAATCTTTCATGGTGCCCTGGCTGCCCGAGGCGGTGGCCTATGCCAAGCAGGATTGCGGCTATCCGTATGTCTTCCTCACTACCAACGGTTCGCTGGCCACGCCGGAACGGGTGCGCGCCTGCATGGAGGCCGGGCTCGACTCGCTGAAATTCTCCTACAATTACGCCGATGCCGAGCAGTTCAGCGATGTGGCTGGCGTGAAGCCGCGCTATTTCGAGGCGATCAAGGCCAATATCCGTGCCGCGCGCACCATCCGGGACGAGGCGGGGCATGGCTGCGGCCTGTATGCCTCCTACATCGAGTATGATGGAGAGCAGGGCGAGCGCATGCAGGAGGCACTTGATGAAATCCGGCCTTATGTCGACGAGGTTTATGCCTTGCCGCTCTACAGCCAGGCCGATCTGGTCAGTGGCGAGGAGGATATACGCGGCTGGTCGGCGGTGGCTGGCAATCGCGGCCGGGCTGCGGCGCTACGCGATCCGCTGCCCTGCTGGGCGGTCTTCACCGAGGGGCATATCACCTGGGACGGTAAACTCTCAGCCTGCTGTTTCGACCATGACGGCCGCTTTCATATGGGTGATCTAACGAGCGAAGGTTTCGCCGAGGCCTGGAATTCGCCGGTCTTCCAGGACCTGCGCCGGGCGCATCTGAAGGGCGATGTGCGCGGCACGGTCTGCGAAGGTTGCGCCGCTTACAAATAATTATGAAGAAACCTGCGGCGCTTCAATTCAGTGTCGCAGGTTCCTGTTTCCTGATCTCGTCGACGGCTCTGCGATCCACAGAGGCCGCGCGCGCCACGGGCCGGTAGAGATCGCGCAGCTTGCGCACCTCGGCGATCTCGATCCGGCTGCCGCTGGCGCGTATGCCATAGCCGCGCAACTGCTGGAAGGTGCGCGACAGGCATTCCGAACTCATGCCCAGTTCGGCCGCGATGGTCTTGCGGTCGTCGGCCAGGCGGAAGCTGGCCGGACCGCTGCTGACCGGGCTATGGCGCACGAGATAACTGGCCAGACGTTCGGTGGCGGTATGCAGTTTCAGTTCGCGCAGATGTTCCACAAGCAGCCGCCAATGGCGGGCCAGGCGGTCGACCATCATCAGGGCCAGGGCATGCTCGGTTTCCAGAGCCTGTCGGAAACGCACGCTGGGAATCAGCAGCACGCGGGAGGGCGCCGTGGTCTTGGCGGTGACAAGGTAGGGCATCTGCAGGATCGTCGCTGCGCTAACAAAGATTTCGCCGTTGCCGAAAGTCGTTACCACCGTGCTTTCGCCATCGCAGCATTCCGCCATGAGTGCGACGCGGCCGCTGAGGATAAGATGTACGTATTCCGAGGCATCGCCCTGCTCGGTCAGGATGGCGTTTTTGGGGTATTCGCGCACCGGGCAATCGCGAACCAGGCGTTCGACAATCGCGTGGTCGAGTCTCTGATAAATCTCGGTTTTTTCCAGAAGTTCCTGGTCAACAGCGCGCATGTTTCACCTCCGTCCGCGAGGGCAGGATAGATGCTGTGCCAAACAGGGCATTGACCGATATCAAGCATAGTCCGGTAAGCCAGACCAGCATATTTTGACAGAAATCAAGTTATCGCGCTGCAAAAAAACCAGCTCCGCGATGGGCTTGATCTAACGCAATCGGTTTTCCCAAACCCTCACACATCGTGGCTCCGCATCCCGCTGCTGCAATTCGGGATGCAGGAGAACACGATGGCCTCTCAATCCGTCCCCGCCGCCAGCCCCGCTGGCCAATCCTCAGCCCTGGTCATGAGTACGGTGGCATTCACCGTCTGCTTCGCCGTATGGACGATCTTTTCGATCATCGGCATCCAGATCAAAAAGGATCTTGGCCTCAATGAAACCCAGTTCGGCCTGCTGATCGGCACGCCGATCCTGACCGGTTCGCTCAGCCGCCTGCTGCTTGGCATCTGGACTGACCAGTATGGCGGGCGCCTGGTTTACACGGTCGTCATGGTGGCGGCCGCAATCGCCACCTGGCTACTCACCTCGGCCTATTCCTACGAGACCTTCCTGCTCGCCGCGCTCGGCGTCGGCATTGCCGGCGGATCGTTTGCGGTCGGCGTCGCCTATGTCTCGAAATGGTATCCGAAGGAAAAACAGGGCACCGCGCTCGGCATCTTCGGCATGGGCAATGTGGGTGCTGCTGTCACCAAATTCGTCGCCCCCTTCGTGATGGTGGCCTTTGGGTGGGAGATGGTGGCCAAGGTCTGGGCCGTTGCCATGCTCGTCATGGCCATCGCCTTCCTGCTTTTCACCAAGGACGACCCGGCGCTGGCCGAACGCAAGCGCACAGGCGCCAAGCCCGAGCCGCTGCTGGCCCAGCTCGCACCGCTGAAGAACCTGCAGGTCTGGCGCTTCTCGCTCTACTACTTCTTCGTTTTCGGTGCCTTCGTCGCGCTCGCCCTGTGGCTGCCGCGCTACTACATGGGCGTCTACGGCCTGGACGTGAAAACCGCCGGCATGCTGGGCGCGGCCTATTCTATCCCGGCCAGCCTGTTTCGTGCCTATGGCGGTGTACTGTCCGACAAATACGGCGCGCGTCGGGTGATGTACTGGACCTTCATCGTCTCGGTGATCTGCACCTTCCTCCTGTCCTATCCGGCCACCGACTACACCGTGCATGGTATCAAGGGCCCGATCACCTTCACGATTGCCATCAGCTTTATTCCGTTCACCGTGATCACCTTCGTGCTCGGTTTCTTCATGTCGTTGGGTAAGGCCGCAGTCTACAAGCACATCCCCGTCTATTACCCCGGGCATGTGGGTGCGGTGGGTGGCGTGGTCGGCCTGATTGGCGGCCTGGGCGGCTTCGTGCTGCCGATCGCCTTCGGTGCGCTGAACGACATCATCGGCGTGTGGACCAGCTGTTTCATGCTGTTGTTCGTGCTGGTCGCCACGGCACTGACCTGGATGCACTTCGCCATCATCCGCATGGAACGGCGCAAGCATCCGGCCCTGCGCGGCCCGCAGGATCTGCCAGAACTCGCCGAGGGCGGCGCGCCGGCCAAGCTGGTTGGTGCATCGCCTGCGGCCGACGCTTCCGCACGGCCCAAGGAGGCCTGAGTCATGACCATTGCCACCGACAACACCACGACCCGCAGAGGCCACTGGCTGAGCCGCTGGGAACCCGAGAACCAGCAATTCTGGGACAGCACCGGCAAGGCGATTGCCTGGCGCACGCTGATCATCACCACGGCTAACCTGACCATGGCCTTCATCGTCTGGTTCATGGTCTCGGCCCTGGTGGTGCGCCTGCCGGGCGCCGGGTTCAAGCTGACCCAGAGCGAGCTGTTCTGGCTGGCGGCCATGCCCGGCCTTGCCGGCGGCAGCCTGCGCATCATCCAGACCTTCCTGGTGCCGCTCTATGGCACGCGCAACGTGGTGGCGCTCTCCACGCTCAGCCTGTTGATCCCGGCCATCGGCTGGTTCTACGCCGTGCAGGATCCGACCACGCCTTACTGGGTGCTGATGACGCTGGCCTTCCTGGCCGGCCTGGGTGGCGGCAACTTTTCGTCCTTCATGCCCAGCACCAGCCTGTTCTTCCCCAAGCGCCTGCAGGGCACGGCGCTGGCCATCCAGGCCGGCATCGGCAATTTCGGCGTCAGCATCGTGCAGTTCGTCACGCCGTGGATCATCGGTATGGCTCTGTTCGGCAGCCTGGCGGGCGAGCCGCTGGACTTCACCCGCGGGGGCGTGCAGAGCAAGATCTGGTTGCAGAATGCCGCGCTGGTTTATGTGCCGCTGATCGCGCTGTTCGGCATCCTGGCCTGGTTTATGCTGCGCAGCGTGCCGGTGCGGGCCAATTTCCGCGACCAGCTTGATATCTTCAAGCTCAAGCACGGCTTCTTCATGACGACGCTGTATGTCATGACCTTCGGCTCGTTCTCGGGCTTCTCGGCCACTTTCCCGCTGCTGATCCGCCAGACATACGGCGGGTTTCCCAATGCCCCCGATCCGCTGGCCTATGCCTTCCTCGGGCCCCTGATCGGTTCGATCATGCGTGTGATCGCCGGCCCGTTGTCGGATCGTTTCGGCGGCGCCATCGTCACGCAATGGTCGGGGATCGGCCTGATTGCCTGCGCCGTGGGCGTCACCTTCTACACCTCACCGACCTCGCTGGCCGAGTTCCCGTATTTCCTCGCCTTCATGCTGGGCCTGTTCTTCTTCTCCGGCATCGGCAACGCCTCGACCTTCAAGCAGATGCCGATGCTGTTCGAGCCGCGGCAGGCCGCGGGCGTTATCGGCTGGACCAGCGCGATTGCCGCCTATGGCCCGTTCGCCGCCGGCATCATGCTGGGCTACTCGATGACGCTGTTCGGCTCGCCGAACGCCTTCTTCTACTGGGCCGCCTTCTATTACGCGGTCAATGTCGCCATCAACTGGTGGTATTACGCCCGCAAGGGCGCCGAGCGTCCCTGCTGACGCGAGCCAATGGAGCCCCAACCATGAGCCGCTTTCTCGATCGTCTGACATACTTCCGCAAGCAGGTCGGTGAGTTTTCCGACGGACACGGGCTGATCACCACCGAAGATCGTTCCTGGGAAGACGCCTACCGCAACCGCTGGGCCCATGACCGTATCGTACGCTCCACCCACGGTGCCAACTGCACGGGTTCCTGCTCGTGGAAGATCTACGTAAAGGGAGGCATCGTTACCTGGGAAACCCAGCAGACCGATTATCCGCGCACGCGGCCCGATCTGCCCAACCACGAACCGCGCGGCTGTTCGCGCGGTGCCAGCTACTCCTGGTATCTCTACAGCGCCAACCGCGTGAAGTATCCGATGATCCGCGGCCGCCTGATGCGGCTGTGGCGGTCGGCGAAGCAGACGCACCGCGATCCGGTGGCGGCCTGGCAGTCCATCGTCGAGGACAAGGCCAAGGCCAAGGAATACAAGTCGGCCCGCGGCATGGGCGGTTTCGTGCGTGCCGGCTGGGACGAGGTGAACGAGATCATCGCCGCCTCCAACGCCTACACGATCAAGGCTTTCGGGCCCGATCGCATCATCGGCTTCTCGCCGATCCCGGCCATGTCGATGGTGTCTTACGCGGCCGGCAGCCGGTATCTGTCGCTGATCGGCGGCGTCTGCATGAGCTTCTACGACTGGTATTGCGACCTGCCGCCCAGCTCGCCGCAGACCTGGGGCGAGCAGACCGACGTGCCGGAATCGGCCGACTGGTACAACTCCACTTTCCTGATGCTGTGGGGTTCGAACGTGCCGCAGACGCGCACGCCGGACGCCCATTTCATGACCGAGGTTCGCTACAAGGGCGCCAAGGTGGCGGTGGTGACGCCCGATTATTCGGAAGCATCGAAATTCGCCGATCTCTGGCTGCATCCCAAGCAGGGCACCGATGCCGCGCTGGCCATGGCGATGGGCCATGTGATCCTGAGCGAATACCACGCCAAGGGCCGCAGCGAATATTTCCAGGATTACTGCCGGCGTTATACCGACATGCCGAACCTGGTGATGCTGGTCGAACGCGACGGCCGCCTGGTGCCTGACCGTTTCCTGCGCACGTCCGATTTCGCCGATAATCTGGGCCAGACCAACAATCCGGACTGGAAGACCGTCGCCATCGACGAGAAGACCGGCAAACTGGTCGCGCCGCTGGGCTCCATCGGCTTCCGCTGGGGCGAACAGGGTAAGTGGAACCTGGAAGAGAAGGAATCCGGCGGCGCCGAGACCAGGCTGCGGCTGGGCCTCAAGGGCGTCGAGGACGATGTGAAGGCCGTGGCCTTCCCGTATTTCGGCGGGATCGCCCATGAACACTTCAATCACAGCGCCCATCCCGATGTGATCGAGCGGAAGATTCCGGTCAGGCGGATCGAGACCAAGAACGGCCCGGTTCTGGCCGCTGCGGTCTACGACCTGTTCCTGGCCAATTATGGCGTGGATCGCGGCATCGGTGATCCGAATACCGCAAAAAGCTTCGACGAGGACCAGCCCTACACGCCGGCCTGGCAGGAACGCATCACCGGCGTGCCGCGCGAACAGGTTGTCGCCGTGGCGCGGGCCTTTGCCGACAACGCTGACAAGACCAAGGGCAAGTCCATGGTCATCCTCGGCGCGGCGGTGAACCACTGGTATCACGCCGACATGAACTATCGCGGCATCATCAACCTGCTGGCGATGTGTGGCTGCATCGGCCAGTCGGGTGGTGGCTGGTCGCATTACGTTGGCCAGGAGAAGCTGCGTCCGCAATGCGGCTGGCTGCCGCTGGCCTTTGCGCTGGACTGGCACCGTCCGCCGCGCCAGCAGAATTCGACCTCGTTCTTCTATGCCCATACCGGCCAGTGGCGGTACGAGAAGCTGGCGGTGGAGGAAATCCTCTCGCCGGTGGCACCGAAGAAGCTGACCGGCTCGCTGATCGACTTCAATGTGCGGGCCGAGCGTATGGGCTGGCTGCCCAGCGCACCGCAGATCGAGCGCAATCCGCTGCATCTGGCCAAGGAAGCTGCTGCGGCCGGGCAGGAGCTCGGGCCCTATCTGATCGACAAGCTGAAAAGCGGCACTGTCCGCATGTCGTGCGAGGACCCGGACAATCCGGCCAACTTCCCGCGCAACATGTTCGTCTGGCGCTCTAACATCCTGGGGTCCAGCGGCAAGGGACATGAATATTTCCTGAAATACCTGCTCGGCACCCAGCACGGCGTGCAGGGCAAGGATCTGGGCGAAGAAGGTGGCCGCAAGCCGGAGGAGGTGGTCTGGCGCGATGCCGCGGAAGGCAAACTCGACCTGCTGGTGACGCTGGATTTCCGCATGTCCACCACCTGCATGTATTCCGACATCGTGCTGCCCACGGCCACCTGGTACGAAAAGCACGACATGAACACCTCCGACATGCATCCCTTCATCCACCCGCTGTCGGCGGCGGTCGATCCGGCCTGGGAGGCGCGCAGCGACTGGGAAATCTTCAAGGGCATCGCCAAGAAATTCTCCACCGTCTGCGAGGGTCATCTCGGTGTCGAGAAGGACATCGTGCTCACTCCGCTGATGCACGATACGCCCGCTGAGTTGGGTCAGGCCTTCGAGCCGAAGGACTGGCGCAAGGGCGAGATTGAGCCCATCCCGGGCAAGACCATGCCGCAGATCGCGGTGGTCGAACGCGACTATCCGAACACCTACAAGAAGTTCACGGCGCTTGGCCCGCTGATGACCAAGATCGGTAATGGCGGCAAGGGCATCAGCTGGAACACCGAGCATGAGGTGGATTTCCTGGGCAAGCTGAACGGCAAGGTCACCGAACCGGGCGTCAGCTATGGCCTGCCGAAGATCGAGACCGATATCGAGGCGGCGGAAGTGATTCTGTCGCTGGCGCCGGAAACCAACGGCGAGGTGGCGGTGAAATCCTGGGCGGCGCTGTCCAAGGCGACCGGCCGCGACCACACCCATCTGGCTGTGCCGCGCGAGGACGACAAGCTGCGCTTCCGCGACCTGCAGGCGCAGCCGCGCAAGATCATCTCGTCGCCGACCTGGAGCGGGCTGGAATCCGAGCATGTCAGCTACAACGCCTGCTATACCAACGTGCACGAGCTGATTCCCTGGCGCACGCTCACCGGCCGGCAGCAGCTTTACCAGGATCACCCCTGGATGCTGGCTTTCGGCGAGGGCCTGACCACCTATCGCCCGCCCATCGACACGCGCAGCGTGGCCGAGGTGCATGGCAAGCGCAGCAACGGCAATCCGGAGATCCTGCTCAACTTCATCACGCCGCACCAGAAATGGGGCATCCACAGCACCTATACCGACAACCTGATGATGCTCACGCTCTCGCGCGGCGGGCCGATCGTCTGGCTCAGCGAGGTGGATGCGAAGAAAGCCGGCGTCGAGGACAACGACTGGGTCGAGGTCTTCAACTCCAACGGTGCCCTGGTGGCCCGAGCGGTGGTCAGCCAGCGTGTCAACGAGGGCATGATCCTGATGTATCACGCGCAGGAGAAGATCGTGAACGTGCCGGGCAGCGAGATCACGGGCGCCCGCGGCGGCATCCATAACTCGGTGACCCGCGCCACGGTCAAGCCGACCCACATGATCGGCGGCTATGCCCAGCTCAGCTACGGCTTCAATTACTACGGCACGATTGGCACCAACCGCGACGAGTTCGTCGTGGTGCGCAAGATGGCCAATGTAGATTGGCTGGAAGGCCCGCGGCCCGGCACCGCGGCGGCCGAATAAGCCAGCACAGACCAAGGAGATCGCCCCATGAAAGTCCGTGCTCAAATCGCCATGGTCCTGAATCTGGACAAGTGCATCGGTTGTCACACCTGCTCGGTGACCTGCAAGAATGTCTGGACTTCGCGCGAAGGCGTCGAATATGCCTGGTTCAACAATGTCGAGACCAAGCCCGGTATCGGCTATCCCAAGGAATGGGAGAACCAGGACAAGTGGCAGGGTGGCTGGAAGCGTACCCGCGGCGGAAAAATCGAGCCGCGCATCGGCGGCAAGTGGCGCATCCTGGCGAAGATCTTCGCCAATCCGCATCTGCCCGAGATCGACGATTACTATGAACCCTTCACGTTCGAATACGATCACCTGCAGACGGCGCCGGAATCGGAAGCCATGCCGGTGGCCCGCCCGGTGTCGCTGATCACCGGCAAGCGGATGGAAAAGATCGAGTGGGGTCCGAACTGGGAGGAAATCCTCGGCACCGAATTCGCCAAGCGCTCGAAGGACAAGAATTTCGAGGGCATCCAGAAGGAAATCTACGGGCAGTTCGAGAACACCTTCATGTTCTACCTGCCGCGCCTGTGCGAACACTGCCTCAATCCGGCCTGCGTCGCCGCCTGCCCGTCTGGCTCGATCTACAAGCGCGAGGAAGATGGCATTGTTCTGATCGACCAGGACAAGTGCCGCGGCTGGCGCATGTGCGTCAGTGCCTGCCCCTACAAGAAGATTTACTACAACTGGAAGTCCGGCAAGGCCGAGAAATGCATCTTCTGTTTCCCGCGCATCGAGGCGGGCGAACCGACGGTCTGCTCGGAAACCTGCGTCGGCCGCATCCGCTATCTCGGCGTGCTGCTTTACGATGCCGACCGCATCGAGGAAGCAGCCAGCGCACCGACCGAGCAGGACCTGTATCAGGCCCAGCTCGATATCTTCCTCAATCCGCATGATCCGGCAGTGATCGAACAGGCCCGCCGCGACGGCGTGCCGGAAAACTGGCTGGAGGCGGCGCGCAATTCGCCGACCTACAAGATGGCGATCGACTGGAAGATCGCCTTCCCGCTACATCCGGAATACCGCACCCTGCCGATGGTGTGGTATGTGCCGCCGCTCTCGCCGATCCAGGCGGCCGCCGATGCGGGCAAGATCGCCATGGCCGACGAGATCGCCGATGTCCGCAGCCTGCGCATCCCGGTGAAGTACCTCGCCAACCTGCTCACCGCCGGTGCCGAGGAGCCCGTTGTGCAGGCACTGGAGCGCATGATGGCCATGCGCGTGTTCATGCGCAGCCGCCATGTCGATGCCAGGGAAAACAAGGCCGTGCTCGAGCAGGTGGGCTTAAGTCTCGCCCAGGTCGAGGACATGTACAAGATCATGGCGATCGCCAACTACGAGGATCGCTACGTGATCCCGTCCACCCATCGCGAATATGCCGAAAATGCCTTCGACCTGCGCGGCGGCTGCGGCTTCTCCTTCGGTTCGGGCTGCTCGGGCGGCAAGGAACCGGCCAACCTGTTCGCGCCCGGCCGCCAGGCCGCGGCCGGGGAGTGATCATCATGCGCATCCTGAAAGCCCTTTCCGCCCTGCTCGATTATCCCACCGCCGACCTGCAGGCGGCATTGCCGGAAATCCGCGCCATCATCGAGGCGGATCTCAGGCCCAGCCCGAAGGTTGCCGGCGCGCTCGGCAACCTGGTCGCCGAACTGGGCGCGGCCGACCTGATGGCCTTGCAGGAACGTTTCACCAGCCTGTTCGACCGTGGCCGCTCCGTCGCTCTGCATCTCTATGAACATGTGCATGGCGACTCGCGCGACCGCGGCCCGGCGATGGTGGCGCTGATCGAGCTGTATCGCAGCCATGGTTTCGAGCCGCATCCGCGCGAACTGCCCGATTACCTGCCGCTGTTGCTGGAATTCCTCAGTCAGATCGACCCCAAGGAAGCACGCGGCATCCTGCGCGATGCGGCACCGATCTTTGCATTGCTGCGTGACCGGCTGGAAAAGCGCCGGTCGGCTTATGCCGCCGTGCCGGCCGCCTTGCTTGCGCTGGTCGATGCCGGCGCGGTGGTTGCTCCGGTTCGACCGCCCGAGGAAGACGACGACAGTTTCGAGGCGCTCGACAGGGCCTGGGAAGAAGCCGCCGTCACCTTCGGGCCGGAGAATGATCCGACCCGCACCGGCAATGGCTGCGGCAAGGCCTCGGCCTGGGTGCAGGCCATGAACAATCCATCCCCGCGCTGAGACCGGAGGACGCAACCATGATGCAGTATGTCGAGCATTTCCTGTTCGGGATCTATCCCTATATCGGCCTCAGCGTCTTCCTGATCGGCAGCCTGGTGCGGTTTGAACGCGGGCAATACACCTGGCGCAGCGGTTCCAGCCAGATGCTGCGGGCGCGCCAGCTCCGCTGGGGTTCGAACCTGTTCCATATCGGCATCCTGTTCCTGTTCTTCGGCCATTTCGTCGGCCTGCTCACGCCGCACTGGCTGTACGAGCATTTTATAACCGCCGGCGCCAAGCAGATGGTGGCCGTGGTATCGGGCGGCACGGCCGGAACGATCTGCTTCATCGGTCTGACCATGCTGCTGCATCGCCGCCTGACCGATCCGCGCATCCGCGCCACCAGCTCGCCGATGGATATCACCATCCTGCTGGTGCTGTGGCTGCAGCTTGTGCTTGGCCTCGTCACGCTGCCCTTCTCGGTGCAGCACAGCGATGGCGGTACCATGCTGGCCCTGTCGGAATGGGCGCAGCGCATCGTCACCTTCCGTGGCGGCGCCGCCGAACTGGTCGCCAATGTCGACTGGCCGTTCAAGCTGCACCTCGTGCTGGGCATAACGATCTTTGTCCTCTTCCCGTTCAGCCGCCTGGTGCATATCTGGAGCGTGCCGGTGGGGTATGTGTTCCGCAGCTACCAGGTGGTGCGGCGCCGCTCGCCGGCCCGGCCGACCCTGTAAGGAGGTGCATCATGGAAGTGATCCGCGTGAATGGAACGGCCATCGATGAGGCCGCCGTTCTGGCCGAGATGCAGTATCACCCCGCCGCCACGGCCGAAGAGGCCGGTCGCCGGGCCGCCGAGGCGCTGGCGGTACGCGAGTTGCTGCTGCAACGCGCCGAAGCTTTGGGTTTCGGTCGCGAAAGCGAGGATGCCATCGACCGCCTGATCGCGTCGGAAGTCTCGCTGCCGGCGCCAGACGAGGAAAGCTGCCGGCGCTATTTCGATGCCAACCCTGCTCAGTTCCGCAGCCCGTCGCTGTACGAGGCCCGCCATATTCTGCTGGCGGCGATGCCGGACGACGAGGAAGAACGCGAAGCGGCGCGGATGCAGGCCGAGAAGCTGATTACGACGCTGCAGGGCGACCCGGAACTGTTCGGCCAGCTGGCGCAGCAATATTCCGCCTGTCCCTCAAAAGACTCCGGCGGCCATCTGGGGCAGTTCGCCAGCGGCAGCACGATCCCGGAATTCGAGACCTTCCT
This sequence comes from Ferrovibrio sp., assembly GCF_046297595.1. GTDB lineage: Bacteria > Pseudomonadota > Alphaproteobacteria > Ferrovibrionales > Ferrovibrionaceae > Ferrovibrio. The sequence goes on from NZ_JBKBHT010000002.1 coordinate 498,141, forward strand.
CGACAGCCTGGAAATCGGCCAGCTCTCGCCGGTGCCGGTGCCCAGCCGCTATGGCTTCCATGTGCTGCAACTCGTGCAGCGCGAGGCCGGCCGCGACATGGCATATGAGCAGGTGCGCGAGCGGGTGGCGGATTACCTGGCCGAGTCGGTCTTCCGCACTGCCATCCGCCAGTACATATCCGTGCTGGCGGCCGAAGCCGAGATCACCGGCGTGGCCCTGGCCGGCGCCGACTCTCCGCTGCTGCAGTGACAATGCCATGTCGGATCGCGAACACAGTTCCGGCACGCTGGCCCTGCGCCGTCTGCTGCGCGGGTTCGAGCATTTTCATGACAGCTTCTTCGAAGGCGACGACCGGCCTTATGAAAAGCTGGTCAGCGAAGGCCAGTCGCCGCGCGTCCTGGTGATCGCCTGCTCAGATTCGCGCTCCGATCCCGCATTATTGACCGAGGCCCAGCCGGGCGACCTGTTCGTGATCCGCAACGTGGCGGCCCTGGTACCGGCCTATGAGAAGCCGCGCGGCGTGCCCAAGGGCACCAGCGCCGCCGTTGAATTCGGCGTGCGGGCACTGGAGGTCGATCACATCATCGTGCTGGGCCATTCCCATTGCGGCGGCATCCGCTTTCTGGCCGAGCGCCGCGGCGGCAGCGCGGATTTCGAATTCCTGCCCGACTGGGTCGCCATGGCCGGCGAGATGGTGACGGAGATGGAGAACCTTGCCAGCGAGGCCGGCGAGGCGGAACGCCTGCGCTGGCTTGAGAAGGCGGCCATCGGCCTGTCGCTGCGCAACCTGCAGAGTTTCCCCTGGATCGCCGAGCGTGTGCAAAGTGGCAAGCTGGCCCTGCATGGCTGGCATTTCGATCTGCAACACGGCCAGATCCAGGCGCTGGATGGCGCCAGCGGACGATTCCGCGCCGTGGCTGCGGGTGAACTGCCAGCGCCCGCCTGCGGCTGCTGCGAAGGCCTGATGGAACTGGTCGAGCGATGACGCGATCCGCTGCACCCGAGGCGCGCACCAAAGCCGCGGCGCGCTGGCCGGCGATCCTGCAAAGCGGGTTCCGCCCCTTCTTCCTACTCTGCGGCCTGCAGGCCAGCCTGTTCATTCTGCTGTGGACTGCCGGCTGGGCCATTGGCTGGGATCTGCCGCTCGGCGACAATCCCATCCTGTGGCATGGCCATGCCATGCTGTTCGGCTTTGCCGCCGCTGCGCTGGCCGGTTTTCTCCTTACCGCCGTACCGAACTGGACCGAAGCCGGGCCGGTACGGGGTTTCCGACTGTTGTTGCTGGTCGGATTCTGGCTGATGGCTCAGATCCTGTCGCTGTCGTCGCAGCCCATGCTTTTCGCGACGGCCGATATAGGATTCTGGCTGCTGCTGATTGCCTTCATCGCGCCGGGCATCCTGAAACGCAATGCCAGGCGCAACGGCGTGTTTATCGTAATCCTGTTGGCACTCACCAGCCTGAACCTGCTCTGGCATCTTTCCCTGAATTATGACTGGCAGGATACCGCCATGCTCAGCCTGCAGGCCGCGCTGGGGCTTTTCCTGCTGGCCATCGGCATCATCGGCGGGCGCATCATTCCCGCCTTCACCATCGGCGGCCTGCTGCAGGCCGGCCATGCCGTTTCCATCGTACCGGCGCCGAAACTGGGACTGACGGCCAATATTGCCCTGGTTCTGGCGCTGGCCTCCAAGCTGGCCGCGCTGCCCATCCCCGTTCAGGTCTGTGCCTATCTGCTGGCCGCGCTACTGCATGGCTGGCGGCTGCTGCGCTGGTGGCGGTGCGAGGTTCTGCAGCTGCCGATCATCTGGTCGCTGCATCTGGGCTACGCGTTCCTGCCGCTTGGATTGATGCTGGAAGCCGCCGGCGCCGCCGGTCTGGTGCCCGGCCCGACGGGCATCCACGCCCTGGGCAGCGGTGCCGTGGGCCTGATGATCCTGGCGGTGATGACGCGCGCTTCGCTCGGCCATACCGGTCGCCGCTTGGCCTCGCCGCCAGCAGCCACGGCCGCCTATCTGCTGGTCGCGAGCGGCGCGCTGCTGCGCGTGATTGCCGCGGCCGCGCCGGACATGGCGTTCAGCCACGAACTGCTGGTGGCCAGCGGCCTGCTCTGGTCAACCGGCTTTGCGGCCTTCGTGGCCGGCTATGCCCGGATGCTGACGACGCCCCGCACCGATGGCCGCCCCGGCTGAGATATGGGCTGACATACGGGCAGAAGCAAAGGAACTACCATGGTAAAGCGAACCACTGCTCTTCCCTCATCCTTGCCGCCAGCGGCGCGTACCTTCGCCACACGGCACAAGGCAGTCTGGCAGGCCTATGAGGCGCTCGGCGCCGCCGCCGCGGAATCCGGCCCGCTCGATGCCCGCATGCGGCGACTGGTGAAGCTGGCCCTGGCGGTCGGAGCCCAGGCCCAGGGCGCAGCCAAATCCCACGCCCGCCGTGCCAAGGCCGATGGTGTGAGCCAGGCCGACATGCACCATCTGGCGGCGCTGGCCGTCACAACGCTTGGACTGCCCGCAGCCGTGCGCGCCATGGCGTGGATGGATGAGGCATCGGCCGGCACCGGCAAGACCGCAAAACGCAAATATAGGAAGGAAGTCTCGCATCATGCAGTCATCAGCCTATAGTGAGCGTAGCCTGGCCGACATCGCCGCCCACCTGCCGGGTGCCACCGGAATCTTTCGTGCCCACAAGCTCGATTTCTGCTGCGGTGGCGGCATCAGCCTCAAGGAGGCCGCAGCCAAGCGCGGTCTGGCGGTAGAGGACCTGGAAGGCGAATTACAGGCGCTGGATACCGCGTCGATAGCTGCGGCGCCGGCCAATACCGCAGATCTGATCGACTATATCCTTACCCGGTATCATGCCGTGCATCGGGCGGAATTGCCCGAACTGATCCGCCTGGCACGGCGGGTGGAATCCGTGCATCGCGACCATCCGGATGCGCCGGCCGGCCTGGCCGACCTGCTGGCCGAGACCTTGCAGGAACTGGATACCCATATGCAGAAGGAAGAGATGATGCTCTTCCCGATGATGAAGCAGGGCGGGCATCCCATGATTCTCCATCCCATCGCCGTGATGCAGGGCGAGCATGAGGAGCACGGCGACCGGCTGAGGTTGATCGAGGCATTGACCGATGGCGGCGCGGTGCCGGAGGGGGCCTGTCCAACCTGGCGGGCGCTCTACGCCGGCACGCGCAAGCTGGTGGACGATGTGATGGAGCATATCCACCTGGAGAATAATCTGCTGTTTCCGCGTTTTCTGGATATGTCGGGCGAGTAGGGATTCCTCTGTCCGGGCCGATTTGCGCTGTGGCACGGCAAGCAAAATGGATCGGGCTCTCACAGCTCATGACAACGACACCGCAGCTCGCGAAATTTAGGCGGCGGGTACCCTTCCGTATGCTCGCTCTTCGCCGGTCGCAAAACTCGGCGCTCATTTCCAACTGAAATTCACACCCGGTGTGAAGTGCGGCTGAAAATGAGAGCGGCTGTCGGGTTAAGCTGAAGAATACCGCTGCTGACCCGGCTCAATATTCGCTCCAGACTGAGACCGGTTCGATGGAATTCCGTGTCATTTGACAGCAGTTTATAGAGCGATCAAAGCGCTGCTGGGCTAAGTCTCTGAAATTGTTTGTCTCGCAGCGGAACTGTCGTGACACCCATATCCCGCAACAAGGCATCAATTTCTTGCAACTCGCTGACACAATAAGTGCAAACGCGAGGGGCGACTTTATAAGGCAGAGATGGCTTTTTAGTGTTCTTAAGGCCGCCTAGTTGGCGTCTGTCGCCGTCCAGGTCAGTGCCGTAACGAGGGTCTGCACAAGGGCGATGGGTGCGGAAATTGGCTGGAAGGCGGCTGCAGTGCCGGCATCGACATAAAGCTGTGCGTGCGAATTTGCGGCGAGCGGGCTGCCCGGCCCGTCGGTGATGGTCAGTACTTTCCTGCCGCTCACGAAGGCATCCATGACCGTGTCGACCACCTGTCGCGAATAGGGCGGAAAGGCGATGGCCACCAGCAGATCCTCGGCACCGATGGTGGCGATCTGCGGGCCGGCCATGCCGCCGGCAAAATCGAGCAGACTGCAGGGCCGCTCGGACCGCATCAGGGCATAGGACAGATAGGCCGCGATAGGCCGCGACCGGCGCAGGCCGGCAATATAGACATGCCGCGCGCTGCGCAGCATCTCGATGGCATGCGCGATGCTCTCGGTGTTGCTGGTCTCCAGCAGGCTGTTCAGCGCCGCTACATGCGCACCGACACAACTGCGCAGCAGTTCGGCGACATCGGGCGGCGTCGGGCGATTGCTGGCTTCTGAATAGACGCGTTCGCGCACGGTCGCCTCGCCTTCGATCAGGCGCTGGCGGAACACCTTCTGCATGTCCGAGAAGCCGGAATAGCCGAATTCCTTGGCGAAACGGATCAGCGTGGAGGGTTGGATTTCCAGATCGCTGGCGATCTTCGCCGTGGTGTGGAGCGCGAAGCCGTTGGGTTCTTCGAATGACGCACGCGCAATGCGCTGAAGATGCGGGCTCAGTGCGGCAAAGCGGTCACGGATACGCTGCCGGAGGCCGTCGAAAGTCTCTGCTTCGGGTTTGGACATGGGGTTTTCGGATGAAACCTGGCCTTGGGCGGGGGGCGGAATGTCGCTCATGTTTCAGCCTTTACAATGAATTAGCTAATTCTTCCAGATGTGGATAAAAAATTCAATCTATTTGAACAAATATTCATTGACTGAAATAGAATTAACATTCAATTTTATTGAAACGGCGTTCAATCAAGCAGTGAAACGCCAACCAGGCCCGTCAAGAGAGCCTTTCAGGGAGGATAGTCATGTCGAAAACCAGGATTACGCGCCGCCGTCTGCTCGTATCGGCCGCAGGCGCCGCAGGTGGTGCCGCTTTTTACGGTCCCTGGACGCATACCCGCGTCTATGCGCAGCCATCGATGAAGCCGATCCGCATCGGCATCACGTCTGATGCCAGCGGCCAATATGCCAATTCCGGCGCCAGCGACCGGCGCGGCATGCTGATGGCGATTGCCGAGGCGAATGCCCGCGGCGGGGTGCTGGGCCGCAAGATCGAATATGTCCATCTCGACACCGAAACCACGCCGGCCACCGGCAGCCGCGTGGCCGAACGCCTGATCACCCGCGAGAATTGCGGCTTCCTGATTGGAGCGATCCATTCCGGCGTCGCCAACGCGATCAGCCAGGTGGCGCAGAAATATGGCGTCATCTACCTGAACACCAATTCCAGCGCGCCGTCCGAGGCCGGCGCGAATTGCCATCGCGTCAAGTTCGTCTGGGATGCCAATGGCACCAACTTCGCCAAGGCATCCGTCAAGGCGGCGATTGAGAAATACGGCAAGAAATGGGTTCTGCTGACGAATGACTATGTTTGGGGCCACACCACCTCGGCGGCGACCAAGGCGCTGCTGAAGCAGTATGGCGGCGACATGCTTGAGGAAATCCTGGTGCCGCAGGGCACGCGTGATTTTTCCTCGCAGCTCCTCAAGATCCAGCAGCTCAACCCGGGTGTGGTTGCCGCGGCCATCGGTGGCGACGACCAGAAGGCCATGCGCCAGCAGATCGCGCAGCTGGGCATGGGCAACAAACCGATCTGGCTCAACAACCAGCAGGACTGGCCGGATGTCTACGGCCTGCCGCTCGATAACCTGTTCGGCATGTTCGGCACCACCTGGTACTACAAGCTTGACCTGCCGGGCGTGGCCGACTTCGTGAAGCGGTATCAGACCATGTATCCCGATACCGGCATGCGCGTGCCCGGAAACGTCTTCTACAACGGCTATTTCGCTACCCGCGAATTGCTCCATTCCATCGAGCGGGCAGGCTCCACCAACAACATCAAGGTGATCAAGGCCCTGGAAGGGCATAAGATGCCGGCGCGCGACCGCATGCAGCACCACGATGCCTGGATTGATCCGGTCACGCATCAAGTGCAGCAGACGATCTATCAGGCGACGGCGAATGTCGGCACCCAGGACAAGGACGATATGTTCAAGATCCTCGCGAGCACTTCGCCGCAGGATGCCATGGACACCGGCGCGTCCGGCGCCTGCAAGCTGGAATCGTATGAAGCCACTCCGACATTCGACGCGTGACCTCCTGAAACTGCGGGCGGCGGAATGCCGCCCGCATCTTTCATTTTCCTGTCCGAATGTCTGTCCGAGTTCCAGATGACCAGTCTCGTGCCGCATATCGTCAATGGCCTGACTCTTGGCCTGCTGTTCGCATTGATCGCGCTTGGTTTCACCCTGATCGTCGGCGTGATGGAAGTGATCAACCTGGCCCATGGTTCCCTGTTCACCCTGGGAGCCTATCTGGCGCTGTCGACGGTCGGGGCTGGCTGGTTTGCCGATACGGCATTCGGCTCGTGGTGGCTGAGCCTGCCGCTGACCGGTCGTTATTTCATCGCCCTGGCGCTTGGTCCGGTGATCGCGGGATTGTTCGGCATGCTGCTGGAACTCTGCCTGCGGCCGACCTATGGCAAGGCGCCGCTTTATGGCCTGCTGCTCACCTTCGGTGCCGCTCTCGTGATCGAGGAGGCGATCCGCCTCGTCTGGGGCACTGGCGAGCAGAACATGCCGGTACCCCAGATGATCAGCGGTGCCTTCCTGATGGGCGGGCTGATTTTCTCCACCTACAAATTCTATGCGGCCGGTTTTGCCATCGTCGCGATCATGCTGGTCTGGCTGTTCCTGGAGCGCACGCCCTATGGCGCGATCATCAAAGCCGGTGCGCATGACAGCGAAATGGTGCGGGCGCTTGGCTACGATCTCGCGCGCCTCCGGCTTGTCGTTTTCGGCTTCGGCTCGGCCCTTGCCGGGACCGCCGGCCTGGTGATGGCGCCGATCTGGGGCCTGCGGCCGCATCTTGGCATCGATGTGGTGATCCCGGCCTTCCTGATCATTGTCATCGGCGGCGTCGGCAGTTTCTGGGGCGCCGTGCTCGCCGCGATCCTGGTGGGCCTGGCAACCGGCATTACGGGGGCCTATGCCCCGGCCTGGTCGATGATGTCGATGTACCTGCTTCTGATTGCCGTCGTCGGATTCCGCGCGCGCGGCCTGATGGGGCGGCGCAGCGCGCTGGAGAATTGAGGGATGATCTCGCTATCGGATATCCCTGCCCGCGGCGGCACGCCATTCAGTGTGCCGATGCTGGTCTTCATCCTCGCATTGGCGACAGTGCCGTTCTGGATCACGCGGGTTGGGCTGTATGAGTATCTCGGCATCGAGATCGCGATCTGGATCCTGTTTGCCATGGGCTTCAATCTGCTGTTCGGTTATACCGGCCTGCATTCCTTCGGCCATGGCGCCTATCTTGGTATCGGCGCCTATGCCTTCGGCCTGTTCCAGCAGCAGGTAGCCATCAGCCTGTGGGGCGGCCTGCTGGCCGGAATCGCGGCGGCACTGCTGGCCGGCGCGGCTGTGGGCGCCTTGCTGTCGCATCGCCGGGGTATCTATTACGCGCTGCTGACCATCGCCTTCGGGCAGGTCTTCTGGTTCTCCGCCATGAAGCTGCATGGCATCACCGGCGGCGAGGACGGCCTGCTGGGTATTCCGCGCCCCGATCTGGTCATCGGCCCCTGGCGGGTCGATCTCAACGACAACACGGCATTCTATTGGTTCGTGGCGGTCATCGCGGCTGTTGCTGTGCTGGCATTGTGGCGCATCGTGAATGCGCCATTCGGCCGCGTGCTGCAGGCGATCCGCCAGAACGAGACCCGCGCCCGGTTCGTCGGTTATGATGTCTGGCGCTGGAAATGGCTGGCTTTCACGCTGTCGGCCGGCTTTGCCGGCCTGGCCGGCGGTCTGTTCGCCATGGCACAGCAGAGCGCCTATCCCGACGTGATGAGCCTGCACCAGTCCGGCCTGATCGTGATGATGGTTCTGGTCGGGGGCGGGCTGGTCAATTTCTGGGGGCCGGTCCTTGGCGTCATCCTGTATTTCATCGCGCGTGACATCCTGGGTGGCCTGACCGAGGCCTGGCTGCTCTGGTATGGCCTGCTGTTCGTCCTGATGGTGATGGTGCGGCCGGAAGGGCTGGCCGGGCTGTTCCACGGCGCCATGCAGCGGCTGCCGGGCCGTATCCGCACGGCGAAACCGGAGCAGGCGTGATGGCACTGTTCCGGGCAGAGGGCATCCAGAAGCGTTTCGGCGCCCGTGTGGTGCTGGAAAACATCACGCTGGCCATCGAAGCCGGCTCGGTGCACGGCATCATGGGGCCGAACGGAGCCGGCAAGACGACCTGCTTCCATGTCCTGACCGGGCATCATGTCCCCGATGCGGGCCGCATCATTTTCGATGGCCAGGATATCACCGGCCGGAAGCCGCATGAGATTGCCCGACTGGGAGTGTCCCGCTCCTTCCAGATGATGAACCTGTTCGACGATGCGGTGGCGATTGAGAATGTGATGCTGGCCCTGCCGGCCTTTCGCGCTGTCAGCAACCGTCCGTTTCGCACCAGTTTCGGTGACAGGGCGCTGATCGACTCAGCGCTGGCGGTTCTGGACCAGGTCGGGCTGGCGGATCGGGCCTGGCATAATGCCAAGTCGCTGAGTTATGGTGATCGTCGCGCCCTGGAGATCGCCGTGGCGCTGGCTGCCGAGCCGCGCATCCTGTTCCTCGACGAGCCGACTGCGGGCCTGGGCGGCAAGGCCACGCAAGGCCTGGCCCGACTGATCCGTCGGCTGCGCGAACGCTACACGATATGCCTGATCGAACACGACATGCGCTTCCTGTTCGAGCTGGCCGACCGGATTTCGGTGATCCATTGGGGGCAGGTCATCGCCGAAGGCACGCCGGATGAACTCAGGGCCAACAAATGGGTCGCCCGTTCGGCCCTTGGCGAGGTGGCCTGATGCTCAACATCTCCGGCATAGAAACCTTCTACGGCGAAACCCAGGCCCTTTTCGGCGTCTCGCTGGATGTCGGCCGTGGCGAAGTGGTGGCGCTGCTCGGGCCCAACGGAGCTGGCAAAACCACAACGATCCGCTCCATCCTCGGCCTGTCGCCCCCACGGCGGGGCCATATCCGTTTCGATGGCGAGGATATCACCCGCATGCCGACCCATCGCATTGCCCGCAAGGGCATATCCTGGGTGCCGGATGACCGGCGCGTCTTCCCGACATTGACCGGAGCGCGCAATCTTCGGCTCGGCACGCGCCAGAGCCGGTTCCGGTCCTGGCGGATCGACGAGATGTTTGAAATCTTCTCGGCGCTCGAACACCTGATGCGCCGTGAATGCGAAAACATGTCGGGCGGTGAGTTGCAGATGGTGGCGATCTCTCGCGCGCTGCTCGGCTCGCCCGGGCTGGTGCTGTTCGATGAACCGAGTCAGGGCCTGGCTCCCAACATCGTTCAGGGCGTGATGCGCACGATCCGCCGGCTGCGCGACGAAGGCATCTCGGTGCTGGTCGTGGAGCAGAATGCCCTGGCGGCGCTGGAAGTTTCCGACCGGATTTATGTGATGGACCGCGGCCGGATTGAACATGAGGGTCGGGCACAGGAACTGCTCGACAATCCCGTGCTGCGCCGCCGCCTGATCGGGGTCTAGCCATGACGGCCATGCTTGAAGTCAGAAGCCTCGAGAAAATCTATCGCAAGGGCCGGTTCGACCGGACGCCCACCTTCCGACTGAGTGCCGATTTCATGATCGAACGTCCGGCCGTGGTCGGCATGATGGGCCCGAACGGGTCAGGCAAGACCACGCTGTTTGAGCTGGTGACCGGATCGAATGCACCCACCGCCGGCGAGGTGAAGGTGATGGGACGGAACATCCATCGTATCCGCACCGACCAGCGCGACCGCCTCGCCATCCATTATCACCAGTCATACCAGGTGCGTCACTTCCGGTCCTGGATGCCCAATGCGCTATTGCAGCCTGCGCAGTCGGACTATCCGATGGTGCATCTGTTCGATGAGCCACAGTTCAACACCCAGGATGGTTATATCGGCTTCATGCTCGATTTCTTCCGTCGCCTGCGGTCTGAAGGCAGGCTGGTGTTCCTGTGCGTGCACCCAAACGAACGGTTCCATCTCGAAATCCTGCAGGAGATCTGCGAGCAGTTCGTGTTCGTGCAAAAGGGCGTCGTGACCACCCTGCCCGACTATCATGCGCTGATGGCTTTCGAGCCCGCGCAGGCCTATCTCGGCGGTCTACTGAAGGAGCGGGCCGCATGAGTGCATTCCGCCACTCGGCATATGCCCTGCCGGTCTCGCCCAACAAGGTGCGGGCCGACCACCCGGGATTTTCCTTCGACACCTTCCGAGACCCACCGGGTCAGGTCTGGGCGGATTTTGTCCATGATGTGGATGAATTCATTGTCGTCGCCGAAGGCGGGATCGACATCGAGGTCGGAAACGAACGCGCCGAGTGCCGGCCGGGCGACCTGGTCCGGATTCCGGCGGGTACGCGGCATAGCCTGCGCACCGCCCGTGAGAATGGCAGCCTCTGGTATTACGGCTACGGCAGTTTCGAGGGACGCGCCGATGGCTGATCCGAAACCGCGCGTGGCACTGATCGGCTGCGGCCTCATCAGCCTGTATCACCTGCGGGCATGGCGGGCGGTCGGGGCCGATGTGGTTGCCGTTTGCGATCTTGAGGGCGACAAGGCAAAGGCGCGGGCTGCGGAGTTCGGCATCGGTCGCGTTTATACAAAAGCCACCGACATGTTCGCGGATGGCGGTTTCGACATTGTCGATATCGCCGCTTCCGTGGACGCTCATGCGCCGATGGCCCGTCTGGCTGCCGATTCCGGCGTTCATGTCATGGTACAAAAACCGATGTGCGCCACGGTGGCGGAAGCACGGCAACTTGTCGACGACATCGGCGACCGCGTTCGTTTCATGGTGCACGAGAACTACCGGTTCCGACCGCATTACATGACGGTGCGCCGCTGGATCGACGAAGGCAGGATCGGGAAAGTCCGCCATGCGGCAATTTCCTGCCGGGGATCCGGGCTCTGCGAACGCGAAGGCACGGTGCCGTTCCTGATCGAGCGGCAACCCTATCTGAAGGGCTTTCAACGCAACCTCGTCTTCGAGACCATGATCCATCATCTCGATGTCCTGCGCTGCCTGGTCGGATCATTGCACGTGGTGGCGGCGCGCCTCGGCCGGCTGGCGAAAGATCTGCCGGGCGAGGACACCGCGGCCATCCTGATGGAAGGTCCGAATGGCCTGATTGCCACAGCCGACGGCAGCCTCTGCGCCCCCGGCTATCCGCAACTGCATGGCGACCGGCTGGAGGTGATCGGTACCGCAGGCACCATCATCATGGACCTCAATCGCGTCTACATCGTCGGCCGTGAGACGGAAACGGTCGAGGAGGTCGATCTGCTGGGCCGCTACCAGGAATGTTTCGACACGGCGATGCGCGCCTTCGTCGATGGGTTGCGGACCGGGCAACCATTCGAAACCGACCGGCTCGACAACATCCAGACCCTGGAACTGATGGAGAGCGTCTATCGTGCCGCCGGAGCGGAGGTGGCCGCATGACTTTTCAGGCCGACAGCCTTACGCCCGAGATCGACCCCGGCAGGATCGACCGTCTGTTTGACATCCGCGGCCTCAGGGTATTCATCCCTGGCGGTTATGGCGCAATTGGCGAGGCCATCGCCACCGCGATGGCCCGGTTTGGCGCCGAAATCTGCGTAGCCGGTCCCAATCCGGCCAAGGCAGAGGGACTGGCCGGGCGTATCGCTGCTTCGGGCGGCAAGGCTCACGGTATTGAACTCGATGCACGCAGCCCGGCGGCCATCGCGGCGTCTACGCAGGCCGCGATTTCCCGTATGGGCGGTATCGATGTTCTGGTCAACTGCGTCGGCATCCAGCGCGAACAGGCCATCATGGAGGTGACGCCGGAGGTATTCGACGAGGTCTACGAGACCAACATGCGCTCGGCAATGTTCCTGGGCCAGGCGGTTGCCCGCGACCAGATCGCCAGGGGCCAGGGTGGCCGCCAGATTCACCTGCTGTCGGTCCGTTCACAGCTTGCATTGCGCGGACGCGGCTATTCCGCCTACTGCGCCACCAAGGGCGCGCTGGTGATGCTGGTCAAGCAGCATGCGATGGAACTTGCGCCCCATAATATCACCGTCAATGGCGTGGCGCCGACCTTCATCCAGTCGGACCGCATCCGCCCGCATCTGGAGCGGCCGGAATTCCGCAACTTCATCCTGGAGCGCAACCCGCTCGGCCGCATCGGCGAGCCGCTGGAGGTCGTTGGCCAGGTGATCACCTTTGCCGCCGCGGCCGGAAGCTACATGACCGGCCAGATCGTCTACATCGATGGCGGCGTCACGGCTTCACAATAAATCGTCAATACGGATTTCCCGGGAGAAGTTCAGATGAATGTTGATCAGCCTCGTGCATTGATCGGCGGCGTGTTTCGCGACCGCGCCGGTAACGAGCCCATACCTGTCGTCGATCCATGCACCGAGGATACTCTCTGGTCCCAGCCCGCCTGCGGCCCGGCGGAGGTGGAAGAGGCGCTGGAATATGCGCGCAAGGCCCTGCCGGCCTGGTCGTCGGTCTATGGCTGGGAGCGGGGCAAAATCCTGCGCCGCATCGCGCGCGAAATGGAGACGCGGCGCCCGGCCATTGCCCGCGCCCTGTCATTGGAGATCGGCCGCCCCATTGCGCAGTCGGAAGGCGAGGTCAACGCGGCCATCGAGCAACTCGATTGGTTTGCAGGCGAGGCGGAACGGCTATTCGGCGAGACGATCCGTTCGCGCCAGGGCGGCCGATTGATCGCGGCACCGGAACCGGTTGGCATCGTTGCCGCCTTCTCGGCGTGGAATTTTCCGGTGAATCTTCCCGTCCGCAAGATCGCCCCGGCTCTTGCCGCCGGCTGCCCCGTCATCGTGCGGCCGTCAGAGCAGGTGCCACTGACAACGACCCTGATCGCCGAGGCCTGTGTCGCAGCCGGCGTTCCGGCCGGCGTGGTGCAGGTACTGACCGGCCGCGCCACTGACATCGTGCCGGGGCTGATGGCATCGAACGACGTGCGCAAGATTTCGCTCACCGGCTCGACGCAGGTTGGTAAGCTGCTGCTGGCGCAGGCTGCCCAGACCGTGAAGCGCTGCTCGATGGAACTTGGCGGCCATTCTCCCGTCGTGGTCTGCGCCGATGCGGATGTCGAGACGGCAGCCGCGCAATGCGCCGCCTTCAAGTTCCGCAATGCCGGGCAGGTCTGCATCTCGCCCAACCGCTTCTATGTCGAGGAAAGTGTGGTCGGTCGCTTCGTCGACCGTATGGTGGCCGAGGCCCGCGCGTTGAAACTGGGTGGCAGCCAGGATCCGCAGACCACCATGGGTCCGCTGACGCTGGCTTCGGGACGGAACAAGGTGGAAGGGCTGATCGCCGATGCCGTCAGCCGCGGCGCGGCGGTCGAAACCGGCGGGCGCCGTCCTGAAGATCGCAACAAAGGCTTCTTCCTGGAGCCGACCATTCTTTCCGGCGTGCCCGACGATGCCCGCATCATGAACGAGGAACCTTTTGGTCCCGTCGCTGCCGTGGCATCGTTCCGCACCCTGGACGACGCGATTCAGCGTGCCAACAGTACGCCGTATGGCCTTGCCGCCTATGCCTTCACCGGCAGCGCGGCAAAGGCGGATCGTTTATCCGCCGGCCTGCGGGCAGGCATGGTCGGGATAAACACATTCCTGGTCGCGCATGCCGAGGCGCCGTTCGGTGGCGTGGATCATTCCGGCATGGGGCGCGAAGGCGGGCGCCAGGCCATCCAGGATTACCAAAACATCAAGCTCACCAGCATGGCCTGGACCTAAGCATGGCCTATGCAAACCGCGTGCGCCGGATTTGGCAGGCCGGCGGGACGGCGCTGAACGGCTGGATCGCGCTGCCCTCGCCATTGGCAGCGGAAGCTTTGATGCAGGCCGGCTGGGACAGCGTCACCATCGACATGCAGCATGGGACGGCGGATTACGCCGACCTGTTGTCGCTGTTGCCGATCATCGAGAAGGCGGGTGCAGCTCCGTTCGTGCGGGTGCCCTGGCTGGATGAGGCGGCGATCATGCGGGCACTGGATGCCGGTGCGCTCGGCATCATCGCGCCGATGATTGAAACCGCGAAGGATGCCCGCCGGCTGGTCGCCGCCTGCCTGTATCCGCCGGCAGGATCACGCAGCTTTGGTCCGATCCGCGCCCGACTCGCCTGCAGCGAGATTTATGAAGATACGGCGCGCGCCAATGCGGAGGTGATCCCACTGGCGATGATCGAGACCCGGGCGGCCGTGGAAAATCTCGATGAGATTCTGGCCGTACCAGGATTGGGCGGGCTCTACATCGGACCGGCCGATCTTGCGCTCGCCTGCGGCTACAAACCCGGCTTCGACCGCGAGGAACCGGACATGCTCGACCTGATCGTCCATATCCTGAAACGCTGCACGGCGGCAGGTCTGCCCTGCGGTCTGCATTGTGGTTCGCCGGTTTACGCCGCTAGGATGGTGGCGAAGGGTTTTGCCCTGCTGACCGTGGGCTCGGATGCGCGCTTCCTTGAAGCAGGGGCCCGGGCCGCTGTCGTCGCCTTTCGCGCTGCCTGAGTACACGTCATAAAATTCAGCTTTGAAAATGGCAATGAGGGGATCACCCCGTCGAAACGATTCCCATTTCAAGCTGATGGCTGCCATTTTCAGCTGCACTTCACAGCATATGTGAAGTGCAGTTCACAATGAGAGCAGCTGTCGGGTTAAGCTGAAGAAAACAGCCGCGAACCCGGCCCAATATTCATTCTATACTGAGACTCGTTCGATAAAATTCAGGGTCCTTTGACAGCAGTTTACAGAGCGATCAAAGCGCGTCAGCGCTAAATCACTGAAATTGTTTGCCCCGCAGGGGGCGGGCATCTCCGGACTGCGACGGCGGATCTTTATGGCTCCTTTATACCTCGGGCCTCCGTTGCGTATCGCAGCTTAATCGAATCAGGTGCTAATAAGGACGCTCTTAAGGAGCTCATCCATGCTTGATCTCATCTATCTCGCGCTCGGCTGCACCTTCTTCGCCAGCTTTTCGTTTACGCGCTGCTTTGCGAGTGGGTTCAAAAAGACGCGTCGGCAAGCTGAAAACAAGATGTTGTAGTTCTAGGCCTGCCCGAGGCGGATGTAGGACAGGCGCATAACTCATCGCATCGTTATGAGAGTTTCCCATTAAATTTGCGGTAGGCAGGTGCTGGTCAGTGTCGAAATATCTGCCCGGCCGAAGCAAGCGACGTAGTATCGATCCCTGCGACCTGCATCGCCCCCCACAGTGTACAGGCGATCGAGTCGATCACCGGAATGCCGGTCCGCGCCTCGATCTGTGGCGCCAGCCGCGTTGTATCCATGTTGGTGCAGATAATGGCGATGGCATCGGGCTTCTCGGCGGCCACGGCCGTGATCATCGCATCGATCTCGGCAGCCGGAAGCGTAGCGAAGGAGAAATTATCCTGTAGGCCGGCATGGCGCTCGGCCACGCAGGTAAATCCGGCAGATTCGTAGTTGGCGATGATCTTCGACTGCACATCGCCCAGGTAGGGCGTGACCACGGCAATGCGTTTCGTGTTCAGTCGTTTCAGCAGATCATTCAGCGCCAGAATCGCGGTGGTGGCACGGATGCCTGTCCTGGCTGTGATCGCCGCCGCCAGTTGCGCGTCGCGCTCGAATCCCAGCCAGCTCGCGGATGTGCCATTCCAGGCGATCACATCCATTTTGGCATGTGCGAGGAGTTCGGCTGCCGCCAGGATCGGGCCGGCGTCGAACTGGCCCAATGCCACGGAGGATAGTGCAATTTCAGTCACCGGAAAGCGTGCAAAATGCGCGGTCACATCGGGCAGATCGCGCATCAGGCGGTAGGTCGCTGGTTCCAGCGCGGTGTTGGACGATGGCGTCAGCATGCCCAGGCGGGTCATTGGAAATTCTCCGCGAACAATGGTGTTGGCCGGAAGCCAAAATTGTCGATCCGTTCCAGCGCGGCGGCGAAGTCCAGTAGGTCCTGGTCGCGCCTGGGCGCCGCGATCATCTGCACGCCGATGGGCAGCACAGCACCCGGCGGCCAGTAGGGCAGCGAAAGCGCCGGGCAGCCGGTAAGCGTGACGATAGAGGTGATCGCCAGATAATCGATCAGGCTGCCGAGCTGCCTGCCGTCGATCTCCGTCACTTCGCCGGAATTCACGCCGAAGGGTGGCACCGAGGCAGCCGGCGTCAGCAGCACGTCATATTTTTCGAAAAAGGTGATGAAGCGGCGATAGAGCGTCGAGCGGTCGGCCTCGGCCTGCAGGAAGGCGGCAGCCGTGAGGCCTTCGCCACGTGCGATATTCCAGCGCACGGTTTCAGCCAGGGCGTTGCCGTGCTGCCGAAGTAGCGGCGAGAGATTGCTGTGGATATAGGCGGCACGCAGCGTGGCAAATATGTCCATGGCGCCGCTGCAATCCGGATGCGCCGCACTGAGGTGATCGCCCCGCTGGCGCAGGGTGGCGCAAGCTGCGTCGAACTGCGCTGCCATCGCCATGGACATCGGCGCCACGCCAAGGTCGCGTGAAACGGCAAGGCGCGAAAGTGCGGCGCCGGTCCGTGGCATCGGCTGCAGCGATACCGGATCGCGTTGGTCCGGCCCCGCCAGCACATCGAACAGCCGCTTTGCATCGGCTACCGTCTGCGCGAGGATACCGGCGGTGGCCAAGGTATCCCAGGCCAGCCGCCGCGTTGGTGCGGGCAGCATGCCGGGGGTAGGGCGAAAACCGACCACACCGCAGAAGCCGGCCGGCGTGCGCACCGAGCCGCCGAAATCGCTGCCGATGGCGGCCGGCACGAAGCCTGCGGCCACCGCCGCGGCCGAGCCGCCGCTGGAGCCGCCGGAACTCAGGGACAGGTCGTAGGGGTTGGCCGTGGACGGGCAGAGCGCATTGGCACAGAGCGCGCCGAAGCCAAATTCCGGCGTATTAGTCTTGCCGACGATCACGGCGCCGGCCGCTTTCGCGCGGGCCACCAGGATGTCGTCATGCTGCGGCACGTGATCGCGATAGATGGTCGAGCCATAGGTGGTGCGTAGGCCGGCGGTATCGGTCAGGTCCTTCACGCCCAGCGGCAGGCCGAACAGCGCGCGGTTATGCGGGCCTTCCGCGTCCAGCTTTCTGGCTTCGTCGAGTGCCGAGTCGGAGAGGGTGATGAAACTGTGGAGCCGGTGATCCTGCGTGCGGATGCGATGCAGGGCGCGCGTTACGGCCTGCGTCGCCGTGACGCCATAAGCATCGTAAAGCTCAGGCTGCGCCACGGCTGATCGGTCCGACGCCGATATCCTGGAAGATGGCGACAATGTCGTCCGGATCGGGCGCCGTGGCGCCAAGATGCAGGCGATGCTCGATCTCGTCGAGATGCCTGTTCATGGCGGAGAGCGCGCCGGCGCGGTCGCCGGCCAGCATGAGATCGACGATGACGGGATGCGCATCGGGCGAGCAGTCCGGCGATCCCGGCACTTCGAAGGTCGCGATCGCCAGCGAAGTGCGCAGCATCAGTTCCTTGGCGAAGTCGAGCAATACGCCGTTGCCGGCAAGCTCGGCGATCAGGATGTGGAAATCGGCCGTCAGCGCTAGCGAGGCCCAGCGGTCGTTGCGGTCATGGCCGGACTCGCGACCGATATGCCGCTTAAGCATGGACCGCGCTTCAGCAGTGAGATTATCCATCACGGCATTGACCGTGGCGGTTTCCAGCACGCGTCGCGCCGCAAAGATATCGCGCGCTTCCTGCACAGTGGGGCGGTAGATGAAGGCGCCGCGATTGGGGAAATGCGTAACGATATGCCGTGACACCAGATGCGCCAGCACCTGGCGGATGTGGATGCGCGTAGTTTCGAAGACCTGCGCCAATGCATCCTCGCCCAGCTTGGTGCCGGGCTTCAGGCGTTTCTGGCTGATGGCTTTCAATATGCCCTGGACGACGGGGTCCTGATCCATCGTCCTCGGTTCTGCCGTATCCGACTCGCGATCTTTGCGCATGGGCTTCATCCCAACAGTCTTTACCCAAATTGCTTAAAAATTGGAAGCAATCTGATTGCTCAATTATTCACCAAAAATCTCATTAATTGACAACAATTGATCCACATAATTGGCGCCAATTTGGCACTGAATAATAATACAATTTAATTCCAGCCACTTACGCCGGCCTGCGATCTGGCACAGGCGTTGCTACGTCACCCCGGAAGCGGGGGACGATGACGACACTGGTCTTGAGCGGTGCCTTGATAATGCGGGATGGCCACACGGCCTTCGCGCCCGATCCGGTCGATATCCTGATCGAGGCCGATCGCATCAAGGCCATCGAGCCGGCGGGAACGATCACTGCGGCCGACCGGCGGGTGGAGGCTGGCGGCCTGCTGGCCGCGCCGGGGCTGATCAACGGCCATCTGCATTCCTGGGACCATTTCATCAAGGGGCGGGTCGAGAACCTGCCGATGGAACTGATGATGGCGCATCTGCGCCCGGCCGTGCCGCTGCCGCTCACCGCCGACGACATCTACCTGCGCACCATGATGACGGCGGTGGAATCGCTGCGCACCGGCGCCACCACCATCGTCGACGATCTCAGCCTGGGCCAGAATTTCGACCGCAGCCATGTCGATGCTGCCCTGCAGGCCTACGCGGATGCCGGCATCCGCACCTATGTCGGTTTCTCGATGATCGACAAGGCGGTGGTCGATAGCTGGCCCTTCGTGGAGGAAAGCTTCGCACCCGGCACGCTGGCCTGGCTGCGCTCGCTGCCCCGGCCGAAGGGCGATGCGCTGCTGGACCTGGTGCGCGATCTGGCCAAAACGCATCACCCGGCGACCTCGCGTGTCGGCGTGCTGGTGGCGCCCTCGGCGCCGCAGCGCTGCACCGACGATTTCCTGCGCGACTGCCGCCAACTGGCCGACGACCTGGACCTGCCGGCAATGACCCATGTGCTGGAAACCCGGCTGCAGGCGGTGACGGCCGATATCTTCTGGGGCCGCAGCATGGTCGAGCATCTGGCCGCGCTCGGTTTCCTCAAGCCGAAAACCGCGCTGGTGCACGGTGTCTGGCTGACGCCGCGCGACCGCGACCTGATCGCGGAGTCGGGCGCCAGCGTGCAATACAACCCCTGGAGCAATGCGGCGATTGGCTCCGGCGCCGCCGATTACCGCGCGCTGCGCGATGCCGGCATCAATGTCAGCATGGGGTCGGACGGCTGCGGCGTCACCTTCAACTGCTCGATGTTATTGGCGCTGAAATTCGGCACCGGTATGGGGCGGGTGCGCGATGCCGACTATCAGCGCTGGCCGACAGCGGCAGAAGTCTGGGAGTCGGCCACGACCGGCGGTGCCCGCGCGCTGGGCCGCGAGCAGGAACTGGGCAGGCTCGCGCCCGGTCACAAGGCCGATATCGTCCTGTATCGCCAGACCAGCATGGGTCTGGTGCCGCTGAACGCGCCAGTGCGCCAGATCGTGCATGGCGAAAGCGGCGGCGGCATCGACACCG
The DNA here is from genome assembly GCF_046297595.1 of Ferrovibrio sp. GTDB lineage: Bacteria > Pseudomonadota > Alphaproteobacteria > Ferrovibrionales > Ferrovibrionaceae > Ferrovibrio. The sequence goes on from NZ_JBKBHT010000002.1 coordinate 517,646, forward strand.
TGCTGGTGGATGGCGAGATCGTCATGCAGGGCGGCCGGCTGACGAAAATCGACGAACTGAAGCTGATCGGCGATTTCCAGGCAGCCCACGAGCGCCTGCTGGACCGCATCCATGCCTCCGAAGCGGCCGCGGGCCCGGTGCTGGACGGGCTGGGCAGGCTCTATCGGAAATCCCTGAGCACCAAGATCGCCGCCGATACCACGCGTGGAGTCTTCAATCTTCCCAGCGTAAGCGAGGCCTGGTGATGACGGCGACGCGCGGCACCGGCCTGGCCCTCAGCGGCATCAACCATTTCTTCGGCGCCACCCAGGCGCTTGACGGCATCACGCTGCGCATTGACGCGGCCGAGATGATCGCACTGCTCGGCCCTTCCGGCTGCGGCAAGACCACGCTGCTGCAGATCATCGCCGGCTTCCTGCAGCCGAGCCAGGGCGAGGTGCTGCTGGATGGTTTTCGCATCGAGCATATCCCCGCCAATCGCCGCCGCGTCGGCATGGTGTTTCAGAACTATGCGCTGTTCCCGCATCTCAGTGTCTTCGAGAATGTCGCCTATGGCCTGAAGGCGCGCAAAACCCCGGCTGTCACCGTCAAGGCAAAGGTGGCCGAGATGCTGGCGCTGGTGAAGATGAGCCACCTGGCCGGTCGACTGCCGGGGCAGCTTTCCGGCGGCCAGCAGCAGCGCGTGGCCCTGGCCCGCGCACTGGCCATCGAGCCCGGGATCGTGCTGCTGGACGAACCCTTTTCGGCGCTGGACAAGAACCTGCGCCTCGACATGCAGATCGAGATCAAGAGTCTGCTGAAAGGCTATGGCGTCACCTCGATCATCGTGACGCATGACCAGGAAGAGGCGCTGTCCATGGCCGACCGGATCGTGGTGATGAACCGCGGCCGCATCGAGCAGGTCGGCACGCCGGACACGCTGTACGACCGCCCCGCCACGCTGTTCGTCAACCAGTTCATCGGCCACGCCAACTTTCTGAAGGGCACGCTGGCGGCGCCGGATCGCGTGATCCTGCAGGCAGGTGCCGAGGTGACGCTGGCGGCGCCATCCGGGCTTGCCGTTGGCAGCGCGGTGCTGCTCTCGCTGCGACCCGAGAACATCACGCTCACCGCGCCCGGAGCGCCCGGCGCGCTGGCTGCGACCGTGCGGCTGACCCTGCCGCTGGGCGCCGCCGAGGTGATCGAGGCGATCACAACGAGTGGCGAGACCATGAAAATCCACCGGCCGCGCTCGCCGGCCACCAGGTCGATTTCGGGCGATACGCCGGTTGGCCTCGTCATCACCGATCCCACCGGCATTGGCTTGTTCGTCATGCCAGACACTCCCACCGCGTGACAGTTTCCGGATAGCAAGGAGAAAGACCATGCAATTTACCCGTCGTTCGCTTCTCACCATGGGCTCAGCAGCAATGGCGATGGGCGCCCTGGGCGGCCTCCCGCGCCTGGCTCATGCGGCCGGCTCCATCGTCGCAACCACCTATCCCGGCAGCTTTGACGAGGCATTCAAGACTGTGGTCGGGCCCGCGCTCGGCAAGGCCAGCGGCGGCGGCAGTGTCAGTTTCTCGCCGCTGCTGAATGTCGACCAGATCGGCAAGATCCAGGCCTCGCGCAACGCGCCGCCCTTCGATGTCGTTCTGTTCGATGAAGGCCCGCTGATCCCGGCCATCGAGGCGGATATCCTGGAGAAATTCCCGGTCGAGAAATCGAAGAGCTTCGCCAATATCCCGGCCGCCTTCCGCCATCCGGCCGGCTATGCGCCGGTGATCACCGTGCAGTTGATCGGCATCGCCTACAATCCGAAGAAGATCAAGACGCCGCCGACCTCCTGGGAAGATCTGTGGAAGCCGGAATACAAGGGCCGCGTCGGCATCACCGGCATGGGCTCCAGCCTCGGTACGGCCTTCATGGTCGAGATCGCCAAGCTGCATGGCGGATCGGAAACCAACCTCGATCCGGCCTTTGCCGCCATTCAGAAGCTTCTGCCCAATGTCGGCGCCATCGCGCCGTCGCCGGGTGCGCTGGCCGCCCTGTTCCAGCAGGGTGAGATCGACATTGCCTTTAACTACTTCAACAACGTGGCGCTACTGGCGGCCAAGGGGGTCGATATCGCTTTCGCCAAGCCGAAGAGCGGCGCGGTGGTGGTGCGGACCAGCGCCCAGATCGTCAAGAACAACCAGGATCCCAAGCTGGTGCTGGATTATCTGGACACCGTGATGTCGACGGAGGTGCAGAAGGGCCTTGAGGCATCGCCATGGGTGATGATGCCGACCAACAAGAATGTCCCGCTGACGGGCGCGAATCTGACGGTGGCCAAGAGCGTCGAGGACATGGTGGCCAACAACGTGCTGCTCGACTGGACCAAGTTCCAGAAGATGCGCGGCGAATGGATCACCCGCTTCAACAAAGACGTCAAGCTGTAACAGACGGCGTGCGGACCATGCGCCTGCATTCAGCAGAGGTGAAACAGATGCTGCCGGCAATGCCGCTGGCAGCGCTGTTTCTCGTCACCTTCGTGGTGCCGCTGCTGGTGCTGGTCTTTTTAAGCCTGTTCCGCACGCCGCAGTTCACCGAGATGGGACTGGACCAGTATGTCCGTTTCCTGGGTGAGGGCTTCAGCCTCGGGGTTCTGTTCGACACGCTGCTGCTCGGGGCCGAGGTGGCGCTGCTGTCGCTGCTTCTGGCCTATCCGCTGGGCCTGGCCTATGTGGCGGCCGGTCCGGCGGGCCGCACCCTGATCACCTTCCTGATCCTGCTGCCGCTGCTGACCAGTACGGTGGTGCGCACCTTCGCCTGGATCGTCATTCTCGGCCGTGAGGGCATCGTCAATTCCGCCATGCTTGCGCTTGGCCTGTGGGACCAGCCGGCCCGGCTGCTCTATACCTGGAGCGGGCTGGTCGTGGCGCTGACGCAGATCCAGTTGCCGCTGATGGCCTTGCCGCTGATCAACAGCCTGTTGCGCGTCGACCGCAACCTGATGCGTGCCGCAGAGGGGCTGGGCGCCAGCCAGGCCCGCATCTTTTTCACCGTGGTTCTGCCGCTCACGCTGCCGGGCGCCATTGCCGGGTGGCTGCTGGTCTTCGCGGCCGCCGTGACCGCCTTCATCACCCAGAGCCTGGTGGGCGGCGGCCGCATGATCCTGATGCCGCTTTACATCTACCAGCAGGCGATGGGCGTGCAGGAATGGCCGTTTGCCGCCGCGCTGTCGCTGATCTTCACGGTGGCGGTGATCGGTATCGTGGCGGGCATCGGTGTGCTGTCGCGCCGTTTCATGCGAGGCGTCGATGCAGCGTAGCCTCCGCGATCATGCCTATTTCGGCACCGTCGGACTGCTGGCCGGCTTCACCATGCTGCTGCTGCTCGCCCCGACGGCCGTCGTGCTGATCATTTCCTTCACTGGCGGCATCACCCTGAAATTTCCGCCGCCCAGCTGGTCGGTGCGCTGGTATGTCGAACTGCTGAAGTCCGACGAAATCATACAGCCGGCCATCACCAGCCTGAAGGTCGCGGTGATGGCGACCATCGGTTCCGGGATTCTGGGCACCGCGGCCGCTTTGGGCATCGCGCGCAGTCGCAGCCAGTTCGCCCGGCTTCTGGATGCCCTGTTCATGTCGCCCATGGTGCTGCCGGCGATGGCCTTCGGCCTGTCGCTGCTGCTGGTCTTCAACATGCTGGCGATCCGGCTGTCGACCGCCACGCTGGTACTAGGCCATATCATCATCTGCGTGCCCTATGTGATCCGCATGGTGGGGGCCTCGCTGCAACAGCTCAATCCCGCCCTGATCACGGCGTCGCTCAGTCTTGGCGCCAGCCGCTGGTACACCTTCCGCCGCATCACCCTGCCGCTGATCCGGCGCGGCATCTTTGCCAGCGGCTTCGTCGCCTTCCTGTCCTCCTTCGACAACGTGCCGGTCTCACTCTTCCTGGCCGATGCGCGCACGGAAGTTCTGCCGATCAAGCTCTGGGCCATCCTGGAAGGCAGTCTGGATGTGCGCGTGGCCGCGGTGTCCGGTGTGATTGTCATCGCTACCCTCTTGGGTCTTGTACTGGCCGAGCGGCTTGGCGGCCTCAACCGACCAGACCAGAATCGTTGAGCTTATGACTACCCAGCGCGATCTTCGCGGCTATGGCCGCAACCGCCCCGCCATCGTCTGGCCCAATGGCGCCCGCGTTGCCGTGTCGCTGGTGGTGAATTTCGAGGAAGGCGCTGAACTCTCCATCGAACAGGGCGATGCCGAGACCGAACGGTTTGGCGAGGTCTTGTCGGTGCAGCCACCCGGCGTGCGCGACCTGGTTCAGGAACAGGTCTTCGATTACGGCATGCGGGCCGGCCTGTGGCGCTTTCTCGATAGCTTCGATTTTTATGGCGCCCGAACCACCTTCATGATGTGCGGCCGCACGGTGGAGCGGGTACCGGATCTTGCCCGTGCAGTCACTGAGGCGGGCCACGAACCGGCCGTGCATGGCTGGCGTTGGCTGCCGCATTCGCTCTATCGGGATCGCGAAACAGAGCGGTCGGATATTCTGCGCACGCGCGAGGCTATTGTCGCCGCCACTGGCGTGCGGCCGGTCGGTTTCATGTCGCGCGGCGGCCAAAGTCCCTGGACGCGCGGCCTGCTCAGCGAACTGGGCTTTGAATACGACTCCAATGCCCTGAATGACGACCTGCCGTACTGGGATGCAATGTCCTCGGGTCGGCGCATGCTGGTTCTGCCATACGGGTTCGATACCAACGACATGAAGTTCTTCCATCCGAACGGCTTCGTGCAGCCGGAGCAGTTCTCGAACTATGTCGGCGCCGCACTGGATGTGCTGCAGGGCGAGGCCAGTGCCGGCAAGTCGTCGATGCTGTCGGTCGGCTTCCATCTGCGCATCTGCGGCCGGCCGGCGCGTTTTGCTGCCGTACAGGCGATCCTGCGCGACCTGCAGTCGCTGGGTGACCGCATCTGGGTGGCGCCACGAAGGGATATCGCCACACATTTCCGCAGCCAGTATGCTTGAATGGTGCTGACAGGCTAAGGGGGTAGTCATGCCGCAATTTGATACCGTGATCCGCAATGGCACACTCGCCACGGCATCCGATGTCTTTGCCGCTGATCTCGGCATTATCGGCGGCCGGATCGCCGCCATCGGCGCCAGCCTCGGAGCGGGCAAGAGCGAGATCGATGCGACCGAACGACTGGTGCTGCCCGGCGGCGTCGATGCCCATTGCCATTTCGACCAGCCGACCAGCGACGGCGCGGTGATGGCCGACGATTTCTATACCGGCAGCCGCTCGGCCGCCTGCGGCGGCACCACCACCATCATTCCCTTTGCCTGTCAGTTCAAAGGCCAGTCGCTGCGCGATGCGGTGTCCGACTATCACCGCCGCGCTGACGGCAGATCGTTCGTCGACTATGCCTTCCACCTGATTGTCAGCGACCCGACCGAACAGCTGATCGGTCAGGACCTGCCGGCGCTGATCCGCGACGGCTATACGTCGTTCAAGATCTACATGACCTATGACGATATGAAGCTGAATGACCGTCAGGTGCTCGACCTACTGACGGTGGCGCGCCGCGATGGTGCCATGGCGATGATCCATGCAGAGAATGCCGATTTCATCGGCTGGCTGACCGACAAGCTGCTGGCTGAAGGCCATACCGAGCCGCGTTATCACGCTGCATCGCGTCCGATGGCGGTGGAGCGCGAGGCAACGCACCGCGCCATCACCATGGCGGAGCTAGCCGACGTACCGATCCTGATCGTGCATGTCTCGGGCCGAGAGGCGGTAGAGCAGATCCGCTGGGCGCAGGGGCGCGGCATGAGGATTTATGCCGAAACATGCCCGCAATACATGGTGCTGACCGAGCATGACCTGCACGGCCACGGCTTTGAGGGGGCGAAATGCATCTGCAGCCCGCCGCCACGCGATAAAGCCAACCAGGCGGCAATCTGGGATGGTCTGGCCGGCGGCGTATTCAGTATCGTGTCGTCAGACCATGCGGCTTTTCGTTATGCTGATCCTAAGGGCAAGATGATTCGTGGCGACAAGGCGTCATTCAACTGGGTGCCGAATGGAATTCCGGGGGTCGAGACTCGTCTGCCGATCCTGTTCTCCGAAGGCGTGCAGAAAGGCCGTATCAGCCTGCCGCGCTTTGTCGAACTGAGCGCTACCAACCCTGCGAAGATGTATGGCCTCTATCCGCGCAAAGGCACGCTGGCGATCGGCGCCGATGCGGATATCGTTATCTACAATTCTGACCGGAAGGTGACCATCACCAACGGTCTGCTTCACCACAACGTCGATTACACGCCCTATGAAGGGCTGGAGGTTACCGGCTGGCCAGAGACCGTGTTGTCGCGCGGCGAAATTCTGGTGACGAAGGGCGAGTTTGTGGCAAAGGAAGGTCGTGGCCAGTTCCTGCCCTGCGATCCACCCGAGCTGGCCAAGCCGAAGAAATTTCTTTTCTGATTTCACCAACTAGAGCCTGCCGAATGCGGTGGTTTTGAGCATGAAGCGTCTGCTGGTGATCAATCCGAACAGTTCCGTCGCAGTGAGCCGGCGGTTGCGCGGCACAGCAGATGCGTGTCTTTCCGGAAAAGCCTTGGTTCACGTTGAGACTGCTACGGGAGGGCCTGCATATCTGGGCGATGCAGCTACTATGAGCGCGGGAGAGGTTGCGGCAATTGGCAGAGCCCCGCCGTGTCGGCGAGCCGGCAGATCGTGCGGAATATGCGGTTGATGTCGAATGGCGAAAAACCGTCGAGCCCGCCCAAGCGAAATGGTTCAAGGGCGCCTTCGCCAACCAGAATATCGTCTGCAAGCTCCGCGACCAGACGACGGTAGATTGTCTTATCGCAGAGTTTGGCGTGTCGGCGAACGCACGAACCTAGTTCGGCAACCCGAATCCCGACATTTCAAGATGGTGGGAGCTTCTACACATACCTAAGTAAACTACCCATCGATCATTGGCTTCTCTATTGCTCGTATGTTTTACGAGCATGGAGCGGGGCGCCAAATTATCCAATTGTTCTTGCCTAGTCTCACTCTTAACTAAACGATTCTCATTTCAAGCTGACGGCTTTCATTTTCAGCTGCACTTCACAACATATATCGCGGCGCGGCGGTGCATAAAAATAAGTATTGACTTAATTAAGTTATAAATTAATTATAAGCGCCATGCAACATTTCGCCGCTTTGGCCGATCCCACCCGCCGTCAGATCGTTGAATTGCTGGGGCGCGGCCAACGCGCCGCAGGCGAGATCGCAGAAGGCTTTGCGATCTCGGCGCCGGCGGTATCGCAGCACCTGAAAGTGCTGCGCGAGGCAGGGCTGGTGCGGGTGCGGGTCGATGGCCAGCGGCGGATTTACGAGCTTAATCCAGACGGCCTGGCCGAGATCGATGCCTGGCTTGATCGTGTGCGCCGCTTCTGGGGGCCGCGGCTGGACGCCCTGGAGGCCGAGTTGCGCAAGCCGGCCCCAGCCAAGAGGAAAGCGAAAGGACGCAAGCGATGAACACTCTTTCCATGAAGCACGTAATCGACAACGACGCCTTCGGCACGGTACTGGAATCCGGTGCCATCCGGTTCCGGCGACTGCTGCCGGGCCCCATCGAACGGGTCTGGGAATACATCACCGATCCGGAAAAACGCGCCACCTGGCTGGCGGCCGGCGAAATGGAATTGCGAATTGGCGGCAAGGTGACGCTCAACTTCCATAATGCCAAGCTGGCGCCGAAAGACGAAGCTGTGCCGGAATGGCTGCAGCCTTTTACCGGGCCGATGTCGCTGAACGGCCGGATCACGCAGCTGGAGGCGCCGCGCAGGCTCGGCATGACCTGGGGCGATGCGGGCGACGGCAGCCCGGCCTCGGAAGTGCTATTCGAGCTGGAATCGCAGGGCAAGAACGTTGTTCTGGTGCTGACGCATCGTCGCCTGACGAGCAACCGCGAGGGGCTGATGGTTTCCTGCGGCTGGCATGCGCATCTGGGCGTTCTGGTCGCCCAGATGAACGGCGACCCGGCGCCGGCCTATTGGTCGAAATTCGACCAACTGCAGCCGGTTTATCGGAAGCATTTCCCCGAATAACAAACGAAAAGCCCGGCCAGGTTTCCCCGGCCGGGCTTTGCCATGGAGCGCGCTGGCTGCCAGTTTAGCTTCTGGTCAGTTCACGCTCTGGATGGCGTCCTTCAGGATGCCGAAGATGTCGTCGATATGCTGCTTCTTCAGGATCAGCGGCGGCGACAGCGCGATGGTGTCGCCGGTCAGGCGCGCCATCAGGCCGCTTTCATAGGCCTTCACGAAGACCTCGTAGCCGCGTTTAGTCGGGCCATCCTCGCGCGGCGCCAGTTCGATGGCCGCCATGATGCCGCAATTGCGGATATCGATGACATTCTTCATGCCCTTCAGGCTGTGCGCGGCTTCTTCCCAATAGGGCGTCAGCGCTTTGGCATTCTCGAAGATGCCTTCGTCGCGATAGAGGTCCAGCGTGGCGATGCCGGCGGCGCAGGCCAGCGCGTGGGCCGAATAGGTATAGCCATGGAACAGCTCGATCATGTGCTCGGGGCCCTGCATGAAGGCCTCATGCACGTGCTTGCGGGCGAAGACGGCCGCGGCCGGCACGGCGGCATTGGTCAGGCCCTTGGCGACCGTCATCATGTCGGGGATCACGCCGAAGGTGTCGGCGCCGAAGGCGGCGCCCGTGCGGCCGAAGCCGCAGATCACCTCGTCGAAGATCAGCAGGATGCCATGCTTGTCGCAGATCTGGCGCAGCTTCTGGAGATAACCCTTCGGCGGCACCAGTACGCCGGTGGAACCCGCCACCGGTTCGACGATTACGGCCGCAATGGTGCTGGCGTCGTGCAGGGCAACGATACGCTCCAGGTCGTCGGCCAGATGTGCGCCCCAGTCGGGCTGGCCCTTGGAAAAGGCCATGTCCTTCAGGCTGTGGGTGTGCGGCAGATGATCCACGCCAGCCAGCATCGGGCCGAAAACCTTGCGGTTCGAGACGATGCCGCCGACGCTGATGCCGCCGAAACCCACGCCGTGATAACCGCGTTCGCGGCCGATCAGGCGGGTGCGGGCACCCTCGCCGCGGGCGCGGTGATAGGCAATGGCGATTTTCAGCGCGGTATCCACGGCTTCCGAGCCGGAATTGGCGAAGAAGACATGGTTCAGGTCGCCGGGCGCCAGATGGGCGAGGCGGGCGGCGAATTCGAAGGCTTTCGGATGGCCCATCTGGAAGGTGGGCGCAAAATCCATCTCCTCGGCCTGCTTCTTGATCGCGTCCACGATCGGCTGGCGGCAATGGCCGGCATTGACGCACCACAGGCCGGCGCTGCCGTCGATCACCTGGCGGCCGTCATGGGTGGTGTAGTGCATGTCCTTGGCGCCCACCAGCAGGCGCGGTTTGGCCTTGAACTGCCGGTTGGCGGTGAATGGCATCCAGAAGGATTCAAGATCGTTCGGGACGGCGGTGGGGTTGGCGGACATGGGTGTCTCCGGTCGGCGCTGAAAAGGGCGGCAGGGGTGAAACTCAGCCGATAATCGGGGAGTTTGAGATGCCGAAACAACGCTTTTCTTGTCTCTTGTAAAGCATTGGAATAATTGAAATCAAAAGACAAAATGTTCAATATAATGAACACTGAAACAGACATCGGGGAGGTGCGGCATGGAGATCGATATCGGCAGCCGGCTGAAAGCCGTGCGGATCGCGCGGAAACTGTCGCAGCGGGAGCTGGCCCGGCGGGCGGGCGTGACCAACGCCACCATCTCGCTGATCGAATCGAATCAGGTGAATCCCTCTGTCGGCGCGCTCAAGCGCGTGCTGGACGGGCTGCCGATGGGCCTGGCGGAATTCTTCGCCATGGAAGAACAGCCAGCGCCGCGCAAGGCCTTCTACGCGGCAGAGGAGCTGGCGGAAGTCGGCAAGGGTAAGATCAGCTATCGCCAGGTTGGCGCCGACCTGAGCGGACGGTCCCTGCAGATCCTGGTCGAACGCTATGCCCCCGGGGCCGATACCGGCCGCGTCATGCTACGCCATGAAGGCGAGGAAGGCGGCGTGGTGATCCGCGGCCGCATCGAGGTGACGGTAGCGGGCCATGCCCGTGTGCTGGGGCCGGGCGATGCCTATTATTTCGAAAGCGCGCAGCCGCACCGCTTCCGCAATCTGGGCAAGGAACCCTGCGAGTTGATCAGCGCCTGCACGCCACCCAGCTTCTGACAGCGCTTCTGGCGGTCAGTCCTTCGTCGCGGCGACCGCGACGATCTCCACCATATGCGGGTATTCCAGCGTGGCACCGATGCAGGCGCGCTGCGGCTCATTGGCGCGATCGACCCAACCGAGCCAGACATCGTTCATTGCAGATTTTTGCGCCATGTCGGCGATATAGACCGTCACCGACAGCAGGCGCGACTTATCCGTGCCGGCCTCGGCCAGATGCCGCTCGATCTTGGCCAGCGTTTCCTGGGTCTGCCGGCGTATATCCTGTTCGGCCGTATCGGCCACGGCCACGGTGAAGACCAGGTTGCTGTAAGCCACGGCGCGGCTGCGGCCCGGCGCCATGCCGGGGAAACGGGTGATAGGCAGCATCATTGGGTTCCTCAGCCGGCGCCGCCGATCATCTGGCTCGGCAGCCAGGTGACCAGTCCGGGCACGAAATAGATCAGCGCCACCGCCACACACATCAGCGCAAACAGCGGCAGGGCCGTTTTGGCGATGTAGGTAATCTGGTGCCCGGTCATGCCCTGCAGCACGAACAGGTTGAAGCCCACCGGCGGCGTGATCTGCGCCATTTCCACGACCAGAACCAGGAAGATACCGAACCAGACCAGATCGATGCCCACGCGCTCGATCATCGGCAGCACGATGGCCATGGTCAGCACCACCATCGAGATGCCATCCAGGAAACAGCCCAGCACGATATAGAAGACCATCAGCACGATGATCAGCGCGCCAGCACTCAGGTCCATCTTGTCGATCCAGTCGGCCAGATGGCGCGGCAGGCCGGTGAAGCCCATGGCCAGGGTCAGGAAGGCGGCGCCGGCCAGGATCAGCGCGATCATGCAGCTAAGGCGTGTGGCGCCCAGCAGGCTGTCGGAAAAGGTTTTCCAGGTCAGCGAGCCCTGGGTCTTGGCGACGATCAGCGCACCGACGACGCCCAGGCCGGCCGCTTCGGTGGCGGTGGCGATGCCGGTATAGATCGAACCCAGCACGGCAATAATCAGGCCGACGGTGGGCAGCAGGTGGCGCGAGGCCCAGACCTTCTGCCGGAAGGTGTATTGCTCGGTCGGTTTCGGTATCCGCCCCGGATTGAGCAGCGACCAGACGATGATATAGCCCATGAACAGCGCACCGAGCAGAATGCCGGGCAACACGCCGCCAATGAACAGCTTGGAAATCGAGACGTCGGTGGCGACGCCGTAAACGATCATGATCAGCGAGGGCGGGATCAGCAGGCCCAGCGTGCCGGCACCGGCCAGGGTGCCGATCACCAGGTCTTCGGGGTAGTTGCGCGCGCGCAGTTCCGGGATGCTCATCTTGCCGATGGTGGCGCAGGTGGCGGCCGATGACCCCGAAACGGCAGCAAAGATGGTGCAGCCGATCACGTTGGTGTGCAGCAGGCGGCCGGGAATGCGCGTCATCCACGGGGCCAGGCCGCGGAACATGTCTTCCGACAGTTTGGTGCGGAACAGGATTTCGCCCATCCAGATGAACATCGGCAGGGCGGTCAGCGTCCAGCTGGAGCTGGCGCCCCAGATGGTGGTGACCATGGCATCGCCCACGGGGCGCGAGGTGAACAGGGCCATTGCGAGCCAGCCGCAGGCCAGCAGGCCGAGACCGATCCACAAGCCGGCGGCAAACAACGCGAAAAGTGCAGCGATCAGGAAAACGGCAATAACGATCTGGTCCATGTCAGGGCCTATTCGGTGCGGGCGAGTTCGGCATTCTGGCTGTCAAGCGGCTTGCCGCGCAGGACCAGGACCAGTTCCTCGATGAATGCGATGCAGAAGATCACCGTGCCGAGCGCCATGGCGATCTGCGGAATCCACAGCGGCGTCGCATCGTTCGCGGTGCTGATGTCGTTGAACTTGTAGGACCACCAGGCCATCTTCACGCTGTAGAAGGCGAAGGCGCCGCTGATCAGCACTGCCAGCACCAGGCAGAACAACTCGAGCCCGCGGCGCGGCTTGCCCGAGAAGCGGCTGATCACGAGGGTGACGCGGATATGGTCGCCTTTCACCAGCGTGCCGGCGAGCGCCAGGAAGGATGCCGCGGCCATGAAGTAACCGGCATAGGAGTCGATGCCGCGGATGTAGAAATTGAACTGGCGTCCGAGAATGCTGAGGATGATCGTCGCCAGCAGGGCGATCATGAACAGGCCAGCGAGCCAGAGGCTGGCCCGGTAGAGCGGCTGTAACGGAGAGCGCATGAGAAACTCGATGGCGGAAAAGGCGCCGGGCGGGTTTTGAGGCCCGCCCGGCTGGGATTTACATCTTCTTGTAGTTGTCGACGATGGTCTTGCCATCGGCACCGGTCTTCTTGACCCATTCCTCAATCATGGTGGCGCCCACCTTCTCAAGGCCGGCCTTCAGTTCGGCGCTCGGCGGCTGCACCTTCATGCCATTCTTGACCAGGTCGGCCTTGGCCGACTCGGTCTCGACCTTCGAGGTCTCCCAACCGCGCTTCTCGGCGGCGGCAGCGGCATCCTTCACGGCCTTCTGGGTGGCGGCATCCAGCTTCTTGAACGCGTCGTTGTTCACGAAGACCAGGTTCTTCGGCAGCCAGGCCTGGGTATCGTAATAATGGGTCAGGCTTTCCCAGACCTTGGAGTCGCGGCCGGTGGCGCCCGAGGTCATCATCGTGTCGACCACGCCGGTGGCCAGCGCCTGCGCCAGTTCGGCAACCTGGATGGTCACTGGCTGCGCCTGCACCAGTTCGGCGATGCGCGAGGTGGCCGGGCTGTAGGCGCGCCACTTGACGCCCTTCAGGTCCTCCACCTTGTTGATGTCCTTCTTGGAGTAGATGCCCTGCGGCGGCCACGGCACGGCATACAGCGCCGTCATGCCCTGATCGGCCAGCTTCTTCTCGATCAGCGGCTTCTGCGCAGCCCACAGCTTGGCGGCGGCATCGAAGCTGGTGGCGAGGAAGGGCACGCCGTCGGCGCCGAAGACCGGAATCTCGTTCTCGATGTTGACCATCAGAACTTCGCCGATCTGGACCTGGCCGGTCTGCACCGCGCGCTTGATCTCGGGGGCCTTGAACAGCGAGGCGCCCGGATGCACGGTGATCTCCAGCTTCCCGCCGGACATCTTCTTCACGTCCTCGGCGAACTGCACCATGTTCTTGGTGTGGAAATTGCCCGCCGGATAGGCGCCCGGCAGATCCCACTTGGTCTGGGCCAGCGCCGCACCCTGCGCACCAACCACCAATGCGCCGCCGACCACGGCAGCGCTAAGCCACGTCTTGTAAGACATTCGATAATCTCCCCGTTGGATCATGCGCCTCCTCGGCGTGAGGAAACTGCGCATTGAAAATAGTTTGTCATCGTATGACCGGATTTGGCAAGACCAAGTCGCGCGAAAAACCGGCTGGCGCAAAAAAGGGCAGGATGGCTGTCTCTAAATCAACAGGATGGCTGTCTCTAAATCAAGACGCGGTGATGGCCGGACTCTGCCTTGTATCTATGATCTGGCGAATGGCCCGGCGTAGGTCGCCTGGCGAGAATGGCTTTTCAAGGCATGGTTGCCCGCTGTTGCGGATGAATTCAGCAATATCCGCGCTCAGCATGTCGCCGGTGACGAACACGATACGCCGTGCGAGGTCTGGATTCTCCGCGCGCAGCCGGTGAAACAGGCTGCGCCCATCGAGACCAGGCATGCGCAAATCGGTAAGGATTACGGCGAACTGCGTCTGGCTGATGCGTTCCAGTGCATCATAGCCGCTCGCCGCCACCACAACTTTTAGTCCAGTGGCGTGCAGGATTTCAGCCAGCAGATCGGCGACACCAGTTTCGTCGTCTACCACCAATGCGTGCTGTCCGTCGGCTCCCGGTAAATTGGTTCCCAATGGTTTGCCATCTGGCGATTCCGCGGTGATGGCCTCGCCGATGGGAAGGCGCAGAACGAAACAGGCGCCGCCGCCCGGCGCCTCCTCTACCTCCAGCTGACCGCCATGCGCGGTGACGATGCCGTGGCTGACGGCCAGTCCGATTCCAGTGCCGCTGCCCGGCGTATGACCAGGCGGCTTGGTCGTAAAGAACGGCTCGAAGACCCGTCGCCGCAGATTAGCAGGGATGCCCGGGCCATTATCCTCAATGCGGGCCTCCAGCCATTGATTGTCCGCGCTACAAGCCACGCTGACGACGATCCGCCCCGATTCCGACCGGCCCGCCAGCGCCTGCTGGGCATTTACGATCAAGTTGCTGATCACCTGGTTGATCTGGTCGGGATCGGCATTGATGGCGGGCAGGTCGGCATCATAGCGCCGCTCCACCATGATCCCCGCACTGCGCAGATTGTAATCCAGCAGGTTGAGTGCATCTTCGATCACGCGATCCAGCACCACGCGCCGTCGCGACGGTCGCCGCTGCCGCGCCATTGCCAAAAATGTGCGGGCGATCCGCGCGCAGCGCGCAGCGGCGACTTCAATCTTGTCCGCACGCTCGGCAAAAGACGTTCCTGCCGCGCTTTCCTTCAGCATCTGGGCATGCCCCACCACGATGGAAAGCGGGTTGTTCAGTTCGTGTGCGACGCCGGCCAGCAGCGAACCGAGGGCAGACAACTTCTCTGACTGATACAGCGCTTCGCGCTGACTTTCTATCTTGGCGGCACTGCGCTTGCGCTCGGTGATGTCGCCAATCGAACCGCCCACACGCAGTACCCGACCGTGAGAGTCGCGGGCCGTGGCGGCGGTCACCTGTATCCAGCGTTCATCTCCGTCGGCACGGCGAATGCGGTATTCCATGGCAATGGTCGGAATGTCGCCGCGCAGCAGCCGCCGCGTTTCCTGTTTCAGCGCTTCCAGGTCATCCGGATGCACATGCTCATGCCAGGCAGTAATGTTGTCGCCCAGATCGCTGGCGCGGCGACCGACGATCTCTTCCAGTCGCTCTGAATAGAATGCAGTGCCATGCTCGACATCCCATTCGAATATGCCGTCATTTGCGCCGCGGATCGCCAGGCGATAGCGCTCCTCGCTCATCCGTAATTGCTGCCGCGCGGTGATGTCGCGCAGGTAAGCCACTAGCATGCGCTCGCCGCCGGATAGCAGAAGCTCGGTGACGGTCAGTTCGACCGGAAAGATGCTGCCATCGGCGCGCATGCCTTCGGTCTCGAACCGCTGGCGGCTGGATGTGTCGGCCGTATCGGCTAGTCGACGCAGCATTGCCGTTTCATGTTTGCTGCGCAGATGCGAAGGAACGACAACGCCGCCAACTGGCTGCCCGATCACGTCGCGGCTGCTCCGACCGAACATGGCCTCTGCTGCAGGATTGAATACGATAATTCTGCCCTGGCGGTCGGTAACGATCACGCCATCCAGCGATGCCTCCAGCAATGGCCTGATCTGCTCCAGGCCGTATGGCAGGCTATCGGGCATTATGAGGATGTCGCCATATTTCGCCTGAACATATAGCCGGCGCCGCGTACGGTCTTGATGATTTCGGGTTTCCCCGGATCGACTTCAATCTTGCGTCGCAGTCGGGCGATGCGGATGTCGATGCTGCGATCGAAAGGTTCCCAGTGATGGTGGTGTGCCAGGTCGAGCAACTGGTCACGGCTCAATACCTTGTTGGGGTGGCGCGCAAAAGCTGCCAGCAGGTCGAACTCCATGGCGGTGAGGACGATCTCGTTGCCTGTCATGTCATAGAGTTTACGGCTGGGCAGGTTGAGATACGTCTGTCCAAAGCGAATAACATCGTCATCTGTCGCCGTGGTAATATCCCCGACACGGCGCAGGATGGTCTTGATCCGGGCGCGCAGTTCCCGCAGGTCAAACGGTTTGGTGATGTAATCGTCGGCGCCAACCTCAAGGCCGACGACACGGTCGATGACCTCGTCGGCTGCCGTCAGCATGACGATGCCGATTTTTGACCGGGCGCGCAGCCAGCGCGCCAGGCTAAGCCCGTCTTCGCCCGGCATGGTGATGTCCAGAATGACCAGATCGGCAGGGCGTTCGGCGTGCAGGCTGCGAAAGGTATCGGCGTCGCCTGCCGTACTCACGGCAAAGCCATGGTGGCCGAGATATTCAGCCACCATGTCGCGAATGCCCTGTTCGTCATCCACCACGATAATATGCGGTTGATTTGTCATGCCGCGACCTCTGCCTCCACCTTGTGATAGCAAGGGGCGCCGGGACTCGTCCATCATTGATTGCACGCGGCCGTTTCAGGCGCAGGCGCGCTGCTGGTGGCTGGTTTCGCAGGCCCGCAGGAACGGCAACATGACGCGGGCAACGGCATCTGGGTGGCTAACCGGTGCCATATGGCCCAGATCGGGGAGAATGGCATGACGGACGGCGGGCAACAGGCCAGCCAGACGGTCTGCGATCAGCCTGACGGTGCCAGGCGACCGCATTCCACTGAGCAGCAAGACGGGCAGTTTCAGGCTGCGGTAACTCGCCGGCATGGTTTTGCAGCCCAGGGTCAGCACGAAATCCAGCCACAATCGCGGCACCTGCACGATCAGGGCGGCCTGGCGCTGGAGCGTCATGCGGTCGAAGCTGCCCGGTTCGTTCCAGTAATCGATGAACAGCCGCGCGGCAGTGGTGGCATCATCGCGCAGATAGGCGGTCCGCATGTCGGCGGCCAGAATCTGAATCTGATGCAGCGCGGGTGCATGTCCGCCCAGTTCGGGGCGCAGCAGGTGGAAAGCCACTGGTTCGTAGAGGGTCAGGCTGCACAGCCGTGTCGCATGATCGATCGCGGTGCGCAGGGCCACGGCACCGCCATAGGAATGGCCGATCAGATGTACGGGCCGATCGAATCGCCGCAGGAGTGCGCCGACCAGTTCGGCCTCGTCATCCAGCGTCATGCGGTTGCCGGCCGGGAACGGCTCGCTACGGCCATAGCCATATAAATCGGGGCAATGCAGACGGAAGGTATCGCCCAGCCAGGGCAGCATCCCGCGCCACATCACGCCCTGACCGCCGGAGCAATGCAAGGCAATTACCGGGGCGCCATCGCCGGCCGTGAACTGGTGCACAAGCGTGCCGCGTGGACCCACAAACGCCTGTATGGGAATCTGCATGGTCGCGCCGGCGTCAGCCGGCGAGCGGTCATTGGCGGCGATGGCTGCAAATGGTGTCATGATCTGGAATCCTGCAGAGCTGCGTTTAGGCAGCCTGGGCCGGATTGTTCGCCGCCTCGATCATGGCGCGGCTCAGAATGCCGTAGGCCGTCGCCCAGGCATCGTGCAGGTCGGGTGTGAAGCTATCGCCGAAAGCGCTGGCCAGGGTATCCAGCAGGGCGGTGCCCACGGTGGCATAATGGGTATCTTTCACCCCATAGCCGACATGACGCCGGGCCATCGACTGTACGCCTTCGATCACCGTGTCCAGATGGTCAAGCGCCGCCACTACCGAGCCGATGGCGAACATGAGCTTTTGGCCCTGGGCGCGCATGTCGCCCTTGAACAGGGGCTTGAGGGAAGGATCCAGGGTGAACAACCGTTCGTAGAATGCAGCGGCAGCCACCTCCTTCATGGGCAGGACCTTGACGAAACTGTCTTTGACAAGGGCGATCTGGGCGGGGGTCATGTAGGGTCTCCGGAAGTGCGGGTTCAAGTTGGCGCGCTTATCGGGGTACACCGTTTCGGTTCTGTGTCTCGCATCTGCGAAAAGTGTTTCAATTGTTTCTGGTGCCTTGTCATGGCAGGGTCATGCCATTCCTGTAGCGATTGCCGGCTTGCTGGGTCGTTGGGGGCGGGCGTGTGGAGCGGAAAACGGGGATAGGCATGGCGCCAGATATTTCGCAGCGGGCGTCGGCCGGGTCAGGGCAGGACATACAGGAAAAGGCAGGCAAGGCCCCGGCCTCCTGGCTGGCGCGGCTGTCCTGGGCGATGTTCGACTGGGCAAACCAGCCTTATTTCACCGTCATCACCACCTTCATCTTCGCTCCCTATTTCACGGCCAAGGTGATCGGCGATCCCGTTGAGGGGCAGTCGCTGTGGGGGTTCACCATAGCCTTCTCGGCGGCGCTGGTGGCCTTGGGCGCGCCGTTTCTCGGGGCTATCGCCGATGCCGGCGGCCGCCGCAAGCCGTGGCTGTTCTTCTTTCAGATCCTGCTGGCCTTCGGCTGCGCGTTGCTGTGGCTGGCCCAACCCGGGCAATTGCAGCTGTTGCCGCTGGTGATCCTTGGGCTGGTACTGGCCAATATCGCGGCCGAATATTCCATCATGTTCAATAATGCGCTGCTGCCGGCGCTGGAAACGCCGCGCCATGTCGGGCGTCTGAGCGGCATCGGCTGGGGGCTGGGCTATGCCGGCGGACTGATCGCGCTGTTTACCGTGCTGATCGTCTCGCAGCCCGAACTGGTCGGCATCAAACCGCCCGAAGGCGAAGCGTTTCTGGGCCTGAAACGCGACAGCTTTGAAGCCGAGCGCATCATCGGTCCGGCAACCGCGCTCTGGGTGGCGCTGTTCGTCCTGCCCATGTTCCTGTTCACGCCGGATCGTCCGGGTTCCGGTCAACCCTTCCTGGCCGTGGCGAAAGCCGGCATCGCACAGGTTTTCGCCACCGTGCGCCACATGCGGGAATACGGCAATCTGCTGCGTTTCCTGATCGCCTACATGATCTATTACGACGGACTGGTGGCCATCATCGGCTTCGGCGGCATTTACGCCGCGGGTATTTTCGGCTGGGGCACGACGGAACTCGGCCTGTTCGGCATCGCGCTGAACGTGATCGCGATCCCCGCCGTGATCGCCGGCGGCTGGCTGGATGATCGCATCGGCTCCAAACGCGCGGTGCAATTCGCCATCGTCTCCGTCGCGCTCGGCACGCTGGGTATTTTGTCGATCACCGCCGACAAGGTTTTGTTCGTCATCGATGTGGCGCCGCGCGCTGCCGGCGCCGGGCTGTTCAGCGCCACGGGCGAGCAGGTCTTTTTCCTCTGCGCCGTCTTGCTCGGTCTCGGCATGGGGCCGATGCAGGCCGCCAGCCGCACGCTGGTGGCGCGGTTGAGCCCGCCGCAGATGGTCGGCGAGTTCTATGGCATCTTCTCGCTGTCGGGCCGCGCCACTACGTTCCTCGCGCCCCTGCTGATCGGCATCGCCACGGCCATGTTCGATACCCAGCGCATCGCGGCCGCCATCGTGCTGATTTTCCTGGGCGCGGGCTTCGTGCTGCTATGGAAGGTGAAAGAGCCGGTGCGGGACTGATGCCCCGGCCCTGTCGCGAGTATTGACGGATGTTCAGCCCGTCTTGGCAAACGGCCGCTGCGGTTTCTCGCGGGCGGCCAGGGCGCGCTCACCCTCGTTCATGTAGTCCCGCGTGATCGGCAGGGCGTCCACCTTTTTGGTCAACTGCGCCTGGAACACCATATGGCCCCAGTGGCGGAAGGTGACTTCCGAGGCGGCCAGATAGAATTCCCACATGCGGCAGAAGCGCTCGTCATACAACGCTTTGGCCTTGTCCCACTGGGCCAGGAAACGTTCGCGCCAGTGTTTCAGTGTCTCGGCGTAATGCAGGCGCAGGATTTCGATGTCCGTCACCCAGAGTTGGCTCTGCTCCACCACGGGAATCACTTCCGACAAGGCCGGGATGTAACCGCCGGGGAAGATGTATTTGCGGATGAAGGCCGGCGTGGTGCCGGGGCCTTCCGAACGGCCGATGGAATGCAGCAGCGCCACGCCATCGTCTTTCAGCAGGCGATGAATGCCGCTGAAATATTCACGGTAATGCGGCACGCCCACATGCTCGAACATGCCGACAGAAACGATACGGTCGAACTGTCCGGCCAGCGTGCGGTAGTCCTGGATGTGGAATTTCACGCGGTCGCTCAAACCGCGTTCCTGGGCGCGGCGGGTGGCAATGGCGTGCTGCTCATGGCTCAGCGTGATGCCGGTGACTTCCACGCCGCAGGTCTCGGCCAGATACAGCGCCAGCCCGCCCCAACCGCAGCCGATCTCCAGCACCGTCATGCCGGGTTCGAGCTTCAGCTTGGCCGCGATATGGCGTTTCTTGGCCAGCTGCGCCTGTTCCAGCGTGGTGTCCGGCGTCGGGAAATAGGCGCAGGAATACTGCTTGTCGGTATCCAGGAACAGGTCGTACAGCCGGCCATCCAGATCGTAATGGTGCCGCACGCGGCGGCTGGCGGCAGCCTCCGGATTGAACTGGTACCAGAGGCGCACCGTCCGTTCCCACAGGCGCATCAGTCCCTGGAAGGGCAGCGCACCATGCGGACCCATATCCTGCACCACCGTGGTCAGGAAATCGTAGATCGATCCCCGCTCCATGGTGAGGTCGCCATCCATATAGGCCTCGCCGAGCGCCAGCTTTGGATTCAGCGCCAGCCGCCAGGCCGTGGATGCCTTGTGCAGGCGGATCACGACGCGGCGGTCGTCCGGCCCGTCTGTGTTGGCGGCAGCGCCGTAATGCTGGGGCCGGCCATGATGGTCGATCACGGTCAGCGCGCCGGTCTTGACCAGCCGTTTAAGAACGCCATGAAGCAACATGCGGAATCTCCATACGAAGAAAGAGATAACGCCCCATCCCCTGTCATATTGGCGCGCGGGTCTGTGCCGGACAAGAGGGGTTGTTCAGGCCGGCTCTCCGGACTGGTTGCGATATACCCAGTAGTTGGTTACGCGGGTATTCTATTCTCGGGACAGTTCCGCTTGCCGCCGGGCAAACTCAGGCCTGCGGCCAGTTTTCCGCCCAGGCGATGCCCTGCTTCTGCATCATGCGCTGAAAAGCCGGCCGGATATGGGTGGCGCCCACCACGCGGCGGATATTCCGTCCTTGCCACATCGGCCGGGCCAGGAAACGGCTCCAGCGTGCGAGCATCGTCAGATAGATGTCGCAGGTCGTGAACTGTTCGCCGGTCACCCAGCGATGGCTGCCGATCCCGTCGTCCAATACCTGGAATGCGCGATACAGCTTTTCTTCGGCGGCGCCTTTGAGGGCGGCCTGCTGCCCCGCATCGGCGAAGGTCCAGTCGGGATGGAACCAGTCGATGAAGGCAACTTGCACGGTGTTGGTCATGAAGGTCAGCCACTGGTAATGCCGGCCGCGGGCATGGCTGCCCAATGGCGGTGCTAGATTGGCTTCGGGATGCCGGTCGCTCAGATACTGGCAGATCGCCGCAGTCTCGAAGATGACGAAATCGCCATCCACCAGAGTCGGGATGCGACCGTTCGGATTGAGCTTTTTATACTCCGCCTGCTCGTGTTCCCTGGCGGCGATGTCCAGCTTCACCATCTCGTAGGCGGCGCCGATTTCTTCCAGAACGGCCTGCGGCGCCATTGCCGCGGTGCCAGGCGCCCAAAACAGCTTGTACATCGCGCGATGCCTTTCCGGTCAGTGGCGGAAATGGCGCATGCCGGTGAACACCATGGCAAGGCCCGCCTTGTTGGCGGCGTCGATCACTTCCTGGTCGCGGATCGAACCGCCCGGCTGGATCACGGCGGTGGCGCCGGCCTCGACCAGCACTTCCAGGCCGTCGGCAAACGGGAAAAAGGCATCCGAGGCGGCCACCGAGCCTTTCGTGAGTGCATCAGATAGCCCCGCGGCCTTGGCGGCATCCTGGGCCTTGCGATAGGCGATGCGGGCGGAGTCCACGCGGCTCATCTGGCCGGCGCCGATACCGACGGTGGCGCCGTTCCTGGCATAAACAATGGTGTTCGATTTCACATGCTTGCCGACGCGGAAGGCGAACAGCATGTCGGCCAGTTCCTGCGGGGTCGGTGCGCGCTCGGTCACCACCTTGAGGTCGGCCTCGGTGATGCGGCCGGCGTCCCGCGTTTGCACCAGATAGCCGCCGGCCACCGATTTCACGAACCAGCCCGGTGCCACCGGATCGGCCATGCCGCCGGTGATCAGCAGGCGCAGGTTCTTCTTTGCCGCCAGAAATGCCTTGGCGTCGTCATCCGCATCGGGGGCGACGATCACCTCGGTGAAGATGGCGCCGATCTTCTCGGCGGTGGCCTTGTCGAGCTTGCGGTTCATGGCGACGATGCCGCCGAAAGCCGAGGTGGAATCGCAGCGCAGGGCCGCGTCCCAGGCCGCCGACAGCGTATCGGCCATCGCCACGCCACAGGGATTGGCGTGCTTTATGATGGCAATGGTAGGCTTGTCGGAAAATTCCGACACCAGCTCGAAAGCCGCATCCGTGTCGTTCAGGTTATTGTAGCTGAGTTCCTTGCCCTGCAGCTGTTTCGCCGAGGCCACGCCGGGGCGTTTGTCGCCGGTGACGTAGAAGGCCGCCTGCTGATGCGGGTTCTCGCCATAGCGGAGCGTCTGCTTGCGCTCGGCCGAGAGCAGCAGGGTGGGCGGGAAATCCTCGCCATTCTGCCGCGCGAACCAGGTGGCGATCATGCTGTCGTAGTTGCCGGTATGAGCATAGGCCTTGGCGGCCAGCTCGCGGCGCAGTTTCAGCGGCGTGGCGCCGTTATTGGCCTTCAGGGCCTCCAGCACCTTGGCGTAATCGGCCACATCCACCACCACGTTCACATAGCCATGGTTCTTCGCCGCCGAGCGGATCATCGCTGGGCCGCCGATATCGATATTCTCGATGCAGGTGGGGAAATCGGCGCCCTTGGCCACCGTGGCGGCGAAGGGATAGAGGTTCACGACCACGAGGTCGATCGGCGGAATGTTGTGCTTGTCCATCGCCGCCTTGTGCTCGGGCTCGTCGCGCAGGGCCAGGATGCCGCCATGGATGGTGGGATGCAGGGTCTTCACCCGTCCGTCCATCATCTCGGGGAAGCCGGTATGCTCGGCCACTTCCCTCACCGCCACGCCGGCATCCTTCAGGGCCTTGTAGGTGCCGCCGGTGGACAGGATCTCGATACCGAAGCCGGCCAGCGCCTTGCCGAACTCCACCAGCCCGGTCTTGTCGGAAACGGAAAGCAGCGCACGGCGCACGTGGATCAGGTCGGCGGACATCGGCAGGGGCCTCGTTGGCGAGAGAGGGAAGGCGGCGAGGCTATAGCATGATGCGGCCACCCCCGGAAGGCGTGTAAAACCCATCCTAATTCAATGGCTTACAGGATTTGTGCCGGGCCGCGATCCATGCTACACGAGGCCCCCATGCGCTCCTATCTGGAATTCGAGAAGCCAATCGCCGAGCTTGAGGCGAAGATCGCCGAGCTCAGGCAGCTGGTCGACAGCGGCAATACCGACATCGCGGAAGACCTGGAAAAGCTGGAGGCCAAGGCCGCCCAGCAGCTGCAGGCCACCTATGCCAAACTGGGTGCCTGGCAGAAAACCCAGGTTGCCCGCCATCAGGACCGGCCGCATTTCGCCGATTACGTGGCCGGCCTGATCGAGGATTTCGTGCCGCTGGCCGGCGACCGCAATTTTGCCGAGGATGCCGCCATCGTCGGTGGCATGGGGCGTTTCCGCGGCCGGGCCGTGATGGTGATGGGCCATGAGAAGGGCCGCACCACCGAAAGCCGGCTAAAGCACAATTTCGGCATGGCCAAGCCGGAAGGCTATCGCAAGGCGATCCGCCTGATGCGCATGGCCGACCGGTTCCGCCTGCCGGTGATCACGCTTGTGGATACCGCCGGTGCTTATCCCGGCGTGCAGGCGGAAGAACGCGGCCAGGCCGAAGCCATCGCGCGGGCCATCGACTGCTGCCTCGATATCCGTGTGCCGCTGGTGGCCGCTATCGTGGGCGAAGGCGGTTCGGGCGGCGCCGTGGCGCTGGCGGCTGCCAACCGCGTGCTGATGTTTGAACACGCGATCTATTCGGTGATTTCGCCCGAAGGCTGCGCTGCGATCCTGTGGAATGATGGATCGAAGGCACAGGATGCCGCCGAGGCTTTGCGCGTCACGGCGGAAGACTTGTTGAAGCTGAAAGTGGTGGACGAGATCGTGAAGGAGCCCATTGGCGGCGCCCATCGCGATCCAGCCCGTGCCATCGCCGCGCTGGGCGATGCGCTGGATGCCAGCCTGCGTGGCCTGCTGGGTCAGGAACCGGGTAGCCTGCGCGAGGCGCGTCGGCGCAAATTCCTTGAGATGGGCAGTCACGGGCTTTAAGCCGCCCATTGCCTGGAAACGGCATCAGGCCCGCGGCATGCGCTGCGGGCCTTTTTGTATCTGGCTGGTTCCGATGAAATCCGTCACCAGCGATGCGATGTCTGCCGCGCGCTCACGCGGGAAGCCGTGATCGCCACCTTTGATCACATGCAGCGTCGCCTGAGGCAGCAGGTCCTGCAGGTGACGGCCAATGCTCACCGGGCTGATCGAATCCGCATCTCCCCAGAGCAGCAGCACCGGCATGCGGATATCGCCGATCTGCGGCGTGTGATCGGCCCGGGCCTTCATGATCCAGTCAGCCGCGCGCGGATATTCCGCACGATACTCCGGCCGCCAGTCGGTGGCGCCGAAGCGCGCAACATCGAGGCCGCCCGAGGCGGCGGTCAGCACCATGCGGCTGATCCGCTGCGGATGCCGCAGCGCCAGCCGCATGGCGAAGATGCCGCCCATCGAATGGGCCAGAATCACGTTGCCGCTCGGTGCCAGATGCTTTTCCGCATGCTGCGTCAGGGCATCCAGGCTATCATAGCCCGGCGCATGCGGCTCGTGCCCCAGGCCTGGCCAGTTCAGGTAGGTCTTTTCCCATGCATCGGGCAGCAACTGCCCGAGCGGATGCCAGAATTCCGCCGCACCCCCGGCGCCGGGCAGGAAGAGCAAATGCGTCATACTACAACCTATAACAGCGATTTCAGGTTGGCGGCAGCAGTGATACATTAATTTCGAGACAAGAATCGGCGCAGCGGCCAGAGGGGAGGCAGCATGCAGCCCGTCAACGAACATGCCGAACGGCCGGAGAGTTCCGGTCATGCAGAGAGCGACTTGCATGCGGCGCTGCATTCCGTGCGATACGGCATCCTGCTGCTAGATAGCGATCTCCGGGCGATTTTCATTAATCGCGCCTTTCGTCAAATGTGGCGTCTACCGGATTCGATTGCGGACAATACCCCTCTTTTCTCGGCATTGCTTGAACACGGCTGGAGTCAGGGATTCTATCGCGCCACCGAAGCCGAAAAGCAGAGTTACCTTGCCGGCCGCATGGCGCAGATCGAGCGTCTGGATGGCTCCGGCCAGGTGGATCTGGATTTGCAGGATGGCCGCACGCTCCGGTCTGAAATCGTTACGCTGCCGAATGGCCAGCGCATGATCACGTATATGGATATCACCCCTCTGATTGAGGCCTCGCGGGCGGCCGAAGGTGCCAACCGCGCAAAATCCGACTTCCTGTCGGGCATGAGCCACGAGCTGCGCACGCCGCTGAACGCGATCCTCGGTTTTGCCCAATTGCTGCAGATGCCGAATATAGGATCGCTGACTGGCCGCCAGCAGGAATTCGTGGATTACATCCTGCGCGGCGGCACGCATCTGCTGCGTCTGATAGACGACGTGCTGAGTTTCGCCAAACTGGATGCCGGCAAGCTGCCAATCCGCATCGAGATATTCGCCCCGCAGGTCGTGATCGCTGACCTCGAGCCTATCGTCAACCCGCTGGCTCGCGAGGCGGGCATCAATCTGCACTGGCCCGAGGCCGCAAACTTGCCGTTGTTGCGGGCGGACCGCGTGCGCACGGTACAGGCGCTGCTTAACCTGCTTTCCAATGCCATCAAATATAACCGGCCCATGGGCCAGGTGTGGCTTCGCATCTCTCCCAATGAGACGCGGTTACGCTTTACAGTGCAGGACGATGGGCCTGGCATCCCATACGAGCGGCAGGCCGAGCTGTTCCAGCCGTTCAACCGCCTCGGGCGCGAGGCAGGGGGCATCGAGGGCAGCGGTATCGGGCTGGCGCTGACCCGCAAACTGGTGGAGTCGATGGGCGGGCAGATCGATTTCGACAGTCGCCATGGCGAAGGCAGTCAGTTTTGGATCGAATTGCCTTTAGGGCGGGCAACGCCGACGGCGGTGCCCACAACGGGCGGGGCGGAGCAGGCAGAGAATACGACAGTGCTGCGTGGGGGCTTTACGCTGCTCTACATCGAGGATCACGCACCGAACCGGATGCTCATGCAGCATCTGATGGCCACGCTGCCGGATGTAAGTTATCACTCTGCCGCCACCGGGCAGGCAGGTTTGGAGCTGGCGCGTCGTGTGCGGCCAGATGTGATCCTGGTCGATATCAACCTGCCCGATACCGATGGTTATCGCGTATTACAGGCGTTGCGTTCCGATCCGGAGACGGCCGCGATTCCGGTCGCGGCGCTGACCTCGGAGGTGCATCCCGATGCAATTGCCCGCGGGCGGCAGGCGGGCTTCGAACTCTATTTCGCCAAGCCGATCGACTTTGCATATTTGCTCTCTGGGCTGGACCGGCTGCTGCGTCGGCGGAAAGCCTAAGACCGCTTCAGCACCATCTGGGTACCAAAGAAGCTCATCACGGTCTCGCCCGTCTGGTTCTCGATCCAGTATTTCATGCGTACGATGCCGCGATCCGGCTTCGATGCGCTTTCGCGCTTGTCCTCGATGCGGGCGCGGCCATACAGCGTATCGCCCGGCCGCACCGGCATGAACCAGCGGATTTCGTCAAGTCCCGGCGAGCCCATGCTGCCCTTGCCCAGCAGGCCGGCCTGCAGCAGCATGCGGAAACCCAGCAGCCCGGTCTGCCAGCCCGAGGCGATCAGGCCGCCATAGGGCGATTTCTCGGCCGCCAGTTTGTCTAGGTGGAAGGGCTGCGGATCGTAGGTGAAGGCAAAGGCGAGAATCTCCGCCTCCGAGATCGTCACGCCATCGGCCCTGATGATCTCGCCAACCGTGTAATCCTCGAACCAGCGCTCGCTTCTGCTCATTGCTCACACACTCACATTGCGGAAAAACGACTGCACATCCTGGATGAAGGCATCGGGCTGTTCCATCGCCACGAAATGGCCGCCGCGTTCCAGGTCTCGACGATGTGTCACGTTATAACCGCGCTCCAGCCACCCCTTTGGCGGCGGCGGCACCATGTCCCAGGGCGGCAGCAGGAAACCGGTTGGCACGCTCACGAATTCGCTGGGTTTCAGCGTCATGTCGCCTGACCTCACGGCGGCCCAGTACATCCAGGTCGAGGTCGTCGCCGTGCCAGTCAGCCAGTAGAGCGCGACATTGGCGATCATATGATCGATATCGAAGGGCGGATCCTGTTCGACAGGAGCGCGGGCGAAACCGTGGAATTTTTCCGCGATCCAGCCGGCCAGCCCCGCCGGGCTGTCGCTCAGGCCGTAGCCCAGCGTGGTGGGCTTGGTGCTCTGGATGGCGAAATAGCCGCTCTCGGCGCCCTGGATCTTCTTGGTGCGGGCGATCCATTCCTTTTCGGCCGCCGTGAAGGGGGTCGAATCTTTGGTCAGGGGTGGGCGAAGCGGCACCATGTTGAGATGCAGCATGATGGCGTGATCGGGATAGTCTGCGCCCAGCCAGCTTGAGACGATCGAGCCCCAGTCGCCCGCCTGTACCAGGAAACGGCCGAATCCCAGCACCTCCACCATCAGGTCGCACCACAGCTTCGCCACCGCACGCGGACCGATGGGTTTCTCCAGCGGCATCGAGAAGCCATAACCCGGCAGGCTGGGGCAAATCACCGTGAAGGCATCTGCCGCCTTGCCGCCGAACCGTTCGGGATGCGCCAGCTTCTCGATCACATCGATGAATTCCAGAACCGAACCGGGCCAGCCATGGGTGAGCAGCAGCGGTCTCGGATTATCGCCTGAGCCGGGTTCGATCAGGAAATGCACGCTCTGCAGTTTGCCGGTATCGGGCCGTTTCAGCGCCACGCGATATTGCAGGAAGCGGTTCAGCCGCGCTTCCCAGTGCCGCCAGTCAAAGCCATCCTGCCAGCGCGCTATAAAGCGGCGCATGTAATGCCCGTTGCTGCCATATTGCCAGGCGGCATCTTCGGGTTCGGCGGGAAAACGCGTCAGCGCCAGCCGCTGGCGCAGGTCGGCCAATGCCGCCTCTGGAATCGCGACGGTGAATTTTTCCGCAGCCGGGGCGAGGCGCAACATGTCAGCTTCGCTTCAGCGTGGCGGTCAGCAGGCCGGCGCCGATCAGCATGCTGCCGCCGGCGCGGTTCACCCAGGTCATGGCATGTGGCGATGCGATGCGCCGGCGTGCGCCACCCATGACGGCGATGTAACCAATCTGCGTGCCCGTGGCGATCACGTTGAAGGTCAGGGTCAATGCGATCACCTGCGGCCAGAGCGGCCGGGCCGGATCGATGAACTGCGGCAGGAAGGCGGCAAAGAAGAGGATGCCCTTCGGATTCAGCAGCGTGACGATGAAGGTCTGACCGATGGCCTTGCCCATGCCGCTGCGTGTCGCAGCGACGGGCGTCGGTGCGCTGGCCGGCGCGCGCCAGAGCTTGATGCCCAGCCAGACCAGGTAGCCGGCGCCCAGCCACTTCATCACCAGGAACGCTTCGGCGGAAGCTGCCAGCAGCGCACTGAAGCCCAGCACCGAAAGTGCGATGGCGCAGATGTCGCCCAGGATCACGCCAGCCAGGCTGGCAAGTCCGACGCGCCAGCCGCTGGCCGCCGTATGGCCCAGGATCATCAGGGTGGTGGGCCCGGGAATGGCGATCAATACCGCGGCGGCGGCGGCGAAAGCGAGCCAGAGGTCGAGACTGATTGGCATGCTGATATTCCTCCCTGTCGGCAGCCAGCCATGCCTGAAGCCGGCTTGGCAAGTGCCGGTGGCGACAGGGCGGCATTATAAGAACAATAGAAGAAAATTATCTTGAAAATAAGATTAAAATCTTATATGATGTGCTCGCATATTGCAAAGCCATATTCGGAGTCACTCATGCCATCGCTTTTGGACGACATTGATTTCACGATGCTTTTGGGTCCCGCAGCCCAACCCGAACCAGACGCGGACCCGTTCGGCCGCATCGGCGCCGGCGATCCGGCCTGGGAACAGGCACGGGAAGCCTGGATGGGCGGCGCCAGTCTGGAGCGGTTGTTTGGCGACCGGCTGTTCCAACTGAACGACGCAGTCGGCGCCAACAAGGCGAACCAGCGCGGCGACGTCTTCAAGGTCCAGAGCCTGCTGCATCGGGAAGGCCATCTGGATGCAGAGGCGACCGGTGGTCCGACGGGTTATTGGGGCATCCGCGACGATACCGCCATGAAGGCCCTGCAGAAGGAAGGTGGCCTGACGGTCGATGGCTGGGCCGGACCGGGCGGCGAGACGATGAACCATTTTCAGACCATCTATCTGCCTCAGCAGGAACAGCCGGACCTGGAGGAGGGGCGAAGATACCAGGCTGAAACGGCGCGCGATCTGGCGTGCCAGCTAGGCCTCGATCCCGATCAGATCGACATGGAGAATCCGGCGGTGCTGCCGGCCTTGGGTGCGGTGCGGTTCATTCGTTATGGCAATGGCCATGAGCGGCAGAAATCCTTGCAAAAGGTGCAGGATCTGAAAGCCAGCGATCCGAAGCTGGCCGGACGGCTGCATGCCTTGGCGACCGAGATCGTCAGTCAGCCGCAGTGGCATTATGACAAAATGACGCCCGAAGAATTGCGACAGAGGCAGATCAGGCTCGATGAGGCGGCGCATTATATCGACGACAAGGAGAGACGCA
The DNA here is from genome assembly GCF_046297595.1 of Ferrovibrio sp. Classification (GTDB taxonomy): domain Bacteria; phylum Pseudomonadota; class Alphaproteobacteria; order Ferrovibrionales; family Ferrovibrionaceae; genus Ferrovibrio. The sequence goes on from NZ_JBKBHT010000002.1 coordinate 547,378, forward strand.
TTCGCCCTTATCTGCCGAAATACATCAAGCGTATGGATCGCTGGCTTTTCCGGCCGATGTCGGATGCGCTAATTCGGGATGAGCGACAGCGACTACAGGATGAATTGGATCGCCGCCGCGATCCACGCGACCGCTAGGATCGCGATCGGCGGCGGAAGCGTTGGGCGACGGCGCCCCAGGCTGTGGCGGCCATGACGAGCAGGATTCCCCAGTCCAGCACCGCCACGGCCATGATGCGGCCAAGCAGTCCGCCGATGCGCTGCCGTGAACGCAGGCGACGGTAGAAACGCGGATAACGCTTAAGGCGCCGAAGCTGGCGACCGGCATCTTCCTGCACTGCGGTCGTGACGTTATATTGGGTGTCATAGACGATATCGGGTAATTCGGACGGCATGATGTGGGAATGCCTCGCATCTGAAACCGGCGATTGCCAGACTAGCATGAAGCCTCGGCCGCGATTGCGGCAAAATTCGGATGATGATCCGCGTATGCAGATCAGGTGAGGCCTTCCACCGCCAGGGCGGCGAATGTCGCCAGCCAATGTTCGCCACCGTATTCGCCGCTTTCCAGGAAGGGCAGGCTGGCGGCTTCGTGAGATTCGGCCATGGCGAGCAGTGCCGGTCGCTGCGGATCCGGCAGGACTGCTGCAATACTGCGCAGGCACCAGGCCCGCGAGAAATTGAGCCCGTCCAGATGCACGCCCTTGGCATCGCTGCGATCGGCCACGATGGCCGGCGTGAATGGCTGTGCCGGCAGGAAACGCGCGAACCATGATGCGAAGTCATCCGCGGGTAACAACATCGCCATCAACAGGGTTTCGGTCAGCGCGCCGGACAGGAAATCGTCGCCGTTGGGCTCGTAATGCGCCGGGTAATCGGCATCAGGCAGGAATTTCGCTCGCGCATAGGACTCGATGGTCTGCGCCAGAGTCGTCTTGCCGCAGATGCGGGCGTAATGCAGCGCCAGGATCAGGCCAAAGGCAGTGTTGAAATGCGTGCCGGCGCGGATCGGATAGGTCAGCTTCGCCAGATAGGCCGGGAAAGCCTGAGCGATATGATCTTCTAGGGGGCGCAGGGCGGCGCGCCAGCGCCTCGCCTCGGGTTGCGGCCACAGGTGCAACTCGGCGCATAGCGCCAGCAGCCAGCCCCAGCCATAGGGCCGTTCCCAGGTGCCGCGTCCCGGCTGTTGCATGTAGGCCGCCTCTGCCGCACCGCCGTCGGCCGTGAAATGCGCGGCAAGCAGCACCAGCGCCTTGTCGGCTATCGGCAGATCGGGGTACCGGCGCAGGCAGCGCACCAGCAACCACCAGCCATGCACGGCCGAATGCCAGTCGTAGGAGCCGTAGAACACCGGATGTAGGCGGCTGGGCGGCTGCACATCCGTTGGCCCGTTCAGAAAATGCGCCAGGCTGTTGGGGTATTCGGTCCCGAGGTTACGCATTGGCAGGGCGGCGAAGCGGGTGGCCTGCTGGCGCGTGAGGCGGGCGGGAGAGTTGTTCGTCATGTTGCGATGTGGCCCGGGGGTCGGCGGTCCGTCAATCTCTCGGGCAATCCTTCGGGCCCGGCGCCTGATGACGGCCGGCTGGAAAATGTTAAGAATAAGTTGAGAACAAATAGCGAAATATTCTCTGGACGTTCTCATTTTTCTGTGGCAGTGTTCTCATATCGTTCAGCCATCCCCACAGGAAAGGCAGCCGTCATGTTCATGCGTCCGTTTTCCGTCGACAAGCCGCTTCGCAACCGCCTGCTTTCCCCCCGGGCCGCCAGCGCGCCAGCCGATCCGGTCTGGACCATGGCCTGCGCCTGGATGAATGGGGCGTCGCTGCGCCAGCTGTTCGGTGACCTAGTATTCGACTTGCTGGAAGATGTGGGCGTGGGCCGGTCCAACCGCCGCGCCGATGTGGCCAAGCTGCAGGCCCTGCTGCATCGCGAAGGCGATCTTGACCTGTTCGCCAGCGGCGGCCCGACCGGCTACTGGACCAGGCGCGAGGATTCCGCCCTGCGCGCCTTCCAGCAGCGCCACGGGCTGAAGGTCGATGGCGCCGCGGCACCCGATGGCGAGACCATCACCCTGCTGCGGGCGCTTTACGCCCCGAAGCACTGAAAACAAAAAGATCGCCAGTGAGCGCCCGCCCGGATTAGGCCCAGGGCGCTCACTTGCCGTGGCAGTATTTGTATTTCTTGCCCGAGCCGCAGGGGCAGGGGCCGTTACGCGGCGCGTGTTTCCAGGTCGCCGGATCGTTCGGATCGACCAGGGTGTTGCGGGCCTGACTCACCGGCCGGGCCGGCAGGCCCTCCGCTCCCGCAACGCCATCCTCGGATTCCACCAATTCGCCGCGGCTTTCATGCCAGTTCTGGCTCTGGGGCTGGCTCGGCCGGCTGAACAGGTCCTGCGGCGGTTCTTCGGCGCGGATTTCCACGCGCGACAGAATCGATGTGACCTGTTCGCGCACACGGACCAGCATCTGCTCGAACAGCGCAAAAGCCTCGCGTTTGTATTCGTTCAGCGGGTCTTTCTGGGCATAGGCGCGCAGGCCGATGGCCTGACGCAGGTAATCCAGCTGATGCAGATGTTCCTTCCAGGTCTGGTCCAGAACCTGCAGCAGCAGGCTGCGCTCCACCATGCGCATCGTCTCGGGGCCGAAATTGGCAGCCTTCTCCGCCATGCGGCGGTCGACGATGTCGTGCAGGCGCTCGCGGATCTGCTGGTCGGCGATGCCTTCCTCCTTGGCCCAGTCGACGACCGGCAGCTCAAGCGCGAAGACGCGCCGCACCTCTTCCTGCAGTCCCTCCGCATCCCATTGTTCGGCATAGGCCTTTTCCGGGATATGGCGCTTGACCATCTCGTCGACGATCTCGGCGCGCATGTCGGTGATCGTGTCGGCCACGTCGTCGGCCTGCATGATCTCGATGCGCTGTTCGTAAACGACCTTACGCTGGTCGTTCATCACATCGTCGTATTTCAGCAGATTCTTGCGGATCTCGTAGTTGCGCGCCTCGACCTTCTGCTGCGCCTTCTCGAGCGCCTTGTTAATCCAGGGGTGGATGATCGCCTCGCCTTCCTGCAGGCCCAGGCGCTGCAGCATGGCGTCCATGCGCTCGGAACCGAAGATCCGCAGCAGGTCGTCTTCCAGCGAAAGGAAGAATTTCGACGCACCCGGATCGCCCTGGCGGCCTGAGCGGCCACGCAACTGGTTGTCGATGCGCCGGCTTTCGTGGCGTTCGGTGCCGATCACATACAGGCCGCCGGCCTCGCGCACGCGCTGCTTCTCGGCTTCTACCTCGGCGCGGATCTGCGCCGCCAGTTTTTGCTGCACCTCGCCATCCATGCCCTGCGTCTCGGCCAGGATACGCATGTCGGCATTGCCACCCAACTGGATGTCGGTGCCGCGGCCCGCCATGTTGGTGGCGATGGTGACGGCATTCAGCCGGCCGGCCTGGGCGACGATGAAGGCTTCCTTGTCGTGGTGGCGCGCGTTCAGCACGTTATGGGCGATACCGCGCTGCTTGAGGAAATTCGACAGCAGCTCGGATTTCTCGATCGACACCGTGCCGACCAGCACCGGCTGGCCCTTGGCGCTGCATTCGGCAATCAGCTTGACGATGGCCTCGTATTTCTCGCGCGCGGTGCGATAGACCTCGTCGTCGGAATCGATGCGGGCGACCGGCAGATTGGTTGGAATCTCGATCACTTCCAGACGATAGATATCGGCGAATTCCGAGGCTTCCGTCGAGGCCGTGCCGGTCATGCCGGCCAGCTTGGGATACATGCGGAAGTAATTCTGGAAGGTGATCGAGGCCAGGGTCTGGTTCTCGGTCTGCACCTCGACGCCTTCCTTGGCTTCCAGCGCCTGGTGAAGGCCGTCGGAGTAACGCCGGCCTTCCATCATGCGGCCGGTGAATTCGTCGATGATGATCACCTTGCCGTCCTTCACGATGTAGTCGACATCGCGGGTGAACAGCTTGTGCGCGCGCAGGGCCTGGTTGGCGTGGTGCACGGCGGCGATGTTGTCGACATCGTACAGCGATTCCGATTTCAGCAGGCCGGCATCGCGCAGCAGCTGCTCGATATGCTCGGTGCCGGCTTCGGTGAAGCTGACGGTGCGCTGCTTTTCGTCCTTCTCGAAATCGGAATCCCGCAGCGACGGGATGAGGACGTTCACCTTCACATAGAGATCGGTGGTGTCTTCCGAGGGGCCGGAAATGATCAGCGGCGTGCGAGCCTCATCGATCAGGATCGAGTCGACTTCGTCGACGATGGCGAAAGTGAACGGGCGCTGCACCATCTCCTCGCGACGGAACTTCATGTTGTCGCGCAGATAATCGAAGCCGTATTCGTTGTTGGTGCCGTAAGTGACGTCGGCGGCATAGGCGGCACGGCGTTCCTCGTCGGTCAGACCATGCACGATCACGCCGGTGCTCAGGCCCAGGAAGCGATAGACCCGACCCATCCATTCGCAGTCGCGCTTGGCCAGGTAGTCGTTCACGGTCACGACATGCACGCCCTTGCCGGGCAGCGCGTTGAGATAGACGGCCAGGGTCGCGACCAGCGTCTTGCCTTCGCCGGTCTTCATTTCGGCGATACGGCCATCGTGCAGCACCATGCCGCCGATCAGCTGCACGTCGTAATGCCTCTGGCCCAGCACGCGTTTGGCCGCCTCGCGCACCACGGCGAAGGCCTCCGGCAGCAGATCGTCCAGATCCGTGCCCTGCTCCAGTCGCGCCCGGAATTCGGCAGTCTTGGCCTGCAGGGCGGCATCGTCCAGCTTGGCGATCTCCGGCTCCAGGGCGTTGATCGCCTCGACGGTCTTGAAATACCCCTTCACGGCACGGTCGTTGGCCGAACCGAACAGCTTCTTGGCGATCGCGCCGAACATTATGCCGTACCCCTGGGAAGTCTGCTAAATCCGCGTCGCAACACGAGAACCGGGCGACGGAAACCGCGCATTAGATATGCATTGCCCCCTGCCATGTCAACGAAGGGGGGCGGTTTTAGAGGGCGATTCCCCGCATTGACCCGCGAGGATTCAAAGGGTTACATCCCGCTGTCACAGAAAGGCATTGCCCGTGTCCGCTTCTCCCTCCGCGCCGGCCCAGCCCGGCCCGCCCGACCCAGTCCACCTGGCCCAGGCCCTGATCCGCTGTCCAAGCGTGACCCCGGTCGACAAGGGGGCTCTGGGCGTACTGGAACAGGCGCTGACCGCACTGGGGTTCCACTGCGAGCGGCTGAAATTCTCGGCTCCCGGCACGCCGGATGTGGAGAATCTCTATGCCCGCTGGGGTGCCGGGCCGATCGGGCGGAATGAAGGGCCGAATTTCTGCTTCGCCGGCCATACCGACGTGGTGCCTGTTGGCGATGAGAAGGCCTGGACCATGCCGCCCTTTGGCGCCGAAATCGCCGCGGGCCAGCTTTACGGTCGGGGTGCCGCCGACATGAAATCGGCCATTGCCGCCTTTGTTGCCGCTGCCGGCCGCTTCCTGCAGTCCCGCAACGGGCAACTGAAGGGCGGTATCAGCCTGCTGATCACCGGCGACGAGGAAGGCCCGGCGATCAACGGCACAGTGAAGGTGCTGCAATGGCTGGCCGAGAAGGGCGAAACGCTGTCGGCCTGCGTGGTCGGTGAGCCGACCAATCCGCTGAAGCTGGGCCAGATGATGAAAATCGGCCGCCGCGGATCGCTCACGGCCCGCATCACGGTGCATGGCATACAGGGCCATGTCGGCTATCCGCACCTGGCCGACAATCCGATCCCGAAACTGCTCGACATCCTCACGGCACTGAAAAGCCGTCGGCTCGACACCGGCAACGCGCATTTCGAGCCGTCGAATCTGGAAATCACCACCATCGATGTCGGCAATCCGGCCAACAACGTGATCCCGGCCAGTGCCCATGCCGTGCTCAACATCCGTTACAACACGGAACAGACGTCGGATGGCCTGAAAAGTTGGATCACCCGCGCCTGCGAGGCCGTTTGCGGCAGCCAGAGTGGCAATCGCGCGCTGCAGGGCACCCGCTTCGACCTGGTGCTGGAAGACGGTGCCATGCCTTTCCTTACCCGGCCTGGGCCGTTCGTCGCCGCCATGGCCGATGCAGTGCGTGAAGGCACCGGGCAGGAGCCGGAACTCAGCACCACCGGCGGCACTTCCGATGCCCGTTTCATTCAGGCCTATTGCCCGGTGGTGGAATTCGGCCTGATCGGCCAGACCATGCACAAGGTGGACGAACACGCCGCCGTCGCCGACATTCAGGCACTGAGCCGCGTCTACGAGGGCATGTTGCAGCGGTTCTTCGCTGCCGCCTGATCCATGGCCTTGCCCAACCGCGCCGAAATCGCCGCCGCGCTGAAAGGCTTGGCGCTGCTGCTGCGGGGCGATGCCCGCGCGCTGCAGCATTATGACTTCAGCCTGGACGGTTTCTGGCGGTCCTTCGGCCTGCCGCTGTTCTGCCTGGCCGTCTATCTGATCCTGCAGCCGGTCAATCCGGTCCAGGCCGAAATCTGGGCCGACAACCGGCTCGGTTTCCTGCTGATGCAGGGTCTGGAATACCTGCTGGCCTGGGCGGCATTCCTCATCGCCATAGCCGCCGTCAGCCGGAGTTTCGGTCTCGGGCACCGCTATGCGGTGTTCGTCGTGCTCTACAACTGGGCCCAGGCCATCGTCACGGCCGCCAGCCTGCCCATATTGGCCGGCAGCCTGATCGGACTCCTGCCCCTGGGCACACTGGCCGGCTGGAGCACCGGCATATTGCTGCTGTGGCTCTATATCGTATTGCAGGCCGGCCGGATCGGCCTCGGTGCCGGCCTGTCGCTGGCGGTGGGCGCCGCCTTTCTGGATCTGGCAATCAGCCTTCTGGTGCATCGGCTCTTCGATCTGGTGTCATGATGGCTGCCGGCTGGACTTGCTCGCTGCTCTGGGGCAGGGTAACTGCCGAATAAGTCCCGCGCCGGGCTCGATTCTGAAAGGCCGGCCGATCCAGAACGAGGACCAGAATGGACCAGAATTTGCGCCAGCAGCTGATCGCCATGATCGACGAGGCCAAGCGGGTTCGCGCCACGCTCAGCGCCGATGGCAGCCTGTTCCAGGGGTATAACGCCGACCTGCGCGCGATGCATAACAGCCAGGCGAAAACGCTGGCCGACATCATCGACCAGCATGGCTGGCCGGGGAAGTCGAAAGTCGGCGAAGACGGTGCGGTCGCGGCCTGGATGATTGTCCAGCAGGCCATCGGCCTGCCGCGTTTCATGCGCGCCTGTCTTGAGATCATCGAAGCGGAAGTTACCAAAGGCGAGGTGCCGCGCTGGCAACGCGCCTTGCTGATTGACCGTATCCGCTGGCTGGAAGGCAAGAAGCAGGTCTATGGCACCCAGTTCGACTGGGACGAGAAGGGCCAGCTCAATCCGATCCCGATCGAGGACGAGGCAATGGTCGATTCCCGCCGTACCCTGGCCGATCTGGTGCCGATGGCCGAAGGCATTCAGCAGCGCCGCCGCGAGGCAGAGCAGAATGGTGAAGTCGCGCCGGCCAATCCGGCCGTGCGGCGCAAGGATTTCGAGGGCTGGGCCAAGGCGATTGGCTGGCGCAGCTAAACTGCGCGTTTCAGTAATCCACCTGCATCAGGGTCAGGCCTTCCGCCGGTGCCGTCGGCCCGGCGGCGGAACGGTCGCGCTTTTCAAGCGCCGCCTGCACGTCGGCGGCCGACCAGCGCCCTTCACCCACCAGTTTCAGCGTACCCACCATGTTGCGCACCTGGTGATGCAGGAAGCTGCGCGCCTTCGCAGTGACGTGGATCTCTTCGCCCGCGCGACTGACTGCCAGATGCGCCAGCGTCTTCTCGGGTGATTTGGCCTGGCATTCGGCGGCGCGGAAACTGGTGAAGTCGTGATGGCCGACCAGGATTTGGGCGGCGTCATGCATCGCCACCACATCCAGCGGCACCGGCACATGCCACACGAAGCCGGCTTCCAGTGCCGGCGGCGGCCGGCGGTTGAGGATGCGGTAGAGATACTGCCGCCCGGTGGCGGAAAGCCGGGCGTGGAATTCCGGCCCGACGATGGCGGCATCCAGCACCTTCACCGGCTCCAGCCGCAGATGGAAATTCAGTCCGTCGCGGATGCGGTCGGCGGTGAAGTCGCGCTCCAGGTCGAAATGCACCACCTGGCCGCGCGCATGCACGCCGGCATCGGTGCGCCCGGCCGCCACGGTTTCCACCACCTGGCCGCTCATGGCCTGGATGGCTTCCTCCAGCGCCTGCTGCACCGCGCGATTGTCCTGCTGGCGCTGCCAGCCGACATAGGCGCCGCCGTTATATTCGATGGTGAGGCGGAAGCGCGGCATGGTTTAAAAAACAACTCGTGGATGCCCGGACCAAGTCCGGGCATGACGGTAAGGGAAATGACTAAAATGAAAAACGTCATGGCCGGGCTTGTCCCGGCCATCCACGCCTTCCCTTTCTTGCTGATTAGTCAAGTTTTGTGCCTTTGGGCAGCGGCAGGCCGCGCAGGAAATCGGCAGTCGCCACGGCGGATTTGCTGGGACGCTGCAGTTTCAGCAGCTTCAGTGCGCCCTCGCCGCAGGCCACCGCGCCGGCATCGTCCAGCAGGGTGCCGGCGACGCCTTTGCCTGCCGCTGGCTCGGCGGCCAGCACTTTGATGCGCTCGCCGTTCAGCTCGAAAAAAGTGCCGGGGCCTGGATTCAGGGCACGCACCATGCGGTCGATCTCAGCGGCGGATTTCGTCCAGTCGATACGGCCCTCATCCCTGGTCAGCTTGGCCGCATAGGTTACGCCCGCTTCGGGCTGCGGCTGCGGTTTGATTGTGCCGTCGGCGAAATCGTGCAGCGCGCGTACCATCAGCGGCGCACCCACACGCGCCAGTTCGTCATGCAGTTCGCTCACGGTCATACGCGGGCCGATGGCGACTTTTTCGCAGGCCAGAACCGGGCCGGTATCCAGCCCGACATCCATCTGCATGGCGCAGACGCCGGTTTCGGCATCGCCGGCCATGATCGCGCGCTGGATCGGCGCGGCACCGCGCCAGCGCGGCAGTAGCGAGGCATGCAGGTTGAAGCAGCCCAGCTTCGGCGCATCCAGCACCGGTTTGGGCAGCAGCAACCCATAGGCCACCACCACGGCGGCATCGGCGTTCAACGCGGCGAATTCCGCCTGTGCCTCGGGCGTTTTCAGGCTCACCGGATGGCGCACCGTCAGGCCATGCCTTTCGGCGCAGGCCTGCACGGGCGAGGGGGTCAGCTTCTGGCCTCGCCCGGCCGGGCGAGGCGGCTGGCTGTAGACGGCAACGATCTCGTCGCCGTTGGCGATGAAGGCTTCCATCACCGGCACGGCGAAGTCCGGCGTGCCCATGAAGACCAGACGGAGAGGCATGGAGCGAACCGGCTCAGCCGGCTTCGGCGAGGCGCTTCTGCTTCAGCAGCTTGCGCAGGATCATGTTGCGCTTCAGCGCCGAGATGTGGTCGACGAACAGGATGCCATCCAGATGGTCGATCTCGTGCTGCAGGCAGACGGCGAGCAGGCCATCGGCATGCAGTTCCTGTTTCTCGCCGTTATAATCCAGGTATTCGATCTTCACCTCGGCCGGGCGGGCCACTTCGGCATACTGCTCGGGCAGCGACAGGCAGCCCTCCTCGTAGACCTTGTCCTCGTCCGACAGCCAGGTGAATTCCGGGTTGATGATATACAGCGGCTGCTTGTCCTCGCCCTCGCGCGAGACGTCGATCACCAGCATGCGCTTAGGAATGCCGACCTGGATGGCGGCCAGGCCGATGCCCGGCGCGGCATACATGGTCTCCAGCATGTCGTCGAGCTGGCGGCGCACCTCGTCGGTCACCGCCTCGACGGGGGTCGAGACGGCTTCCAACCGGGAGTCCGGGGCGGTGATGATCGGCAAAAGGGCCATAAATCCGTTCCGTAATAACCGGGGGGTCATAGGCGCGGGCTGGTTCTCCGTCAAGCCCGCTGTTATGTAACACCCATGGCCATGGATATAATGTCAATTCTCGGAATCGCCAGCATCGCAGGGCTGGCGATCATCCTGATTCTGCTGGTTCTTCTGCTGCGCCGGGGGGGCGGCCCGGGCTCTGGACTGGGGGATCAGGCCGCCTTGGTGGCCGAGCTGCGCGACCAGCTGGACCAGGCCCGCGACGAGGCCGCCAGCGCCCAGGCGGCCCGGCTGGAGGCCGAGCGCCAGGCCGCCGGCCTGCGCAGCGAGCTGGCCGTGAAGACCCAGGCCTTCGAGAAACTGGCCGAAACCGCCACCCAGGCTGCCCGGGCGGCGGCCGTGGAATCCGCTGCCCAGCTTTCCAACAAACTGCTGGCCGACCACAAGCGCGAGGCCGAGGCCCAGAAGGAAGAGGGCGAGAAGCGCATCAAGCAGGCCACCGAGGGCCTGACCCAGCAATTCCTCACGGTCGCCGAGACGGTGACGCGCCTGAACCAGCAGGTGGGCGACAGCCGCAAGGCCATCGACACGGTCTATCGCGCCCTGTCGCATCCCGGCGGCGCCGGCCGGCTGGCCGAGATCGGGCTGGAAAACGTGCTGAAGGCCTTCGGCCTGCAACCGGGTCTGGATTTCATCATCCAGTATCATGCCGCCGGCGACGGCGAACGCGGCAACCTGCGCCCCGATGCGGTGGTGTTCCTGCCCGGCGATGCCGTGCTGGTGATCGATTCCAAGGCCTCCAAGCTGCTGCTTGACCATGCCGAGGCCGAGGACGAGGCGGCCGAGGCCGTCGCGCTGACGCAACTGGCCCAGCGCATGGCGACCCATCTGCGTGCGCTCAGCGCCAAGGATTACGGCAATGCCGTGCTCGCCACCTACAAGGAGCTGAAGCGCGGCGGCAGCCTGCGCCGCAGCATGATCGCCATGATGCTGCCCAACGATGCCGCAGTGGAAAAACTGCGCCGGGCCGATCCCGATTTCGAGCGGCGCGCCGCCGAGGTCGATATCGTGGTGACCGGGCCTTCGGCGCTGGCTGCGATCATCGCCGTGTCGCGCCTGCAGATCGATGGCGGCCGGCAGGCGGAGAATCTGGAAAAGATCGTCGAGGCGGTCGGCAATCTGGTGGAGTCCACTGCCACCGCGCTCTCGCTTGCCGATAAAGTGGGTCGTGGCCTGCAGCAAGCCACCGAACAGTTCGACGCCTTCAGCCGTTCGGTCAATGCACGCCTGCTGCCGCGCATCCGCCGCCTGGGCCAGCTTGGCATCCGTTCGTCGAAAACGCCGGCGGCCCTGCCCAGCTTCCAGGTCAGCGTGCAGCGCACCGATGTGATCGAGGCCGATGCCGAGGACGTCACACCGCAACTGCCCGGCCTGAATAACGGGGACGGCAAATGACAACTCTTCCCGTCTTCAATGGCGAGAACGGCAACGGCGAAACGCCGCGCAAGGTGAGCGAGATCATTGCCGCGCTCTGTGCCGGCGACCCCGAGGATCGCATCACGCTGCATGATCTGATCCATGCCTTCGGCCTGCGTGCCTTCGGCCTTGCTATCCTCGTCTTCGCTCTGCCGAACGGAATCCCCGCGCCGATCGCACCGGGCCTGTCAGCCGTGCTGGGTGCGCCTTTGCTGTTGTTGGCGGCGCAGATGCTGTTCGGCCTGGATCATCCATGGTTCCCGCAAAGTTGGGGCGAGCGCAGCTATCGCCGCGCGGATGTGGCCAAACTGCTGCGCCCCGCAATTCCAGTTCTGGAAAAAATCGAGCGCTACGTGAAGCCGCGTCATGCCCGCCTCACGGGCCAGCGCGGTCGGCGGCTGATCGGCGGCATCGTCTTGTGGAACGCGCTGCTGCTCTCGCTGCCGATTCCGTTCGGCAACCTGCTGCCGGCCTGGGCGATCATACTGGCTGCCTTCGGCCAGGTGGAGCGTGACGGCGTGCTGGTGATTGCCAGCCTGGGCGCCAGCGTGGTGGCCACGGGCTGGGTCTGGTTCCTGGTCGACACCAGCGTCTCGATCCTGCAATGGATATTCGGATGACGGCCGAGGAGATCATCGCCGCCCTTGGCCTGCAGCCGCATCCCGAAGGTGGTCATTACGTCGAAACCTTCCGCGACGCGCCCGGCCCCGACGGACGCAGCCGCTCGACGGCGATCTATTTCCTGCTCCGCGCTGGCGAGCGCTCGCACTGGCATCGCGTGGATGCCGTCGAGATCTGGCATTTCCATGCCGGTGCGCCGCTGCGTTTGAGTATCGTCGAGACGGCGGGAAAACCTGTGCAGCAGATCACCCTGGGCCATGGTGTGATCGAAGGCCACCGGCCGCAGGGCATCGTGCCACCGCATCACTGGCAGGCGGCTGAAACGCTTGGCACATGGACGCTGGTCGGCTGCACCGTCGCGCCCGGCTTCGATTTCGCCGGCTTCGAACTCGCCCCGCCGGGCTGGAGTCCCTGACATGGCGGTGCTGATCCGGAATGCCGTTGCCAGCGACATTTCCGCCGTCAGTGCCCTGCTGATAGAGACCTGGCACGATACTTACGATGCCCTGCTGGGTCGCGATAAGGTCGACGAGATCACACGGCTTTGGCATGCACCTGCCGTGCTGCAACAGCAATTGCAGCAACGCGGGACATGCTTTCTGGTTGCCGAATCTGACCGCGAGATTATGGGCCATGCATTCGCCCAGGCTTGGAACCTGCCGATTCTGAATATTGCCCGGTTATATGTCAGGCCGGACTGGCAACGCCAGGGCATCGGTAATCGTTTTCTCGACAGACTGATCGCCCTGCACCCGGCTGCGGATAAACTCTGCCTGTCGGTAGAGAAGGGCAATATCAAGGCCGTGGCATTCTATTTGCGACAAGGCTTCAGCATCGTCGATGAAACGACGGAAGACGGATCTGAGATCCTTCTGATGGAAAAGCCGCTGCCGCAGCAGGCAGTCTAGGCCCTCTTGAAATACTTCCCCGGCGTGGTGCCGAGGCATTTGCGGAACATCGCGGTGAAGGCGGCCGGCGAGGCATAGCCCAGATCGGCCGCCACCAGGGCCACCGGTTTGCCGCTGCTGAGCTGCGCCAGCGCCTCGGCCAGACGCGCCTGCTGGCGCCAGGCCGTGAAACCCATGCCGGTTTCGCGCTGGAACAGCCGGGCCAAGCTGCGGCTGCTCAGGCCCGCTTCCGCCGCGCAGCTTTCGATATCGGTATTCCCGCCAGGATTATTCAGCAGACGCCGGCACACAGTCAGCAGGCGAGGTTCCTGTGGCATGGGCAGATGCAGCGGCAGGGCCGGCACGGCGCGCAGTTCATGCAGCAGCAGTTTGGCGATGGCCTCGCCGCGGCTGCCGCGCGGATATTCCACGGGCTCTCCCATCGCGGCGAGGATCAGGGCGCGCAGCAGCGGCGAGACGTCGATCACCTGGCAGTCGCGCGGCAGATGCCGCGCGGCACGTGGCGCGATGTAGAGCGTACGCATCGCCACCGCGCCGCTCATGTGAATCTCGTGTTCGGTCTGCGGCGGAATCCACAGGGCGCATTGCGGCGGCACCACCCATGTTCCCTGCGTCGTGCCGATCCGCATCACGCCCCGCGTGGCATAAAGCAACTGCCCGCGTTCATGCCGGTGCGGCGGGATATGTTGGCCGGCGGGAAAATCCTTCGGCATCGCTGCCACCGGGGTGGCGATGCGCTGGTAATCCTCGGCATTGGTGCTGCGTGGCATGTCCGAATCTCGATAGAAACAGGCAGGACGACGATTATCAGACAGCTCTATCCTGCCACCTGCAATCATTTTCTTCCGGGTTTCCATCCATGCCGTTCTCCCGCCGCGTCATCGGCTTCGTCAATCTCGCCCATCTGATCGACCACAAGTTCATGCTGATCTTTCCCACCGCCGTGCTGGCGATGGAGGCGGATTTCGGCCGCTCCTATGGCGAATTGCTGGCGCTGTCGCTGGGTGGCTTCATCGCCTTCGGCGCCGGGTCGATCCCGGCCGGCTGGCTGGGCGACCGCTGGAGCCGCCGGCACATGCTGGGCGTCTTTTTCATCGGCATCGGCGCCGCCGCGATCCTGGCCGGTCTGAGCCAGTCACTGTGGTTCCTTGCCGTCGGGTTGACCCTGATCGGGCTGTTCGGGGCAATCTACCATCCGGTCGGCACAGCCATGCTCACCGCCCATGCCGCGGCTTTGGGGCCGCAGATGATGGGGCGCGAGATCGGGCTGAACGGTGTGTGGGGCAATATCGGCGTGGCCATTGCGGCCCTGGTCACCGGCGCCATCGCGCAATATGCCGGCTGGCGTGCCGCCTTCATCCTGCCGGGCATCGTGGTGACCGTGATCGGCATCGTCTACCTGATGCTGGTGCCCGAACATGCCTCGCCGCCGCGCAAGGGCGGCCAGCCACAGCCCCGTGTGCCGCGCGCCGTGGCGATCCGCGCCTTCGCCGTGCTGGCGCTGGTGGGGATCAGTGGCGGCGTGGTGTTCAACGCCGCCACCATCGCCCTGCCCAAGCTGTTCGCCGAGCGTCTGCTCGATCTGATCGCCTCGCCGGTCGGCATCAGCCTAGTGGTCAGCGCCGTCTATCTCGCCGGCGCGCTGGCGCAGCTGCTCATCGGCCGCCTGGTGGACCGTTTCACGCTGAAGCAGATTTTCGTGCCGGTGGCCTTTCTGCAGGCGCCCTGCCTGTTCCTGGCCGGATGGCTGGGGAATGCCTGGCTGCTGCTGCCCTGCCTGGGCGTCATGTTTGCGATTTTCGGCCAGGTGACGATCAACGATGCCATGGTGGCGAAATACACCTCCGACGCATGGCGAGCGCGGGCCTATTCGCTGCGCTACCTGCTGTCCTTCGGCGCCAGCGCCACCGCCGTGCCGTTGATCGCGCTGGTGCATGATCGCGGCGGCGGCTTCCCGATGCTGTTCGCCATCCTGGCCGTGCTGGGCTTCAGCATTTTCCTCGCGGCGCTAGCCTTCCCCGGCTACTCAGGTGAAGACGGCCACCGCGAGGATGCCGGTTCAACGTCGCCGCAGGTCGCCCGTGCCTAGAACGGCGCCGCCGACGATCAGCGCACAGGCCAGCAGAACGGGCAGGGTGAGTTCGCCCTGGCCGAACACGATCAGCAACAGGGTAGAGAGCAGCGGCGCTGCGTAAGCCATGGTGCCCAGCGCGCGCACGTCGCCACGCTTCATGCCGTGGTCCCAGCAGAAGAAGGCCAGGCCAACTGGCCCAAGCCCCAGCGCAATGATCGCCGCCCATTCGCCGGTGGAGGCCGGCAGGCCGGTGCTCTCGAAGGCGAAGTGCCCCAGCCAGGAGAGCAACGCCGTGGCGGCGCAGAAGGCGCCCACGGCATCGGTCGGCACCGTGGCGAAACGGCGGCTCAGTACGGAATAGCCCGACCATGTGAAGGCGCAGGCAAAGGCGGCGGCATAGCCGGCCGCGTAACGCCAGTCGAAGCCGAGTTCACCCTTGCCGGCGATCAGGATCACCGTGCCGCCTAAGCCCAGTGCCGCGCCGGCCAGATGGAACCAGCGCAGCTTCTCGCCCGGCAGCAAGGCCGAGAACAGCACGATCAGCAAAGGCCAGAGATAGTTGATCAGGCTGGCTTCCAGCGGCGGCGCCAGCTTGAGCGCGAGGAAATACAGCGCGTGGTAGCCGAACAGGCCGAACACGCCCAGCACCCAGGCAGCCGGGCTCAGGCTGAAATGCTTCAGCACGCCCCGGATGCCGTCGCCGCGCAGCAGCCACAGCACGATGGCGGCGAGGGTCGAGAGAGTGAAGGTCATGGCGGTGAGTTGCAGGGCCGGCACGCTGGGAGTCAGTGTGGTGAACAGGGCCAGCGAGGCCCAGAGCCAGATGGCGATGGTGCCGATCAGGGTGGCGCGCAGGCGCGCGGCGGCGGGAGTAGCGGTCATGATGATTTGGAATCCGGAATGAAAGGCGGGACGCAATGACGCGTGGCGCATCGCGCAAAGGCTGTTTTCGATTGAAGGCCGCTACCGGGAGGCCGAGTTTTAAGGAAAACCGCCAATCAGATCAAGTTGGCAGATCAAGCTGGCAGAAAACCGTCCGGTCAGACTGAGCGGGCGGCGTCCAGGCGATAGAACAGGGGCGACTGCTCGCTTTCCAGCAGGCGGAGCGTGCCGCGCACCAGCACCGGCTGGTCGGCATAGGCCACCGGCTCGGCGGCCTTCACCGCCACGATGCGGCTGAGGTCGCCCATCATGCAGCTCGAGCAATGGAACTGCAGGGCGCCGAGCAGGAATTCCTTGTGGGTCTTGCCGTCACGGAACGGCATCATGTAGCCGCTGATGACCACGTCCTGGCCGTCCAGGCCCTGCAGGGCGGCGGGGAAGCGGCTGATCATGCCATCCTGGAACTTGCTTTCGCCGGCCTGGGCCAGCAGGTCCCAGTCCAGGGCACCGTTCACGCCGGGAGCAGGCTGCCGCAGATGGGCCAGAACGCCGCCCTGGGCCGGTTCGATGGAAATGGCGGCGGCATCGCCGGCCGCGCAGGCAAAGCCGGCGGCGGCGGAGAGTGTGACGCTGGACAGGAACTGGCGGCGCAGCATGGTTACCCTCGTCAAGGCGATGATTGTTACAATATACGCTTGCAGGCGGTCGATTCAAGCCGGTTGCGGGGCGGCATGGGGACGATTTTGGCTAGCCCCATAATACGGTTTTGTGAAGGCAATCGTCTCTGCACCCTTGCCGGAAAGGTCAGGTGACGGATCGTCGGCCTGAGCGTATAAGCCGGTGCGATGGTTGCTGCTTCTCCCCATCCCGAATCCCTTCTGAAGGCCGGCAATGGCTGGCCGCTGGTCGGTGCGTTGTCGTTTGCCCAGCTCGTCTCCTGGGGTTCAATCTACTACGCCTTTTCGCTCTTCGTTGTGCCGATGGAGACCGATCTGGGCTGGAGCCGCACGGCGCTGAACGGTGCCCTGTCGCTGGGCCTGCTCACGGCCGGCCTGGTCGCCTATCCGGTCGGCAAGCTGATCGACGCGCGCGGCGGCCGGGTGCTGATGAGCGCCGGTTCGCTGCTGGCCTCTCTGCTGTTCGTGGCTTGGGCCTATGTCGACCACGTGGCGGCCTTCTATGTGATCTGGTTCGGGCTGGGCGTATGCATGGCGCTCACGCTCTACGAACCGGTCTTCGTGGTGCTGACGCGGCTCTTCCCCGAGAATTACCGCTTCCGCATCACCATGCTCACGTTGGTCGGCGGTTTCGCCTCCACGGCTTTCATCCCGCTCACCGCATGGTGGATCGAGGTTCTTGGCTGGCGCGACGCATTGCTGGCACTGGCGGCATGCAACCTGCTTTATTGCCTGCCCGTGCATGCCCTGATGCTGCGCGACAAAGCCGGTGGCGCCACCCAGGCCGAAACTGTTCCCGCCTCGGGCGCTGACAGCCCGATGCGCCGCGCCCTGCGTCACCCGGTCTTCTGGGGCCTGGTGGTCTGCTTCACCTTCTACTACGCGACCTTCTCGGCGCTTACCTTCCATTTCATCCCGATGTTCGACGAGCGCGGTTTTTCGCTCAGCCTCGCCGTCGGCGTGATCGCCGTGATCGGCCCGGCCCAGGTGGCCGGCCGCATCATCCTGCTGCTGTTCGGCCGCCGGCTCACGGCGGCCACCACCGGCCGCATCATCGTGCTGATGTTCCCGGCCAGTGTCGCCCTGCTGGTCCTGTTCCCCGGTTCGGTGGCCGCCCTGTTCGCCTTCGCTGCGATCTATGGCTGCGCCAATGGCATCATGACCATCGTGCGCGGCACGGCAGTGCCAGACCTGTTATGGCGCGAGGGTTATGGCGCAATCAGCGGCGCACTCACCCTGCCGGCCAATATCGCCAAGGCGCTGGCGCCATCCATCGCCGCCTTTGTATGGGCCTTCTTCGGCAATTACGGGCCGGTGCTCTGGGTGATCATGGCCGGCGCGCTGGTTTCGGCCGCCGGCTTCTGGTTCGCGGCGGCAAAAAGCAAAACGCCCGCCGGATGAACCGGCGGGCGCGTTAAGTCGGAAGTCGCTTCTGCTTCTGTAAATCGTGGCTCAGCGCTTCTTTTTCGTCGTGGCTTTCTTCGGCGCCGGCAGCAGGCGCTGGACGAAGCTGGGCAGGGCGAAAGCGCCGAAATGGATTTCCGGATTGTAGTAGCGCAGCGCCGGCAGCTTCGCCTTGTCGAAACGGGCGAAGATGTTGCGTGGATCCTCGTCGGTGATGTCGCGGTCGCTGGCCCAGGTCAGCGACATGAAGCCGCAGACATAGGTCGGCACCACGGCCAGATAAGTGCCCGAATGGGCCCAGATCTTCTGGAACAGCTTGATGGCGTCGGTCAGTTCCGGGCCCTGCATATGCGGCACGCCGTTCTGCGCCACGAGAATAGCACCCGGCTTCATCACCCGGCGGCAATTGTCGTAGAAGGCCTTGCTGAACAGCACGGTGGCAGGGCCGACCGGATCGGGCCGGTCGACGATCACCAGGTCGTAGCGATCCTTCGTGCTGGCCACATAGGCCGCGCCGTCGCCGACGATCAGGTTTGTGCGCTTGTCGCCGAAGGCCTTGCCGCAGATTTTCGGCAGGTATTTCTTCGCCACCTCGATCACCATGCCGTCGATCTCGACCATGGTGACGCGCTTGATCGACTTGTGCTTCAGCACTTCCTCGAGGATGCCGCCATCGCCGCCGCCGACGATCAGCACCGATTCCACCTTGCCATGGGCCAGGATCGGCAGATGCGTCAGCATCTCGTGATAGACGAATTCATCGCCCTCGGTGCATTGCACGACGCCGTCGAGCGCGAGCATGCGGCCGAAACGGCCGCTCTCGAACACCTTCACCTTCTGGTATTTCGACTTGCCCTCGAACAGGACCTTCTTGATCTCGTGGCTCTGCCGGAAACCGGCATAAAGCGTTTCATTGAACCACGTGGTCACAGAATCAGTCCCCGCTTCATCTCGGTGCACTGGATGTTGTCGGGCAGGAAGGCGCGGCGCAGCACGGGAATCGCCTTCTGCGGCTGACAGTCGCCGCACACGAAGACGTCCAGCGCCGCATAGCCCTTTTCCGGCCAGGTGTGGATAGACATGTGGCTTTCCGCCAGCACGGCCACGCCGGAAATGCCGCCATTGGGCTCGAAATGATGCAGGTCGATGTTGAGCAGGGTCGCACCGATCTCGGACACCGCATCGGTCAGCGTCTGCTTGACCAGCGCGAGATTGTCGAGGTGCTTGCCACCCCACAGATCGATGATCAGATGCATGCCGGCGTAACGCACGCCGTCCTTGCAAATGAAATGCTCGTCCGCCCCATTCGACTCCGGCAGGGCCGGAACTTCGTACAGGGCGGGCTTGGTTGCCTTCTTGGTCATGTCACTCTCCACCAAGGGGGAGCCGCGGACTGAAATCTGGCGGCTCAGGAAAAGGGTTGTCCGATTGGCAGAGAGACTGTTGGGAAAGCCCCGTGGTTCCGGCCGGCAAAACGTGGAATTGCCGGCGGCCATGCGCCACTTTCCAAACAGTCTCTGGAGGGGGGTATGGGGCCAAAGGCCCCCTGATGCAAGAAAAAACTGCCCCTGCGGGGTAATTTTTTGTCTCACGGGTCATGAATCACATTTTATCCGCGAAAATCGCGGCGATCCGGCGACTTTTATGACAGAAATCCGGGCTTACACGAAACTTCCTGCCAGCGTGAAAACCTCGCCGCCGAGGCCCATTTTGAAACGCGCCACGCCGGCACCGCGCTCTGTATCCACGCCGCCAAGATCCAGGTGTGTCACGCCGCGCGATTTCAGTTCCGCCACGGCGCGCCAGATCAGGCGGTAATGCGCTTTCACAAGCCGGCCGGCCTCGTTGCTCCAGCCCATCGCATAGGTGGCGCCGCGCCCGTGACGCAGCAGCAGGATGCCGGCCAGCGGCCGCACGCGTCCCTGATGTAGACCGGCATGTGCCCACAACAGCAATGCATCCTCATTGGCATCCTTGCTGCCTTCGATGGCATCGGCAAAAGCCGAATAGAAAATCGCATCGGGTCCAAGAAAGCGGTTTTCCAGGCGGTGCTCGTCATGTTCGCCCATTAGCGCGGCGAAAGCCTCGCCATGCCATGTGCCTTCGGCACGGCTCGCCACTTCCAGCAGCAGGGCGGATTTCTCGGCGGCCTTGAGCATGTTGCGCCATTTGCCGTCAAGTTGACTGCGCAGGCGCTCGACCGGCGGTGTCAGGTCCAGCCGGATCGAGGAATAGCCTGTTACCATCGGGCGCAGGCCGATCTGCGCCATCGCGTTTTCCGATTCAGAGCCGCCATTCAGTTCCGGCAGCCACCACAGCAGGCAGCGTTGCCGCCATGGATAGTGTGCGCGGATCAGCGCCAGCACGGCATCGCGGCCGGCACGGTCGAGGCCTGTTGCGAAAAGCGGGCCACGCACCAGCCGCACGAATCTTCCCAGCGGGCCGATGCGGCGCGCAAAGATCTGGGCCAGGGCGATGACGCGATCCTGCCGGCGGAACAGCCAGCGTTCCGCCTGCACCTTGCCTGCCGATGCAGCGGTTACCGCCTCGCCATAACACCAGGCCTGTTCCAGCACGCTCTGGCGCATGGCGTCATGGGCTGTGGCCCAGGCGGCGGCGGAGGTGCAGTGTTCGACGGTGATGGCAGGCTGCATCGGTTCGGATATGCCGGTCGGCAGCGTCCAGCGCAAGCGTTCTTGTGCCTGCCGCCGCGCTTCAGCCCCCTTGCGGGGCGTCGGCGAATATCTGGCAGGCCAGCACCATGTCGACGGTCTCGCCGTCATTGGCCAGTGGCAGCCAGAGTGCCTCGTAATCGTACCAGTGCTCGTCCATCATCTGCCGGTTATGCGCCAGCAACGGCTCCGGCCGCGCCACGATTTCCTTCAGGCGGCTGATCAGCAGGTCGCGATATTCCGGCGCGGGCAACTCATCCAGCCACATGCCGGTCGGGTCCATGCCTAAGCGGTCGACCTGATAGGTGCCGGCCAGTCGGATGCGGAAGCGTAGCGGGCCGTGATGCACTTCAATCAGCGCGATGTTGCCCAGCGCCACGCGCATGGCCATGGGGTCGATATCGGCCCGGGCCGGCAGGCGGCGGCCGCGGCGCTGGTCCTGCCAGTAGCGGTGAATCTCCGCAACGAGCGGGAAACGGAAATCATCCGGACCGGGGTCCCAGATCAGGCGGCTATGGGCAGTCGCAAGCACGGAGAATCCTGGAGGGGGAGAATGTCTTGTTGGATGTCCTGGGCAGTCGATACAAAATCCTGCCTCAGGATGTGGAATTTACTATGACAACTCCTCCGGAAACTGACAAGGGCAAGTCAGGCCGGCGATGCCTGTCGCTACCTCTGGGCAGCGGCGGCGCACTCGGTTAATGCTTGGGCATGGCCCTGTTCCGCTCCGCTGCCCGTATCCATGGTTATGTGATTCCGGCACCGCGCTTCACGCGCTGGGCGTTGGTCTATTTCCTGAAATTCATCGTCGCACCGGTGCTGCTGCTGCTGCTTGCCCTGGATGTCGCGCTGTATTTCGTGTTCCGCGACTGGCTGGGCAGCTGCTACGGCCTCCTGTGTTTCTTTGAATAATTGCCGGCAACGAAAAAGCCCGCCTTGCGGCGGGCTTTTTCGGCAGATTGCCATCTGAATATCTGGCTGACGAGGGGTGATTTGGTGGAGCCAAGCGGGATCGAACCGCTGACCTCCTGCATGCCATGCAGGCGCTCTCCCAGCTGAGCTATGGCCCCATTAAATCACGGACTTGGCGCCTTCCCGGAGGAGGGCTGGGGTCCGTCGGCGGGGGCGGACCATAAGCCGCCCTCCGCTGCTTTGCAAGTGTTTCGTCAGCCCGATTTCGGGTGGTTTTTCAGCGTTCTTCCTCGGCGTCGGGTGCGGCGTCGACGTCGATTTCTTCGGCGACATCCTCTTCCTCGAATTCGTCGGCATCCTCGAGGATTTCATCGCCCAGATCCGTATCCTCCACCTCGGCGTCCAGCGCGTCAGGGCTGATGGCCTTCGGGGCCTTGGCCTTCGGTTCTTCCGCCTTGGCCGGGCGGCGCGAGCTTTTCACCAGGGCTTCCGGATTGAACTCGGTGCCGCATTTCGGGCACAGGATCGGCGATTTGTTGAGATCGTAGAACGCGGCGCCGCAACTCAGACAACGACGCTTGGTGCCCCATTCGGCTTTGGCCATCGAGCAAATCTCCATGTGATCGGCGCCGCCAAACCGGCCATGGCCATGGGTCCGGAACCGGGCTGCGACGCCATCCCCCGCCGGCTGGCCGGGGCGGCGCGATTGTGTTAAAGAAGCGCGCCCTGTCAACCCGTAAATCCGGCTTTTTTCACAGCCGGTTGCCGATCTTCCGGACGATCCGCTCCATGACCGCTGCGCCCGACCAGAAAGCCCGCCCGTTTCGCGCCCGTCCCGCCGCCCGCGGCCTGGCCGGGACCGCCCGGGTCCCGGGCGACAAATCGATCTCGCACCGGGCGCTGATCTTCGGCGCCCTGTCCGTGGGCGAAACCCGGGTGACCGGCCTGCTGGAGGGCGAGGACGTGCTGCGCACCGCCGCCGCCATGCGGGCCATGGGCGCCGAGGTCGAGCGCCTGCAGGATGGCGACTGGCGGATCTGGGGCGTGGGCGTGGGCGGTTTGAGCGAGCCCGAAGACGTGCTCGACATGGGCAATGCCGGCACCGGTGCCCGCCTGGTGATGGGCCTAGTGGCCAGCCATGATTTCACCGCCGTGTTCACCGGCGACGCCTCCCTGCGTCGCCGCCCGATGGGGCGCGTGATCGAACCCTTAAGCCGCATCGGCGCGCGCTTCGAGGGCCGGCGCGGCGGTCGGCTGCCGCTCGCGGTGATCGGCACGGCGCATCCCCTGCCCATCGAATACGAACTGCCGGTGGCTTCGGCCCAGGTGAAATCCGCCGTGCTGCTGGCCGGTCTGAATGCCCCGGGCATCACCACGGTGATCGAGCCCGAGCCGACCCGCGACCATACCGAAAACCTGCTGCGCCATTTCGGCGCCACGGTAGATGTCGAGACGACCAAAACCGGCGGGCGGATCATCCGCCTCACCGGCCAGCCGGAATTCAAACCCTCCAGCATCCGCGTACCGGGCGATCCGTCCTCCGCTGCCTTCCCGATGGTGGCGGCCTGCATCGTTCCGGGTTCGGCCGTCACGCTGCAGAATGTCGGGCTCAATCCTTTGCGCATCGGCCTGTTCGACACGCTGCAGGACATGGGCGCCGATTTCACCATCACCCACCGTCGCGACGAAGGCGGCGAGGCGGTGGCCGATATCCTGGTGCGCCATGCGCCGCTGAAAGGCGTGACGGTGCCGCCCGAACGCGCCCCCAGCATGATCGACGAATACCCGATCCTGTTCGCCGCCGCGGCTTGCGCCGAGGGCGATACCGTGGTGCGCGGCGCCAAGGAACTGCGCGTGAAGGAAAGCGACCGTCTGGCCCTGATGGCGCGCGGCCTGAAAGCCTGTGGCGTCGATCTCGACGAATTCGAGGATGGCCTGGTGATACGCGGCAAAGGCAAACCGCCCGCCGGCGGCGCCAGCATCAGCACCGAACTCGATCACCGCATCGCCATGTCGTTCCTCGTGCTGGGCATGGCGGCGAAAGACGGCATCGAAATCGACGATGCCCGCGTGATGGATACCAGTTTCCCCGGTTTCATCCCGCTGATGCAGGGCCTGGGCGCCAGCCTGGAGCCGGTAGTTTAAACGCTCGCCGGATTTGTAATGCGGCGCTACAATCCTCGGCCAGAGGACAACGCCGCGTGAACCAGACCAGCAACGCCTTCGCCGCGCAGCCCCGCTTCGGCCGCAAATCCGGTCGCGCCCTGCCGCGTGGTCGTCAGGCCAATGACGCCGACCATGCCGATCTGCGTGCGCTGCTGCCCGAGGGCGATCTGCGGCGCGACCTGCTAGTGGAATACCTGCATCGTATCCAGGATGCCAAAGGTCATCTGCCCGCGAGCCTGCTTGTTGCCCTGGCCGAAGCTATGCGCCTGCCGATGGCCGAGATTTACGAGACAGCCACATTCTATGCCCATTTCGACGTGGTCGATGCCGGTGAAACACCGCCGCCTGCCGCCACCATCCGGGTCTGCGACTCTTTAAGCTGCGTCATGGCCGGTGCCGATGCGCTGGCCGCGCAGCTCGAGGGGCTGGGCGATGATGTACGGGTGATACGCGCACCCTGCATGGGACAATGCGACCGCGCGCCCTGCGCCACCTATGGCAAGAATGTTTTTGCGCCGGCCAGTGTCGAGGAGCTTTCAGCGGCGCATGAGCAGCGTGCGGTGCATCCGCTGTTGCCGCGCTATAAGACCTTGGCGGCCTATCATGCCGAAGGCGGCTATGGCGTGTTGGCGCAATGCCGCAGCGGTGCGTTCACGCGCGAGGCCTTGATCGCCGAGCTCGACAAAGCCGGTTTGCGCGGCATGGGCGGCGCTGGTTTTCCCACCGCGCGCAAATGGCAGGCCATGCTGCAGCAGCCCAAACCGCGCATCCTGGCGGTGAATGGCGACGAGGGCGAACCCGGCACGCTCAAGGATCGCTTCTTCCTGGAAACCGAACCGCATGGTTTCCTCGAAGGCATGCTGGTCGCCGCCTGGGCCATCGAAGCTGAGTCCGCCTATATCTACCTGCGCGACGAATATCCGGCATTGCATCACGTCATCCGCGCCGAGCTGCAGGCGCTGGAACAGGCTGGCCTGCTGCAAGGGCTGCAGGTGGAGTTGCGACGCGGCGCCGGCGCCTATATCTGCGGCGAGGAATCGGCGATGCTGGAAAGCATCGAGGGCAAACGCGGCCTGCCGCGCCAGAAGCCGCCCTATCCGGTGCAGTCTGGCCTGTTCGGCCGGCCGACGCTGATCAACAATGTCGAGACGCTCTACTGGGTGGCGGCGATTGCCGACAAGGGTGCCGACTGGTGGCTGTCGCATGGCCGCAACGGATCGAAAGGCCTGCGCAGCTATTCCGTCTCGGGTCGGGTGCGCCAGCCGGGCGTGAAGCTGGCGCCGGCCGGGCTCACGGCGCGCGAACTGATCGAGGACTATTGCGGCGGCATGGCGCCGGGCCACAGTTTCGCGGCCTATCTGCCCGGCGGCGCATCGGGCGGCATCCTGCCGGCCAGCATGGCCGACATCCCGCTCGATTTCGGCACGCTGGAGAAATACGGCTGCTTCATCGGCTCGGCCGCCGTGATCGTGCTGTCCGACCAGGACGACGTGAAGGCGGCGGCACTGAACCTGATGAAATTCTTCCGCCATGAATCCTGCGGCCAGTGCACACCCTGCCGCGTCGGCACCGAGAAGGCGGCCATGCTGATGGCGCAGCCGGTCTGGGACGAGCCGCTGCTGCGCGATCTGGCCCAGGTGATGCGCGACGCCTCGATCTGCGGCCTGGGACAAGCCGCGCCCAATCCGCTGCTCTCCGTGCTGGAGCGCTTCCGATGACCCGCTTCACGCTGGATGGCCGCGCGGTCGAGGCGCAGCCGGGCGAAAGCATCTGGCAGGTGGCCAAACGGCTGGGCACCGACATCCCGCATCTGTGCCACACGCCGCAGCCGGGCTATCGCGCCGACGGCAACTGCCGCGCCTGCATGGTCGAGATCGCGGGCGAACGCGTTCTGGCGCCGAGCTGCAAGCGTAAGCCGGTGGAAGGCATGCAGGTGACCAGCCAGAGCGTGCGGGCAAAGCGCGCCCGCGAACTGGTTTTTGAGTTGCTGGTGGCCGACCAGCCGCCGCGCGATGCGGCCCATGACGCGGATTCCAAATTCTGGCATTGGGCTGAAAAGCTCGATGTCACCGCCAGCCGATTCCCGGCCCGCGACCATGCGCCATCGCCGGATCGCAGCCATGTTGCCATGGCGGTGAATCTGGATGCCTGCATCCAGTGCAATCTCTGTGTGCGCGCCTGCCGCGAGGTGCAGGGCAACGATGTGATCGGCATGGCCTTCCGCGGCCATCATTCCGAGATCGTGTTCGATCTCAGGGATCCGATGGGCAACTCCACCTGCGTCGCCTGCGGCGAATGCGTGCAGGCCTGCCCCACCGGTGCGCTGCTGCCCGCCACATTGGTGGACGAGCATAACCATGGCGTGGCGAAGGCGACGGAAACAGTCGACAGCCTATGCCCCTTCTGCGGTGTGGGCTGCCAGCTCACCATGCATGTGAAGGATAATGCCATCCAGTATGTCAGCGGCCGTGACGGCCCGGCCAATCATGGCCGGCTCTGCGTCAAGGGCCGCTTCGGCATGGATTACGTGCGCCATCCGCATCGCCTGACCAAACCGCTGATCCGCCGCGACGACGCGCCAAAACACGGCGAAAGCATCGTCGATCCCGCCAATCCCTGGACGCATTTCCGCGAGGCGACCTGGGACGAGGCGCTGGAGCGCGCCGCCTCAGGTCTCGTGCAAATCCGCGACAGCCATGGTCCGCAGGCGCTGGCCGGTTTCGGTTCGGCCAAAGGGTCTAACGAGGAAGCTTATCTGTTCCAGAAACTGGTGCGCACCGGTTTCGGCACCAACAATGTCGATCACTGCACGCGGCTTTGCCATGCCTCGTCGGTGGCCGCCCTGATGGAGGGCATCGGCTCGGCCGCCGTTACCGCGCCGTTTGCCGCCGCCATGGATGCCGAGGTGATTGTGGTGATCGGCGCCAATCCCACGGTGAACCATCCCGTCGCCGCCACCTTCATCAAGAATGCCGTGCGGCAGAATGGTGCGAAGCTGGTGGTGATCGATCCGCGCGGCCAGGCGCTGTCGCGTTACGCTGCCTATAACCTGAAATTCAAGCCTGGTTCGGATGTCGCCCTGCTGAACGCGATGCTCAACGTGATCATCGCGGAAGGCTTGACCAACCCCGCCTATATCCAGCGCTTCGTTGACGGCTTTCCCGACCTGGAACAGGCGGTGCAAGACGCCGCGCCCGAAGCGATGGCGCCGCTCTGCGGCATCGCGCCTGAGGTGATCCGTTCAGTGGCTCGGTTGTATGCCACGTCGAAAGCCTCGCTGATCTTCTGGGGCATGGGTATCTCGCAGCATGTGCATGGCACCGACAACTCCCGTTGCCTGATCGCGCTCAGCCTCATCACCGGCCAAGTCGGCCGGCCCGGCACCGGCCTGCATCCCCTGCGTGGGCAGAACAATGTGCAGGGCGCATCCGATGCCGGCCTCATCCCCATGGTGTTGCCCGATTACCAGTCGGTGGAGGATGTCGCCAAGCGTCAGGCCTTTGAGGCCGTGTGGGGCACGTCCGTCGATTCCAAGCGCGGCCTCACCGTCGTTGAGATCATGAACGCGGCCCAGCGTGGCGATATCCGCGGCATGTATATCATGGGCGAAAACCCGGCCATGTCGGATCCCGATGTCGCCCATGCCCGCGCGGCGCTGGCCGGGCTGGATCACCTCGTGGTGCAGGATATCTTCCTCACCGAAACCGCTTTCCATGCCGATGTGGTGCTGCCGGCCTCGGCCTTCGCCGAGAAGGCCGGCAGCTTCACCAATACCGACCGCCGGGTGCAACTTGGCCGGGCCGCGCTCAAGCCGCCCGGCGAAGCCCGGCAGGACTGGGAACTGGTGCAGGCCATCGCGCAGCGCATGGGGCTGAACTGGCAGTATGCGCATCCGAAAGAGGTCTATGCCGAGATGGCATCCCTGATGCCCTCATTGGCCGGCATCAGCTGGGACCGCTTGGAATCGGAAGGCGCCGTCACCTATCCGCACGGCCACGAGATCATCTTCGGCGACGGCTTCCCCACGCAGGATGGCCGTGCGCGCATCGTGCCCACAAAAGTCTCGCCGCCGGCGGAACTGCCCGATGCGGATTATCCCATGGTACTCACCACCGGCCGCCTGCTGGAACACTGGCATACCGGCGCGATGACGCGGCGCGCGACACATCTCGACGCCCTGGAGCCCGAAGCCACCGCATCGCTGCATCCGCGCGATCTGGAAAAGCTGGGCGTGGCCGCCGGTGGGAGCATCCGTGTCTCCACCCGGCGCGGCAGCATCGAACTGAAGGCGCGCGCCGACCGCGACGTGGCCGAAGGACTGGTGTTTATCCCGTTTGCCTTCACGGAAGCCGCGGCCAATCTGCTGACCAATCCGCAGCTCGATCCCTTCGGCAAGATTCCGGAATTCAAGTTCTGCGCGGCTCGCGTGGAACCGGCGGCGGAAAGCGTCAGCGCGCCGGCTTGAGGATCAGGCCCAGCGCGGTGGCGACCAGCGCCAAAGCCGCGAATTCCGGCCAGCGCGGCTGTTCGCCCAGCATCCACATCGACGAGAACACGCCCACCACCGGAATCATCAGCGTGGACAGCCCGCTGATGCCGGCCGGCAGGATGCGCACCAGCGTGTTCCAGGCCCAGTAGCAGAACACGAAACAGATGGTGGCGTTGTAGATCACTGCGCCCCAGGCGATGCCGGAATAGGCGGTCCAGCGGTCGGCCTCCAGCACCGGCGCCATCAGGAAGATCGGTATGCCGCCCAGCACCATCTGCCAGCCCACGAAAGGCACGGCCGTCATCGGCACCAGCCACAGCTTGGTCAGCAGCGTGCCGATGGCCCAGCACACCGCAGCCGCCAGCACCAGGGCCACGCCCAGCGGCGCGGCCGCCATGGCCTGCCATTCGCCGCCCACCAGTACGATCAATCCGGTCAGGCCGATGCAAAGGCCTGCCAGTTTCCAGCCGGTCAGGCGTTCCTGCAGCCACACCACGCTCATCGGCACCAGCCACAGCGGCATGGTGAAGGCCAGGATCGTCGTGCGCCCGGCCGGCAGCATGGAGAGACCATAGAGCACAAAGATGTTCCAGCCCGCGATGTTGAACAGGCTGATGGCCGTCAGCTTCCACAGGTAACCGCGCGGGATGGCCAGCGGCATGCGCTTGGCAATGGCGATGGCAAACAGGCCGACGGCACCGCCCCCTAAGCAGAAGGCGCGGAAGGTGAAGACCGGGATCTCGTTCAGCGCCAGCTTCATGATCGGCCAGTTCACGCCCCAGAACAACGTCAGCAGCGCGAGCAGGCCGAGCGAATAGGCGGAAATGCCGTGATGCGGCAAACCCGTCCTTTTACTTTCAACCGACTCAGCCATCTTCAATCCAATCGATTGCCTATGCGGCGAATATCTTTTGACCAGTAAATATAAGTCGCGGTGCCGACGATGCTGCTTATCGGGGGAGTGCCGATGAAGCGGGTGCGGCTGTCAGCCGAATTAACGCGATTATCTCCGAGGACAAAGACTTCTCCTTCGGTAACTACAGCTGAGAAATCACTGAGACTGCTATGGGGCAAGGTGCAGACAGGGTAGTTGCGCTTGTCCGGCCAGATTTCACGGTAACGCGGGCCAGGCATATCTGCGCAGGAATCTGCGGATAGTTCCATGTCGTCTGTCGGCTCATGTCGAATCTGAATGTCATTGACCTTAACGAGGTTATCCTTGATCTGGATGCGATCTCCCGGCAGGCCGATCAGGCGTTGCACATAATCTCGACCATCTGCCGCTCGAAACACGATGATCTCGCCACGGCGCAGTTCATGCTGACCGGGTGGGGCCGTCCGCACCATGAAATAGTCGCCGCCGCGTAAGGTGGGCAGCATTGATAAGGTGGCAGTGTGGAATGTCTTAGTATTTGAGGTCCGGGGCAGAAGATTGCTCGCTAGATCGCCCAGGGCAACGATGGCGATTCCCAAGGGCAGAATTGCATACCAGCGTTGATAAGGACGAAGGTGTTGCTGTGGTTCGCGCCGGCACAGGTATGCTGCATCAGCGATCCCTGCAATCCAGAGCGGGATGACGTACAGCATCAGGACAAGCGCCAGCGGAATCTGCGGCAGATACAGCGCGAGAATAAGAGCGATGGCGCGCTTCCAGGCACCTGCATAGACCTGCCCGAGGCCGGGGGCGATAAGGGACAGCAATGCCGCCAGCCACCAATGCCGTCTGGAGGTCTTAATCGGGGCTGCGCTGGATGTGATGTCGGCCACAACCCTATGCCGGGTAGTTTATCTGCGTACCGACAATCTAGGGGGTTCGCACTGGGCCTGCTACAAGATTTCCAGCACCTTCTCCGGCGGGCGGCCCAGCACGGCGCGGCCCTTATGCACGAAAATCGGCCGCTCCAGCACTTCCGGATGCGCCGCGATGCCCCGGATCAGCGTCGCCTCATCGGCTGTCGCGTCGATACCGGCCTCGGCGGCTTCCTTTTTGCGCAGCACGGCGGCGGCCGGCAGTTTCAGCAATTCAAGCAGGGTCTTGAGCGTGGCCGCGTCGGGCGGTGTTTTCAGGTATTCCACGATCCGCGGTTCGATGCCGCTGGCCTGCAGGATGGCCAGCGCCTGCCGCGATTTGGAGCAGCGGGGGTTGTGATACAGCGTCGGTCCGGTCATGGCGGGCTCCGTGATCAGGGTGGGGCAGTGTCGTTATTCTGCCAAGAAGTTCCATGAAGATGGATACTTAGTCGCATCCGGGAAGAGTTGCAATTTGATGACCGGGGTATAAATAGGAAAGCCATGGCTGCCCATTGGACCCTGAACGACCTGCCCTGGGACCGGTTCGACCCCTCGAAGGTCGACCCGGAGCTGTTGCGCGCCGTGAAGGCCGCGGCCCTGGTCGAGCATAATGCCGACGATTACGTCACATATCTCTGCAACGTCTTCGCCGACGACCCGGAATTCTGCGCCGTGGTGCGGCAATGGGGCGTCGAGGAGGTGCAGCATGGCCAGGCGCTGGCCCGCTGGGCCCAGGTTGCCGACCCCAGTTTCGATCCGGCCCTGGCGCTGAAGCGTTTCACCGAGAATTACCGCCTGCCGCTGGAAGCCACGGCCTCCGTGCGCGGCAGCCGCAATGGCGAACTGGTGGCGCGCTGCGTCGTGGAATGCGGCACCTCCAGCTTCTACAGCGCGATCCGCGACGCCACCGATGAGCCGCTGCTGAAAACCATCGCCGCCAAGATCGCCGCCGACGAATTCCGGCATTTCAAGCTGTTCTACGATCACCTGCAGCGTTACCAGCGCAACCAGCCGCTGGGCAAACTCAGCCGCCTGCGCGTGGCGCTCGGCCGCATGCAGGAAGCCAGCGACGACGAACTGGCCATGGCCTATTGGTGCGGCAATGGCTGCCAGGGCGAATATGATCGCGCGAAGCAGAGCGCGGCCTATGAACTGCGCGCCAGCGCGGTCTATCGCTTCGGCCATATCCAGCGCGGCCTCGGCATGGCATTGAAGGCCTGCGACCTCGATCCCCAGGGTTGGTTCAGCCGCTGGTTCGGCGCCCTGGTCTGGCGCCTGCTGCAATGGCGCCAGCGTCGACTGGCCGTGATCGCCGCAGCCTAGCCCCTTTTCTTTCTGCCAGCCGATTTTTGCCCAGGACCGCAGTTGCTGTCTTGCGCATTCCGCCGGCCGGACTACCGTTGCTTGCATGGGGCAGGAAATACCGGGGGCTCATCGTCACATCACGCCGGTGGCCGAGGCGGATCTTGATCCGCAGTTGCAGTGGCTGGTGGCCTACTGGGCCGGCAAGCGCGCTGGCCGGCGCTATCCCTCGCGCGCCGATATCGACCCGCTGGAACTGAAATCGCTTCTGGGTCACATCCTGCTGGTCGATGTCGAGCGTCGGGATCATGGCACCCTGCCGCGTTTCCGGTATCGCCTGTTCGGCACCGAATTCGTCTTCTATCACGGCAAGGATCTGACCGGGCACTGGCTGGACGAGATTGCCAACCGGGAATTCCGCGACGAGCTGTTGGCGATCTATCGCAGCGTGGCCGAGCGGGGCAAGATGCGCACGCTGTCCTACGACTACATGGTCGAGAGCCAGCGGCACCGTTTCCAGGCCGTGCTGCTGCCCCTGTCGGGCGACGGGACACTTGTCGATATCGTGCTGGGGTGCGGCGTGCGCGTGGCGGTGATATAGGCCTGTTTTCAGGCCGCGCCGGCGTGGCTGTCGATCCAGTCGGCGGTCATGGCATTCACCTCATCCTCCTTCGGCTCGCCGAAGATGAAGTGGCTCAGCTCGGGTACCTCGCGGTATACCGCGCGGCCGGGATATTGCCGCGCCACGGCACGGCAGGTGGGGGCGGGCGTCACCTTGTCGTCGCTGCCGGCCAGAACCAGCATCGGGATCTGCACGCGATGCGCGCTGACATGGGTGGCCGCGCTCCAGTCCAGCCACCAGGTGAGCGTCTCGAACATCGCGCGGCCCGATTCCGGCACCAGGCGGTTGAAGATGTCCCGCCGCAGGGCCGGCGGGATGCGGTCCATCGAATACTGTTCGGCCAGTTCGTAATTCGGCGGGATGCCCTTGCTGCGCAGGTTGCCGGTCTTCAGCAGCAGGCCGATGGCGCCGCCCAGTTCTGTCATGCTGTGCGGCAGCGTGCCCCAGGCCGCCACGGGCGCCAGCAGGACGGCGGCCCGCGTCAGGTTGCGCGCGGCCAGCTGCTGCGTCAGCAGGCCGCCCAGCGAGTGGCCCACCAGCACCGGCGGCCGGCCGCCATCCCGCATCAACCGTTCAATCTCGGCTTCCAGGAAACGCCGGTAATCCTCCACGCCCTGGCGATGCAGGTCGGGATGCGGCGGCTGGCCCGCATATTCGCTGCCGTGGAATGGCAGGTCGGGTGCATGTGTCTTCCAGCCGCGACGATTGAGTTCGGCG
Source organism: Ferrovibrio sp. (assembly GCF_046297595.1). Lineage (GTDB taxonomy): Bacteria > Pseudomonadota > Alphaproteobacteria > Ferrovibrionales > Ferrovibrionaceae > Ferrovibrio. The sequence goes on from NZ_JBKBHT010000002.1 coordinate 579,983, forward strand.
CGCAGCTTCTCGAACACCCATCCGCCGGTGAAAGCGCCATGGACCAGCAGGATGTCACCCTTGCTCATGGCGTCTCCTTGTCTCAGCTGCGGACGCGGTCGGCGAACTCGGCGACGATCAGTTCATAGATCGGCCGCTTGAACGGTACGATCAGCTCGGGCAGCTGCCGGAAGGGCAGCCAGCGCCATTCCTTGAATTCGGGATGCGTCGTTTCGATGTTGATGTCGGAATCGCGGCCCTTGAAACGCGCGAGATACCATTTCTGCCGCTGGCCGCGATAACGGCCGCCCCAGACTTTGTCGGCCAGGTCGGCGGGCAGATCGTAGGACAGCCAGCCGCGGCTCTCGGCGACCACCTCGGCCAGCTTTTTCGGTACGCCGATTTCTTCTTCCATCTCGCGCAAAGCGGCCTGCAGCGGGTCTTCACCCGGATCGATGCCGCCCTGCGGCATCTGCCAGGCCTCTGCCGTCTGGTCGATGCGCTGGCCGACGAAAACCAGGTCGTCGCGGTTGAGCAGTGCGATCCCCACGCCTTCGCGATAGGGGCGCGCATCGGCGGCAGCACTCATGGCAACACTCACTCCGGGGTCTGGCGGTTGGCGATGGCCGATACGGGGGCGAGCGCGATGCCCTTGGCATCCAGCTTGCCGGCCCAGTTCAGCAGCCGGTCGAGCGTAACAGGATAGGGCAGAGCCCCGCCAACCGCGACGCCGCCCGCGCGCGCGGTGCGTTCCAGCTCGTCCAGGCGCGCGTCGATAGTCTGGGCATTGGGCTGCGCATCGATCTGGCGGTTGACGAAAGCATAGACGCCGCCGGCCTCCCGCATGACGCGGGCCGCCACACTGCGCGGCGCCACGCGCGTATCGACGAACATCAGGCCGCGCTCCTTCAGCTTCACCGCGATGTCGCGCATATGCTCGGGCGAGGAGGTGTATTTGCCGCCCATCAGGTTGGTGAAACCGATATAGCCGCTGGCGCGCGTCAGTACCCAGTCCAGCCGGCGCACATTCTCCTGGTCGCTCAAGGAGGTCAGCAGCGTATAGGGGCCGGGATCGCTGGTCGGATAGTCGAACGGCTCCATCGGCATGCCGAGCAGGACTTCATGGCCGGCGCTGCGGGCGCGTTCGATCTGTACCGCCAGATCGGGCGCATAAGGGTTGAAGGAAAAGGTGATCGCCGGCGGCAGCCGTTCGGCGGCCAGCGCAGTGAGCTGCGCATTCAGGCCCATATCCTGCAGCACGATGGCCAGGCGCGGGCGTGTCGGCGGTTCGTCGAAGGGACGCGCGTAGGCGCTCCAGGGCTGGCGGCCATCGGCGCCGATCTTCGGCACCAGGCCGCGCGGCGTGGCTTCGCTCAGGGTTGGATCCGGTGCGATCAGCAGGCCGCTGGGCAGCCGGCCGACGGCTGGCGGTGCGGCGGCCTTGTCGGCCTTCTGGTCCGGCGCGAGCCTGGCTTCCGGCGGCAGGGTCAGGCGGGCGACGCCGATGATGACTTCCGAACCGGGCAGCGATGTCAGGCTTTCGCCCGTGGTCACCAGCCAGCCGCCGACGCCGGCAAGCGTGAGCAGTACGGCCGTCCATGCGGTCAGCAGCAGGCGGCGGTTCACCGTGCCGAAGTCGCCGCGCAAGAAGGGCGGCCACAGGATCAGCCCGATGATGCGGAACAGGGCCGCCAGCTTGTGCTTGAATCCCTTGCGGCGCGGCGGGGGGGGCGTGTCGTCGTCGGCACGCGTGATGGTTTGGATCAGATCGGCATCCTGCCCGTCGGCATCGTGCAGGACATGCATCTCATCCGGACCGTTCATGTCGACAGCATGCCGTTTCCGCCTGCCAAAGCGGCCAAGCAGGCGCTTCAGCAGGCCCTGCTTGGCGGCAGGGCCCGGCATTGCCCGATCCTCAGGATCGGCATGCAGGTCGGATTGATCGGCCATCGGGTCAGCCTTCTGCTGATCTGTGGCGCCCGCCGCTCACTTGCGGGCAGACGGTTTCGGCGGCGCGCGCAGCACTTCGATGGCGGCCTGCAGTACCAGGTCCGGGCCGTCCTGGCCCGGCGTCTGCACCTGGGCCGGTGCTGGCACCTTGTTGGCGTCGGGCTGCTTGGTGTCTTCCTCAGTCTGGCGCGTATCGGTGATCTCGCGGCGTGCCTTCAGTGCGGCGGCGATCTGGCGGTCGCGCTCGTTCCAGGCCTCGACATCGGGCACGATGCCCACCTTGTCGATGCTGCGGCCCGACGGCGTGAAATAGCCTGCGGTGGTCAGCTTCATGCCGCCGAACTCGCCCAGCGGAATCATGGTTTGCACCAGGCCCTTGCCGAAGGTGGTGTTGCCCACCAGCACGGCGCGGTGATGGTCCTGCAGGGCGCCGGCGACGATCTCAGACGCCGAGGCCGAACCGCCATTGATCAGCACCGCCATCGGCTTGCTGTCGGCGACGTCGCCACGCTTTGCGTTGTAGCGCTGGCCCTCGTCGGCACTGGCGCGCAGGGCGCGGGTCGAGACGATCTCGCCCTGGTTCAGGAAGGTATCCGACACCGCGATGGCCTGGTCCAGCAGGCCGCCCGGATTGTCGCGCAGGTCGACGATGTAGCCTTTCAGCTCCGGCCCCATCTCGGCCTTCAGCTTGTCGATGGCGGCCACCAGGTCCTGCGTGGTGTGCTCGTTGAACGACGAGATGCGCAGGTAGGCGAATTCGCCCTCGCGGCGCGACCGCACGACGCGGGTCTTGATCACCGCGCGGGTGATCTTCACGTCGAATGACTTGGCCGCGCTGTCGGTGCCGCGACGGATGGTCAGCACGATGTTGGTGTTGGGCGCACCGCGCATCTTCTCGATGGATTCCTGCAGCGACTTGCCCATCACCGGATCGCCATCCAGATGGGTGATCAGGTCGCCCGGCAGCAGGCCGGCCTTCTGCGCCGGCGTGTCGTCGATCGGCGACACCACCTTGATCAGGCCGTTCTCCTGGGTCACTTCGATGCCAAGGCCGCCGAATTCGCCACGCGTCTGCACGCGGGCTTCCTGGAAATTGCGCGGCGGCAGGTAGACCGAATAGGGGTCGAGCGAGGCAAGCATGCCGTTGATGGCCGCCTCCATCAGCTCGTCGTCCTTGGTCTCCTTGTAATAGTCGTTGCGCACCCGCTCGAAGATTTCGCCGAACAGGTTGAGCTGGCGATAGGTTTCATTGGCCTGCAGGCCGCCCACCTTGCTAGGGGCGGCGAATAGCGCGACCGACCCCATCAATGCGAAGGCACAGACACCGCCGAGGAGGAAATTGCGCATCAGCCGCTCACCTTTCTGTCGCCCGAGGCCAGCCAGGGCAATGGATTGACCGTTTCGCCCTTGCGCCTCAGTTCGAGATATAGGACGGGTTTTTCGCCCGGGGAGTTGCCCATCAGGCCAACCGGCTCGCCGGCGAGAACCCACTGGCCGACACTGCGGTCGATCCGTCCAAATCCCGCCAATAGACTATGGTATCCACCGCCATGGGCGATAATCAAGAGTTGCCCATAGCCGCGGAAAGGTCCGGCGAACATCACTTTGCCGTCAGCCGGCGCGATCACCTGGGCGCCGGAACGGGCCTCAATGCGGATTCCGCGCAACGGCACGCCGTTTTCATCCGATTGGCCGAACCGGCCGACCACCCGGCCGCGGGCCGGCAGGGCGGCAGAGCCTTCCAGGGCCGCATAGGCCTCCGGCGGGTCCCGGTCGCCGCTTTTCGGCGCCGTACCGCGGCTTCGCGCCTCGGCGGCGCGGCGTTCGGCTTCGCGGCGTTCCTGTTCCAGCAGGCGGTCCACCAGGGCGCGCAGATCCTTGGCCTGGGCGGCCAACTGGCTTGATTTCTCGCGCTCGGAATCGCGCTGTTCCGCGGTTTCCTGGGCGGCGGCGGCCGTTTCGGCCTGCAGAAACTCCAGATCGCGCCGTTCACGGTCCAACTGCTCGATGGCCTTGCCCAGCCGTTCCTGCTCGGCAGCCACGCCCTGGCGCAGCTTGCCCAGACGGGTCAGTTCGTCCTTCAGGCGGGCGGCGCGCTGCTCGATTTCCGGTACCAGGGCGGCCATCAGCTGGCTGGCGCGCACCATGTCCAGCGCCGAACCTGGCGCCAGCACCATGGCTTCCGGTGGCTGGCGGCTTAAGTGCGCCAGGCTGGCCAGCGTCTCGGCCAGTTCGCCGCGTCGGGCGTCCAGGGCCTGGCCGGCGGCCTTCTCATCGGCGATCAGGCGGGCCAGCTTGTCCTCGCTCTGCGACACCAGGTCTTCCTGGGCCTGCAGCTTTCTGGCTGCAATCACCAGTTTCCTTTGCAGCTCGCGCTGCTTCTGCGCCAGTTTGGCGGCTTCCTGGCCCAGGGCACGCTCGCGCTGGCGGCTTTCCTCCAGCCGTTTCTGCACGTCCTGCAACTGCTGCTGCGGCGCCTGGCCCTGCGCAAGGCTGCTGCCCGCCGCCAGCAGCGTCAGCAAGGCGAGCGACGGAACGGTTCTACGCAAGGCGGCGGGCGGTATTCTGGTTGGCGGCCGCACCCGGCTTGGCCAGGCAATGGCCGGTCATCTCGGCCGGCTGCGGCAGGCCAAGGAAATGCAGCAGGGTCGGCGCGATATCGCACAGGCGGCCGTCGCTTAAGACATAAGAATCCGTGCGCGCACCGCCGGTGAGCAGCAGCGGCACGGGATTGGTGGTGTGCTGCGTGTGGGCTTGGCCGCTGCTGCGGTCCAGCATCTCTTCCAGGTTGCCATGGTCGGCGGTGATCAGCAGCACGCCATCCATCTGTTTCACGGCCTGCTCGACGCGACCGACACAGGCATCCACGGTCTCGGCGGCCTTGATCGCCGCCGGCATCGAACCGGTATGGCCCACCATGTCGGGATTGGCATAGTTCACGATGATCAGGTCGTATTTGCCCGAGGTGATCGCCGCCGTGAGCTTGTCGGTCACTTCCGGCGCCGACATTTCCGGCTGCAGGTCGTAGGTCTTCACCTTCGGCGACGGCACCAGGATGCGGTCCTCGCCCGGAAATGGCTGCTCTTCGCCGCCATTCATGAAGAAAGTGACGTGGGCGTATTTCTCGGTCTCGGCGATGCGCAGCTGCGTCTTGCCGGCCTTGGCCAGTACTTCGCCCAGGGTCAGCGGATAGCGCACCGGCGGAAAGGCAGTGGCGAGGAATTCGTTGAGCTGGGCCGAATATTCGGTCACGCCCACCGCGCCGGCAAACTGCGCCACGCGATTGCGCTTGAATCCGTCGAAATGCGGGTCGAGCAAGGCCGTGAGGATTTCACGCGCGCGGTCGGCGCGGAAATTCGCCATCAGCACGCCATCGCCGTCCTTCATGCCGCCATAGCCGGCAATGGCGGTGGGCGTGATGAATTCATCGGTCTCGTCGGCGGCATAGCCCTGTTCGATGGCGGCCTCGGCGCTGGCTGCCGTCTTGCCCCTGGCATCCACCAGCGCGTCATAGGCCTGGGCTACGCGTTCCCAGCGCTTGTCGCGATCCATCGCATAGAAGCGCCCGGAAACGGTGGCAAACGAGATGCCGTCGGTGTCTGCGATCTGCTGGCGCACCTGGGCCAGGAAACCCAGTGCACTTTTCGGCGGCGTGTCGCGGCCATCGGCGAACATGTGGATACGTACCTTCACGCCAGCGGAGGCAACGATCTTCGCCAGCGCCGCCATGTGGTCCTGATGCGAATGCACGCCGCCATCCGACAGCAGGCCCAGCAGGTGCAGGGCGCCGCCGCTTTTTTTCAGCCTGTCGATCAGGCCGGTGACGGCCGGGTTGCTCGCCAGGCTGCCATCGGCCACGGCATTGTCGAGGCGGCCGAGATCGGGCACGGCAATGCGGCCGGCGCCGATATTCATGTGGCCCACTTCCGAATTGCCCATCTGCCCGTCCGGCAGGCCCACATCGCGGCCCGAAGTGCCCATGCGGGCGAACGGGCGGGTTTCCAGCAGCCGGCGGTAATTGGGCAGCCGGGCCTGGGCCAGGGCATTGTCGGTCGGGTCCTCGCGCAGACCCCAGCCGTCCAGGATGCACAAAACGACAGGTTTCTTGGCTTCGGCGGTCTCGGTCATGGCTCAGACAAGGCGTTTGGCGGAAAAACGGTGAGAATTCGGGCCTTACATAGCGCAACCGGGCAGCGCCGTCACGCCGGGCTTTCCCATCGCCGTGATCGATTCCGCCAATAATGGCGCTCAGTCGCGGTGGTAAGGATGCCCGGTCTGCAGACTCCAGGCCCGGTAGAGCTGTTCCAGCAGCATCACCCTGGCCAGCAAATGCGGCCAAGTCATGGCCGACAGCGACAGCGTCAGCCGGGCTTTGGCCGTCAGGGCGGGGTCCAGGCCGTCGGCGCCGCCGATCAGGAAGGCCACCTCCTGCTCGCCGCCATCGCGCCATTTCTCCAGGGTTTCGGCGAATTGCCGGCTGGACAGGCTTTTGCCTCGCTCGTCCATGGCCACCAGCACGGCACCCTTCGGCACGGCGGCCAGCAGCAACTCGGCCTCTCTCGCCTTGCGTTCGGCCGCGCTGCCGCCCTGCTTGCGGTCTTCCACCTCGCGGATGATCACCGGCCAGGGCAGGCGCTCGCGATAGGAGTCGATCAGGCTCTGGGCCGCGTCATGCTTGGCCCGGCCGGCCCGACCGATGCAGGCAACCGTGATCTTCATGGGTGGGTTTCACCGCCCCAGCCATGCTGGGGCGGTGCTGTCCGTCAGGCCGCGGCGGGCTCGGGAATCGCAGCGCCCCACATCTTTTCCAGATTGTAGAAGCTGCGCACTTCCGGCCGGAAGATATGCACGACGATGTCGCCGGTATCGATCAGCACCCAGTCGCCCACGGCCTTGCCTTCGGCGCGCACCTTCTTGCCGGTCTCGCGGCTGATGCGTTCGACCAGATGCTCGGCGATGGCGGCCACCTGGCGCGAGGACCGGCCCGAGGCGACAACCAGAAAATCTGCGATCGACGATTTGCCGGTCAGTTCGATCGAGACGATGTCTTCCGCCTTGTCGTCGTCCAGCGATTTCAGGATCAGCTTGTGCAGCTTGATCACAGCGGCCGGGATGGCGGCACGACGGGCTTCGGCCTTTTTCGGATCGATCGGCTTTTTCGCGGGTTTCGGCTTGGAGGTCGCCTTGGCGGCCTTGGTGACGGCGCTGGTCACCGTCTTTTTCTTGGCCGGAGCCGTGCTCTTGGCCGGCGCCTTGCTTTTGCTGGCAGCCTTTACGGCTGACTTGGTCTTTCCGGCGGGCTTCTTGCCGGCTGAACTCTTTGCGGTGGAGGCGGCCTTGGGCTTGGAGCCGGCGGCCGCGGCAGCGCCTTTGCGCGTCTTGGTGGTTGCTATGGCTGAACCCTCCTTGATGGAGTCCTCCGGAAACGGGCACCCGATTCGGATCGTCATGCCTCCGAATCGCCACAATCATACTGCTACTCAGGCGACTCGACAATTACAGCTATGTGATTTCGGGGTGTTATCGCGCGTTTGACGACCTATCTCATGCCGGAGCCGGCGATGCCGGACCGCCAGGTTGCCGGTGGGTAGCCCGACGGGTAGGGTGTCGCGTTTTACAGGGTGGCCATAAACACAGAAAAAAGTGGCTTTTCCGTATGCCCACTGCAGCTCATCCGGTTCCGGTCCGGATTGTGCGGCGCCAGGTCGGGATCGGAAAAGGCTGAACGGGGAAATCTTCATGAGTTTGTTGCTGATCGTCATGCTGCCGTTTCTCGGCGCGGTGCTGCCGGCGGTGATGATCCGGGCCGGTCGCGATGCTTGCGCGATTGCCACCGGTGCCGTGACCCTGCTGGCTTTCGTGCTGCTGATGGTCGAGGCGCCGGCGGTGCTGCGCGGCGAGGTGATCCAGGTCAGTTATGACTGGCTGCCTGCGCTTGGGCTCAATGTCACCTTTTTCCTCGACGGGCTTGGCCTGCTGTTCGCCGGCCTGATCCTCGGCATTGGCCTGCTGATCATCACCTATGCGCGCTATTACCTGTCCAAGGACGATCCGATGGGCCGGTTCTACGTGTTCCTGCTGCTGTTCCAGGGCGCGATGGTCGGCATCGTCCTGTCCAACAACATCCTTCTGCTGTTGATTTTCTGGGAGCTGACCAGCCTCAGTTCCTTCCTGCTGATCGGCTACTGGAAGCATCTGCCCGAAGGCCGCCAGGGTGCGCGCATGGCCCTGGCCGTCACAGGCGCCGGCGGCCTGTCGATGATCGCCGGCATGCTGATCCTCGGCGACATCGCCGGCTCCTACGACCTTACCGTCATTCTCACGCAGGGCGAAGCGATCCGGCAGTCCCCGCTTTACCTGCCGGCCCTGATCCTGATCTTGGGCGGCTGCTTCACCAAATCCGCGCAGTTCCCGTTCCATTTCTGGCTGCCGCATGCCATGGCCGCGCCAACGCCGGTCAGCGCCTATCTGCATTCCGCCACCATGGTGAAGGCCGGCATCTTCCTGCTGGCGCGGATGTGGCCGGCACTGGCCGGCACCGAGGCCTGGTTCTATCTGGTGGCCACGGCCGGGCTGGTCACCATGGTGCTTGGCGCCTGGATCGCCCTGTTCCGCGACGATCTGAAAAGCTTGCTGGCATTTTCCACCGTCAGCCATCTCGGCCTCGTCACCATGCTATTCGGCTTCGGCACGCCGATGGCGGCCGTGGCCGGCGTGTTCCACATCATCAACCATGCCACCTTCAAGGCGGCTTTGTTCATGTCGGCTGGCATCGTCGACCACGAGACCGGCACGCGCGACGTGCGCCGGCTGGGCGGACTCGCCGCGCTGATGCCGATCACCGCCACTCTTGCCACTCTGGCTGCAGCCTCGATGGCCGGCATTCCCCTGTTGAATGGCTTTCTGTCGAAGGAAATGATGCTGGAGGAAGCGGCGCATACCGTGTGGTTTGGCCAGTCATGGCTGGTGCCTCTGCTCGCCACGCTCGGCGCGGTGTTCTCGGTGGCCTATTCCTTCCGCTATATCCTGCACGTCTTTTTCGGGCCGACACGCAACGACTATCCAAACCACCCGCATGATCCGCCCGTCGGCATGTGGTTGCCGCCTGCGCTGCTGGTCGTTCTGGTGGTGTTGATCGGCCTGTTTCCGGCCGTCATCGCCGGCCCGCTGGTGGCGGCGACGGCTGGCGCGGTGACCGGCGGGGCACTGCCCGACTATCATCTGGCATTATGGCACGGCTTCACGCCTGCCCTGGGCATGAGCGCGGTTGCCGTGGTTGCCGGCCTGCTGGTGCTGTGGCGTTACGAGCGCGCCACACTGGTCTGGCTGCGCCTGCCGCGTCCGGAAGCGAAGCGCATCTTCGACCGTCTGTTCGCGGCGCTGACCGCATTGTGCGGCACTGTCGTCGACGGTCTGCATAACGGTTCGCTGCAGCGCTATATCGTGGCGATGCTGCTGGCCATCCTGGCGGTCGGCTTCACCACCTATTTCTCCGGCAGCCATGTCGCCGGCCTGCGCGACCTGCTGCCCATTTCCCCGGTCGCGGTTGCCGGCTGGGCGCTGTTGCTGGGTGCCTGCATCGCCCTGCCGCTGCTGCATCGCCGCCGGCTGCTGGCGCTGGTGCTCACCAGCGTGATCGGCCTGGTCGTGTCGCTCGGCTTTATCTACCTGTCGGCGCCGGATCTGGCGCTGACCCAGATCTCCGTCGAGGTCGTCACCACGATCCTGCTGTTGCTGGCGCTTAACCTGCTGCCCAAGGAAACCCCAGTGGAAAGCAGTACCGGCCGTCGCCTGCGCGATGCCATGCTTGCGGTGCTGGCCGGCCTAGGAATCGGCGGCATCGTCTGGGCAGTGATGACGCGGGATTTCACCACCATTTCCGATTACCACCTGGCGCAATCCTATCCGGGCGGCGGCGGCACCAATGTGGTCAACGTGATCCTGGTTGATTTCCGCGGCTTCGATACCTTTGGCGAGATTATCGTGCTGGGTATCGCTGGGCTGGCGATCTTCGCCCTGCTGGATGGCGCCCTGCGCGGCTCCACCGGCCAGCGTCTTGCGGCCTGGCTGCCGGATCAGGCACGCGCGCATGACCGCCACCCGATGATGCTGGTGGTCGCTACGCGGCTGATGTTGCCGCTGGCGTTGATGGTCGGTGCTTTCATATTCCTGCGTGGCCACAATCAGCCCGGCGGCGGGTTCATCGCCGGCCTGGTGGTCGCTATCGCGCTGATCATGCAATACATGGCCAGCGGCTTTGCCTGGGCGCAGCAGCGCATGACTTTCGACTATCACGGCTTGATCGGCGTTGGCGTTCTGGCAGCCGGTCTCACCGGCATCGGTGCCTGGCTGGCCGGCCGTCCGTTCCTGACCAGCGATTTCGGCTATGTGAAGCTGCCGCTGCTGGAAAAGTTCGAACTGGCCACTGCCATGGCCTTTGATTTCGGCGTTTTCTTCACCGTGGTAGGCGCGGTGATGCTGGCGCTGGCCAATCTCTCGCGCGTCGGGCGCAAGGCCGAACGCCTGCCGGTCAACGAAGCGCCGATGGATGTCGATCCATCGGGTGCGACCGATCCGGCGAAGTCCTAAGGGGGAAGTGACATGGAACTGCTCGTTGCCAGCGCCGTCGGCATCCTGACTGCATCCGGAGTCTACCTGCTGCTGCGTGGCCGCACCTTTCCGGTCGTGCTCGGCCTGGCGCTGCTGTCCTATGCGATCAACGTGTTCCTGTTTTCCATGGGCCGGCTGGTGGTCAACCTGCCGCCGATCATCAGCGATGACGCGCCGGGCTATACCGATCCGCTGCCGCAGGCCCTGGTGCTGACGGCCATTGTGATCTCGTTCGGCATGACCGCGCTGGTGGTGGTGCTGTCGTTGCGCAGCTACCTGGAAAGCGGCAGCGATCATGTCGATGACCGTCCGGCCGACGGCAGCCCGGCCGAGGCGCGGTGAGCGGCATGAACGATCTCGCCAACCACTGGGTCATCCTTCCCATCGTGCTGCCGGCGATGCTGGCGCCGCTGATTGTGCTGGCCATGCGCCACGACATCGTTCTGCAGCGCATCTTCTCCCTGGCCGGTACGGCGGCCTTGCTGGCCTTATCCGTTGCGCTCGTCGCCATGGCCGCTGCCGGGCCACCGCAGATGTATGCCCTGGGCAACTGGCCGGCACCGTTCGGCATCGTGCTGGTGCTCGACCGCCTGTCGGCGATGATGGTGCTGCTCACCTCGGTGCTGGCCCTGTTCGTGCTGGTCTATGCCTCCCATGGCTGGGATCGCAAAGGCTGGCATTTTCATGCCCTGTTCCAGTTCCAACTCATGGGTATCAACGGTGCCTTCCTCACCGGCGACGTGTTCAACCTCTTCGTCTTCTTCGAGGTGCTGCTGATCGCCTCCTATGGTCTGATGCTGCATGGCGGCGGTGCTAAACGCCTGGGCGCCGGCGTGCAGTATGTGGTGATCAACCTGGTCGGCTCCACGCTGTTCCTGGTGGCAGTGGGCCTGCTCTACGGCGTCACCGGCACGCTGAACATGGCCGATCTGGCGGTGAAGGTCCCGCTGGTGGAACCCGGCAGCCAGGCGCTGCTACAGGTCGGCGCGCTGCTGCTGTTGCTGGTGTTCGCTGTGAAAGCGGCACTCGTGCCGCTGCATTTCTGGCTGCCCGGCACCTATGCCAACGCGCCGGCGCCGGTGGTGGCGCTGTTCGCCATCATGACCAAGGTGGGCGCCTATTCGATCATCCGGCTTTACACCCTGGCCTTCGGTGCCGATGCCGGCACCTCGGCCTGGCTGGCCGCGCCGTGGCTGTTGCCCGCCGCGCTGGTCACGCTGGTGATCGGCATGGCCGGCGTGATGGCGGCGCGCAATCTTGGGCGCATGGCGGCTTTCGCGGTGATCGGCTCGATGGGCACGTTGCTTACGGCCGTTGCCCTGTTCACGCCCGAGGCTATGACGGCCGCGCTGTATTACCTGCTGCATTCCACCCTGGTGGCCGCCGGCCTGTTCCTGGTCGTGGATCTGATTGCCGAACGGCGGCCGGGACTGGGCGACAGCGTGACAGCCGCCCCCGGCTTCGCCCAGCTCGGTATTCTGGCCTCGCTGTTCTTTCTCGCCGCTATCGCGATGGCCGGCATGCCACCTCTCAGCGGCTTTGTCGGCAAGCTGCTGATTCTCGACAGCGCGCGCGGCGACACGGCGATGGTCTGGATCTGGTTGGTGGTACTGACCACGTCGCTGCTCTGCATTCTGGGTTTTGCACGTGCCGGCAGCCTGCTGTTCTGGAAAAGCGCGGCGTTTCCCAGCGTGATCGAACCCGAGCCTGTGGCGCGTCCGGCCCTGCCCATGGTGGCTGCCGGGCTGCTGCTGGGCGGCACGGTGGCGCTCACCGCCTTTGCCGGCCCGGTGATGGCCTATCTTGAGGCCACCGCGGCGCAGCTTTTTGCGCCGGGCGAATATATCCGTGCCGTTCTGGGTCCCGAAGCAATCGTGAAGCGGTGAGGGAGGTGCGCATGGCGACAAAAGAAACGAAGGACAGCCGCGGCTTTCTACAGGCCTGGCTGCCGCATCCGGTCCTCACCCTTGTCCTGGCGGTTGTGTGGCTGCTGCTGCTGAACAGTTTCAGCCTCGGCGGACTGCTGCTCGGCCTGATTCTCGGCTGGCTGATCCCGATGTTCACCAGCGCCTTTTGGCCGGATGCTCCGCGTATCCGCAGTTATGGCAAGGCCGTATCCTATTTTTTCCTGGTGCTGTGGGACATTGTGGTGGCCAATCTGCAGGTGGCCTACCTGATCCTGTTCCGGCGCAACGACCGGCTGCGCACGCGGTTCGTCACCGTTCCGCTCGATCTGCGCAGCCCGGAAGCGATCACCGTGCTGGCCGGCACCATCACCATGACGCCGGGTACTGTCAGTTGCGATCTGTCTTCCGATCATCGCAGCCTGCTGGTGCATTGCCTTGACAGCGGCGACCCGCAGGCGACCGTTGCGGATATCAAGCAGCGCTACGAAGCCCGGCTGAAGGAGATATTCTGATGATCGGCTATGCCCTGACTTTTGGCTTTGCTGCCGTCTCGCTGGCGCTGCTGATGAATCTCTGGCGTCTGGCGAAAGGCCCCAGTGCTACGGATCGCATCCTGGCACTCGACACCATGGTGATCAACGCCATCGCCCTGCTTGTTCTGTTCGGCATCGGTCAGGCCACCGCGATGTATTTCGAAGCTGCCCTGTTGTTTGCCATGGTCGGTTTCATCGGCACCGTGGCTTTCTGCAAATTCGTCCTGCGCGGCGACATCATCGAGTGAGGGCGCGACATGATGATCTTCTTTGAACTGCTGGTTTCCTTCCTGATCGTGGTCGGCGGCATTTTCGCCCTGGTCGGCTCTTATGGCCTGATCAAGCTACCCGACCTGATGAGCCGTCTGCATGCCCCCACCAAAGCCACCACCCTGGGCGTCGGCGGTACGCTGCTCGCGTCCATGGTGTATTTTGCGGCCTTCGGCGGCGGCTTCACCGTGCATGAACTGCTGATCACGCTGTTCCTGTTCCTGACGGCGCCGATCACGGCGAATTTTCTCGCAAAGGCCTATATGCACCAGGTAATCCAGCCCGAAACCCTGCCGTCGACCAGCACCGGCGGCGAAACCGGCTGGGCCACCTTCGATGATCCCGAGCCGCCGGAAGCGGTGCCGCAGAAGCGCTGAGGTTTCCGCTCAGAGGAAGAACAGCAGGGTCACCAGCGCGAAACACGGCAGCAGGATGGCGCTGCTCCAGACCATGTAGCCGAAGAAGCTCGGCATCTTCACGCTCATTTCCTCGGCGATGGCCTTCACCATGAAGTTGGGGGCATTGCCGATATACGAATTGGCGCCCATGAACACTGCGCCGGCCGAAATCGCCAGCAGGGTTGTGGCCAGCGGACCCATCAGGGTGGCGGCGTCGCCGCTCGCCATGTTGAAGAACACCAGATAGGTCGGGGCGTTGTCGAGGAAGCTCGACAGCACGCCGGTCAGCCAGAAATACATCACGTTGTTGGGCGAGCCGTCGGCATTGGAGGCCAGGCTGACCAGGCCGCCCAGGGCGCCCTCGGTACCGGCGCGCAGGATGGCGATGGCTGGGATGATGGTGACGAAGATGCCGGCGAACAGCTTGGCCACTTCCGCGATGGGGCCCCAGGTGAAACCGTTATCGGCGCGCGTCTGCGCCTCGGTGAGTTTCAGCGAGGCGAATGCGATGGCCAGCAGCAGCAGGTCGCGCGCCAGGTTCTGCAGCTCGACGCCGATGCCGAAGACGCTGAGCGTGACGCCGGGCTTCCAGGTGCCTGACATCAGCACGGCCAGGATCACGGCGCCGAGCAGAATCAGGTTGACGCCGCCCTCGATGCCGATCGGGCTGTCCGGCGTCGGATCGGCCTTCACGATGCCTTCCTTGCGGTAGAGATAGCTGTCGATGGCGTAGAACACGCCCAGCAGCACCACGACCACGACCAGCGTGGGCATGAACAACGCCTGGGTCGTCCAGAAGAAATTCACGCCCTTCAGGAAGCCCAGGAACAGCGGCGGATCGCCCAGCGGGGTCAGCGCGCCGCCGATATTCGATACCAGGAAGATGAAGAAGATCACCACATGCACATTGTGCTTGCGGTTGTCGTTGGCGCGGATCAGCGGGCGGATCATCAGCATGGAGGCGCCGGTGGTGCCCATCCAGCTCGCCAGCACGGTGCCGATGAATAGCATGGCGGTGTTCAGGCTGGGCGAGCCATGCAGGTTGCCGGTCAGACGCACGCCACCGGCAACCGTGAATAGCGCGAACAGCAGGATGATGAAGGGGATGTATTCATGCAGCGCCACTTCCAGCAGCACATGGCCGGTGGGCAGCGAACCGAATTGCAGCGCGAAGGGCACGATCACGCACAGACCCCAGAAGGCGGCGACCTTGCCGTAATGGTGATGCCAGAAATGCGGCGTGAACAGCGGCATCAGCGCGATCGAGAGCAGGATGCCGGCAAAGGGCAGCACCCACAGGATGTTCAGCGCCTTGCCGTCGATGGCGGTGGCGGCTTCGGCCGGCAGGCTGAACAGCAGGCCAAGCAGGATAGCCGGCGCGGCCAGGCGCAGAACACGCAGACAGGTCATGTTTCCCCCGAAACGACGCGGAATGCATAAATGACGGGCGGCACCATACCGGCCAGCCGCCGGGCCGATCAATGGCCGGGCAATGCCTTGGGGCGGCTTAATGCCGAGGGCTGCCGTCGCGGGTCACGAAATCGGCCTGGGGTTCGTCATAGCCGGCCGGGTCCTGGTGGATGATCACCTGGGCACCGGGGAACAGATCGAGCAATTTCTGCTCGATCTCGTCGGAAATCCGGTGCGCCTCGCGCAGCGAGAGCTCGGGGTCCAATTCCAGGTGGAACTGAATGAACACCTGGTTGCCGGCCTGCCGTGTGCGCAGGTCGTGCAGGGCGCGGGTTTCCGGATGCGCGCGCACCACGGCCAGGATCTGCTCGCGGTCGGCATCGGCCATCTCGCGGTCCATCAGGTGATGCAGGGCGCCGCGCACGATGTCGATGGCGCTTTTCAGGATCACTGCGGCAATGACCAGCGCGCAGACCGGATCGAACCAGGCGAAGTCGCCGCGGCTGGCCAGTACCAGGGCGGCGATCACCGCGAGGTTGGTAGCAAGGTCGCCCACGTAATGCAAACGGTCGGCCGACACGGCCAGCGAACCGGTCTGTTTCACCACATGACGCTGATACAGCACCAGCGCGCCGGTCATCGCGATGGAAAACACCATCACGGCGATGCCGGCCGCGCTCTGTTCCACCGGCTGCGGGTGCAGCAACCGATCGATGGATTCCACCACCAGGAACAGCGCCGAGCCGGCGATCAGCGCCGCCTGGCCCAGGCCGGCCAGCGCTTCCGCCTTGCCGTGGCCGAAGCGGTGCTCGTCATCGGCCGGCGTGAGCGCGTGGCGCACCGCCAGCAGGTTGACCAGAGAGGCCAGCGCATCGAGCAGGCTGTCGACCAAAGATGCCAGCAGCGACACCGATCCCGTGACCAGCCAGGCTGCCAGCTTCGCCGCGATCAGCAGGGCGGCGACGATCACCGAGGCATAGGTGGCGCGCCGCATCAGCCGCGCCTTCAGCGCGGGGTCGGCCGGCACATAGGCGCTGGGTCCGGCCATCAGGGAAACAGCCGCTCCGTGGCCCACGAGTCCCCGCTGCGGCGGTAGACCAGCCGGTCATGCAGGCGGAAGGGCCGGTCGGCCCAGAATTCCAGATAACTCGGCGCGATGCGAAAGCCCGACCAGTAGGAGGGACGCGGCACTTCGCCGATGGCGTATTTGGCAGCATATTTTGCCACGGCGGCTTCCAGCGCGAAGCGGCCTTCCAGCGGGCGCGACTGCTGCGAGGCCCAGGCGCCGATGCGGCTGTCGCGCGGGCGCGAGGCGAAATAGGCGTCGGCCTCTTCATCGCTCACCACGCTCACCTGTCCGCGCAGGCGCACCTGCCGGCGCAGGCTTTTCCAGTGGAACACGGCCGCCGCCTGCTTGTTGGCGAGGATCTCGCGGCCCTTCTGGCTTTCGAAATTGGTGTAGAAGACGAAGCCGCGTTCGTCATGGCCTTTCAGCAGCACCATGCGCACATTGGGCAGGCCGTCGGTGTCGGCCGTGGCCAGCGCCATGGCATTGGCATCGTTGGGTTCGCTCTTCTCCGCCTCGGCCAGCCACTCGGCGAACAGGGCGAAAGGGTTGGAAAAGGCATCCATGTCTGGTTCAAACCTTTGATAATCAATCTTAATTGGCAACAAAGCCGGCGCCGCACATATAGCGCAGTGACGCAACAATACCAAATCTGCGCCGCAATCCCGCCGTAATCGGGGCCGAGATTCTTCCCCGTGCCCGCCATGGGCATGTCTTTGGGGTTCCTCCAGCCATGATCGCTTCATCCAAGCGTCTCACCTCTTTCGCCGCTGTCCTCGGCATCGCCGGCCTGTTGGCCGCCTGCTCCACCGACAGCGGACCGAAGCAGAATGTCGGTACCGTGCTCGGCGGTGTCGGTGGCGCCGTCGCCGGCGCGCAGTTCGGCAAGGGCACCGGCCAGCTGGTCGGCGTCGCGGCCGGCACGCTGATCGGTGCCTTGCTCGGTTCGGAGGTCGGCAAGTCGCTCGACCGCGCCGACCGCAGCTATATGGACCGCGCCAACCAGCGCGCGTTTGAGAGCACGCCGTCCGGCACCCAGGTATCCTGGCGCAACCCCGATAGCGGCAATGCCGGCACCGTGGTGCCGCAGCCGGCGTATCAGGCGCGCAGCGGCGAGTATTGCCGCGAATTCCAGCAGACCATCACGGTCGGCGGCCAGACCCAGCAGGGGTATGGCACTGCCTGCCGCCAGCCCGATGGCAGCTGGAAGGTGATGAACTGAGTTTTCCCGGCCTGTCAGGGCCAAAGAGTTTCCCGACCCGTAAGGGTCAGTACGTTCAGCGTTATTTCCCTTCCCCCCAGACTCAGCGGCGTATCCCCCCGGATGCGCCGTCTTTTTTTGTGGTGTGTTAACGATCCGGGCCTAGAATGGCCCTGCCGTCCGGCAGAAGCCGGCGGCGACACAGACAGCAAGCAGGAGGCCAGAATGGTCGCCGAGATTGCCGGGAATGCCGTTCCCAAAAGCCTGCTGGCCGCGCGCGAGGCGCTGGCCGGCCTGAAGACCCCCCGTCCGAAAACCGACGCCGAGCAGAAACTCGACGAGATTCTGCACGAGCTGAAAAGCAGCAAGAGCAAAGCCGCCGAAGAGGCTGCGCGCCGCAAGCTGGAACGGCTGAAGGCGCGGCTGGAGGCGCTGAAACTCGCCGCCGGTTCGGCGGCGGCCACCGGCGACGCGAAACTGGCGCGCAAGGTGGCCAAGGAAATCCGTGACGCGGCGCGCGAACTCGGCAGAGCGCTGGCCGCGGCCGGCGGCAGTGCCGGCGGCGCGGGATTGGCGGCGTCGGCCGGCAGCGCGTCGGCGACCGCGGCCGAAGCGAAAGCCGGTGAGCAGGCCAAACCACAAGCTTCGGCTGCTGCGGCTCCTGCTCCGGCCCAGGGCAATGATCTTGCCGCGCTGAAAAGCGAGGCGATGGGGATGCTGAAGGAATTGAAGAAGATCATGCGCAAGCTGCGCGAGACCGGCCTGCATCCGAATATTCCCCGCAAGGACCGCATCGAGATGGACAAGATGTTCGCCGAGGCCGAGCGCGAACTGGCCGGCCTGCAGGTGGCCGCCATGCCCGCCGCGGCCCTTGGCCCCGTCGCGGCAGCGCTTGGGGTGGACCTCCGGGCCTGATTTGCCTAGCCTTCCTCCGGCAAAAGGGAGGAAGCATGTTCACGCCGTTGCTTGAACTGGATGTCGAAGTCGCCGCGCCGCAGAGCGTCGGCCGCGCGGAAACCGGCGAGCGCCGTTGCGTGCCGATCACCGGCGGGCGTTTTTCCGGCCGGCTGCAGGGCCGCGTGCTGGCCGGCGGCGCGGACTGGCAGGTGCTGCGGCCCGATGGACTGGCCGACCTGGATGCACGCTACATGCTGGAAACCGACGCGGGCGGGCGCATCGAGGTGTGGAGTCGCGGCCTGCGCATCGGTTCGCCTGAGGTGATGGCGCGGCTGGCGGCTGGCGAAACCGTCGATGCCTCCGCCTATTACATGCGCACGGCGATGCGCTTCGAAACAGCCGATCCTTCATTGCAGTGGCTGGTGCACAGGCTGGCTGTCGCCATCGGCGAACGCCGGCCCGATCTGGTGCGGCTGAAGGTGTTCGGCCTCGACTGAGGCTTAATTTTCCGCCGGCTGCAGGATGCCGTGGATGCGTGCCACCTGGCCATCCGCGTCGCGTTCGCTTTCGCCCAGGGCCTGCAGGAAGCGGTCGGCGCGGTCGCGGTCATTGAGCCGGAAGCGGACATGGTCGCGGGCGGCGCCGGCACGCAGGCGCTGGTAATGGCCGCGCACGATATCACGATCGTCGGGATGCACGCGTTCCAGCCAGGCGGCCAGCGCGGCGGGGCAGGATTGCGGCGCCAGGCCCAGCAGGCGATAGAATTCATCCGACCAACCGATCTGCTCGGGCGCGGTCTGCCAACTCCAGCTGCCATGGCCGGACAGCCGCTGGGCGGCAGCGAACTCACCCAGCATGCCGCGATAGGCGCGCTCGATTTCGGCGCGGCTGCTTTCGGCCACGACGCGCGCGCGGTCCAGGTCGCCGATCAGGTTGGCATTGCGCAGGCGCAGGGCGATGGCGAAGCGTTCCCGCCGGTTGTTCACCTGCGCGACGAAGCTGAGCGACAGCATCAGGATGATGCCGAAGAACGACATGTAGATCGCGCTCGGTTCGCCTTCCAGTATGGCGCGGGCATAGGGCGGTACCGACATCGTGATCATGAAGGCGTAAAAGGCCGGCAGATGCACCGCGCGCGTGCTCATCGCACTGATCAGCAGTCCGGCCCAGGCCACACCCAGCACGGCCTGCAGCGCGAAATCGCCCGGCGGATAACAGAACCAGCCCAGCAGGCCCCAGGTGATGCCGGTGATGGCCGACCCGAAGGTGAAGCGCAGACCCCAGTCGCCGCCGCCAGTGATCAGCGGTGCGGAGTTGGTGTAGCGGTCGCGCTGGTAATCCAGATAGAAGGTGCCGGCGGCATAGAGCAGCGTCAGTCCGGCGATATGCCACCAGGTCAGGTATTCCTTGTACATGACGAAGGCGCCGAACAGCATCGGGATCGGCAGATACCGCGTGGCGAAGCTGTTGTGATACAGCCGTTCGATCAGCAACGCCTCCACCTTCGGGTCGTGCCGGTCCAGCAGCGACTCGTCGTCATCCATCAGGCGTTGCAGCAGGGCCGGCGAGATGCCGGACTGATCGTCCAAGCGGTGATCCCCCAATCGTCCGTCTCAGGGCCGGCGGACGTTAGCATCCGTGCTGGCGCGGAGGCCAGCACGGATGGGTGTAGATCGTGCCTTTGCTGTGGAAAACCGGCTTGGGGCGGCTTCAGGCCAGCTCGGCGCGCAGCTTCTGGCGCAGGATGTCGATCGGCACCAGCTTGCCTTCCACCTGCATGTGCCAGAAGACCCAGCCATTACACGCGGTGGCACCCATGACATGGGCGCCGATCTTGTGGATCGAACCGACGGCGTCGCCGCTGGCCAGGCTGCCATCGGCGCGCACCTTGGCCGAGAAGCGGCGCGAGGGATCGACCAGCACCGTGCCCGGCGCCAGCAGGCCGCGCTCCACCACCCAGCCGAACGGCACGCGGGGTTCGTCCTTCTTGGATCGTGTCACTTCCACGTCGTCGGGCGCGGAAGGCTGCACCGTGCCGATGCGGCGCTCGGCCGCCTTGGCGTAACGCTGTTCGCGCTCGATGCCGATGTAATGCCGGCCCAGGCGCTTGGCCACGGCGCCGGTGGTGCCCGAACCGAAGAAGGGATCCAGGATCACATCGCCCGGCTTGGTCGAAGCGATGATCACACGATGCAGCAATGCTTCGGGCTTCTGCGTCGGATGCGCCTTGGCGCCGTCTTCACCGCGCAGGCGTTCGTTGCCCGAGCAGATCGGGATCAACCAGTCCGACCGCATCTGCAGGTCGTCGTTCAGCGCCTTCATGGCGTCGTAGTTGAAGGTGTAGTTGCGCGCGGCCTGATCCTTTGCGCACCAGATCAGCGTTTCATGCGCGTTGGTGAAGCGCTTGCCGCGGAAATTCGGCATCGGGTTGGTCTTGCGCCACACCACGTCGTTCAACATCCAGAAACCCAGGTCCTGCAACTGCGCGCCCAGGCGGAAGATGTTGTGGTAGCTGCCGATCACCCAGATCGTGCCGTTGGGCTTCAGCAGCCGGCGGGCGGCCTGCAGCCAGGCTTTCGAGAAGGCATCGTAATCCGAGAAGGAATCGAACTTGTCCCAGTCGTCGTCGACGGCATCCACCACGCTGTCGTTCGGCCGGCGCAGTTCGCCGGAAAGCTGCAGGTTGTAGGGCGGGTCGGCGAAGATGCAGTCGATGCTGCCTTCCGGCAGGCTGTTCATCTTGGCGATGCATTCGCCGATCAGGATCTTGTCCAGCGGCAGATCGGGATGCGGCAAGGGCTGGGCAATTTCGGCCTTGGCCGGCTTGGCCACCAGCGGCTTGGCGCGGGTGGTACGGCGACCCGCATCGGGGCTCGTCTTGACCAGACTGAGATGGCCCTTGCGAAGCGCCCTGCGGGCCTGGTCGGTGAGTGTCGGAGCCATCTGCGGATCATCCCCCTAAAACGACCCGCAAGTCATTAGATTCTTTAGCTTATTAATTGGTTAATTCTATATCTAGAGTCATTTGCTGCTGCACAGGCGCAAAACCTAGTCGGTGGTGGGGCGAAATGCCGGCGCGCTTCAGCCCGGCCTGGTGCGCAGCGGTGCCGTAACCCTTGTTGCGGTCCCAGCCATAGGCCGGGTAGCGCAGGTGCAGTTTCGTCATCGCGCGGTCGCGCACCACCTTGGCGACGATGGAGGCGGCGGCGATGGACAGGCTCAGGGCATCACCATCGACGATGGCGGTGGCCGGGCAGGCCAGGTGCTTCGGGCAATGTTTGCCGTCGACCAGGACATGGGCGGGCGTCACGCGTAAAGCCGTCACCGCGCGCTGCATCGCCAGCATGGTGGCGTGAAAGATGTTCAGCTGCGTGATTTCGGCCACGCTGGCGCCGCCGATGCCGATCACGGCATGGCCCGTCGCAGCCTGCGCACGCAGCGCGGCGAACAGCTTTTCGCGGCGGCCTTCGTTCAGTTTCTTGGAATCGTCGATTCCGGCCAGCAGCTCGCGGCTGGTCCGGCGCCGGTCCAGGATCACGGCGGCGGCCACCACCGGCCCGGCCAACGGACCGCGGCCGGCCTCGTCCACGCCGCAGACCGGTGCATCCGTTGCACCCGCCAGTTTGATTTCCCACGCGAAATCCGGCATCCCGGTCTCGTACCCGCCCTGCTTCCGCCACGAAACCGCATTATATCGCGGGAGCATGGCGCCCGTCTTGCCCGCATCGGCCTCGCTGTGGAAAAGTCGGCCCGTACAGGTGGAGGAATATTCTTGATGAGTGCGGCCCAGCAGTATCAGCATCACCCCGACGGCGAAATTCTCACCAGCCGCGATGGTGTGGTGTTCCTTATCGGCTTGAACCGGCCGGCCAAGCTGAACGGCTTCACGCCCAAGATGCTGCGCGAACTTGCCGCCGCCTATACGGCCTTCGAGGCCGATGTCGAGGCGCGCGTCGCCGTGCTCTATGCCGAAGGGCCGCATTTCACTGCCGGTCTCGACCTGCCGAAAGTCGCGCCGCTGATGGGCAGCGAAAACCTGCTGGTCGAGCCGGGCCAGATCGATCCCTGCAACAACCTGCCGCCTTTCCGCACCAAGCCGGTGGTGGCCGCCGTGCAGGGCATCACCTTCACCATCGGCATCGAGCTGATGCTGGCTGCCGATATCGTGGTGGCATCCAGCGATTGCCGTTTCAGCCAGCTGGAAGTGAAACGTGGCATCATGGCCACCGGCGGCGCCACCATCCGCATGGTCGAGCGCGCCGGCTGGGGCAATGCCATGCGCTATCTGCTCACTGGCGATGAATTCGATGTCGCCACCGCGCTTCGGCTCGGCTTCGTGCAGGAAGTCACCGAGCCCGGCGGCCAGTTGAAAGAGGCCATGCGCATGGCGCATCGCATCGCCGCCCAGGCGCCGCTGGCGGTCAGCGCCACGTTGCGCAACGCCCGCCTTGCCGTGGAGGATGGCCCGGCTGCCGCCGTGGCCGATTTCCATCCGACACAACAGCGCCTGATGGCCAGCGAGGACGTGAAGGAAGGCGTTGCCAGTTTCGTCGAGAAGCGGGCCGCCATGTTCAAGGGGCTTTGAGACCATGCTCCGCCGTTTTTTTGCCGTCCTTCTGCTGGCCTGCGGGCTTGCGCTTCCGGCCGCTGTTCCGGACCGGGCGGCGGCGCAGATTTTCATGTCGCCCGAGGATGCGAAGAAACTCGGCGCGCAGGAGCACCCCAAGGTCCTGAAGGAATTCGGCGGACCCTATGACGATCCGGAGATCGGCGCCTATGTCGCAGGCATCGCCGGGCGCATCGCCGCCCAGTCGGGCCAGCCGGCCAGCGATTTCACCTTCACCGTGCTCAATTCCCCGGTGGTGAATGCCTTCGCCCTGCCGGGCGGCTACGTCTATATCACGCGGGGCACGCTGGCGATCGCCAACAACGAGGCCGAGGCGGCCGGCGTACTGGGGCACGAGATCGGTCACGTCATCGCGCATCATTCCGAGCAGCGTTACGACAAGTCGGTTTTCACCAATCTGGGCGTCGCGGGAGCATCGATCCTCGGTTCGATCTTCCTGGGTTCAGGCGCCGGCGATCTGATCGGCCAGCTCGGCAGCGTTGCCGGCGGTGCCTATCTCGCCAGTTTCAGCCGCGAGAACGAACTGGAAGCCGATACCATCGGCGTGAAGCTGCTCGCCCGCGTGGGCTATGCGCCCGATGCCCAGGCCGCCTTCCTGCAAAGCTTGAGCGACTACAGCGAGCTGGCGACCAAAATGGCCGGCCAGGCTGGTCGCGATCGCGTGAACGACCTGTTTGCTACCCATCCCGGCGGGCCGCAGCGCGTGCGCGAGGCGATGGCGGCGGCCAATGAGTTCCCCGCCAGCCCGGTCTATCGCCGCGACGAATATCTCGACCGCATCAACGGCATGCTCTATGGCGACGATCCGAAGGAAGGCGTGGTGCGCGGCACCACCTTCATGCATCCCGATCTTCGTCTCAGCTTCTCGGTACCCGACGACTGGCGCATTTCCAACAGCAGCGACGCGGTGATCGCCAGCGGCAATGGCGGCAAGCTGCAATTCGACATGGAGCGCGACAAGCGCAAGGTGCAGGGGTCGCGCAACGCGCTCGACTACCTCACCCGGCTCTGGGTGCCCAACCTGCGCCTTGGCAATGCCGAGGCGATCACGGTGGGCGGCATGCCGGCAGCCACCGGTTCGGCGCGCGTGCAGATGAAAAGCGGCGGCAGCGCCGATGTGCGTTTCGTCGCCGTCGGTTTTCCCACCGATGCGATCCTGCGTTTCGTAATTATCGCGCCGGCCGGCGGCCTGAGCAAAATCGAACCGGCCATGATCCGCAGCGTGAACACGCTGAAATACCTCTCCGAGGCCGAGGCGAAGGCGATCAAGCCGCTGCGGCTGAAAATCGTGCCGGTGCGGCAGGGCGACACGGTGGAGAAATTCGCCGAACAGCTTCCCTTCGGCCGTTTCAAGCTGGAGCAGTTCCGTGTGCTCAACGGCCTGCGCGAAGGGGAGACGATCAAGCCGGGTGAACGGGTCAAGCTGGTGGAGTGATCGAGCTGATCATTTTTCAACGCATATTAAATGCGATATTCGACAAAATGTAAGCTCGAACATCTATATCTGGGACAGGCAGGATGATATCGAAAGCTGGTGCAATATCGCCTAGACTGGCTTGTAATTGTGCAATTACCAGACGCGTTCCGATCGGCATGTTTTTGGCCATGCCGGCTGCTTCCGTTATGAGGGTGTAATCGCCAAGGATGTAAGCAATCTCTGCCAGCGCCTGAGCGGATTCGCTTTTGTTCTTTGCATCACGTGCGGCTGTGACTGCCTCATCGGCAATGGCCTTGTTGTTGTGTCGAGCAGCAATTCTGGAAAGTCCGCTAGCTTTTAAAATCACTGGGGCGGCACGCAGAAGTTCTAGGGACTTCTGCATATGTCTGTCGCCTTCCTCGTAGGCAGCAATATAGCTGTAGACTCGGGTTCGAAAGCCGGTTGGTGGCATGGTTTCAGCGATTGCTGCCGCGCGTTCAGTCTGGCCTGCGCGGGCCAATGCTTCTGCGACGCCTTGCTTTGCAAGGTTTTTTTGATCCTCGGTTGTGAGCTTCTGAAGGATAATATTGGCCTGATCGAACAGGGCGTCGTCACGCGTCACTTCAGCAATACGGGCAATGGCAACCGCCTGCAGGGCAGCTTCCGGAATCGATGATGCCAAGGCTAGCCCGTCTTTTACTTGTCCCAGTTTGGCAATGGCAGGTGCAAGGAAGGACAAGCTACCGCTTACATGAAACGGATGAGTTTGCTTCTGTACGGTGTCAAATGCAATGAGAGTAACGCAGCTGCGGTGTGGTTGTTGCCTGCAGCGATCTTCAATCGGCTGGGCAGTTGTCGACGCGATAAATAATGGCATGAGAAGCGCGGTAGCAATCAGCGCGATAGCGGAGTAT
Source organism: Ferrovibrio sp. (assembly GCF_046297595.1). GTDB lineage: Bacteria > Pseudomonadota > Alphaproteobacteria > Ferrovibrionales > Ferrovibrionaceae > Ferrovibrio. The sequence continues at coordinate 605,162 of NZ_JBKBHT010000002.1, forward strand.
GTAGAGCAGCGCATAGTTCAAATCCCTCTGTTTAAATCTAGGCAGAGGAATATCGAAAGCGCAATGACTCACACCTGGTTCGGCTGCAGTCCCGGCACATCGCCCAGATGGCGGCGCAGGCGTTTCAGGGCCTGGTGCTCCAGCTGCCGCACGCGTTCCTTCGAGATGCCGAGCTTGATGCCCAGCCGCTCCAGCGTCACGTTGCCCTCGCTGTAGAAGCGCGCCTGCACGATCATGCGTTCGCGCTCGGGCAGGGCGGCCAGGGCCTCGCCCAGCCAGCGGCTGCGCAATCTTGCGTCGCGCTGGGTGATGGTCGTTTCCTCGGGATTGGGGCGGTCGTCCACCAGCAGGTCCTGCCAGTCGGTCTCGCCATCCTCGCCGATCACGGCATTCAGCGAGCGGTCGCTGGCCGCCAGCCGGCTTTCCATGTGCAGCACATCGTGTTCGCTGACATTGAGCTGGCGGGCGAGCTGGCGCCGGCCTTCGGCGGTCAACGCGTCGCGGCCGCCGCGCTCGATCTTGGCGCGCAGGCGCCGCAAATTGAAGAACAGTGATTTATGCGCCGCCGTTGTGCCGGTGCGCACGATCGACCAGTTGCGCAGCACGAAGTCCTGAATCGCGGCGCGGATCCACCAGGCCGCATAGGTGGCGAACCGCACGCCGCGTGCGGGCTCGAAGCGGGCCGCGGCCTGCATCAGGCCAAGGTTGCCTTCCTGGATCAGGTCGTTCAGCGGCAGGCCGTAATGCCGGAAACGCACGGCGGTCGATATCACCAGCCGCATATGTGGCGCCACCAGCTTGTGCAGGGCGGTCTGGTTCTGGGTCTCGCGCCAGGCGCTGGCGAGTTCGGCTTCCTCTTCGGGCGACAGCAGCGGCAGCCGCATCGCGCGGCGCACGAAGGCGCGGTCGCTGGCTTCCGACGAAGGGGAGGTCCGGGACGCGGCGGCGGGGGAGGACGTCCGTTCCGCGTGATTGCGCTCTGGGGTCATGGCAGCCTCGCTGGTCTGCCAATTCTACGCCCTTCGCGACCCGGCGGATCACCTCACGCTTGCGTGTGGGCTGTCACGCTGTCGTGAACGCGGGGCTGGGCAGTTTCGTCCTGGCATGAGGCGGGCGCCATGGACCCGCGATATTGCTGCATAAAAACCGCGTCACGCGGCCTTCGGCATCACAGAGTGGTAACATGATACGCTGCCACGATTCCACGGCCACATGGGGCGGCGGAAAGTGGTGGGTATAGAGCGATTCCCGCCGCAGGCTGGCGGCGCGGTAAAGGGCACGGAAAAACAGCGACACGTAATTGCCGCCGTCGATCTCAGAGATGCGCCGGCCTGTCATATCGGCGCCATAGGTCTCGGCCACCCGGGTGCCATAAAGCCGGAATACGCCATCCCAGCCGTCGTCGACCATGTCGATCAGTACGATATGGCCCAGCGCGGGCTTCATACCAAAGGGAGATATGCTGTCGACGGGCGGCAGATCCGTGCCGTTGCGCAGGTTCTGCCAGTAGTCGATCAGGAACGCGATCTGGGGGCAGTCGCAGACGGTCCGCTCGGGCGACCAGACCAGGGCCTCCAGCCGCGCGCCGCGCTCGGCGAAATAATTGGTGAGCAGATCGTGCCGGTCGGCCAGCAGGGCGTCGACAAGGGAGTGCAGGGTGGCGCGCTCGTTCATGTTCAAGCCATAGCAAGATGCCGGGGCTTCATCCAGAGGTGTTGGCGCGGTATCGTCGAGAAGATATCAGATGGCAAAACTCTCAACGATAGCGCCGTCGAGCGAGAAGCAGGCCACGTTGAGCGGTCCGCCAAAGCCGGCGCCACCGTCGAGGCAGCAGGTGAAGGCATCCAGATGTGCGCCCTCGCCGCGGGGGTTGCCGCCGCTGACCACACGGCGGAAACCACCATAGGGCTGGGTGAAATTGCGGAAGGCCGGCGACCCCCACCATAGCTGGTCCGATTGCGTGGCCAGCGGCACGGTGGGATCGATGCCGGCATGCACGAACAGCAATTCGCCGCCGACCGTGTAAGCGGCCCGGCGGAAGCAGCCGAACAGGTCGTCATGGCCGGGATGTTTGCGGATGGCGGCGCGCAGGCTGTTGGTCCAGCGGCTGATGCCCGCCGCGCCCTCGCGCAGGATGCCGCGCACCTGGGCCGGGTCCATGCCATAGCCGCGCAGCACCGGCTCCAGCCCATGACGCAACATCCAGTCGAACACCTCGCCGGGGCCGGGCGCGAACTGGATCTGCAGCAGCTTGCGCCACATCTCCTCCTGCGCGCCGCGCAGATAGACGATGTCTCCGGGTTCGGCGCCGGGCAGGCAGAGGAAATCTCGCCGGAAGGCCAGCAGCTCATCGAGGGTTTCGACGGTGGCCCGGCCCTGGCCGATCATGTTGCCCAGATAGACCAGGCGATCGCCAGGCAGCAGCCGCGCGGCCAGTTCGTTATGGGCCTCGCGCAGGCGGTCGATTTCGGCATGAATGGCCGCCACGGCCCAGACGCGCCGACTGTGATGAAGAACGGCAAAGGCCTCGGAAGAGGTCGCTGCCGAAGAAGACGCAGCAGGGGCGGGCGCGGCAGGAGGAGGCGCGGCGGGGTCGCCGGAAGAGGCGGAAGCGGGATACAGCGCGGACAAGTCCCTAACGAATCGGCCAGTGAAAAGCGGGTCCGGCAACCGATGCTACCGGACCCGCTGGGGAATGCGAAGCGAAAAGCCGTGTGATTTTTTCGCGCCCGGTGTGATCGGTCCAGGCGCGCGGGTCACGCGATCTTGAGAATCTTTTCCAGCTTCTTGGTGGCGGAATCCTCGTCGATCCGCTCCACGGCAGCCAGTTCGCGCACTAGGCGGTCCAGCGCCGATTCATAAATCTGGCGCTCGGAATAGCTTTGGTCGGGCTGGCCTGCATTGCGGTGCAGGTCGCGCACCACCTCGGCGATCGAGACCGGATCGCCTGAGTTGATCTTTGCCTCGTATTCCTGGGCGCGGCGGCTCCACATGGCGCGCTTGATGCGGGCGCGGCCCTTCAGTGTATCGAGCGCGGTGCGCATCTTCTGCGGCGAGCTGAGCTTGCGGATGCCCACCGAATTCACCTTCGACAGCGGCACGCGCACGGTCATCTTGTCGCGCTCGAACTCCACCACCATCAGGTCGAGTTCGAAACCGGCGATCATCTGCCGCTCGATGCGCAGGATCTTGCCCACGCCATGGGTCGGATACACGACATGGTCGCCGGCGGCGAAATCCACCTTCACCTTGGCCGGCACCGGCTTGAGCTGGATCGGCTTCTGCTGCTGCACCGGCTTGGGTTCGGCAGCCGCCGGCTTCACCGGCTGCGGCAGCGGCCGCGACGGCGGGGCCGAGACGGCCATCGGCTTCGAAGGCCGCACAGGTGCAGGGGCTGCCTTGGTGGCGGGTTTTGCGGCCGGTTTGGCTTCGACCTTTTTCTTCGTCGCGGCTGCTGCTGCCGGCTTGGCGGCTGGTTTCGGGGTTGCCGGCTTCGCAGCCGGTTTGGCCGCGGCCTTGGGGGCGGGGGCCTTGGCCGCGGGTTTGGCCTTGACCGGGGCCGCCTTGGCGGTGGGTTTCGCGGCCGGTTTGGCCGGGGCCTTTGCCTTCACCGTGGCCGGCTTCTTCGTCGCGGCCGCCCGGGCCGCCACCTTGGCAGCAGGCTTGGCCGCCGGCTTCTTGCCGGCCGGGCTCTTTTTGCTCACAGGGGCTTTCTTTGCGGCTTTGGTCACTGGCCACCCTCGCTTCTTGTCAAATCCATCCGGCCTGTTGTGCCCCTATCGGGAAGAGCCGGTCCGGCCAAATACGGGACTGTCAGGGTCCTGGGACCCTGTGCAAAATCCGCGCTGGTCGAAACCAATCTCTCGGGCGCAACCCAAAGCTGCAATTTATGGTCCGCAGTTCAGGAGCCGGTCCCACCCACCCGGCATGATGGCCGGATGAGGTTATTGTTCCGTTACATAATATACCACAGCCCGGACGGGGTGGACAGCAATGAACAGGACGGGCAACCCATTTGGATTACCCTCTATGGTAGAAATCTGCTGTATCGGGCTGGCTGCAGCCCGACGGAGGCTTACTTGGTGCCTTCGCCGGGATTCGGGCTGAAATGCTGCTTGAATTTGTCCGGCACGCCTTTCCAGCTGTCGGCATCGGCCGGCGCCTGGCCCTTGCGAGTGATGTTTGGCCATTTGGCGGCATAGTCGCGGTTCATCTCGACCCAGGCCTCGGCCCGGTTGTCGGTATCGGGCAGGATGGCCTCGGCCGGGCATTCCGGCTCGCAGACGCCGCAATCGATGCATTCGTCCGGATTGATCACCAGCATGTTCTCGCCGACATAGAAGCAGTCGACCGGACAGACCTCGACGCAATCCATGTACTTGCACTTGATGCACTGCTCGGTCACGACGTAGGTCATCGGCGGAACCCTGGAATAAGCTGGCTTCGGTTGGGCTGCCTGATATGGGGCGGCAGCGGCGCGTGGGGTAGCACAGGGGCTAATCCCGGTCAATTATTCGTATACATACATTGCCGGATCAAGCAGATTCCGCCCACCGCGCCGCCATGCCGCAGCCCGCCTCGCGGACCGGATGGTGTCAGGGCACGACGTCGTAGGTTGCCTGCGCCTCCACGGCCGGCCCCCGCCGCACAGGCAGGCTCAATATCCGGATCACCTTCACCCCAGCCGGCAACGGCAGGGTCAGAACGTCGCCCACCCGCACCAGGGCATGGGGTTTGTCCACCACCCGGCCGTTGATGCGGATGCGGCCCTTGCCCGCCAGTTTCTGGCCGATTGCCCGCGTCTTGCAGAAGCGCGTCAGCCACAGCCATTTATCCAGCCGCAGGGGCTCGCGTTCGGAAACCTCGTCATCGCTCATCGGGCGCGACTATAGCGTGGCAGTCTGTGGCGGCTAGACGTCGGCCGTGGCCTGCGCCAGCCAGCCCACCACGGCGCGCAGGGCTTCGAGGCGGCTGGCCCCTTCCTCGTCGCGCAGGCGGCGATACAAAGCCGTCTGCTGCGCCGCCGAGGTGCCGCGCTTGAGGATCGTGCGGGCATGCTGCACTTCCGCCGTGCAGCCGAGCACATCCGCATCCTCGGCAATCAGGTCCAGCATGGCTTCGATGATGTCGGCGAAGGGCACCACGCGACGCGCATTGAAATCGATCAGCCCCTCGGTGGTGCCATAACGCTGGGCGCGCCAGCGGTTTTCCTCGATCAGCAGTCGCGTGTGGTTGCGCCAGATGCCGTTCAGGTCGGGCAGGCGGCGCAGGGCGCGCACCAGGCAACGATAGAGCGCGGCAATGCACAGCGTGTCTTCCATGTGTGTACAGGAATCGGCGATGCGCAATTCCAGCGTGGGGAAACGCAGGCTCGGCCGGATCGCCCACCAGACATGGCTGGCATCCTCGATCACGCCCGAAGACACCAGCGTGTCGATGAAGCTGTTGTAGTCGGCCAGGTTGACGAAGAAATCGGGAATGCCGGTGCGCGGCAACTCGTCATAGGCGGCCAGGCGGTATCCCATCAGGCCGGTCGAATGCTTGCGCCAGAAGGGCGAGGATGTACTCAAAGCCAGCAGCACCGGCAGGAAGGGCAGGATGCGGTTCATCACGTCGATGCGCACATGCGGATCGCGCACTTCCACATGCACATGCAGGCCGCACATCATGTTGCGGCGGGCCAGGAACTGCAGGTCGTCGGTCAGCTTGGCATAGCGCGGCTTGTCGGTCGGCTGCTGTTCGTTCCATTCCGCCACCGGATGGGTGCCGGCAGCGAAAAACTCCAGGTCGAATTCCGCCGTGGCATCGCGCAGGGCGCGGCGATAGCGGCGCAGATGGTTGCGCGCCTCGTCCAGCGAATTGCAGATCGGCGTGACGACCTCGATCTGCGACTGCAGCAATTCGGGCGTCACCTGTTCTCCCAGCGCGCCGCGCGCGCGCCGGATCAGGGCCTTGGGCATGCGCGACACCGCGTTCTTGGTGTCGCGTTCGGCCAGGAAATATTCTTCTTCGATGCCGATGGGATAGCCGACGCTCACCGGAACCTCCTTACGCGATGTCACTGGAAAGAAACGGGCGGGCGCTGTTCTGGATTCTGCTGTCGCCGGCCGCGGGAAGGAGGTGTCACCCCGCCTGTTGCCCCTGGCCTGTTTCCCCCGGGGTGTTTCCCCGGTCAATACGGCCGGAATATGGCGCGCCGGATGGTTTCTTGCCAGTGCCTGCCGGCGCATGGTTGCGGGAAGTCCCGGGCCGCCGCTGGCGCCCGTCATGGGCGTGCGATAGATTTGCAACTATGACAGACCGCCAACGCACGCTCATCCTCACCGGCGCCAGCCGCGGCATCGGCCATGCCACCGTGAAGCGCTTCTCGGCGGCCGGCTGGCGCGTCTTCACCGTCTCGCGACAGCCGTTTTCGGAGCATTGCCCCTGGGAGGGCGGCGCCGAGAGCCATGTGCAGATGGACCTCAACGACATCTCCACCCTGCCGGCGACGATTGCCGACCTGAAAAAGCGGCTGCCCGACGGCAAGCTGGATGCCCTGGTCAACAATGCGGCGATCTCGCCGAAAGGACCCGGCGGGTCTCGGCTCGGCGTGCTGGATACCGACCTGGCCGCACTGATGCATGTCTACAACGTCAACCTGTTCTCGGTGGCCCTGCTGGCGAAAGGCCTGTTCGAGGAACTGAAGGCGGCCCAGGGCTCGATCGTGAATGTCACCTCGATTGCCGGCAGCCGGGTGCATCCCTTCGCCGGCATGGCCTATGCCACCTCGAAGGCGGCCCTGGCGGCGCTCACCCGCGAGATGGCCTGGGAATTCGGGCCGCACAACGTGCGGGTCAATGCCATTGCCCCGGGCGAGATCGACACCTCGATCCTCTCGCCGGGCACCGACGAGATCGTGCGCCGGGAAATCCCCATGCACCGCCTGGGCAAGCCCGAGGAAGTGGCCAGTACGATCTATTTCCTCTGTACCCAGACTTCGTCCTACGTGAACGGCGCCGAAATCCACATCAACGGCGGCCAGCACGTCTGATAATTCCCGCCAGGGCTTGTGATTTTTGGCGGGGTGGATTAGCCTTAAACACATTCGGGCGGCGTAATATCTGGAATCGCGCCAGATGAAACGCGGAACCCGGTGATTTCAGTCCATGCCGGCTAATCCGAGGGAATCGTGCTCAAGGGCAAACGCATTCTGCTAGTGATTTCGGGCGGCATCGCCGCCTACAAGTCGCTCGAGCTGATCCGCCGCCTGCGCGAGCGCGGAGCATCCGTGCGCTGTGCGATGACCAGCGCGGCCGAGCATTTCGTCACACCCATGAGCGTCTCCGCCCTGAGCGGCGAGAAGGTCGCGAGCGACCTTTTCTCGCTGACCGACGAAGCCGAGATGGGCCATATCGAACTCTCGCGCGATGCCGACCTGCTGGTGGTCGCGCCAGCCACGGCCAACATTCTCGCCCGCATGGCCCAGGGCCTGGCCGATGACATGGCCACGACGTTGCTACTCGCCACCGACAAGCCCATCCTGGTCGCGCCGGCGATGAATGTGCGCATGTGGGTGCATCCGGCCACCCAGCGCAATATCGAGCAGCTCAAGCAGGATGGCGTCGCCTTCATCGGGCCCAACGATGGCGAGATGGCCTGCGGTGAATTCGGTCCCGGCCGCATGGCCGAGCCTCTGGAAATCGTTGCCGCCATCGAAAAGTATTTTGGCGAGGCGCAGCTCGGCAAGCCGCTGCCGCGTCATCTCACGCTGGTCTCGGCGTCCCGCCCGTCTTCCTCCGCGTCAGCCAGCGTGCAGCCGCTGGCCCAGGCGCTGAAAGGCCGCAGGATCATCGTCACATCCGGCCCCACGCATGAACCGATCGATCCGGTGCGCTACATTGCCAACCGTTCCTCGGGCAAGCAGGGCCATGCCATCGCCGCTGCCCTGGCCGCCCAGGGCGCCGAGGTCACGTTGGTCAGCGGCCCGGTCAACCTGCCCGATCCGCCCGGCGTGAAGACCGTGCATGTGGAATCGGCGCGCGAGATGTTCGAGCATTGCTTCCTTGCGCTGCCCGTCGATGCCGTGGTCTGCGCCGCCGCCGTCGCCGACTGGCGCGTGGCGGTGGAAGCGCCGCAGAAGCTGAAAAAATCCGGCGACCTGCCGCCCACGCTGAAACTGGCCGAGAACCCCGACATTCTGCGCGCCATCGCCACCACAGATGCCAAGCGCCGGCCGGCGCTGGTGGTCGGCTTCGCGGCCGAGACCGAGAATGTGGTGGCTTACGCGCGCAAGAAGCTGGTCGCCAAGGGCTGCGACTGGATCGTGGCCAACAGCGTGGCCGAAGGCAGTGGCACCTTCGGCGGCGACCGCAACACCGTGCATCTGGTGCGCGGCGAGTCCGTGGAGGACTGGCCCACCATGAGCAAGCAGGATGTGGCGGCCCGTCTGGCCGACCGCATCGCCACGCATTTCAGCACACCAGACAAGAAGAAAGACAAATCCGCATGACCGCACCTTTGCATGTGCCGCTGAAACGGTTGTCCCATGGCGCCGACCTGCCGCTGCCGACCTATGCCACGGCCGATGCCGCGGGCCTCGACCTGCTGGCGGCGGTGGCCGAACCGGTCACGCTGAAGCCCGGCGAACGCAGGCTGATTCCCACCGGCCTCAGCATTGCCGTGCCGCCCGGCTTCGAGGCGCAGGTGCGGCCGCGCTCCGGCCTCGCATTGAAGCACGGCATCAGCGTGCTGAACGCGCCCGGCACCGTGGATGCCGATTATCGCGGCGAGGTCGGCGTGATCCTGATCAATCACGGCGACCAGCCATTCGTTATCAATCGCGGCGAACGCATCGCGCAGATGGTGGTCGCCGCCTATAGCCGCGTCGAGTGGATCGAGGCGGCGGAATTGCCGCAGACCCAGCGCGGCGCCGGCGGCTTCGGCTCGACCGGCACCGGCACGGGCTCTGCTGTCAAGACAGCCTGAGGAGACGACGACAATGCTCAAATGTACGCGGCGCACCATGCACGCGCTCGAGGCGGTGGTGGATATCGCCTTTCATGCGCGGCCCGAACCGGTGCAGTCCAAGGATATCGCCACTCGCCAGGGTGTGCCGCAGCGCTATCTGGAACAGGTGATGCAGCATCTGGTGCGCAACGGCATCCTGAAAGGCGTGCGCGGTCCGCGTGGCGGCTACACGCTGGCTCGTGAGCGCCGCCGCATCACGGTCGGCGAGGTGGTGCGCATCGTGTCCGAACTGGATGCCGACGGGGATGACGATTTCTCGGCGGGTTCCGAACTCGGCCGCCGTACCGTGCAGCCGATCTGGGAAGAGTGCCAGGCCGTGCTGATGGCGCGCGTGGACAAGATCACGCTGGAGGATTTGTGCAGTCGCGCCGAAACCTCGGGTTTCGCCGCGGAGCTGGAAGGCGCGGATAATTTCGCGATCTGAGGCGTTGAGTCCTGATCCAGGCCCAGCGAGTACAGAGATAAACCGGGAGGAATCATGACGCAGGCGCGCCCCAACACCATTCGTTCGGCCAATCCGCCGCGCGGCCGGGTTTTCGAATCCATCGTCGACACCATCGGCGCCACGCCGCTGGTGCGCATCAACCGGCTGGCGCAGGAAGCCGGTGCGAAGGCCGACCTGCTGGCCAAGCTGGAATTCTTCAACCCGCTGAGTTCGGTGAAGGACCGCATCGGCATCGCCATGATCGAGGCGATGGAGCAGAGCGGCAAGCTGAAGCCCGGAGCCACCATCGTCGAACCCACCTCGGGCAATACCGGCATCGCGCTGGCTTTCGTGGCCGCCGCCAAGGGCTATCGCCTGATCCTGGTGATGCCGGAAAGCATGTCGATCGAACGCCGCAAGATGCTCAAGTATCTCGGCGCCGAACTCGACCTGACGCCGGCCGGCATGGGCATGAAGGGCGCGCTGGCGCGCGCCGCCGAATTGCTGAAGGAAATCCCGGGCAGCGTGATGCCGCAGCAATTCGAGAATCCGGCCAATCCGGAAATCCACCGTCACACCACGGCCGAGGAAATCTGGGCCGATACGGCGGGCAAGGTGGATGCGGTGATCTCGGGCGTCGGCACCGGCGGCACGCTCACCGGCATCGGCGGTGTGTTGAAGAAAAAAAAGCCGTCCCTGCGCATGGTGGCGGTGGAACCCGAAGACAGCCCGATGATTTCCGCCGGCAAGGCTGGTCCGCACAAGATCCAGGGCATCGGCGCCGGCTTCATCCCGGAAAACCTCGACACATCCCTGATCGACGAGGTCATCACCATCGGCAACGAGACGGCCTTCGAGACCTCACGCCGCATGGCCAGGCTGGAAGGCATTCCCGCAGGCATCTCCTCGGGCGCCGCCATGGCCGCTGGCCTCGAAGTGGCGTCGCGTCCCGGCATGGAAGGCAAGACGGTGGTGGTGATCATCCCCTCCTTCGCCGAGCGTTATCTCTCCACCGCGCTGTTCGACGGACTCTGAGATCGTGGCCGCCTTCGGCAAGGACGAGCTGGAGCGCTACGCCCGTCATATCATCCTGCCCGAGATCGGTGGCGCGGGGCAGCAGACGCTGAAGCGCTCCCGCGTGCTGGTGATCGGTGCCGGCGGACTGGGTTCGCCCCTGCTGCTGTATCTGGCGGCGGCTGGTGTCGGCACGCTGGGCATCGTCGACGACGATACCGTGTCGCTGTCGAACCTGCAGCGCCAGGTGCTGCACAATACCGAGCGCGTGGGCGAGAAGAAGACCGAGAGCGCCGCCGTTTCGCTATCGGCGCTCAATCCCCATGTGCGGGTGGTCGAGCATACCACGCGCCTGACGCCGGAAACCGCGGATGCCCTGATCGGCGCCTATGATCTGGTCGCCGATGGCAGCGACAATTTCGATACCCGTTTCCTCGTCAACGACACCTGCTATCGCCTGAAGAAGACGCTGGTGACGGCGGCGATGCTGCGCTTCGATGGTCAGCTTTCCACCTTCAAGGCGCATCAGGGCGCGCCGCATCCCTGCTATCGCTGCGTTTTCCCCGAACCGCCGCCGCCGGGCAGCGTGCCCGCCTGTTCGGAAGCTGGTGTGCTCGGTGCCCTGGGCGGCGTGATGGGCAGTCTGCAGGCGCTGGAAGTGGTGAAGGAGTTGCTCGGCCTGGGCGACAGCCTGTCGGGCCGCCTGCTGCTCTATGACGCATTGCGCGGCGACGTGCGCACCGTGAAACTGCGCCGCGATCCCCATTGCCGCACCTGTGGCGGTGCCTGACATATAGCATTCCCGATTGCCTGACATGACCGATGAGTTCGATGCCGCCGCGAATGAATATATTGTCCGCGGCCGCTGGCCTGATGTGCAGGATGCCAGGCTACGACTGTTGCTGCGGCGCTGGGCCGAATGGCGGGGCGAAGGACGCCTGGCGCCGGCACGCAGCGCCGTCGATCCCGCCGCGATCATTCCCTGCCTGCCGGAATTGTGGATCTTTCGCCTGAGCGAGGATCGCAGTCATGTGGTCTGCAGCCTGGCCGGCGACCGACTGAACGAGGCTTGGGGCTTTTCCATCATGGGCAAAACGCCGATGGATCTCTGGGGCTCCGAGCAGGGCAGCCTCGCCAACGAGCGGCTGAAGCGCGCGGCCCTGCTGCCCGCCATCGTCCATGGCACCTCCAGCCTCACGCCTGTCAGCGACATTCCCGGCACCCGTCTGGCCCAGCGTCTGATGCTGCCGCTCTGCGACGCTACCGGCGCGCCCTACGGCGCCATCGGGCTGACCCTGCTGGGCTACGACCGCCGGCGCGACCAGCCACAGGCTGCGCCGATGCTGGTGCGGGCCTGGCGGCACCTTTGCGCCGACCTTCCACCCGGCCTGCCGCCTGCGGATTGAAACCTCAGGTGCAGTTTCGGGGCTCCGGCTCGACGATAGCGCGAGCCTCGCTTAGCATGACGCCAGTATGGAGCAGTCTTCGGATTCATCGGGCGATGTAGAGCAGGGCGACCAGATCGCCCCGCCGGGTCTCTGGCCGGTTTTCACCGATCCACGGTTCGCCTTGCTGCTGCGCCACTGGGCGGAGGGCCGCCGTGGCCTGGCCACGCCGCGCGACGCCATCGATCCGGCGGCGATCCGCAGCTGCCTGCCCCATGTCTACATGTTCCGCTTCAATGCCGGGGATGGCAGCTTCAACTGCACACTGGCCGGCGAGAAGGTGAGCGAGGCCTGGGGCCAGCGCATGATCGGCCGGCAACCGCAGGAGTTCATGCCGCCCAGCAGCGCTGCCATCGCGCTCTCGATCTATCGCCGCATCGTCACCGAGCCGGCAGTCCATGTCGGGCACCGGCCGATCGCTCCCCGGGGCCTGTCAGAGAAGGGTGCCGAGCGGCTGGTGGTGCCGCTGACCTGGCCGGACGGGCGGCCCTGGGGCATGCTCGGCCTTTCGGTCTACCACTTCAACCCGGTCACCCAGGCGGGCCATCCGCCCCATGTCGGGCCGGAGGTGACCTATTATCCCTGCGCCGCCCTGCCGTCGGACCTGCCGCCGGCCCCCTGAAAACACGGGGCATGCGACGGATTGTCGCAGCCACCGGGCGGCAGCAGCGCGGGCATGACGGGTAGTGAATCCTTATTCGCGACTGCGCCGAATAGCCCATGGAAAACCATTGTTTGCAAAGGGGTTGATTTGGCAGATGCAATCGATTCGCAAGTTATCCGCGGGCTCTGGGCGGCTTGACGCTGGGCATGCCGGTTCCTATGGTGCCGGCGCTTTCCGGGGGTGGCGGATTCCCTTTGGGCCGGAGCTTGTTGCGCATGGCTGAAGACACTCCAACGCCCCGACCGGACAGCAGCGGCCCCTCGCGGCCGCCGGTGGACGACAGCCACGCCGATCTGGCGCGGCTGGACCGCAAACTGGCGGATGTGCAGGGGCGCCGGGGGGCAGACCAGCGGCCGGAGGCGGATCCCCGCCAGATGCAGCAGGTCGGCAAGGCCTGGTCGCTGGCGATCGAGATGGTCGCCGCGGTGGCCGTGTCCCTCTTCATCGGCTGGTGGGTTGACCGCTGGTTCGGTACGGCGCCCTGGGGTCTGCTCGGATTTATTCTGCTGGGCGTGGCCGCGGCCTTGTGGTCGGCGATCCGCACGGCGCTGGTGATGCAGCGCAGCCAGGAGGCCGAAGCCGGCCCGGGCGGCGCGAAGAAGACGGAAGGGGAATGACAGTGGCTGCAAGTCCGCTCGATCAATTCAAGGTCAAGTGCCTCGCGCTCTGCGGCGAGGGCGGCCAGCTGCAGGCCTTCTCCTTCACCAACGCCTCGCTGTTCATGGTGCTGGCCACCGTGGGCGCCACGTTGCTGATGGTCTACGGCATGCGCAGCCGCAGCCTGGTGCCGGGCCGCCTGCAATCGCTGGCCGAACTGTCCTACGAATTCGTCGCCGGCATGGTGCGCGAGAATGTCGGCCCCAACGGCCGCCAGTATTTCCCGTTCATCTTCTCGCTGTTCATGTTCATCCTGTTCAGCAACATGCTGGGCATGGTCCCCTACAGCTTCACGGTCACCAGCCACATCATCGTCACCTTCGCGCTGGCCCTCGTGGTGTTCCTGGGCGTGACGCTGATCGCCATTGCCCGCAACGGCATCCATTTCTTCACCCATTTCATGCCGGCCGGCGTGCCCATGTGGCTGGCGCCGGTGATCGTGCCGATCGAGATCATCTCCTATCTCTCGCGTCCGATCTCGCTGTCCCTGCGTCTATGCGCCAACATGCTGGCGGGCCATACCACGCTGAAGGTGTTCGCCGGCTTCGTCGTCTCCATGGTCGGCATGGGCGGCGCGCTGTCGGTTTCGGGTATCCTGCCGCTGATCATGGTCACCGCGCTCACCGCGCTGGAATTCCTGATCGCCTTCCTGCAGGCCTATGTGTTCGCCATCCTGACCTGCCTCTACCTGGCCGAGGCGGTCAATATGGAACACCACTAAACGTTTTTGTTGAGTTCAACCGGACGACCAGTTCAAACCTAGAAAGGATGAGTATCATGGATCTTGCTTCTGCCAAGATGATCGGTGCCGGCATTGCGGCGATCGGCATGGGCGGCGCGGCGATCGGCGTGGGCCTGATTTTCGCGAACTTCCTCAACGGCGCGCTGCGCAACCCGGGCGCCGCCCCGAAGCTGTTCGGCAACCTGATGCTGGGCTTCGCGGTGACCGAAGCGCTCGGCATCTTCGCCCTGCTGATCGCGCTGCTGATCCTGTTCGTCTGAGCTAAATGCCTCAGCTCGATACAGCCACTTTCCTGCCGCAGCTCGTCTGGCTGCTGATCACCTTTGCCATCCTCTACGTGTCGATGGCGAAGGTGGCTCTGCCGCGCGTGGCTGAGGTCGTGGATGGACGCAAGAAGCGTCTCGAACACGACCTGGAAGAGGCGGCACGGCTGAAGCGCGAGACTGAGAAGGCCATCGCCGACTACGAACAGGCCCTGGCCACGGCTCGCGCCAAGGCTCAAGGCATTGCCGGCGAGACCCGCAGCAAGATGTCGGCCGATGCGGCCGCTCTGCGTGCGAAGGTCGATGCCGAGATCGCCGAGCAGACCAGGACGGCGGAAGCCCGCATCCAGGCGGCCAAGCAGCAGGCGCTCAGCCAGCTGACCTCGGTCGCCGCCGATGCCGCCTCCGACGTGGTGGCCCGCCTCAGCGGTACGGCGCCCTCGGCCGATGCGGTGAATGCCGCCGTCGGCCAGGCCCTGGCCAAGCAGAACTGACGGATCGGAGAGCCACATGTTCCAGGATTCGACATTCTGGGTGCTGGTCGCCTTCGTCCTGTTCTTTGCCCTCGTCTTCTATCTGAAGGTGCCGGGCAAGATGATGGCCCAGCTCGACGAACGCGCCGCCAAGATCAAGCATGATCTTGAAGAGGCCGAGAAGCTGCACCAGGAGGCGCAGCAGCTCTTCGCCGAGTATCAGCGCAAGCAGCGCAACGCGCTCAAGGAAGCCGAAGAGATCGTCGCGGCCGCCGAGGCCGAGGCGAAGGCGCTCGTCCGCGAGGCCGAAGCCGATCTCAAGGCCAGCCTGGAACGCCGCCGCAAGCAGGCCGAGGACAAGATCGCCCAGGCTGAAAAGCAGGCCTTGCAGGAAGTCCGTGCCACCGCGGTCGAGGTGGCTGTCGCCGCCGCTGCCCAGGTGCTCGGCCAGTCGCTGCAGGGCGCTGCCGCGGCAAGCCAGATCGACCGCGCCATCGGCGAGGTCAAGGCCAAGCTGCACTGATCGCTCTTTCAGCTATCGCATACGAAAGGGCCGCAGAAATGCGGCCCTTTTTCGTTGCGGTATTTGATCCCGGATCAGGCCCAGGTCGCCGTTTGCTGGGCTGCGGTCTGCTCTCTCGTCATCGCATATAGCGTGTCGCGTAACTTTGAGAAGGAGGGGCGCCGCCGACACCGTCGGGTCTCCACTCATCGAAACGGCTGCCGAATTCCGGATCGATGGCCGATATCTTGTCCATGATTGCCAGCAGCGGCGCATCGGCCTTGAAGGCCGGCTGCGGGTTCTCCTGCAGGTTGGTCAGTGTCAGTTTTGTTTGGCCGCTGCCGGACAGCAGTATGCTGAATTGGTCGAACATGATCTGCCGAGCCTGTCTGGCATCCTTGGTCTGCGCCCAGGCCTGTTCGCTGATCGTCTGGATCGCGCCGGCGCCGCCGACGCGCGCGGCCTCATTACTGTCAAACCAGACCGCGCCGCTCTGATACAGCTTGCCGATCACCTTGCCCTTACCATCGGTGAAGCTGGCGAAGACCGTGTCTTCCGGCATGCTCTTGGCGATGCGGGTGGCCTCGCGATGGAGCTGATCCATCAGCAGCTTGATCTGCGTGTTTTTCTGATGCCGCTCTTCCGACGCCCTCATTCGCTCGGCCTGTTCGGCCTGCGCCTGTGCGCTGAGTTGCACACGGTCTTCCCAGTTTTTGCGGAACGGCGCGGCTTCCTCCTCGCTGAGTTTGCGGGCGCCCGGCACGGACAGGATCGTCCGGCCTGTCTGCCAGTCACCGTCAAGCCGGACAAGATGAAGCGAAGCTTGTGCGATATTGCCAATCGCCGTCATGAGCGGTTTCTCCTCTCAAAAGACGTGAATGCTATGCGGTGAGCGATCCGCTTCTGCGCGATGGCCGCCGCTTGCGTAAATGTTAGGAAGAGTTGAGCGGGGCCGCAATCGCAAAGAATGGTCAATGAAAACTAAAGGCTGCATACATTGATATGATGACGCGTAACTGTCATGAAAAGCCGGTACGACATTGCACCTATACAGAGACAGTCATGCGAATCTGCCTCGCCACCTGCCGTATTTACCCCGATCTGCAGTCATCCGATGTGCTCTATGCCCGGGCGCTGCAAAGCCTTGGCTGCGAGGTGATCGTGCTGCCCTGGAATGCGGTGCCGTTGAGTGCTTTTTCCGGCCATGATGCCATCGTGATCCGCGCGACCTGGGATTATCAGGACGACATGCCGGGTTACGTCCGGTGGCTCGCCGGGATCGAACAGCTCGGAGTTCCGGTGTTCAACGCGCCGGAGTTGATCCGCTGGAACAACGACAAGCGTTGCCTGCTCGATCTGGCTGCCAAAGACGTGGCGATACCGCGCACCGCGCCCCTGGCACATATCGACGTTTTACCGGCGGCCTTCGATGCCATCGGCGCCGGGCGCGGCGTGCTGAAACCCTGCTGGGGCGGCGGGGGGATCGGCGTGGAACTGGTGACGCGGGACAATGCCGCATCGACTCTGCAGCGGCTATACGATTCCACCGGCGGCCGGGATTATATGCTGCAGGAATTCCTGCCCGAGATTGCCAATGGCGAATTGTCGTTCATCTTCATTGCGGGTCGTCACGCTCATACAGTGCTGAAGCGGCCCGCGCCCGACGAATTCCGCGTGAATGGGCGATACAATCCGCTTCCGGTCATACCGCATATGGCATCGTCGCATCTGATCGCGCAGGCCGGCGTTGCCTTGCAGGCCGCCGGCGGCGACCCGCTCTATGCCCGCATCGACGGCGTGGTGCGCGATGGCGGCCTGATCTGCACCGAGATCGAGGTGAACGAACCGACCCTGTATATGGATGTGGTGCCGGAAACGGCCGAGCTTTTTGCCCGCGAGACGCTGCAGCGCCTGGCGCGGCTTGCGTCTCAGTCCACCACGCGGCAATAGACGCGATACAGCCGGATCACGTTGGCGTCGATGGCGCTCAGGCGGATGGCCCAGTGTTCGCCTTCCGAAATCGCCCATTCGCGTTCGTTCTCGTCCACCGCCTTGCCCTTCAGCTTCACTTCCTCGGCATAATTACCGAAGGCTTCCAGCACGGCGTTTTTCAGCTCGTGACTGACATCCTCGATGTAGCAGATCACGAAACGCAGACTTTCCAGTTCGGCCTGCAGGCCTTCCGGCGTCAGCAGATGCGGCTTCACCGGCTCGCGATCCCACCACACCTCGTAGACGCGGCTTTCGGTCGATCCGGTCAGCAGGAAATCGGTGAACATCAGCTGGCCGCCGGGTTTCATGGCGGCGCGGATCTTGGCCAGCAGCAGGCGCTTGTCCTGCACCGGCATCAGGCCGTCCTTCGACAGCACCACATCCACGCTCTTGCGCTTGAGCTGGATTTCGTCCAGCGGCGTGGTCTTGATGTTGATGCGCTGCTTCACGCCCTGGTGCTTGGCCATGTCGATGGCGGCATTGGCCAGGTCGGGATCGGGTTCGTAGGCATCGATCCACAGATTCTCGCGCGCCATCATGCGGCTCATGCCACCCATGCCGCAGCCCAGTTCGGTGATCGACAGATTGGGATTGAGGCCGAGCGGCGAGATCAGCGGCTTCATCAGCTCCTCGCCGCCGGGCTGGTTGAAGCCCTCGCCGAACAGCTTCTGTACGATCTGGCGCCGGCGCGGCGTCCAGCTTTCCACCGTGGGCACTTCGCGCGGCAGTTCGGGTTCCGGCTCCGGCTCAGGAAGCGCGGGCAGGGCATGGTCCTCTCCCTCGTGCTGGATGACATAGTCGTCGCCATGCCACCAGGCGCGCAGCTTGTCGCGCCAGCTCAGGTCAGAGGACTGCTCGGTATTCTCCTTCGCCACCACAGCCATATCCGCATTCAGCCGATTCAGGCATCTGTATCAGCGGCGTGGTTGATTTTCCGTTTCTGGCATCGGCCACGCCGGTCCCGGCAAGCGGGCCAGTTGCAAACTAAGTATAAATCTGGCGCAGCCCGGCCCCATAAACAAGCGCCCGCGAAATCGCGGGCGCCTGGAAAGCGTAGAGATTTGATAACCTTAGGTGGTTAGCGCCGGCCGCCGATACGCTCGGGCAGCAGATCGCGCACCCGGCGGCGGGCTTCCGTGTCGCGGATGCGGGCCGACTGGGCGGTGGTGATCAGACGCGGCGCCGGCGGATTGGCCAGCACGGTGACCGGATCGGTCAGCAGGTTATCGGCCAGCTGCTTGATCTCGGCCGGCAGCGTGGTGGCGAACACGATGGTCTGGCGCTCGGTCGGCGCGGCCTCGAAGATGGCGCGCAGCTCGTTGGTCACGCCCAGTTCCAGCATGCGGTCGGTCTCGTCCAGCACCATGATCTCGAGCTTGTTCAGCTCCAGCTGGCCGGCATTGATCAGTTCCACCACGCGGCCCGGGGTGCCGATCAGGATGTCGATCCCGCGCGACAGGGCCTGGGCCTGCGCGGCCTTGCCGGGGCCTTCATACACGGTCGCCTGGCTCAGGCGCACGAAGCGGCCATAAGCGCGGAAGCTTTCCTGGATATGCTGCACGCGCTCACGCGACGTGGTCAGGATCAGCGCGCGGGCCTTGCGGGCGCCGGCCGGATGCCGGTCGATGGAAAGGTGCTGCAGGATCGGCAGGGTGAAGGCGACGGTCTTGCCGGCGCCGGCTTCCGCCTGGCCCAGCAGGTCGCGGCCCTGCAGAAGATGCGGGATGGCTTTGGCCTGGATCGGCGTGGGCGCCACATGTTTTTCAGCGGTCAGAGCCCGCTGAATGGGTTCTACGAGGTCGAGCTGCGAGAATTGGTTGGCGTTCAACATCGGTCTGCAATCTATATCACACGGCAGGTCCGCGGGGGGCGGGGCACCGGGGGCTACAACGGGCGACAACCCCGCCCTGTCCGGCAGCGCCATCGGCGCGGCGGCGAACGGGAAGGCTTGTCACGGAAGCCAGGAACATTGGGTACAGCGGCGTCCTGCGGGGTACCGCGAACCCGCGTGATACTAGCGGCCGTTCCTCGTTTTGCAAGCGCGAAACCTCATCCTGCGACAATCACGTTTGACGTGTGGACCCTGCCGCTTTTTCAAGCCTGACTTCAGTATGGCAGATGGGGGAAACTACAAAGTTTTTCAAGAGGATGAATTAAATTTAAGATGCCGGTCCGGCGGTTCGCCAGAGGCGGGTGGCGCCTGCTCGCCCAGCGCGCAGACCGGGTGGCAAAGAGATCAAAACGGGGTCGACTCGGCGTGCTTGTTAACCATTATGACCGTGTCCGGAGGGCCAATAAGGCCCCCTTTCGCTTGATCGGCCGCCTGATTGGCCGCCCGGTCGGCCGGATACGGCCTTTCCGGCCCGCTCCGGCGCCGGAAACCCCCCCATGGCGTCTGGGGAAGCCGCTTGCCCAAGTGCCTTGCCAAGTGCCGGCCCGGCCGCTACAACCCCGCCCTCGTATCGGGTGTTCCGGCTCAAAAGGGCTGCCGTGTCCACCCAGAAGATCACTCCATACCGTCGGAGGTTATGAAATGCCCAA
>NZ_JBKBHT010000003.1:0-255000 GCF_046297595.1 Ferrovibrio sp.
CGGTGATGCGCCACATGCTGCCCGGCCGGGGCCTGCCGCGCGCCGAGGCCGCCGAACGCGCCAAGAGCAACATCCACAATTTCAACGACCACTGGGAGCGGCGCGGTTATGGCGTCTGGGCGGTGGAAGACCGCGCCAGCGGCCGGCTGCTGGGACAATGCGGCCTGCGCTGGATCGCCGAGGCCGAGCAGACCGAGCTGCTGTATCTGTTTGCCAAAACCGTCTGGGGCCGTGGTCTGGCCACCGAAGCAGGACAGGCCGCCCTGCGCTATGGCTTCGAGATCGGCGGACTGGAAAAACTGATCGCGCTGACCGCCCCCGGCAACAAGGCCTCGCAGCGCGTGCTGGGAAAACTGGGATTCCGGTACGATGGCGAGGCGCCACTGTGGGAGCGGATCGTGAGCTGGTTCGCCCTGCCGCGCGAGGCTTGGCAAGCTGATGCGCCCATCATATCGATGAAATGAAATATCGCAAATTTGCTGTTGGGTCGGCGCGACGGTTGGCGTTACCATCGCCCCGCACCGTCCGTTCCGGCAGCAACGCAGCACAGGCACGGCCATGATCGATCTCGAACTCAGACTGAACCACGCCGCCCAGGTGATCCGCGAAGGTGGCAAACTGGCGCGCGGTTTTTATGACAACCGCAGCGAACTGGTCGTGAAGCTGAAGGGCGTGCAGGATTTCGTCAGCCAGGCGGATTCCGAAACCGAGGACCTGATCGCCTCGCGCCTGCTGGCCGCTTTCCCGCATGACGGCATCCTGGGCGAGGAACGCGGCCGGCGCGGCGGCGAAACCGATGCCCTGTGGGTGATCGATCCCATCGACGGCACGGCGAATTTCGTGCGCGGCCTGCCCTACTGGTGCACGGCCATTGCGCTCGTAGTGAAGGATACGCTGGAACTGGGCCTGATCTACGATGCTATGGCAGACCGACTCTATACCGCGCGGCGCGGCCATGGCGCCTTCTGCAACGGCAAGCCGATCAGCGTCAGCGACACGCGGCAGTTTGATCGCGCCTGCATCGGTATCGGCTTTGGCCATGGCGAAGCCGCCGGGCCGCATGCCGCGCTGGTCGAGCAGCTGTTGTCCGCCCATTGCCAGTATCGCCGGCTGGGCAGCGGCCTGCTGCTGCTGGCACTGGCCGCCGAAGGCGCCACCGACGGCTTCTACGAACACCGCATGAAAGCCTGGGATGCCCTGGCCGGCCTGCTGCTGGTACGCGAGGCTGGCGGCATCACCTGCGACTATGAAGGGCTGGGCGGATTGCAGCGGCCGGAGCCAGTGCTGGCACTTACACCCGCGCTGTGGTCATCGTTCACGAAGGCGACCGGAATCGCCCTGCCGCAATTCAGCGAAACGAACGGCTACTCGGCCGCACGCGCCGGCAGGGTATAAGCCGGATCGTGCCGCCAGGCGGGGATCTGCGCCCGCGCCTTGGCTACCTGCGCCAGATCGATCTCGGCCGTCACCACGCCCACGCCGTCGCCGGCATCGGCCAGCACACGACCCCAGGGATCGATCACCAGCGAATGCCCGTAGGTCTGCCGGTTGCCCGGATGATCGCCCCACATGGCCGGCGCGATCACGAAAGCGCCCGTCTCGATGGCACGCGCCCGCAACAGCACGTGCCAATGGGCCTGCCCCGTAGTGCGGGTGAAGGCGGCCGGGATCGAGATGATGTCGGCACCGGCCTGGGCCAGCCCGCGATACAGGCCCGGGAACCGCAGGTCGTAACAGATCGACATGCCCAGCGTGGCATAAGGCAACGGCGCCAGCACGCCCTCGGCGCCCGGCGCAATCGAATTGGACTCGCGATAGGTTTCGCCCGAGGGCAGATCCACGTCGAAGAGGTGGATCTTGTCGTAACGCGCGGCGATGCCGCCATCGGGCGCCAACAGATACGAACGGTTGAAGTTGCGGTTGGCGCCTTCGGGCTTGATCGCCAGCGAGCCGACCAGCAGCCAGGTATTCAGTTCTTTCGACAGCGCGCGGAAAGCCTGCAATGCCGGATGGCTTTCCTCGGGCCGTCCGGCCGCCACGCTGGCGGCGGCGTTGGCGCCCATGAACCCTGAGTTCTCGGGCGTGGCGATCAGGTCGGCGCCGGCCTCCTTGGCCTTACGCACCAAAGCGGAGACATGGGCGATATTGGCATTCATGTCATCCCAGATATTGGGCTGGACCAGGCCGACCTTGAAGCGCTGCGCCATCACGTCGCCTTTCTTATGCCGCTGCCAGCAGCGGATCGAGTTTGCCCTCGCGCTCCAGCGCGTAGAGATCGTCGCAGCCGCCGACATGGGTGCCGTTGATCCAGATCTGCGGCACGGTGCGGCGGCCGCCGGCCTTCTGCGTCATCTCCTCGCGCTTGGCCGCGTCGTAGGAGACATCGATCTCGTTATAGCTCTGCCCCTTCTTCTCCAGCAGCGCCTTGGCGCGCGCGCAGTAAGGAC
Organism: Ferrovibrio sp.; assembly: GCF_046297595.1. GTDB lineage: Bacteria > Pseudomonadota > Alphaproteobacteria > Ferrovibrionales > Ferrovibrionaceae > Ferrovibrio. The sequence goes on from NZ_JBKBHT010000003.1 coordinate 2,448, forward strand.
ACATGAAAGTGGTATAGATTTCGATCTGGGCCATCGGGGAAGTCCTTGGGTGAAAAGCCCCTCGCTTTTCAAAGCCATTATATGGCGCCCTGCTCGGCCCGAACAACCCGGGCCAGCGTGAGGACCGTCACCGCCGCAGCACCATTCCGCCGCAGCGCCCGGCTGCAGGCCCCCACCGTGGCGCCCGTGGTCAGCACATCGTCCACCAGCAGCAGGCGTTTGCCCGCCAACTCCTCCTGCCACCGTTCAGCGACCCGGATCGCACCGGCCAGCACCCGCCGACGCTCGACCCGGCTCAGACGCCCCAGGCTGCGGGTCGGCTTCGGTCGCTCCAAAAGGTCGAGCCAGACCGGCCTGTCGCTCAAACGCCCCAGTTCGCGCGCCAGCAGGGCCGACTGGTTGAAGCGTCGCCGCCACAACCGCCAGCGATGCAGCGGCACCGGCACGATGGCATCGCAATCCCGCACCAGTTCGGTACCGGCCGCCAGCAGCATCGCAGCCAGCCCCGGCGCCAGATCGGTACGGTCGGCGCGCTTGAACCGCAGCACCAGATCGCGCCCGCCGCCGGCATAGGTGAAGACGGCCCGGGCACGATCAAACGGCGGTGTTTCCTTCAGGCAGGCGCCACAGACCAGACCCGTCGGCACCGGCACGGCATAAGGCGTGCCGCAAGTCGGGCAGCAGGGTTCGGCGATGAACCCCACCTCCGGCCAGCATGCGGAACAGAGCCGGCCGGGCTCGTCCACCGTCGCGGTGCAAAGCATGCATTGCGGCGGCAGCAGCGAGTCGGCCACACCCCGCCAGGCCCGCCGGGCGGCACGCAGCGGAAACAGCGACCAGTCGTGCGATGAAGCGTTCAGCATGCGAGGTTAGGCGGACATTGACGCGACGGCAGGCGCATACGGAGACATGACGCGCGGTCTGCCGGCCGGTATGGTGGCATAAAAATACGCCGGAGAGGAAACGGAACCATGAGCGGCAGCAGCGACAAGACCATCCGCATCGGCGGCGCCTCGGCCTTCTGGGGCGATTCCATGGTGGCCGCGCCGCAGCTTCTGATGCAGGGCGAGGTTGATTACCTGATCTTCGACTACCTGGCCGAGATCACCATGTCGATCATGGCCCGCATGCGCGCGAAAGACCCGGCGCAGGGGTATGCTACCGACTTCGTTGCCGTCACGATGAAACGCCTGCTGCCCGAACTGGCGCGGCGCAAGGTGAAGGTGGTGGCCAATGCCGGCGGCGTGAACCCGGCCGCCTGCGCCGCCGCGATCCGCGCGCTGATTGCCGAAGCCGGCCTGCCGCTGAAAGTAGGCGTGGTGCTGGGCGACGACCTGCTGCCGCAGATCGAAACACTGAAACCGAAGCTGGAACCGATGCAGCATGGTGCCGTGGTGCCGGAGCGGTTCATGTCGGCCAATGCCTATCTGGGCGCCGCACCGATTGCCGCCGCCCTGAAGGCCGGCGCCGATATCGTGGTGACCGGCCGCTGCGTCGATTCCGCGCTCTGCCTGGGGCCTTTGCTGCATGAATTCTGCTGGGACCTGCGGGATTTCGACCGCCTCGCCGCCGGCAGCCTGGCCGGCCATATCATCGAATGCGGCGCCCAGGCCTCGGGCGGCCTGTTCACCGATTGGCGCGACGTGCCGGACTGGGACAATATCGGTTATCCCATCGCCGAGGTCAGCGCCGATGGCAGCTTCGTCGTCACCAAGCCGAAGGGCACCGGCGGCCTGGTCAGCGTGGGCACGGTTTCCGAGCAGTTGGTCTACGAGATCGGCGACCCGGCCAGCTATTTCCTGCCCGACGTGACCTGCGATTTCACCGCCGTGAAGATCGAACAGGTGGGCGAAAACCGCGTGTGCGTTTCCGGTGCAAAAGGCCGACCGCCGACCGACCGCTACAAGGTCTCGGCCACCTATCTGGACGGCTTCCGCGCCGTGGCGCATCTCACCATCGGCGGCATCGAAGCGCGCGCCAAGGCCGAACGCACGGCGGAAGCGATCCTCAAGCGCACGCGACGGCTGTTCGCCATGCTCAATCTTGGCGATTACCGCGCCACGTCGATAGAGGTACTGGGCACGGAAGCCATGTACGGCCCACATGCCCAGCCCGGCGTGCTGGCCAGTCGCGAGGTGGTGCTGAAACTGAGCGTCAGCCACACGGATAAAACCGCGCTCGACATCTTCGCCCGCGAGATCGCGCCGGCGGGCACGTCATTCTCTGCCGGCACCACCGGATTCTTCGGCGGCCGCCCGACGCCGCAGCCGGTGGTGAAGCTGTTTTCCTGCTTCATCCCGAAAGCCGCGCTTCACGTGGTGATCGACATGGCCGGCACGCCCGCGCCATGCGACCTGCCGCTTGTCAGCGGCGACAGCACCGGCATGCCGGCCGGACAGCCCGATCTGCGGCCGATGGACGATGGCCCGCGCCGCGCGGTGCCGTTGGTGCGGCTGGCCTGGGCGCGGTCGGGCGACAAGGGCGATGACAGCAATATCGGCGTGATCGCGCGCAAGCCGGAATACCTGCCGGCGATCCGCGCGGCGCTGACCGAAGACGCCGTGCAACGCTATTTCAGCCATCTTGTGGAAGGTCCGGTCGAGCGCTTCGAATGGCCCGGCATCCATGGCCTGAATTTCCTGCTGCGCCATGCCCTGGGCGGTGGCGGTATCGCCAGCCTGCGCAACGATCCGCAAGGCAAGGCCTATGCCCAGATGCTGCTGGATTACCCCGTGCCTGTGCCGGTGGCCTGGGGGCTGGCGGATCAATAGCAACGCAAAAGCCGGATAGCCGGCCGGCGCGGGCGGGATTACCTTCAGTCCCATGAAACACACATCCCGCATTGGCCGCCAGCCAACCGACGCCGAGTTCGCCGCCATCAAAGGCAACGATGCTGCCGCCGATGGCCGTTTCCTCTATGGCGTCGCCACCACAAAAATCTTCTGCCAGCCGTCCTGCATCAGCCGCGCGCCGAAGCGGGAGAATGTGCGCATTTTCGCTGATGCCGCAGCGGCACAGGCTGCCGGCTTCCGGCCATGCAAACGCTGTCGGCCCGATCAGATCCCCGCTGCCGATGCGCGACTGGAACGTGCCCGCAAGCTGATCGACGAACGGCTGGCGGCCGGCGAGTCCGCGCCGACGCTGACCCAACTCGCCCGCGTGGCCCATATGGGCGCCACCCATCTGCAACGCCGCTTTGCCGCGGCTTATGGTCTGAGCCCACGCGCCTATGCCGAAGCACAGCGCATCGCGGCCCTGAAACAACACTTGAAGAAAGGAAACGGCGTGTCGGATGCGATCTATGGCGCCGGTTTCGGCGCCGCCAGCCGGGTCTACGAAAAAGCCGACCGCTGGCTTGGCATGACGCCAGCCGCCTATCGCCGCGGCGGCGAAGGCCTGACCCTGACGGTGGCGATCCGCCGCACGGCGATGGGATCGACGCTGGTGGCCGAAAGTCCGCGCGGCATCGCCGCCCTGCTGTTCGGCCGCAACGAAAACACCATGCTTGCAGAGCTGCGCGATGAATTCCCCGCTGCCCGCATCGACCGCGACGACAAGGCCGGTTCAGCCGCCTTTGCCGCGCTGGAGGCCATGCTGGCGGGCAAGGCACCGCCGAAAGGCCTGCGGCTGGACCTGCGCGGCACGCCATTCCAGATCCGGGTCTGGAGCGCCCTGCAGGCTATCCCGGCCGGCGAGACGCGCAGCTATAGCGAAATCGCCGCCAGCCTGGGCCACCCCAGAGCCTCGCGCGCCGTCGGTTCGGCCTGCGCCAACAACATCATCGGCGTGCTCGTGCCCTGCCACCGTGCCCTACGCAGCGATGGCGGCCTCGGCGGTTACCGCTGGGGGCTGGAGCGTAAGGAAAAGCTGCTGACCGGCGAAGGCGTCGAGCTCGAACCCGCCGAATAATTCTGCTTAAGGGCCGCGTTTGCGATAAATCATTGCCGCACAGCCGCCATATTGGGTTCTTATTGTCTTCGGCATAATGCTGCAGGATTTGCATGGCCGGCATGTTGGCATGTCGGCGGCTCGCTCTTGCAGTTTATTATAATAGTTCTAAATTTATCAGAAGAACCCGAAGGAAAAGGAGTGGTCCCATGGCTGTGGCTATCGATATCGGCATCCCCGACAAGGAACGCAAAAAAATCGCCGATGGCCTGTCGCGCCTCCTGGCCGATACATACACGCTCTATCTGAAGACCCACAATTACCACTGGAATGTCGAAGGTCCGATGTTCCAAACCCTGCACACCATGTTCGAGACCCAGTACACCGAACTGGCGCTGGCCGTCGATTTGATCGCCGAGCGCATCCGCGCACTGGGCCATTACGCGCCGGGTTCCTATGCGCAGTATGCCAAGCTGTCCTCGATCAGCGAGGAAACCGGCGTGCCGGCCGCGCAGGACATGATCAAGAATCTGGTGAAGGGTAACGAAGCGGTGAGCAAGACCGCGCGTGAACTCTTCCCGGTGGTGGAAAAATCCTCTGACGAACCGACCGCCGACCTGCTGACCCAGCGCATGCAGATCCACGAGAAGACCGCCTGGATGCTGCGCAGCCTGCTGGAAAAGAAGTAATCGCCGGAAATCGTCCCGACCGGCTGTAACGTTTCGCTCCGTTTCACCGAAGCTTGATTAGAAACCGGCCCGCGACCCGCTAGGTTAACACCTGACGGATTGCGGGCCTGGGTCTGGCCTTGTTGTGAATGGAGTCGACCTCATGTTGATCAAGCGACGTCGCGGCTGGGAAATCCCCGAAAGTCAGGCCACACCGGAGGCCATATTCCTGAACCGGCGCCAGATTGTTACCGGCCTGGGCATGGCTGGTCTTGTCGCGGCCGGCATGCGGCCTGCACAGGCCCAGACCGCCGGCATTGCCGCCGAGCTTTACCCCGCCAAGCGCAACCCGGCCTACACGCTCGACCGCGAGCTGACCGAGGAAAAGGTCGCCACCAGCTACAACAACTTCTACGAATTCGGCACCAGCAAGAATATCGTGCGGCCGGCCCAGGCCCTGACCATCAAGCCCTGGCAGGTGAAGATCGACGGCATGGTGGAAAAGGAAATCGTCATCGATGCCGAAGACCTGATCCGCAAGATGCCGGTGGACGAACGCCTGTATCGCCATCGCTGCGTCGAGGCCTGGTCGATGTCCGTGCCATGGAGCGGCTTTCCGCTCAAGGCGCTGGTCGATTTCGCCAAGCCGCTGTCGGGTGCGAAATACCTGCGCATGGAAACATTCAAGCGGCCCGAGGAGGCCAGCGGCCAGAAACAGTTCTGGTATCCCTGGCCCTATGTGGAAGGCCTGAGCCTGGCTGAAGCACGCAACGATCTGGCCTATATCGCCACCGGCGTCTATGGCAAACCGATCCCGAAGCAGATGGGTGCGCCGCTGCGCCTGGCCGTGCCGTGGAAATACGGATTCAAGTCGGTGAAGTCGATCGTACGCTTCACCTTCACCGACCAGAAACCGAAAAGCTTCTGGGAAGCCATGGCGGCTGATGAATACGGTTTCTGGGCCAATGTGAATCCGGCCGTGGCGCATCCGCGCTGGAGCCAGGCCACCGAAGAGGTGATCGGCACCGGCAAGCGCGTGCCGACTCTGATTTACAATGGCTATGGCGAACAGGTGGCCGATCTTTACAAGGACATGACAGGCGAGAAGCTGTTCATGTGAGCGGCCTTCGGCTATCCATCCTGGATGGCCTTCGATCTGATCATCTTCGACATGGACGGCACGCTGGTGGACAGCGAGCCGATCGCCAACCGTGTCTTCCATGAAAAGCTGGTGCAGCTTGGCCTCGATCCGCGCTTCGACGAGGCCACTGTCGCCGCCGACCTGACCGGCCTGGCGCTTTCAAGCTGCTTTACCATCGTACGCGAGCGCTACGGCATCGTGCTGCCCGAGGATTTCGAGGCCGACCTGCAGGCGGAAACCTTCCGCAGGTTAAGCCGCGACCTGCGCCCGGTGACTGGCGTGCCGGACATGCTGCATCGGGTGGCTGCGCGGCCGAAATGCGTCGCGTCGTCTTCCGAACTCGACAAGATCGCCCTCAGCCTCGAGCTGTGCGGCCTGAGCGGCCATTTCGGGCCGCATACCTTCAGCGCGCAGCAGGTGACGAACGGCAAGCCGCATCCCGACCTGTTCCTGTTCGCCGCGGAGCGCATGGGCCACGCACCCACCGCCTGCGCCGTGGTGGAAGACAGCCTGCCGGGTGCCCAGGCCGGCATCCGCGCCGGCATGACGGTTTTCGCCTATCGCCCTGGCGGCGACGGCGAGGTCTTCGCGACAATGGGCTGCCGTGTATTCCATGACATGGCCTACCTGCCGGCCCTGCTGGGGTGAGGACAAAAAAAAGCCGGCCTGAGATCAGGCCGGCTAAGTCTTAACAGGGAGGCTCCGCGCGAGACGCGCGGAAGGCCGAAACAGCGGGGGAGCTGCCACGGCCGAGTTTCTGGCCGGGGCCAAAAACCGAGAAGATGCTGCGACGCAACATCTGACAGGCACAGATGTAAGCTGTGTCGGGCCATTTGAGTATCCATCGAATTGTCAAGTCAGCTATGCGGTCAGCGCATGACTCGAGGCTGTAAAGAATCCCCGGGATTCCAATCAGCTAGCGGAAGCCGCCAAGCTGGGCGGTGGCGGAAAATGCAGCCGGACCGTGGTGCCCTGCCCCGGCTCGCTGAGGATTTCCAGCTGGCCGCCATGCAGTTCAGTCAGGGCCTTCACCAGCGGCAGGCCGAGGCCGGTGCCGCGCATCTGCGAAACCAGGGCTGAATCGATGCGGCCGAAAGGCTCCAGCGCCTTCTGCACGTCGTCGGGCGCCATGCCCACGCCGGTATCGCTGACTTCCACCACCGCACCGCCGTTTTCGGCCGGCAGCAGGCGGAATTCGGCCCGGCCGCCCGAGGGCGTGTATTTCACCGCGTTGGACAGCAGGTTGACCAGGATCTGCTTGGCCAGGCGTTCATCGGCATAGAGCGTGGCGCCATCGGGCGCCGGCGCAGCCTGCAGGATCACCATGCGGTCGGCAGCCAGCGGGCGCAGCAGCGTGAGGCAATCCTGCGCCAGCTTGGCCCAGGGGATATGCTCGGCCACCAGCTTCATCTTGCCGGCCTCGACCTTGGACAGGTCGAGGATGTCGTCGATCACCGCCAGCAGATGCCGGCCGGCGGCGAGGATGTCCTGGGCGTAGCGGTCGTATTGCGGCACGCCGGACGCGCCGAGCAGCTGCAGCGACATGATCTCGGAAAAGCCGATGATGGCGTTGAGCGGCGTGCGCAGCTCGTGGCTCATATGGGCGAGGAACTGCGACTTGGCGCGGTTGGCGAATTCGGCATCCTGGTGCGCCTTCAGCGCGGTCTGGCGTGCGGCCTCCAGGGTTTCGGTGCGCGCCGCCAGCATCTCGGCCTGGCTGGCCAGGCTTTCATTGGCCTCGCGCAATTCGCGTTCGCTGCGCTTGAGCTGGGTGATGTCGGTGATCAGCGAGGCGGTGCCGCCCGAGGTGATGCGGAAATCGCGAATCTGCAGCCAGCGCCGGTCGCGCGTGTCGTAGAAGATATGCGGCTCGCCGCGCGCGTTGGCAAAGGTGCGTTTGCGGGTGGCGATCCATTCGCTGTAATCCGTGCGCACGCCGGCCGCCGCCGGTTCGGGCCGGTTGCGCACCGAGGCCTGGCAGATTTCGTCATGCATCATGCCGACGATGCGCGACAACGGCACGCCGATGATATCGGCATAGGCCTGGTTGCAGATGACCAGCCGGGCATCGGGATCGAACAGCGCGACGCCATCGGGCGCCACCGCCAGAGCGTCGCTCAGGTGCTGTTCGGCGGCGCGCAGCTTTTCTTCCGAGGCCTTGCGGTCGGTGATGTCGTTGACCACCACCAGAGCCGCGTCCTGCTCGGCATATTTCATCGGCACGGCGGCCACCGTGGCCCAGATCGCCCGGCCCTGGGCGGTAGCGATCTGCAGTTCCTCGTCGGGCCGCGCCGGTGTGGCACCGAAAATCCGCTCCCGGTGCGCCGGGTCGAGCACATAGCGCGGCGTGGCGGCATCGGCGCCGCCATCGCCGATCCCGAACAGCTCGGCCGCCTGGCGGTTGCTGTAGAGGAAGGCACCATCGCTGCGCCGGCTGACCACGATGGGAAACGGCGCGGCATCGAGGATCGAGCGCAGGCGGGCCTGCGCCGCCTCGGCATCCTCGCTGACCCGGGTGCGATCCTGCAGCATGCCGCGCAGGCGTTCGACCAGTTCGCTGCTGCGCCGGTAATAGCGGTTGAGCCGAAAGGCGAAGCTGAGCAGCAGCAGGATGACGACGACGGCGGCCCCACCCAGCAGCTGGCTGGTCGGCTCGGGGTGCAGCAGCAGCAGGATCATCGTGGGCACGATGGCCAGCAGCACCACGACAGCCGAGGCGGTGAACTGCACGGCGACCGTGAGGCTGACGGAGGCGATCATGCCGGCGATGCACATCAGGGCCAGCAAGGGCGCCGGATCGCGCGGCAGTATCGTGATCATCGCCGCCATGACGCCAAACAGCGCGCCGTTCAGGGCATAACCGGAGATCAGGCGCCAGCGCCACGCCATGGCAAATTGCCGGCGCTCGCGGCTGACGAGGAAAGCGCGGTGGTTGAAATACTGCAGCCCCACCACCAGCAGCGTGCCGGCCACATAGGCGATGCGCCAGGCCAGATCGAGATAGCCATCGAGCAGGAAGGCGACGAACACGGCCACGATGGCCTGTGCCGCCATGTCATAGGGACGGCGAACCCGGACGAGCAACTCGTTGCGGCGCGCGATGCCGCTCAGACTGTCGGGTTGCCATCTCATCAGTATTGCCAGTCGGCCACCTTGCGCAGCAGGAAATCGCGGAACACGGCAAGCCGCTTGGTATTGCGCAGTTCCTCGGGATAGACGAGGTAGGTGTCGAAGCTGGGCCCGTCGACATTGGGCAGCACGCGCACGATGCGCGGATTGCTCTCGACCATGTAATCCGGCAGGGCGGCGATGCCCAGACCGCTGGCCATCGACTGTTTCACGCCATAGACGTTGTTGATGGTGAGGATCGGCTCGCGCGGCGCCAGCGGCTCGCCCGCCTTGAGCAGCCAGTTGATGTTGTTGAAATGCGCCGGCGCTTCCTCGCCATAGACGATCAGATGATGGCGGTCGAGATCATCGATGGTCTGCGGCGCGCCGAAGCGGGCGACGTAATCCACCGAGGCATAGACATGGTTATGCACGGTGAGCAGCTTGCGGTAGACCAGATCGGCCTGGGTGGGCTTCCACATGCGGATCGCCACATCGGCTTCGCGCATGGAGAGGTCGAGTTCGCGGTCGTCCACCACCATCTCGATGCGGATATCGGGATAGAGGTCCATGAACTCCTTCAGCCGCGGCGCCAGCCAGATCGTGCCGAAAGCCACCGTGGTGGTGACGCGCAGCTCGCCCGAGGGCTTGTCCTTGGCGTCGGCGATCATCGCCTCGGTGACGGCCAGGCGGGCGAATATCTCGCGCGCCGTGCGGTAGAGCAGCTCGCCCTGCTCGGTCAGGATCAGGCCGCGCGCATGGCGGTGGAACAGCGTGGCGTTGAGCTGGGTTTCCAGCGCGCCGATCTGGCGGCTGACCGCCGACTGGCTCAGGCCCAGCGACTCGCCGGCATGGGTGAGGCTGCCGGCCTCGGCCACGGCGTGAAAGATGCGCAGCTTGTCCCAGTCAAGCGCAGACATGACCCCCCCAGATTATCGCGCGCGCGCCGCTCAGTCGGCGGCGTCGGCCGATGGCTGCGCGTGATGCGCGACGAATTTCTCGGCCTCCAGCGCCGCCATGCAGCCGGTGCCCGCCGCCGTGACGGCCTGGCGGTAGACCTTGTCCTGCACGTCGCCGCAGGCGAACACGCCGGCCACGGATGTCTGCGTCGTGCCGGGCTTGGTGGTGAGGTAGCCTTCCGCATCGAGCGGCAGCTGGCCCTTGAACAGTTCGGTGTTCGGCGTGTGGCCGATGGCAATGAACACGCCGTCGGTGACGACCTCCTGGGTGGCGCCGCTCTGGGCATTTTTGAGCCGCACGGCCGTGACGCCCTGGCCCTCGGCGCCGAGGATCTCATCGACCACATGGTTCCACACCACGCGGATCTTGGGATGGGCGAACAGGCGCTCCTGCAGGATCTTCTCGGCGCGCAAGGAATCGCGGCGATGCACCAGCACCACCTCGCTGGCATGGTTGGTGAGGTACAGTGCCTCTTCGACCGCCGTGTTGCCGCCGCCGACCACCACCACCTTCTTGCCGCGATAGAAGAAGCCGTCGCAGGTGGCGCAGGCCGAGACGCCGAAGCCCTGGAAGGCCTGCTCGCTGGGCAGGCCGAGCCACTTGGCCTGGGCGCCGGTGGCGATGATGAGCGTGTCGCCGATATAGGTGTCGCCGGAATCGCCCTTGGCCACGAAGGGCCGGCGCGAGAGATCGACCGACACGATGTAGTCGTTGATGATGGTGGTGCCGACATGCTTCGCCTGCGCCTCCATCTGCTCCATCAGCCAGGGGCCCTGGATCACGGAGGCGAAGCCCGGATAGTTCTCGACATCGGTGGTGATGGTGAGCTGGCCGCCCGGCTGCAGGCCATGGACCATGATCGGCTGCAGCGAGGCGCGGGCGGCATAGATCGCCGCCGTGCATCCGGCGGGGCCGGAGCCGAGGATGAGGACCTTGGTGCGGTGGGTGGTTGCCATGATCGGAACTCCGGACGCGGGCGTAAAATGCTGAAATTCGGCGTTTTGGGATTATGACAGCGGGCGCCCCTCCCGCCAAGGGAAAGGCCCGGACTCGCGGCGGATGCGGCTTTTCGGCGCATCGGATGTGACGCCCCGATGACAGCCGCCCGGCGACTCGCAGCCTGATATAGGGCGGCCCTGGCTGCGCGGCAGCCCTCAGAAGCCGAACATGTGATCGATGCAGAAGCTGCTCTGGCCGTTTTGCAGGCCGTGGAAGCCGAACAGGCGGCAGCTGGTGTCGCGCACCTGCACCCAGGCATCCGCCCCGGCCCGGTCCAGATCGGCGGCGGCGAACACCTCCGAGACCCGGAAGAAGCGCGAGCCGCCATAGGGGATCGGCAACGGCGTTTCGGCCACTTTCTCGGCCCGGGCACTGAACAGGATCAGCGCGGTCTGCGAGGCATCCTGGCCATAGGCATCCTTGGGCAGCGAGGCCGGGTAGACCAGGTGGCAGATCGTGTCGAACGGCCGCGCCCCCATGCGCAGGAACAACCGCGTGGTGAGGCCCGGCGGCCGGTGCGTGTAGCTTTGCGGCTCGTCGCGGTAGGTGATCGGCATGTTGTAGATATGCGCGCCGAAGATCGTTTCGGCAGCATGGCCGGATGCGCGCTGCTCGTACAGACCCAGCGCATGCAGCCAGCCATCGGCGTCGCCGCCTTCCCGGAAGTCATAGAGATATTCGACGTGGCCATAACCCGATTTCAGCGCGGCTTTCGCCTCATCCAGCCAGACATCAATATCGGTGGGATGGGATTCGCGGCGCGCCAGGCGGCCCAGATACCGTTCCAGCACAACCGTGCCATCGGCATCGATCAGTACGGCGCGGATCGGCAGTTCCTGCTGTGCCGTCGACATCGGCGTGGGCAGCGTGACGGACTTCCAGTCTTTCAACGGCAGCACCGGGAGCGGCATGATGTAGCCCTTGCCGATCAGGGCGGCCAGTTCCGGCAGTTTCGGATCTGGCTTGAGATCGGTGCGTTCGACATTGGCATGCGCGATACGGCGTTTGCCGTTATCGGAACGCACGATCTCATAGCGCGGACGCACGAAATAGCGCCCGGCCTGGATCTCGATCTGGTCGGGGAACCGCGCCTGCGGCAGCAGTTTGCCCAGATCGACCGGCACCGTGCCGAACGGCGGCACTTCGCCATGCCACCAGGCGATATCCTGCGAGCCCATGATGTTGATGCCGACGCCCCCCGACGGAATCGCCACCGGATGGCTGTTCTGCACCCAGAGCAGCAGGCTTTCGCCATCCTTGGGCGCGGGCACGCCGGCATAGAGATCGGCCGGCCAGGCATTGGCATCGTGAGTGCAGGAGAGCTGCCGCCCGGAATCCGAGAAGCTGTCGAGCGCGTATTTCACCACGTCATGGCCCTTGATACGCAGGGCGTGGATGAACAGCGAGCCGGCAAAGTCGGTCAGCCCGAAGCGGCGGCGCACGTCGCGGCTGTCGATCCCCACGGCCTGGAACGCGCCGGGCAGGGGTTCGGTCCATTCCGCCAGCACCTGGCCGTCGGCGCCAAACAGGCAGAGCCACAGGGCGGGCTCCTTGGCGCCGTAGCCCGACCAGTAATCGGCCGTGACGACCTTGGTGTGCAAGCCCTCGCCATCGTCGCTGTTTTCCACGTCGCGCAGGAAGGCGAAGTTGGTGGCGAAGTTGATCGGGTCGAGATAGCGGCCGGGATTCGACAGCCATTCCTGCGGCAGGCGCATGGCATCCAGCGTGAAGACCTGGCAGCCCGGGGGCAGCAGGCGGGCGATCTGCGACTTGTGAATCTCGGCATCGAAGGCGGTGATCAGCACGGCATCGGGCTGCAGCGCCGCGATCGCAGTGACCGGCTGGGTCGGCAGGCCCAGCCGCGTCTGGCCGAGATCTTCCACGCGCTGCACGAAAACGCCGGCCAGGGCCCGGCGCGGGACCGGGTAGAAGGCATCCAGCGGATCGGCGGCGGCCTGCGGCTCGGGGTCGTAGACGGCCAGGCGTTGGAAACCGGCCAGCCCCTGCACCAGGGCGCGCGCCTGGGCGGCGATGCGCGGATGGCCCAGCGCCTTGAACAGGCAATGGCCGCCGAAATTGTTGCCCGGCCGCCAGCCGTTGCGGCTGTCGGGATTGGAAAAGGTATCGATTTTCAGCGCCATGAACCCCGGGCCTGCCTGCCCGTTTATGCTTGCCGGGTCGCCCCGGAAATCCCCCACCGCACACCCCCCTTGGCGCCGGTTTGTCGGCGAAGATGTAGCACCAAGCAGGACGAGGGGAAATTGATTCACCGCAAAGCTTTTTGTCGCCGGCCGCTTGCCGCCCGGGCCTGTGATGCGGGCCACGATCCTGGCCACGATCCGGTCCACCACGCTCCCCCGCCTGCCCCTCCGTATACGCGCAATTTTCTTAGCCCTTGAGGCTTGGATTCTTGCCCGTATTTATAATATTGTTGCGCGACCTCCAGTTCAGACAATGAGAATATTTCCATGCAGCGCGTGAAGCTCGACCTCATCGACCGCAAGATCCTGGCCGACCTGCAGGCCGACGGGCGGATGACCAACGTGGAGCTGGCGCAGCGCGTGGGCATCTCGGCGCCGCCCTGCCTGCGACGGGTGCGCGCCCTGGAGGAGGCCGGCTTCATCAAGGGCTATCACGCCGACCTCAACCCGCAGCAGCTGGGTTATGGCGTGACGGTATTCGCCATGGTGGGCCTGAACAGCCAGGCCGAGCATGACCTGGTGGCCTTCGAGCAGACCGTGGCCGGCTGGGCCCAGGTGCGCGAATGCTACATGCTGGCCGGGGAGAACGACTTCATCCTGAAGATCGTTGCCCGCGACTGGGACGCCTACCAGACCTTCCTGACGCGGGAACTCACCGCGCTGCAGAACGTGGCCCATGTGAAAACCGCGCTGACCATCCGCTGCTCCAAGAGCGAGCCGGGCGTGCCGGTGGACATGCCGGCCGAGGAAGACGCCGCCGAATAACGGGCGGCCGACCAAGCGGCCCGGGCATCCCGCCCGAAAGGTTAAAATCCGATATCAGTGATATCACTGGCATAAATCCGGCGTTTTGAATCGGTTTTGCGCCTGTTTGCGACACGGGCTACGGGTTCCGGCGGTTTGCGGCGCCGGGCCGCGGTTTTTCATCGTTTTGCGATCCTTTTCAGACAGTTTGGACGATTTTGTTGCCCGGCAGCCGACGGCGGAAAAGCCGCGTCTGGCCATGGCCCGGACAAACAGAACAATATAGGAACGATTTGGCGGGGATCAAGGCGATCAACTGACTGGCCGCATCCTTGCGCCATGCTACGATACAAAATGTGTCCAGTGATTAAGTCTGGCTATGAGCGATTACGCCTCCCTAATGTTGCATCTTGGCATGCGCGCGAGGCCTCGCGCTTAAGATCATGGCCCAGCTGCAGATTGCACTGGGTATCTGCTACTCCGAGAGCGAACTAGGCGCGCCGGTGGGCACGCCGGCCGGGGAAGATGCGGCCGAATGAGAAATAATGGGGGGATAAAAATGTCGACGCAGATCGACCGTGAAATTTCTCCGGGCGTCCGATTAACTTTTGACAACAAAGCAGAGCTTCTCGCCTTCCTTGAGGAAGAGATGCAACGCTGGTCCTCCATGTCAGTTGCAGGGACGCGTTATGCGGCAGTGCATAGCCGTGCCGTGGAGCATCAGAAGCGCCGCTTACAGAAAATAATTAATCAGACGCTTAACGCGCCAGGAAGCAATCTGACCGCCGAGATCAATAGTTTGGCTTGGTTTGATGAGAAGCAAGACGCGCCGAGAGTACTTTGCTCATTAATCCCGGCCGATGCTACGGCACTCCTATTAGCAGACTCAGATCCTGACGCGGCATCGTTGGGTATGGCCGCTAGAATACGAGCAGAAGACATTCTTAATCAGCTTAACAATAATCACGCTGATGCCGTACTTGCCCTGAGCCGCTACACAGCCGCCGCGGCAGGATGGGCAGGTCATGCAGAGAGCTTCGCAGCACTACTTAAGAAGTTTGACGGAGCGCTAAGCAAATGGAAGCAAGATGTCTCAATCGCAGTTGCTGGAGCGAAAGCAGCTGAAACTAGCGCACAGTTGCGAGCTGATGCGCTCGAGAAACAGACGCTTGAGCAAGCTGAGAAACATGCATTCCTTATGGATGAGCACGGTAAAAAATACGCTCTACTTATGGAGGATCATAAAAAAGCACTGAAGGCGATGGAGGAAAAATTCCTCACCGAGATGGCGCATCGGGGCCCCATTAAATATTGGACTGACCGCGCATCGGAAGGACGAACTGCTGCTTGGCGATGGTTGGGCGGATTTGTCGTTGCTGCTCTATTGACCCTTGGCTTGGTGGTATGGACGGGGCCGGGACTATTGTCACTTCTCAAGGACAAGAACGATCAAATCAGCCTTGCTGCCGTACCACTTCTATTGGCAGCACTTTTGCCCTTGCTATGGGTGCTTCGTCACATCGCGCGTATGTTCGCCGATAACATTGCTGACTCACGGGATGCGGCACAAAGGGCGGCTCTTACGAGCACCTATCTCGCGCTTTCAACACAGGAGAAAGTACAATTCACCGACGATGAAAGAGCCATTATCATGCAAGCTCTTTTCCGGCCGAGTCCTGCGCAGCCAACTGAAGATGGCGTACCGCTCCCACTGCTCGAAATATTAAAGCGTTAAATAAACGCAATGCGTATAACACGCCTTGAGTACAGGGTGTGTCGGCAGAACTACTACGAATTCCGGAAAGAAGTTGGCGTCCCCACGGGGATTCGAACCCCGGTTTGCGCCGTGAGAGGGCGCCGTCCTGGGCCTCTAGACGATGGGGACCCATAGCAGCGGCGAACCGAGCGCCGCGCGAGGCGCACCAGATACAGGAGCCGGCCGGGCGGTGCAAGGGTTTTGGGCAAGGGGTCTGGCCCCGCACCATCCCCCAGGCGTTTTCCGGCCCCCGAATTTGCCCAGCCGGCACAGGGATTTGGCCCCGCCGGCGGCCCAGGCGATGGCCGGGCTTTTTGTTTTACGAGACGCTTGCATCGGATTCATGGCTGGGTATAGTGCGCGCCTGCAACCGGCACCCCGCCGGTTGATCGTCGGGTTTCTCGCCCGCCGATGCCGGGTTTCCCCGGCCTTCCCCGGTTTTCCGGACCGGCGCCGAGCGGGCGTAGCTCAGGGGTAGAGCACAACCTTGCCAAGGTTGGGGTCGAGGGTTCGAATCCCTTCGCCCGCTCCATCTTTCCTTCCGCCTCACACGTCACTCCGCAGGTCCGGCCCTGTATAGTCCCGGCATGCTCAGGCTTGATCATCTCACCGTCATCGCGCCCACGCTCAGAGAGGGCGTGGCGCATCTGCGCGACTGCCTCGACCTCGATGTGCCGTTCGGCCAGCGGCACGTTTATATGGGCACGTTTAACCACCTGCTGCAGCTCGGCGGCAGCGTGTATCTGGAGGTGGTGGCGCTCGATCCCGACGGCGCCGCCCCGCCCTGCCCGCGCTGGTTCGGCCTCGACGACCAGACAGCCGTGCGGGCCGCGTGGGACTCCGGCCGCCGCCTGCGCGGCTGGGTGGCGGGCACCGACGATATCGCGGGCGTGCTGGCGGGCCGCGAAGACATCTTCGGTAAGGCCGTGTCGCTGCCCTGGACCGAGCCCGTTTTCGAGTTCAGCCTGCGCGATGATGGCGCGCTGCCGCTGGATGGCGCGGCGCCCTGCCTGATCGACCGACGCGGCAAGGCCCGCAACATGGCGACGATCCCCGACCTCGGCGCGCGGCTGGACTCGTTCTCGCTTGAACACCCCGACCCCGCCGCCATCGCGGCGCTCTATCGCGAGCTTGAGATCGACCGCCCGCCCGCGATCATGCAGGGCGACATCGTGCGGTATCGCGCGCGCATCGAAACGCCGGCGGGTGTGCGGGAGTTGTTCTGAGTCGCTTTTCTCTCACCATCGTCATGGCCGGACCCAGGAACGCTTCTTGGCCGGCCATCCACGTCTTTGTTGCCGCACGAAAGACGTGGATGCCCGGGTCAAGCCCGGGCATGACGGATAGAGATGTGGTGGAAAAACAGTGAACCAAAGGCCCGCCCGGATCGTATATAGATTATGACCCGCCCTTCATCGGCTTCATCGGCGCCGCCGCCCGTCTTCTCCATGCCCAGCCTGTATGTGCTGCTGCTGTCGTTTGCGTTGTGCTTCGGCGTTTCGGGCCTTGGCAGCGCGGTGACCGTGGGCCCGGTGCGGACATGGTATCCCACCCTGGCCAAGCCGGCGCTGACGCCGCCCGACATCGCCTTTCCCATCGTGTGGACGATCCTGTTCGCGCTGATGGCGGTATCGGTCTGGCTGGTCTGGCGGCAGGCGATCCGCAGCCCGGCCGGCTGGCGTTCGGCCATCCCGGCCTTCATCCTGTTCGCGGTGCAGCTGGCGCTGAATTTCGGCTGGTCGCTGCTGTTCTTCGGGCTGCAGAAAATCGGCCCGGCGCTCATCGAGATGCTGGTGCTGCTGGCCGTGCTGGCCGCCACGATTGTGGCCTTCGCCCGCCATTCGCGGCTGGCCGCCCTGCTGCTGGTGCCCTATTGGGCCTGGGGCGCCTTCGCCACGTACCTCACGTTCATGATCTGGCGGCTGAATTAGCCCGCGCGGGAAACGCCGCGCAGCCAGTCGAGCGCCAGGACAAGCTTCGTGGCATCGTCCAGGCCGCGCGACTCCAGCTCGGCCCAGACCGGAAAAGCCAACACATGCCGCACCGTCGCCAGCAGGCGCGACGCGATGACCGCATCGGCTGAAAAATCCGCCGCCAGCGCAGCAGCCAGCGTATCCAGATGGGCGGCGAAGGCCGCCATCGGTCCCTGCAGGGCCGGCACTTCCGCCACGTCGCGATGCGATGCCGTCCACATCCCGCGGGTCGCGCGGTAATAGGCATAGAAGGCGGCCAATGCTGCCTCCAGCCGGGCCCAGGGATCGGCCAGCCTTTGCCATGCGGCCGGATCGGGCGGCGGATGCAGCGTCAGCCAGTGGGCGGTGCAGGCCTCGAACACCGCCGCCTCGTCATGGAAATGCCGGTAGACCGTCAGGCGCTGCACCCCGGCGCGCTGGGCAATCGCGCTGATCGTGGTGGCGCGCGGGCCGATCTCCTCGTGCAGCTCCATCGCCGCCTCGACGATGCGCCGCCGGGTTTCGTCCTGGCCCTTCGCACGCTCGCGCAGGGTATAGGGTCGCTTCTCCGTCATTCAGTGAACATGGACGATCACTGAAATATTGACAAGGGCCCGGCCGATCTCTATGAATTTCGGTGAACACTATAGTTCATTGAAATAACCCCGGAGCCATCCCCATGACTGCCATTGAAATTCCAACCTTTTGCGCCCCGCGCCCTCTGACCCCGGCCTGGACCGTGCTGCCATCATGGCTGCCGGTGCCGGGCCTGGGCGCGTTGCCGGTGAACTGTTTCCTGCTGAAGGGTCCCGAGCCGCTGCTGGTCGATACCGGCCTGGCGGCTTTGGGCGATGATTTCATCGCCGCGCTGGAAACGCAGATCGACCCGGCCGAGCTGCGCTGGATATGGCTGAGCCACATGGACCCCGACCATGTCGGCAACCTGTCGCGCCTGCTGGCACGGGCACCGCAGGCACGCATCGTCACCGGCTTCCTCGGCATGGGCAAATTGCAGCTCGCCGGCTTCGATGTCGCGACGGTGCATGTCGTGCAGCCGGGCGAAAGCTTCACCGCCGGCGGCCGCCGGCTGAATCCCCTGCGGCCGCCCTATTACGATGCGCCGGAGACGCTGGGCTTCCACGACGAGGCCGATGGCGTGCTGTTCGCCGCCGACTGCTTCGGCGCGGTGCTGCCCGGCATGGTCGACGCCACCGAGCAGATCGCCGCGAACACATTGCGCGACGGGCTGCTGACCTGGACGGCAATCGACGCGCCGTGGCTGGCGGCCGCCGACCGCGCCGCGCTGGGCCGCTGCCTGGCGGCCTTCGAACGGCTCGACTCCGCATGGCTGCTGTCGGCGCATCTGCCGCCGGCACGCGACGCCAGCCATCTCACGAGCCTCATCGCCGATGCCTATTGCGGCAGGGAAATCGCCGCGGCCGATCCCTTCTCCATCGAACGGCTCGCCGTCGCATCGCACTGAACCACACGCATAACCCGAAAGGAATTACACGCATGTCCAGGACGCAAAACCCCATCGACCGCAACATCGCAACCGTGCGGCGTTTCCTTGCCGGCACGCATTCCGCCGACATCGCCGATGTTAGGGTGATCGACGACACCGTCGTGCCCGACATCGTCTGCCATGGTTTCCCCGGCGGGATGAACCCGAACAGCCATGACAGTTACAAGGACTTCTTCCGCATCTTCCGACAATCCTTCGGCGCCATGCAGTTCGGCATCGACACCCTGGTGGCCGACAAGGATTTCGTCTCGGCGCGATGGCATGTCGACTGCATCCATTGCGGCCCGTTTGCCGGCATCGCGGCGACCGGACGGCAGGTGCATTTCACCGGCATGGTGCTCTATCGCATGCGGGATGGCCTGATCGCCGAAACCTGGCTGCATGTCGATGAACTGGCCCTGCTGGGCCAGATCGGTGCCCTGCCCCAGATGGCCGCCTGACGCCGCCTCGACGGACCGG
Source organism: Ferrovibrio sp. (assembly GCF_046297595.1). Classification (GTDB taxonomy): domain Bacteria; phylum Pseudomonadota; class Alphaproteobacteria; order Ferrovibrionales; family Ferrovibrionaceae; genus Ferrovibrio. The sequence continues at coordinate 21,849 of NZ_JBKBHT010000003.1, forward strand.
TCCGGCGCGGTTCTGCCGGGCCGGTCCGCCATTGACGGCAGCCCCGCCGGTTCTTAATTCTGGAGCCATGGGCGCGATGATCCAGGAGATGAGCCAGCGCAGCCGCGAGATTTTGCGGCTGGTGGTGGAGACCTACATGACCACGGGCGAGCCGGTGGGCTCGCGCTTCATCTCCAAGCGGCTGGAACACCGCCTCTCGCCCGCCAGCATCCGCAACACCATGGCCGACCTGGAAGAGGCCGGCCTGCTCTATGCCCCGCATACCTCGGCCGGCCGCCTGCCGACCGAAAGCGGCCTGCGGCTGTTCGTCGATGGCCTGCTGCAGGTGGGCGACCTGACCCAGGACGAACGCAGCTCGATCGAGGGCCGCTGCGCCGGCTCGGGCCGCGGTTTCCAGGAAGTGCTGACCGAAGCCACCAGCGTGCTGTCGGGCCTCTCTGGCCATGCCGGCCTGGTGGTGGCGCCGAAGGTGGACGCGCCGTTGCGCCATGTGGAATTCGTGCCGCTGGGGCCGGGCAAGGCTTTGGTGGTGATGGTGTCGGAATCAGGCCAGGTGGAAAACCGCATGCTCGACATGCCGCTCGGCCTGACGCCGGCGGCTTTGGCCGAGGCCGGCGAATTCCTGTCGCGCCGCCTGAAGGGCCGCACCATGGGCGAGGCGCGCAGCGAGATTCTGGGCGAGCTGGCGGTGCGCCGCGCCGAACTGGACCAGTTGGCCGCCCGCGTGGTGGAGGCAGGTTTGGCCGTGTGGAGCGGCGAGGCCGAGCGCGGCACGCTGATCGTGCGCGGCAGCGCCAACCTGCTGGACGACGTGGCCGCCATCGCGGATCTGGAGCGCATCCGCAATCTGATGGAAGAACTCGAGAATACCGAGGAGATGCTGCGCCTGATCGAACTGGCGCAGGGCGGCGAGGGCGTGCGCATCTTCATCGGCTCGGAAAACACCCTGTTCCGCCGCGCCGGCTGTTCGCTGATTGTGGCGCCGCTGCAGAACCAGCAGCAGCGCATCGTCGGCGCCATCGGCGTGATCGGGCCGACCCGGATGAATTACGCCCGGGTGGTGCCGATGGTGGATTTCACCGCCCAGGTGGTCGGCCGCCTGCTCGGCTGAGCGGCCCCAGAAAACCTTTCCGCTGCGGCGAAAAGCCCCGTTTTCCGCCTGCCCCCTTTCAATTCCGGCCATCCGTCCGTATATGCAGGGCCTCGACGAGGATTATCGATGACCCAGACCGACAACCAGACCCCCGAACAGACGACCGAACAGCAGACCGAGACCGCCGGCGAGACCGATGCGCTGACCCAGAATCTCTCCCGGGCCCAGGCCGAGATCGCCGAGCTGAAGGACCGCCTGCTGCGTACCGCCGCCGAGGGCGAGAACCTGCGCAAGCGGCTGGAGCGCGAGAAGGAAGACGCGGCGAAATACGCGTCGGGCAAATTCGCCAAAGACATCCTGACCGTGGCCGACAACCTGCGCCGCGCGCTGGACACCGCCCCCAAAGATGCCGTTGAAAATGATCCGGTGCATGGCCTGATCGCCGGCGTGGAAGCCACCGAGCGCGAGCTGATCGGCGTGTTCGAGCGCCACGGCATCCAGCGCATCGACCCCAAGGGCCAGCGTTTCGATCCCAACCTGCACCAGGCGATGTTCGAGATCGAGGATCCGACCCAGCCGAGCGGCACGGTGATCCAGGTGGTGGCCGCCGGCTATGTGCAGCATGGCCGCCTCTTGCGCGCCGCCATGGTGGGCGTGTCGAAGGGCGGGCCGCAGCCGGAAATCCAGCCGGGCAATACGGTGAATACCCAGGCCTGAGGCCGGGCCTGACCGGGGGGCTGACTTGGGCCTAAGTGCTCGCCGGATAAGAGAATTGTGAGGCACGTCACTCGCCTCGACAATTCGCCGAATCATCCGGTTTTGTCAAAATTCGGCAACACGCGCCGCCGATAGTCGGCCCCGAAAAGTGGCGGGGAAGACCAGTGGACATGATCAGCGGCGAGGCGCTCGAGACCATCGGCACCGTGGCGGTGCCATTGCCGCCGGTGCCGGTTAGCATGCGCTGCGAGGAGGTCGACCTGAAATTCCAGGCCGACCCGGACCTTGGGGCGCTGGCCGTGGTGGATGGCGACCGGCCGGTGGGCCTGATCAACCGCTACGACCTGATCACCCAGCTCTCGCGCGATTACGGCCGCGCGCTTTGGGCGAAAAAGCCCGTCGGCAGCCTGATGGACGAGCATCCGCTGATCGTGGATGCCAGCATCGGCGTCGACACCCTGGAAAGCCTGATCGCCGACGAGCACCAGAGCGCGCTGCTGCGCGGCTTCATCGTCACCCGCAGCAACCGTTATTACGGCGTGGGCACAGCCCTGTCGCTGCTGCAGCTCGGCATGGCGCGCAGCGAGCGGCGCAATCGCGCGCTGGACCGCGCCCGCCAGCAGGCCGAGGAAGCCAGTCTCAGCAAGTCGCGCTTCCTGGCCAACATGAGCCACGAACTGCGCACGCCGCTGAATGCCATCATCGGCTTCGCCGAGATCATCCATAAGGAGATGATGGGACCGCTGGGCAACCCGCGCTACGGCGAATACGTCACCGACATCCTCTCCAGCGGCCAGCATCTGCTCAGCCTGATCAACAACATCCTCGACATGTCGAAGATCGAAAGCGGCTCCTGGCGCATCCAGCCCGAGATGACCGATCCGGTCGAGATCATGGAAGCCAGCATCCGCACCTTCCGCGAACGCGCCGAGGGACGCGGCGTGTTTATGAGCATGGCAGTCGATGCGCGGCTGTTCGAAGGTTATGTCGACCGCCAGGCTTTACGGCAGATTCTGCTGAACCTGATTTCCAACGCGGTGAAATTCACCCCGCCCGGCGGCCGGATCGAGGTGGGCGTGCGACCGCTGGACGATGGCGGTTTCTGCATCTGGGTCAGCGATACCGGCATCGGCATCGCGCCCGAGCATATCCCGCTGGTGCTGGCGCCCTTCGGCCAGGTGGAGAACGACCTGACCCGGCAATACGAGGGCACCGGTCTGGGATTGCCGCTGGTGAAGTCGCTGGTCGAGATGCATGGCGGCATCTTCGAACTGGACAGCACGCCCGGCGAAGGCACCACCATGCGCGCCAGCTTTCCGCCACCGCCGAACGGCATCGCGGCCGGCAGCGGCATCGTCAGGGCCGCGTCACCCGCCGCAATGTCAGATTGATCCGGCCACCGCCAGGGATCAGCCGGCTGGTCCCGGGCAGCACCCGGTCGATACCGTGGAAAGCCAGCCGCGACGCGCCGCCCAGCACCAGCACGTCGCCCGAGGCCAGCCGGAAGGAGCGCGTCGGATCGCGCCGCGTCGTGCCGCCCAGACGGAACAGCGCCTCGTCGCCGAGCGAGATCGAGACCACGGGCGCGGAGAAATCCGCCTCGTCGCGGTCCTGATGCAATCCCATTTTCGCCGCGTCGCGATAGAGGTTGATCAGGCAGCATTCGGGCTCGTGGCCAAAGCCTGCCGCGGCGCGCCATACATCCAGCACCGGCTCCGGGATGGCCGGCCAGGGCCGGCCGGTGACCGGGTGCCGCTCGATATAGCGGTAGCCCTGTTCCCGGTCGGAATACCAGCCGAAACGGCCGGCATTGCTCATGGCCACGCTCATCGGCTTGCCGGTTTTCGGCATGGTGGCATGGTAGCCTGGGGCCTGTTCCAGCACGGCCAGGATGGCGGCGGCCATGTGGCGCTGGGCCTCGGCGTCCAAAAAGCCGGGCAACAGCCGGAAACCCGAGGGCGGGGCGAAGGCGGCCGGGGAGGATGCGGGGGTGGCAGAAGGCTCCATCCCCCCAATGTGGCCGGGCCGGGGCCCCTGTCCAGTGCCGGCCCACGTCCAGTGCAAATTCGGGCAATAACCCGCGACTCGGGCTTCCGGCGGGGGGCCCCGACCGGGCCGGTAATCGGACATTTTTTTGCCACACCTGTTGCGGGACCGGGGGCGCCCTCTTACATACCCCGCGAGACCTTAAACCAAGGGATCCGCCCCGGTGCTTATATGCTGAGGCCGCAGCGGATCGCCGCCAAAAGGAGTGAACCATGGCCAAAGTCATTGGCATCGACCTGGGTACCACGAATTCCTGCATCGCCATCATGGATGGCAAGACCCCGAAGGTGGTGGAGAATGCCGAAGGCGCGCGCACCACGCCGTCGATGGTCGCCTTCACCAAGGATGGCGAACGCCTGATCGGCCAGCCGGCCAAGCGCCAGGCCGTCACCAATCCCGAAAACACGCTGTTCGCCGTCAAGCGCCTGATCGGCCGCGCCTACACCGACGACGCGACCCGCCGCTTCACCGAGATGGTCCCCTACAAGGTGGCCAAGGGCGACAATGGCGATGCCTGGGTGGAAGTCCAGGACAAGAAATACAGCCCGAGCCAGGTTTCGGCCTTCATCCTGCAGAAGATGAAGGAAACCGCCGAGAGCTTCCTGGGCGAGAAGGTGACGCAGGCCGTCATCACCGTACCGGCCTATTTCAACGACGCCCAGCGCCAGGCCACCAAGGATGCCGGGCGTATCGCCGGCCTTGAAGTGCTGCGCATCATCAACGAGCCGACCGCGGCCGCGCTGGCCTATGGCCTGGACAAGCAGGGCGACGGCAAGAAGATCGCGGTCTATGACCTTGGCGGCGGCACCTTCGACGTCTCGATCCTGGAAATCGGCGACGGCGTGTTTGAAGTGCGCTCGACCAACGGCGACACCTTCCTCGGCGGCGAGGATTTCGACCTGCGACTGGTCGATTACTTCGCCACCGAGTTCAAGAAGGAACAGGGCATCGACCTGCGCAGCGACCGCCTGGCACTGCAGCGCCTGAAGGAAGCGGCCGAGAAGGCCAAGATCGAGCTGTCGTCGGCGACTCAGACCGAGATCAACCTGCCCTTCATCACCGCCGATGCCTCGGGTCCGAAGCACCTGGTTATGAAGCTGACCCGCGCCAAGCTGGAAGCGCTGGTCGACGACCTCGTGCAGCGCACTATCGAGCCCTGCAAGAAGGCGCTGAAGGACGCGGATCTGTCCGCCGGCGACATCGACGAGGTGGTGCTGGTGGGCGGCATGACACGCATGCCGAAGGTGATCGAGACGGTGAAGACCCTGTTCGGCCGCGAGCCGCACAAGGGCGTGAACCCGGACGAAGTGGTCGCCATCGGCGCCGCCATCCAGGCCGGCGTGCTGCAGGGCGACGTGAAGGACGTGCTGCTGCTCGACGTGACCCCGCTGTCGCTGGGCATCGAGACGCTGGGCGGCGTGTTCACCAAGCTGATCGAGCGCAACACCACCATCCCGACCAAGAAGAGCCAGGTCTTCTCCACCGCCGAGGACAACCAGGGCGCGGTGACGATCCGGGTCTTCCAGGGCGAACGCGAGATGGCGGCCGACAACAAGCTGCTGGGCCAGTTCGACCTGGTCGGCATCCCGTCGGCGCCGCGCGGCGTGCCGCAGATCGAGGTGACCTTCGACATCGACGCCAACGGCATCGTGCATGTCTCGGCCAAGGACAAGGGCACCGGCAAGGAGCAGCAGATCCGCATCCAGGCTTCCGGCGGTCTGTCGGAAGACGACATCAAGAAGATGGTGAAGGATGCCGAGGAGCATGCCGCCGAGGACAAGAAGCGCCGCGAGGCGGCCGAGGCCAAGAACCAGGCCGAGGCCCTGATCCACGCCACCGAAAAGACCATCGCCGATCTGGGCGACAAGGCTCCGGCCGCCGAGAAGGCCGAGGCCGAGGCGGTGATCGCCGAACTGAAGACGGCGATCGAGGCGAACGAGCCCGAAGCGATCAAGGCCAAGGCGCAGTCCTTAAGCCAGATCGCCATGAAGCTGGGCGAGGCGCTGTACAAGACCCAGGGCGAAGCCGGCGCGGCCGGTGGCGAACAGCCGGGTGCCGAGGCGGCGGCCGGCGGGTCTCAGGGCAAGCCCGATGACGGCATCGTCGATGCCGACTTCGAGGAAGTCAAAGACGACAAGAAGAAGTAAGTCGGAAAAGCCGACGGACCGGGCGCCCATGGCGCCCGGTTTCGCGTCCGCCCCATCGCTGAGGGACGGATGCTGGAGAGACCAGAAAGCTTTTTGCGATGGCAGCCAAACGCGACTTTTACGAAATCCTGGGCGTCTCGCGCAGCGCCACGCCGGAAGACCTGAAGAAGGCCTTCCGCAAGCTGGCGATGCAGCATCATCCGGATCGCAATCCGGACGACAAGGACGCCGAGCAGAAATTCAAAGAAATCAACGAGGCCTATGACGTCCTGAAGGACGAACAGAAGCGCGCGGCCTACGACCAGTACGGCCATGCGGCCTTCGAGGGCGGCATGGGCGCACGCGGCGGCCCGGGCGGCCAGGGTTTCGACTTCACGTCCTTCTCCGACATCTTCGACGACCTGTTCGGCGAATTCATGGGCGGCGGACGCGGCGGTGCACGCGGCGGCGGTAATCGTGGTTCCGACCTGCGCTACAATCTCGAGATCACGCTGGAAGACTGCTATCGCGGTAAGGCCGCGACGATCCGCGTGCCGACATCCATCGCCTGCGAGGCCTGCGACGGCTCGGGCGCCGAGGCCGGCGCGCAGCCGATCGCCTGCCCGACCTGCAAGGGCCACGGCAAGGTGCGCGCGCAGCAGGGCTTCTTCACCATCGAACGCACCTGCCCCACCTGCGGTGGCGCGGGCCGGGTAATCGAGAAGCCCTGCAAGGTCTGCGGCGGCGCCGGTCGCGTGCACAAGGAAAAGACCCTGCAGGTCGATATCCCGCCGGGCGTGGACGAGGGCAACCGCATCCGGCTGGCCGGCGAAGGCGAAGCGGGCCTCCGTGGCGGCAGCGCCGGCGACCTCTATGTTTTCCTGAGCGTGCAGCCGCACCGGCTGTTCCGCCGCGAGGGCCAGAACCTGCATTGCCGCGTGCCGGTCTCGATGACCACGGCGGCGCTGGGCGGTGCGGTGGAAGTGCCGACGCTGGATGGCGGCAAGGCCCGCATCACGATTCCCGAAGGCACCCAGACCGGCAAGCAGTTCCGCCTGCGCGGCAAGGGCATGCCCTCGCTGCAGCAATCGGGTTTTGGCTCGGGCCATGGCGATCTCTACATCCAGGTGATGGTCGAGACGCCGGTGAAGCTGAGCAAGCGCCAGCGCGAACTGCTGGAGGAATTTGCCGAGCTGGGCGGCGAGGAAACCAGCCCGGAAAGCTCGGGCTTCTTCGCCAAGGTGAAGGAAATGCTCGGCGGCAAGGCCGAGTAAGAAAAAGGCGCAGGCATTGCCTGCGCCTTTGGTTCCCCGATCTCAGAACGACAGCGTCGCCGCGCCGCCCGGCACCACCGGCTGGCTGGCCGCCCTGGCCGATCCGGCACTCAGCCGCTGTCTGGCGCGGATCCACGAAGACCCGCTGCGCGACTGGACCGTGCCAGCGCTGGCCAGCCTCTGCGGCCTGTCGCGCAGCAGCCTGGCCGAACGCTTCGAGACCATGCTGCAAACCTCGCCGATGCGTTATGTGCGCGACTGGCGGCTATGCCAGGCCAGCGTGGCGCTCAGCACCACCAGCAAGCCGGTGGCCGCCGTGGCATATGACGCCGGCTATGGCACCGAAGCCGCCTTCAGCCGTGCCTTCGCGCGCGCCTATGGCCTGCCGCCGGCGGCCTGGCGGCAGAACGCGCGGCGTGGCCTGACCGCCTGATCCCTGCCCTCCGACTTGGCCCAACCTTGGCCCGCCGCGTGGCGCGGCCTGCGCGTGCCTGCTAGACTGCCGGCCGGTTTCGATCAGCAGTCCACGGGGAAAAAAGACATGTCTGCCATCCGCATCGGTATCGTCGGCATCGCCGGCCGCATGGGCCAGACGCTGGTGCGCGAAGTGGCGCAGACCAAGGGCTGTGTGCTGGCCGGCGGCACCGAACTGGCCGGCTCGCCCGCCCTGGGCAAGGATCCCGGCGAACTGGCCGGCATCGGGCCGGCCGGCGTGACGATCATCGACGATGCCGCGCAGATGTTCGGCAACGTGGACGTGGTGCTGGATTTCACCGTGCCCGCCGCCCTGCCCCGCCATGCAGCGCTGGCCGCCCAGGGCAAGACCGCCTATGTGGTCGGCACCACCGGGCTGGAGCCGCAGCATTTCGAGGCGCTGGAGAAGGCCGCCCATCACTGCGCCATCGTGCAGGGCTACAACATGAGCTTAGGGGTGAACCTGCTGGCCGGCCTGACCCGCCAGCTCGCGGCCTCGCTGGGCGAGGACTGGGATATCGAGATCGTGGAGATGCATCACCGCATGAAGGTGGACGCGCCGAGCGGCACCGCCATCCTGCTGGGCGAGATGGCCGCACTCGGCCGTGGCATTCCGCTGGACAAGAACGCCGAGCGTGGCCGCGACGGCATCACCGGCGCGCGCAAGAAGGGTGCGATCGGCTTCGCGGCCCTGCGCGGCGGCAACGTGGCCGGCGAGCATACCGTGATCTTCGCCGCCGACAACGAGCGCATCGAACTGAGCCACAAGGCGACCGACCGCGGCATCTTCACCCGCGGCGCCCTGCGCGCCGCCGTATGGGTGCATGGCAAGCCGCCGGGCCTGTATCGCATGGCCGACGTGCTGGGCATGGCTGGCTGATTGGGGCCGGCTAAAATACTTCGGCCAGCGGCGAAGCATTTCCGCAAGACATTCGGCACACGAGACGGCATCCTCGGCATCAGAGGAGATGCCCGATGATTGCCGTGATTTTCGAAGTCTGGCCCGATGGCGAGGACGGCCGGACGGAATACCTGGATATCGCCGCCGGCCTGCGGCCGGAGCTGGCCAAGGTGGATGGCTTCATCAGCGTCGAGCGGTTCAGCTCGCTGACCGAGCCGGGCAAGATGCTCTCGCTGTCGTTCTGGCGCGACGAGGATGCCGTGAAGGCCTGGCGCAACCAGCACCATCACCGCATGGCGCAGACCAAGGGGCGCGGCGGCGTGTTCCGCAATTATCGCCTGCGCGTGGCCCATGTGCTGCGCGATTACGGCATGGACGAGCGGCGCGAGCAGGCGCCGGAAGAATTCCGCAACCGGTGAGCAAAATGATGGTAGGTCAGATGCTGTCGAGCGGGCGCAGGCCGGCGCCGGGCGGAATGCGCCAGCGCACCAGCACCTCACGCAGGGCATCGGCCAGCACGCGGCGCTCGTCGGGGCTCAAGAAAGCGCCCAGGGTCAACGCGCGGCCATGGCTCCATAGCCGCAGCGGCGAGGCATCGTCCTCGGCATCGCATTCGACCCGCAGCCAGTAGGGCTGCAGCCGCCAGGCCTTTTCGTTGCCCTTGGCATCGATGCGGCGCACCTCCAGCGCATCCTGGTCCAGACGGATGATCTCGCGCGCCCGGGCCTGGCCATAGCTGTAGCGGAAGGCCAGCCAGAGCAGCAGCACGTCCAGGCCGAAGAAACCGAAGACCGGCCAGGCGCCGATGGCCCAGAAGGCGATGCCGGCGGCGAAATTCACCAGGGCAAAGAACACCATCAGGATGGTGAAGCCGCGCGATCCCAGCGAGCGGTAGGGCTTCAGCTCGATCTCGAAAACCGGTGGTATCCGGCGGGCGTCGGTCATGGCCTTTAAACTAGACCGGACGATCCGCCCCGCCAAGTGCGGATCAAGCCGGCCCGTGACCCCGGCATCAGGCTCGATTATAGTCCTTTTATCAATCTGTTGTGCCGGATGGAGTCCATGACCTCGCTTGCCCCGATGATCGGCCTGGCCGATGTGCGCACCGCCGCCGACCGTATCCGCGGCGCGGTGGCCGAGACGCCCTGCCTGCATTCGCGCACGCTTTCCAGCCTCACCGGCGCCGAGGTGTGGCTGAAATTCGAGAACCACCAGTTCACCGCCAGCTTCAAGGAGCGCGGCGCGCTGAACAAGCTGCTGCAGCTTTCCGACGATGAGCGCAAACGCGGCGTGATTGCCATGTCGGCCGGCAACCATGCCCAGGGCGTGGCCTATCATGCCGGGCGCCTAGGGATTCCCGCCACCATCGTGATGCCGACCATCACGCCATACGTGAAGGTGCGCCATGTGCGCGCTTTCGGCGCCCGCGTGGTGATCGAGGGCGACACGCTGGTGGAGGCCGCGACCAAGGCCCGCGCGCTGGCCGAGGCCGAAGGCTTGGTCTTCGTCCACCCCTATGACGATCCCGCCATCATGGCCGGCCAGGGCACGCTGGCGCTGGAGATGCTGGCGCAGGCGCCGACCCTGCAGGACCTGATCGTGCCGGTGGGCGGCGGCGGCCTGATCGCCGGCATGGCGGTGGCGGCCAGGGCGTTGAAACCAGACCTGCGCATCTTCGGCGTGGAATCCGAACTCTACACCGCGATGTACCAGGAGATGCATGGCCTGCCGGTGCATGTGGGCGGCGTGTCGATCGCGGAAGGCATTTCCGTGCGCGATATCGGCCGCGCGCCCATCGAGGTGGCGCGCAAGCTGGTGGAAGACGTGCTGATCGCCCGCGAGGCCGATATCGAACGCGCCATCGTGGCGCTGGTGGAAATCGAGAAGACCGTCACCGAGGGCGCGGGTGCCGCCGGCCTGGCCGCCCTGCTCGCCCATCCGGAACGCTTCAAAGGCCGGCATGTTGGCATCGTGCTGTCGGGCGGCAACATCGATACCCGCCTGCTCGCCTCCGTGCTGATGCGCGGGCTGGTGCGCGACGGGCGGCTGGCCCGCATCATCGTGATGAGCGACGACGCGCCGGGCCGGCTGGCCAAGGCGGCCGGCGTGATCGGGGCGGCCGGCGTGAACATCGTGGAAGTGGCGCACCAGCGCCTGTTCACCCTGGCCTCGGCCAAGGCCACCGAGATCGAATTCGTGGTGGAGGCGCGCGACCGCGCCCATCTGGAAGACCTGCTGCTGGCCCTGGCCGCCGCCGGCCTGCCGGCCAAGATCGAAGAGCCGGATTAACGTAGCGTCATGCCAACGTCATGGCCGCGTCATGTTTGCCGCGCCCATGAAAAGCCGGCTATCCTTCCCCCATAATCACGGGAGGACATCATGGGCCGCGTTGCCAACAAAGTCGCGCTGATCACCGGCGGAGCCTCGGGTCTGGGCAAAGCCACCGCCATCATGATGGCGAAGGAAGGCGCCAAGGTCGCCATCGCCGACCGCAACCTGGATGGCGCGCGCGCCGTGGCCGACGAGATCGGCAAGAATGCCATCGCCGTCAACCTGGACGTGACCAGCGAGCAGCAGTGGATTTCCGCGCTGGACGTGGTGGAAGCCGCCTTCGGCAAACTGAACGTGATGGTGCATTCCGCCGGCGTGGGCGTGCTGAAAAGCGTGGAGGATATCAGCGTCGAGGAATGGCACTTCGTGCATAACGTGAATCTGCACGGCCCCTTCCTGGGCATCAAGCACGGCCTGCCGCGCATGAAGGCCCATGCGCCGGGCTCGATCATGATCATCTCCTCCGTCTCGGGCATCATCGCCGGACATAACATGTCGGCCTACAACACCTCGAAGGCCGGCGCGCGCATGCTGGCCAAGACCACGGCTTTGCATTGCGCCAAGCGCAAATACGACATCCGCTGCAACTCGGTGCATCCTACCTTCATCGACACGCCGATGGTGCAGAGCATGATCTATGGTGGCGGCGACCCGGCCCTGGTGCGCCAGAAGCTGGAATCGCAGGTGCCGCTGGGCAAGCTGGGCGAGCCCGACGACGTGGCGAGCTGCATCCTCTATCTCGCTTCGGATGAATCCAAATTCGTCACCGGCGCCGAATTCGTGATCGACGGCGGCATCACCGCGCAATAGGAGGACGGCATGCCGCAGATCGAGGTCAACGGCACACGCCTCTATTACGAGGATACCGGCCCGGGTAGCACTGGCGAAACCATCGTGTTCAGCCATGGCCTGCTGTGGGATGCGGAACTCTTCGCGTCGCAGCTGGCGCATCTGAAAGACCGCTATCGCGTGATCGCCTACGACCATCGCGGCCAGGGGCGCAGCGCCGACGACCCGGCCAGCAGCATCGGCATGGAGACCGTGTATCAGGATGCCGTCGCGCTGATCGAGAAGCTGGCCATCGGCCCGGTGCATTTTGCCGGGCTGTCCATGGGCGGTTTCGTCGCCATGCGGCTGGGCGCAAGGCGGCCCGACCTGGTGCGGTCGCTGATCCTGATGGAGACCTCGGCCGACCCCGAACCACCTGAGAATGTGCCGAAATACCGCAAACTGAATTTCGTCGCGCGCTGGCTGGGATTAGGCCTGGTGGCCGGCAAGGTGATGCCGATCATGTTCAGTCAGGATTTCCTGACCGATCCGGCGTGCGCGGCCGAACGTTCGCATTGGCGGGCCAAGCTGGTGGCCAACCGGCGCAGCATCTGGCGCGCGGTGAACGGCGTGATCGACCGCACCGGCGTCTATGACGAGCTGGGCCGCATCCGCTGCCCCGTCCTGGTGGTGGTGGGCGATCAGGATGTGGCCACCGTGCCGGCCAAAGCCGAGCGCATCCATGCCGCCATCCCGCAATCCCGGCTGGTCAGGATCGCCAAAGCCGGGCATAGTTCCTCGGTCGAACAGCCGGTTGCGGTGAATGCCGCGCTGGACGGTTTCCTGAAGGATCTCTGAAACGGACATGCATCACGGACCACGACAGGACGACGGGACTCCCCAGCCCGCGATCCTGATGATCGTCCACCAGGAAAGCTCCGATCCGGGCCGGATCGGCGAAATGCTGCGTGCACGCGGCTATCACCTCGATATCCGCCGGCCCTGCCTGGGGCAGGAGCTGCCCGCGACGATGGCGCATCACGAAGGCTGCGTGGTGTTCGGCGGGCCGATGAGCGCCAACGACGACCACCTGGATTTCATCCGCAGCGAGCTGGATTTCATCCCGCGCGCCGTGGCGAGCGGCAAACCCTATCTGGGCGTCTGCCTCGGCGCGCAGCTGCTGGCCCGGGCCGGCGGCGCCAAGGTGGCCCCGCATCCCGATGGCTGGCACGAGATCGGCTATTACGCGGTGAAGGCCACGCCGCGCGGCCGCGCCTTCTTCCCCGAGCAATTGCATATCTTCCAATGGCACGGCGAAGGCTTCGAGCTTCCGCGCGGCGCCGTGCGGCTGGCTTCCACCAACTGGTTCCCCAATCAGGCGATGCGGATCGGCGAGACCGCCTTCGGCCTGCAATTCCATCCGGAAGTGACCGAGACGGTGATGCGCCGCTGGACGCAGTTCGCCGGGCACCGGCTGGTGCTGCCCGGCGCGCAGGCACGCGACCTGCAGCGGGCCTATTGCCAGCGCTTTGACGCCGGCATCGCCGCCTGGCTGGACGGTTTCCTGGATCGCTGGCTAAACGTCGCGGACCAGGATGGCGGCAAAGAAGCCGTCCGTGCCGTGGCGGGCGGGCGTCAGGTTTAAATACGGCCCCGGCACCGGGCAGGCACCACCCACCGTGGCCTCCCATACATCCGTCACCGGCATAAGTTTGAAACCCGGATGGCGCTTGAGGAAGGTGGCCACCTGGTCCTCGTTTTCCTCTTTCAGCACCGAGCAGGTGACATAGACCAGCCGGCCGCCCTTGCGCAGCAATTTCGCCGCACGATCGAGGATTTCGGCCTGGCGCTGGGTGAGCTCGGCAACATCCTGCGGCGTGAGGCGCCATTTTGCGTCGGGCTTGCGCCGCCAAGTGCCGCTGCCGCTGCAGGGCGCATCGACCAGCACGCGGTCGGCCTTTTCGGCATGGCGCTTGAGCCACTTGGCATCCAGCGGCCGGCATTCGGCATTATGCACGCCGGCGCGGCGCAGCCGCAGCTTGGCCTGCGCCAGCCGCCCCTCGCTGACATCCATCGCCACCAGGCGGCCGGCATTGCGCATGGCCGTGCCCAGCACCAGGGTCTTGCCGCCGGCGCCGGCGCAGAAATCGGCGACGAACCTGCAGCCCGCGGCATCCACCAGCAGCGCCGCGATCTGCGAACCTTCGTCCTGCGGTTCGACCAGGCCATCGGCAAAGGCCTGCGTGTTGTTCACGTAAGCCTGCGGCGACAGCCGCAGTCCGATGGGCGAGAGCGGCGTGAACTGGCATCGCAGTTCTTCCGCCGCCAGCGCGGCCATGGCGGCGTCGCGCGTGGTCTTCATCGTGTTGACGCGCACATCCAGCGGCGCCGGACGCAGCATGGCGGCCAGCTCCATGTCGAAATCGCCGCCGAAGCGTTTCTTCAGGGCCGGCAACAGCCATTCCGGCACGCTGTGGCGCGCGGCAGCCGGCATGTCGGGATGATCCAGCGTGTGGCCTTCCAGCCGGCGCAGCAGAATCTCGACGGCCTTGTCGCCACCAAACAGCGGCAGCAGGCCATTGGCCTTGGCGCCGGCATTCAGGATGCGGTAGGCGGCAACACGCAGGCGGTTATCGGGCGGCAATCCTCCTTTGCCTTCCGAAATCCACCAGTCGAGCCGGCCGCGCAGGCGCATCACGTCGTCGCTGATCTGGATGATCGCGTCGCGCTCGGCCGCGTCATACTGGCGATGATGCTGCTTCATCCAGGCATGGCGCACGCGGTCGGCGGTGTCGCGGCTGGGGAACATGGCATCCAGCAGGGCGACGGCAGCCTCGGCCACCTTGCGGCTGCCGGCAGGACGCAGGCCCTGTTTCTGGCCCTGTTTCGGACTCTGCTTCTGGCCCGGTTTCTGATCCCTGTCGTGATCATTCCGGGTCCGATCATTCTGGGCCCGCTGCTCCGGCCGGGGCCGTCGCGTCTGTTTCCAGTCCTGACTCTGCTCGTCGCGCCGGCGGCGGCCGGCCCCGGACTTGGCACCGGGCTTGCCCCCCGCGGCCCGGGCCGGACGCGACGGGGCGCCGGAACCGGCACGGTCCTGCCGGGACCAATCTGCCTTGGGACGATCCGCCCTGGGCCCATCCGCCCTTGGCCGATCCGCCTTGGAACGGTCAGCCTTGGGCCGATCTGTTTTGGAGCGGTCTGTCCGGGGACGATCGGAAGACGGGCCACGGGAAGGCGGGCGACCGGAAGGCGGCCGGCGGCCGGATGGGGGTTTGGGCACGGTAAAACCGATCTGCGGGTTGCGGGATTGGCCCACTCATAGGCCGCCCCGCCGGCCCCGGCAAGGCCGCAGGCCACCGGTCAGGCGGTTTCCTCGAAACCCGTGATCCAGCCGCTGTCGATCCACAGGCGCAGCAGGCCGGCGGCGCGCTGTGCCGAAGCCTCGACCCCGACCTGACCGGCCACCACGGCGCAGAGCCCGGCAAAAACCTCGCCCTCGCTGGCCGCATGCAGCATTGCGGCTTCGTCGGGATCGAGCATGCGGAAGCGCACGCCGGTTTCGCTGCGCCACACAACCCAATGCCGGGCGGCCGCGTCGAGGGCCGGCGGCGATGCGGGCAGCGGCGTCTGGGCATCGCAATCCTGCGCCGCCAGCCACCAGTCCGGCACCGCATGGGTCAGGCTGACGAGATGCAGCGCGGGATGAAGCCCAAACCGCAATGCCGGCCAGGCCGTGGCGGAAACGGTCGATAGATCATTCACATGTACTGTGTCTGCGTCGGCCGCATCGAAGGCCAGACCGATGGTCCATTCGAATTCCGCCATGGCGATGGCCGCAGCCTGCTCATGCCAGGACGGCTGCGTGGCGATGAAGCCCGGCAGGGCGGCGCCGAACCAGCGGATGTTCGGCGAGACAGAGCGGTGAACGGCGATATAGGCATAAGCCAGCGCCGCGAAACGCTCCGGCCCGATCAGGCGCAGCAGCACCGGATAATCGTTGCGCAGCACTTCATGCAGGCGCTCGACATAGGCATTGCGATAGACCTCCAGGCGTGTGGCGGCATCGATCCCCGCCGGCACGCGTAAAGCCCGCAGGACCTGCGCCGGAGCGGCCTGCTCAAGCAGGCAGGCGGAGAATTCCGCCTGCAGGCTCGCCAGCCCGTTCATGCCGCCATCTCGCCACAGGTTTCGGCCGCCACCTGCCGCACGCGGCCCAGTTCGTCCAGAAGCTCGGCGAAAGGCGGGAAATTGTCGTCGCGCTCGATCATGGTGGAAACCGGGCCAAAACGGCGCAGCGCGCGGGCATAAAGCGCGAAGACCGGATCGGCCACCGGGGCATCATGGGTGTCGACGATCAGATCGCCCTGGTCGCTGTGACCGGCGAGATGGATCTGCGCCACGCGGCCAAGCGGGATGCCGTTCAGGAAGGCATCGGCATCGAAGCCATGGTTGCGCGCACTGACATAGACATTGTTGACATCGAGCAGCAGGAGGCAATCGGCCTGCTCCGCCAGGGCGGCCAGGAAGTCCCATTCCGTCATCGTCGAGCCGCTCCACTCGACATAGGACGAGACATTCTCCAGCAGGATGCGGCGCCCCAGCATATCCTGCACCTGCCGCACCCGCGCCGCGACATGGCGTAGGGTTTCTTCGTTGAAGGGGATCGGCAGCAGGTCATGCAACTGCACGCCATCATGGCGCGACCAACAGAGGTGATCAGAAATCCAGCGCGGCCCTATCCGCGCCGCCAGCGCCTTTACCTGCGCAAGGTAGTCCGCATCGAGCGGATCGCTACCGCAGATCGACAGCGACACGCCATGCAGCACCACCGGCCAGCGCTCGGCGATGCGTTCAAGCTGGCGCAAGGGCGGCCCGCCGGCGACGAGATAGTTTTCGGTGATCGCCTCGAACCAGTCGACCGGAGGATCGCCGTCGAGGATGTCAGGATAATATTGCGGCCGAAGCCCAAGACCGAAGCCGAGATTGGGCAGGCCGTGATCCTGCGCGCGCATAGTCGTCATCGTCCGTCACCCGGGAAGCGGACCGGCTGCCGTGACATGGCAGCCGGTCCGCATTGCCGTAATGGAGGATCAGCCGACCTTACCGCCAGCCGCCTTGCATGCGGCAGCATCCTTCACCTCGGTGAAGCCCTGGCCCTTGCAGGCATTCAGGCCCTTGCACGAGCTGCTGGCCGTCTTGCAGGCGCTATGGCCCTTGCAGGCATTGGCGCCCATGCATTTCACGGCGGCTTCGGCCGAAGGCGCAACCAGGGCGATGGTGCCTGCCGAGAAAAACGCGGCGGCGGCGGCGGCAACCGCCAGAGTGGTGGTACGGTTCATGAACGATACTCCCTGTTTCCGGTTCAAGTTCCAGCTCAGGCATCTGCCAACCGGGCCGGCAAGCTGCTAGGCTGCACAAAGGACTTCGCCCGCACGCAGGCATGCGTTACACCAGACACAAAATCGTGACCAGACGACCGTGACAGCCACCACCCGCCGCACCGGCTTCCGACTGGCCGACCTGACCTGGACCGAAGCCGCCGACCTGATCGGCGACGGCCTGCCGGTGGTGCTGCCCATCGGAGCCGCCGCCCGTGCCCACGGCCCGCATCTGCCGCTAGGCACCGACCGCCTGGTAGTGGAGGCCGTGGCTGAGCGCCTGCTGGCCCGGATGCCCCTGCTGGTCGCGCC
The DNA here is from genome assembly GCF_046297595.1 of Ferrovibrio sp. Taxonomy (GTDB): domain Bacteria; phylum Pseudomonadota; class Alphaproteobacteria; order Ferrovibrionales; family Ferrovibrionaceae; genus Ferrovibrio. The sequence continues at coordinate 39,272 of NZ_JBKBHT010000003.1, forward strand.
CAGCATCGGCGTTGGCTATCATCCCGCCTTCATGGATTATCCCGGCAGCCAGCATCTGGAAGCCGCCACCTTCGAGGCCCTGGCGACGGAACTGATCGAGGGTTACCTGCGCCACGGCGCCGAGCGCATCCTACTGCTCAACAATGGCATCTCGACCGAGGCGCCTTTGCGGCTGGCGGCCCAGACCATCCTGCAGCGCCATGGCATCCGCGTCGCCAGCGCCGACCTGCCACGCCTGCATGACGACGCAGCATCCGACGACGAGCGCGATACCTCGCTGCTGCTGGCCATCGCGCCGGCCCTGGTGCGTTTGGACCGACTGGGCGAGACCGGCGACCTTTCTACCGATGACGAGCCGGCCCTGCGCGTCCTGCGCCAGCCTTTGCGCCTGACGCCGGAGGAACGGCCGGGCGGATTGCTGAACCGCAGCGGCGCCATGGCCGATGCCTCGGCCGCCACAGCCGAAAAAGGCGAACGCCTGCTGGCCGACATGGTGGAGGCCATCGCCGCCGACCTGCAGCAGCTCTGGTCCGATCTTTAATGCTTTGATGATTCCGACTGCTGGGCAAGTTTTCGTATTTGCTCAGCGGTCTGTATAGATGCTCCACAAAATGGGCAATACCGCAATGCCTGATCAAGCCAAGCAGTGCCGCCATCCATTTGGACAGCACCAATGGTTACGTAATAAATGCCGTTGTCTTCCTGAAAAAAATGAGACTTGCTGGGGATCGCAAGAGCATCTTTCACCTCTTTACAGCACTCACCCAACTGCAAGCGTTTCGTTTTACCGAATAGCATCGCCGTTGTTAAACGATGCGCAGGTTGCGCGGATTGCTGCGTAGCTTGAGGTCGTTGACCGCCACTTCCATCACATTGATGGCGCGCTTGGTTTCGTCGAGCTGCTGCTTGAGTTCGGCGAGTTCGTTCTTGAGATCGGTCAGTTCGCCATAGGTGAGCTGCGCGGCGCGTTCGTTGTCGGCGAAGAACTTGTTGTAGGCGGCGAACTGCTTCTCGATGCCACCCATGCGGGTTTCCAGCGTGATGCGCATCTGGCTGATGCGCTGCTCGAAATTGCCGAGATGCAGCAGCAGCCAGGCGCCCAGCCACAGCAGGACGATGGCACCACCCATCACATACAGCCAGTCGCTCATCCGTCACCCAGGGTCAGGAACCGCGCCGCAACGCGACTCGCGCATCTGCGTATGCACAGGATATAGCGCCCGGCCGCGTCGGCGCAATCGCAGCCTGTGGTTAACGGGTCCGGGAAAGCGGCGGCAGCGGTCGACCGGAAAACACCACCTGGCGGATGGGGTTCAGGCCGACCTGATAGGCGAGCGCCGCGGGACGGTCGATATCCCAGACCGCGAAATCGGCGGTTTTCCCGGCCTCCAGCGTACCGGTTTCCGCCTGCAATCCCAATGCGCGGGCGGCCTGGCGGGTGATCCCGGCCAAAGCCTCGGCCGGGGTGAGCCGGAACAGGGTGCAGGCCATGCTGAGCATCAGCAGCAGGGAGGTGACCGGCGAGGTGCCGGGATTGCAGTCGGTGGAAATCGCCATCGCCACGCCATGGCGGCGCAGCAGATCGATGGGCGGCAGCCTGGTTTCGCGCAGGATGTAAAACGCGCCGGGCAGCAGCACCGCCACCGTGCCGGCTTTTGCCATGGCCATCACGCCGGCTTCGTCCAGGTATTCCAGATGGTCGGCCGAGAGCGCACCGAATTCGGCCGCCAGCGCCGCACCGCCCAGATTGCTGAGTTGTTCGGCATGCAGCTTGACCGGCAGGTTGTGCTTGCGCGCGGCCTCGAACACACGACGTGTCTGCGCCGGCGTGAAGCCGATACCTTCGCAGAAGGCATCCACCGCATCGGCCAGCCCGGCCTGCGCGGCGGCCGGAATGATGCGGTCGCAGACCAGATCGATATAGCCATCCGCATCATCGGCATATTCCGGCGGCAGGGCATGAGCGGCCAGCAATGTGGTACGGATACGCACGGGAGATGTTTCGCCCAGCCGGCGCGCCACGCGCAGGCTTTTCAGTTCGTTCTCCAGATCGAGGCCGTAGCCCGACTTGATCTCCAGCGTGGTGACGCCTTCGGACAGCAGGGCATGCAGGCGCGGCACGCTCTGGCGCAGCAATTCCGCCTCGCTGGCGCCACGCGTGGCCGTCACGGTGGAGCGGATACCGCCGCCGGCGCGCGCGATCTCTTCGTAGCTGGCGCCATTCAGCCGCAACTCGAATTCATGGGCACGGTTGCCGCCATAGACCAGATGAGTGTGGCAATCGATGAGTCCCGGCGTGATCCAGCCGCCGCCCAGATCATGCATGGCGGTCTGCGACCCGATGCCATCCTTCGGCAGGCTGGCGACCGGACCGATCCAGGCGATGCGGCCGTTTTTGATGGCAATCGCACCGTCGCGGATGGCACCGAAGCCGTCGCCGCCGCCATTCGCCATGGTGGCGATGTCGGCATGGCGCCAGACGCTGTCCCAGAATTCACTCATCTCAGATCCTGTCCGCCACCAGATGCGCGGCCTGCGCACCGACTTCATAGACTATCTGCCTGGATAGCCGGAAGGGGGCCACCTCGACCGGCGTGAGCGGCAGCGGCAGGTCGGTCTCGCCGGTCTCGCCCCGCACATAGGATGCCAGCACACGGCCGAACACCGTGCCCGGTGCGATGCCGCGCCCGTTATAGCCGCTGAAGCCGATCATGCGGAATCCGTAGCGGTGGAAACGCGGCAGGTTGTCGGCCGTCATGCCGATGGTGCCATACCATTCGGCCTCGAACTCAACATCACCAATGCCGGGAAACAGCCGGCGCAACGCACGCTGCGCCCAAGCGCGATGCACAACGGCGCCGCTGCCGCGCAGCGCACCGATGCTGCCGAAGACCAGACGGCCGGCCTGGTCCATACGGAAGGAATTCATCACCAGCTGTGTGTCCCAGGCGCCCTGCCCTTCGGGCAGGATCAAGGCCCGCATCTCCGCTGACAGTGGCCGCGTGGCGAAGTTGAAATAGGGCAGCGGCACCTGTTCCCGCCGCGCCGCATCGCCCGGCCCTGAGCCATAGGCATCGGTCGACAGGACCACCCAGTCCGCCGTCACCCGGCCGCTCGCCGTGCGGATCTGCCATCTGTCGTCCTTGCGCTCGACTGCGTTAACAGGCGACCGCGTGAACAGCCTTGCGCCAGCCTTCTGCGCGGCCATGGCCAGCCCGCGCACATAGGCCAGTGGCTGGATCGTGCCCGCCCGCCGGTCCAGGAGCGCGCCGGAATATTTGCGCGTGCCCAGCAACGCAGCAGCGCGGGCTGCGTCCAGCAACTCGACATCGGCACCGCGCGCCTGCCATTGCTTGGCACGCGCCGTGATCTCGGCAAAGCCGGACTGGCCATGGGCACAATGCAGCGTGCCAGCATGGACAGCCTCACATTGGATGCCATGGTCCCGCACGATATCGAAGACCAACCTCGGGCCATCGCCCAGCAGATCGAGCAGGCGGTTGCCATAAGGCGCCGGCAGCGTCCTGAGCAGGACCTCCGGCATAACCCACATACCGGCATTGACCAGGCCGACATTGCGGCCGGCGCCGCCGAAGCCGATCTCGGCTGCCTCGATCACCGCAACCGGCGTGCCGGCCTGCGCCAGATGCAGGGCAGCGGAGATGCCGGTGAAGCCGGCACCGATCACCGCGACCTCCACATCCAGATCACCGGCCAGCCTAGCGGTTGCCGGCGCGGCCGGCGCGGTCTGCTCCCAGAGGCCGTGGGAGCGCGGATCGTTCAGCATCGTCGTGTCTCTTCGGCCCTGATGAATCGCAGATCGACCGTGATGAATTTGAATGGCCGGCCTTTCGGAACACGGCCGTTTCTGCCAACTTATATATACAAGTTGGGAGACCCCGTCATGCCTCGCTTCCTGCTGCGCCATGCCCTGCTGCCCGACGGCTGGCACGACGACGTGCTGGTGACCATCGACACGGCCGGCCTAATCGACGCCGTGATGCCGGCGCAGACGGCCGCCGATGCCGTGCTACTGGACGGCCCGGTGCTGCCCGGCCTTGCTAACCTGCACAGCCATGCCTTCCAGCGCGCCATGGCCGGACTGGCGGAGCGCAGCGGAGCAGGCGCGGACAGTTTCTGGACCTGGCGTGAAACGATGTATCGCTTTGCGGCGAAGCTGACGCCCGCCGATATCGAGGCCATCGCCAGCCAGCTCTATGCCGAGATGCTGGAAGCCGGTTTCACTGCCGTGGCCGAATTCCACTACGTGCATCACCAGGCCGACGGCACGCCCTATGACGATCCGGCCGAGCTGAGCTGGCGCATCCTGGCTGCCGCCGAGGCCAGCGGCATCGGCCTGACCCATCTGCCGGTGCTGTATCGGTATGGCGGTTTCGGCCAGCGCGAGCCGCAGCCGCGCCAGCGCCGTTTCCTGCACGACAGCGACGCCTATGCCGCGCTGTTGCAGAAACTGGCGCCGGCCTTCCGTGATCGACACGACCGTCGGCTGGGCATCGCGCCGCATTCCCTGCGCGCCCTCTCGCCCGAGATGCTGCGCGCGGCGCTGACCGCGCTGGACGGCATCGATGCCACGGCGCCGGTGCATATCCACATCGCCGAACAGATCGCCGAAGTGGACGAATGTCTGGCCTGGAGCGGACGGCGGCCAGTGGACTGGCTGCTGGACCAGGGCCATGTGAACGCGCGCTGGTGCCTGGTGCATGCCACGCATCTGACGCCGGGCGAAACGCTGCGGCTGGCGCAGAGCGGCGCGGTGGCGGGCCTGTGCCCCACCACGGAAGCCAATCTGGGCGACGGCCTGTTTCCCGCCGTGGATTACATGGCGGCCGGCGGGGCAATCGGCATCGGCTCGGACAGCCATATCAGCGTGGATGCGGCCGAAGACCTGCGCCTGCTGGAATACGGCCAGCGCCTGGTTCGGCGCAGCCGCAACCTGCTGGCCGGTGGGCCGGAGCGGTCGACCGGGCAGCGGCTGTTCGAAGCCGCCGCGACCGGCGGCGCGCAGGCCCTGGGCCAGCCGATGGGGAGGATTGCCGTAGGGCAGCGCGCCGATTTTGTGCTGCTGGACGGCGAGACGCCGACGCTGGCGGCGCGCCACGGCGATGCCGTGCTGGACAGCTGGATCTTCGCGGGCCAGCGCCGGCCGATGATCCGCGAGGTCTGGGTCGGCGGCCGGCGCGTGGTGGAACAGGGCCGGCATGTCCGCGCCGGCGAATTCGCCGCGCGCTATCGCCAGACCTTACGCCGCCTGATCGAGGAATGAGCGGCTGCCGCCATCGCGGCAGAAGGCGATCAGCCGGTGCAGGAAGGCCTCGCCCTCGGCCACTTGGCTGAGCTCGATATATTCGTCGGGCTTATGCGCCTCGCGGATATTGCCCGGGCCGCAGACCACGGCGGGGATCCCACCGACATGGAAAATGCCGGCCTCGGTGCCGTAGGACACCGCCTGGGTGCGATTCTGCCCGGCCAGTTTCAGGGCCAGCGTCTCGGCCGGATTGTCGCCGACAGGCAGGAAGGCCGGCACATGGGCCACCACCTGCGTGTCGACGCCCGCCTGCGCATGGATGCGTTTCATGCCGGGCTCAAGCTGTTCGGTGGCGTAGCGCTTCACGGCCTCGACGATGGCGTGATCGTGCTCGGGCTTCACCGCGCGGATATCCCACACAAGCTTGCATTCGCGGGCCAGAATGTTGCGCGCCGTGCCGCCATGGATCTCGCCCACCGTGATGGTGGTATAGGGCGGCTCGAAACGCGGATCGCAATATTCGGGCTTCTGGTATTCGCGCTGGATGCGGTTCATCTCGGCGATCAGTTCGCCAGCCACCTGGATGGCATTGACGCCCTGATGCGTGGCCGAGGAATGCGCCTCGAAACCATGCACGGTGGTGTTACAGGCACAAACGCTTTTATGCGCGTTCACCACCTGCATCTCGGTTGGCTCGCCGATGATGGCGAGCCTGGGCGCCGGCCCGCCCTGCTTGACGAAATCGACGATGCCATGCACGCCGAGGCAGCCGACTTCCTCGTCATAGGAAAAGGCGAAATGCAGCGGCACGCTGAGCGGCTGGTTGAGCATTTCGGGCAACAGCGCCAGGCAAAGCGCGATGAAGCTTTTCATGTCGGATGTGCCGCGGCCATACAGCCGGCTGCCGCGCTGCACCACCTTGAACGGATCGCTGGTCCAGGGCTGGCCATCCACCGGCACAACATCGGTGTGGCCAGACAGCACTATGCCGCCCACATCACGCGGGCCGATGGTGGCATAGAGATTGGCCTTCCTGCCGGTGGAGTCGTAGATCTTGTCGCTGGCGACGCCGTGCTGTGCGAGATACGCGGCGATATCGTCGATCAGCGCGAGATTGGACAGCCGGCTGGTGGTATCGAACGCGATCAGGCGTTCGATCCAGTCGAGGGCGGCCTGGCTGGGATTCTTCGTCGGGGGAGTTTTGGTCTGGATATCCGTCATCCAGCCGGTTTAGGGCCGGATGACGGCGCGGTCAATGGCGCGATCAGTCGTCCCCGCCGCTGCGGCGCTGGCCGGCGCCACCGATCATGGCGAGGAATTCAGACCGGGTGCGCGGGTCGTCGCGGAAAGCACCCAGCATGCGGCTGGTGACCATGGTGACGCCCGGCTTGCGGATGCCGCGGGTGGTCATGCACTGGTGCGCGGCCTCGATCACCACGGCGACGCCGCGCGGCTGCAGCACGGCCTGCAGCGTGTTGGCGACCTGGGCGGTAAGCTTTTCCTGGATCTGCAGGCGCTTGGCGTAGACCTCGATCACGCGGGCCAGCTTGGAGATGCCGACCACGCGCTTGCCCGGCAGATAGGCGACATGGGCCTTGCCGATGATCGGCACCATGTGGTGCTCGCAATGGCTTTCCAGCCGGATGTCGCGCAGCACGACCATCTCGTCGTAGCCGTCGGTTTCCTCAAACGTCCGCTCCAGCATGCCAACCGGATCCTCGTCATAGCCGGCGAAGAATTCCTCATAGGAGCGCACAACGCGGTCGGGCGTGCCGACCAGGCCTTCGCGGTCCGGGTCGTCGCCGGCCCAGCGGATCAGCGTGCGGACAGCCGCCTCCGCTTCTTCGCGGCTGGGGCGTTGGGTCTTGCTTTCGTCATTCGCCTTCACGAAGGACGGCAGGCTTCCGGTCTTGGCCACACTGCTCACGGCGATGCTCCTGTTTCTGTCGTCTGCCGTTTTCTACGCATGTCGGAGCGCCGTGGACCAATCCCCGGCGCAAAATTTTCAGTTCACCCGCCGCGCCTCATGGGGGCTGTCCAGCGAGAAGGCCGGGATCGCGACGTCGAACTGTTCGCCGGATTCACTGACCATCTGGTAAGTGCCGACCATGAAACCGGACGGCGTGGGCAGCGGCGTGCCGCTGGTATATTCGAAACTGTCGCCGGGCCCCAGCACCGGCTGTTCGCCCACTACGCCCGGCCCGCGCACCTCCTGCACCCGGCCGCGTGCATCGGTGATCTTCCAGTAGCGGCTGCGCAGTTGCACGGTGTTGCTGCCGCTATTCTCGATCTTCACGTTGTAGGCCCAGACGAAATAATTCTCGTCGGGCGAGGACTGCTCGTCGAGATAGATCGGCTGTACCGTGACCGAAATATTATGCGTGGTCGTGTGATACATGGCTGAACTCCGGGCCCGGCCGGCACGGGATTGCCGGAAAAGCCGTACCGGAAATATTAGGAGCGATGGCCGGAATGTCCAGCCAGCCGCCTCCATGAGGGCGGAAAACCGGGATTCTGCCAACCGAGACAGAAGCCCAGAAACGGCAACGGCCGCCCCTTTCGGGGCGGCCGCGCCATGTAGCTGTAACCGCCGGAATTACTTGCGCAGGAAGATCTGCGCGTTGCGGTTTTCGTCGTTGCGGACGCCATCGGCGGTCGGCACACGCGGCTTGTTCTCGCCGTTGGCCACCGTCTGGATCGAGCCCTGGGCAATGCCCTTCTGGCGCAGATAGGCCGCCACGGCATCGGCACGACGCTGCGACAGGCGCTGGTTGTAGGCATCGGCGCCCGAGCGGTCGGCGTTGCCTTCGATCCGCACGTTGGTCATGCCGGTCGCACGGTAATCGGCGATGGCGCGGTCAAGCACCTGGGTCGCCACCGGGCTGAGGTCCGACTTGTCGAAGGCGAAGAACACGATGTAGGTCTCCGGCAGACGCGGAGCCGGAGCCGGCGCAGCGGCCGGTGCGGGGGCCGGCGGCGGAGGCGGCGGCGGAGCGGCAACGGCCGGCTGCGGCTTGGGGGCCGGAGCGCCGAAGCGGTAGGTCAGGCCCAGCATCACGGTGTGAATCTGGTTGCCGCCATCGACGGTAACGCCAGCCGTGCTGGTCGAGAACTTGGTGTCGCCGAGATACTGGTAGCGATAATCGGCGCTCAGCAGCCAGTTGTTATCCAAAGCATACCACAGACCGGCAATACCCTGGGCCGCCCAGGTGTTATCGTTGTCATCGATCACGGTGGTGTTCACGGTGGCGTCGGTGGAGACCCGGGCATAACCCAGGCCCAAGCCCAGGTAGGGGCTCCAGTTGCTGGCCGGCATGAAGTCATACAGCACATTGGCGAACGCGCTGTACATCTTGGCGTCACCGCCGGACGTTGCACCGCCATTGGCGCCGTCAACATCCCAGCTGTTGTAGCCAAGTTCGAGTTCAGGGCGCCAGCCATTGCCGAACGCATAACCACCCTTCAGCACGCCGGCCCAGCCGGTATCGAATTCGAGCGTGGTGATCGCGCCGGCACCTTTGACATCGGCATCCTCGAACCAGGAGGCGCCGGCACCAATGCCGACATAGGGGCCGCTGGCCTGCGCAAATGCCGGAGCCGACGACAGAACCGCCAGAGCGGCGCCGGCCAGCAGAGCGACACGAATCTTCATGGGAATCTCCTCAAAATTGGATGGGCGCCGCGACCGCGACCCCTGAAGTCTCAACCCCACGGCGACTATAACAGCAGCTTTCGGGATTCGCCTAACCCGAGGCAACGAGTCGACCGGAAAATAGCCTCCTGTGGCAGATCGGCAACAGATCAGGCCGCTTTTTCAAGGGCCTGACGCAAATCATCCAGCAGATCCCGCCAGTCTTCCAGGCCCACCGACAGCCGCAGCAGGTCCTCGCCGATGCCCAGCCGGGCACGTTCTTCCGGGCTCAACCTCTGGTGTGTGGTTGTGGCCGGATGGGTGATCAGGCTTTTGGAGTCTCCCAGATTATTCGAGATATCCACCAATTCCAGGGCATTCAGCATACGGAATGCGCCTGCTTTCCCGCCTTTGGGGCGCAGGGCCAGCATGTTGCCGCCGGCACTCATCTGGTGCATCGCCAATGCGTGCTGGGGGTGGTCGGCCCGGCCGGGATACAGCAGGGCCGGCACATTCGTCGGCGCCGCCAGGCCTGGGTGGCCCGCCAGGGCATCTGCCAACCGAGAGGCGTTCTCTACCTGGCGAGACACTCGTAATTCAAGAGTCTCCAACCCTTTGAGCATGACCCAGGCATTGAACGGGCTGAGCGCTGGGCCGGTATGGCGCAGATAGGGGGTCAATTCGTTGGTGACGAAATCCTGACTACCCAATACCACGCCGCCCAGGCAGCGGCCCTGGCCGTCGATATGTTTGGTGGCCGAGTAGACTACGATATCGGCGCCGAGCTGCAGCGGCTTCTGCAGCATCGGGGTGGCGAAGACATTGTCGACCACCACGCGGGCGCCGACCTTGTGCGCCAGTTCGGCCACGGCCGGCAGGTCGATCACTTCCAGCGTGGGATTGGACGGCGTTTCCAGAAAAACGGCGCGGGTGCGTGCATTGATCGCCTGTTCCCAAGCCGACAGGTCGGTCCCGTCGATCAGATGCGTCCTGATACCAAAGCGCGGCAGCAATTCCTCGACGATGTAACGGCAGGATCCGAACACCGCGCGGGCTGAAACCACTTCATCGCCGGCCTTGAGCTGACACATCAGCGCCGCGTTGACCGCCGCCATGCCGCTGGCCGTGGCACGCGCCGCCTCGGCGCCTTCCAGTAGGGCCATGCGGCGCTCGAACATTTCCACCGTGGGGTTGCCGAAACGGCTGTAGACGAAGCCGGGCTGCTCGTTCTTGAAGCGGGCCTCGGCGGCTTCGGCGCTGTCGTAGCAGAAGCCCGAGGTCATGAAGATCGCTTCCGAGGTTTCGCCGAACCCGCTGCGCATCGTGCCGCCGCGCACAAGCTGCGTGGCCGGACGCCAGGTGGAAGTCTTTTTGCTGTCGCTCATCGCGTGTCGTCCTCTGGTCCGATATCAACGAAACCGGGGCCAAAAAACAAAAAACCCCGGCGCCGCAGGCCCGGGGTTCTGGATAAACCGCCCGACCTTTTAGCGGTTTGTTTTACGTGGTCCGCAAGCCGGTCGGCTCAAATCACCACGAATGGTCAAGCGTGATACGGCGCGGCGGCGATGCCGTCAAGCCTGATTCGGCGGGTCATCCCAGGGCGCGCAAGGCCTCGATGGCCGCCATCCGCCCCGACAGCCAGGCCCCGGCTGCCGACCCGGCCCAGTCGGGGGACGCAAACGCCTCGCCGGCAAACAGCACGCGGCTGCGGCCCGCCGCCGTGGTCAGCGGCCGGCCGGCATTGCGGCGGGCAATGGCGAAACCGGGCCGTGCGGCGGCGATGGCACCGCGGCTAAAGGGGTCCTGTCCCCAGCCGGAGGCGACGCCGCGCACGAAGCGCCCGTCCACGGCATCGCCGAAGATGCGCCTGAGCTGGGCGCGGGCGGCCGCCACCATGGCCGCTTCGCCCTGCCCTTCCAGTTCGCGGGCATAGTCGCCACCGACAGTGGCAATCGCCACGGGCGTATCATGGGCATTCAAACGGAAACCAAACATGCGGCCGCCGCCATTGACCAGTACCTGCGTATTGGCAGGCGCGCTGAAGCTGCCGGCTTCGTAAAGCAGCGCGATGCGGTTGATCAGCCCCATGCTCATACGGCCGAGCGCCTCGCGCTGGGCGGCAGGCAGGGCCGGCTGGAACAGGATGCCGTCGCGTGCCGCCAGCACGCCGAGCGGTACGGTGACAATGCAGGCCTCGGCGCGCACCTGGCCCTCGGCGGTGGCCAGCGTGACGCCGCTGTTGGCCCAGTCGATGCGTACCACCGGCTTGCCCAGCCAGACCGGCAGGCCGGCGGCATAATCGAGGGCCCAGGCGCCCAGGCCGCCAGGCAACCAGGCATCGTTGCCCGTGCCCGACAAACGCGGTGCATCCAAAGCAGAAACCTGCGCGTATTCGACACCGACATGCAGCGGTCCGGCCATGGCGCGGGCCAGGCCGATCCAGTGCTGCGCGCCATTCACATCCAGTTTCGCCCGGCTGGCCAGCGCAACATCGGCGCGCAGGGTCTTGGCATCCAACAGGGCATCGTCGAGGCGGTCGTAGAGCAGGCCCAGCAGATCGTAATCCTCGGTGGTGGCATCGCGCAGGGTGCCGTCGCGGTCCCGGTCGAACAGCCAGAAATCGCCATCGTCGGTCTGTAGGGCGGTTTCGCGCCGGCGCATCTCGCCGGCCAGCGGATTGATGTCGGCCGATTTCAGGAAGGCCGCGCCAAGATCGGCGGGATGGCCCAGCCGCGTCGTATCGGTGAATGCACGGCCGCCGATGCGATCACGCGCCTCGATCACGGCGACATTGCGGCCGCGTTCCTGCAGCAGCCGCGCGGCCGACAGGCCGGCGATGCCGGCGCCGACGATGGCCACATCGACTTCGCCAGGCAAAGCACCCTGGGCGGATACGGTTGTCGGCCTGCCTAGCAGCGGCAGCGCCGCCATGGCCGCTGCGCCCTGGATCGTTTCACGACGGGTGACGCGTTTCATCGCGCCATTATGCCGTGAGACGACTGGAAAGACCAAAATTTAAAGCCGGGCCGCGAGGCGGCCCGGCTTGGTCGTATCCTTCGGATGTCAGCGCCGAAGGAATGTCGGATACGACTGTTATTTCACCAGCAGTGCACGGCGCAATGCCGCGTTCGCCTGCGCGATGGCCGCAACCGTCGCCGGACTTTCAGCCAGGCCGTTCAGCATGACGAAGTCATGGATCGCACCATTGTAGCGCGTCGAGGTGACGCTCACGCCGGCTGCGATCAGCTTGCGGGCATAGGCTTCGCCTTCATCCCGCAGCAGGTCGTTCTCGGCGACAATCACCGTGGCTTCAGGCAAGCCGCGCAACTGTTCGACCGACGCCTTCAGCGGAAAGGCCAGTACGTCGTTGCGCACCTGGGCCGGCAGGTAGGCATCGAGGAAGAAATGCATCGCATTCGTCGTCAGCCACGGACCGTTGCCGAAAGCGGTGTAGGAAACGTTCTGCGAGATATCGTCGGTCACCGGATAGAACAGCACCTGGTGGCTGATCTTCGGGCCACCGCGTTCCTTGGCCAGCAGCGTCACCGCCGCCGCCATGTTGCCGCCCGCCGAGTCACCGGCCACCGCGAGGCGGCTGCCATCGACATTGAGCGCTTTCGCATTCTCGACGACATACTTCGTCGCCGCATAGGCCTCTTCGTTCGGCACCGGATACTTCACGTCCGGCGTGTTGCGGTAGTCGACGAAGACCACGGCGACACGGGCGCCCACGGCGATCTCGCGGATCAGGCGGTCATGGGTGTCCTTGCCGCCGAGCATCCAGCCGCCGCCGTGGAAATACATCACCACTGGCAAGGCTTCGGCCACGCCTTCGGGCCGCACGATGCGCACATTCACGCTGCCCAGCGGGCCGGTGGGCAGGCTCAGGTCGCGGATATTGGCTGCCAGCTTGGCGACCGGACCGGCCTGGGCGCCGGACAGCACCTGGCGGGCGGCCTCGGGCGACAGGGTATAGATCGGCGGGCCGCCGGCAGCGCTTACGGCGTTGATGAAATTCTGGGTGACGGTATCCAGATTGGCTGCCTGGGCCTGGGCCGGCGACGAAACGGCAGCAGCCAGCAGGCCGGCAGCCAGCGCGGTGGAAGCGAGGATACGACGGGTATTCTGCAACAGCGACATGGTCTTAGCTCCTTGTTGGGGTGGCTGGTCCACCGTCGGGTGGGTCCAGATCCGTGCTCCGGATGGCCAATACATATCGCGATAAATAATCGTTTGATAATTGCTAATCCGACATGACAGGCATGCATATATCGCATACGATAAATTATCGCACGATATATAATCGCGAGTGTATTCCGGAGATCGCACCAATGCCCGACGCCCCCACCCCTATCCGCAGCGACATACTGGCCCTGGATAACCAGCTCTGCTTCGCGGTCTATTCCACCGGGCTGGCCTTCAACCGCCTGTACAAACCGCTGCTGGATGCGATGGGGCTGACCTATCCGCAATACCTGGTGATGCTGGCGCTGTGGGAAAGCGACGGCCTGATGGTGGGTGAGCTGGGCGAGCGGCTGTTCCTGGAATCCAGCACGCTGACGCCCCTGCTCAAGCGGCTGGAAACGGCCGGCTACATCACGCGCCGACGCAATCCCGAGGATGAACGCCAGGTACACATCAATCTGACCGAAAAGGGCCGTATATTGCAGCAGCAGGCCATGGCCTGCCCGGCCACAGTGCTGAAAGCCTCGGGCCAGAGCATGGAGCAGCTGATGCAGATGAAGAATGCGGCCGTGAAGCTGCGCGACGCCTTCAACGCTTTCAACGCGGCGCGCTGAAGACTGCTCCCGCCTTGCTCAGCGGCCGGTGCGGAAGGGATGCGCGGTGAAGACGCCGATCACCTTCAGCGAGCGGCTGAAATATTCCAGTTCCTGCAAGGCCAGGTCGACGTTGCGCTGGGCCGGATGGCCTTCGATCTCGGCATAGAATTCCGCCACCTGGAAGCCGTCCGACAGATAGCTTTCCAGCTTTACCACGTTGACGCCGTTGGTGGCGAACCCGCCGAGCGCCTTGTACAGCGCCGCCGGCACGCTGCGCACGCGGAACATGATCGCGGTGAGGCTGTTGCCAAGTTGCGGATCGGGGTCGCGGCGCTGGCGCTCCAGCTTGATGAAACGCGTGGTGTTGGTGTGGTTGTCCTCGATATCGGCGCGCAGCACCTGCAGGCCGTAAAGCTCGCCGGCGATGGAGGAGGCAATCGCCGCCTCTTCCGGATTGTTGCGCTCGGCCACTTCCTTAGCCGAACCGGCCGTGTCGCTGGACACAATCGGTTCGATGCCGAGATCCTTGATCACGCGCCGGCATTGCGACAGCGCTTGCACATGGCTGTAGACGCGCCTGATGCTTTTCAGGCTGGCCGATTTCGGCGCCAGCAGTTGATGCCGCACGCGCAGGAAATGTTCGGCCGTGATGTAGAGACCGCCTTCGGGCAGCAGCTGATGGATGTCGGCGACGCGGCCGGCGGTGGAATTCTCGATCGGGATAAGGCCGCAGGCCGCTTTGCCTTCGCGCACCGCAATGAAGGCATCCTCGAACGTGGCGCAGGGCAATGGCACCAGATCAGGCAGAGCCTCGCGGCAGGCCAGATGCGAATAGGCGCCCGGTGCGCCCTGGAAAGCGACGACGCGCGCAGGATCGGTGGCGGCGGTGGCAATCTGGGCGGGCATGGAAATCCCTTCGACTGGGCGGCGTGTGGCGAGCGGAGATTATCGTTGCGCGGCCATCACCTGGCGGATGCGCTCAAGGTCGGCCGGAGTATCGACACCGAGCGGCAGGGTGTCAACGACGGCCGCCGCGATCCGCATGCCGTTCTCCAGCGCGCGCAGTTGCTCCAGCTTCTCGCGCTGTTCCAGTGGCGAAGGCGGCAACGCGACGAAGCGCTGCAGAGCCGCACGGCGATAGGCATAGATGCCGATATGGTGCCATAGCGGCCCCTCGCCGCCCGGCACCGGGCGGCGGCTGAAATACAGCGCCGGTCCGATGCTCTCGCCCGGCCGCAGGCTGAGCACGGCCTTCACCACGTTGGGGTCGTCGATTTCGTGCCGGTCCACGATGGGCGTCGCCAGGGTGGCAATGTCGATGCGCGGATCGGCCAGCGGCTTCAGCGCCGCGGCGACGATGGCGGGATCGATGGCGGGCAGATCGCCCTGCAGGTTGATCACGGCATCATGCCGGCCCTCGGGATCGAGCTTGACCAGCGCCTCGTGGATACGGTCGGAACCCGAGGGGTGGTTCGGATCGGTCATCACTGCCTCCCCGCCGGCAGCCCGCACGGCGCCGGCGATGGCTTCGTCGCCGCAGGCCACGGCCACGCGGGCGAAACCGGCTTCGCGCGCGCGACGCAGGCAATGCACGATCATCGGCTGGCCATGGATGTCGGCCAGGGGCTTGTCGGGCAGGCGCGTGGAGGCCAGCCGCGAGGGAATCAGCACGATCGGGTTGCTGGGCAGGCTGGACGAGCTAAGTGTCTGGTCGGCAGTCATTTGCGGTCCTGATCGCGAGGCGGCTAAGGTGCGGCAATCCGCCGCAGCCCGGGCAGGCGGATGCCCTGTCCGGCGGGATATATACGGGTTGCGAACGGACCGGGGAAGCCGCTAATGTCACGGCGATTTTTTGGGCCGTTTCGGCCTGTTTTAGACCGGTTTCGCTGCCCCGTCCCCAACTACCGGCGCAGCGTCGATGGCAGGAGTGTCGCGAGATGGATAGTTTCGAACTGAACAAGATGATCGGCGCCGTGCTGTTCTGCCTGCTGATCATCATGGGCGTGAATCAGTTCGGCAACATCCTGGTCTCGCCGAAGAAGCTGGCCGAGCCGGCCTACAAGATCGAAGTGGCCGAGGAAGCCCCGAAGGGCGGCGCCGGCGCTGCGGCCAAGCAGGAAGAGGCCGATCCGCCGATCGCCACCCTGCTCGCCTCAGCCAATGTCGATGCCGGCAAGAAGGCTTTCAGCAAGTGCGCGGCCTGCCACACCCCCGACAAGGGCGGCGCGGCCAAGGTCGGCCCGAACCTCTACGACATCGTCGGCGCCCCGAAGGGCCACATGTCCGGCTTCTCCTATTCCGACGGCCTGATGAAGACCGGCGGCGAATGGAGCTATGAAAGCCTCTATGCCTTCCTGAAGAACCCGAAGGCCTATGCCCCGGGCACCAAGATGGCCTATGCCGGCTCGAAGAGCGCCAAGGAGCGCGCCGACCTGATCGCCTATCTGCGGTCGCTGTCGGACAGCCCCAAGCCGCTGCCGTAATCGCCTAAAGCTTTCAGACCAGGGCCGGGAATCGTCGACATGCGCGACATCCCGGCCTTTTCTGTTTCCGCCGACACGCTGATCGGTTTCGCCAACCATCTGGCCGATCTGGCCGGCGCGGCGATCCGCCCGCATTTCCGCCAGCGCCTCGATATCGAGGCCAAGGGCGACGCCTCGCCCGTCACCATCGCCGACCGCGCCGCCGAAACCGCCATGCGCCAGGCCATCGAGGCGAAATACCCCGATCACGGCATCTATGGCGAGGAATACGGCCATGTCCGGCCGGAAGCGCCGTGGCAATGGATCCTCGATCCCATCGACGGCACCAAAAGCTTCGTCACCGGCCTGCCGATCTTCGGCACCCTGATCGCGCTGACTTTCGAAGGCCAGCCGGTGCTGGGCGTGATCGACCAGCCGAATATGCGCGACCGCTGGGTTGGCGCGCTGGGCCGCGCCACCATATTCAATGGCATGGCAACCCGTGCGAATCCCCGCAGCGACCTGGCCAAGGCAGCCGTGGCCACCACTTCCGTGGGCCTGTTCAATGCCGCCGAAGCCGCGGCCTTCGAGAGTCTGCGCAAGGCCTGCTGGCTCAATAGGCTGTCCGGCGACTGCATCGTTTTTGGCCTGGTCGCCTCGGGTTTCGTGGATGTGGTCGTCGAGAGCCGGGTGCAGCCCTATGATTACGCGGCGCTGGTTCCCGTGGTGGAAGGCGCCGGCGGCGTAATCACCGACTGGGAAGGCCGGCCGCTCGATACACGCAATCCCGCCCGCGTGCTGGCGGCCGCCAATCCGGCCCTGCACGCGGCGGCGCAGGCCTATCTGTCCGGAGCATGATCTTTTCCCTGGGAGCGACCCGAATGCGAACCATCCTGTTGTCCGCCCTGCTCGCCCTCACGCTGACCAACCCGACATTTGCCCAGACTGGTGACGCCCAGGCCGGCAAAACCAGCCATGCGCTTTCGCTGATCGGCACGCCGAAATACGGCCCGGATTTCAAGCAGCTCGATTATGTCAATCCCAACGCGCCGAAAGGCGGTGAGGTGAAGCTCTATGCCGTGGGCGGCTTCGACAGCCTCAACCCGTTCATCCCCAAAGGCGACGAGGCGCCAGGCCTGGGGCTTGTCTATGAAACCCTGATGGTTTCGCCGATGGACGACGACACCAGCGAATACGGCCTGATCGCCGAAACCGTAGAAGTGCCCGAGGATCTGAGCTGGGTCACGTTCAATCTGCGGGCAGAGGCGAAATGGGCCGATGGCAAAGCTATCACGGCCGAGGATGTGGCCTGGAGCTTCGAGCAGATTCAAAAACACGGCGATCCGCAGCTGCAGCTCTATTACGCCAATGTGCAGAAGGCCGAGGTGCTGGGGCCGCGCAAGGTGAAGTTCCATTTCTCCGGCCCGAAGAACCGCGAACTGCCGCAGATCATGGGCCAGTTGCCGGTGGTGCAGAAGGCACAGTGGGAGAAACGTGGCTTCGACAAGACCACGCTGGAACCCTGGACCGGTTCGGGGCCATACAGGATCGCCGGGCTGGAAGCCAACCGCTTCATCGTCTACGAGCGCCGCAACGACTGGTGGGCGAAAGACCTGCCGATCAACAAGGGGCGCTACAACTTCGATCGCATCCGCTACGACCTCTATCGCGACACCACCGTGACGCTGGAAGCCTTCAAGTCGGGACAATACGATTTCCGGCGCGAGAATATCGCCCGTGTCTGGGCTACCGGCTACGACTTCCCGGCCGTGCAGCAGGGCCTGGTGAAGAAAGTGGAACTGCCGCATGAGCGGCCATCGGGCCTGAGCGGTTTTGTGTTCAACATCCGTCGCGCCAAGTTCCAGGATGTGCGCGTGCGCCGCGCCCTGACGCTGGCCTTCGATTACGAATGGACCAACAAAACCTTCTTTTATGGCGGCTACGCCCGCTCCAGCAGCTATTTCGAGAATTCTGATTTCGCCGCCCGCGGCGAACCATCGGCTGCCGAGCTCAAACTGCTGGAACCGTTCCGCGACAAGCTGCCCAAGGAAGTCTTCGGGCCGGCCTATCAGGCGCCGACCTCCGACGGTTCGGGACAGGACCGCAGGAACCTGCGCGAAGCCGCCCGCCTGCTGAAAGAAGCCGGCTGGGAGGTTAAAGACGGCAGGCTGCGCAACGCCAGGGGAGAGACGCTGGATATCGAATTCCTGCTGTCCGACCCCACGTATGAACGCATCGTGGCGCCCTGGGCCCAGAACCTGCAGCGGCTGGGCGTGGCCCTGACCATGCGTACGGTGGATTCGGCGCAGTATGTCGCCCGTTTGCGCAGCTTCGATTACGACATGGTGTTCTCGGGCTGGGGCCAGTCCAATTCGCCGGGCAACGAACAGCGCAGCTTCTTCTCCTCGGCCGCCGCCGACAATACCTCCAGCAGCAACTGGATCGGCCTGAAAAGTCCTGTGGTGGACAAGCTGATCGATGCGGTGATCTACGCCCCTGACCGCGATAGCCTGATCACGGCCACGCGCGCGCTGGACCGCGTGCTGACCTGGGGCCAGTATCTGGTTCCGGGCTGGAGCCTGCGCGCCGATCGCATCGTCTACTGGGACAAGTTCGGCCTGCCGCCCAAGACGCCGAAGAATGGCACCGACTTCATGGCCTGGTGGGTCGATCCGGCCAAGGCCGCGAAACTGGCCGGCGCGAAGCAGTAGGAAAAAGAGAGAGCATGAGCTGGCTGAAACCCGTCACGCTGCAGGACAGCGCCGTCGCCCTGGCGCCATTAAGCCATGCGCATCGCGATGCGCTGGCGGAAGCCACGCGGGACGGCGAATTGTGGAAGTTGTGGTACACCGCCATACCGACGCCGGACGGCATGGCCGCAGAGATCGACCGTCGCCTCGGCCTGGCCGAAAAGGGCACCATGCTGCCCTTCACCGTGATCGACAAGACTGATAACGGCAGGCCGGTGGGCATGACCACCTACATGAATGTCGATGCCGCCAACAAACGCGTCGAGATCGGGTCGACCTGGTATCGCAAAAGCGTGCAGCGCTCGGCTCTGAACACCCGCGCCAAACTGATGCTGCTGGCCCATGCCTTCGAGGACCTGAGCTGCATTGCCGTCGAATTCCGCACGCATTTCTTCAATCACCAGAGCCGCAAGGCGATTGAGCGGCTGGGCGCCAAGCAGGACGGCATCCTGCGCAACCACCAGGTGGCACCGAACGGCACGCTGCGCGACACCGTGGTCTACAGCATCCTGCCGGCCGAATGGCCGACGGTGAAGGCGCATTTGCGCCATCGCCTGAGCCTGTCCGGAGACCAGCCCGCGTGAGGCGGCGCGCGCTTGCCGCCCTGCTGCTCCTGCTGGCGGCCGGCGCCGCCCAGGCCGAACCACGCCACGGCCTGTCGGCTTTCGGCGATCTGAAATATCCGCCAGATTTCCGGCATTTCGATTATGTGAATCCCAATGCGCCGAAGGGCGGCGAGCTGCGCGGCTGGCAGCTTGACGGTTTCGACAATCTCAATCCCCTGATCCTCAAGGGCGTGATGGCGCGCAATCTGGGCCTGAGTTTCCAGAGCCTGATGGTGCGGGCGATGGACGAGCCCGATGCGGTCTACGCCGATCTGGCCAGAAGCGCCGATCTGGCGCCGGATCGCTCTTCCGTCACCTTCCAGATCAACGAGCGGGCACGCTGGCATGACGGCAGCCCGGTGACGGCCGACGATGTGGTCTTCACCGTGGAGGCCACAAAGAAGGACGGCCATCCGCTCTATCAACTGATCCTGCGCGACGTGGACAGCGTGACCGCCGACGGACCACGCCGTGTGACCTTCCGCTTTGCCGAGACGGAAAGCCGGCGCGACCTGCCGCTGATCGTCGCCACTCTGCCTATCCTGCCGAAAGCCTGGTTCAAGGGCCGCGACTTCGCCTCCCCGACCATCGAGCCGATCACCGGCTCCGGACCCTATCGCATCGCCCGCGTGGATGCCGGCCGCAGCATCGTGTTCCAGCGCGTAACCGACTGGTGGGCTAAGGACCTGCCGGTGCATCGCGGCCGCTACAACTTCGCGCAGATCCGCGAGGATTATTACCGCGACCGCGACATCGCAGCCGAAGCCTTCTTCGCCGGTGAATACGACTATCGCGAAGAGGTGATCGCCCGCGTCTGGGCCACCGGATACAAGGGCAAACCGGCCTTCGACCAGGGCCGCATCAAACGCGAGGTGCTGAAGGACGAAACGCCATCGGGCGTGCAGGCCTGGTTTCTCAACAGCCGCAAACCGCATCTGAGCGATCCACGCGTCCGGCAGGCTCTCAATCTGGCTTACGATTATGAATGGGCCAACAAAACGCTGTTCTATGGCCTGTACAAGCGCACCCGCTCGATGTTCGAGAATTCCGACCTCGCCGCCACCGGCCTGCCTTCGGATGCCGAACTGAAGCTGCTGGAGCCGTTCCGCACCCAGGTGCCGCCGCAGGTTTTTGCCCAAGAATTCCAGCCGCCGCGCACGGACGGTTCGGGCAACAACCGCGCCAATCTGAAACAGGCGCAGGCCCTGCTGCTGCAGGCCGGCTGGCGCATCGAGAACGGCAAGCTGGTCGACGCCCAGGGCAAACCCTTCGAGCTGGAATTCATGCTCTATGAGCCCAGCTTCCAGCGCATCATCAATCCCTTCGCCCGCAACCTGGAACGCATCGGCATCACCGTCTCGATCCGCGTGGTGGATATCTCGGCCTTCGAGAACCGCATGCGCAGCTTCGATTTCGACATCATGTCGCGCCGTTTCGTCCAGCCGCTGACGCCGGGCGTGGAACAGCGCAACTACTGGACGTCGCGCGCCGCCGAAACGGTGGGCAGCTTCAATTTCTCCGGCGTGCGCGATCCGGCGGTGGACGACCTGGTGGAGCATATCGTCTCGGCAAGCAGTCGCGACGAGTTGCGCGCCGCCACCCGCGCTTTGGACCGGGTTCTGATGTGGGGCTGGTATGTGATCCCGCATTGGTACAGTGGCACGGTGAAACTGGGCTACTGGGACCGCTTTGTCCGCCCGGCCGTGAAACCCACCTATGATGTGGGCCTGGTCGATACCTGGTGGATCGATCCGGAAAAAGACAAGGCATTGAATTTGCCGCGTCAGAGGTGAGAGAGTAGCGCCATGCTTGCCTATATCATCCGCCGCCTGGCCCTGATCGTGCCGACCCTGCTCGGCATCATGGTGATCAATTTCGTCGTGGTGCAGTTCGCGCCCGGCGGCCCGGTCGAACAGGTGATCGCCCAGGTGACCGGCACGGCCGCCGACGTCACCGCGCGGGTCTCGGGCGCCACCGGCGGCGAGACGGGCCCGGGGGCCGGTGCCTTCGCCCAGGCCGCCGAGGGCAGCGCCAAATATCGTGGCGCCCAGGGCCTGGACCCGGAATTCATCAAGCGGATCGAGAAGCAGTTCGGCTTCGACAAGCCGGCCCATGAGCGCTTCCTGCTCATGCTGGGCCAGTATGTCCGGTTCGATTTCGGGGTGAGCTATTTTAAGGACCGGCCAGTGGTGGACCTGATCATCGAGAAATTGCCGGTTTCGATCTCGCTGGGCCTGTGGACCACGCTGATCGTCTACCTGATCTCGATCCCGCTGGGCATCGCCAAGGCGGTGCGCGACGGCAGCCGCTTCGACATCTGGACCTCGGCGGCCATCGTGGTGGGGTATGCCATCCCGGGTTTCCTGTTCGCCGTGCTGCTGGTCGTGCTGTTCGCGGGAGGGAGCTTCGTGCAGTGGTTCCCGCTGCGCGGCCTGACTTCCGACAACTGGGATCAGCTCAGCCTGCTGGGCAAGGTCGCCGACTATTTCTGGCACCTGGCCCTGCCAGTGATTGCCATGGTGATCGGCGGCTTCGCCGGCCTGGTGATGCTGACCAAGAATTCCTTCCTGGAAGAGATCAACAAGCTCTATGTGCTCACCGCGCGGGCTAAGGGCCTGAGCGAACGCCGCGTGCTTTACGGCCATGTCTTCCGCAATGCCATGCTGATCGTGATCGCGGGCTTCCCCTCGGCCTTCATCGGCATCCTGTTCACCTCCTCATTGCTGATCGAGGTGATCTTCTCGCTGGATGGCCTGGGCCTGCTCGGTTTCGAGGCGGCGCTGAAGCGCGACTATCCGATCATGTTCGGCTCGCTGTTCATCTTCACCCTGCTGGGTCTGGTGGTGAACCTGATTTCCGACCTGATGTATGTGGTGGTCGATCCGCGCATCGATTTCGAAAGCCGGGAGGCCTGAGCCGATGCAGCTCTCGCCCATCAATGCCCGGCGCTGGCGCAATTTCCGCGCCAATGGCCGCGGCTACTGGTCGCTGTGGATCTTCGCGCTGCTGTTCGTGGTCAGCCTGTTCGCCGAACTGGTGGCCAATGATTCGCCGCTGATCGTCAAATACGACGGCGGCTATTATTTCCCGGTGCTGAAGGCCTATCCGGAAACCACCTTCGGCGGCGACTTCGAGACGGAAGCGAAATACCGCGACGCCTTCGTGCAGGACCTGATCGCCGAAAAGGACGGCTGGATGATCTGGCCGCCGATCCGCTACAGCTATCGCACCATCAATTACGACCTCGGCCGCCCGGCACCGGCGCCGCCCAGTGCGGAAAACTGGCTCGGCACCGACGACCAGGGCCGCGACGTGCTGGCCCGCATGATCTACGGCTTCCGCATTTCCGTGCTGTTCGGTCTGGTGCTGACCCTGCTCAGTTCGGTGATCGGCGTGATCGCCGGCGCGGTGCAGGGCTATTTCGGCGGCAAGACCGACCTGATCTTCCAGCGCTTCATCGAAATCTGGTCCGGCCTGCCGACCCTGTATCTGCTGATCATCCTGGCCAGCATCGTACAGCCGAATTTCTGGTGGCTGCTTGGGATCATGCTGCTGTTCTCGTGGATGGCGCTGGTCGGCGTAGTGCGCGCCGAATTCCTGCGCGCCCGCAATTTCGGCTATGTGCGCGCCGCCCGCGCACTCGGCGTATCCGACGCCAGCATCATGCTGCGGCATCTTTTGCCCAATGCCATGGTGGCGACGCTGACCTTCATGCCTTTCATCCTGAACGGTTCGATCACCACACTCACTGCGCTGGATTTCCTCGGCTTCGGCCTGCCGCCGGGCTCGCCCTCGCTGGGTGAGCTGCTGAGTCAGGGCAAGACCAATATCCAGGCGCCCTGGCTGGGCATCACGGCTTTCGCCGTTCTGGCCGTGATGCTCAGTCTGCTCATCTTCATCGGCGAGGCGGTGCGCGACGCCTTCGACCCGCGCAAGACCTTCCGGTGAGCGGCATGACCAAACAACAGCCCCTCCTGCGGGTGAAAGACCTGAGTGTGCGCTTCGGCAGGGATGCCGATGCGGTGAAGCATGTTTCGTTCGACATCCATCGCGGCGAGACGCTGGCGCTGGTGGGCGAAAGCGGCTCGGGCAAGTCGGTGACGGCTTTGTCGATCCTTCAGCTTCTGCCCTATCCGCTGGCCAGCCATCCATCCGGCTCGGTCACCTTCCGTGGTGGCGAGGAGCTGGTCGGAGCGCCGGAGCCAGTGCTGCGCAACATCCGCGGCAACCGCATCGCCATGGTGTTCCAGGAACCCATGACCTCGCTCAATCCGCTGCATACGATCGAGCGGCAGATCAACGAGGTTCTTTTCCTGCATAAGGGCCTGGACAAGGCGGCGGCGCGAGCCCGCACGCTAGAACTGCTGCGGCTGGTGGGCCTGCCTGAAGCCGAGAAGCGCCTGAATGCCTATCCGCACCAGCTTTCCGGTGGCCAGCGCCAGCGCGTGATGATCGCCATGGCGCTGGCCAACGAACCCGACCTGCTGATCGCCGACGAACCGACCACGGCGCTGGATGTCACCATCCAGGCGCAGATCCTGAAGCTGCTGAAAGACCTGCAGGCCCGACTGGGCATGGCGATCCTGCTGATCACCCATGACCTGAACATCGTGCGCAGGGTGGCCGACATCGTCTGCGTGATGACGCAGGGCGAAATCGTCGAAGCAGGGCCGGTGGCCGATATTTTCGCGGCGCCGAAACACGCCTATACAAAAAAACTGCTGGCCGCCGAGCCGAAGGGCAAGCCGCATACCGCCGACCTCGACGCCCCGGTTGTGACCGAGGCAAAAGATGTGAAAGTGTGGTTCCCGATCACCGCAGGCCTGCTGCGGCGGACCATCGGCCACATCAAGGCGGTGGATGGGATTTCCCTGACCATCCGCGCCGGCGAAACGCTGGGCGTGGTGGGCGAAAGCGGCTCGGGCAAATCCACGCTGGCCTATGCGCTGCTGCGCCTGCAGAAAAGCGAGGGCAGCATCCGGTTCGACGGCCAGGAATTGCAGGGCCGCAGCTGGGCCGAGATGCGACCGCTGCGACGCGCAATGCAGATCGTGTTCCAGGATCCGTTCGACTCCCTCTCCCCGCGCCTGACCGTGTTCCATATCGTGGAGGAAGGCCTGCGCGTACACGGCATCGGCCAGGACGAGGACGCGCGCCGCGCCATGGTGGCCGAGGCCCTGACCGAAGTGGGCCTCGATCCGGCGACCATGGATCGCTATCCGCATGAATTCTCAGGCGGCCAGCGCCAGCGCATCGCCATCGCCCGCGCCATGGTGCTGAAACCGCGCTTTGTGGTGCTGGACGAACCGACATCGGCGCTGGACATGAGCGTGCAGGCGCAGATCGTCGATCTGTTGCGCGACCTGCAGCAGAAACACCGGCTGGCCTACCTGTTCATCAGCCACGACCTGCGCGTGGTCCGCGCGCTGGCCGACCGCGTCATGGTGATGAAAGACGGCCGCGTGGTGGAACAGGGTAACGCCACGCAGATATTCCAGGCGCCGCAGACCGACTATACCCGCGCCCTGATCGCCGCCGCCTTCGACATGGCAGTGATTCATGACCACGCCGTGCGCACCTGATTTGCCGAATCCGCCATGGCCGTTCTGATCTATTCGAGGAACCATCCGGTCGAGGACTGGGCCGCCGCCCTACGCAAGGAGGCCCCAGACCTGGATATCCGCCTGCACCCGCAGACCGGCAATCCGGCCGAAATCGATGTGGCGCTGGTATGGAAGCCGCCGCCGGGCCTGTTGCAGAGTTTTCCCAACCTGAAACTGATCCAGAGTTTCGGTGCCGGGGTGGACGGCATCCTGGCCGACCCGAACATCCCGAAACACGTGCCGCTGGCCCGCGTAGTGGATGGTCGCCTGACCCAGGGCATGAGCGAATACGTGCTGCTGCATGTGCTGCGTTTCCACCGCCAGGTCGACACGATGGCGAACAACCAGCGCAACCGCACCTGGCGGTGGCTGCCGCTGGTGGATGCCTCGGAGCGCGTGGTCGGCATCATGGGCATGGGTACGCTGGGCGGCCATGTGGCCAGGAAGCTGGTCGATTTCGGTTTCCAGGTGGCGAGCTGGAGCCGCGGCCTGAAGGCTGTCGACGGCGTCACCAGCTTCCATGGCGACGATCACCTGGAAGGCTTCCTGCGCATCTGCAACATACTGGTCTGCCTGCTACCGCTCACACCGCAGACCAGGGGCATCATCAGCCGGCGAACTTTGTCGCTTCTGCCGCGCGGTGCCTATGTGATCAATGCCGGACGCGGCGGCCATGTGGTGGAGGCCGACCTGCTGCATGCCCTGGACAGCGAATGGCTGTCGGGCGCCACGCTGGATGTGTTCAACGAGGAGCCTCTGCGGCCCGACCACCCGTTCTGGACGCATCCGAAAGTGACGGTGACGCCGCATAACGCGGCCGACAGCATTCCGGCCCATGTGGCGCCGCAGATCGTCGACAATATCCGCCGTCTGCAGCAAGGCTTGCCGATCCTGCGTCTGGTGGATTACGCGCGCGGCTATTAAGCCCGGCCAGAACTGCGACAATCTGCCCTGCGGCATTCCGCCATGCGGCAATCTGCCGGATGGTTTTCATGCTGGCTGGCCGCCATTTTCAATTCCGCCTCCCTGTCGAGACGATACGAAAAAGAGCCTGCCATGACCGACATTACCGCCGACGACCTGCTGGTTGCCGCCCGCGAAAAAACCACAGTCGCGCCTGAGGGTTTTGCCGCCAACGAGCGCCAGCCTCAGGCCATGAAGGCGACCCTGTTTTTTGTGAATATCCTGATGCTGATCGGCGTGCTTGCCTTTGCCTGGACGCCTGCCGTGATCTTCTGGGTCGCGCTGGCGCTGGCCCCGATCACGCTCGCGGCGATCCTTGCCATCACACTCGGCTGGTGGATGTGAGCGGCGCGCCGCTCACTCCCATTTGCGGAACACGTCGACGAATTTTTCCTCGCCGCAGGCGATGAAATAGCCGCGCAGCACGCAGTTCTCGGTTTCGCCGAGACGCTGGCGAACGGCCTTGAGGGCCGGCAACATTTCCTTGGCGAGCTGCTTGTCGCGGAAGCGCATCACCTCGCCTTGGGTGCGGGCACCGTCATAGATCACGCCGAGGCTCTCTTCCGAATTGATCTCCGGCCGCCGCTTATGAAAGGTGTTGAGGCTTTTCAGGCCGCCGGTCTTCTGGATGAACTGCTGGAAATTGCTGAGCGAGCTGTGCCGCTGATCCGGCGCGGTTTGTTTTTCCTGGCATCCGACCAGAGCAATAACAGCAAGCGACACCGCAAGGATGCCCGACAGGCGTGCGCGACGCATGGATTTCTTCCCCTCTTTTTCCGGTTTCCCTTGTCGCGGGAACCAGACCGACCTCGGCCTTCCTTAAAAACCGGACTTCTAAAGAAAGCTATAAGGATCAACATCCACGGCGCGTTTTACAGCCGAAGGTAGTCTAATCTTCGCAAGCCATTCTCGCAGGACGGCGGGAACATCGACCTCCCGGGCTGCCTTGAGCAGGAGCCGCTCGCGGAAGCGGCCGCGCAGGTAATGCAGAGGCGCCGGCGCCGGCCCCAGCACCGTCAATCCTGGTCCACGCGGCGCGGCACGGGCGAGATCGCGGGCCACCTGCTGCACCTGGGCCTGGTCGGTGCCGCTCAGGATGATGGCCGCCAGCCGGCCGAAAGGCGGCATGCCGGCGCGCTGGCGCTCGGCCATCTCGGCGGCGATGAAACCCGCATTGTCATGCCGGCTCAGCGCCGCGATCACCGGATGCTCGGGCAGGAAACTCTGCAGCAGTACGCGGCCGGGATGATCGGCGCGGCCGGCGCGGCCCGATACCTGTGTCAGCAGCTGATGCGTGCGCTCGGCGGCACGCGGATCGCCGCCGGCCAGACCGAGATCGGCATCGATCACGCCCACCAGGGTGAGCAGCGGAAAGTGATGCCCCTTAGCCACGATCTGCGTGCCGACGAGAATATCGATCTCGCGGTTTTCCATGCGCGTCAGCATCTCGCCGATCTGCTGCGGCGAGTTGGCGGTATCCGAGGCCATCACCGCCAGCCGCGCGTCGGGGAACAGCATGGCCGCTTCCTCGGCCAGCCGCTCGACACCCGGACCGCAGGCCTTGAAACGATCCTCGACGCCGCAGGACGGGCAGGTATCGGGCAGGCGCTGCTGATGGCCGCAATGATGACATTGCAAACGGCCATGGCGTTTATGTTCCACCAGCCATGCGACGCAGTTCGGGCATTGCAGGCGATGGCCGCAGGCGCCGCACAACGTGAGCGGCGCATAACCACGGCGATTGAGGAACAGCATCGCCTGCTCGCCATGCTCAACGGTTTCGCGGATCGCGGTTTGCAGCGGCGCGCTGATGAAACGCTGCGCCGGCAGGCGCTCCTTGCGCAGATCGACAATATCGATGCGCGGCAACGTGGCGGCGCCATGGCGTTCGGGCAGCACGGCATGAGCATAACGCCGGCGCGAAACGTTATGCAGGCTTTCCAGCGATGGCGTCGCGGAGGCGAGGATGACGGCTATACTTTCCAGCTTGGCGCGCACCACTGCCATGTCGCGCGCATTGTAGATCACGCCCTCCTCCTGCTTGTAGGAGGCGTCATGCTCTTCGTCGACCACGATCAGGCCGAGATCGGCATAGGGCAGGAACAAAGCCGAGCGCGCGCCGATCACCACCTTCGCCTCGCCATGACCGATGGCGCGCAGGGTGGCGGCGCGTCGCCCTTCGGCCATCTCCGAATGCCAGGCCCAGGCCGGCGCGCCGAAGCGCTGCTCGAAACGATCCAGCGATTGCTGGGTCAACGCAATTTCAGGCAGCAGCACCAGAACCTGCCGCCCGGCCTTGAGCGCCTCTGCCACGGCCTCGTAATAAACTTCGGTCTTGCCCGCACCGGTGACGCCTTCCAGCAACGTGACCGAGAAATCCCGCGCTGCCACGGCCGTGCGCAGGCCGGCCGCCGCCTCGGCCTGGGTGACATTCAGCGCACGCCCATCGCGGCGCCAGTCGGGCGGCGATGGCGGGCGAAAGGCCGGCACCTGATCGACCTGCAGCGCGCCGAGTTCCATCAGCTTGCGCACCACGGCCACCGACACGGCGGCAGCTTCGGCCAGTTCGGTCGGGCTCAAGCCCGGTCGTTCGGCCGCGATCTGCAAAACACGCTCGCGCTGGGCGCTGGCGCGCATCTCGACGGCTTTGCCGGGCCGCAGAATCTGCCGCATCGGCGGCGGCTCGACCAGCGCACGCGGTTCGGGCAGGCACATTTTCAACACCGCGCCTGTGGGATTGAGCGTATAGCCCGCCACCCAGTCGACCAGTTTGCGCAGCGAGGGCGAGATCGGCGGCGCGTCGCAGCGGCGCAGCACCGCCTTCACCTTGGCCGGCGGCAGCGGCTCAGGACTACCATCCCAGACCACACCCAGCGACACGCGGTTGCCGATCGGCACTTCCACGATATCGCCCGGCGAAAGCGGCCCGGCCTCGCCTGCACGATAGGTGAAGGGTTCGGCCAGCGGCAGGGGCAGCAGAACGCGGATCTGGTCGGACGGAGTCAAGGGGCGAGTTCCGGTAGAACGGCCCGGTTAAGCTAGAAGGACTTGGCCGGGTCGGGTATTGTTAACCAAACGACATATACCATCGGGGCCGATTCGGGCAGGCCGGCGCCGCCCATGGAGTTTAGGACATGAAATTTTTCGTCGATACCGCCGATGTGGCCGAGATTGCCGACCTGAACGACAGCGGCCTGCTGGACGGCGTGACGACCAACCCCTCGCTGGTGGCCAAGACCGGCAAGGATTTCGTCGCCACGGTGAAGGAAATCTGCAAGATCGTGAAGGGCCCGGTTTCGGCCGAGGTCGCCGCCACCGATCACGCCACGATGCTGGCCGAGGGCCGCAAGCTGGCCGCGCTGGCGACC
Organism: Ferrovibrio sp.; assembly: GCF_046297595.1. Classification (GTDB taxonomy): domain Bacteria; phylum Pseudomonadota; class Alphaproteobacteria; order Ferrovibrionales; family Ferrovibrionaceae; genus Ferrovibrio. Next base: position 68,701 of record NZ_JBKBHT010000003.1, read on the forward strand.
AACGTGGCCGTGAAGGTGCCCCTGACGCTGGACGGCCTGAAGACCTGCAAGGCGCTGTCGGACGACGGCATCATGGTGAATGTCACGCTGTGCTTCTCGCCAGCACAGGCGATCCTGGCCGCCAAAGCCGGCGCGGCTTTCGTGTCGCCTTTCGTCGGCCGGCTGGACGATGTGGGCCATGACGGCATGGCGCTGATCGCCGACATCGTGCAGATCTACAACAACTACCCCGATTTCAAGACCGAGGTGCTGGTCGCCTCGATCCGCCATCCCATGCATGTGGTGGAAGCCGCGAAGATCGGCGCCGATGTCTGCACCGTGCCGCCGGCCGTGCTGCGCTCGCTGGTTAAGCATCCGCTGACCGACAAGGGCCTGGATGCCTTCCTCGCCGACTGGAAAAAAACCGGCCAGTCGATCCTGGGCAACGACAAGTAAGGCCGGAGCCTGAACCATGGCCGACGGCATCACCGCTCCTGTTTCCGCTTCCGCCGGCCTCGACGAGGCCGAGGTGATTGCGTGGCTGAAGCAGCATCCCGACCTGCTGATCCGTCATCCCGATCTGTGCGAGGTGCTGCTGCCGCCGGCGCAGCCGCATAGCGGCAACAACGTGGTCGACCTGCAGCGTTTCATGGTGCAGAAACTGCAGGGCGAACTGACCCGCATCTCGCATGTCGGCACGGAATTGCTGGATGCCAGCCGGCAGAATCTGTCGGCCACCCAGCGCGTGCATGCCGCCGTGCTGATGCTGCTGGAAGCCGGCAGCTTCGAGCATATGGTGCATATGGCGACGCAGGACTGGACCGACCTGCTGGAGGTTGACGTGATCAGCCTCTGCGTCGAAGGCGATCCCGAACGCATGAAGAACATCGCCACTGGCGGCGTCTTCGTGCTGCCCAATGGCGCCATCGACACCCTGCTGGGTGCCCTGCCCGCCATCGCCCGCGACAAATGCGAAGCCGCCGACTGGATATACGGCCCCGCCGCCAGTCTTGTGCGCTCGGATGCGCTGGCGCGGCTGGATTTCGGCCCCACCTCACCGGCCGCCATGCTGGCGCTGGGCTCGCGCGAGCCCGACAAGTTCCAGCCCAGCCAGGGCACGGAGCTGCTGCAATTCCTCGCCGGCGTGCTCGGCCGCTCGGTGCGCTCATGGCTCGACCTGCCGCAGCCGTAACCGACGACGACGACCGGCTGCCGTTCTTTCTCGCCGCCGACGACGCCAAAGCCGCGGCCGAGAACTGGTATCGCTGGCTGGCCAAGGAAAAGCGTTTTTCGCGCCATACCCTGCGTGCCTATGGCCAGGACCTGGCAGGTTTCTTCGCATTCTTAAGGGAGCATCTGGGCGGCGCGGCTTCGCTGGATGACCTGCGCGGCCTGCGGCTCAGCGATTTCCGCGCCTATTCCAGCCATCGCCGCAAGGACGGGCTGGAGGCAACCTCGCTGGCACGCAATTTAAGCGCCGTGCGCAGCTTCTTCCGCCGCCTGCAGCGCGACGGCCAGATGGAAACCGCCGCCATCAGTCTGCTGCGCAGCCCCAAACGGCCCCACAGCGTGCCCAAGCCGCTCAGCGTGCCGGCGGCGCAGGAGATGATCGACACGGCAGAGGATTTCGCCGCCGAGCCCTGGCTGCAGGCGCGCGATGCCGCAATCCTGACGCTGCTGTGGGGCGCCGGCCTGCGCCTGGGCGAGGCGCTGGGCCTCGACGGCAATGATGTGCCACAGGGCGACAGCCTTACCGTCACCGGCAAGGGCAACAAGCAGCGTCTGGTGCCGATCCTGCCCGTGGTGCGGGAGGCGATTGCCGAATACGTGAAACTCTGCCCCTGGCCGATCACCAGGGGCACGCCGTTATTCTACGGCGCGCGCGGCAAGCGGCTGGACCCGGCCATCGTGCAGAAGGCCATGCGCAATGCCCGCCGCGCCCTGAACCTGCCCGAAACGGCAACGCCTCATGCCCTGCGGCACTCCTTCGCCACGCATCTGTTGGCGGCCGGCGGTGACCTGCGCACCATTCAGGAACTGCTGGGCCATGCCTCGCTGGCCACCACCCAGCGCTATACCGAGGTGGATGCCGAAGCCCTGCTGCGGGTTTATGGCAGCGCCCATCCCCGAGCCAGGGCCTGATCGCCCTGCCCCATCGCCCTGCCATTGCCACAATCGCCGGCCAGCCTATGCTTTACTGGCAGGCAGACATGACGAAACCCCGACGTTTACCCCGCTTCATCCTGGCCGCTTTCCTGGCCCTGATCGCGATGCCGCTGATGGCCAGCGGCGTCAGCGTCGCCACGGCCGAACGCCGGCACTGGTCGACCAGCCGCTGGGATTCCACCGGCCTTGCCCCCGATCCCCTGACGGTGAAAGACGCGGTGGTGCAGGTCTATGCCGCCCGGGTCTGGGGCTGGCGCGGGGCCTTCGCGGTCCATACTTGGCTGGTGGTCAAGCCAGCCGACGCACCGGGCTATACGCGCTATGAGGTGGTGGGCTGGGGCGGTTCGGCGCTGCGGATCAGCCAGCGCACGCCGGACGGCTACTGGGCCGGCAACCCGCCCGAGTTGCTGCATGACCTGCGCGGACCGGAGGCTGCGGCCGCCATTCCGCTGCTGGTTGCCGCCGCTGAGCGTTACCCATATCGCGATGGCTATGTGATCTGGCCGGGCCCGAATTCGAACAGCTTCATCGCCTATCTGGCCCGCGAGGTCCCCGAACTGGGACTGGAACTGCCGCCCACCGCCGTGGGCAAGGATTGGATCGGCAGCGACCGGCTGATCGCTCCCGCCCCAAGCGGCACCGGCTGGCAGCTTTCCCTGTTCGGCCTGGCTGGCATCACGGCCGCCATGCGCGAGGGGCTGGAACTGAATCTGCTGGGGCTGACCATCGGCGTCGATATCCTGCGTCCGGCCCTGAAGCTACCCGGGTTGGGGCGGCTTGGCCTGCCCGCGAACGACGTTCGACCTGCGGAAGAAACCGCTGGTTGATCTGGTTTCCCGCTGATCTCGGCAGTTTTTTTCCCGTCCGGAATGGTACACTTGCAATCCGGCGCCAGCATCCTGCAGCGCCGAAGAGCCACCGGTGCGGGACATCTCTCGTGATCAGCAGCGCGTCATGACCGACCTGAAGCCGATTGCCGAACGGGATCAGGTTTCGTTGCGGCCGGCGGTCCTGGCGCCGGAGCGGGTCGGCATTGGCCTGCGACCACCCCATCACCATGATCTGCTGGAAAACCGGCCGCCGGTCGGCTGGCTGGATATCCATGCTGAAACCTATATGGGCGGCGGTGCGGCGCGCCATTACCTGGAGCAGGCGCGGGCCCTCTGGCCGGTGACCGTGCAGGGCACCGGGCTGGGGCTGGCCGGCAGCGAACTGCCCGACCAGGATCATCTGGAGCGTCTGGCCCGGCTGGTGGAGTGGCTGGAACCGGCACAGGTTTCAGAGCACCTGGCCTGGACCGGGATCGACGGCCGCTACTACAATGATCGCCTGCCCCTGCCCTATACCCTGGAAAGCCTGGAAACCTGCCGTCGCAATGTCGACATCGTGCAGAGCCGGCTGAACCGGCCGATCCTGATGGCCAATCCGGCCACTTATCTGCGGTTCCGCGACAGCCATATCGCCGAAGCCGATTTCCTGACCCGCCTGAGCCAGCAATGCGGCTGTGGCCTCCTGTGCGACGTGAACAACCTGTATGTCTCCAGCGTGAACCATGTCGGACGCGAGGCGGCGCCGGCAGTGGCGGAGGCCTATCTCGACAGCCTGCCGGCAACGGCCGTGCACCAGATCCGCCTGGCAGGCCATAGCGAGATCCAGGCCGACGAGCGGGTGTTGCTGATCGACGATCACGGCGCGCTGGTGGCCGAACCGGTCTGGCGACTCTATGCCAGCGCGGTGCAGCGCTTCCCCCATGCCGCCACGCTGCTGGAATGGGACACAAACTTGCCGCCGCTGGATCATCTGGTGGCCGAGGCGGGCCATGCCGAACAGCAGCGCGCCGCCGCCCTGCGGCCCAGTACCACGCCTGACGACACTGCTGCAGAGACGGATGATGAGCGCGCAGCTTGACCTGCAGCGGGAATTCGCCGAGGCGCTGACCGGCTCGCTCTACACCATCGCCGAGAGGGTGATCGGCGATGCGATCCCGGCCGAGGGCCGTCTGCAGATTTATGCCAACCGTTTCCGTGCCGGATTGCTGGATGCCATCGCCGCGACGTTTCCGGTTACCCGTGCGCTGGTAGGCGAAGCCTTCTTCGCCCAGACGGCTAGAGACTACCTGATCTACGACCCGCCGCGCTCGCCGATCCTGCATCTCTACGGCGCCGGCTTTCCCACATTCCTCGCCGCCCTGGCCGACCTGGCCGGCCATCATTACCTGCCCGACATCGCCGCCTTCGAATGGGCGCTGAACATGGCCGAGCATGCCGAGGATGCCGCGTTGTTGCGGCCCGAAGACCTGCCCGACACGGATGCCACGGCACAGTTGGTGCTGCCGCTGCATCCTTCAGCGCAACGGCTTTCGACGCCCTTCCCGGTCAGCGAGATCTGGCAGGTGCACCAGCCGGAAGCACCTTTCGTGGATCGCATCCAGTTGATCGGTAGCGGCGAACGCCTGCTAGTCTGGCGCCATGGCATCACCGTGCGCTGGCACAAGCTGGATCACGGCGAGGATCGCTTCCTGGCCGAGATCGCGGGCGGTGCATCGCTGGGGCTTGCCGCGCTGGCGGCCTCAAGCGGTGGCGATTTCGACTTCCCGGCCAGCTTCAGCTGGATGCTGGATGGCGGCGTTTTCGCGCGGCCCGAGGATCTCGCCTAGTCGAGCCAAGTATAGGCCACGGCCAGCATCGCCTCCACGCCCGTGCACAGCGTGGGATGCAGCACCGGGGCATAGAAGGGCGAATGGTTGACCGGCATCGCACCGGGATCGTCGCCGTTCATCGCCCTTTCGAAAACTTCCGGATCGGTGCCGCCGATCACCCAGAAAACCGAGGGCACATTCCACGCCGTGCCGAACAGGCCAAAATCCTCGCTGCCCGAAGCGGCTTCCACCGCCACGACGCGGTCGCCGCCGAACCAGCCCTTCATGCCATCCACTGTGCGCGCGGTGGCAGCCTCGTCATTGAAGGTGAGCGGGAACTGGCTGATCACCGAGAATTCGGGCGGCTTCGGCGCGCCGGACGCCTGGGCTTCTGCCTCAATAATACGCCGGACCGAAGCCAGCACGCGCTGGCGCACGTTTTCCTTGAAGGTGCGGATATTGAGGCGCAGCAGCGCTTCATCGGGGATCACATTCTCATTGAAGCCGGACTGGATGGTGCCGACGGTGACCACCGCGCTGTCGGCCATCGCCACCTCGCGCGAGACCACGGTCTGCAGCCGCATCACCGTGGCCGAAGCCATCACCACAGGATCGATGCTGTTCTGCGGCTTGGAGCCATGGGCGCCGCGACCGAACAGCTTCACTTCCCAGCTGTCGGCGGCCGACATCGCCACACCGGATTTGTAGCCGATGCGCCCGGCCGGCAGCGGCACGACATGCTGCCCCAGCGAAACCGTGGGCTTGGGGAAGCGCTTCACCATGCCATCCTCCAGCATGGCGCGGGCACCGGCGCCGGTTTCCTCGGCGGGCTGGAACACGGCCATCACCGTGCCTTTCCAGGTCTCGCGCGCTTCCGACAGCAGCTTGCACACCGCCATCAGCCAGGTGACGTGAAAGTCATGCCCGCAAGCATGCATGATCGACACCGACTGGCCGAAACGGTCGGTGCCGGTCTGCTCGCTGGCGAAAGGCAGGCCGGTTTTTTCCTTCACCGGCAGGCCATCCATGTCGGCGCGCAGCAGGATCACCGGGCCATCGCCGTTCTTCAACAGGCCGACCACGCCGGTCTTGCCCACACCGGGATGTACCTCGAACCCATTCTTGTCGAGCCATGCGGCGGCGATGCCGGCGGTGCGGATTTCCTGCATCGACAGTTCGGGATGCTTGTGCAGGTCGATATAGATCTTCTCCAGTTCCGGCATCAGGGCATCGATCCGGGCGAAGACAGCGGCTTTCTGGGGCGCGAGGCTGGTGCGGGCAGGAGCGTTCATGGATGACGGGTCCGGAGTTGGAGAGGCAGGATCACTTGTATTCCCTGAAGGTCGGCGCATTGCCGGCGCGCAGACGCGGCAGGCCCGACAGCAGGGCTTCGGCTTCGGCGCCCTCGCCGATCTCGTCCAGCAGCACGAGGATTTCCTGGCCGACACGCAGGGCGTCGCCGGATGGCAGGGCTTCGGGATGTTCGATGAGTGCGAGCAGATCGAGAATGCGCTGCTGCTTGAATTGCCGCTGCCAGTCCGGCGTGCCGATCTGACCCGATAGTTCCATCAGGTCGGCATCGGACTGCATCTGGCAACGCTGGCACATGCCACGCTCGCGGTTGAACGACGGTCAACAGATTAGACCGGATCGTCCCGATACGGTCAATGCAGGTATTGCCGTTACACTATCCGCGTACTCAGACTGTGCGGCGCCCGGCCCAGTACAAAGCGAGCGGACCAATCAGCGCACCAATTCCCATCACGGCCAGACCGATGCCCCAGCTTGCCACGCCCTGGCCGTCGAACAGACGTTCCGCCTGGTCGAGAGCGAGGCCGACAAAAAGCGGACCCAGAACCGAGATGCCGAAACCCAGCGCGGAATGCAGCGCCATGGTGGAACCGCGATGCTCGGGCTCGGCGGCAGCCATCATGCCCGCAGTGAGCGCGCCGGAATCGCCGCAGATGAAAATGAAATAGACGGCGCAGTAGAGCAGCGATACCCAGGCCGGCAGCAGCGCGGTGAACCCCATCAGCACGCCCATGATGCCTGAGATTCCCATGATCAGGATCAGGGCGCGGCGCCGACCGATCTTCAGCGCCAGCTCGTTGCCAAGCAGGCTGGCCGGCAGGCCGATCAGGGTGACGATGGCGGCCAGCACGGTGGGACTGGGCAGGCTGGCGGCGAAAGCTGCGTCGCGCGCCAGCACAAAGACGAAAAACGCCGTCACCCAGGCGCGCATGGCGGTGAGCTCGAAGCCATGGGCGGCATAGCCGATGATATACCCCATCGCATCGCGGTTGCGCAGCACGGGCCGCAGCGCGAAACCGGAACTGGCCTTGGCGCCAGGCGGCGTCTGCGGCTTGAGCAGCATCCAGGCAAGAATGGCGGCGATCAGACTGCCCAGGCCGATGCCGGCAAAGCTCCAGCGCCAGCCATGCCATTCCGCGAGCAGGCCGGTGATCGTAAAACTGAGCGAAATGGCGATGGAATAACTGGCGGTGTAGAAAGTGACGGCGCGGCTCTGCTCGCCGCCTTTCAGCCGGTCGGTCAATGCCCGCAGGCCGGGCATGTAGACGGCGGCCTGCCCGGCCCCGCCGATGGCGCGCAGCAACAGGCCCGACCAGAAATCATCGGCGAAAGCGGCGAAAGCCAGTGTGCTGATGCCGGTCACCGCGCAACCGCTGATAAAAATCAGACGGGCATCGATGCGGTCGGTCAGCATCACCGCCGGCGTCACCAGCAGCATGTAACCGAGATAATAGACGCCGGCGATCCAGCCCGCCTCGGTGTTGGTGAGGCCCCAGACGGCGATGAAGTCGGGCAGCAGTGCGGGGAAGCTGGCGATGGGCAGAATCGCCAGCACCTCCAGCGCGGAGAGCAGCAGGATCAGGCGACGCGGGGACATGGCTGGCGGGAGGACGGGAACATGATATCGTTGTCACATAGTATTCACCGATCTCGCCTAAACCGCCAGAGGCAACCGCTCGCCGGCCCAAGCCTCGGCACATGATCAGGGAAACGCCATGTCGATCCGTCAGCCCATCCTCACCCGCCGCCATTTCCTCGCCGGTTCCGCCGCCCTGGGTCTTTCCACTATCCTGCCCGGCTGCGCCGCGCGCTACGACCAGGCGACCCCCATCGTATTCGTGCATGGCAACGGCGATACGGCTGCGCTCTGGCACACCACCTTCTGGCGCTGGGAAAGCAACGGCTTCGATACCGACCGCCTGTTCGCCATCGACTTCCCCTATCCGCTGGCCCGCAGCGTGGATGCCACCTACCAGGCCTATCGCTCCTCCTCGACCGATCAGCGCGAGCAGCTCGCCGCTTTCGTGGCCGAAGCCAAACGCCGCACCGGCGCGCCGAAGGTTGTGCTGGTTGGCTCGTCGCGCGGCGGCAATGCGATCCGCAACTACATCAAGAATGGCGGCGGCGCGGCCCATGTGAGCCACGCCGTTCTGTGCGGCACGCCCAATCATGGCGTGCTGGTTTCCGACAAGGTGCTGGTGGGCAGCGAATTCAACGGCGCCTCGCCCTTCCTGCGCCAGCTCAACGATGGTCCTTCGGAAGTGGTGCCCGGCGTGGCCTGGATGACGACACGCAGCGATTCGGCCGACAAGTTCGCCCAGCCCGACGGCGCCGCCCTGGGCATGCCTAGCCAGCCGACCGGCGTGACGGCCGAGGGCCCGGCCCTGAAAGGCGCCAAGGACGTGGTGCTGGCCGGCCTGGATCATCGCGAGGTGGCCTTCCACCCGAAGGCCTTCGCCGCGACCTGGGAATTCGTGATGGGCAGCGCGCCGGCCACCACCGGCATCAGTGCAGAAAGCAGCCCGCTGCTGAACGGCAAAGTGAACGACATCGTACGCGGGGCCGGCACCAACCTGCCAGTGGCTGGCGCCGTGGTGGAGATCTACGAGAGCGACCCCAAGACTGGCGCGCGGCGCGCGCTGGTGCACAAGCAGACCACGGGCGCGGACGGCTACTGGGGTCCGTTCCGCGCCTCCAGCCGGGCCACCTATGAATTCGTGGTGATCACGCCCGACCACCCGACCACACATATCTACCGCTCGCCCTTTGCGCGCTCGTCGCAGATCGTGCATCTGCGCCCGGGCGTGCTGACCGACAAGGACAAGGCGGCGGCCTCCAGCGTGACGATCAGCCGGCCGCGCGGCTATTTCGGCGCCGCCCGCGGCGACATCGTCACCTTCGACGGCCAGCCCGGCCCCGGCATCCCGCCGGGCATCCCGGTGAATTCCACCTCCACCCTGCTGCTGCCCGCCGGCACGGCCCAGCGCAGCGTGACCTGCCGCTTCAACGACGAGGTGATCGCGGTGCAGTCATGGCCGGTGGCCGACAACCGCGTGGTGATCGCGGAATTGCATTATTGAACCAGGCTCTCTAACCTCTCGAAGAATGTTCGAGAATCGCTATCTATCCCGGTGGCATGAAGCCGGACTTCTTGATCCGGATACTGTAGCCCGCATAAGAGCGTATGAATCCAGCCAGCATCGCCCACTCTGGCTCTGGGCCGTTGCCGGATTGGGAGGCTTCGCCATCTGTGTCGGCATCGTCTCAATTGTTGCCGCCAATTGGGAGAGAATTCCCGACAGCGTAAAACTTGGCATCGACTTCACGTTAATGATCCTGCTGGGCTGCGGCGTGTTGGTTGCCACGATGGGCAGCTGGCATCGCATCAGCGATCTGCTTGTCTTGCTGTTATTCGGTCTGGTTCTAGCCAGCATCGCACTCATCAGCCAGATTTATCAATTGCACGGCGAGACCTGGCAGGCCGTCGGAACTTGGCTTCTGATCTGCACGCCGTTCCTTGCACTGGCCGCTAAAACGCGATTGCCGGTCATGGCTTGGGCATTGGCGGCGATTTTGCTGGTCCTGACCGGCTGGAATTCTCTGCTAGCCCCATTCCACGATATGATCGGCAACAACAGTCAGATTCTGCCGGCTTGGGTACTGAGCCTTGGCCTCATTCTTGCCGGCTGGCTTCTGGCGTTCTGGCCGCAACGACAGGCACAAGCCGCGCTGCTGTGGCAGATCGCTTTGGCGAGCCTGCTGGTTACCGGCAGTCTGCCGCAGATTCTGTATGTGTTGAGTCGTGATGCTACATTGTATTGGGCTGAACCCCTGGCTGGCCTCGTATTGGCGGCAATCGTTCTTGCTGCCATCGCGCGACGCAAATCCAGAACCGGCACGCGGTCGCTAGCCTTACTGCTAATGGCCGCCGCAGCCTGTTGGCTTATCTCTTTCTGGCTCCACCGCGCAATCGCCGGAACAAACGCGATATCAAGCGATCAACGCGAACTTCTCTCCATCGTTTTAGCCGGACCCTTCATCGCCTTCTGGGGTATTGCCGGCTGGCTTGCCCTCAGTGGTGGCCGACGCCTACTTTTCATCGGCAGCTTTGCCGTCATTACCGTCCGAATCCTAATCTTCTACTGGGAAGCCTTCGGTGGCCTGCTGCAAACAGGTCTTGGCCTGATCGCAGGCGGCATACTCTGCCTTGCCTTGGCAGCGATCGGTCGTTGGCTACTGCAACGCACGGCGCGCCGTCAGCCGAACGGGGTAGCATGAAGCGCCGGGTTCTCATCCTTCTTAGCGCAGCCCTGTTGCTGCCAATCTTGGTGCTCGCGGCGATGGTTATCCAGGCCGAACGCGCGACCCGCGACGCGCCGGTATTCCGGGTGCCCATCCATGGCGTCGACCCACGCGACATCTTGAAAGGCCATTATTTCAACTTCGACTACGACTGGGACTGGCTGGAGCCACCGAGTATCCCTGGCGGCAAAAGAAGTGCAGAGGTAACCATTTGCCTCACTGCACCGCGCGATCAGGCAAAAGGCCCATTGGTCAGCCTCCAGGTCGATGATTGTCTGGCTCGGATCGATGGTGAACTGAACAACTTCAACAGGCCCGTTTTCCGTCCCAAACGCAATGACAGCCACCACCTTCCCCGTCTCTATGTCCCTGAAGATTACGCCTTGCGGCTGGAGGGCATCGCTCGAAGCCGCGAAGTACCACTGACGGTCGACATTGCCGTTACCGCGGATCGCCGCGTATTGATCCGCGGCTGGCATGTAAACGGCGAACTGGCGAAGGACTATTTTCGATAGGCGGTTCAACGCCGGATCAGCAGCAGGCCGCCGGCCACGATCAAGCCCGCGCCCAGCAGGGTGGCGAGCGTGGGCAGGTCGCCGAAGCCGATCCAGCCGATCAGGGCGGCGAAGACCAGCGAACTGTAGCCGAAGGGGGCGAGCCAGGCGGCATCGGCCAGGCGATAGGCCTGCACATTGCACATCTGGCCGGCGATGGCCATCGGCCCTAGCAGACAAAGCGCGGCCAGTTCCCACGCCGGCGCCGGCTGCCACAGCGCCAGCATCGGCAGAGTGAGCAGCAGGGCGGCGAAGCCGTTCACATGCAGCAGCATGGACAGCGCGCTTTCATGGCGCGACAGCATCTTGATCAGGATCACCTCGCAGGCGGTGAGGAAGGCGCCGGCAATCATCGCCAATGGCGCGATGCCGATGGCAAACGAAAACTCCCCCGCCGCCTCTGGCGCATTGCCGCGCACGATCACGAATGCACCGGCCAGGCAGAGTCCTGCGGCCAGCATCTGCATCAGACTGACCCGCTCGCGCAGCAGCAGAACGGCCAGCGCCATGACGAACACGCCCTGCAGCAGGGCCAGCGCCGAGGCATCGGCCAGCGGCATGTGGGTGGCGCCATAGATCGAACAGGCACCGCCGCCCACGCCGCAAAGCGCGCGGATGAAATGCAGGTGGCGTCGGCCGGTATTCAGGATGCTGCGCGGCGGGATGCGACGGGCAGCCGCGATGCCGCCGACCGTGACGAAACCGCTAATATAGCGGATGAACACGATCTGGATCGCCGGCACCAGGCCGCCGGTCAGCTTGCCCGAGGCATAGAGCAGCGAAAAGGCCAGCGCCGCGCCCAGCACCCAGAGAGCTGCACGAATCTTTGCATCGAGGAGAGGCATGCGAGTCGAAGCCTAAAACGAAAAGGGCGGCTTTGCAGCCGCCCTTCGTCGATCCTTGTTGCCGGTAATCAGATGTTGATCGCGCGGCCGTCCACGGCCAGCGCCGCTTCCTTCACCGCCTCGGTCAGCGCGGGATGGGCGTGCACGGTGCGGTAGACATCCTCGGCCGAGGCGCCGAATTCCAGCGCCATCACCAGTTCCTGGATCAGATGGCCGGCATCGGGGCCGATGATATGAGCGCCCAGCACCTTCTTGGTTTTTTCGTCTTCCAGGATCTTCACGAAGCCGTCGGTCATGGTCATGGCGCGCGCGCGCGCATTGGCCGTGAAGGGGAACTTGCCCGCCTTGTAGGCGATGCCGGCCGCCTTCAGTTCTTCCTCGGTCTTGCCCACACTGGCCACTTCCGGCCAGGTGTAAACCACGCCAGGAATGGCGTCGTAGTTGATATGCGGCTTCTGGCCGGCCAGCAGTTCGGCCAGCACCACGCCCTCTTCCTCGGCCTTGTGGGCCAGCATGGCGCCCTGAATCGCATCGCCGATGGCATAGACGTCCTTGGCCGTGGTCTGGAAGTGATCGTCCACCTTCACGCGGCCGCGTTCGTCGAGTTGCACGCCGGCGGCTTCCAGGCCCAGACCAGCGGTGTAGGGTCGGCGACCGATCGAGACCAGCACGATATCGGCCTTCACCTCTTCGGCGGCACCGCCAGCGGCCGGTTCCATGGTCAGCGTCACGCCGCCCTTGCCGGCCTTGGCCGCGGTGACCTTGGTGCCGAGCTTGAACTTCATGCCCTGTTTGGCCAGCACGCGCTGCATCTGCTTCGACACTTCGCCGTCATTGGTCGGCAGGATGCGGTCGAGGAATTCCACCACCGTGACCTCGGCACCCAGCCGGTTCCATACCGAACCCAGCTCCAGGCCGATCACGCCGCCACCGATCACCACCATGGTCTTCGGCACGGCGCCAAGCTTGAGCGCGCCCGTGGAGGAGACCACCTGCTTCTCGTCGATCTCGATGCCCTTCAGCGGCATGACCTCGGAGCCGGTGGCGATCACGATATGCTTGGCAGAGTATGTGCCGGCGCTTTCGCCCTTCACCGCCACCTTGCCGCCGCCCAGCAGGCTGCCCTCGCCCTTCAGCCAGGTGACCTTGTTCTTCTTGAACAGGAATTCGATACCCTTGTTCGAGGAGCTGACCACGCTCTGCTTCTGCGCCATCATCGCCGGCAGGTCGACCTCGATCTTGCCGACCTTGATGCCGTGCTGCGCGAAGCCGTGGGTGGCCTCATGATAAAGTTCAGAGGAATGCAGCAGCGCCTTGGACGGGATGCAGCCGACATTGGTGCAGGTGCCGCCCAGACCGGCATCCTTCTCGACGCAGGCCACGCTCATGCCCAGCTGGGCGCAGCGGATCGCCATGGTGTAGCCGCCGGGGCCGGCGCCGATGATGATGATGTCGAAAGCCTGTTCGCTCATTCGTGAATCTCCCAAACCCTAGAAAGCCAGCGGGCCAAAAACACCGCCGCCAGCGGCCTTGAAAACGCGCGTATTCTGGCTGCCCTGCAGAATGCCGCTGCCGACCAGGTCGGCCAGCATGGCGCGGTAGTCGGCGGAATCCTTCACCGCGTCGACGGCAACCTGGTCGCGCCACAGACTGATGGTGCGCCACTCATCGGAATCATAGGTAAAAAAACAGCCCAGACAGCCATCCTGGTTATGGAAAAACGGTTCCAGCCGGCTGCGGGCGAAAGCGACCAGATCGTCCAGGCGGGCGAGGGTGAACCCCGTGCTCCAGACCCGGACGATCATCGGTCCCTACCTCAGACCTCGAACAGCAGGCGCTGCGGGTCTTCGATCGATTCCTTGACGCGCACCAGGAAGCTGACCGCCTCGCGGCCGTCGATGATGCGGTGGTCGTAGGACAGCGCCAGATACATCATCGGCCGGATCACCACCTGACCGTTGATGGCCATCGGACGTTCCTGGATCTTGTGCATGCCCAGAATGGCCGATTGCGGCGGGTTGATGATCGGGGTCGACATCAGCGAGCCGAACACGCCGCCATTGGAGATGCTGAAGGTACCGCCCTGCAGTTCGTCGATACCGAGCTTGCCGTCGCGGGCGCGCTTGCCGAAATCGCCGATGGTCTTTTCGATGCCGGCAAACGACATCTGGTCGGCATCGCGGATCACCGGCACGACCAGGCCGGTCGGGGTCGACACGGCGCAGCCGATGTTGAAGTAGTTCTTGAAGACGATGTCATCGCCCTCGATCTCGGCGTTCACCGCCGGGAATTCCTTCAGCGCCTGCACGCAGGCCTTGACGAAGAAGGACATGAAGCCCAGCCGCACGCCGTGCTTCTTCTCGAAGCCGTCGACATAGGTCTTGCGGGCGGCCATCAGGGCCGACATGTCCACCTCGTTGAAGGTGGTGAGCATGGCGGCGGTGTTCTGCGCTTCCTTCAGGCGACGCGCGATCACCTGGCGCAGCTTGGACATGCGCTGGCGTTCCTCGCGGTCGGCATTGGCGCGCGGACCGGTCGGCACGGCAGGACGGGCAGCCGGCGCGGCACCACCGCCGGCGAGCAGGTCCATCACATCGCCCTTGGTGACGCGACCGCCCTTGCCCGAGCCGGCAACGCCCGACACATCGACATTCTTTTCAGCGGCCAGCTTGGCAGCAGCCGGCAGGGCCTGACCCGCAGCCGGAGCGGCAGCGGGGGCCTTCGGCGCGGCAGGCGCCGCGGCGGGTTTGGCGGCTTCCGCCGGCTTGGCGGCGGGCTTCGCGGCAGCGCCGGCGCCGGCATTCAGGGTGGCGAGCAGATCGCCGACCTGCACCGTGGCGCCCTCGGCGGCAAGAACCTCGCCCAGCGTGCCGGCTTCCGGCGCATTGACCTCGACGGTCACCTTGTCGGTTTCCAGTTCGACCAGCAGCTGGTCGCGGGCCACCGCCTCGCCGGCCTTGGCGGCCCAGCGGCCGACGGTGGCTTCGGAGATCGATTCCGCCAGCTGCGGGACACGAATTTCGACTGCCATGTTTTACTTCCCTCTAAAAAAACGCCCCTCGGATGTCCCCGTCCCGGGTTACGCCGTCAGTGCGTCGTCGACCAGTTTGGCCTGCTGCTGGTTATGCTTGCTCATCAGACCGGTAGCCGGCGAAGCCGCCTCGACGCGACCGGCATAAAGCGGCCGTTTCATCTTGATGTCGAGTTCGCCGAGCACGCCTTCGATATGGGGTTCGATGAAGCTCCAGGCGCCCATGTTCTTCGGCTCTTCCTGGCACCAGACCACCGTCTTGGCGTTCTTGTAACGCTTCATCTCGGCCAGCAGGGCCTTGTGCGGGAACGGATAGAGCTGTTCCACGCGCAGGATCACCGTGTCCTTCATCTCGCGCTTCTGGCGCTCCTCGAACAGGTCGTAATAGACCTTGCCGGTGCACAGCACGATACGCTTGATCTTGGCATCGTCATGCGGCGCGTCGTCCCACAGCACGCGGTGGAAGGACGAACCCGGCCCCATGTCGGTGAGCTTGGACACCGCCAGCTTGTGACGCAGCAGCGACTTCGGCGTCATCAAAATCAGCGGCTTGCGGAACTTGCGGTGCATCTGCCGGCGCAGGATGTGGAAGTAATTGGCCGGCGTGGTGCAGTTCGCGACCTGCATGTTGTCTTCGGCGCAGAGCTGCAGATAACGCTCCAGGCGGGCCGAGCTGTGCTCTGGACCCTGGCCTTCATAGCCATGAGGCAGCAGCACGGCGAGGCCCGACATGCGCATCCACTTCACCTCGCCCGAGGAGATGAACTGGTCGAACACCACCTGGGCGCCGTTGGCGAAGTCGCCGAACTGGCCTTCCCACATCACCAGCGCGTTCGGTTCGGCCAGGCTGTAGCCGTATTCGTAGCCAAGCACGGCGGCTTCCGACAGCAGGCTGTCGATCACCTCGTAATTCGCCTGGCCATCGGCGATGTGATTGAGCGGCACATAACGTTCTTCGGTCTGCTGGTCATGCCAGACGCTGTGACGCTGGCTGAAAGTACCACGCCCGCAATCCTGGCCCGACAGACGCACGCCGAAGCCTTCGAGCTGCAGCGAACCGAAAGCCAGCGCTTCCGCCGTCGCCCAGTCGATGCCCTCGCCGGCGTCGATCGCATTGCGGCGATTCTGGGTGTTGCGGGCCAGCGTCTTGTGGATGTTGAAACCGTCGGGCACCGTCGTGATGGCGTGGCCGATCTTCTTCAGCGTTTCCATCTCGACCGCGGTGGTGCCGCGGCGGTCGTCGCCCGAGGCGATTTCCAGACCGGACCATTTGCCTTCCAGCCAGTCGGCCTTGTTCGGCTTGAACGACTTCGAGGCTTCCAGTTCCTCTTCCAGGCGGTTCTGGAAGGTGGTGACCATGCCCTCGGCATCGGCATCGCTGATCACGCCCTCCTCGACCAGACGCTTGGCATAGATCTGCCGCGTGGTCGGATGCGTCGCGATCGCGCGATACATGATCGGCTGGGTGAAGGAGGGATCGTCGGTCTCGTTATGGCCGTGGCGGCGATAACAGAACAGGTCGATCACCACGTCCTTCTTGAACTGCTGGCGGAATTCGGTGGCGATCTTGGCCACATGGGTCACGGCTTCCGGATCGTCGCCATTCACATGGAAGATCGGCGCCTGCACCACCTTGGCCAGATCGGACGGATAGGGCGACGACCGCGAATAGGACGGGTTCGTCGTGAAACCGATCTGGTTGTTGACGATGATGTGGATGGTGCCGCCGGTGCGATAGCCGCGCAGCTCCGACAGCGCGAAGCATTCCGCCACCACGCCCTGGCCAGCAAAGGCCGCATCGCCATGCAGCAGCACGGTCAGGACCTGCCCGCGTTCGGTATCGCCCATCTGGGTCTGCTTGGCGCGCGACTTGCCCAGGCAAACCGGATTGATGATTTCCAGATGCGACGGGTTGGCCGCCAGCGACAGATGCACCTTGTTGCCGTCGAACTCACGATCCGACGACACGCCAAGGTGATACTTCACGTCGCCCGAACCCTGGAAATCGTCCGGGTGATAGGCCATGCCCTTGAATTCGGTGAAGATGGCGCGATAGGGCTTGGCCATTACGTTGGCCAGGATATTGAGGCGGCCGCGATGCGGCATACCCAGTTCGATATCCTTCAGGCCAAGCTGGCCGCCGCGCTTGATGATGGCTTCCATCGCCGGGATCAGCGCCTCGCCGCCTTCCAGGCCGAAACGCTTGGTGCCGGTGAACTTCATGTGGCAGAAGCGCTCGAAAATCTCACCTTCTACCAGCTTGTTGAGGATCGCCTTCTTGCCCTCGTTGGTGAAGTGGACTTCCTTGTCGCGGCCCTCGATGCGCTCCTGGATCCAGGCCTTCTGCTCCGGATGGTAGATGTGCATGAACTCGACGCCGATGGTCGAGCAGTAGGTGCGCCGCAGGATCTGCAGGATCTCGCGCAGGGTCGCGATCTCCAGGCCCAGCATGTTGTCGATGAAGATCGGCCGGTCCATGTCGGCTTCGGAGAAGCCGTAGGATTGCGGCTCCAGCTCCGGATGGGCGCCGGACGCCTGGATGCCCAGCGGATCCAGGCTGGCCATCAGGTGACCGCGGATGCGGTAATTGCGGATCAGCATGGCCGCGCGGATGGTATCCAGCGCGGCGGCACGGGCATCGGCGGCGGAACCGCCGGCCTTGGCGGCGCGGTCGGCCGCCTTGGCTGCCTTGCCCTGGGCACCGAGCAGGCCCTCGTCCTCAAGCTGGATCAGCGCCGAGGTTGGCGCCCAGCTCGGACGGCTCAGGGCCTGCTTGGGCTGGCTGAAATCGTCGCCGAGAGCTTCGAAGAACTGCTTCCAGGAAGCATCGACGCTGTCGGGGTTGGCAACGTACTTGGCATACAGCTCCTCGACAAAGGTGCTGTTGCCACCGTAGAGGAACTGCGTGCGTTCAAGCTGCGCCGTCATCGATGTCGTGGCGCCGCTTGTTGGCCGGCGCCGCCCTCTTCTGATTCCTGTTACTTCCCGTTCAACAGATCAACCAGGGTGGTGCCGAGCGCTGCCGGACTATCCGATACGCGGATGCCGGCCGATCGCATGGCCTCCAGCTTGGTGTTCGCATCACCCTTGCCGCCCGAGATGATCGCGCCGGCATGACCCATGCGGCGGCCCGGAGGCGCGGTACGACCGGCGATGAAGCCAACGGTCGGCTTCTTCACCTTCGATTGCTTGAGGAACTCGGCGGCCTCTTCCTCGGCGCTGCCGCCGATCTCGCCGATCATGATGATGCATTCGGTTTCCTTGTCGCCAAGGAACAGGTCGAGCGCATCGATGAAGTTGGTGCCGTTCACCGGGTCGCCGCCGATGCCGATGCAGGTGGTCTGACCCAGGCCGGCCGCTGTGGTCTGCGCCACCGCCTCATAGGTCAGCGTGCCGGAACGCGACACGATGCCGACCTTGCCGCGGCGATGGATGTGGCCCGGCATGATACCGATCTTGCACTCGCCCGGCGTGATGATGCCGGGGCAGTTGGGGCCGATCAGGCGGGTCTTGGAACCGCCGAGCGCGCGCTTGACCTTGACCATGTCGAGCACCGGAATGCCCTCGGTGATGCAGACCACCAGCGGGATTTCGGCGTCGATGGCTTCCAGGATCGAGTCGGCCGCGAACGGCGGCGGCACGTAGATCACCGAGGCATTGGCGCCGGTCTTCGACACGGCTTCGGCCACGGTGTTGAACACCGGTAGGCCGGCATGGGTGGTGCCGCCCTTGCCCGGCGTCACACCGCCGACCATCTTGGTGCCGTAGGCGATCGCCTGTTCCGTATGGAAGGTGCCCTGGCTGCCGGTGATGCCCTGGCAGATGACCTTGGTATCCTTGTTGACCAGAACAGCCATTTTACTTGGCTCCCTTCACGGCCTTCACCACCTTGTCGGCGGCGTCGGCAAGATTGTCGGCAGAGATGATCGGCAGGCCGCTCTCGGCCATGATCTTCTTGCCCAGATCGACATTGGTGCCTTCGAGGCGAACCACCAGCGGCACGGCCAGCTTCACTTCGCGGGCCGCCGCCACCACGCCCTCGGCGATGATGTCGCAGCGCATGATGCCGCCGAAGATGTTGACCAGGATGCCCTTCACGTTCTTGTCGCCAAGAATGATCTTGAAGGCTGCCGTGACGCGCTCCTTGGTGGCGCCGCCACCGACATCGAGGAAGTTGGCCGGCTCGGAGCCGTACAGCTTGATGATGTCCATGGTGGCCATGGCCAGGCCGGCGCCGTTGACCATGCAGCCGATCTCGCCGTCCAGCTTGACGTAATTGAGCGACCACTTCGCGGCTTCCAGCTCGGAGGCATCCTCCTCGTCCGGATCGCGCATGTCCTCGACATCCTTGTGCCGGTACAGCGCGTTGTCGTCGAAGTTCATCTTGGCATCCAGCGCGATCAGGTCGCCGGCGCCGGTGACGACCAGCGGGTTGATCTCGACGATGGAGGCATCGAGACCAACGAAGGCCTCGTACATCGCCATCATGAACTTCACCGCCGACTGCACCTGCTTGCCTTCCAGGCCAAGACCGAAGGCGATCTGGCGGGCATGGAAAGGCTGCAGGCCGGTCACTGGATCGATGGCGACCTTCAGAATCTTTTCAGGATGCGAGGCGGCAACCTCTTCGATCTCCATGCCGCCCTCGGTCGAGGCCATCACGGTGATGCGCGAGGTGGCGCGGTCGACCAGGAAGCTTAAGTAAAGCTCACGCTTGATGTCGCAGCCTTCCTCGACATAGAGCCGCTTGACCAGTTTGCCCTCGGGGCCGGTCTGGTGGGTCACCAGGGTCATGCCCAGCATGGCCTTGGACTTTTCCGCGACTTCGTCGATCGACTTGACCACCTTGACGCCGCCGCCCTTGCCGCGGCCGCCGGCATGGATCTGGGCCTTTACCACCCAGACCGGACCGCCGAGCTGCTTGGCCACGGTGATGGCCTCGTCGGGAGAGAACGCCACGCCGCCGCGCGGCACGGCGACACCGTATTTCGCGAGCAGGCTTTTCGCCTGGTATTCATGGATATTCATGCTGACCTACGGGTTTCGGACCGGTAGCGAATGCCACGGGATATATGATTGCCGTTCGGGGCCGAGGTTATAGCAGCCTTCCGAAGGCCTGCAACCTTTGCCCCGGGCCTAATCCTGGTTTTACGACGAAAGTTCACGGACTTGCGCGTTACGAGTCGGTAATTACCGGTTAAAATTGTAATTTGCGGCAAATACCGCCGACGAACACTCTCTGTCAGCGCCGCTGCTGCAGCACACGCTCGGACGACGGCCGGTCGCCATAGGTAAACAGGCGGGTGGAGAGCTGGGGATTGAAGTCGATCTGGCTGAGCGTAATGGCCGTGACCTTGCCCTGCGCATCCGTCACGGTCCAGCCGGCGAATTCCAGCGGCTTGTCGCCGAAGACCAGGGTGATGGAGCCTTCCTTGGGGCGGTCGGGCGCAAACAGTGTGACGCGCAGGATGGCGGCGCCGCGTTCGACCCTAGCGATGCCCACACTGTCATCGAATTTCACCTGTTCGCGCAACAACAGATCGAGCGGCGTGGCGCCGAGTGGAATGCGCTCCACCGATTTCAGCTCGCGGTCTTCCATGATGATGTAGGCACCGTCGGAAACGATCAGCATCGGCACCGGCGGATCGAACTCGAAGCGGAAGCGGCCGGGGCGGCTCAGGTAAATCTTGCCCTCGGCGGCATCGCCTTCGGGCCCCACCTGCAGGAAGCGGCCCTGCATGCTCCGCACCTGGTTGAAATAGCCGGCAATCCGCTCCAGATCGGCGCGATCCTGCTGCGTCAGGCGCGCATTCGCCGCCGGCGCGGCGGCATAGGCCGTGGCCAGCGAGACTTTCGCCGCGGCGGCTGTGACGGCCATGGCAAGCAGGAAACGGCGGCGGCTGGTGGGTGAGGTATCCATGGCGTCAGGGGTAGCGGTGGGCGATGGCGAAATCAAGGCAAGCCGCATAATCTTCCGTGACCAAATCAGGGAGCGAACCATGATCCTGACCAGCACCGACAGCGTGGACGGCAAGAAGATCACCGCCTATCTCGGCATCGTCGCCGGCGAGGCCGTGATGGGCACCAACGTGTTCCGCGATTTCTTCGCCGGCATCACCGATATCCTGGGCGGCCGCTCGGGTTCCTATGAAAAGGAGTTGCGCAAGGCCAAGGCGCTGGCGCTGGAAAGCCTGGTCGAAGAAGCTGCAGCGCTGGGTGCCGATGCCGTGGTGGGCCTGGATCTGGATTACCAGCAGATCGGCGGCAACGACCGCCAGATGCTGATGGTGGCGGCCAGCGGCACGGCGGTGAAACTCGGATAGCCTGAAAAATCCGCTTGAAATAGAACGATCGTTCGCTATCCTGGCCTGACCTCCCGGGAAAGGATAGCCCATGCCTAAAAAGCCTTCCGTCAAAGCTAAAAATAGCACGAACATTCGAACTATTATTAGCTTCCTTACCCAACGCGCTCTGATCCGGACCGGATTCGCCATCGTCCCAGGCTGGGCTGCCCGCCGGGCTGCCACACTGTTCCTGGCCTCCCAGCGCCGGCCGACCGGGCCGCGACAGCTACCAGCCAGTCATGCGACGCCCTTCGCCGTGGAAGGGCCGGTCGGGCCGTTGGCGGCCTGGAGTTATGGCCGCACCGGCGATCCCGCTGTGTTGCTGGTGCATGGCTGGGAAGACGATCACCTGAGCTGGGCACCGCTGGTCGACCGGCTGGTGGCCGATGGCTATCGCGTGCTCAGCCTCGATTTGCCCGGTCATGGCCGGTCTCCGGCCCGCTCGCGCCATGGCCGCGCCACGCCGATCCCGGTGCTGGCCGCCGGGGTCGCCGCCGTCGCCCGCGAGGCCGTGGCCATTGGCGCGCTGCCACAGGGCGGAAAATTCCAGGCGGTGATCGCGCATTCGCTGGGCGGCACCGCCACGCTGATCGCCGCCACCGAGATGGGGCTGGCCGCCGAGCGTTTCGCCATCCTGGCCGCGCCCAACCATCCGCGCCTGTTCGCCGGCGCGATGATGCAGATGCTGAAACTCGACCGCGCCCAGGTGGAACAGGCCTATGCCGCCATCGAGACCATCGTCGGCCGCAGCATGGACTCGCTCTACCTGCCGCCCAAGCTGCGCGATCTGGATGCCGCGGGCCTGATCCTGCACAGCCGCGACGACCGCACCGTGCCGCTGAAACACAGCCAGGAGAATGCCGCCGGCTGGCCGCGCGCCGAATTCCGCATCCTCGACGGGCTTGGGCACCGCCGGCTGATCAGCGATCCTGATGTGCAGGCCATGCTGCTGCATTTCGTGAAATCAGAAGCGCCGGCCGATGCCTATGGCCTGCGGCCCGATGCGGCATGAATAAAACCCGAGCGTCATCCCGGGCGGAGCGTCAGCGAAGACCCGGGAACCCATTTTCAAGCTGATCCAAAATGGGATCCTGGCTCGCGCGACACAAACAGTGTCGCTTGGCCAGGATGACGCATAAAAAAAGCCCGGCATCGCTGCCGGGCTTTTTTATGACTGTATGCAGGTAGCGGTTATTCCGCCGCCTCGATGTTGCGGGCCAGCACCTCACGTTTGCCGACATGGTTGGCGGGGCCGACCACGCCTTCCTTCTCCATGCGCTCCATGATGCGGGCGGCACGGTTGTAGCCGATCTGCAGATGGCGCTGGATGAACGACGTGCTGGCCTTGCGCTCGCGGCAGACCAGGGCCACGGCCTGATCGTAGAGCGTGTCTTCCTCGCCGCCCTCGCCGCCCGAGCCCGGCATACCGAACTTGCCGCCGTCGGGATCGCTGGTCACCGCCTCGACATAGACCGGCTCGGCCTGGTCCTTCAGCATCTTCACCACGCGCTCGACCTCTTCATCCGAAACGAAGGGGCCATGGACGCGGCTGATGCGGCCGGCGCCGGGCATGAACAGCATGTCGCCCATGCCCAGCAGCTGCTCGGCGCCCTGCTCGCCCAGGATGGTGCGGCTGTCGATCTTCGACGTCACCTGGAAGGAGATGCGGGTCGGGAAATTGGCCTTGATCGTGCCGGTGATCACGTCGACCGACGGGCGCTGCGTGGCCATGATCAGATGGATGCCGGCGGCGCGTGCCATCTGGGCCAGACGCTGGATCGCCGCCTCAATGTCCTTGCCGGCCACCAGCATCAGGTCGGCCAGCTCGTCCACGATCACCACGATGAAGGGCAGCGGATTGAGGTCGATCGGGCGTTCCTCATAGACCGGCTTGCCGGCCTCGTCGAAGCCAGTCTGCACCGTGCGGCCGAGCTTCTCGTCCTTGGCGCGGGCCTGGGCGAGGCGCTCGTTGTAGCTGGCGATGTTGCGCACGCCGAGTTCCGACATCTTGCGATAGCGGTCCTCCATCTCGCGCACGGTCCATTTCAGCGCCACCACCGCCTTGCCCGGCTCGGTCACCACCGGCGCCAGCAGGTGCGGGATGCCGTCATAGACGGAAAGCTCCAGCATCTTCGGGTCGACCATGATGAAGCGGCACTGGTCGGGCGTGAGCTTGTAGAGCAGCGACAGGATCATGGTGTTGATCGCCACCGACTTGCCCGAACCGGTGGTGCCGGCCACCAGCAGATGCGGCATCTTGGCTAGGTCGGCGATGATCGCCGAGCCGCCGATATCCTTGCCCAGCGCCAGCGCCAGCTTGCTGCTGGGCGATTCAAACTCGGCCGAGGCCAGCAGTTCGCGCAGGTATACCGTCTCGCGCTTGGCATTCGGCAGCTCGATGCCGATGGCATTGCGGCCGGGGATCACGGCGACGCGGGCCGACAGCGCGCTCATCGAGCGGGCGATGTCGTCCGACAGGCCGATCACGCGGCTGGACTTGGTGCCGGGCGCCGGTTCGAGTTCATACAGCGTCACCACCGGACCGGGGCGCACCTTGGTGATCTCGCCCTGCACGCCGAATTCGTTCAGCACGGATTCGAGCATGCGCGCATTCTGTTCCAGCGCGTCCTCGTTGATCTTCTCGCGCGCGCTGTCGGCCGGCGGCGGCTTCAGCAGCGAGAGTTCGGGCAATTCGAAATCGCCGGCGTCGCCGAGGTTGAGCGATGTCTGCGCCTCGCGCGCCACGCGGCTGCCGGTTTTCGGCTTCTCGATGCGACGGGTGACGCGGCCTTCATCGGCCTTCTTGGCCGTGGGCAGGCGCGGCATGTCTTCGTCATCATCAGCGTCGATCTCGTCGTCCAGATCATCCGGATCAATGTAGTCGCCATCCTCGGCGGCGGCGCGCGCCTTGGCCCGGCCGAAGCTGGGCTCGGCCTTGCGCAGCACCGGCTTGTCGTCTTCGTCACCGCGGCTGAAGAACGCCTTCAGGCGGCCGAAGAAACCGCCCACCACTTCCGGCGCTTCCTGCCCGGTGCGCATGGCCGCCTTGCCGCTTCGATAAAGGCCCTGGGCGGCCAGGCCTGTGGCCGCAGCGGCGCCAAAGCCGAGGCTGGCACCCATGCTGCGCCATTCGCTGGAGCTTAAACCCGAGGCGAAATAGAAGCAGAGCACGGCAAAAGCAAAACACAGGATGCCCGGCAGCACGGCCGACATCGGCAGACCGAAGGAAACGCCCAGCGGCACGAGCTGGTGATAGAGGATGTAGTCGCCCACCACGCCACCCAGGCCGGCGCGCAGGCTCCAGGTGGCCGGCACTGGCAGGGCGGCGGCGAAGCAGGCAAACAGAACCAGCGTGAGCGGCACCAGCGCCACATTCAGCCACCAGCGCGGCAAACCGCGATGCGACACCACGCGAAAACCCCAGGAGGCCAGCAGCAGCACGAACAGCCAGGCCGACAGGCCAAGGGTCTGCAGCAGCACATCCGAGACATAGGCGCCGGGCAGGCCGAGCCAGTTCTTCGGCGCCAGCGGCGTGGCGTGATTGAAATTCGGGTCGGCGGGATCGAAGGTGGCCAGTGCCAGCGCCAGCAGGAAGCCGATCCCCAGTATCAGGACGCCGCCGCCCTCCCGCGCCCGCAGGCGCAGGAATTCGTCGAAACCTTCCGGAAAGAAAGACCGCTTCTTCTTCGACCTGGCAGCCATACCGTTCCTCGCACTCTGAAATCACGCGACCCGTTAACCATGCCGGCAGGAAAAACGCTGCCGGTTCGGGCCGATTCGCCCCAGCCTGAGGATTTAACCCCCCAGAAAGTTACCGATTCGTTGAAGCGCGCTGCGGGTGGTTTCCAGATCGGCCACCAGGGCGATCCTCAGGAACGATTTTCCGGCCTTTTCTCCGCCGTTTTCCGGGCGGGTCAGGTAATTGCCCGGCAGGGTGCGGATGCCGGCCTCGCGCCACAGTTTCAGCGCCATGGCCTCAGGGTCGCCCACATCGAGCCAGAGATAGAAGCCGCCGGCCGGGCGGAAAAAGCCGAAACGGTTGCCCAGCACATTCTGCGCCATGTCGAATTTCTGGCGATACAGCGCCCGGTTCTGCTCGACATGCACCTCGTCGCGCCACAAGGCGGCTGAGGCGGCCGCCACCGGCATCATCATGCCAGTGCAGCCGTAGTTGCGCAGCTTGATGAAGGCCTTGGTGATTTCGGCGTCGCCGGTGCAGAAACCCGACCGCAGGCCCGGCGCGCTCGAGCGCTTGGACAGCGAATGGAAGACGACCACGCTCTTCAGGGCATCGGGGCCGATCCTGTCGCCGGCCAGATGCAGGGCAGCATCAAGTCCGCCGGGCGGCGGCACCTGGTCGTAGATTTCGGCATAACATTCGTCGAAGGCGACGACGAAATCGTGCCTGCGCGACAGTTCGATCAGGTTCGCCAGATACTCCACACTGGCCACCGCGCCCTGCGGATTGGCTGGCGAGCAGATATAGACCAGCGCGGTGCGATCCAGCGTATCGACATCCAGCGTGCCGAAATCGGGCAGGAAACCGTTCTCGGCCAAAGCCGGCATGAAATAGGGCTCGGCCCCGGCCGCGACCGCCGCGCCGACATAGGTCTGGTAGAAGGGATTGGGCATCAGCACCACGGGGCGCTCGCCCTTTTTGCCCTTCTTCTCCGGCACCACCACGCCGGCGATCATGTACAGCCCCTCGCGCGTGCCGGTCAGCGCCACGATCTGGGTCTCTGGGTCGATCAGGTTTGCCGGCAGGTTGTAGCGCCGCGTGATCCAGGCGGCGCAGGCGGCGCGGAAATCCGGTGTGCCGTTCAGGGTGGGATAGCGGTTCAGTACGCTCAGGTCCGCCGTCATCTGCTCGATCACCATGGACGGCAGCGGATGCTGCGGCTCGCCGATCGACAGGTTGATCGGTGTCATCCCGGCCGGCAGCGGCTCGGCATCCAGCAGGGTGCGCAGGCGGGCGAAGGGATAGTCGCTGAGGGCATCGATACGGGGATTGAGCATGCGAATCACGATAAAAATGTTGCCGCGTCGATAGCGGCGAATCGGGCCGGAAAACGGGTTGCGGGCAATCTACGGGTCCGGCTGCCGGGCGGCAAGGCCGCAGGGGGAGGCCGCCCGGCAGCCGGTTCCTACGTGGCTGAAACCTTCGATATCGCGCCATGGGAGTATCCGGCCAGCCGATGCAAGCCGTAGGCATGACCCGGTTCCGCAATCTTCCGGCAACCGCCGATTCGGCCGCAAATAGCATTGGTCATTAATCGTGGCGGTTGCTAGACACTCCCCTGGCGCCGCATGGCATGCGGCCGGGGGACAAGCATCGACAAGAAGGGGGAGTCGCGGGTCGCATCCGATGGCGGCCTGCCGTCATGCACGATGACTCAGACCGAGAAATTCCATTCCCAGCCATGGCCGGTGGTCCGCAACGCCGTACTCACCACGCTCAGCCTGCATCGCCGCCATACCGTCTACGGCTTCATCGAAGTCGACGTCACCCGGGCCATGGCCTTGATCGCGCAGTATCGTCGCGAGTTGCGGGTGCCCGTGACGCTGCATGCCTTCGTCGCCTACTGCCTGACCCAAGCGGTGCAGAAACATCCGATGATGCACACCTTCCGCCATGGCAAGTCGCTGGTCCGTTTCGACGACATCGACATCGCCACGGCCATCGATCGGCGCATGCCCGACGGGCACCGCATGGCCGTGGGCTATACCTTCCGCGCCGCGCAGGCGAAATCGCTGGCCGCGATCAACTGGGAACTGCGCGCCGCCACCAATACCGACCTGTCGCAGGATCCGCTGGTGAAGCTGCGCCGCCGCTTCGCCCGCCTGCCCTGGATCCTGCGCAGCCTGTTCGCTTGGCGCATGCGCAACAACCCGCATCTCCTCAAGCGCATCAACGGCACCGTTGGCCTGACCAACCTGCAGAGTCCCGGCGTGCCCGGCACTTTCTGGGCCTTGCCGCCCAATGTCTTCACCTGCACGGTGGCAATTGGCGGCGTCGCCGAACGCGAGGGACGCAAGATGCTCTGTCTGGCGGCCGGCGTGGACCATGCCATCACCGACGGCCTGACCCTGTCGCGTTTCACCGCCAGCTTCGGCGGGCTGTTGCAGAGCGCCGCCGGACTGGACGATGCCTTCGTTGAGGAAACCCGTCGGCTGCGCGATGCTGAGCGCGAGGCCGGCCAATGAACCCCGCCGGTGCCAGCGGCGAGGCCCTCACCGACTTTCCGCAGGCGCGCGGCCACTGGCTGCTCGGCCATGCGGCACAGATGATGTCCGCCACCCATCTGGTGCCGGCGGAGGTGGCCGCCAGTCATGGCGGCGCGGCATGGTTCCGCGTCCTGCACAAGCGCTTCCTCGCCGTTTCCGACCCCGAACTGGTGCGACAGGTTCTGGTGACGCGGCAGGAGAAATACGAACGCAGTTTCCATTATCGCAACATGCAGGCCGTGGTCGGCCAGGGCCTGCTCTCCACCGACGGTCCCTTCTGGCTGAAGCGGCGGCGCCAGATCCTGCCCGCCTTCCGCCTCGACGGGCTGCAGCGCATGGCACCAGCAGCACAGGCCGCAACCAGGGCCATGCTGGATCACTGGGAAACCGAATGTCGCGCCGGCCGGCCCATCCAGGCCATCTCTGAAACCCAGCATCTGTCGCTCTCGGTGATCGGCCGGGCGTTGCTGTCCGCCGATATCGACCGCAACAGCTCTGCGCGGTTCGGCGCTATCGTTCGAGACGGGCTGTATTGGCTGCGTCGCCGCAACACCTCCCTGTTCATGTCGCCGCGCTGGATGCCGACCGGGGCCAACCGGCACCTGCGCCGGACCCGGCGGTTGATGGATGACTATGTCAACGCGCATATTTCGGAACGTCATGGCTGCCCGGTGAGACACGACATCCTGGAGACCATGCGCACCGCCCGCGAACCGGATGGCAGCCTGGCCCTGGACGATGCCGCGCTATGCGATGAGAGCAAAACCCTCTTCATCGCCGGCTTCGAGACCACCGCCACATCACTGGCCTGGATGCTGTATGCGCTGGCCAGCCGACCCGAACTGGTCGAACAGATCCATGACGAATTGAGCCATGTTCTGGCCGGCAACGCCCCCGACCTGGAAAGCATGAAACGCCTGCCATTGACCCAGGCGACGATCAACGAAACCATGCGTTTCTATCCGTCGGTCTATCACGTCTCGCGCCGCGCCATCGAGGACGACGACTTCAATGGCCGACAGATACCGCGCGGCAGCCTGTTGCTGCTGTCGATATTCGGCATGCATCGCGATCCCGTATTGTGGGGCGACCCAGACGTGTTTCGTCCGCAGCGGTTTATGAAGACCAGCTGGCCAAGTCAGGCCTTCATGCCGTTCATCATCGGCAAGCATGCCTGCATCGGCAATCACTTCGCAATGATCGAGATGACGATTGCGCTGGCGATGATCTTGCAACGCTATCGTCTGGAACTGGCGGATCCGCATCCGGTCGGCATGATCGCCCGCATCACCCTGGCGCCCGACCGCGATATCAGCCTGCGACTGGTGCCGCGATGAGCGTTGCGAGCCGCTTCACCTTGCTCGATGCGTCGGATGCCAACGCCGTGCTTGCCTATGAAGCCTCATTCTACAGAGCCTTCTCGGCAGTAACCGGCAACCGACTGATCCGCTGGCTGTGGCAATGGGATGATGACGCGAAACGTCTGGCGACCCGCATCCCTTACAACGACCAGATCGTTTACCTGCAGCGCGAGGCAAATGGTGAAGTGCGCGCCGCGCTGGCGGTTAACGTTGCCCTGCGGCAATGCCAGGCCGGGGCTTTTGGATTCGCGATGCCAGAGGATAAAGGCCTGTGCGAATTCCTGACCGTTTTCGTCAATGACGGGCACGACCTGCGCACACGATATGCGTTCTGGACGGATTGTTTCGCCGATTTGCGCAATCGCGGCCTGCTGGCCGGCTACGCCACCACCGCGCGCCGGCCATTGGGCCTGTATCGCCGTCTGGGCGCGGATGTGGTCGCCACTGCGACAATTGAGGGCGAAGAGCGTTTTTTCCTGCGCTTCTCGCTGGACCGCGACTACATCCGTCGCCGCACGGAAGCTGCCGCAGCCTGAGGCATGGCCCGAGACGCCGCGCGACAGCATCGCTTTTACCCGCTAGATTGCCGCCATGGACAAAGCCAGCCCTTCCGCTTCGCCGGCCTGCAGCCTGGATGAGGCGCCGGATGCCTATCGCGGCTATCTCACGCCGGCTGAGATTGCAGCCGAGCTTGACCGCCTGCTGCCGCGCATCCGCGACGACAAGCTGCATGCGGCGCTGAAGGCGATCCGCGACAGCCTGGATAATCCGGAAACCTAAGCCTTTTCGCCGCCGGTTTCGCGCGCCAGATGCAGCGGCGGCGCATTGCCCTGCTTGTCGGCGCCGAAATAGATCGTCTGATGCGGGAACGGAATCTCGATCCCGAGTTCATCGAAGCGGTGCTTGATCCGCTTGGTGAATTCGCGCCGCACGCTCCATTGCTGCGCCGGCAGGGTCTTGATGCGGAAACGCAGCACCACGGCGGAATCGGCGAGTTGATCCACGCCCCACATCTCCAGATCGTCTAGAATCCGGGCATTCCACTCCGGCTCGGCGCGGAACTCGGTTGCCAGCGCCTTGATCACTTCGATCACCTCATCGACGTTCTCGCGGTAGGAAATCCCGAGATCGAACAGCGCCTGGGCGTAGCCGCGGGTCATGTTCTTGATCTTGGTCACCTCGCTGAAGGGGATCACATGCACGATACCCTCGGTGTCGCGCAGGCGGATGGTGCGGATCGAGATATCCTCCACCACACCGCCATTACCGCCCAGATCGACGATGTCGCCAACGGCAACGGTATCTTCCGTCAGGATGAAGATGCCGGTGATCACATCCTTCACCAGGGTCTGGGCGCCGAAGCCGATGGCAAGGCCGACCACGCCGGCACCGGCCAGCAGCGGCGCGATGTTGATCCCGAGTTCCGACAGCACGATCAGTGCCGCGATCAGGCCCAGCACGATGGAAACCGTGCGGCGCAGCAGCGGCAGCAGGGTGCGCGCCCGCGCGGAACGCGCCGTCGGCTGGCCCGCTGCGCCGCCGGTCAGGTAATATTCGATGCCGGCCGCGACCGCTTCCCACAGCGCAATGGTGACCAGCACCACCAGCAGGATGGTAATGACCCGCGCAACCACGCCGCGTCCGGTTTCACTGGCGATCCAGGCCAGGGAGTCGATGCCCCAGGCCTGCAGGATCATGATTGCGGCAATTGCATAGAGCAGGGCACGGATGGCGCCGAGCAGCAGCGGCAGGTAGCGGTTGGCCCGTTCCTCCAGGCCGGGGAAACGCTGTCGCGTGTCCGGGCTGATCGCGAACAGGCGCGTGAAACCCTTTTCGGTCGTGAATTGCAGCAGCCGCGCGCTTGCCAGCAGGGCCACGGTCAGCAGAGTACCGCGCAGGATCAGTCGAAACCCGCCATCGACCTCGAAGGCCCAGACGCCGTAGGTCGCTACGATGTAAAGCAGTGCCAGCACGTGCCAGACATCGCCAATCCGCTGGCGCAGGACATGCCAAGGCCGGCTACGTGGCGTTGCCGGCGCCACATCGGATGGCGGCAGGCTGCCGCGAATCCACGATGCCACGGGCTGCCGCAATTGCAGGACCAGCACCGCCAGCAGGGCCGCGAAGGCAAAGGCTGCCAGCTTGGCGATGGTGTCAACAGCGTCAGGGGGAATCCGCACCCGCGCGGCAACCTGCACCGTGACATAACCGACGGCGGCCAGGATGGCCAGGCGGCGCAGCCAGAGCCGGGCATAGGTGGCGCTTTCCTCATCAAGGTGCAGCGGCGCCGTTTCATGCGCCAGCAGCACATCGCCGACCACGCCAAGGGCATAAACGGCGACGAAAGCCAGCACCACGATCTGCGCCAGATCGCGCGTAAGGGCATTGGGCGCGAGCAGGGCGAGGATGCCATAGGCCGCACCGGCGAAGACCGCGATCGGGATCAAGGAGACCAGCGCCCGCAACAGGATGAACAGAATCTGCAACCACACCGCGGAAGCCGACGACTGCGCCGGAACCTGCGCCTGGCCATTACCAGCGAGTTGCAATGCCGCCAGCGGTCGCCGGATCAGCAGATGCGCCAGCGCCTGCAGCAACAGGGCAGAGAAAAGCGTCACGCCAAGCTTGAGCAGGACATCGCTCCACAGTGCGCGCCGCTTTGGATTCTCCACCTGCAGCCGCGCCCAGTCTATAAGGGCCGGCAGGTCGGAGAACAGCGCACCGAAGGCGGCGAAGGCCGAGCCGGCCCGGCGCATCTGCGCCATCACGCCGTCGATGATGGCTGCACCGGGATCGCCAGCAGCTTCCGACTGGGCGGCTTCCGCCTGTGACGTATCATCCTGCGTCGCTGTCTCGCGCGCAGCAGCCAGGGCCCGCAGTGTGGCGATCAGTTCGTTGCGTCTGGTCTCGTCGGCAAGTTGATCGGCCAGCGCCTTGAGTTCGGCCGCATGCAGGTCCGGTGCGACGGAGGTTTCCGGCGGCGCGGACGAACGATCAGCAGCCGGCAACGCGGACTGGGCAAGGGCCGCTCCGGACAGGGCCGGGACAGCGAGAAACAGCAGGATGAGGAGGGTGCGGGCGCTAAGCCAACATTTCAAAACCATCATCCGGCGGATTTTCGCCGGAAATATGGCATCAGCATGTCGATAATGGCCGCAAATCGCGATAAACGCGGCGGCGCGCCGGAACATGAGGGGAATATGGAGGGAATGGTGCCCAGGGACGGAATTGAACCGCCGACACGGGGATTTTCAGTCCCCTGCTCTACCAACTGAGCTACCTGGGCCCACCAACATCGTTGCGGCCCGTCTAGTGTAACAGGGTGGCAACGGCGCGCGGTTATAGACAAAATCCCCCCGCCTGTCCATATCAAGGCGGGACAAATTTGTCCTGCCGGGAAAAAGCCTTAGACCATGTCTCCACCGTCTTCCGCCCCGCCTGCCATCGTCGTGGCCGGCCTCGCCAAGACCTATGGCAATGTCCAGGCCGTGGCGGGGATCGACTTCACCGTGCCGCAGGGCAGCGTCACGGCCCTGCTGGGCGGCAACGGCGCCGGCAAGACCACGACCATCGCGATGCTGCTCGGACTGCTCAAGCCCAGCGGCGGCGACATCACCGTGCTGAGCACTGACATGCTGCGCAACCGCCATGCCGTACTGCCGCGGCTGAATTTCTCCTCGCCCTATGTCGATCTGCCGCATCGCTTGACCGTGCAACAGAACCTGCGCGTCTTCGCGCAGCTCTATGATGTGCCGGAACCGAAGCAGCGCATTGCCCAGCTGGCGCAGAAGCTGGATTTCACCACCCTGCTCGACCGGCCGGCCGGCGCGCTCTCGGCCGGGCAGAAAACCCGCGTGGCGCTGGCCAAGGCCCTGATCAACAGCCCGGAGCTGCTGCTGCTCGACGAACCCACAGCCTCGCTGGACCCCGACACCGCCGACTGGGTGCGTGGCCTGCTGGAGGATTACCGTGCCGAGCGCGGTGCCACCATCATGCTGGCCTCACACAACATGGCCGAGGTGGAGCGGCTATGCGATCAGGTGCTGATGATGAAGCAGGGCCGCATCGTCGATCGCGGCACACCGGCTGAACTGATCCAGCGATACGGGCGTGATGATCTGGAAGAAGTGTTCCTCGACATCGCGCGCGGACGCGGCAAGGCGGCGACACAGGCACAGGCGGAGACGGCGGCATGAGCGGTGAGGTTTTTGGATTCAGCGCCAACCGCATCGGCGCCATGCTGCGCCGCCACGCCTATCTGCTGGGTGGTTCGTGGATGCGGATCATCGACATCATCTACTGGCCTGCCGTGCAGATGATCATGTGGGGCTTCCTCACCCAGTTTCTGGCCGGCAAGACCGCTTATGTGGCGCAGGCTTTCGGTATCCTGCTGGCCGGCCTGCTGCTATGGGATTCGCTGTTCCGCGTGCAGCTCAGCGTCGCGATCTCCTTCCTGGAGGAAATGTGGTCGCGCAACCTGGGCAATCTGTTCGTCAGCCCTCTGCGGCCCAGCGAATTCGCCGCTTCTGTGCTGCTGATGGGCGTGATCCGCACCCTGCTGGGCATGATCCCGGTCAGTCTGATGGCCTGGCTGTTCTTCGACTTCTCGATCTATTCCATGGGCTTCGCGCTGGCAGGATTCTTCGCCAACCTCACGCTGTTCGGCTGGGCCATTGGCATCGCGGTCTGCGGGCTGGTGATGCGCTACGGCCTGGGCGCGGAGAACATCGCCTGGGCGGCAACCTTCCTGTTCCTGCCGGTGGCGGCGGTCTATTACCCGGTCACCGTACTGCCCGACTGGCTGCAGGCCGTGGCGTGGTCGTTGCCGCCCGCCTATGTGTTCGAGGGCATGCGCGCCCTGCTGATCGACGGCAACTTCCGCAGCGACCTGATGCTCGGCGCGCTGGGCCTGAACATCCTCTATCTCGGCCTTGGCTTTGCCGCGTTCCTGGGCTGGTTCGAGGCCTCGCGCCGCCGCGGTCAGCTGCTGGGACAGGGCGAGTAAGCCACAATCAGATCGCCTTTCAATTTCCGGTATATGTCACTGTCAAAGCATGTCGTTGAGGCTGTGACTTTCAGTTGATCTGGATCACGGCCTAAACAATTTGTAATGATTAGGAAAAGACAGGTTTGCGGTATGAGTACCGCGCCATTTGTCATTCCCAGTCATGTCCCGCCCCAGCAAACCCTCTTTCCAGATCATCAACTCGACCATCATCGGCGTCGTCATCACGGCCGGCTTGGTAGGGTTCATCCTGTTCGGCAGCAACGCCGGTGCTGGTTCCTACTGGGACCCGGGCAGCCTGGCGATTGTTCTGGGCGGCACCATCGCCGCTGCCTTTTTGTCCTTCCGCTCGTCGCAACTCGCCAGTATCGGCCGCTCGCTGTTTGCCATATTC
This sequence comes from Ferrovibrio sp., assembly GCF_046297595.1. Lineage (GTDB taxonomy): Bacteria > Pseudomonadota > Alphaproteobacteria > Ferrovibrionales > Ferrovibrionaceae > Ferrovibrio. The sequence continues at coordinate 102,856 of NZ_JBKBHT010000003.1, forward strand.
CGCGAAGAGCCGCCGCTTGGCCGCGAGGTCGATGTTCTGGAGCAGGTGGCGATGGCGCTGCAGAAGCATCAGCTGCCGCAAGCCGAGAAGATCGCCAACGGCATCAACAATCCTTTCCTGCGCCTTGGCCTGCAACTGGTGATCGACCGTGTTTCGGTCGAAGACGTGCATCACCTGCTGAGCTGGCGCATCCAGAAGATGGTTGAGCGCGAAACCGCCGAGGCCAAGCTGTTTCGCACCATGGCGGAATTCGCCCCCGCTTTCGGCATGCTCGGCACCCTGGTCGGCCTGGTGGCGATGCTGGGAGAGCTTGGTGGCGGTGACTTGAACGCCATCGGCGAAGGCATGGCGCTGGCCCTGATCACCACCGTTTATGGCGTGGTTCTGGCCAATCTGGTGTTCCGCCCGATCGCCATCAAGCTGGAGCAGCGCACGGCCCAGCGCGTGGCAAAATTGAACATGCTGCTGGAAGGCATCTCGCTGCTGTCGCTCGGTCGCGGCCCGACCATGGTACGTGAAGCCATGAACAGCTTCATGCGCGATTACCGGGACGAGATCCATGGCTGATGCCGCCCGCGATCAACCCCCGCAGCAGCGCCGCCCGAACTGGCGCAGCGTGCGCTACACGCCACCCGGAGATGAGGGCGGCGGCCATTGGCTGGTCACCTACAGCGACACCGTCACACTGCTGCTGACCATCTTCGTCGTGCTGGTGTCCATGATGACCTTTATCAAGGCCACGCCGGAACCCCTGCAATCCCCGCTGCTGCGCCCTGTTTTCGTGCCCGTGCTGACGGTAGATGGCCAGTTACCCCAGGATGTGTCGCCGGAGGCCGGGACCGAATCCTCGACCACGCGCCCCGCCATCGCACCGCCGCCGCCGCCTGGCGCCGCCTCCGAAGCTACGCCCGAAATACATGCCATAACCGGTATCGGACAAGCGCAGGCCAGCGTGACCACGCCTCGCGAACCGTCACTGCCCGAAGCGCCCCAGACCTGGGCCACACGCACCTCACGCGAGCTTGCGGCCCTGCTGGCGCGCGAGGGACTGGGCCGCGATGCCGTGGTCGAGCGGGTCGACCGTCATGTGGTGGTGCGGCTGGGCGACAATATCCTGTTTGCTCTCGGCCAGGCCGACCTGCGGCCCGAAGGCGCGGCACTGATGGCCAGGCTGGCGCCGAGTCTGGCGCGGCTCAACAGCTTCATCCGCGTCGAAGGCCATACCGACGATCTGCCGATCGCCAATCTCCGCTTTCCCAGCAACTGGGAATTGTCGGCCGGCCGCGCCGCCACCGTGGTGCGCCACCTGATCGCCAGCGGCATGCCCGCCGGACAGCTCGAAGCGGTGGGGTTCGCCGATACCCGACCGGTGGTGCGTGGCCGCAGCGACGCCGCACGAGCACGCAACCGCCGCGTCAGCTTCGTGATCCTGCCGCCCGACGGCCTGCCTTGAGGGGTTAACCCCGCGAGTCTCAATTCCCGAAGACCAGGCCGCCCAGCAGCCGCGCGGGCAACAGGGTGAACAGGCCCGGCAGCACGAGCCCGGTGAAATATAGCGCCATCATCGCGCGCCGATGCGTCTGCAGCCGGCCGCGGCGGATCGCATAGACGGCCGCCGGCACAGCGACCAACACCAATACCGACAGGGCATGGATCGGACTGAATCGCGCGCCAGTCAGGCCAGTGATCCAGAACGAACTCACGGCTGCCGTCAGCATCAGGAGAACCCAGAGCCAGCCCAGTCGTTTATGCCACGCCGTGCCCTTGCGACGGACCAGCATGACAAATCCCAGCAGCAAGGCCGCAAGGGTGGCGGCGAGGTGGATATGGATGGCGGGTCCGGCGGCCAGCAGCGGGGCAGTATTCATGGCCCGACCTTGGTCTACCCCCTGCAAATCGGCCAGAGGGTTGCTATATAGGTGTGACTTCGATCACCGGATTTCCGGGAATTTTCATCCATGTCTCAGGGATACAGGAATTAACCGTGAGCGCCACGATCGCCCTGGTCGACGACGACCGCAATATCCTCACCTCGGTTTCCATCGCCCTGGAGGCCGAAGGCTACAAGGTGCGCACCTACAATGACGGCGCCGAGGCGCTCCGCCACCTGACCCAGCAGATGCCCGATCTGGTCATCCTCGACATCAAGATGCCGCGCCTGGACGGCATGGAGACGCTCAGCCGCCTGCGCCGCGTCAGCCAGGTGCCGGTAATCTTCCTCACCTCGAAGGACGAGGAGATTGACGAGGTACTCGGCCTCAAGATGGGCGCCGACGACTACATCACCAAGCCGTTCAGCCAGCGCCTGCTAATCGAACGCATCAAGGCCGTGCTGCGTCGTGCCGAGGCCAGCAAGCCCGGTGCCGAGCAGACATCGGCCGACAAGATGATCGTGCGCGGACCGCTGTCGCTTGATCCTGCCCGCCATCGCTGCACCTGGAAGGGCGAGGACGTCACGCTCACCGTGACCGAATTCCTGCTGCTGGAAGCTTTGGCGCAGCGGCCCGGACATGTGAAAAACCGCGACCAGCTGATGGATGCGGCCTATGACGACAACGTCTATGTCGACGACCGCACCATCGACAGCCACATCAAGCGCCTGCGCAAGAAGTTCAAATCGGTGGACGACAGCTTCGACGCCATCGAGACGCTCTACGGCGTCGGCTACCGCTTCAAGGAACAGGCGGTGTGATGCCAGACCGCTTGCGGTGGGGGCTAAGCGGTGAGTGACACCCGCCCGCGGCGGCGGCTGATGTCGCCGCTGACCCGCCGCATCCTGCTGATCAACCTGGCGGCGCCGATCTCGCTGGTGCTGGCGTTCTTCTATGTCGACCAGTTCCGTCTCAGCCTGATCGACAGCCGGCTGACGGCCCTGCGCTACGAGGCCGGCCTGATCGCCGGCGCGCTTGGCGAATCCGCTATCAATCCTGAGGAGTTCTCCCCGGCCCTGGATCCCGAACTGGCCCGCCAGTTGCTGCGCCGCCTGTCGGCGCAATCGAACGCCCGCGCTCGGCTGTTCGACAGCGAGGGCGAGATGATCGCCGACAGCCGCCTGCTGCTGGCGGCAGGGCGCGGCGTGGTGACGCGACAATTGCCGCCGCCCAACATCGACACGCCCTGGGAAAGGGCGCTGATCGGCATCTATGATCGCGTCAACGCGCTGTTCATGACAACCCTGCATCTGCCCAGGTATGTCGAACTGCCCTTCACCCATGCCAACGATTACAGTGAGGCCCGCAGCGCCCTGGCCGGCGATCCGGCTGGGCAGCTGCGCGACCTTGGCGATGGCCGCATCATGCTCTCGGCAGCCGTACCGGTGCAGGGTCTGCGCAAGGTGGTTGGCGCTCTGATGATGAATGTCGACAGCGCCGAGATCGATGCCCGCGTGCGCGAGGAGCGGCTGGGCGTGCTGAAGATTTTCGCAGCCGTTCTCGGCTTCACCGTTCTGGCATCGCTGTATCTGGCCGGCGCCATCGTGCGGCCGATCCATCGCCTGGCCGAGGCCGCCGAACGCATCCGCGCCGCAAAGGGCCGCATCGCGCATCTCTCGATCCCGGATTTCTCCGAGCGCAGAGATGAGATCGGCGATCTCTCCAGCGTGCTGCGCGCCATGACCGCAGCCCTGTCACAGCGCCTGGACGCCATCGAGCGATTCGCCGCCGATGTCTCGCACGAGATCAAGAATCCGCTGACCTCGCTACGCAGTGCCATGGAAACCTTCCAGCGCACCGAAAAACCAGAATTGCGCGAACGCCTGCTTCAGGTGATGCAGGACGACGTTCGCCGCATGGACCGCCTGATCACGGATATCTCCGGGGCGTCCCGCCTTGATGCCGAACTCGCCCGCATCGAGGCGGCACCGATCGATATCGCGCAGATGCTGCGCTCGGTGATCGAGACCTATACCGATCGCGCCAAGGGCGACATGCCACGGATTGAGTTGAAGGTGATCGAACCCGGCCCCTATCTGGCGCCAGGCTTTGAAGGCCGCCTGGGCCAGGTGGCGCGCAACCTGATCGACAATGCGATCTCTTTCAGCCCGCCTGACGGGATTATCACGGTTGCGGTACGCCGCGAACCCCGCCACGTGATGTTCAGCGTCACCGACCAGGGGCCGGGTATTCCGGAGGAAAACCGGGAATCGATCTTCGAACGCTTTTACAGCGAGCGGCCCTCATCGGAAGCCTTCGGTCTGCATTCCGGTCTTGGCCTGTCGATTGCCCGCCAGATCGTGCAGTCGCTGGGCGGCCAGATCCATGCCGACAATCGCGATGACGGCCAGAGCGGTGCCCGCTTCACCGTGCGGCTGCCCCTGTAGCGACTCCCTCCGCAACAATCGGCATTAACCAACACCGGATTACCGCTGCACTGTATTGACTCTGCCCGGCAGCGGACGGCAGTCTGCGCGGCGATGATCAGATTGCATGCAAGCTGCGTGGCGATTGCGGGCGAAGCGGTATTGCTGCGCGGCCCTTCCGGCGCCGGAAAGTCCGATCTGGCTTTACGCCTGATCGACGCGGGCGCGCGCCTTGTGGCCGATGATCAGACCGTCCTGCAATGCCTGGATGGCCGACTGATGGCGTCGGCGCCACCGGCCCTTCACGGCCTGATCGAAATCCGTGGCCTGGGCCCCGTGGCCATGATCCCGGCCCCAGCCACGCCGGTCGCGCTGATCGTCGATCTGGTTCAGCCGACACAGGTACCGCGCCTGCCGGAACCGCATTTCGAGTCCCTGCTCGAGGTCGCCCTGCCCGTTCTGGCGCTCGACGCCTTCTCGGCCAGTGCGACCATCAAGGTGAAATGGGCGCTGGCGCGGGCGGCGACCGGGCGGCTGTTCGAACCTGCCGAGGCGCGCGTCATCGGCAACAAAAAGCTGCGGCGGAACGGATGAGCGGCACAGGTGCAGGACCAATCCCTGTCGTCGTGGTCAGCGGATTATCGGGTGCCGGCAAAACTACCGCGCTCAAGCTGCTGGAGGATTTCGGTTACGAGGCCGTCGACAACCTGCCGATCTCACTGCTGCGCCGTCTGACAGTATCAGAGGACAGCGATACGGCGAGCAGCGCGGCACGGCGCGCCATCGCGGTCGGCGTCGATAGTCGCACACGCGATTTCCAGCCCGACCGCCTGATCGCCATGATCGGCGAACTCAAACAACGGCCCGACCTGGCGGTGCAGTTACTGTATTTCGACTGCGAAGACGAAATGCTGCTCAAGCGTTTCACGGCGACGCGGCGACGACATCCCCTGGCCGCCGACCGGCCGGTGGCGGACGGGATCATGGCCGAGCGGCATCTGATGCGGCCGTTGCAGGCCGAAGCCGATCAGGTCTTCGACACCTCCACTGTCACATTGCCCGAATTGCGGCAGCTTCTGGCCGCGCAATTCGCGCTGGACGCCCTGCCCGGCCTCAGTATCATGGTACTCTCGTTTTCATACAAACTGGGCCTGCCGCGCGAGGCGGATTTGGTGTTCGATGTGCGCTTCCTGCGCAACCCGCATTATGATGATCAGCTTCGTCCGCAGACCGGCACCGATCCGGCCGTGGCCGCTTACGTCGCCGCCGATCCTGGCTATGCCGACTTCTTCGCTGGGCTCAGCGGCATGATCTCGAGCCTGCTGCCGCGCTACGCTGCCGAGGGCAAGCGCTACCTGACCATTGCCATTGGTTGTACAGGGGGGCGGCACCGCTCGGTTGTGGTTGCAGAGGCCCTTGGCGGGCACTTGCGCGATGCCGGACAACGTGTCGATATCCGGCACCGTGACCGCGACCTGGCGAATGCCTGAGCGGCAATTTCGAGGATCCCCAATGACCGGCATCGTTCCAGGATCGGCTGTATGATCGGCATCGTCGTCGTCACCCATGGCCGCCTGGCCGAGGAATTCATCCACGCCACCGAACATGTGGTCGGGCAGCAGAAGAACATGCGCGCCGTCTGTATCGGACCGGATGATGATATGGAGCAACGCCGCAAGGACATCCTCGCCGCCGTGGCCGCCGTCGAAACCGGCCGTGGCGTGATCGTGCTGACCGACATGTTCGGCGGCACGCCATCCAATCTTGCCATCTCGATCATGGATCAGGCGAAGGTGGAAGTAATCGCCGGCGTCAACCTGCCGATGTTGATCAAGCTGGCCAGCGTGCGCACCAAGTCCGATATGGCGACAGCCGTGAATGCCGGCCAGGAAGCCGGCCGCAAATATATCAACGTGGCCTCCAAGCTACTGGCCGGGGAATCCGCCTGATGGATGGAGCAACCGCCACCGGAGCGCCGCTGCGGCAGAGCGTGGTGATCCCCAACCAGCGGGGCCTGCATGCCCGCGCGGCGGCCAAGTTCGTGCAGGTCGTCGCCCGCTTCCCCCAGGCCAAGATCCAGGTTTCCAAGGACGGCCAGACCGTCAACGGCGAGTCGATCATGGGCCTGATGATGCTGGCCGGTACCCAGGGCTCCTGCATCGAAATCACCGCGACCGGAACCGAGGCCCAGGCCGCCATGACCGCCCTGATCGAGCTGGTGGAAGGCAAATTCGGGGAGTCGGAGTAATTATCCGGTAACCTTATATTCCTATATAAAGATTTCTTTATATAAGACTGGACAGACCCTTTCCGGCCCTGCTATACCGCCGCGCAGTTGTGAAACTGACGGAAGCTGGAGCTGCGAAATGAGCGCGGATTACAAAATCAAGGATATCGGCCTCGCCGATTGGGGCCGTAAGGAACTGGACATGGCCGAGACCGAAATGCCCGGTCTGATGGCCATCCGCGAGGAATTCGGCAAGAAGCAGCCGCTGAAAGGCGCCCGCATCGCCGGCTCGCTGCACATGACGATCCAGACCGCGGTGCTGATCGAGACCCTGAAGGCGCTGGGCGCCGACATCCGCTGGGCCTCGTGCAACATCTATTCGACCCAGGATCATGCCGCCGCTGCTATCGCCAAGGCCGGCATCCCGGTTTTCGCCGTGAAGGGCGAGACGCTGGAGGAATACTGGGACTACACCCACAAGATCTTCGAATGGGCCGATGGCGGCACCCCGAACATGATCCTGGATGATGGTGGCGACGCCACCCTGCTGATCCATCTGGGCATGCAGGCCGAGAAGGACGCCTCGGTGATCTCGAAGCCGACCAACGAGGAGGAAACCGTCCTCTTCGCCGCGATCGCCAAGAAGCTGAAGGAAGCGCCGGGCTGGTATTCCAAGATGGGCACCGCCATCAAGGGCGTGACCGAGGAAACCACCACCGGCGTGCATCGTCTGTATGTGATGGCCAAGGAAGGCAAGCTGCTGTTCCCGGCGATCAACGTGAACGACAGCGTGACGAAGTCGAAATTCGACAACCTCTACGGCTGCCGCGAAAGCCTCGTCGACGGCATCCGCCGCGGCACCGACGTGATGATGGCCGGCAAGATTGCCGTGGTCGCCGGTTTCGGCGATGTGGGCAAGGGCTCGGCCGCGTCCCTGCGCAATGCCGGCTGCCGCGTCATGGTCACCGAGATCGATCCGATCTGCGCTCTGCAGGCGGCGATGGAAGGTTATGAAGTCGTCACCATGGAAGAAGCCGCCCCGAAGGGCGACATCTTCGTCACCGCCACCGGCAATGTGGACGTCATCACGCTGGACCACATGCGCCACATGAAGCATCGCGCCATCGTCTGCAACATCGGCCACTTCGACAGCGAGATCCAGATCGGCGCGCTGAAGAACTACAAGTGGCACAATGTGAAGCCACAGGTGGATGAGATCGAATTCCCCGATGGCAAGCGCCTCATCGTGCTGTCGGAAGGTCGCCTGGTGAACCTGGGCAATGCCACCGGCCACCCCAGCTTCGTGATGAGCGCCTCCTTCACCAACCAGGTGCTGGCGCAGATCGAGCTGTGGACCAATCCGGGCAAGTACCAGAAGCAGGTCTACACCCTGCCCAAGCATCTGGACGAGAAGGTCGCCAGCCTGCATCTGGCCAAGGTGGGCGCCAAGCTGACCAAGCTGACCGCCCAGCAGGCCAAGTATCTCGGTATTGGCGAGGCAGGCCCGTTCAAGCCGGATCATTACCGCTACTGATCGAATCGTTACCGCTTCGCAGAGGGCCGGTCCGGGAAAATCCCCGGACCGGCCTTTGCTGTTTTTAACGCCTTGTATTGGGCCGCCGGGCTGGCCGATAGTGGCGCGATGCAGGGGAATGCGGACCGATGCCGCTGAACGAAACGATCTGGCTTGGCGCCATTGCCGGAGCGGCCATCGGCGTGGCCGGCTGGCAGGCCCTGCGTGCCCGCCGACTTGCCGACCAGTTGCAGGCCGCGTTGGCGGCCTTCGACACGCGAACCACCGAGCGCGACGGCGAACGCAAATCCAAAGCCGCCCTGCAGGAACGGCTGGCGGCCCTGCAGGCCGAGCATGAACGCCAGGGCGTGGAGGTATCCACCCTGCGTCGCACGGAGGCTGAGGCGAAGACCTTACTGGATGCCGCGCCCTTTCCGATCTGGCGCCGCGATGGCAGCGGCCGCCTCGTCTGGGTCAATGCCCGCTATGCCCAGCTGGCCGAGACCGATGCCGAGGAAGCCGTGAAACGCGGTCTGGAACTGGCATCGTCGCATGATCTCGACCAGTCGCGCGAACTGGCCAGGGCCGCCTTGGCGGCGAATGCGCTGCAGATGCAGGAGCGGCGTTTCGTCGCCGAGGGTGATCGGCGCAACTATCGCATCTTTGAATTGCCGGCCGGCGCCGGCACGCTGGGTTTCGGCCAGGACATCACGCCGGAAGCCGATGCGCGCGGCCAGCTGCGCCGCCATATGGAAGCCCATATGGAGGTGCTGCGCACCATCTCCACCGCCACAGCGATCTACGGTCCGGACAAGAAGCTGCTGATCTGGAATCGCGCCTATGCGCGGCTGTGGCAACTGGACGAGGCCTGGCTGGAAACCCGGCCGGGGTTTGGCGAGGTGCTGGAACAGCTTAGGGCCGAGCGGCGCCTGCCCGAACAGATCGACTGGCAGGCCTACAAGCGCAACCAGCTTTCCCTGTTCACCACCGTGATCGAACGGCAGGAGGAACTGATCCACCTGCCCGACGGCTCGACGCTCCGGCTGGTGATCAGCGCCTATCCGTCCGGCGGCCTGCTGTTCGCCTATGACGACGTGACGCGGCAACTGACGCTGGAGCGCGCCACCAACACCATGATCGCGGTGCAGCGCGCCACGCTGGACAATCTCTACGAAGCCGTTGTCGTCTATGGCTCCGACGGCCGCCTGTCGCTGTATAACCGCGCCTTCGCCCAGCTCTGGCAGATCGATCCCGACCTGCTGAACCGCCAGCCGCATATCACCGAGGTGCTGGAGGCGGCACGGCCGCTGATGCAGCGCGGCCCGGACTGGAACCAGATGCGCGAGAGGCTGGTCGACAGTTTCGCCAGCCGCAAGGCCAGCCGTGGCCGCCTGGAGCGCGGTGACGGCGCCGTGATCGACTATGCCTCGGTCCCGCTGCCCGACGGCGCCGTTCTCTATACTTATCTTGATGTCAGCGCCAGCATCCGCATCGAACGCGCTCTGCGCGAGCGCAACGAGGCGCTGGAACGCACCGACCGCATGAATGCCGCCTTCATCAGCAACATCACGCATGACCTGCGTTCGCCGCTGGGCACGCTGATCAGCATGACCGAAGTTCTGGCCCAGGGCATCCTCGGTCCGATGAATGCCCGGCAGGAAGAATATTGCAGCGATATCATGCGCACCTCGCGCGACCTGCTGCGCCTGCTGGACGACATCATCGCCATCGCCACCATCGAGGTGGGCCAGATGGCGCTCGATCCCGCGGAAGTCAGGCTCGACAGCCTGTGGCGCGATGATGCCGCGCAGTGGCAGGAACTGGCCGAACGGCGCGCCATCATGCTCGACCTGCCCGATCTCGTGCCCGACACGGCCATCACGGGCGACAGTCAGCGCCTGCGTCAGGCCCTCGACAGCGTTATGGCTGCGGCACTGGACGGTACGCCGCAAGGCGGTCGCGTCGCGATCCAGGTGGCGCGCGACGGCGATAGCCGGCTGGGCCTGCGCATCGAATGCCATAGCGGCGGCCTGAGTCCGGTGCAGCCGCGCCAGGTTTTCGCCGATCTGGTGGATCCATCCGAGCAACGACGCGCCAAGGCCAATCTCTCGCTGATCGTCGCGCGCGGCCTGTTCGACCTGCATGGCGCCAGCCTGCGGCAGGATGTTGCCGAGGATGGCGCGGAGACGGTCGAAATCCTGCTCCCATGCCGGGTGCCTGAGGCCGAGCGCCAGATTGCGGCGCTGTCCGCCCGTCAGTAGAGTGCTGTCATGTCCGTGATTCGCAGCCTGATGCTGCCCGATGAGGCAGCCACCGCCGCGCTGGCCGCCCGGCTTGCGCCGCTGCTGCGCCCGGGCGACGCGTTGCTGCTCGACGGGCCGCTTGGGGCCGGAAAGACCAGCTTTGCGCGCGCCCTGATCCGCAGCCTGTGCGGCGCCGGCACCGAAGTGCCGAGTCCGAGCTTCAACATCGTGCTGACCTACGACACCCCGCAGGGCACATTGTGGCATTTCGATCTCTATCGGGTGGCCGATCCGCGCGAACTGGACGAGCTTGGCCTGGATGAAGCCCTGCAGGACGGCATCGTGCTGATCGAATGGCCCGACCGGCTCGGCCAGCACCCGCCGGCCGGCGCCCTGACCCTGCGGCTCACCCCGCTCGACTCTCCGCCTGCCGCCCGCCGCGCCGACCTGATCGGCGATGCGGCATGGGCGCAACGCCTTTCCTCGCTTTCGGCCTCCGCTCATGTCTGATCGTTCCGCCCTGTCCCATGATTTCCTGACGCGCGCCGGCTGGGGCGCGGCCAATCGGGCAAAACTGGCCGGCGATGCCTCCTTCCGCAGATACGAACGCCTGCATCTGGATGGCCGCCCGGCTGTGCTGATGGACGCGCCACCGCCGCAGGAGGATGTCCGCCCCTTCCTGAAGATCGCGCGCCTGCTGCTGCAGCATGGTTACAGCGCGCCCGGCATTCTGGCCGAGGATGCCGAACACGGCTTCCTGTTGCTGGAAGACCTGGGCGACGATCTCTATGCCCGCCTGATCCGCCAGGGCAACGATGAATTGCCGCTTTATGAAGCCGCGATCGACTTCCTGCTCGACCTGCATCGTCATGCCGCGCCGGCCGATCTGGCGCCCTATGACGAAGCACGGCTGATCGATGAACTGGGCCTGTTCACCGACTGGTATCTGCCGGCGCTGACCGGCCGCGACACGCCCGAGACGCAACGACGCGAATTCCAGGCCCTGTGGCAGGCGCTGGCCCCCGAAGTCTGCCTGCCGCCGCGCATCCTGGTGCTGCGCGACTTCCATGCGGAAAACCTGATCTGGCTCCCTGGGCGCACGGGCCCGGCCCGTGTCGGCCTGCTGGATTTCCAGGATGCCGTCGCCGGCCATCCGGCCTATGACCTCGTCTCGCTGCTGGAAGACGCACGCCGCGACGTCGCACCCGATCTGGCCGAAGCCATGCTGCGGCGCTACATCGCCGGCAGTGGGATTGATGATGCCGCGTTCCGCCGTGCCTATGCCATCCTGGGCGCGCAACGCAACCTGCGTATTGTCGGCATCTTCACGCGACTGTGGAAACGCGACAGCAAACCGCATTACCAGGCCTTCATGCCGCGCATGTGGCGCCTGGTCGAACACGATCTCACGCATCCGGCGCTCGCCGACCTGCGGCGCTGGATTGACGCAGCCGTTCCGGCCGAATTGCGCCGCAAGCCGCTGCCGGGCCTGCCCGCGCTCAGCCTGGCCTCATGATCGCCCTGCCTGAAACCGCGATGGTTCTGGCCGCCGGTTTCGGCACGCGGCTGCGGCCTCTCACCGACCGCACACCAAAACCGTTGATCCCCGTGGCGGGCCGCAACCTGCTAGACCGCTGCCTGGACCGTCTGGTCGAGGCCGGTGTGAAACGCGCCGTGGTCAACATCCACTGGCTCGGCGGGCAGATTCGCGATCATCTGGCGCAGCGCCGCGACATCGCCATCATCATCTCCGATGAAAGTGACTTATTGTTGGAAACCGGTGGCGGCATCGCCAGGGCATTACCCCTGCTGGGCGATACGCCGTTCTTCGCCGTCAATGCCGACCTGATCTGGCGCGACGATGCCGAACCGGCCCTGCGGCGCCTGGCACAGGCTTTCGATCCGGCGCGGATGGATGCCCTGCTGCTGGTGCAGCCGCGCGAGAAGGCCACCGGCCATGCCGGGGCGGGTGACTTCATGATGAGCGCCGATGGCCGACTCACGCGGCGTGGCGACCTGCCGACGGCGCCTTATGTTTTCACCGGCGTGCAAATCCTGCAGCCGCATCTGTTCCGCGATGTGCCCATGGGGCCATTTTCGCTGAACCTGATCTACGACCGTGTCATCGCTGCCGGCCGCCTGCATGGTCTGGCCCATCGCGGCCTGTGGATGGATGTAGGCAACCATGAAGGCCTCGCTGCCGCCGAGGCCCTGCTTGGCGGCCATGGCGACTGATCCCGCCGTCTACACCATCCCGCCAGGCCGGCCGTTTCTGGACCTGCTCGCGGCTGGCATGCTGCAACGCTGGGGCAAAGACCCGATTGAGCTCTCCCGCATCACCATCCTGCTGCCCACGCGCCGCGCCTGCCGTGCGCTGGCCGAGGCCTTCCTGCGCCTGAGCGATGGCGCCGCGCTGCTGCTGCCGCAGATACGGCCGCTGGGCGATATCGACGAGGACGAACTGGAACTGCGCGGCATCGGCGGCGATGGCGGGGAGGCCCAGCCTTTCTCCACACTGGATCGCAGCCTGCTGCTGGCTAAGTTGGTGCTGGCCTCGCCGCTGGCAGGACACGATCCCGCCAATGCCCTGCGCCTGGCACGTGAACTCGGCCATCTGCTCGATGCTGTCGCCACCGAGGAAACCTCGCTGGACAAGCTGCCAGATCTGGTGCCGCTGGAACTCGCCGGCCACTGGCAGCAGACGCTCGATTTCCTGCAGGTGATCCGTCAGGCCTGGCCGGCCATCAAGATGGAACAAGGCCGGCTGGATACCGCCGAATACCGCCAGCGCCTGACCCAGCGCTGGATCGAACACTGGCAGGAGAATCCGCCCGCCGATCCGGTGATCGCCGCCGGCTCCACCGGCACAATCCCGGCCACCGCGCGTCTGCTGAAACTGGCGGCCCGGCTGCCGCAGGGCGCCGTGGTACTGCCCGGCCTGGATACCAGCCTCGACGAGGCCGCATGGCAGGGCGCACGCGATGAGCCGACCCATCCCCAGCATGCCCTGGCGCATCTGCTCGACACCATGGGCGTGCTGCGGAACGAAGTCAGGCCATGGCCTGCTGAAGATGGCGACACAACCATCGAAACCACGCGCGCTGCGTTGCTGTCGTCTGCCCTGCTGCCGCCCGGAGAAACTCATCGCTGGCGCGAACTGTCGGGCGGCATCGCCGACGATGCCTTTCGCAACCTGCACCGCATAGAAGCACCCGGCCCGCGCGAGGAGGCACTGGCCATCGCACTGGCCATGCGCGAAACGCTGGAACAACCCGGCCGCACCGCCGCACTGGTCACGCCGGATCGTATGCTGGCGCGACGCGTGGCTGCCGAGCTGACGCGCTATGGCATCGAGATCGACGATTCCGCCGGCCAGCCCCTGGGCCAGATGCCGCCCGCGGTATTCCTGCGCCTGATCGCAGAAGCCGTGGCAGAGGATTTCAGTGCCGTTGCCCTGCTGGCCTTGCTCAAGCATCCCTTCTGCCGGCTGGGTATGGCACGACAGGACCTGCTGCGCTGGGCGCGCCGAATCGAACGCAAGGTATTGCGCCGTGGACAGCCGAAGCAGGGTCTCGATGCCTTGGCCCTTCAACTGGCCGAGCATGCCGACCTGTTGCCGCCGCTGGCGCGGCTGAAAACCGCCATGGAGCCTCTGGTCGCCGCGATACGGCAGGACGAGACGGAACTGCATACGCTGCTGGAGGCGCAGATCCGCGCCGCCGATGCGCTGGCGCAAACCAACGACGGGGAACCTCCCAGCCTGTGGCAGCATGAAGATGGCGAAGCCCTGCACGACCTGATCACCGAATTACTGAAGGCCGCGCCGCATTTCGGTACGCTGAAGCCGGCTGCCTGGCCGCGCCTGCTGGAAGCCCTGCTGGAAGGTCAGATGGTGCGGCCGCGTTATGGCCGTCATCCACGCCTGTTCATCTGGGGCCTGCTGGAAGCACGTCTGCAGCATGCCGACCGCATCATCCTCGGCGGCCTCAACGAAGGCACCTGGCCGCCGCAGGCCCGGGAAGACCCCTGGCTGAGCCGCCCGATGCGCCAGCATCTGGGCCTCAGCGCGCCGGAACGCCGGCTGGGCCAGACCGCGCAGGATTTTGTGCAGGCCGCCAGCAGCCACGAAGTGATCCTCACTCGCGCATCCAAAGTCGACGGCACACCAACCGTACCGGCACGCTGGTTGTTGCGGCTGGATGCGTTGCTGAAGGACGATGCGCGCTGGCAGGCCACGCTGGCACCGCGTTATCTCGCCTGGACCGAATGGCTCGACCGCCCGGCCGCCGCAGTCTCCATCGCCGCGCCGCGCCCCACGCCGCCGCTGGAGGCGCGGCCGCGCGAGCTGTATGTCACGGCTATCGAAAAATGGGTCCGTGATCCTTACGAAGTCTATGCGCGGCGCATCCTTGGCCTGCGCCGGCTTGACCCGCCGGGCCAGCCGCCGGATGCCAGGCTGCGTGGCGACGTCATCCACGCCGTGCTGGAAACCTTTCTGGCCCGCCATGGCGAAAACCTGCCGGATGACGCGACGGCATTGCCGGAACTGCTCGAACTGGGTCGCATGAAATTCGGCGCATGGCTGGAACGGCCGGAAATCGCCGCGCTGTGGTGGCCACGTTTCGAACGCGCCATGCGCTGGTTCCTGACCAATGAGCGCGAACGCCGCGCCGCCGGGTTCCGTCCCGCATTGCTGGAGCGCGAGGGCAGCTATGCTTTTGACGCACCCGGCGGCTCCTTCACGTTGAAAGCCAAGGCCGACCGCATCGACCGCAATGCGGCCGATGGCCGTCTGGCGGTGCTGGATTACAAGACCGGCCGCCCACCCTCGCCCAAACAGGTGCAGACCGGCCTGTCCCCGCAACTCGCGCTGGAAGCGGCCATCGCCACACATGGCGGTTTCGAAGGGCTCGATCCGGCGAGGATCGCCGAACTGGTCTATATCCGGCTTGGCGGCGGCGATCCGCCGGGCGAGGCCAAACCCGTCGAAGGCGGCCGCCCACCGGTTTCGCCGCCCGATATTCTCGCTGACGAAGCTCTGGCCCGCCTGCAGGCCTGGGTGGCGAAATTCGACGATCCCACCACACCCTACCTGTCACGGCCGCGGCCGCAATTCGTCGATTATGCCGGCGACTACGACCACCTCGCCCGCGTGGCCGAACGCGCCGAAGGCGGCGGAGAAGACGCATGAGCGAGCTTCACGCCCACCAGACCAACCAGCGCGTCGCCGCCGATCCGAACCTGTCGGCCTGGGTGGCCGCCAATGCCGGATCGGGCAAGACCCGCGTGCTGGTCGACCGCGTCACCCGCCTGCTGCTGATGGGCACGCGGCCAAGCGGCATCCTCTGCCTCACCTTCACCAAGGCCGCCGCCGCCGAGATGGCCCTGCGCCTGACCGAGCGCCTGGGCAAATGGACCACGCTGGCCGACGCGGCCCTGAAAACCGAACTGCTCGATCTGCTTGGCCAGCAGGTCGGCGAAGCAGACATGATTGCAGCGCGCAAATTGTTCGCCCGTACCCTGGAATCGCCGGGCGGCCTGCGGCTGCAGACCGTGCATGCCTTCTGCGAGGCCTTGCTGAAACGTTTCCCCGTCGAGGCCGGCGTGCCGCCGGGCTTTGCCGTCGCCGACGAGGCGGTGACCAGGGAACTCTTCGCGGTGGCGCGCGACCGCGTGCTGGCCGACGGACTGAACGATCCGGCTTTCGAGGCGGTGATCCGCTTCTTCGCCGAACGCGTGGACGACAGCCGCTTCGGCAACCTGATCAAGGTGCTGCTCGGCAAACGACGCGACCTCGGCCTGCTATTGCAGGCGCATGGCGGCTCTGCGGCGGCTTCCGGCGCGCTCTATGCCCAGCTTGGCCTGCCACCCGATGCCACGCGCGGGGCCATCATCGGTGTGCATGTTGCCGGCATGGCTATGGCCGATCTGCGACGCGCGGTGGGCGCGCTGGTGCAGGGTGGCACGAATGACCGCAAACTGGGTGAACCACTGGCCGGCTGGCTGGCCGCCGATAGCCCTGTCGAACGCTTCGAAGCCGAATGGCTGGCGTCTTTCTTCACCCAGAAAGGCGAACCGCGCAGCAACCTTGCCAGCAAGGCAGCGCTGAAGGCCGATCCATCCTGTGCCGATACCCTGAAGCAGGAACAGGACCGACTGATCGCCCTGCTGCAGCAGCTCAATGCGGTCGCCATCGCCGAGGCCACCTCCATGCTGCTGCGGCTGGGCGAGCGACTGCTGGATGCCTATGGCGCGCTGAAGACCGCCCATGGCCTGCTGGATTACGACGACCTGATCCTGAAAAGCCGCGACCTGCTGGTGGAACCCAGCCAGGTGCCCTGGGTGATGTTCAAGCTGGACCAGGGCATCGACCATATCCTGGTCGACGAGGCGCAGGATACCAGCCCCGATCAATGGTCGGTGGTGGCGGCCCTGGCGGAGGAATTCTTCAGCGGTGCCGGCGCGCATGACGGCCCACGTCGCACCATCTTCGCCGTCGGTGACGTCAAGCAGTCGATCTACAGCTTTCAGGGCGCGCGGCCGCAGGCCTTCCTCGACATGCGCAGCGACTTCCGCCGCCGCGCCGAGGCCGTGGGCGAACAATTGCATCCCGTGCCACTGGAAATGTCGTTCCGCTCGGCGCCTGCCATACTGCAACTGGTGGACGCCGTCTTTGCGCAGGACGCCGCCAGGCCCGGCGTGGTGGAAGACGACCGCCCGCTGCACCACAAGGCCAGGCGCGCGGAAGAAGCTGGCCGCATCGAACTCTGGCCACCGTTCAAGCCCGACCCGAAAGCGCAGAGCGAACCCTGGGATGCGCCGCTGGATTATGTCGGCCGGAAGGATCCGCGCGTACGGCTGGCCGAGACCATCGCGGCGCGGATCAGGCACTGGATCGACACCGAAGACCTGCCCGCCCTTGGCCGCCGCATCCAGCCCGGCGACGTGATGATCCTGGTGCGGCGGCGCAATGTGTTCTTCGAGGCCATGGTGCAGGCATTGAAGAACGCCAATGTGCCGGTAGCCGGTGCCGACCGCATGATCCTGGCCGAACAGGTCGCGGTTCTCGATCTGCTGGCGCTGGGCGCTTTCTGCCTGCTGCCCGACGACGACCTGACGCTGGCCGCCGTGCTGAAAGGCCCGCTGTTCAATTTCAGCGAGGACGACCTCTTCGCACTGTGCTGGCGGCGGCAGGAAACCCGACTATGGCGTGAACTGCGCCGCCGCGCCCATGAACGGCCGCACTGGCAGGCTGCCTGCGATGAGTTGCGCCAGATGCTTGGCCGTGCCGACCTGATGCCGCCTTTTGCTTTCTATAGCGCGATGCTGGGCGCCGGCGGCGGCCGGCGCCGCCTGATCGCCCGGCTGGGCAGCCAAGCCAACGAACCGATCGATGAATTCCTCAGCGCCACCCTGGCCTATGAACGCGAGGCCGCGCCCTGCCTGCAGGGTTTCCTCGCCTGGTTCCCGCGCCATGCCGGCGAGATCAAGCGCGACCTCGATCAGGGCCGCAACGAGGTGCGCGTACTGACCGTGCATGGTGCCAAGGGCCTGGAGGCGCCGGTGGTGATCCTGCCCGATTGCTGCGACCTGCCGCAGGACAAGGATGGCGAAGGCCTGCTCTGGGGCGAGGCACCGCAGCCGCCGCGGCGGCCCGTGATGGGCGGCCCGCGTGCCGCCCAGGCCGTGCCGCAACTCTACTGGCCGATGCGCAAGGACAACGACACGGCATTGACCACTGCTCTGCGCAGCGCCCGCCGCGCCGAGCAGATGGCGGAATACCGCCGCCTGCTCTATGTGGCGCTGACGCGCGCCCGCGACCGGCTGTATGTCTGCGGCTATCTCAACGGCAAAACCGCCGACAGCGGCCCGCCGCAGGGAAGCTGGTACGATCTGGTCTCCGCCGGTTTCGCCAGCCTGCAGCCGCAACAGGTCGTCGCCCTGCCCTGGGGCGATGAGGGATTGCGGTTTGAAACCTTCCCCGGCCAGCAGGCGAAAGCGGTTCCGCCCGAGATTCAGCCAGGGCATTTTACAGCGCCGATCTGGCTGCATCATCCGCCGCCGCCAGAACCGGCACCACCACGCCCGCTCAGCCCCTCACGCCCGAGCAAGGCCGAACCGCCGCCGCTCGGCCCCACCGCGCCGGACCGCCGCGCCGGCCTGGCGCGCGGCAAACTGATCCACCGGCTGCTGCAGACCCTGCCCGATCTGTCCGAAGCGGAACGCGCACAGGCTGCCGCGCGCTATCTCGCCCATCCGATGCATGGCCTGGCGCAGGCATCCCGGGCCGAGATTGCCCGTGAGGCATTGGCCGTGCTTGCCGATCCCATTTTCGCTGCGGTCTTCGCATCCAACGCCCATGTTGAAGCACCACTGGTCGGCCGTCTGGGCGAGCGGCTGGTGAGCGGCCAGATCGATCGCCTGCTGGTGACGGACACGGCCGTGCTGGTGGTTGATTTCAAGACCAACCGACCGCCGCCGGCCAGGCCCGAAGAGGTCGACCCCGCCTATCTGGATCAAATGGCACTGTATCGCGGATTATTGCAGGCGATTTTCCCGGATCGCCCGGTCAGGGCCGCCCTGTTATGGACCTATGCGCCGCGCCTGATGCCCCTGCCCGACAGCCTGCTGGATCGGCGGCTGGCAAATTTCACCGCAACGTGACTGGTCGGGATGCCACCGAATGCCTAGTTTCAGCGGCATGACGATGGGAACGCGACATTGGCTCTCGCTGGGGCTGTCGGCCATGCTGGTTGCACTTCTGGCGCTGGTTACAGGCCAGCCGGCCCGCGCACAGACGTCTGCGCCGTCGCAGCTGGTGGTACTGGAGCTGTTCACCAGTCAAGGCTGCAATTCATGTCCGCCGGCCGATGCGCTGATGACCGAATGGGCGAAGAAGCCCGGCGTACTGCCGATCTCGCTGCATGTCGATTACTGGGATTATCTCGGCTGGAAGGACACGCTGAGCCGCAAGGGCCACAATGTCCGCCAGCAGGATTACGCGCGTGGCATCGGCAATCGCCAGATCTATACACCGCAGGTGGTGATCGACGGCCAGTTCCAGGCGGTGGGCTCCAATCGCGAAGCTGTGGAAAAGGCTCTGGCCAAGGCCAGCAGACAGACCCATGTACCGCTGCGTGCGGAGCGCGGCAGGGCCAAGGGCTGGCAGATCGTGGTGCCTGACATGCCGAACTGGCAGGGCGAGGCCAAACTGCTGCTCTGCCGTTATGACCGCAAGCATGATGTGACCATAGAGCGCGGCGAGAACCATGGCCGCACGCTGAGCTATCTGAATGTGGCCCGCGCCTGGAACGAATTCGGTCGCTGGAATGGCCGGGCCGGACGCTACGACGTGCCCGACCTCGATGGCACCGACTGGAGTCACCAGGGCGCCGTCGTCATGTTGCAGATGCTCAATGCCGGTTCCAACGGGCCGATCATCGGCGCCGTCGATCTCAAACCCTGACCGTCCTTCCCGCTGCCGTTACGGCAGTCGTTGACAGCCCAGCCCCACCGCCCGAAGCTGAGAGACGGAAATCAGGGAGTCGCCAGAAGGGGGTCCCCCAAATGCAGGTGATCCAGCGGATCGAACATCGCATGCGACTGGCCGATCGCAACGATCTGCCGCGCCTGATCGAGATCGCACAAAGCGCGCTCTCCGATGCGGCGAAGCTGGATTTCCATGCCCTGCAGCACGAGCAATCCCTGTTCCTGGCCGAATGGCGCACCGCCATCGACGGCTTCGCCGTATTCCTGCCCCTGCAGGAGAGCCTGCTGGTACATCGCTTGGCCGTGGCCGAGGAGGCACGTGGACGCGGCCTGGGCGGCTGGATGCTGGATGTCGCCGGCCATCATGCCCGCCAGCTCGGGCTGCAGGCCGTGGAGGTGCAGCGCGCCATCGGGGAACGCGACAGCATCGCCTGGCTGCAACGGCGTGGCTTCAGCCCGATGCCCCATGGCGGCAACCGGCTTTATCTTCGCCGCCCCGTTTGAGAATCAGAACAAGAAACCGAAGGAAACGCCAATGACCGAGACGAAATCCGCCCTGCTGCCGTCCAGCACGATCCTGATGCTGCGCGATGGCGATGCGGGACTGGAAGTGTTCATGGTCAAACGCCACCACGCCATCGATTTTGCCTCCGGCGCCATGGTATTTCCCGGCGGCAAACTGGCGGCGGGCGACAGCGATCCGGTATTGCAGGGCCGCCATGCCCGGCCGGGTAATTTCGCCCCGGCGCTCACGCCTTTTGCCTTCGGCGCGATCCGCGAAGCCTTCGAGGAATCCGGGCTGCTGCTCGCGCGTCCGAAAGGCGACGGCAAGCTGTTGTCGGCCGAACGCGCCGCCGCCCTGGAAGCCTGGCGCGAGCCGCTCAATCGCGGTGACAAATCCCTGCGTGACCTGGCCGAGGCCGAGAACCTGGATTACGCCCTGGACTGCATGGTGCCCTTCGCCCACTGGATCACGCCCGAGGTGATGCCGAAGCGCTTCGACACCTGGTTTTTCCTGGCGCGCGCGCCGGAGGGCCAGATCGGCGCCCATGACGGCAGCGAGTCGGTCGATTCCGAATGGATCGCGCCGCAGGCCGCGCTGGATGCCTGGGAAGCCAAGACCCGCACCATTGTGTTCGCCACCCGCATGCAGCTGGTGAAGCTGGCCCGCGCGCGCAGCGTGGACGAGGCGCTGGCCCAGGCGGCGCAGACGCCCATCGTCGACGTGATGCCGGTGCTGGACAAGGCCAGCTTCGCCGAGCCGCATCTGCGCATTCCGGCCGAAGCCGGCTATGGCGTGACGGAAGTGCCGCTCAGCCGCGTCGGGATGTAATCAGGCCTAAAGGGCCTGGTCTAGAGCGCCTTGGCCATCACCCGCGCCAGCCGCTGGGCGAAGCCGGCCGGATCGGCCAGCGGCTCGCCTTCCACCAGCCGCGCCTGATCGAGCAGCAGCTGGGCGGCATCATTCAGCGCATCGACCGCGCCGGGCTGCTGCGCCCGCGCCGCCAGCGCCCCGATCAGGGCATGGCCCGGATTGATCTCAAGGATGCGCGGGCTGGTCTTGTCCAGCTTCTGGTGCAGGCGCAGCAAGCGCTCCAGATGCATGTCCATGTCGCCATCGGCCGCTACCAGACAAACGGCGCTGTCGGTCAGCCGTTTGGATTCCCGCACATCCTTCACCGCATCGCCCAGAACCTGCTTCAGCGCGGCGATCAGCGTGCCAAGCGCAGCGCCTTCCACCTTCTCACCATCTTCCGGCTTCGTCTCGCCGGCATCCGGTACGACATCCAGGTCGGCGCCGGCGCGTGTCGCGGACTTCACCGGCTTGCCGGCGTAATCCTGCACGACCGAAAGCCAGAAATCGTCGACCGGATCGGTCAGCAGCAGAACTTCCACACCCTTGGCGCGGAAGCCTTCCAGTTGCGGGCTGCGCTTGAGCTGGTCGATCTGGTCGCCGTTGATGACGTAGATCGCGCTCTGGCCGTCTTTCATCGCGGCGACATACTCGTCCAGCGATACCCAGCCTTCGCGCGACGACGAACGGAAGCGCGCCAGCTTGAGAAGCTGCTCCCGGTGCTCGGCATCCTCATAGATGCCTTCCTTCAGCACGGCGCCGAAATTCTCCCAGAAGGCGGCGTAGGCCGCGGCATCCTTACCGGCCTTCTTTTCCAGCTCGCCCAGCACGCGCCGGGTGATCGCCTGCCGGATGCGCGCCACGACCGGGTTATGCTGCAGCATCTCGCGGCTGACATTCAGCGGCAGATCGGCGGAATCGACCACGCCACGCAGGAACCGTAGCCAGGCCGGCACCAGTTCATCGCAGCGGTCGGTGATGAATACCCGCCGGACATACAGCTTCAGCGCCGCCTTGCGCGCCGGATCGAACAGGTCGTGCGGGCGCATGCCCGGCACGAACAGCAGCAAGGTGTAATCCAGCTTGCCTTCGGCCCGGGCATGCAGCGTAAGCCAGGGTTCATCGAAGGCATGGGCGACGTGGTGGTAGAAATCCGTGTATTGCTGCTCGGTGACTTCGGATTTCGGCCGCGACCACAGTGCGCTGGCGGCATTCAGGGTTTCCGCCTTGTCGCCATCCTGCAGCACGACCGGCAGCGCGATGTGATCGGAATAGGTCTTGACCACATGGCGCAGGCGCATGGGGTCGAGGAATTCGTCCTCGCCTTCGCGCAGATGCAGCAGGATGGTGGTGCCGCGTCCTTCCCGGCCCGCCTCGCCGATGCTGAATTCGCCCGATCCGTCGGAAACCCAGCACCAAGCCTGCATCTCGCCGGCCTTGCGCGAGACAACCTCCACCTTCGCCGCGACCATGAAGGCGGAATAAAAGCCGACGCCGAACTGGCCGATCAGGGCCATGTCCTTTGCGGCATCGCCGCTGAGCGAGGAGACGAACTCGCCGGTGCCCGAGCGCGCAATGGTGCCCAGATTGGCAATCAGTTCGTCGCGCCCCATGCCGATGCCGTTATCGGCGATGCTCAGGGTGCGCGCGGTCTTGTCGAAGGAAATGACGACTTTGAGTTCGGTGTCGCCCGCCCACAGATCCGGCTCGGTCTGCGCGGCGAAACGCAGCTTGTCGCAGGCATCGGAGGCGTTGGAGATCAACTCGCGAAGGAAGATTTCCTTCTGGCTGTAGAGGGCATGGGTGACGATATGCAGCAGCCGCGTCACCTCGGCCTGGAAATGCATGGTCTGGGCAGTCATCCCTGCGTCTCCCGTCTGATGCGTTATCCTTTTTTCTCGTCCTTCTTTTCCGGCTCGATCAGGTCGGCCAGCTTGCGGGTCAGGTCGCGCGCCACCGATTCCGAGACCAGATAGGCCCAGCCGGTCATGCGCCGCATCGCCTCGTTGACCTGCTTTTCCGCCTCGTCGGGCGACAGCAGGTCCTTGTTGCCGTCATCCGGCTTGGCCAGCGCGGCATCGTAGCTGGCCGCAATGGTGATCCAGGCCTTCTTGTCTTCTTCAGCCGGAACGGTTTTTACCACCACCTTCACGCCGTCCAGCGTGACGATTTCGGTGACGGTGGCTTTGGTGAAGTCCTTCTCGCTTTCCCGCGCGACATCGTCGAACACCAGGTACGCCAGCGCGCCGGCCACGGCATTCACGTCATAGGCCGAGGCGATGTTCATGCCCTTCGGCATATCCGGCAGCAGGAAATCGACCGACGCGCCATCCTCCTTCTTCGGTCCGCGCACCACCTGCAGCACGCTGCCATCGGGATGGGTGACGGTGGCCGTGGCCACGCGGGCACGGTCGATCTTGATCAGGTCTTTGACCAGCCACTGCACCGGATCAGCCGGCAGTTCGAGGGTGCCTTGCGCCAGCCAGGCGCGGGCCTCCTCGGGCTTGCGCACATGCATCTGGCCGGGCTTGCCGCCGACCGGATAGCTCTTGGTCTTGCCAACGATCACGGCGGCAATCGCCTTGGTATCGGGATCGACCAGACGCACCAGGATCGGGCCAGGGTCTGACTTCGCGGCCTCGTCGGCCGGTTGGTACTTGTCAGGCTCGGACACCTGCAGGCGGTCGTAATGCTCGGGTTTGTCTGTGCGCGGTTCGAGGGTTTCCAGGCCGGCGATGCCCAGCACGTTCTTGCGCACCAGATCTGCCCGCACCGGGTAATCGTTGCGGCTCGGCATGATCCAGTGCTCGGCATCGGCGCCGCGCTCGATACGGAACAGCGCCTTGGGCGTCGAAATCTCCAGCGAGGCCACATCGTTCACCTTGGCCATCAAACCGGCGAACAAGGGCTTCGGCGTGAAATCGGCCTCGGTGGCGCGATCCCGCGAGGTGGCCAGCCACCAGCCCGCGCCACCCAGCACGACCGCCGCCGCCACCAGGATCGCCCAGGTCTTGTTACGCATCTGCATCGCCATACTCCCTAACTGAAATCAGCCTTCCAGGGCGCGCCGGATGCGCCGGCGGCGCCAGGCAATCGCCAGCCCCACCGCCACCAGGGCAGCCAGCAGCGGCATCAGCCCGATATTGATGAACTTGACCAGCAGCTGCAGGCCTTCGATGTCGCGGTTCAACTCGCGCTGCACCCCGCGCAGTTCGCGCCGGGTGTTGAGCAAGTCGTCGCGGAAGGCATCCATCGCCGCCTGCTGCTCGGCGCTGAGCAAGGCATTGGACTGCTCCTGGGTCTTCGACTGCAGGTCGGCCAGCTGCTTCTGGGTCGCTTCCAGCTTCTGCTCCAGCGCCTTCTGGCGGGCAAGGAACTGCTGCTCGGCCTGGCGGCGCATGTTGTCGATCAGCTCAAACGGGCGCTGCGAGCGGCCACGGCTGCGCAGGCCGATGAGATCGCCCGAGCCCGACATGTTGTCGATCGCGTTGACCAGGAAATCGGCGTTGGCCGCGATCGGCACATACAGGTTCTGACCGAACATCTGCTGGCTGCGCACCCAGAAGCGGTCGTCAAGCAGATCGGCATCGGTCACCAGCAGCACGTTGATCGGCTTGGTGCTTTCCATCACCTGCGCTGCCGCCGGCTTCTGTTCGGCCGGCTTCTCGCCGTCTTTCTTCTCCACCGCCGGCGCACCGTTCGGGAAGGCCGTCTTGGCCGGGCCGCTGATGCGGGCCGCCAGGGTGTAGGTCTCGCCCGTCGGCTTGAATTTCTCGGCCAGCACCTGCGGGTTCGGATCGCCCTGCAGGTCGTTCGTGTCCATCAGCATGGCCTGGTTCGACGAGCTGATCAGCGGCGTGAGCGTGACGGCGGCGCCGTCGAGCTTGCGGATCGCACCCATCGAGGCGGCATTGATCTGCGTGAGGTCGGCGGTGACGACATCCTCCTGGCTCAGCCGGTCGCCCGGAATGGCCAGCCACGGGATGTAGTCGACCACGGCGGCCGGGCCGCTGCGGCCGGTCTGCACGCGCTGGGCCAGGGCTAGGTCGGCGACGAACTTGCCCGGCACCACCTCGATGCCCCAGGCCTTGAACAGATCGGGCAGCAGCGACGACTGGTCGGCGCCCGGCGGCATCGGCTGGCCCGTCATCGGGTTTGGCATGGCGGCCATGGTTTCGGAATAGGGATCGGCGAAGACGATCAGCCGGCCGCCTTTCAGCACGAACTGGTCGACGGCATACTGCGCCTGGGCCGAAAGGTCCTTGGGATGCGCCAGGATCAGGACGGAGAGCTTGTCGTCGATCTCCTCGGGCTTGGTCGCATCCAGCATCTTCACGACGAAGAACTGCTTGATCTGGTCGAGGATCAGATAGGGCTGCGACTGGCCGCGCATGGCTGCCATCATGCCGCCCGGGCCGTATTCCAGCGGCAGGCTGCCGAGGATGCCGACGGTCGGCTTCTTCGGATTGCTCAGGGCATAAATAAGCTTGGTGAGGTCGTATTCGAGGAACTGCTCCTTCTCGGCCTGGAAGAAGGGGATGGTCTGCTGCTGGTCCAGCGTGTTGCTGGCCACCAGGCCGAAATAGAGCTGCCCGCCCGGCAGGTTGATACCCTGCAGGCCGGCCTGCACGGCGCGATCCTCGGCCTCGGTGAAGGGCTCGGGGTCGATCACCTCAAGCCGCAGCATGCCGTTCGACAGCGCCGCATAGCGCTCCAGCAGCTCGCGCACGCGGGCGCCATACTGCCTGAGCTGCGGCGCGTTGCCGGCCAGCTTGTCGGAAAAGAAGAAGCGCAGCGTGATCGGCTCGGGGATCGCCTTCAGCACATTGCGCGTGCCGTCGGACAATGTGTAGAGCCGCGCTTCGGTCAGGTCGATGCGGGTGTCGCGTAGACCCTGGTTGGCGATGATGTTGACGGCGAAGAAGATCGCGAAGGCGGCGATCAGGCCGGTGCCGGTGAGAAGGGCTTTGCTGCCGGTTTTCATGATGCGATCTCAGCCCGCTTTCTTGAAATCGACGACGACGGCGGTGGCATAGAGCCAGACCACGATCAGGGAGATGAAGAACACCAGGTCGCGCAGGTCGATCACGCCCTCGGTGATGGCGTTGAAATGCCCCAGGAAGCTGAAGGAGGCGATGGTGTCGACCACCAGAGCCGGTGCCCAGCCCTGGAAGAAGCTCAGCACCATCGGCGCGCCCGAAACGGTGAAGATGAAGCAGACCAGCACGGCCACCACAAAGGCGATCACCTGGTTCTTGGTTACCGCCGACATGCAGCTGCCGATGGCGAGATAGGCCCCGGCCATCAGCAGGCTGCCGATATAGCCGGCCAGGATCACGCCGTTATCGGGCGAACCCAGCCAGTTGACCGTGAGCCAGAGGGGAAAGGTCAGCGCCAGCGCGATGCCGGCAAAGGCCCAGGCGGCCAGGAACTTGCCAGCCACCGCGGCCCAGAGCGGGATCGGCAGGGTCAGCAGCAGCTCGATGGTGCCGGCCTTGCGCTCCTCGGCCCACAGCCGCATGGCGATGGCCGGCAGGAAGAACAGGTAAAGCCAGGGATGGAACAGGAAGAAGGCCTTCAGGTCGGCCTGGCCGCGTTCGAAGAACTGGCCGAGATAGAAGGTGAAGATGCCGGCGGTGAACAGGAACACCACGATGAAGACATAGGCCACCGGGGTGGCGAAATAGCCGGCGATTTCGCGGCGGAAGACAGCGAGCATGGGCTTCATGGCGAGTATCCTGGTCAGGCCGCGCGGGCTTGCGTCACTTGGCGGAAGGCGGCATCGAGCTTGCCGGGCGCGGCGAGGATGTCGCCGATGCGCCAGCCGCCATTAGATCCGATTGGGCCTTCGGGGCGACCCTCGGCGACGATGCGGCCCCGGGCGATCACGATGGCACGGCTGCACACCGCTTCCACTTCCTCAAGGATATGGGTGGAGATGATGATGGCCTTGTCGCGCGCCATGGCCTGGATCAGGCCGCGCACCTCGTGCTTCTGGTTCGGGTCGAGGCCGTCGGTCGGCTCGTCCAGCACCAGCACCGGCGGATCATGCAGGATCGCCTGGGCCAGGCCGACGCGGCGCTTGTAGCCCTTGGACAGCGTATCGATCGGCTGGTCCAGTACATCCTTGATGTTGACCTGATCGATTACCTTGTCCAGCCGCCAGTCACGGTCCTTGCCGTTCATGCCGCGCACATCGGCGATGAAATCGAGGAACCCGCGCGCCGTCATGTCGGCATAGCTGGGCGCGCCTTCGGGCAGATAGCCGATGCTGGCCTTGGCCGCCAGCGGATCGGCCTCCACGTCGTGGCCGCAGACCGAGATGCTGCCCGAGGTCGGGTTCAGGAACCCGCACAGCATCTTCATGGTGGTGGATTTGCCGGCGCCGTTGGGCCCGAGGAAGCCGAGCACCTCACCCTTGGCAACGCTGAAACTGATATGGTCGACAGCGGTGAACGGACCGAATTGCTTGACCAGATTTTTTATGTCGATCATCGTCTTACTGAATCCCCTGCCAGCCCGGAACGGCCTCCGTCCCGCGGCGCCCGCTAGATAAGAGTTTCCATGCCCCCGGTTCAAGCCCCCCACGGCATTTTGCAGCCCGCCAAGCCCCTCACGGGCCTGTGAATTCCGCTTCCGGCTGCCATAATTCCGCCATGATCGACGACCCGCCGCCCTCGCCCTGCAACAAGGTGTGCAGCATCGACCGCCGCAGCGGCTGGTGCCTGGGCTGTTTCCGCACCGGCGAGGAAATCGGCGTCTGGCCGACCCTGGACGCCGCCGGCAAACATGCCCTGCTGGAACGGCTGGCCGAGCGGCGCCGGCAGGCGGGAGCGGCCTGATGCCGGCCTTCCTGCTCAAACGCTTCGCCACCCTGCTCGCCACCCTGCTGGCCACCTCGGTGATCATCTTTCTGGTGCTGGAGATCCTGCCCGGCGACCCGGCCCTGCTGGTGCTGGGGATCGACGCCACCGACGAGCAGCTTGCCGTCTTCCGCCATGAATACGGCCTCGACCGGCCGGTGCTGGAACGCTATGTCGGCTGGATGGCCGCCCTGCTGCAGGGCGATTTCGGCATCTCCTATGCCTACAAGACGCCGGTCTGGCCGCTGATCGCCGAACGGCTGGCACTCACCTATCCGCTGGCCCTGTTCGCCATGCTGCTCACAGTGGTGCTGGCCCTGGGCCTGGGCGTCTTCGCCGCCGCCCGGCACAACAGGGCGGGCGATGTCATCATCATGGGCATCAGCCAGCTCGGCATCTCGATCCCCAATTTCTGGTTCGGCCTGCTGCTGATCCTGCTGTTCGCCGTCAATCTCGGCTGGCTGGCGGCCGGCGGCTTCCCGGGCTGGCGCGCCGGCTTCGGCCCGGCGATGCTCAGCCTGATCCTGCCGGGCATCTCGCTGGCCGTGGTGCAGGCCGCGATCCTCGCCCGTATTACCCGGTCGGCCGTACTGGAGGTGCTGCGCGAGGATTTTGTGCGCACCGCCCGCGCCAAGGGCCTGAGCCGCAGCCAGGCCCTGTGGCGTCATGTGCTGCGCAATGCCCTGATCCCGGTGATCACCGTGATCGGACTGCAATTCGGCAATCTGCTCACCGGCACCATCGTGGTCGAGCAGGTCTTCTCCCTGCCCGGCCTCGGCCGGCTGGTCTTCCAGGCGATCAGCAACCGCGACATCGAAGTGGTGAAGGCTGCCGTGATCCTGCTAGCCTTCACCGTGGTGGCAGTGAATTTTGTGGTCGACGTGCTTTATGCGGTGATCGATCCGCGACTGAAGGGCCGCGATGTCTGAGACCACACTCGTGTTCCGCCGCGCCCTGCGCCACCGCAGCTTTGCCGTCGGCGCCCTGCTCTCGGGCTTTGTGCTCGGCATGGCGCTGCTGTCGCTGGTCTGGACGCCCTATGCGCCGACCGCGATGAATATCCGCAAGCGCATGGCCCTGCCTTCGGCCGAGCACTGGCTGGGCACCGACAGTTTCGGCCGCGACGTGCTTTCGCTGGTCCTCACCGGCGCGCAGAATTCTCTGCTGGTGGGGCTGGTCGCCGTCGGCATCGGCCTGCTGGCAGGCAGCGCACTGGGCCTGCTGGCCGCGGCGCGGCGCGGTTGGATCGAGGAACTGGTGATGCGCTTCGCCGATTTCACCTTCGCCTTTCCGGCCATCCTCTCGGCGATCCTGCTGGCCGCTGTGTTTGGCCCCAGCACGATGAACTCCATCGTCGCCATCGCCATCTTCAACATCCCGGTTTTCGCCCGCGTGGTGCGTGGTTCGGCCAACGCGGTCTGGTCGCGCGACTACATTCTGGCCGCGCGCAGTGCCGGCAAGGGCGGTTTCCGCATTACGCTGGAGCATGTGCTGCCCAATATCCTGGCGGTGATTGTGGTGCAGGCCACCATCCAGTTCGCGCTCGCCATCCTGGCCGAGGCGGCGTTGTCCTATCTCGGGCTTGGCACCCAGCCGCCGACGCCATCCTGGGGCCGCATGCTGAACGAGGCGCAGACCATGGTGTTCCGCGCCCCCTATCTGGCGGTGTTTCCCGGCCTGGCCATCGCCATCGCCGTGCTGGGTTTCAACCTGCTGGGCGACGGCCTGCGCGATCTGACAGATCCGCGCCTGTCGCGGCAGCGGTGATGCGATGAGCAGTAACGCCATGAGCGGTGATGCGACGAACGAAACCCTGCTTGCCGTGCGCGACCTGCGCGTGACGCTGGCCACCGCACGCGGCCCGGCCGAAGCCGTGCGCGGCCTGGATTTTACCTTGCGGCGCGGCGAGACGCTGGGGATCGTCGGCGAATCCGGCTGCGGCAAGTCGCTGACCGCCCTGGCCCTGATGGGCCTGCTGCCGGATAACGGCCATGCCGGCGGTAGCGTGTTGTTCCGTGGCGACGACATCCTGCGATACGACGAGCGCCGGATGTGCGGTCTGCGCGGCAATCGCCTGGCGATGATCTTCCAGGAGCCGATGACCTCGCTCAATCCACTGCATCGCATCGGCGACCAGATCGCCGAACCGCTGCAGCAGCATCTCGGCCTCAGCCGCCGGCAGGCTTACGAACGCGCGGTGGAACTGCTCGACCGCGTCGGCATCCCCAATCCGCGCGCACGGCTGGATTCCTATCCGCACCAGATGTCGGGCGGCCAGCGCCAGCGCGTGATGATCGCCATGGCGCTGGCCTGCGACCCCGACATCCTGATTGCCGACGAACCGACCACCGCGCTGGACGTCACCATCCAGGGCCAGATTCTCGACCTGATCCGCAAACTGGTAGATGACAGCGGCATGGCGCTGATCCTGATCAGCCACGATCTGGGCGTGATCGCTGAAACGGTGGACCGCGTGCTGGTGATGTATGCCGGCCGCGCCGTCGAGACCGGGCCGGTCCGCGAGGTCTTCGCCGGCCTGCGTCACCCTTATGCGCGCGGCCTGTTTGCCGCCATGCCGCGGCTGGCAGCAGGCCAGCCCCATCCCCGGCCGCGCCTGCCCACCATCCCCGGCGTGGTGCCCGACCTGCGCGACCTGGGCGCGGCCTGCGCCTTTGCGCCGCGCTGCGCGCTGGCCGAGCCGCGCTGCGCTAACGACTTCCCGCCCTTTGTGCCGGTAGGGCCGCAGCACGGCGCGGAATGCTGGCGCACCGACATGACGCGGGAGCGGCCATGAGCGCGCTGGTCGAGATCAACGACGTCCAAAAGGCCTATCCCCTGCCGCGCAGCCTGCCCTTTGCGGCACCGCAGAAGGTCCATGCCATCAACGGTGTTTCCCTGCAGATCCGGGCCGGCGAGAATCTCGGCGTGGTGGGCGAGTCAGGCTGCGGCAAGTCCACGCTGGCACGCCTCGTCATGGCCCTGGAACACCCCGATCGGGGCAGCATCCGCGTCGCCGGTCGCGACCTGAACAGCTTGGGTGCTGCCGAGCTGCGCGCGGCGCGGCGCGATTTCCAGATGGTGTTCCAGGATCCCTATGGTTCGCTCGATCCGCGCCTGACCGTGGCCCGCATCGTGGCCGAGCCGCTGGATGCGCTGGAGCGGCTGGAGAAAGCCGAACGACACGCGCGCATCGCCGAAGCGCTGGAAACCGTCGGCCTGCGGCCTGCCGACATGGAGAAATACCCGCATGAATTCTCCGGTGGCCAACGCCAGCGCATCGCCATCGCCCGCGCCCTGATCACGCGGCCGAAGCTGATCGTCGCCGACGAGGCCGTCTCGGCACTTGATGTCTCGGTGCAGGCCCAGGTGCTGAACCTGATGGCCGACCTGCAGGAACGCCATGGCGTGACCTACCTGTTCATCAGTCATAACCTGGCCGTGATCGACCAGCTCTGCCCGAAGGTGGCGGTGATGTATCTCGGCCGCGTGGTGGAACATGGCGATACGGCCACGATCTTCGCCCGGCCGGCGCATCCTTATACCGAGGCCCTGCTGGCCGCCCTGCCCCAGCCCGTGCCACCGGCACCTGGGCAGCGCCGCCGCCATGCCCTGTTGCAAGGCAATCCGCCCAGCCCAACTCACCTGCCCGATGGTTGCGCGCTGGCCGAACGCTGCCGTTATGCCGATGCACGCTGCCGCAGCGAGACGCCGCTTCTGCGCCGCATGACGGATGGGCGCAACGTGGCCTGCCACAAGGCCGAGGAACTTATTTCGGAGCTGGCGTGATCTTCTGCAGCGTATAGCCGCGTTGGCGCATGCAGTATTCGGTTAGTTCGTACTGTCTCGGGCCACGGTCGAAATACGATGGCGATTCATGGCCGCGATAGAACGGCGACCACGGGAAACCGCGATTGAAGCCGGTCCCGGTCCAGGGCGGATAGAGCGGTCGGGAAGACATGCTTTCATCCAGCGCCTGTCCTGCGGCAATCTCGCCGCATTCCTTCTCGTCCCTGTCGCGCTGCGCCATCGTCGTGTCGCTGCGCACCCATTCCGTCTGCGCCGTGGCACAGGCCGATAACAGCAGCGCCAGAAGCAGGATGCGTTTCATGGTTTGGCGATTGGCACCAGCACATAACCGCGCTGGCGCATGCAATACTCGGTCAGTTCGTATTCCCGCGCGCCGCGCCGGCTGTAGCTGGTGGAAATACCGCCGCCATCGTCATCGCCGCCATAGATGAATTGCGTGTCGCGATAGGGTGGGTATTTCGGGCCGGAGGCGAAACTTTCATCCAGCGCCTGCCAAGAGGCGATTTCGGCACAATCTTTCTCATCAGCCAGGCGCTGCTCCAGGCTGGTATCCGACCGCGACCATTCCGTGCTGGCGGTACAACCCGACAGCAGGAAGGCCGCGAAGATGAAGCTGGTGGCAGGCGTTTTCATACGGCCCCTCCTACTGCGCCACCGGCATCAGCCGATAGCCGCGTGCCCGCAGGCAGAAATTCTGCAATTCGCTTTCCCGTTGGCCGCGCCACATGAAAGAGTCGGAAAAGCCATAACGTGGCCCGTAATAGCCCCAGGGATAAGGACCGAAGGCATAGCGTCCATAGGGGTAACCATAATACCCGAAGGGTGGACCGAACATGCTTTCGCGGAAAGCCTGGTCCCGCGCCAGCGCCGCACATTCCCGGCTGTCCAGTTCGGTATCGGCCAGCGAGGTATTTGGCCGCTGCCAGGCGAGCGGCGGGCCGCAGGCGGCCAGCGGGCCAATCAACAGAGCAACGACAAGGTACACGAACCGGGTGCTGCGCATGGCATATCCGTCTGCCGGTCTCCGCCGGCCGACATGATTATAGTCCAGTCAGGCTGACAGGCGATTGCGGCATAATCGGGGCCGCACCTTGGATTGCTGCGCTAGTCGCCCTGGCAGGGATAGGCATCGGCCAGCGCCAGCTTCACCGCCTGTATGGCATCCGAACTCATCTGGTCGGCATTATCGCGCGCCCATTCCACGAATTGCTGGCGCAGCATGCTTGCCGGCGCCTCGCGCGGCGCGCAGAACCAGGTCAAATCCTTGCCGTCGGCCACCGCAAGTTCATAGAGCGCCACCGCGCCCTGCAGATACCGCAGGCAGCCGGCCAGCCGCACGCTGCCATCGGCGCCTTCGCACATGGCCTGCAGGTCTTTCGCCAGGAAACGCGGCGGCGGCTGCAGGGCGGCCGGAGTTTGGGTTGGGGTTTGGGCCACAATTTGGGCCGGGGCCTGCTGCTGGGCGGACACGGGAAAGGCGAAGGCCACGGCCAGAACCGCAGCTGCGGAGAAACGGCGCATCAGACGATCTCGTTCTCGAACGGCTCGCCGCCCATGCGGCGGAAAATCGCATACATCGCCTCGGACGCGGCATCCAGCCGGGCTTTGTCGGTCGAGCGCAGCACGATGGCGGTGGACGCCTTGCCCGACCGGAAAGCGGGATAGGAGCCCATATCAACGTCGGGATACTCGGCCTGTAATTTGCCCAGATCCTCGGCCACCGCGCCCTCGGGCACCAGCGCCAGCACGGTACGCGAGAGCAGCCTGTCGCCGCCGACGAGCGTGGGCGCGGCGCTGGCCACCATGGCCTCGAATATCTTGGGCACGCCGGCCATCACCATCACGTTGCCGATGCGGAAACCGGGCGCGGCCGAAACCGGATTGTCGATCAGCGTGGCGGTATCGGGAATGCGGGCCATGCGCAGGCGGGCGGCATTCAGCATGCCGGCTTCGTAATGCGCCTCAAGCCGGCGGCGGGCCTCCGGATGCACGTCGATACCCACACCGAAAGCTTTGGCGATGCAGTCGGCCGTGATGTCGTCATGGGTCGGGCCGATACCGCCCGAGGTAAACACATAGTCGTAGCGCGCGCGCAGGTCGTTCACGGCCGCGATGATCGTTGCTTCGATATCGGGCACCACGCGGGCCTCGCGCAGGCGGATACCCAGTTCGGTCAACTTGCCGGCCAGGAAATGCATGTTGGCATCGCGGGTCCGGCCCGAGAGGATCTCGTTGCCGATCACTAGCATGGCCGCCGTAACGATTTTGGGGTTGGCGATTTCGGGCGTTTCCGTCATGGCGCACAGGACATAGCACGCGCTGGACGGGCAGACCAGCGGCCGCTATAGCCGGAGGCATGGACTTCCCCCAGCCCCTCACCCCCGCCGTTTTGCTGCGGCGCTACAAGCGCTTCCTCGCCGATGTAAGATTCTCCGACGGCAGCGAGGCCACGGTGCACTGTCCCAATCCCGGCGCCATGCTGGGGCTGGACACACCCGGCAGCCGCGTCTGGCTCAAACCCGGCCGCGGCAAGCTGGCCTGGGGCTGGGTCCTGGCCGAGGCCGATGGCGCCCTGGTCGGCATCGACACCACGCTGCCCAACCGCCTGGTGGCCGAAGCCCTGACCCAGGGCCGCATCGCCGAACTGGAGGGTTACGATACCCATCGCCCGGAAGTCGCCTATGGCGGCAACAGCCGGGTGGATTTCCTGCTCTCCGGCGCCGGACGACCCGACTGCTATCTGGAAGTGAAGAACGTGCACCTGATGCGGCAGGCGGGCCTGGCCGAGTTCCCCGATTGCGTGACGGCGCGCGGCGCCAAGCATCTGCGCGAACTGGCCGCCATGGTGGCAGCCGGCCACCGCGCCGTGATGCTGTTCCTGGTTCAGCGCGGGGATTGCACCAGTTTCCGCATCGCCGGCGACTGCGACCCCGCCTATGCCGCCGGGTTCATCGAGGCTAGGAATGCCGGGGTCGAGGCGCTATGTTACGCCTGTCGCGTTACGGAGGCCGGCATCGTGCTGGACCGGCCCCTGCCGATTGGCCCGTAACATGCTGATTTTGCAATAATATCGGATTTCTGCCGTGAACCAGACCCAGGCCCGCGCCATCATCGACACGGACGAGGACGACGACCTCCGCCCAGGCGCCATCCGGCTGCACAGCCCGGCGGATTTCGAGGGCATGCGCAGGGCCGGTCGTCTGGCCGCCGAGACGCTGGACTACATCACCCCCTTCGTGGTGCCCGGCGTGACCACGGGCCGACTGGATGAGCTGTGCCACAATTACATCGTCGAGCATGGCGCCGTGCCGGCGCCGCTGGGCTATCGCGGCTTCCCCAAATCGATCTGCACCTCGGTCAACCATGTGGTCTGCCACGGCATCCCGGGCGACAAGGTGCTGGAGGATGGCGACATCCTGAATATCGACGTCACCGTCATCCTCGACGGCTGGCACGGCGATACAAGCCGCATGTTCCTGCTCGGCGATGTGGGCGTGAAAGGCCGGCGCATCTGCGACATCACCTATGAAGCGATGATGCGCGGCATCGAAGTGGTGAAGCCCGGCGCCACCACCGGCGATATCGGCCATGCCATCCAAAGTTTCGTCGAGAAGGAGCGTTTTTCGGTGGTGCGCGATTTCTGCGGTCATGGCCTGGGCCGCATCTTCCACGAACCACCCAACATCCTGCATTACGGCGAACCCGGCACCGGCGTGCCGCTGAAGGCCGGCATGTTCTTCACCATCGAACCCATGGTGAATGCCGGCAAGTGGCAGGTGAAGCTGCTCTCCGATGGCTGGACGGCGGTGACCAAGGACCGCTCGCTGTCGGCGCAGTTCGAGCATTCCATCGGCGTGACCGAGACCGGCTACGAGATATTCACGCTCTCGCCCAAGGGCTGGCACAAGCCGCCCTATATCTGAACGCCCAATACAGAAGGCCGGCTGCGCTGCTGCTGACAGACTCTGTCAGCAGTCTTTCCGCATCCGCATGGTGGATGTGATGACGGATATCGCGCCTGCAACATAACAGCGCCATACTTCGCAGCCCGAATCGCCGCAGGTTGCCATGACCGAACGCAGTCCAGACCCAGCCGCCGCATCACCCTCCGACCCGCCGCAGGCCACGCGGCGGGAATGGGTCGGCCTGGCCGTTCTGGCCCTGCCCTGCCTGCTCTATTCCATGGACCTGACGGTGCTGAACCTCGCGATCCCGCATCTCAGCGCCGACCTGAATCCAACCAGCGCGCAACTGCTGTGGATCGTCGACATCTACGGCTTCCTGGTGGCCGGTTCACTGATCACCATGGGCACGCTGGGCGACCGCATCGGCCGTCGTCGTATCCTGATGATCGGCGCCACCGCTTTCGGCATCGCATCCGTGCTGGCCGCCTTCGCGCCCACGGCCGAACTGCTGATCGCCGCCCGCGCCGCGCTGGGTGTGGCGGCCGCAACGCTGGCGCCCTCCACATTGTCGCTGATCCGCAACATGTTCCACGATCCACGGCAGCGCACCTTCGCCATCGGCATCTGGATCGCCAGCTTTTCGGCCGGCGGCGCGCTGGGGCCAGTGATCGGCGGCCTGCTGCTCACCTGGTTCTGGTGGGGCTCGGTCTTCCTGATCGCCGTGCCGGTGATGGTGCTGCTTCTCATCCTGGGTCCGCGCCTGCTGCCGGAATACCGCGATCCCGATGCCGGCAGCATCGACATCCCCAGCGCCGTCCTGTCTCTGGCCGCCGTGCTGGCGGTGATCTATGGCATCAAACGCATCGCCGAGACAGGCCTGGGCTGGCTGCCGGTTGTAATCATTCTTGCCGGCATCGGCATCGGTGTTGCCTTCGTACGGCGGCAGCGCCAGCTGGCCGATCCGCTGATCGACCTGGCCCTGTTCCGCAATCCCGCCTTCAGCGCCGCGCTGGCGATCAACATCCTGGGGATTTTCGCCGCCTTCGGTATCTTCCTCTATGGCGCGCAGTATCTGCAGCTCGTGCTGGGCATGGATCCCTTCACCGCCGGCCTGTGGACCGCGCCGTCGGGCCTGGCCTTCATTGCCGGCTCGATCCTGGCGCCGGGCCTGGCCCGCCGCATGCCGCCCGCGCAGATCGTAGCGGCCGGACTGGGCGTGGCGGCTATCGGGTTCGCCCTGCTGGCCGGCGCCATCGCCTTCGACAGCTTCGTGCTGCTGATGACGGCCTTCATCGTGTTTGCCCTCGGCCTGTCGCCGGTCTTCACTTTCACCACCGACCTTATCGTCGGCGCCGCACCGCCGGAGCGCGCCGGTGCCGCTTCGGCCATATCGGAAACCGCCGCCGAATTCGGCGGCGCCCTGGGCATCGCCGTGCTGGGCAGCATCGCCACCGCCATCTATCGCGACAGCGTGGCGGCACAGATGCCCGCCGGCCTCGATACCGCCGCCGCCGAGGCCGCCATCAATACCCTGGCCGGCGCCCTGACGGTGGCGGCCGCACTGCCGGCGGCCATCGGCGCGGACCTGATCCGCATCGCCCGCACCGCTTTCAGCGACGGCTTCCTGCTGGCGGCCGGCATCTGCACCACGATCACCATCCTTGCGGCCCTGCTGGCCGCCGGCATGCTGCATCCCCGCAAGCCGGCCGCGACCCCCGCCGACTGAGCGCCCCGGCAGATTCCCCTGCCCTCATGGTCATGCTAGGCTGCGGCACCGGACCGCGAAGGCCATGACTGCCGCAGACGACGACGCAGACACAAAACCGCATTACCACGGCCATCGCGCAAGATTGCGGACCCGTTTCCTGGAAAGCGGCGGCGCCGGCATACCCGATTATGAAATCCTCGAACTGATCCTGTTCGGCGTGTTCCGCAATGGCGATGTGAAACCGCTGGCCAAGGCGCTGATCGCCGAATGCGGCTCGCTGGGTGCCGTTCTGTCGGCGGCGCCCGAGCGGCTGATGAAGGTGCCGGGCTGCGGCGAGGCGGTGATCGCCGCGCTGAAGGTCACCCGCGAGGCCGGGCTGCGGCTGCTGAAGGAAGACGCCATGCAGCGGCCGGCGATCTCCAACTGGCAGGCCCTGCTCGATTACTGCCGCGCCGCGCTCCAGCATGAAGGCGTGGAGCAGTTTCGGATTCTGTTTCTCGACCGCAAGAACCAGATCATCGCCGACGAGGCACAGCAGCGCGGCACCGTGGACCACACGCCGGTCTATCCGCGCGAGGTGGTGAAGCGCGCGCTGGAACTGAACGCCGCCGCCCTGATCCTGGTGCATAACCATCCCAGCGGCGACCCGACGCCCTCGCGCGCCGATGTGGAGATGACGCGCCAGGTGCGCCAGGCCGCATCCGTGATGGGCATCGAGCTGCACGATCACCTGATCGTCGGCCGCAAGGGCCATGTCAGTCTGCGCGAGAAGGGCCTGATCTGACGGGTTGACCCGGCAGCCACCCTGCGCCACCATCGACCTTACCGAGGGGGGCGCCGCTAGGGCGCTGAGATTCGGCCGGCAGGGCCCTTCCCTGCAACGCCGTGACCCTGAGAAATCGCGCGAATGCGCGGTTTCGTGAACCTGATCCGGGTCATGCCGGCGGAGGGAACGGTCGTTCAGGCGTACCAGCCATGCTCGTCGCCTGCATTCCGCGAACATCCACCACATCCCGGATTTCCTGTCGTCACACGAGAAGGAAATCCCATGGACAAGCTTACCGACGCCCCCAATTTCAAGATCACGACAGGTCCGCTGCCGGCCTCAAACAAGGTCTATCAGCCGGGCCTGCTGCATCCGCAACTGCGCGTGCCGCACCGCGAGATCGCCACGCATCCTTCGGCCGGCGAGCCGCCGCTGCCGGTCTACGATACCTCGGGGCCCTATACCGATCCCGAGGCCGAGATCGACATCAACCGTGGCCTGCCGCGCTGGCGCACGGCGCTGATCGAGGCGCGCGGCGATGTCGAAGCCTATGACGGCCGCACCGTGCAGGCCGCCGATAATGGTGGGGCAAGCAGCGTGCCTGCATTTCCGCTTTCTCACCGGCCCCTGCGCGCCAGAGGCAATGCCGCCGTCACGCAGTTCGAATATGCCCGGCGCGGCATCGTCACGCCGGAGATGGAATATGTCGCCATCCGCGAGAACGAGGCGCGGAA
Organism: Ferrovibrio sp.; assembly: GCF_046297595.1. GTDB lineage: Bacteria > Pseudomonadota > Alphaproteobacteria > Ferrovibrionales > Ferrovibrionaceae > Ferrovibrio. The sequence goes on from NZ_JBKBHT010000003.1 coordinate 141,762, forward strand.
AGAATTGGCGAAACGTGACGGCGAGGATTTCGGCGCATCGATCCCCGATTTCGTGACGCCGGATTTCGTGCGCGAGGAAATCGCGCGCGGCCGCGCCATCATCCCCTGCAACATCAACCATCCGGAACTGGAGCCGATGATCATCGGCCGCAATTTCCTGGTGAAGGTGAATGCCAATATCGGCAATTCCGCCGTCACCTCCTCGGTGGCCGAGGAGGTGGACAAGATGGTCTGGGCGATCCGCTGGGGCGCCGACACGGTGATGGACCTCTCCACCGGCCGCAACATCCACAACATCCGCGACTGGATCATCCGCAATTCCCCGGTGCCGATCGGCACGGTGCCGATCTACCAGGCGCTGGAGAAGGTGAACGGCAAAGCCGAGGACCTGACCTGGGAGGTCTATCGCGACACCCTGATCGAGCAGGCCGAACAGGGCGTGGATTATTTCACCATCCATGCCGGCGTGCGGCTCAGCTATATCCCGCTCACCGCGCAGCGTGTGACCGGCATCGTCAGCCGAGGCGGGTCGATCATGGCGAAATGGTGCCTGGCGCATCATCAGGAGAATTTCCTCTACACGCATTTCGAGGACATCTGCGACATCATGCGGGCCTATGACATCAGCTTCTCGCTGGGCGACGGCTTGCGGCCGGGCTCGACGGCGGATGCCAACGATGCCGCCCAGTTCGCCGAACTGGAGACGTTGGGCGAGCTGACGAAGATCGCCTGGGAGAAGGGCGTTCAGGTGATGATCGAGGGGCCGGGCCATGTTGCCATGCACAAGATCAAGGCCAACATGGACAAGCAGCTCAAAACCTGCGGCGAGGCGCCGTTCTATACGCTGGGGCCGCTCACCACCGACATCGCGCCGGGTTATGACCACATCACCAGCGGCATCGGCGCCGCGATGATCGGCTGGTATGGTTGCGCCATGCTCTGCTACGTCACGCCGAAGGAGCATCTCGGCCTGCCCGACCGCAACGACGTGAAGACCGGCGTGATCACCTATCGCATCGCGGCCCATGCCGCCGACCTGGCGAAAGGCCATCCGGGGGCCGCGCGGCGCGACGACGCCTTGAGCCGCGCGCGGTTCGAATTCCGCTGGGAGGACCAGTTCAACTTAAGCCTGGACCCCGAGACGGCGGCGCAGTTCCATGACCAGACCCTGCCGAAAGAGGCGCACAAGACGGCGCATTTCTGCTCGATGTGCGGGCCGAAATTCTGCTCGATGAAAATCAGCCAGGAGGTGCGCGACGCCGCCCGGCAGCAGAATGATGTCGCCGCGACAACAGGCATGGCGGAGATGGCGGAACGCTTCCGCAAACAGGGCGGCGAGATATATCATCCGGAGCGATGAAGGATGTTTCGCCACCCGTCTTCGACGCGGACTTCCAGGACCGGCTGAAAGAGCTGATGGCCTGGCGGCGCGACGTGCGCCGTTTCAGGACCGATCCGGTGCCGGGCGAGCTGATCGCCCGGCTGCTGGAGGTCGCCGCCCTGGCGCCCAGCGTGGGCAACAGCCAGCCCTGGCGCTTTGTGCTGGTGGAAGACGCGGCGCGGCGCGCCAAGGTGGTGGCCAATTTCGAACGGGCGAATAAAGAGGCGCTGTCGGATTACAGCGGCGAGCAGGCGAAGCTCTATGCCTCGCTGAAACTCGCCGGCCTGAAAGAGGCACCGGTGCATCTCGCCATTTTCTGCGACGAGGCGACAAGCCAGGGCCACGGGCTTGGCCGGCGCACCATGCCCGAGATGCTGGATTACTCGGCGGTGATGGCGGTCTACGGCTTCTGGCTGGCGGCCCGCGCGGCCGGCCTGGGCGCCGGCTGGGTCTCGATCTTCGAGCCGGAGGCGCTGACGCGCGATCTCGACGTCGAGCCGGACTGGAAACTGGTGGCGTATTTATGCGTCGGCTGGCCGGAGGAGGTACAGGCCAGGCCCGAACTCGAACGCGCCGGCTGGGAGCATCGGCGCGGTGTGGATGAGCAGATCATCAAACGGTGAACAGGATTCTCATGACGTTACAGTCCAACGAATTTGATCTGCGGGGGTCATGGGATAGCGGACAACCGGACGTGATCTGCCGACGCATTGAGCGTTTGATCTCCGGCCATCTTGAAAAAATCGGGGCTGATGCAAGCGGCTGGGACACGTTGTTCCGTGATCCGAATGACAAACGCTTGTGGGAGCTCACCTATCCCGAGAGCCATCTTCATGGCGGCGGGCCTTCACGACTTACGGTGATCCCGGCTGAATTGGCCAAGCGCAAGTATAACAGTCTTCGCGATTAATTTTTGTCGTCATGCCCGGGCTTGACCCGGGCATCCACGCCTTTGCTCGCTCCAAAAGAGAGGCACTCGTGGATGCCACGGCCAAGCCGTGGCATGACGGCGGGGGTGAAGTTGATTCACGATGACCAACAGCGTTAAGAACAAAAATGGTACATTCTGCTCAATAATCAAGGGCCATTTTTAAGTGGCCCCTGAAACGTGGATGGCCGGGACAAGCCCGGCCATGACACTAAAACTTACAATGGCGATCTGAGTACTTACGCCGCCGCCTCGAGCATCGCCGTATACTTTTCGACCTGCGCATTGGCGCGGGCCTTGGCGTGGTCGTCCTTGGCGTCCTCGACATCCTCGCGGGCGTCTTTCAGCATCTGCTCGACCTTGGCGCGGTCGAGCTTGGCCACCGGCACGGCCTCTTCGGCCAGCACGGTCAGCTTGTCGTTGGCCACTTCGGCGAAGCCGCCGGCGACGAAGATGCGCTCGGCCACGCGGCCATCGACGGTGACCTCGATGATGCCGTTGCGGATGGTCGAGATCAGTGGGGTGTGACCCGGCAGCACGCCGAAATCGCCGCCCTCGCCGGGCACGACCACCATTTCGGCATCCAGAGCCAGCAGCAGCTTCTCCGGCGATACCAGTTCGAACCTGACGGTCTCGGCCATGGCTTAACTCCTTACCTTGCGGCTCAGGCCGCTTCGGCGGCCAGCTTCTTCGCCTTGGCAATCGCCTCGTCGATGGTGCCGACCATGTAGAAAGCCGATTCCGGCAGATGGTCGTGCTTGCCTTCGACGATTTCCTTGAAGCCGCGGATCGTCTCGGCCAGCGGAACCTGCACGCCCGGCGAACCGGTGAAGACCTGGGCCACGTCGAAGGGCTGGCTCAGGAAGCGCTGGATCTTGCGGGCGCGGGCCACGGTGAGCTTGTCCTCTTCCGACAGTTCATCCATGCCCAGGATGGCGATGATGTCCTGCAGCGACTTGTAGCTCTGCAGGATTTCCTGCACGCGGCGGGCGACGTCGTAATGCTCGTCGCCGACGATGCGCGGATCCAGGATGCGCGAGGTGGAGTCGAGCGGATCCACGGCCGGGTAGATGCCCAGCTCGGCGATCTGGCGCGACAGCACCGTGGTGGCGTCCAGGTGGGCGAACGAGGTGGCCGGCGCCGGGTCGGTCAAGTCGTCAGCCGGCACGTAAATCGCCTGCACCGAGGTGATCGAACCCTTGTTGGTGGAGGTGATGCGCTCCTGCAGGGCGCCCATGTCGGTGGCCAGCGTCGGCTGGTAACCCACCGCCGAGGGGATACGGCCGAGCAGCGCCGACATTTCCGAACCCGCCTGGGTGAAGCGGAAGATGTTGTCGACGAAGAACAGCACGTCCTGGCCTTCCTGGTCGCGGAAGTATTCCGCCAGCGTCAGGCCGGTCAGCGCGACGCGGGCGCGGGCGCCCGGCGGCTCGTTCATCTGGCCGTACACCAGGGCCACTTTGGAACCCGGGCCATCGGTCTTGATGACGCCCGATTCCATCATTTCGTGATAGAGGTCGTTACCCTCGCGGGTACGCTCGCCGACGCCGGCGAAAACCGAGTAGCCGCCGTGGGTCTTCGCGATGTTGTTGATCAGCTCCATGATCAGCACGGTCTTGCCCACGCCGGCGCCGCCGAACAGGCCGATCTTGCCGCCCTTGGCATAGGGCGCGAGCAGGTCGACGACCTTGATGCCGGTGACCAGCACCTTCTGTTCGGTCGACTGGTCGACATAGGCCGGGGCCGGCGCATGGATCGGGGCCGCCTGCTTGGCGTTGACCGGACCGCGCTCGTCGATCGGCTGGCCGATCACGTTGATGATGCGGCCCAGCGTCTCCTGGCCGACCGGCACCGAGATCGGCGCGCCGGTGTCGGTGACTTCCATGCCGCGGACCAGACCGTCGGTCGAGTCCATCGCGATGGTGCGGACGGTGTTCTCGCCCAGATGCTGCGCCACTTCGAGCACCAGGTGGTTGCCCTGGTTGGTGCAATGCAGTGCGTTGAGGATCGCCGGCAGATGCCCGTCGAACTGAACGTCGACGACCGCGCCGATAACCTGGGTGATGCGACCCGCTTTGCTCGTAGCCATGATGCTGCTCCGTCCTTCTGTCTCGTTTCTGCCAGCGCGCGCCGTTTATACGGCCTCGGCGCCGGAGATGATTTCGATAAGCTCTTTGGTGATCTGGGCCTGACGCGACCGGTTGTAGACGGTCGTGAGTTTCTTGATCATCTCGCCGGCATTGCGCGTCGCGTTGTCCATCGCGGACATGCGGGCGCCCTGTTCGGAGGCCGCGTTCTCGAGCAGCGCCCGGTAGACCTGCATCGACAGGTTCCGCGGCAGCAGCTGGGTGAGAATGGTCTCTTCGTCCGGCTCGAACTCGTAGATCGCGCCATTCAGCTCGGGCGCGGCCGTCGCAGTGTCGCCCGACATGGCCGGAATCAGCTGCTGCACGGTCGGCACCTGGCTGATGACCGACTTGAAGTTGTTGAAGAAGACATGGGCGACGTCGAACTCGCCGGCCTCGAACATCGCCACCACGCGGTCGGCGATTTCCTGGGCCTCGGCGAAACCGACGCGCTTGACCTTGGCCAGATCGACGGTGTCGACGATCTTGGCGGCATGGTCGCGGCGCAGCTGGTCGCGGCCCTTCTTGCCGACGCAGAGGATCTTGACCGTCTTGCCCTGGGCGGTCAGCTCCTCGATCTTGCGGCGGGCCAGCTTGACGATGGACGAGTTGAAGGCGCCGCACAGGCCGCGTTCGGCGGTGGCGACGACCAGCAGATGCACATCGTCGCGGCCGGTGCCGACCAGCAGCCGGGGTGCGGTGTCGCTGCCGGCCTGGCCGGCCGCCAGCGAGGCGAGGATGCCGGCCATACGCTCAGCGTAAGGACGCGCGGCCTCGGCCGCCTCCTGGGCGCGGCGCAGCTTGCTGGCTGCCACCATCTTCATCGCCTTCGTGATCTTCTGGGTCGATTTGACCGAGTTGATCCGAACGCGCAGTGACTTGAGGCTAGGCATGACGCGCTACCCTTCGTTCAGCCGGCTCAGGCGAAGGTCTTGGCGAGCTCGTCGAGCACACCCTTGAGCTTGGCTTCGAGATCCGGGGTCAGGGCCTGCTGCTCGCGGATGCCCTTGAGCAGGTCGGCATGCTTGGTGCGGACCGTGTTCAGCAGGGTCTGCTCGTAGCGGGTGACGGCGCTGACCGGCAGCTTGTCGAGATAGCCCTTCACGCCCGAATAGATCGAGACGACCTGCTCTTCGACCGGCAGCGGCTGGTACTGCGCCTGCTTGAGCAGCTCGGTCAGGCGGGCGCCACGGTTCAACAGGCGCTGGGTCGCCGGATCGAGGTCGGAACCGAACTGGGCGAAGGCGGCCATTTCGCGGTACTGCGCGAGCTCGAGCTTGATCGAGCCGGCAACCTGCTTCATCGCCTTGATCTGCGCGGCAGAACCGACGCGGCTGACCGACAGGCCGACGTTGATGGCCGGGCGGATGCCCTTATAGAACAGCTCGGTCTCGAGGAAGATCTGGCCGTCGGTGATCGAGATGACGTTGGTCGGGATGTAGGCCGACACGTCGCCAGCCTGGGTCTCGATGACCGGCAGGGCGGTGAGCGAACCGGCGCCGTTCTTGTCCGACATCTTCGCGGCGCGCTCCAGCAGGCGCGAGTGGATGTAGAACACGTCGCCCGGATAGGCTTCGCGGCCCGGCGGACGGCGCAGCAGCAGCGACATCTGGCGGTAGGCGACGGCCTGCTTGGACAGATCGTCATAGATGATCACGGCATGCATGCCGTTGTCGCGGAAGAACTCGCCCATGGCGCAGCCGGTATAGGGCGCCAGGAACTGCAGCGGGGCCGGCTCCGACGCGGTGGCGGCGACGACGATGGAGTATTCCATCGCACCCGACTCTTCCAGCGTCTTCACCACCTGGGCGACGGTCGAGCGCTTCTGGCCCACCGCGACGTAGATGCAGAACAGCTTCTTCTTCTCGTCGGCGCCCGCATTGGTCGCCTTCTGGTTCAGGATCGCGTCGATCGCCACGGCGGTCTTGCCGGTCTGGCGGTCGCCGATGATCAGCTCGCGCTGGCCGCGGCCGACGGGCACCAGGGCATCGAGCGCCTTCAGGCCGGTCTGCATCGGCTCGTGCACCGACTTGCGCGGGATGATGCCCGGCGCCTTCACTTCCACGCGGGCGCGCTTGACGTCGGTCAGCGGGCCCTTGCCGTCGATCGGGTTGCCCAGCGCGTCTACGACGCGGCCCAGCAGGCCCTTGCCGACCGGCACGTCCACGATGGCGCCGGTGCGCTTGACGGTGTCGCCTTCCTTGATGCCGCGGTCGTCGCCGAAGATCACGACGCCGACATTGTCGGTCTCAAGGTTCAGGGCCATGCCCTTCACGCCGCCGGGGAACTCGACCATCTCGCCGGCCTGGACCTTGTCGAGGCCATGAACGCGCGCGATGCCGTCGCCGATGCTCAGCACCTGGCCGACTTCAGAAACCTCGGCCTCGGTGCCGAAATTCTTGATCTGCGTCTTCAGGATTTCGGAAATCTCTGCGGCGCGGATGTCCATCACGCAACCCCTTTCATGGCGGTCTTCAGATTATTGAGTTTGGTACGGATCGACGCATCGATCATGCGCGAGCCGAATTTGACGACCAGGCCGCCGATCAGGTCGGCATCGACCTTGGCGTCGATCACCACGTTGCCGGCGGCATCCGACGACAACGAAGACTTGATCTGCTGCAGCTGGGCATCCGAGAGCGGGACGGCCGAGGTGACCTCGGCAATGGTCTCGCCGCGATGGTTGCTGAGCAGGCGCTTGAAGCCGGCGATCACGTCGGCCAGCACGAACAGGCGGCGATTGGTGGCCAGCACGCCGAGGAAGCGGCGCACCAGGTCGGCGAAGCCGGCCTTCTCGGCCACGGCGGCGATGGCGCGGGCCTGTTCCTCGCGGCTGAAGACCGGCGAACGGACCAGGCGGACCAGGTCGGCCGACTGGCCCAGCATGGCCGACAATGCATCGAGATCCCTGGCGACGGCGTCGAGCTGGCCGGCGTCGCGCGCCAGATCAAACAGCGCAGTCGCGTAGCGGCCGGCGATGCCGGAGACGAGCGTAGATTCCTGAGCCACGAACGACCCTTCTTCTCTAGGACGCGGAACCGCCGGTCGGGACTCGGGCCTCCCGGCCCTGGCCACCCTCCCGACGCTCCGCATAAGACCTTGAACAGTCTAAGGAATTCACGGGGCGACCACTGCCTTCACAAAGCCCCCCGGCGCGAAAGCCGCGCTTAACTAGCATACGGGTTTCGGCGGCGCAACAGCGAGGCCGGCACGCTGCGATGCGCCATTCGCCGCACTTATCCGGCAGGTCATAAAAGCGCCAGCCACGGCCGCAAAGAGCGGCCGAAACCGGCCAGACCTGGCCAGTAATTGCCAATTATCGACAATTATCGACAATTCTGGCCAATCATCGCCAATTCCGCCGGCCCTGAAGCTGGCCCGGTCTCAGCCCCGCTTCACCTCGTCGTCCCACCGGGACTGCCAGTTGGCGCGCGCGGCGGCCGCCTGCCGCTCCTGCTCGGCCGCCTCTTCGGCGTCCAGCTGCGCGACCATTTCCCGGTATTTTTCGATGGTCAGCACCTCGATCACCTCAGGCTGCATGGTCCGCAGCGCATCCGGCGGGAGATCCTGCGCGGCGGGCGGGGCAAGGCCCAGCGCGACCCGCAGCCGCTCGGCGACATGGCCGGTGAGCATCCGGTCACCCCGCTCCAGGCCAAGCTGCGCACCCAGCCATTGCAGCGTGCGAGCATCCAGCTTCTCGGCCTGCTGCAGATACTGCACGGTGCGCTCGGCCAGGCTGGCGAAGCGCAGCTGGCCGCGCAGATGCTGCTGCTTGAAGGCCTGGTCGATCAGGCGCTGGAACCGCGGGCTGCGTTTGAGGTTGCGGCGGATTTCATGGGGCCGGCAGCCGAGTTGCGCGGCGACCTCGTTAAGACTGCCGCCGCCGGCGATCAGGGCAGCGGCACTCTCCCAGTCGATCCGGCGGCGCCGGGCGGACGACGGTGAATTCCTAGAAATCAAAGATGGATCAATAACTTCAGACATATGATTGCTCCTAATATCCGATGCAGGCGTAATTCCCCATTCTCGGATATGGGAACATAATAAGAACATTCAAGCGCCTGACGCGCCACGGATACAGCGTCAGAACAGGTGGGTCAGAACAGGCGGGTCAGGACAGGCAGGCGGCGGCGCGGGTGACGGACGGACCGGCGATAACCAACCCGGGGGCCAGGCCGGGAGATGGCGTTTCCCCCGCGGCCCGCAGCGTTGCCGTGACAAAGGCGTGGCGGTCCTCCAGGGCCTGCTTCTGCACTGCCAGCGCGACCAGGCGCGTTTCGACCCGATGCGCGAAGCCGTCGAGCAGATACCCGGCGACAAAGGTGTTGGGCGGCGACATCGACAGCCAGTTCACCATACCGCCCTGTTCGGCCAGCAGGCCCTGCGCGGCATCGGCCAGGCTGCGCGATGCAGGCGGGCCTTTTTCTACCGCGGCGCCCTCCTCGGCGAGGGATGTTCCGGCAATGCCCAGCGCGGGATCGAATCCGTCGTCGCGCAGAAGATTGCGGCCATCGCTGTTGGCGCGCGCGATGCTGGCTTCGATCCGGCCCACCAGCAGGCCGATATTGTTGCGCAGGATATCCTGTTCCGGCGCGGCCAGGCCGCGCTCGCCGAGCACGGCGATCTGGCCGCGGATCTTGGCGATCAGCCGCGTGATATCGTCGAGCGATCCCAGCGCCGCCTCGCATTGCGCGATCGCCGCCGCGAGCCCGGCCTGCATCGCCTGGCCAGCATCGGCATCCTGCAGGGGCAATGCCGGCGGCGTAGCCTCTCCATCCGCCTGCCGCCACGGCAATACCCCCGGCTCCGGCAGCACCGGCGACATCATCGTCTCAGTATCCAGAATATCCTGCCGGTCCATGATCCTGTTCCCCTTCTGTGGTTAACCATCCCGTTCTGGGATGGTAAAAAACTACCAGAAGGCGCACGGGCGCGATTGTCTCCGAATCTCGGAAATCTGTCGTTTGCGTCTCAGATTGCCGGCGTGTCGCACAAAATTCACTCCCCGCTCGCCCAACCTGCCGTTGCCCCGGGTCACGAGGCGTGGCCTAATGCCATGCATACAATCCATGACCGAGGCGCTGGCCGCCCAAGAAATGGGGGATTTTGCGTATGACCGGTCCGATCCCGAGCGCGGCCCTGCTGCCCGGCATGGTGCCCGACGAAATGCTGCCCGAGCTGTGGCGGCAAAGCCTCGCGGTCTATTACGACACCCGGCCGCTGGCCTACGCGGCGCCGGCCCGGCCGCCGGCCATCCGGCAATACCATCTGGGACAGGCGCTGTTCATCGACACCCAATTCGGCGCCCAGCATTTCCGCCGCGATGCCGCCTGGCTGGCCCGCAACAGCGATACCGACCACGTCACGGTCCAGCTCTTCGTCTCCGGCCGCAACAGGGTGGTCAACAACGGCCACAGTTTTGTGCAGGCGCCGGGCAACATCACCATGGTCAATCTCGGCCGCGAGGTGATGGCGGAATCGACCGACGCCGATACGCTGACCCTGATCCTGCCGCGCGAATTGCTGCAGAACGACCTGCCGCAACTGCTCGACCGCTCAGGCGCGCTGTTCGAGGACAATTCGGCCTCGGCGCAGGTCTTCGCCAATCACATGCTGTCGCTGCGCCAGACGCTGGGCCGCGCCGCGGCGGCCGAGGCGGATTCGATCGCCCAGGGTACGCTTTCCCTGCTCGATGCCCTGACCCGCCATCGCGATATCGGCGCTGCCGCCACGCAGAGCGCGACGCTGGCCACGATCTGCCGCCATATCGACCGCAACCTGAAGGACCCGGCGCTGGATGCCGAAAGCCTGTGCGGGGAATTCCGCTGCTCGCGCGCCACGCTTTATCGCCTGTTCCAGCCGCTGGGCGGCGTGCGCGAGCATATCCAGCGGCGCCGCCTGATGGCCTGCTTCCGCGCCATCACCGCCCCGGCCCAGGCGCATCGCCGCATCTTCGACATCGCGCTGGATTATGGCTTCAGCTCACCGAGCCATTTCAGCAGCCTGTTCCGCGCCCATTTCGGCATGACGCCGCGCGAGGCGCGCGAGCGCGGCGGCAACCGCCCGGCCCTGCCCGCGCCGACAGAAGGCGGCACGGCAGACGCCGCCGTGCAGGCAATGTGGCGCTGGGCGCGCGACCTCGCCGGCGCCTGACGGATCAGCCAGAGCGTTTGCTCAGCACGCGGCTGACGGCATCCTGCCAGCCGGCATAAAGCCGCTGGCGCGTGGCGGCATTCATGCGCGGCTCGAAGCGGCGTTCGCAATGCCAGCCATAGGCCACGGCATCCAGACCCGAATAGACGCCGACCGCCAGACCGGCCAGATAGGCCGCGCCGAGCGCCGTGGTCTCGATCACGCGCGGCCGTTCCACCGCCACGTCCAGCATGTCGGCCAGGAACTGGCAGAGCCAGTCATTGGCCACCATGCCGCCATCGACGCGGAGCGCCGTGGGCGAGGAGGCGCCGTCGGATTTCATCGCCGCGGTGAGGTCGCGCGTCTGGTAGGCCACCGATTCCAGCGTGGCGCGCGCGATATGCGCCGCACCGGCATCCAGCGTCAGGCCGAGCAGCGCGCCGCGCGCATCGGGATCCCAGTAAGGCGCGCCGAGGCCGACGAAGGCCGGCACCAGGTAGACGCCGTGGGTCTCGGGCACGGCGGCGGCCAGCGTGGCGGTCTCGGCTGCATCCTTCACCAGATGCAGGCCGTCGCGCAGCCATTTCACGGCCGCGCCCGCCACGAAGATCGAGCCTTCCAGCGCATAGGTGGTCTGGCCGTTCAGGCGATAGGCCACCGTGGTGAGCAGGCGGTTTTCCGAACGCACCGGCTTGTCGCCGATATTGACCAGCGCGAAGCAGCCGGTGCCATAGGTGGACTTCACCATGCCGGGCTGGAAACAGGCCTGGCCGAACAGCGCGGCCTGCTGGTCGCCGGCGATGCCGGCCACCGGAACGGCATGGCCGAGGATGTCGGCCGTGGCGGCGCCGAACATGCCGCTGCAATCCTTCACCTCGGGCAGCATGGCGCGCGGCACGTCGAAGATTTTCAGCAGCGTGTCGTCCCAGTCCTGCATATGGATGTCGAACAGCATGCTGCGCGAGGCATTGGTAGCATCTGTCCCATGCACGGCACCGCCACTGAGGCGGAACAGAAGGAATGAATCGATGGTGCCGAAGCACAACTCGCCCTTCTCCGCCCGCGCCCGCGCGCCGGGCACATGGTCGAGCAGCCAGGCGATCTTGGTGGCGGAGAAGTAGCTGTCGATCAGCAGGCCGGTTTTCTGCTGCACATGATTCCCTAAGCCATCGGCCAGCTTGCGGCGGCAGGTTTCGGCGGTGCGGCGGTCCTGCCAGACGATGGCGCGGTGGATCGGCCGGCCGGTGGCGCGTTCCCACACCACGGTGGTCTCGCGCTGGTTGGTGATGCCGATGGCGGCGATATCGCCGCCGCGCAGGCCGGCCTTGGCAACCGCCTCGCGCATCACACTCTGCACGTCGCGCCAGATGTCCTCGGCATCATGTTCGACCCAGCCATCGGCCGGGTAATGCTGGGTCAGCTCTTTCTGGGCCACGGCCATGGGCAGGCCGTGGCCGTCGAAGACGATGGCGCGCGACGAGGTGGTGCCCTGGTCGATGGCGAGGACAAATTTGCTCATGCCTTACTCTGCTGTAGCTATTCGGCTGCCGCGCAGCCCTCGGCCTTGAACACACGTTTTGTGCTGGCGGGATATTTGCCCAGTTTGGATGCCGGGCGGATCGGCCGCGTCACCAGCCCGCCGCCGCAATTGGGGCAGATGCCTTTCAGCGTGGCTTCGGCGCAATCGCGGCAGAAGGTGCATTCGAAACTGCAGATCATCGCATCTGCGTCAGGCGGCAGGTCGGTGTTGCAGCATTCGCAGTTCGGGCGCAGGTCAAGCATGGTGCGATTCCTCCCTATTGGCCTTTGGCGATCTGCACGGCTTTTTTGGCCAAGGCAGTAATGCCGGCCCAGTCGCTTTTCTGCAGCATCTCCTTCGGCGCCAGCCAGGAGCCCCCGACGCTGGCCACGTTCGGCAGGGCGGCATAAGCGGCGAGATTGCCTTCCGTGATGCCGCCGGTGGGGCAGAAGCGCATCTGCGGGAACGGCCCGGCCAGGCTCTGCAGGGCTTTGATGCCGCCCATCGCCTCGGCGGGAAAGAATTTGGCGCGGGTGAAACCCTGCTCCAGCGCGCGCATGATCTCGCTAGCCGTGGCCACCGCCGGCAGGAAAGGCAGGCCGGTATCCTTCGCCGTGTAATACAGCGCCTCGGTGGCGCCGGGCGAGATGACGAATTTGGCGCCGGCCAGCTGAGCAGCGGCAAACTGCGCGGCATTCAGCACCGTGCCGGCACCGACGACGGCTTCCGGCACGTCCGCCGCGATGCGTTTGATTGCCTCAAGCGCGGCTGCCGAGCGCAGGGTGATTTCCAGCACGGACAATCCGCCCGCCGCCAGGGCTTTCGCCAGCGGTACGGCCTGGGCGGCATCTTCCACCACCAGAACCGGGATCACCGGCGCACGGCTGAGGATCGCATCGATGGCGGCGGTACGCTCCATGGTCTTCTCGCTGGCCTTGTCCGGCATGATTCCTCCCTGTGTTTGTTTTGCACAGGATAGCCCAAATTTTTGCCGTCATGCCACGCTTTAGGCGTGGCATCCACGAGTTTAAAATGGAAAACGTGGATGCTCGGGCCCAGGAATGTTCATTGGCCGAGCATGACGATCTTATTTTATGAAGCAGACCCGCCGGCCTCGGCCAAGGGATCGGGGCCGTAGCGATTCGGGCCGCGCGTGCCGGGGTAAAAGATCAGCACCAGCCAAACGGCAAGACCGATCACTGGGATATAGGTCAGCAGCACGATCCAGCCGCTCCAGTCGATATCGCGGCAGCGTTGCGCACCGGCGATATTCATGGCTATGGCCGCGGGTATGGCATAAAGCCAGATCAGCATGTCCACCAGCCGGTCATGCTGGATCGTGTTCAGCGCAAAGGCGATAAAGGTAAATGGCAGCGACAGGAACAACGCCACCAAGACCAGGTTGAAATAGGACCCACGCCGGCGCCGACCGGAAAAGCGGAAGAGATCGCGGTAGAACGGCTCTCCCACCACCAAGCCCTATTCCTTCAGGCCGCCGCTTTTCAGGATGAAGTCGGCGATTTCGGCCACGCCTTTTTCCGCCTTCAGGTTGGCGAAGATGAAGGGGCGCTGGCCGCGCATTTTCTTTGCGTCGCGGTCCATCACCTCCAGCGAGGCACCGACCAGCGGTGCGAGGTCGATCTTGTTGATCACCAGCAGGTCGGAGCGCGTGATGCCCGGGCCGCCCTTGCGCGGAATCTTGTCGCCGGCCGAGACGTCGATCACGTAGATGGTGATGTCGGCCAGTTCGGGCGAAAAGGTGGCGGCGAGATTGTCGCCGCCGGATTCGACGAAGATCACGTCGAGGCCGGGGAATTTCTTCTGCATCTCGGCCACGGCGGCGAGATTGATCGAGGCATCCTCGCGGATCGCGGTATGCGGGCAGCCGCCGGTCTCGACGCCGGCGATGCGCTCCGGCGCCAGCGCGTTGGCCCGCGTCAGGAATTCGGCGTCTTCCTTGGTGTAGATGTCGTTGGTGACGACGGCGATGTTCCAGTCGTCGCGCAGGTGCCGGCAGAGCCGTTCGACCAAAGCGGTTTTGCCCGAGCCGACCGGGCCGCCGATGCCGACACGCAGAGGATTGCTGCTTGGGGGATTCGAACTCATGAGCGGAACAGCCTCGTATACTGGGTTTCGTGCAACATCGACATCAGATCGACCATCGGCGCCGCCGTGCCGCATTCGTCCAGCGGGCAGGCCAGCGCGCAGTCTGCCACGCTTTCCGTCACCGGCAACAGGGCAGACAGCGCCCGCTGGCCATCGGTCTGGCCCAGCGGAATCAGACGCACGGCGGCCGAAACCAGGTTAGCGGCGAAGGCATGCAGATAGGCGGCCAGCACCGGGCGCAGCGGGAGCTTATGCGCAGCGGCCGCCACGCCGATGGCGATGCTCAAGGCCACCGGCCGCTCGCCGCGCGCGGCGGCAAAGGCATCGATGGCGGGATGCCCCCAGGCGGCGCGCGTGACCATCACGAAGGACCCGCCCTGCTGCGCACTTTCCAGCGCGGTTTCCGCCGTGCCGCGCCAGGCGGCGGCGAGATCGGCCAGTTCCTGCAGCCGCGCGGTATCGTCGACGGAGATATAAGTCTCTTTCAGCAGCACGGCATCGACCCAGGCAGCGCCATGGCGCAGGATATGGCCGATCCAGCCGCTGAGATCGGCGGCGGTTTTCACCCGGCCGGTTTCGACGGCGTATTCGATGCCGTGACTGTAGGAAAAGGCACCGATCGGATAGCTGGGCGAGAACCAGGCCAGCAGGCGATAGAGATCGCCCGGCGCGATACCACCCGCTTCAGTGCTTGTGGTCATGGTCGTGGGTGTGGTCGTGCTCATGCCCCGGATCGTCGGCATGGGGATGCACGTGAGTATGGCCGCCATGGCTGTGGGCGTGGCCCTGTTCCGGTTTGCCGTAGCGCGAGCCGAGGCCATAGGGATGCGCCGGATCGTGGTTATGCTGGCCATAGGCGCCGCCCTCGGGATCGAAGGGCGCCTCCACGGCCTGCACCTGCGCGCCGAGGCCTTTGAGCATGTCGACGATCACATGGTCGTCGCGGATCAGGATGCGGTCGGCATGGATGGCGGCCGGCAGGTGGCGGTTGCCCAGATGCCAGGCCAGCCGCGCCAGCAGTTGCGGCGAAGCGGCACGCACCTCCACCAGCAGCTCGATGGCAGCCTTCACTTCGATATAACCGCCCTGCTCCAGCTTCAGCCCGTCGCCATCGCGCAGCAGCGTTGCCTCGGGCAGGTCGAGCAGGAAGGCCGTGCCATCGTCGGCACTGAGCCGGATGCGGCGGCGATGGCGATCATGATGCGCCAGCGTGACCGTGGCGCGGTGCTCAGGCGCGGGCCAGTGGCCGGATGCTATAACTGCAGTTGCACGAAGCACTGCCATTCTCCCTAATCGTCATGCCCGGACTTGTTCCGGGCATCCACGTCTTTCCGTATCGCAGAGCATCATCTCGTGGATGGCCGGGTCAAGCCCGGCCATGATACGTTTGTTTTTTGGCTAGAACAGGAAATACCGCTGCGCCATGGCGAGCACTGAAGCCGGTTCGCAGGTCAGCAGCTGGCCGTCGGCGCGCACGACATAGGTTTCCGGGTCGACCTCGATCTTCGGCATGTAGGCGTTATGCACCATGTCGGCCTTGGTCACCTTGCGACAGCCCTTCACCGCCACCAGCGGGCGCTGCAGCCCGAATTTGGCCGCGATGCCATTGTCGATGCCGGCCTGGCTGACGAAGGTGAGGCTGGATTGCACCCTATTGCGGCCGAAACTGGCGAACATCGGGCGGTAATGCACCGGCTGCGGCGTGGGGATCGAGGCATTGGGATCGCCCATCGGCGCAGCCGCAATCGAGCCGCCCTTCAGCACCATGTCGGGCTTCACGCCGAAGAAGGCCGGCGACCAGATCACCAGGTCGGCGAACTTGCCGATCTTGACCGAGCCAATCTCGTGCGCCACGCCGTGGCTGAGCGCCGGGTTGATGGTGTATTTGGCGATGTAGCGCTTGGCGCGCAGATTGTCGTTGTCGCCCTTTTCCTCGGGCAGCCGGCCGCGCTGTTTCTTCATCTTGTCGGCGGTCTGCCAAGTGCGGATGATCACCTCGCCCACCCGGCCCATGGCCTGGCTGTCGGACGACATCATCGAGAAGGCGCCGAGATCATGCAGGATGTCTTCGGCGGCGATCGTCTCGCGCCGGATGCGGCTGTCGGCGAAAGCGACGTCTTCCGGAATCTTCTGATCCAGGTGGTGGCAGACCATCAGCATGTCGAGATGCTCGTCCACGGTGTTGACCGTGTAGGGCATGGTGGGATTGGTGGATGAGGGCAGCACATTGGCCAGGCCGGCGACGCGGATGATATCGGGTGCATGGCCGCCGCCGGCGCCTTCGGTATGGAAGGCGTGGATGGTGCGGTGTTTGAACGCCGCGATGGTGTCTTCCACGAAGCCGCTTTCGTTCAGCGTATCGGTGTGGATCGCCACCTGGATGTCATGCTGCTCGGCCACGTTCAGGCAGTTGTCGATGGCGGCCGGCGTGGTGCCCCAGTCCTCGTGCAGTTTCAGGCCGCAGACGCCGGCGGCGACCTGCTCGATAAGCGCATCCGGCAGGGCGGCGTTGCCCTTGCCCAGCAGGCCGATATTCATCGGAAATGCCTCGGCCGCCTGCAGCATGCGCATGATATGGAACGGGCCGGGCGTGCAGGTGGTGGCCGAGGTGCCGGCCGCCGGGCCGGTGCCGCCGCCCATCATGGTGGTGACGCCGGAATAGAGCGCTTCTTCGATTTGCTGCGGGCAGATGAAATGGATATGGGCGTCGAAGCCGCCGGCGGTGACGATCTTGCCCTCGCCCGCGATGGCCTCGGTGCCGGGACCGATGACGATGTCGACGCCGGGCTGGATATCGGGGTTGCCGGCCTTGCCGATGCCGACGATACGGCCGTTTTTCAGCCCGATATCGGCCTTCACGATACCCCAGTGATCCAGGATCAGCGCGTTGGTGATCACGGTATCGACTGCGCCGGCGGCATTGGTGACCTGGCTCTGGCCCATGCCATCGCGGATCACCTTGCCGCCGCCGAACTTCACTTCCTCGCCGTAGAGCGGCGTGTTGGCGGCATAACCGTCCGGATGGCCTTTGCTGGGCGCGTGGACCGGAGGCTGGGCGGTGAAATCCTTTTCCACCTCGATGATGATGTCGGTATCGGCCAGGCGGACCTTGTCGCCCAATGTGGGGCCATACATGCCGGCATAGGCGGAACGGGGAATACGGATCGCCATGGCTGTTGCCCCTTACCTGACCGTGCCCATGATCGCGGCGCGGAAGCCGTAGACATTACGCTTGCCGGCATAGGCCACCAGCGACACGGTCCTCGTCTGCCCCGGCTCGAAGCGCACCGCCGTGCCGGCCGGGATATCCAGCCGCATGCCACGGGCTTTATCTCTGTCGAATTGCAGCGCCGGGTTGGTTTCGAAGAAATGGTAATGGCTGCCGACCTGGATCGGGCGGTCGCCGGTATTGGCGACGTCGATGCTGACCGTCGGGCGGCCGGCATTCAGTTCAATCTCGCCGGGGGCCGTGATGATTTCGCCTGGGATCATGCTGCGGCCTCCGTCAGCGGATCGGATTATGCACGGTCACCAGCTTGGTGCCGTCCGGGAAGGTGGCCTCCACCTGGATCTCGTGGATCATTTCGGCGATGCCGGGCATCACCTGGTCGCGGGTGATCACGCCGGCGCCGTCGCGCATCAGCTCGGCCACGGAGCGGCCGTCGCGCGCACCCTCCACCACATAATCGGTGATCAGCGCCACGGCCTCGGGGTGGTTCAGCTTCACCCCGCGCTCCAGCCGGCGGCGGGCGACCATGGCCGCCATGGCGACCAGCAATTTATCCTTCTCGCGGGGCGTGAGATTCATGCCGCGTCGCTCCCCCAGGCAGACTGAATTCAGACGGTAAGATAGCGGCGGACGTCGTCGCCTTCCAGCCGGGAAGCGTCGCCTTCGACCACGACTTCGCCGCGCTGGAGCAGGATGAAGCGGTCGGCCAGGGCCTTGGCGAAGTCGAAATACTGCTCGACCAGCACGATGGCCATGGTGCCGCGGTCGGCCAGGCTGCGGATCACCCTGCCGATATCCTTGATGATCGAGGGCTGGATGCCCTCGGTCGGTTCGTCCAACAGCAGCAGCCGGGGACGCGTGACCAGGGCCCGCGCGATCGCCAGCTGCTGCTGCTGTCCCCCCGAAAGATCGCCGCCGCGGCGGTTGCGCATCTCGTGCAGCACCGGGAACAGGGCAAAAATCTCGTCGTCGATGCTGCGTTCGCCCCGGGGCAAGGGTGCCAGCCCGGTCTCCAAGTTTTCGTAGACCGTGAGGCGCGGGAAGATTTCGCGGCCCTGCGGCACCATGGCGATGCCGCGCCGGGCCCGTTCATGGGGTTTCAGCCCGACGATGTCCTCGCCTTCCCACAGGATGGCGCCGCTGCGCACGCCCTGCAGGCCGACCAGGGCGCGCATCAGCGAGGTCTTGCCCACGCCGTTGCGGCCCAGCACGCAGGTGATCTTGCCCGCTTCGGCCGTCAGTGCCACATCGCGCAGGGCATGGCTGGCGCCGTAATAGAGATTCAGTCCTTCGGCTTTCAGCATGAGATCAGCGCCCCAGATAGACTTCGATCACGCGCGGATCGTTCTGCACATGATCGACGCTGCCTTCCGACAGCACGCTGCCCTCGTGCAGCACGGTGACACGCGCGCCGAGGTCGCGCACGAATTCCATGTCGTGCTCCACCACCACCAGGGTCCGTTCGCCTTTCAGCGACAGGATCAGCTCGGCGGTCTGCTTGGTTTCGGCATCGGTCATGCCGGCCACCGGCTCATCCAGCAGGATGAGCTGGGTGTCCTGCACCAGCAGCATGCCGATCTCGAGCCACTGTTTCTGGCCATGGCTGAGTGCACCGGCGGAATCGCGCAGCCTGGCGGCCATCCCCACCGTATCCAGCGCCCAGGCGATGCGGTCGAGCGCTTCCGAGTCCAGCCGTGCCGTGAGCGTGCGGAAGGAACCGCGCGGCGCCTTCAGCGCGAGTTCGAAATTCTCGAACACGGTGAGATTCTCGAACACCGTGGGCTTTTGGAATTTGCGGCCGATGCCGAGATTGGCGATTTCGGTCTCGTCCAGCTTGGTCAGGTCGATGCGGCCGGCGAACAAAACCTCACCCTCGTCGGGCCGGGTCTTGCCGGTGATGATGTCCATCATCGTGGTCTTGCCGGCACCGTTCGGGCCGATGATGGTGCGCAACTCGCCCGGCGCCACCATCAGGGCCAGGTTGTTGATCGCCCTGAAGCCATCGAAGGAGACGGTGACGCCATCGAGATAAAGCTGGGTATCCGAGACGCGCGGCTTGTGCACCACGTCGGGCGCAATGCCCGCGGTGGCGGGTTCGAGCAGCGGCGTGGGTTGCGGCATGGCGGGGCGCATCATTCAGCCGCCTTTCCGGTTGGCGCAGTCGACTGATAGCTGCGCCGCTCGGCGCGCCAGGCCTGCCACTGGCCGACCAGGCCGACGATGCCCTTGGGAAACAGCAGCGTGGAAGCGACGAACAGGGCGCCCAGCACGAACAGCCAGAGTTCGGGCGCGGCGCCGGTGAGCCAGGTCTTGACCAGGTTGATCAGCACGCCGCCGAGGACGGCGCCATAGAGCGTACCGCGACCGCCAACCGCCACCCAGATGGCGATCTCGATGGAATTGGCCGGCGAGAATTCCGATGGATTGATGATGCCGACCTGCGGCACATAAAGCGCGCCGGCCAGGCCGGCGAGCAGAGCCGAAAGCACGAAGGCGAACAGCTTGGCCGAGGTGGGCGAATAACCGAGGAAGCGCACCCGGCTTTCGGCATCGCGCACCGCCAGCAGCACGCGGCCGAGCTTGGAGCGGGTGACGAACCGGCAGAGCAGGAAGCACAGGCCGAGGCTGAGCACCGATGCCACATACAGCCCGATGCGGGTTTCCGGCGCCTGCACCGAAAAGCCCAGAATGTCCTTGAAATCGGTCAGGCCGTTATTGCCGCCGAAGCCCATGTCGTTGCGGAAGAAGGCGAGCAACAGGGCGAAGGTCATCGCCTGAGTGACGATGGAGATATAGACGCCGGTGACGCGGCTGCGGAAAGCGAACCAGCCCAGCACCAGCGCCAGCAGGCCCGGCACCAGGAACACCATCAGCAGCGCGAAGGGGAAACTGTCGAAGCCATACCAGTACCAGGGCAGTTCCTTCCAGTTCAGGAAGACCATGAAGTCCGGCAGCTCAGGATGACCATAAACACCCCGCGTGCCGATCTGGCGCATCAGGTACATGCCCATGGCATAGCCGCCAAGCGCGAAGAAAGCGCCATGGCCCAGGCTGAGGATGCCGGCATAGCCCCAGACCAGATCGAGGCTGAGCGCCAGGATGGCGTAGCAGGCGTATTTGCCGAGCAGCGGAATCAGATAGCCCGGCAGGTGCAAGGCCGATCCGGAGGCCGGCAGCAGGTTCAGCAGCGGCACCAGTACGATCAGCACGAAACCGATGCCAAGGAAAACCGCCCAGCCGCGCCGGTCGAGCAAAGGCTTGGGCTGCGCGAGCGTTTTTAAATCCTCATGCCCGGTCTTGTTAAGCATCGGCGGAGCGCCCCTTGGCCGCGAACAGCCCGCGCGGGCGTTTCTGGATGAACAGGATGATGCAGACCAGAACGACCACCTTGCCCAGCACCGCGCCGGCCACCGGCTCGAGCAGCTTGTTGACCACACCGAGCGTGAGCGCGCCGACCAGCGTCCCCATCAGGTTGCCGACGCCGCCGAAGACGACGACCAGGAAACTGTCGACGATGTAGATGGTGCCGAGATTGGGCGAGACATTGCCGATCTGGCTCAAGGCCACGCCGGCCATGCCGGCGATGCCCGAGCCCAGGCCGAAGGTGAGCGCGTCGATGCGCGCCGTCGGAATGCCCATCACATCGGCCATGGCGCGGTTCTGCGTCACGGCACGCATATGCAGGCCGAAGCTGGTCCTGCGCAGGATCAGCGCGATCAGGCCCAGCACAGCGAAACAGAAGATGATGATGTAGATGCGATTCCAGGTGATGGCGAAGCCGCCGGCCAGTTCCAACGCGCCGGTCATCCATTCCGGATTGGCGACTTCCTTGTTGGGCGCGCCGAAGATGGCGCGCACCGCCTGCTGCAGGATCAGGCTGATGCCCCAGGTGGCCAGCATGGTTTCCAGCGGCCGGCCGTAGAGGAAACGGATTACGCCGCGCTCCAGCGCGATGCCGACCAGGGCCGCCACCAGGAAGGCCATCGGCAGGGCCGCGACCAGATAGGCGCCGATCCAGGCGGGCGGCAAGAAAGCGCGGAAGATTTCCTGCGTCACATAGGCCGAGTAGGCGCCCAGCATGATCATCTCGCCATGGGCCATGTTGATGATGCCCATGACGCCGAACGTGATCGCCAGTCCGACGGCGGCCAGCAGCAGCACCGAACCGAGCGAGATGCCCTGCACCAGATTTTCGGCATACCCATAGAGTTGCAACTTAAACTGCAGCTTGTCGAACGCGGCGTTCAGCGCCGCCTTGACGTCGGGCTCGCTTTCCTGACTCAGGCGCGCCTGCAGCATGGCCCGCACGCGCAGGTTGGACGAACCGCCCAGCACCTGAATCGCCTGCAGACGCCTGACCTTGTCGGCATCGGCCAGATCGACGGCGGCAAGGGTGAGCGCCATGGCGGATTTTGCGCTGCCGCTGGTTTCTTTTGCATAGGCCTCGCGCAGCAGCGCGACGGCCTCCGGCGTGGCGTTATCCAGCAGGGCATTGGCGGCGGCCCGGCGCTGTGCCGGATCGGGGCTGGACAGGCCCAGCCGGCCGACCGCCTCGCGCAGCACGTTGCGCAGGTTGTTGTTGACGAAGATCACGTCCAGTTCGCCCGGCGCGACGATGCCGAGCTTTTCCTGGGCGACGGGATCGGTGAGCGCCACGTCGTTGCCGCTGGCATTGCCGATCACGACGGCCCCGTCGTTTTTGCGCAGGAACAGCCGGCCATCGGCCAGCGCCTGGAAGACCGGGATGGCACGCGGATCGGCCAGCGCGGTGAGCGCATCGATGGCCTTCGCCTTGTCGGAGAAACTGTCGGCCTTCAGCGCGGCCACGGCGCCGGCGAAATCCAGCGGGCCGCTTGCCTTCGTTGCCCCGGCATCACCCAGCAGGGCGCGCGCATCGTCGGGCAACGTTATGGCCTGCAACTCTTCCGGTTTGGCCATGTCCTCGATGTCGCCGGTGGCGGCATTGGTGACGACGATCATTTCGCCGTCCTTCTCGCCGATCACCACGGCATTGTCGGCCAGCCGCAGATAGAGATTGCCTTGGGCCAGCGCGGCCAGCGCGGCCTTGGCCTTGTCGTCATCACTGGCGGTGAGCGCGGCGATGGCAGGCTTGGGATCGCTCTCGGCCAGACCGACCAGGGTATCGGCCAGATCCTGGGCATGGGCCGGACGCATCGCGACCAGCAACGCCAGCATCAGCGCGACCAATAGAATGGGCAGGAAACGGTTCATCGGCACCAGACGCTCTGCGAGATTTGAAGACGGGACGGTTTTTATCGTTGTTCTGGTGATGCAGTCGGTGGCGGTGCCGGCCCCTTCCCGCGTCTCGGGACGGAGGAGGGGGCCGGTCGCCATCAGGTCAACGTCGCACTCAGTTGGGTCGCGCTCAGTTGGTCAGCGCCGCGTATTTCGGCTTCTCGCAGTTGCCGCAGACCCACGGGAAGGTCCAGTCGGCCGTCAGCTTGGCGCTTTCCGGGATGTATTTCGACCAGGCATCGGCCTTCACCGGACCCTTGGTCTGCCAGACGATGTTGAACTGGCCATCCGGGCGGATTTCGCCGATCATCACCGGCTTGGACAGGTGATGGTTGGTGTTCATCACGGCCGTGAAGCCCGACGGCGCCTTGACCTTCTGGCCATACATGGCCTGGCGCACGGCATCCACGTTGGTGGTGCCGGCCTGGGCAACGGCCTGCGCCCACATCTTGAAGCCGATATAGGTGGCTTCCATCGGATCGTTGGTGACGCGCTTGTCGTTCTTGATGAAGGTCTTCCACTGCTTGATGAAAGCGTCGTTGACCGGGTTCTTCACCGACTGGAAGTAGTTCCAGGCGGCCAGGTGACCGACCAGGTTCTTGGTGTCGATGCCGGCCAGTTCTTCCTCGCCGACCGAGAAGGCCACCACCGGGATGTCGGAGGCCTTGATGCCCGCGTTGGCCAGCTCCTTGTAGAACGGCACGTTGGCATCGCCGTTGATGGTGGAGACCACGGCGGTCTTCTTGCCGGCCGAGGCGAACTTCTTGATGTCCGCCACGATGGTCTGCCAGTCACTGTGACCAAACGGCGTGTAGTTGATCATGATGTCTTCCTGCTTCACGCCTTTCGACTTCAGGAAGGCCTCAAGAATCTTGTTGGTGGTGCGCGGATAGACGTAGTCGGTGCCGGCCAGCACCCAGCGCTTCACCTCGCCGCCTTCCTTGCCCATCAGGTATTCCACCGCCGGGATGGCCTGCTGGTTCGGCGCGGCGCCGGTGTAGAAGACGTTCTTCGAGCTTTCCTCGCCCTCATACTGGACGGGGTAGAACAGCATGCTGTTCAGTTCCTCGAAAACCGGCAGCACGGATTTGCGCGACACCGAGGTCCAGCAGCCGAACACTACCGCGACCTTTTCCTTCGAGATCAGCTCGCGCGCCTTTTCGGCAAAGAGCGGCCAGTTGGAAGCCGGATCGACCACCACCGCCTCGACCTTCTTGCCGAGCAGGCCGCCCTTCTTGTTGATGTCGTCGACCATCATCAGGACGGTGTCCTTCAGGGTCGTCTCCGAGATCGCCATGGTGCCGGACAGCGAATGCAGGACGCCGACCTTGATCGTGTCCTGCGCCAAGGCGCCCTGGCTGCCGAAGGCGGCCGCCCCAAGCATCGCGCCTGCTGCGGCCATGGTCCGCATGAATTTGCTCATTCTCTTCCTCTCCTGCTTTGGGTCTGGCCCCCCCATGGGCTCAGCCGCACAGGTCAGGAATGGCAAGGAGCGTGCCAAGGCCGGAATGCCGTGAGGGCATGATCCGATACCCCCGGTAATGCGCTGATTCCGCGCTGCAATATGACAAACACCATGCTGGAGATGGATTACTACCGCGGTGATTCTACAGCGATCTTGTGAACTACTTCGCCGCGCGTAAGCCTAAATTTTAGGCTAATAATGCCTAAAAACAGGCATAGATTAAATTAGAGGCAATCAGAAATGCCAGTGGCGCGGCATGGCGGCCTTGCGCCCCAGACCGGGGCGCATAGCGGCCCATAAAAATCCGAACTGGCGGCGCAGCCGCGCAGGGTCACGATCCAACAGTCGCACCAGCAACAGGCCATCGATCACGGTTGTGCCCCACAGGGCACCGTCGGGCTGTTCGGCGGCCGGCAGCAAATCGCGCAGGCGGTCGCG
This sequence comes from Ferrovibrio sp., assembly GCF_046297595.1. Classification (GTDB taxonomy): domain Bacteria; phylum Pseudomonadota; class Alphaproteobacteria; order Ferrovibrionales; family Ferrovibrionaceae; genus Ferrovibrio. The sequence continues at coordinate 166,342 of NZ_JBKBHT010000003.1, forward strand.
CAACAACGCCGATCCAAAATCCGGCTCCGGCAGCCGGGCCAGGATCAGGCCCTGGGCCAGTGCGCCGTCAAAGCCGGCGGGGTGCCGGAGCGTGGCGTCGAGGCTGCCGTCATCCAGCCTGGCGGCGTCATGCCACAGCAGGCGTCCGTCCAGCGAGAGGCGCCAGCGGTCGAACAGCCGGCCGGCGGTGAACCGCTCGCCGCGCGCGATGCGGCCGAACACGGTGATGTCGCCTGCCAGCAGCCGCGCATCGCCCTGCAGGTCGATGCCAACCCGGCGATCCAGCCGCGCGCCATCGAACAGGATGGTTTCCTGCGGCAGCCATTCGAGCGCGGCGCCGGCCGCGACCGACAGAGCGATATCGATATCGGCCGCCGCACTGTTGCGTTCGGCGCGGTAGATCTTCTCGGCCGCCTGGGGCGTGCAGAGCGCTTCCGCACCGGCCTCGACCGCGACGCCGAGCCGCAGGCGGTCGCCGCCGGTGAGGCCGCCGGCGGTGGTGACCAGCACGGCGGTAAAGGCTTCGCCCGGATCGGGCGCCGGCATCAGCGCGCGGCAGGGATCGTGCTGATAGAGATCGGCGATGCGGCTGAGACTGCCCGGCGCGATCGGGGCCGCGACGCGCAGAGTCAGGGCGCCGTCGGCGCGCTGTAACTGCGGCATGCTGCCGGCCATGCCGCCAGCCATGAATCAGAGCAGGTCGGGCTGATCGGCCAGCATCGGCTGGCTGACATCCTCGGCCGATACGGTCGCGTCGACCGGCCTTACGGGCCATTTGATGCCCAAAGCCGGATCGCACCAGTTGATGCCGCGTTCCAGCGCGGGATCGCTGCCGGCGCTGGTCTTCACCAGCACCTCGACGGCCGCCTCCATGCTGCACCAACCGACAGCGAAGCCAGGCATGACATAAAACTGCTCGGCTCCCATATAGGACATCTCACCCTCCATTACTTTGCCGAAGGTATCGGATGCCCGGCGCACGTCGATGGCGGCGAAATAGATCCGGCCGCGCAACACGCGCAGCAGCATGGCCTGGCTGCCGGGAGCGAGCTGATAACGCGGGCCGCGGACCGTGCCGGGCTTGAGGGCGTAATGAATCCAGTCCTCCACGAAGCGCTCGTGGATGCCGATCTGGCCCATATGGGTTTCGCTGTGGATGGGACTCGACCAGCCCTCGCCCAGCATCAGGGTAGGCGCCCGCATGAGCAGGCAGCCAGGCAGGACAGGCGGAGCGATCTGGAACATGGCGGACCGGACAAAAGGATAAGGGCCCTCATCATCGACAAGGGGCCTGGGATTGGCAAGCCACACACGACGCGAGGCCGCCCCTCTTGTATGCCGCGCCGCCCTGTTATGCCGCACGGATCGAACCCCACCCCCTTAACGCGACCTTCCGCGCTTCCTATCTGAAAGACGGGATCGGGAAGGAGGAGCGCGATGGAAGACATCGAATGGCTGCTGCACCAGCCGGATGGCGGCCGCGCCCTGAAGGTCAACGAGCGCACGCGCATCAGCGACGCGCAGTGGGATGCCGTGATCGAGCGCATCGACGTGGCGCCGGGCCTGCGCGTCTTCCTCACCCATGCCACCATCCACAGCGACATCACCGTGCAGTCGCGCGACCCCGGAAGCGGGCCCGAAAGCACACCCTGGGCCAGCAGTACCATCGCAGTCGAGGGCCATGTCGAGATCGAGATACCCGATGGTCTGCAGGTGACGGCCGGGCCGGACCAGGCCGTATTGTTCCGGCCCTCGGGCCGCGATCCGCGCTATCATGTGAAGGCGCCGCAGCGCCTGCGCCTGGCTGGTTATGCCCTGCGCCGCGACCGGCTTGAGCGGATGTTCGACGGCGCCATTCCGCCTGCCCTGCTGCCGTTGCTGGAGCCGGAAATGGAAACCAGCCGCGTTATCTGCATGCACGCGACGCGACGGCTGCGCCATCTGGCCGAGGGGCTGTTTGCGCCCGGCCTGAACGGCCCGCTGCGGCTGCTGTTCGTGGAAGGCGTCGTGCTGCAGCTTCTGGCCAGCCAGATGGCGAGCCAGATCCGGCCCGCCCGCATCCTGACGGCGCGGGAACGCGAAGCGGTGACGACGGCGCACCGGCTGCTGCTGCTCGACATGCGGCGTCCGCCCGGCCTGGGCGACCTGGCCGACGCGGTGGGCCTGAGCGAAAAACGCCTGAACGCCTGTTTCCGCAGCGAATTCGGCAGCACGGTTTTCGAGCTGCTGCGCAACTACCGGCTGGAGCATGCCCGCATCGCACTGGAATCAGGCGCCGCGCCGCTGAAGCAGATCGCCTGGCGCGTGGGTTACAATCATGTCAGCAATTTCATCAACGCCTATACGGCGCGCTACGGCGCGCCGCCGCGGCGGCACGTTCTGAAAAAACAGGTCGCGGCGGCTATGCCAGCATCGCGGGCAGGGTGACGATCTTCACGCCGGCCTGCTCCAGCCCGGCCCGGATATGGCGCGCCATGGACACCGCGCCGGCGCTGTCGCCATGCACGCAGATCGAATCGACATTGCAGGGAATGCGCTTGCCCGAGAGCGAGACAATGGCTTTCTCCTGTACCATGCGCAGCACGTTCTGCAGGGCTTCATCGTTGTCATGCACCATGGCCTTCGGCTGGCCGCGCGGCACCAGGTTGCCCGCATCGTCGTAATTGCGGTCGGCGAAGACCTCCTGCGCCACCGGCAGGTTCAGCTTGCGCGCCGCATCCACCATGGCCGAGCCGGCCGGCGCCAGGAAGATCAGGTCCTGCGAGACGCCGGCGATGCCGCGCGCCAGCGCCATGGCAAGGTCCATGTCGGTGGCGGCCTTGTTGTTGATGGCGCCGTGGGGCTTCACATGGGTGACCTTGCCGCCCTTGGTGGCCGCCACGCCCATCAGCGCGCCGACCTGATAGGCGATCAGGGCCTCGACTTCCCTGTTGTTCATGGTCATCGGCCGACGGCCGAACCCCTGCAGGTCGGGATAGGAGGGATGCGCGCCGATGGAGACGCCATTCTTCACGGCCTCGGCCACGGTATCCTGCATCACGCTCCAGTCGCCGGCATGGAACCCGCAGGCGACATTGGCCGAGGTGACGACGGAGAGCATCGCCGCGTCGTCGCCCATGGTCCAGGCGCCGAAGCTTTCGCCCAGATCGCTGTTCAGGTTCACTTTCAGGGTCATGGTCCGTCTCCGCGATTCAGCGCCAGTGCCCGCTGGGCGCATCCACGGCGCCGCTGATCAGGTTCACAGTATATAGGGCGTTGTGGTCGAGCCATATATCCGGCAGGGCCGTGCGGATGCTCTCGACCAGGCGGCGGATGCCCTGTTCCTGCGCGCGGCGGATCGCCTCGGCCTCGGCGACCGCGATCGCCTGGAAGGTCAGGGCATCGCCCGGCTTCATGCGGCCGACGCGCGGCAGATCGGCCGAGATCACCGTGGCGATCTTGGTATAGCCGCCGGTGGTCTGGCGGTCGGCCATCAGGATGATCGGCTTGCCGTTACCGGGAATCTGGATCGAACCGGTGACCAGGCCCTCGGAGGCGATATCGGCGCCGCGCGTGTGCTCCACTGTTGCGCCGTCCAGGCGCAGGCCCATGCGGTCGGCTTCCTTGGTCACGGTGTAGGTGGCCGAGAGGAAGGTCTCGATACCCTTCGCCGTGAAGCGGTCTTCCTGCGGGCCGAGCACAACGCGGATGGGGCCGCTGCCATAGTCGATGGCATCGGGCAGTTCATGCTCCTCGCCCTCGGGTGCGGTGCCGAGCACCAGCGGGAGGCGGTCGCCCGCCTTCAGCGCACGGCCTTCGAAGCCGCCGAGGCCGGAGCGCATATAGGTGGAATGGCTGCCCATGAACAGCGGCAGCGCGAAGCCGCCCTGCACGGCCAGATAGGCCACGCTGGCATCCTCGATGGCGCCGATGGAGAGCCGGTCGCCGCGTTTCAGCAAGACCGAGCGCCAGGGTTTCAGGCTGCGCGCTTCGGATCCATCAGCCGGCTGCAGCACAAGTTTGGCGACGCCACCGAAAGCGATGCGCACCCTCTCGGCCGCCACCGTGAAGCCGGGGCCGAGATAGCCGATCTCCAGCGCCGCGGTATTCTCGGGATTGCCGACGAGGCGGTTCACCAGCCGAAGCGCGATGGGATCGGTGGCACCGGCCACCGGCATGCCCAGGGCCTGCGCGCCGAAGCGGCCAAGATCCTGCACGCTGGTCATCAGGCCGGGCGAGACAATATCGAGGAAGCCGGCGGCGCTCATGGCTTCACCTGCCCCTCGTTGATCTGCAGGGCGGCGTAGTCGAATGCACCCTGCTCCACCCGACTGAGCATGGCGACGTAATCATCGGCCGAGATCGCCGTGTAGGTGACCTCGTCGCCGGCGGCGAGCAGGATCGGCTCGGCCCGCGATGCATCGAAGAGCTTCAGCGGCGTGCGGCCGATCAGGTGCCAGCCGCCCGGGCTTTCCCAGGGATAGATCGTGGTCATCGATTCCGCGATGGCGACCGAACCCTGCGGCACCTTCAGGCGCGGTTCCTTGCGGCGCGGCAGATGCAGCGACGCGGCCAGCCCGCCCATATAGGCAAGGCCTGGCATGAAGCCGAGCATGTAGACGAAATAGCGGCCGGCGGTGTGCGTGGCGACCACGGCATCGGGCGTGGTCTTGCAGCGTTCGGCCACGTCGAGCAGGTCGGGCGCCAGATCGGGCGCGTAGCAGACCGGCAGGCGCCAGAGCCGACCGGTGCGCTGTTCGGCCTTCAGGCCGGCCAACATGGCGCGCACCTGCGCTTCCAGATCGGCGCGCGATGTATTGAGCGGGTCGTATTGCACCAGCAGGGCGCGGAAAGAGGGGATGGTCTCGACCACACCAGGCAGTTTCGCCTCCGCCAGCGCGGCATGCAGGGCCATCACCTGCGCATTCACCGCGCGGTCGATGCCTTCGCCGAACTCGACGCTGAAGCCGGTATCGCCAAAGGCGCGGATCTGCGGATAGCTGGTCATGCCGCAGTCATAGGGCTTCGCGCCTCAGGCGACAACAGGCAAGGCTTCGATGTCGTAGGCGTGGCCGATCCTGCGCTTGAGCACCGGGTCTTCCAACTCCATCTCGAAACGCACCGCCGGCCGGATGCCGCCGATGGCGCCAATGGTACCGCCGAACATCAGCGAACCGGGCGGCAGGGTGGCGCTGTTGCTGTAGCGCTGCATCAGGTCGGCCGGACTGCGCAGGCCTGAGACCGCGCCCTCCTGGTAGAGCACGCGCTGCCCGTCGATGGTGGCCCAGGCACGCAGGATCAGGTCGTCCCAGTGCTTCTCGACCTCCTCATAACGCCACAGATCGTTGCCAAGGACCTTGGAGCAAAGCTGTTTCGACAGTGCCACGCCGGCGGCCTCGGCCTTGCGGTCGGTATGGTCGGAGCCGACCGTGACCCAGAGACCATCGACCAGCGAGACGATCACCGGCTCGACCTCGCCCGAGGTATCGGGGCCCAGCACCTGCAGGTACCCAGTCTGGCTAAGCTGGCCGGTGCCGATGCGATAGAACAGCGGCACGGAAGACGGCCGCGGCACACCGATGGCGGCCAACTCCTCGATATGATGCTCGATGGCATGCTGGTCGCGCCCGGCCCAGCCTGCCACGATCAGGGTATCGATCTGCACGGCAACGCGGTCGCGGCGCTCGCCCCAAAGACGGTTGAAAGTCAGCATGGCAAAAATCCTGCGTTCAGCCAAAGGTGTTGGGCAGCCACAGCGCGATGGCGGGAAACAGCGCGAGCAGCACGATGGATGCCAGCATCGCCAGCACAAAGGGAACCGATCCGGCGATCACGTCATTCAGCGTGCCATTGGTGCGCAGCGACTGCACGACGAAGAGGTTGAGGCCGACCGGCGGCGTGATCAGCGCCATCTCGATCAGGATGATGATGACGATGCCGAACCAGATCGGATCGAAACCCAGGCCGAACATCACCGGCGCCACGATGGGGATGGTGGTGATCATCATGGAGAGCGTCTCCATGAAACAGCCGAGGATCAGGTAGAACACCACGATGGCCAGCAGCATCTCGAATTTCGACAGGCCCAGGCCGGCGATATAGTCGGTGAGCATGGCGGTGAGGCCGATGGCCGAGATGACGAAATTGAGGAAATACGCGGCCACGATGATCAGCATCACCATGGCGGTGGTGCGCATGGTGTTTTCCAGCACTTCCTTCAGCATGGCAAACGACAGCTTGCGGTAGGCCGCCGCCAGCGCCAGCGCAGCGACCACACCGAGCGAAGCGGCCTCGGTGGGCGTGGCGAGACCGGCATAGATCGAACCGACCACCACGAGGAAAATGCCGAGTGGCGGCAGCAGATCGGCCAGGCTGCGGATTCGTTCGCCCCAGCCGACCCTGACGGTCTTGCCGCCCCAGCCGGGTTTCACCACGCAGAAGATGGCCACCATCGCCATGAACAGCAGGGCAAGGCCCAAGCCGGGGATGATGCCGGCCAGATAGAGCTTGGGGATCGAAGTGTCGGTCAGCACCGCATAGATGATGATGTTGATCGACGGCGGAATCAGGATGCCCAAAGTGCCGCCGGCCGCCAGCGTGCCGAGGAACAGGCGTTCGTTATAGCCATGCTTCTTCACCAGCGGCAAAGCCACCGTGCCGACGGTGGCGGCCGTGGCGACGCTGGAGCCCGAGGTGGCGGCGAAGATGGCGCAGGCGCCGATATTGGAATGCATCAGGCCGCCGGGAATCCAGGCCAGCCATTTCACCATCGCCTCGTACATGCGCTCGGCCACGCCGGCGCGCAGCAGGATCTCGCCCAGCAGGATGAACATCGGGATGGCGACCAGCAGGAAATCCTTCGAGGAGGACCAGGCGACCTCGCCCAGCGCCAGGCTGAGCGGCATCTTGGAATAAAGCTGGTCGAGCAGCAGACCGAGCGTGCCGAGGGCACCGGCCACCGGCAGGGCGGCAGCGAGCAGGGCAAGCAGGAGGATGAGGGAGGTTGCCAGCATGGGATCAGTCCTGCCGCTTGAGCGCGACGGTATGCGCGGCCTCGTCGGCGGCGTCTTCCTCGATGCTGCGCGCACCGGCCAGACGGCGCACGGTATCGAGGTCGCCGCCCAGCAGCGCGAACAGCGCGCGCAGCAGCAGGGGCAGCAGGGTGAAGAGGAACAGCGCAAGGCCGATCACCCAAAGCGATTGTGGCATCCACAACGGCGTCTGCAGGGGGGTGGTGGCACGCGCGCCGAAGGAGATCGAGGTGCCCAGCACATCCCAGGCCTGCCAGGTCAGCAGCAGCAGGAAACCGCCCAGCGACAGCAGTGCGAAGATATCAAGGATGGCGCAGATGGCGCGCGGCAGACGGACATAGAGGGCATCGACGCGCACGTTGGCGCGTCGCAGCAGGGTGAAGGCCAGCGCCCAGGCGGTGCCGATGGCGAAGGCATAGCCGGAGAGTTCATCGGCGCCACCGACCGAGACCAGCAGCAGTTTGCGCAGCAGCACGTCGATGGACACCAGGAAGGCCGAGGTCAGCACCAGCGCGCCGCCAGCCCAGATGGCGTAACGCGACAGGCGGTCGGCGAGGCCGAGCCAGCGATCCAGCAGCATGATCATGGGCGATACCCTGACATAAAAATGCCGGAGCCCGGAGGAGAATCCGGGCCCCGGCTGGGGAGGCAGCTTACTTGGCGGTGGCGGTCAGGCCGACCACCTTGCCAATGCTGTCGTTAAAGGTGGCGACGCAATCGCCCTGGCAGCGCGCGGCCCATTTCGGCAGCACGGTTTCGGTCAGCGCCTTCTTCAGCAGGGCCTTGTCGGCATCCGAGACCGGCACGACGGTCATCTTCGCCTTGGTGCCCATAGTGCAGCTGGCCTTGCCGGCGTTGCAGTCATAACCCTGCTGGGTTTCCTCGGCGGCTGCCTTCCAGATGCGGTCCTCCAGGCCGGCGATTTCCTTCTGCAGGAAAGCGCGCACCTGCGGGTTCAGCTTTTCCCAGGTCTTGACGTTCACGCCATGCATGACGTGGCTCCAGCCCAGCGGCAGGGCATAGATATGGGTCGCCACCTCGTGCCACTTGGCCGAGTTGCCCGACAGCGTGCCGGTGATGGCGCAATCGACCACCTTGTTCTGCAGGGCAGGCACCACCTCGTTGAAGGCCATGGTCACGCCGGTGCCGCCGAAGGCCTCGACGAATTCGGCCAGCGTGCGGTTGCCGGTGCGCACCTTCTTGCCCTTCAGGTCGGCCAGGCCCTTGATGTCGCCGTTGCAGAACAGCACCTGGGCCGAATACGGCCAGATGCCGAGCACCTGCACGCCGAAGCGTTCGCGGTAGAACTTGTCGTAGACCGGCTTGTAGGCGTCGGAAATCTTGCGGGCGGTGGCCACGTCCGGCGCCAGGCCGGCCAGGTCGACCGCCTCGTTGCGGGCATCGTCGGCCGCGACATAGCCCAGCACGGTGGAACCGAAGTCGATCACGCCCAGACGCATCAGGCGGAAAATCTCGGCGCCCTTGAGGCCCATTTCGTTGAACGGGGTGATCTCGGCGGTGATGGCGCCGTTCGACTTCTCGGTGATCTCCTTCGACCAGAAGGGCTGTTCGAAATTCTTGTACTGGGTCAGGTTCCCCCAGGCGCCGACCACCTTCAGCGCGGTCTTCGGCATTTCCTGCGCCATCGGCGCACCGGCCAGGCCGGTCAGCAATGCGCCGGCAACCGCCAGCGACTTGATCATGGTCTTCATTGTCTTCCCCTCTGGTTGGTAGAACTTACAGGATGGCCAAACGGCTGTTCTTCAGATCGGTCACCAGCATGTGCCCGGGCGCATGGGTGACGCAGAAATCCGGTTTCACCGTGGCGATCACCGACTGGGGCGTGACGCCGCAGGCCCAGAAGACCGGCAGTTCATCGTCCTTCACCTCGACCGGATCGCCGTAATCGGGCTGCATGATGTCTTTGATGCCGATCACCTCGGGCTTGCCGATATGCACCGGCGCGCCATGCACGGCCGGAAAACGCGACGTGATCTGCACGGCGCGGATCGCATCGGCGGGCTTCAGCGGCCGCATCGACACCACCAGTGGCCCGTGGAACGGCCCGGCCGGCTGGGTCTGGATATTGGTGCGGTACATCGGCACGTTGGTGCCGCAGCTGATATGGCGCAGCGGGATGCCGTCCTCGACCAGCGCCTCCTCAAAGGAAAACGAGCAGCCGATCAGGAAAGCGACGAGGTCGTCGCGCCACAGGCTTTTGAGATCGGTGACGGCCTCGACCATCACGCCGTCGCGCCAGACGTGATAAAGCGGAATATCGGTGCGGATATCGACATCCTCGCCCAGCGTGGGCAGGCGCGGATCGCCGGGTTCGCTGGCCGCCAGCAACGGGCAGGGCTTGGGGTTGAACTGGCAGAAGCGGAAGAAATCGTCGGCCAGCGCTTTGGGCAGGATCGCGAGGTTGCCCTGCACCAAGCCCGGCGCGATGCCGGCGGTGGGGCCGCGATGCTCGCCGCGCCGCACGGCCAACCGCGCCGCGTGGCCGCTGCCATAAACCTTGGCCGTCATCGCATTCATGCCTTCCCCCAAGACCCTACCGTCACAATCCGGTCATGCCATCACGGGCGGGGCCATCCTGTCCAATCGCGGTTTCGGATGGAATGCGATAAGAAATTCTTATCGATTAAAAATCAGGCGCGGCGCTGCTTATTCCGGCGTTTTGCCTCGGCCTGCGCGAGTTCGCGGGCGATCTCCACCACGGCTTCCGCCATGTAGCTGTCGGGTTTGAGCGGATAACTGGCGGAAAAGTTCAGATCCGGCAGGCTCTGCTCGGCGCGCACCAATCGCAGGCGCTTCTCGGCCAGTTCGCGCCGGATCACCACCGGGGGGATCGCGCTGATGCCGATGCGATCCAGCGTCATGCGCACGATGGTACTGAGCGAGGCATTGCCATACATGCGCAGGTTGGGCAGGTCGGAGCGTGTCATCATTTCACGGATGGTGATGAAAGGCCGCGTGTTGCGTGGATAGGTGATGATCGGCCAGCGCCCAAGCGTGCCCAGCGGCACGGGTTCGGGCCCGAGATCGAGATCGGGGCTGGCGACCCAGGCGAGCGGATAGCTGGACAGCGCGACATTCTTGATACGCGGCTCGCTGACCGGCCCCAGCAGGAAGGCGATATCGAGCTGATGCGCCACCAGCCGTTCGCGCAGGATCGGCGAGGTATCGACCTCGATCTCCAGCGTCAGCGCCGGATAGACGGCATGCATGCGCTCGATCAGCTTGGACAGCCAGGTGTGCACGATGGTTTCGGCCACGCCCAGCCGCACCACGCCGCGCATGGCGCGTTTCTCGCGTGCCGCCTGCAGCAGGTCGGCGCGCAGTTGCAGCATGCGCTCGGCATAGGGCAGCAATTCGTTGCCCTTCAGCGTCAGCGCCACGCCGCGCGGTTCGCGGTCGAACAGCTTCACGCCCAGTTCGGTTTCCAGCAGGGCGATGCGCTGCGATACTGCCGGCTGCGTGGTGTTGAGTTTTTCGGCGGCGGCGCGGAAGCCGCCCAGATGGGCGACCCAGACGAAGGTTTCGAGGTTGCGCAGATCGGCCATAGGAATTCCTGTCGCTGAATCCAAAACAGCATAAGCAAATCTTATAGGCGGCGCAGCAGCCCCATTTGAAACGATTGTTTCATTAATTCATTTGCTGAATCATTTGTTGCTATGACTGAGGAAATCGGCTTCAATCCTGCCATGCCCAGCCCGCGCCATACCGCGCCCGACTCGCTACCAGCCCGCATCGCGGCCGCCTTCGAGACGCTGCCGCCGCAGCTGAAGGCGGCGGCGCGCTTCGTGCTGGACCATCCCGACGACGTCGCCCTGCTGTCCATGCGTGAACAGGCCCGCCGCGCCGGCGTGCCGCCAGTGACCATGACGCGGCTGGCGCGGCAGCTGGGCTTTGCCGATTTCGCCGCCTTCCGCGATGTGCAGGCCAGCCTGCTGCGCCGCAACCCCGGCAAGGCCTTCAGCGCCGAATTCAGCAACCGCGCCGACCGGCTGCAGCAGCGCCAGCAGCAAAGCGGCGATGCCGCCCTGGCCGGCCAGATCGGCTGGGCGATGGCCGAACATATCGCCAGCAGCCATGACGAGGCCGGCATCGCCGCGCTGGTGGCCGCCGCCGGGGCACTGGATACTGCGCGCCGCCTGCATTTCCTGGGCCTGCGCTCCTGCCATGCGGTGGCCTTCCATGCCAGCTACATTTATGGCCTGTTCCGCGCCAATGGCGTGCTGCTGGACGGTGCCGGCGATACCGGCATCGACGCCCTGCGCCATGCCGGCCGCGGCGATGCCCTGCTGGCGGTCAGCGTGGCGCCCTATGCCAGCGCCACGGTGGAACGCGTAGCCTATGCGCGCCAGCGCGGCCTGACCATCGTGGCGATCACCGACAGCCGCGTGTCGCCGGTGGCGGGCCTCGCCCAGCACAGCCTGCTGGTGCCGACCGAGACGCCTTCATTCTTCCATGCCGTCACGCCGGCCTTTGCCATGGCCGAGACGCTGGTGGCGCTGATCGCCGCCCGCGCCGGCGAGCAGGCTCTGGCCGCCATCCGCAATGCCGAGGTGCAACTCGGCGCCTTCTCCACCTACTGGTCCCCCAAGCGCAAGAAAGCCACCCCATGACGAGCCGCATCCTGCACCGCATGACCAACCACGCCTATCCGGTCGCCGTCGGCGGCGAAGGCATCGAGATCATCGATTCCACCGGCAAGCGCTATATCGATGCCTCGGGCGGCGCGGCGGTGAGCTGCCTGGGCCATGGCCATCCCGATGTGACGCGCGCGATCCACGAGCAGGCCGACAAGCTGGCCTTCGCCCATACCAGCTTCTTCACCACCGAGCCGGCCGAGAAACTGGCCGACAAACTGGTGGGCGGCGCGCCCAAGGGCATCAGCCACGTCTATTACGTTTCGGGCGGTTCGGAAGCCATCGAGGCGGCGCTGAAGATGGCGCGGCAGTATCACGTGGAGCGCGGCGAGCCGCAGCGCCGGCATTTCATCGCCCGGCGCCAGAGCTATCACGGCAACACCGTCGGCGCGCTGAGCGTGGGCGGCAATGCCTGGCGACGCCAGCAATTCGCGCCCATGCTGATCGAGGCGCATCACATTGCGCCCTGCTTTGAATACCGCGACCGCCGGCCCGACGAGACACCGGAAGCCTATGGCAAGCGCGCCGCCGACGAACTGGAAGCCAAGATCCTGGAACTGGGCCGGGACAGCGTGATCGCCTTCGTGGCGGAACCGGTGGTAGGCGCCACCCTGGGCGCCGTGACAGCCGCACCGGGTTATTTCAGGCGCATCCGGGAAATCTGCGACAAGTATGGCGTGCTGCTGATCCTGGACGAGGTGATGTGCGGCATGGGTCGCACCGGCACGCTGCATGCCTGCGAGCAGGAAGGCGTCTCGCCCGACATCATGACCATCGCCAAAGGCCTGGGCGGCGGCTATCAGCCGATTGGCGCCGTGCTGCTGGGCCGGCATATCTTCGACGCCTTCACCAAGGGCTCTGGTTTTTTCCAGCATGGCCATACCTATCTGGGCCATCCGATGGCCTGCGCCGCCGCCCTGGCCGTGCAGGAGGTGATCGAGCGCGACCACCTGCTCGACAATGTAAAAGCGATGGGCGCGCATCTGATGGACCGCCTGCAGGAGCGCTTCGGCAATCATCGCCATGTGGGCGACATCCGCGGCCGCGGCCTGTTCCAGGCCATCGAACTGGTGCAGGACCGGACCACCAAGGCCACTTTCGACCCGGCGTTGAAACTGAATGCACGGATCAAGAAGGAAGCGATGGCTATCGGCCTGATGTGCTATCCCATGGGCGGCACCATCGACGGCAAACATGGCGACCATGTGCTGCTGGCGCCGCCCTTCATCTGCAAACCGGGCGACATCGACACCATCGTCGAACGGCTGGGTGACGCGGTCGATACCGCCCTGAAGAGCATCGCCTGATGAGCGCCGCCCCGATCATCCCCGCCGTGCTGGCGCCCGCCCTGATCGCCGTCGCACCCAATGGGGCCCGCAAGCTGAAGGCCGACCATCCGGCCGTACCGTTGACGGCCGACGAACTGGGCGCCTGTGCCGCACAATGCCTGGATGCCGGCGCGGCCATGATCCACCTGCATGTGCGCGAACCGGGCAGCGGGCGGCATTCGCTGGATGCCGATCTCTACCGCGCCGCCACCATCGCGATACGCCGCGAGGCCGGCGACGACATCATCATCCAGGCCACCTCGGAAGCGGCCGGCATTTACAGCCGCCACGAACAGATGGCGGCGATGCGTGCCCTGATGCCGGAAGCCTGTTCACTTGCCATCCGCGAGATCGTGCCGGATGCGGACACCGAATCCGACGCCGCCGCCTTTCTGGGCGAGTTGCACAAGGCCGGCACGATGATGCAGTACATCCTGTATTCCGATGCCGACCTGCAGCGTTTCCATGACCTGAAGGCGCGCGGTATCGTGCCGGGCGAGAAACATTTCGTGCTGTTCGTGCTGGGCCGCTACAGCGCCGGCCAGCGGTCGGAACCGACCGACCTGCTGCCCTTCCTGCATGACTGGAGCAATGCCGATGGCGCCTTCGCCGTCTGCGCCTTCGGCCCGAAGGAATCGGCCTGCGCCCTGGCGGCACTGGGCCTGAACGGCCATGCCCGCATCGGCTTCGAGAACAACATCCTGCTCAGCGACGGCAGCGTAGCGGCCGACAACACGGCCCTGGTGCGCCAGACCGTGCAGCATGCCGGGTTGATGGGCCGCGCCATCGCCGATGCCAGAGCCGCGCGCGAGATGCTGGCGGACCTACGCTAACTCTCAGGCCGCCGCCAGGCCGAAATCCTGTTCCGGCACCGGAGCGGGACGGCCGGCGATTTTCGCGGCGATGGCCTCGGCCGAGCCGAAGGCGAGCGTGAAACCCAGCGCACCGTGGCCGACATTGAGCAGCAGGTTGTCGATGCCGCTGTTGCCCAGGATCGGCAGGCCCTTCGGCGTGGCCGGGCGCAGGCCGGTCCAGGGTTCGATCTGCTGCCAGGTGGCGGCCTGGGGGAAAGCCTCGCGCGCCTGCGCTACAAGCTGGCCCAGACGGGCCGGATCGATCTGGTCATTCGCGCCGACGATATCGGCCATGCCGGCCACCCGCAGGCGTGTGCCCAGCCGGGCATAGACCGTCTTGCAGGCGGTGTCGGTGATCGAGACATGGGGCGCTGCCGCATCGTCGGCAATCGGCAGCGACAGGCTGTAGCCCTTGATCGGATAGATCGGCAGGTCGAGACCAGCGCTCAGGCCCAGCCGTCGGCTGGCGACGCCGGCGGCCAGCACATAGGCATCGGCCTCGATCACGCCGGCATCGGTCTGCACGCCCAACAAATGACCTCCCGCGCGCAGCAGGCCGCGCACTTTCGAGCCATAGACGAAACGCACACCGGAATTGGCGCCCGACAGCAGGCCTTCGATGCCCAGGCAGAGGCGATAGGGATCGGCCGCCTCGTCGCCCGGTGTGAAGACGCCGCCATGGATACGATGCGCGATGGCTTTCAGCGCCGGCTCCACGGCCAGGCAACCGTCGCGGTCCAGCACCTGCTGTTCGCTGCCCAGACGGCTCTGGTATTCCGCCTGCGCCCGCGCGCCGGCCAGACCGGCGGCATCACCCTGCAGCACCAGCTTGCCGGTGCGGCTCCACAGGAAATCGATGGCGCGGATATCGGCGGCGGCATGCAGCACATCACGGCTCAGGAAAGCCAGCCGCAACAGTTTTTCGGTGGTGGCGAGCGCTTCCGCGCGTGTACAGGCGGCCAGGAATCGCAACAGCCAGCGATACTGAAAGAGGTCGAAGCCCGGCCGGAACCGCACCGGCGATGTCCGCCCGAACAGGTATTTCGGCAGGTCGAACCACACACTGGGCGAGGCCAGCGGGGCGACATAGGAATAGCTGAGCTGGGCGCCGTTGGCGTGGCTGGCGCCCTGGGCGGTGGCACCGGCGCGATCGACCACGGTGACGCGATGGCCGTCGCGCGCCAGCCGCCAGGCCGTCGTCATCCCCACCACACCAGACCCGATCACCACGATATCCATGCCGCACTCCATGGCAGCGCCACAATACGACCACCCATCCTAAAGCTAGGGAGCGCCGGCCAAGGCCACCACTGCCGATGCGGGCGGCAGCCATAACATCCGGTTATGCCGCCCCTTGGGGGAAAGCCTCCGCACCGCTAGAGTGCGGTCGCCAGAATCGGAACCCACCATGCAACTGCGCCATCTCGAAGTCTTCCATGCCATCATGCTGACCGGCACGATCACCGCTGCCGCCAAGATGCTCAACATCTCGCAGCCGGCGGCCACCCGCCTGCTGCTGCGCGCGGAGGACCAGCTCGGCTACAAGCTGTTTGATCGCGTGAAGGGCCGGCTGCTACCGACCCGCGAGGGCCAAGTGCTGCATGCCGAGAGCGAGCGCATCATCAGCGGGCTGGAGAACCTGCGCAAACTCTCGCGCAACCTCGGCGCCGCCACCAGCGGCCATCTGCGTATCGCCGCCGCGCCGGCTTTGTGCCTCGACCTGGTGCCGCTGGCGATCAGCCGTTTCCGCCTGAAACACCCCGATGTCAGCTTCGAGGTCGAGACCCGGCAATATGCCGACCTGGTGCGCGTGGTGCTGAACCACGAGGTGGACCTGGGCATCGGCTTCGACATCCAGGCGCATCCCGGCCTCGACATCCAGCAACTGGCCGAGGCGCAATTCTACGGTATTTTTCCGAAGAGCATGGAAAACCAGGTGCCCGCGACTGTGAAACTCGACTGGTTCCGCAAACACCCCTTCATCGGCCTGCGCAGCGACGACCCGCTGGGTGCCGCCTTCGGTGCCGCCGTGAAGCTGTCGGGCGTGGACCTGCAGCCCATCGTCGAGGTCAAAACCAACCAGATCGCGCTGTCGCTTGTCGCGCGCGGCGCCGGCGTGGCCATTGTCGATCAGTACACGGCTGCGGCCCACGATCCGCGCCAGGTGATCGCGCGGCCATTGCTGCCGCGAATCGATTTTGCGGTGCACATCATGCGGGCCAAGCACCAGCCGGCCTCGGTGCTGGCACGCAAGTTCGGCGCCGTGCTGATGCAAGTGGAAAAATCGGTTTCTGGCGCACTTGTGACAACAAACAAGCCGCAACGGACTTGACGAAACCGGCCGGACCGGTGTCCATACCATCGGGTTATGGACAGGGTACCGATACGCATGGCGGGAGGCAGGGTCTTTCCGCTATCACAGGGAGCGTATGGGCCGGTATGCCGCAACGGGGTGCGGTCTGCCATTACGCAGTTCCTGGCCTGTGCCGACGCCGCCAATACGGTCGGCGATCATATCAGTCAATCGGTTGCGCCCAGACGGCGCAGTCCAATACGGAGGAGAAGTAACATGCAGTTTGCAACCAAGCACCTGCTGGGCGGCATGCTCGGCGCGGCCCTGCTGGCCGCCCTGCCCGGCACCGGCTTCGCGCAGCAGAAATTCGTCACCATCGGCACCGGCGGCGTGACCGGCGTGTATTACGCAGCCGGCGGCGCGATCTGCCGCCTGCTGAACAAGGACCGCAAGGCCCACGGCATCCGCTGCTCGGTCGAATCGACCGGCGGCTCGGCCTACAACATCAACACCATCAAGGCCGGCGAACTCGATTTCGGCATGGCCCAGTCCGACGTGCATTACAACGCCCTGAAGGGCGTCGGCGCGTTCAAGGATGCGGGTGCCTTCGGTGACCTGCGTTCGGTTTTCTCGGTGCACCCCGAGCCGTTCACCGTGCTGGCCCGCAAGGAAATCAACGCCACCAAGTTCGAGGACCTGAAGGGCAAGCGTTTCAACGTCGGCAATCCGGGTTCGGGCACCCGCGCCTCGCTGGAAGAGCTGCTCGGCGCGCTGGGCTGGAAACTGTCGGACTTCTCGCTGGCGTCTGAGCTGAAGGCCGATGAGCATGGCCCCGCGCTGTGCGACAACAAGATCGACGGCTTCTTCTACGGCGTCGGCCATCCGTCGGCCAACATCCAGGATCCCACCACCACCTGCGGCGCCAAGCTGGTCTCGATCACCGGCCCGGCCGTCGACAAGCTGGTTGCGGCGAATTCCTACTACGCCAAGGCGACCATCCCGGCCGGCCTGTACAACAACAACCCGCAGGCGACCCAGACCTACGGCGTGCTGGCCACGCTGGTTTCCTCGGCCAAGGTCGACAATGAGACCGTCTACCAGCTGGTGAAGGCCACCTTCGAGAATTTCGACGAATTCAAGAAGCTGCACCCGGCCTTCTCGGCGCTTGATCCGAAGAACATGATCAAGGACGGCAACTCGGCCCCGCTCCATCCGGGCGCTGTGAAGTACTACAAGGAAAAGGGCTGGATGTAATCCGGCTCCACACCGTCAAGCCGGCCCGCGTAACAACGGGCCGGCTTTTTTTTGAGCGACCAGACGACCGATTTCCGAGGACCGATCATGAGCACCGCCGCAGCGCAACGCCCCGTCTCCGAGCAGGACTTGCAGCAACTCGTCGCCGATTCCGATCTGGGCGGACGAGATCCGAAGGGCGCGGTCGGCCGGATATTGTTCCTCGTCGCCGTGGCCTGGTCGCTGTTCCAGCTCTGGTATGCCTCGCCGCTGCCTTTCGTGTTCGGCATCTTCATCCTGAACGATACCGAGGCGCGCGCCATCCATCTGGGCTTTGCCGTCTTCCTCGCTTTCACCTGTTACCCGGCGCTGAAGCGCTCGCCGCGCCATTACATTCCGATCAGTGACTGGATCTTCGCCCTGCTGGCCGCTTTCGCCGCCAGCTACCTGTTCACGCATTACCGCGCCCTGGCCCTGCGGCCCGGCACGCCGACGGAGATGGACCTGATCACGTCGGGTGTCGGCATCCTGCTGCTGCTGGAGGCGGCGCGGCGCAGCCTGGGTCCGCCGATGGTGGTCGTCGCGGCCGTGTTCATTGCCTTCACCTTCGCCGGCCCATGGATGCCCGAAGCGATCCAGCATAAGGGCGCCTCGCTGACCAAGTTCCTGCAGCACCAGTGGCTGACCACCGAAGGCGTGTTCGGCGTGGCGCTCGGCGTTTCCAGCGGCTTCGTCTTCCTCTTCGTGCTGTTCGGTTCCCTGCTGGAGAAAGCCGGCGCCGGCAATTACATCATGCAGATGTCGTTCGCCCTGCTGGGGCACCTGCGCGGCGGCCCGGCCAAGGTCGCTGTCGTCTCCTCGGGCCTGACCGGCCTGATCTCGGGTTCGTCCGTCTCGAATGTCGTTTCTACCGGCATTTTCACGATCCCGATGATGAAGCGGGTCGGCCTGTCCGGCGTGAAGGCGGGTGCCATCGAGACCTCGTCCTCGGTGAACGGCCAGATCATGCCGCCGGTGATGGGCGCCGCCGCCTTCCTGATGGTGGAATATGTCGGCATCCCCTATGCCCAGATCGTCAAGCATGCCCTGCTGCCGGCGCTGATCTCCTATGTCGCGCTGTTCTATATGGTTCATCTGGAAGCCCTGAAAGCCGGAATCGAGCCGCTGAAGCGCGATACCGTGCGTCCGGTGAAAGAGCGGATGCTGCGGCTCGGGCTCGGCTGGAGCGGCAGCATCGTGGTGATCTGCGCGCTGTATTACGCCATCCTCGGCATCAAGGCCGTTTTCGGCGACGCCGCGCCATGGCTGCTCGCGCTGGCCGCCGCGGGCGGCTATGTCGCCCTGATCGCCTATGCCGCGCGCTTCCCCGACCTGAAGCTGGACGACCCCAACGATCCGGTGATCCATCTGCCCGAAGCATGGGATGTCGCCCGCACCGGCTTCCATTTCCTGCTGCCGATTGGCGTGCTGCTGTGGTGCCTGATGGTCGAGCAGATGTCGCCCGGCCTGTCGGCCTTCTGGGCCACGGCCACGATCATCGCCCTGCTGCTCACCCAGCGGCCGTTATTCGCCCTGTTCCGCAAAACCGATGTCGCAGCCGCCGTCGTGCTCGGCCTGCGCGATTTCGTTGATGGATTGAATATCGGCGCCCGCAACATGATCGGCATCGGCATCGCCACGGCCACGGCCGGCATCATCGTCGGCACCGTGACGCTCACCGGCATGGGCCTGATGATGACCGACTTCGTCGAATTCATCTCCGGCGGCAACATCATCCTCATGCTGCTGTTGACGGCCTTCATCTGCCTGGTGCTTGGCATGGGCATCCCGACCACCGCGAACTATATCTTGGTCGCCACCCTGATGGCGCCGGTGATCGTCGAACTGGGCGCCCAGGCCGGCATCCCCATACCGCTGATCGCGGTGCATCTGTTTGTGTTCTATTTCGGCATCATGGCCGACGTGACGCCACCGGTGGGCCTGGCGTCGTTCGCCGCCGCCGCGATCTCGGGCGAGAATCCGATCAAGACCGGCCTGCAGGGCACGGTCTACAGCCTGCGCACGGCGATCCTGCCCTTCCTGTTCGTGTTCAATCCGCAGATCCTGCTGATCGGCATCGACAGCTGGATGGAAGGTGCATTGGTGATCGCGGCCTGCACGATTGCCATGCTGGCCTTCTCGGCCGGCACGTTGGGCTATTTCTTCACCCGTAGCCGTTTGTGGGAATCTGCCGTGCTGCTGCTGGCCTGCTTCACGCTGTTCCGCCCGGGCTTCTGGCTCGACATGATCGCGGACCCTTACGAAACGGCGCCGCCGGCGCAGCTGTTCCAGATCGCCGAGGGCATGCGGCCCAACAGCCGCATCCATCTGGTGATCGCCGGCATGAATATCGAAGGCGACGACATCGAGAAAACCATCAGCCTGCCGCTTGGCAGCCAGGCGACGGGCCGCGAGAAACTGGCCGATTCCGGCGCCAATTTCATGATGCTGGGCGATACGATTCAGGTCGGCGCCGTGAAATTCGGCTCCTATGCCAAACGCGTGGGGCTGGAGAGCGGTTTCGATGTGAAGGCCGTGCTGATTCCGGCGGACCGGCCGTCGAAATTCTGGTTCTTCATCCCCGCCCTGGCGGCCATCGGCCTGATTGGACTGCTGCAGACCCGGCGCCGGAAAGCCGCCCTGGCATGAAGGCCGTTGTTCTCTGCTCGGGTGGCATCGATTCCGTCACGCTGGCCTACCGGATCGCGGCGGAAAACGGACTGGAGCGCCTGATCTCGTTCGATTACGGCCAGCGCCATCGCCGCGAGATCGAACATGCCGCCGGCATCGCCGCCGCCTTGAACGCGCGGCATGACGTGGTCGATATCGCCGGCCTCGGGCGTTTCCTCACCTCGTCCTCGTTGATCAGCGGCGGCGACGCGGTGCCGGACGGCCATTATGCCGAAGACAACATGAAATCGACCGTGGTGCCGAACCGCAACGCCATCATGCTGAGTATCGCCTTCGGCATCGCCGCCGGGGCGAAGGCCGATGCGGTGGGCATCGCCGTGCATAGCGGCGATCATTTCATCTATCCCGATTGCCGGCCGGCCTTCGTGGATGCCTTCCGCGCCATGCAGGCCTGCGCGCTGGAAGGCATGTGGGAGGTGCAGCTTTACGCGCCCTTCGTCGGCTTCACCAAGGCCGACATCGTGCGCGAGGGCGCACGCCTGGGCGTGCCGTACGAAAAGACCTGGAGCTGCTACAAGGGCGGGGAGAAACATTGTGGCCGCTGCGGCACCTGCGTAGAGCGGCGCGAGGCTTTCCATCTGGCCGGCGTGCCGGATCCGACTGCATATGAAGACCCCGATTACTGGGTCGGAGCCATTGCGAGGATGAAGGCGCCAAAATGAAAGTAGGCAACAAAAAAGGCGGCTGAGAAGCCGCCTTTTTACTGTCAGGCCGATGCCGTTATGCCGAGCCGCTGGTCGCGGTCGCGCAGCAGTCGGATCACCGGGATGCTGAGCAGCACCATCCATGCCTTGCCGATGATCTGGCCGGCCAGATAGTCGAGGCTGCCGAAGGCGAGATACAGGAATACCACGGAATCGACGCAGAGGCCGACCAGGCTGGAAAGCAACACGGCGCGGATCAGGCCACGTTTCTGCAGCGGCGTGTACACCGCGAAATCAGCCAGTTCGGACAGCAGGAAAGCCACGGCCGAGGCCATCACCAGCGCCGGCGGCGCGATCAGGCCAGACAACGCCGCGCCAACCGCGATGGCGCCCAGCGTCCAGCGTTTGCCCAGCCGGCGCTGTACCAGATCGCGCAGCACAAGGGCCAGACCGATCATCAAGACACCGCTGGGTGCGGTGATGCCAAAAGGCGCAACCGGGATCAGGCAGGGCCCCTGCGGCACGCAGACAGTGCCGACATTGCCGATCAGCCAGTTGGCCGCCGGCACACAGGCGATGAACGCCGCCAGAAATGCATAACCCTCAAGACGCACGCGATCCATGACCGGGAAATCCTTTTGTTGCAGCGGGGCCTCTCGTTGCGGCGGGGATATACGGCGCGGCCGGGCCGGGTGCAAGCCCGGCCCGCTTAGGGCTTGATCCGGCTGGATGAATCGCCGCTCAGGCGCCCGCCATCCCGGCCCAGGGCTGGGCGATTTCGGTCATGCCGATGCGATTGCCGTCAGGCTCGATCATCACCGCCGAGGGGCAGGCAAAGGCCAGCGGGAACGGATCGCGCCGCTTTTCGCCGGCCTTGGGGTAACGGGCCTTCACAGCCGCACGGGTCGCATCATCCAGCAGCGGATCGCAGAAGGGCTGGCCCGGAATGCTGGCATCGATGCGCGGCTGGTGGAAGGCGGCATCGAGCGGCATGCGGTAGTCGATCAGGAAGGACAGCAGCTGCATCACCGCCGGCATGATGCGGCGCCCGCCCGAGGCGCCGATGGCCAGCCACGGCTTGTCGCCATCGATGACCAGGCTGGGCAGCATGTTGGACAGCGGGCGCTTGGCGGCGCCGAGCGAGTTCGGTTTGCCCGGACGCGGGTCGAACCACATGATGCCGTTATTCATCAGCACGCCGGTTTCGGGCAGCATGACGCGGCTGCCGAACAGCGACAGCAGCGTCTGGGTCAAGGCCACCATGTTGCCTTCGCCATCGATCACGCAGAAATGCGTGGTGCAGCTCTTGCCGTTGTCGTCACCCATGCCGGCGAGACGTTTTTCATACGAAGCCGTGAGGCCTTCGGCATAGGCGACGAAACTCTGCGGCGACAGGCCGCCGCGATCCAGCTTCGGACCGGCGACCTCCAGCGCGTCGCACAGGCTGGGGCCGGCGGTGAGGCCGGGCGGCAGCAGCAGGGTCTTGTCGCCATAGGCATAACTCAGGGGCTCGGCCAGGCGGGCACGATAGCCGGCAAGGTCGCTTGCTGAGATCTTCGAGCCGCCGGCCTGCAGGTCGCGCACCAGTTTCGCGGCCAGTTCGCCCTCGTAATAATCGCGCGCGCCGGCGGCACTCAGGCGTTGCAGACTGGCCAGCAGGGCTTCGTTCTTCAATCGCGGCGCCACGCCGGCCCAGTCGGCCGAAGGCGGCAGGCCATCGGGCAGGAACAGCGCGCGCGAAGCCGGGAATTTGCTCAGGTCCTTCGCCGCCGAGGTGACGACCATGGAGAGGAACCAGTCCACCTCGATGCCCTGGCGGGCCAGTTCGATGGCTGGCCCTAAGCTCTGCTGCCAGCTGCGGGTGCCGAAACTTTCCAGCGCCAGCCGCATGCCTTCGGGCTGGCCCGGCACGGCGATGGAGGGATAACCGAGGATATTGCGGTCCTCGACCACCAGAGGCCAGCCGAACAGATCGCCGCCCACGCCTTCTGCCAGCGGATAATCGGCCGGATTGAGGCCTGCGGCGCTGACCATGCCGTAATCGACGACATGGGCCTTCTTCTTCTTCGCATCCCAGACCAGCATGAAACCGCCGCCGCCGATGCCGCTCATCCACGGTTCCAGCACGGCGAGCGAAAACGCGGTGGCCACGGCAGCATCGATGGCATTGCCACCGCTGCGCAGCACCTCGGCGCCGATATCGGCGGCCTTCTGGTTCTGCGCGGCGACGACGCCGCCTTTGCTGCGAACGGGTTCTTTGCTGTAACGCAGGGAACGACTCAGATTCTCCGACATGGGCGCAAGGCTCTCTTTTTTATCAGGCGGCAGCGAAGGGATCGGCGACGCGGGGCCAGTAGGGACCGCGCACTTTCTGGAAGGGAATGTCTGCGAAATCCGAGCGCATCGCGCCCGGCGCCTCGACATAGAGAATGTCGCCGGCGATGGGCGCGAACCCGGCATGGAAATGCTGGGTCGATTTCACCACCACCATGGCCTTGTCGGCAAGACGGATGCCGAACTGCTCGAAAGCACCGGGATGGAAGGTCTGGGTGCGCAGCGAATTCAGCACCAGGTCGCGCCCGCCGTCGGCCTGGATCCAGACCGACGGCCCCATCGACAGACTGCCGGTAAGCGCCGGCTGCGCCGCATCGGTCAGGATACGCTTGACCGTGACATGCAGGTCGAGCGGATCGCCCGAGGTGACGCCGCATTTGCCGCCCACCCGCAAATCGAAGCTGGCGCCCTCGCCGGCATCGCAGCAGAATCGCACCGCCATCGGATCCCAGTAGACGCCGCTGGCCACATTCTCGATGCCGCGTTCAACGATGCGGCGCAGGATGAAGGTGGCGTCGCCGGCGGCACCGCCGCCGGGATTGTCGGTGATGTCGGCCAGCACCACCGGCCGCTTGCCGGCATGGCCCAGCGCACGATCCAGCGCGGCATCGATGCTCAGGTTCTTCGGCGCGGTCTGTTCGCGCAGCGACCAGATCTTGCGTCCGAGTTTTTCGGCGAGCGCTTGCGCCTTGGCTTTGTCGCCATCGGCGATCACCACCATCTTGGCCGTGGCATCCGGCACGTCCTGCATCGGAAAGCCATGGGCAAAGGATACCGATAGGATGCGGTCACGGCCCTCGCAGGCCTGCATTTCACGCACGAACGAGGCCATCGGCTCGACCGGCGTGCGCCACAGGCTGATCATATGGGTATCGAACACCGCCATCACCGGCCTGGCGCTGCCCTGCTGCTTGGCCAGCAAGATGTCATAGAGTTCCTGCGCACGCGCATTGCTGTCGACATGCGGGTATTCCTTGAAGGTGACCAGTGCATCGGCATTGCTCAGCATCTTCTCGGTGATCGAGCAATGCAGATCGAGTTCGGCGCCCACCGCCGCCATTGGTCCGACAATGGTCCGGATTTTCTCCAGCAGGTCGCCTTCGCAATCGTCATAGCCATCGGCCACCATGGCGCCGTGCAGGCTGAGCAGCACCATGTCGACCGGCATGGCCGCCTTCAGGTCGGCGAGGATTTCGTCGCGGAATCCCTCATAGACCTTACGTACCGTAATACCGGCGGTCTGGGCGAATGCCGACAGGCTCTCTGCCACTTCTGCCTGCTGCGCTTCCGCCGCGCGCCGCCAGACATGCAGCGGACCGGAAAACAGGTTCTCCGGACGCCGGGTTGCATCGCCGCGAAACAGCATCCATTCCGCGAATCCCTGCTCGCCGGTCGGCAGTGGCGAAAAAGTGTTGGTTTCCGTGCCAAGGCAGGCAATGAAGACTTTCATCGGCGGCAGCGGCCCGATGCCGCTCTCCGGACGTGACTCGCACCGCATTCGATAGACTTCGACATGAACCAATGTCTCCCGGTTATATGAGGAACGCCACGCCAACGAGCATGCTGCACAGCGAAACGGCATCTGCTCGACGGCTTACGAAATCGGCAAAGACTCCCTTGACCTCCGTATGCATACCATGATCAGCTTTCGTTAGCGGTCAAACAAAAACAAGGGGGAGTACCATGCGTTCACGTCATTTTCGTCAACTCGCGTCCGTTATCGGCCTGAGTATCGGACTTGGTCTGTTGGCCGGCGCGGCCACCGAGGCCATTGCCCAGGACAAGAAGGTCCTGCGCTTCATCCCGCATGCCGGTCTGCGCATCACCGATCCGATCCTGACCACGGCGTTCATGTCGCGTAACCACGGCTACATGATCTACGACACCTTGTTCGCCGTGAACGACAAGATGGAAGTCAAGCCGCAGATGGTGGAGAAGCATGAGGTCAGCGGCGACAAGCTGACCTATACCTTCACCCTGCGCGACGGCCTGAAATTCCATGACGGCGCGCCGGTCACCTCGGCCGACGTCATCGCCTCGCTGGCACGCTGGGGCAAGAACGACACCATGGGCCAGAAGCTCTTCTCCTATACCAAGGAGTGGAAAGAGGTCGACGCGAAGACCTTCCAGCTCGTGCTGAAGGAACCCTACGGCCTGGTGCTCGACTCGCTCGGCAAGCCCAGCTCGAACGTGCCCTTCATCATGCCCAAGCGCATGGCCGACACGCCGCCGAACCAGAACGTGCCGGACGAAATCGGCTCGGGCCCCTATCGTTTCGTCAAGGCTGAATTCCAGCCCGGCGTGAAGGTGGTCTATGAGAAGAACCCCGACTACAAGCCGCGCAGCGAGCCGGCCAGCTTCACCAGCGGCGGCAAGGTGGTGAAGGTGGACCGCGTCGAGTGGACCACCATCAGCGACCCGCAGACGGCGATGAACGCCCTGATCAAGGGCGAAGTCGATATCTGGGAACAGCCGGCCTTCGACCTGCTGCCCGAACTGAAGAAGCAGAAGGATATCGAGATCCGCAACCTGCAGCCGCTCGGCATGAACTACATGCTGCGCATGAACTGGCTGCAGCCGCCGCTGGATAACGTGAAGGTGCGCCAGGCCATCCTGCACGCGATCCAGCAGGAAGACTATCTGGCCGCCCAGGTGGGCGACCCGGATTACTACAAGGTCTGCGGTGCGATCTTCGGCTGCTCCACCCCGCTGAAGACCGAGGAAGGCGCCGTCGGCATCAAGAAGGCCGATGTTGCCAAGGCGAAGAAGATGCTGGCGGAAAGCGGCTACAAGGGCGAGAAGATCGTCATCATGGCGCCGACCGACCTGAACAGCATCAACCAGCTGCCTCTGGTCTCGGCTCCGCTGCTGCGCGCCATCGGCATGAATATCGAAGTGCAGTCGATGGACTGGCAGACCCTGGTGGGCCGCCGCGCCAAGACCGATCCCATCGACCAGGGCGGCTGGCACATCTTTCACACCGCCTGGGGTACGGCCGACATGATGAACCCGATCACCAATGCCGGTGTGAAGGGCCTGGGCAAGCAGGGCGGCTTCTTCGGCTGGACCGAAGATCCGGTGATCGAGAAGCTGCGTGACGACTACGCCCGCGAAGCGGACCCGACCAAGCAGAAAGCCATCGCCGTCGCCGTGCAGAAGCGTCTCTACGAAATGGTCCACTACATCCCGCTCGGCGAATACTTCCAGCCGTCGGCGGTGCGCAAGAACGTCAAGGGCACCCTGCCCTCGCCGGCCTTCATCCTGTGGAACATCGAAAAGGAATGACGAGTGGCATGATAGTTGCGTAAGCGTTTTCCATGCTTCGTCTGATTTCTTCACGTCTGGTGGCCGCCATCCCTGTCATGGGGGTGGTGGCCATTTTCGTATTCCTGCTGCTGCGGCTCAGCCCCGGCGACCCGGCCGCGATCCTGGCCGGCGATGCCGCCACGCCAGAGATGATCGCCGCCATCCGCGCCGATCTCGGTCTCGACCGGCCGATCTGGGAACAGTTCGTCACCTGGCTTGGGCAACTGCTGCAGGGCGACCTCGGCCGCTCCGTGCTGTCCAAGCAACCGGTCGCGATGATGATCGGCCAGCGCATCGAGCCGACCATCTCGCTGGCGCTCACCACGCTGTTTTTCGCCGTGATCGTGGCGGTGCCGATCGGCATCATCGCCGCCTGGAAACAGGGCGGCTGGATCGACCGCGGCATCATGGCCCTGTCGGTGGTCGGGTTCTCGATCCCGGTCTTCGTGCTGGGCTATATCCTGATCTATTTCTTCTCGATGAAACTGGATCTGCTGCCCGTGCAAGGTTTCGCCTCGCTGAGCGAGGGGTTACTGCCATTCCTGGAGCGCATCGCCCTGCCGACCCTGACCCTCAGCTTCATCTATATCGCATTGTTCGCCCGCATCACCCGCGCCGCGATGCTGGAGGTGCTGGGCGAGGATTACATCCGCACGGCGCATGCCAAGGGCCTGAACGAGAGCACCGTGCTGGTGCGGCACGCGCTGCGCAATGCCGCCGTGCCTATCGTGTCGGTGATCGGTATCGGCTTTGCCCTGCTGATCGGCGGCGTGGTGATCACGGAAACCGTGTTCAACATCCCCGGCGTCGGCCGGCTGGTGGTCGAGGCGGTGCTGGCCCGTGACTACCCGATCATCCAGGGCGTGATCCTGCTCTTCTCAGGTGTCTATGTGCTGATCAACCTGGCCATCGACATCGCCTACGTCCTTCTCGATCCGCGGATTCGTTACTGATGCGTGCCCTGTTCCGTCATGCGGTTTTCCGCAATACATCCGTATTGATCGGCGGCGGCATATTGCTGATCCTGCTGATCGTCGCGCTGCTCGCGCCAGTGCTGTCGCAGTTCGACCCGGGCCAGATCGCACCGCGCTTCCGCCTGAAGCCGCCATCCGGCGAATTCCTGATGGGCACCGACATGCTGGGCCGCGATGTCTGGACCCGCGTGCTGCATGGCGCGCAGGTCTCGCTGCTGGTCAGCGCCTGCGTATCCGCCATCGCCATCAGCATCGGCCTGACCATCGGCCTGGTCGCCGGCTACATCCGCTGGCTGGACGGACCGGTGATGCGCGCCATGGACGGCCTGATGGCGATTCCCGGCATCCTGCTGGCCATTGCGCTGGTCTCGCTGTCGGGCGCCACGCTGGTCACGGTGATCGTCGCCATCGTCATTCCGGAAATCCCGCGCGTCGCCCGCCTGGTGCGCGGCGTGGTGCTGTCGATCCGCGAAGAGCCCTATGTCGAGGCCGCCATCGGCCTGGGCACGCCGACGCCGAAAATCCTGATCCAGCATATCCTGCCCAACACCATCGCGCCGCTGATCGTGCAGGGCACCTATATCTGCGCCTCGGCCATCCTGGTGGAAGCCATCCTGAGCTTCCTTGGTGCCGGCCTGCCGCCGGAAATCCCAACCTGGGGCAACATCATCGCCGAAGGCCGCGGCGTGTTTCAGCGCGCGCCCTGGATCATCCTGTTCCCCGGCGGGTTCCTCGCCGTCACCATCCTGGCGGTCAACATCCTGGGCGACGGGCTGCGCGACACGCTCGATCCGCGCATGAAGAAGCGGCTGGGGGCCTGAGCCATGTCCGAGACCAAGAACGCCCCCGTCCTCAGCGTGAAGAACCTGTCCGTTGCCCTGCCCAAGGGCGGCGACCGCAGCCTCGCCGTGCAGAATGTCAGTTTCGACGTGATGCCGGGCGAGATCGTCTGCCTGGTCGGCGAGTCCGGTTCGGGCAAGTCGGTGACTGCCAGCACCGTGATGGGCCTGGGCAGCCTGCCCATCGCGAATGGCGAGGTGCGGCTGGAAGGCGAAGACCTGCGCCAGGCCAGCAAGGCACGCCTGCGTGCCCTGCGCGGCAGCCGGATGTCGATGATCTTCCAGGAACCGATGACCGCGCTCAATCCGGTGCACCGGGTAGGCGAGCAGGTCGCCGAACTGATGCGCGCCCATGGCTGGGACATGCGCAGCCAGGGCCGCGGGCTGGGCGTGGAAGAGCGCGTCGAACAGTTGTTCGGCGACGTGCATCTGCCCGATCCGAAGCGGCTGATGCAGGCCTATCCGCATCAGCTGTCCGGTGGCCAGCGCCAGCGCGTGATGATCGCCATGGCACTCGCGCTGGAACCGGCCCTGCTGATCGCCGACGAACCGACCACGGCCTTGGACGTCACCACCCAGGCGCAGATTCTGACCCTGCTGCGCGACTTGCAGCGCGACCACGGCACCGGCGTGCTGTTCATTACCCATGATTTCGGCGTGGTGGCCGACATCGCCGACCGCGTGGTGGTGATGCGCTATGGCGAGGTGGTGGAAAGCGGCAGCGCGAAGGACGTGCTGTACAATCCGCAGCACGAATACACCAAGATGCTGATCAAGGCGGTGCCGCGCCTGACTCCGCGTGAGGCCACGCCGATCTCGGGCGCCCCGCTGCTGCATGCCGAGAACCTGACCAAGGTCTACACCACGACCAGCATGTTCAAGGGCACCCGCGTGGTGCGTGCCGTGGACGGCGTGACGCTAGACCTGCACAAGGGCCAGACGCTGGGCATCGTCGGCGAATCCGGCTCGGGCAAGTCGACGGCGGCACGCTGTATCGCCCGCCTGATCGAACCGAGCGGCGGCAACATCATGCTCGACGGCATGGATATCGCCGGCCTGAACGAGCGCAGCCTGCACCCGTTCCGCCGCCGCATCCAGGTGGTGTTCCAGGATCCATACCGGTCGCTGAACCCACGCCGCACGGTGGGCCAGTCGATCATCGAGGGGCCGCTGAATTACGGCATCCCGCACAAGGAGGCGCTGGAGCGCGCCCGTGGCCTGATGGAAACCGTTGGCCTCGACGGCGCCGCGCTCGACCGCTACCCGCACCAGTTCTCGGGCGGCCAGCGCCAGCGCATCGCCATCGCCCGCGCGCTCGCCATGGAGCCAGAAATCCTGGTCGCCGACGAGGCGGTTTCGGCACTGGACGTTTCGGTGCAGGCCCAGGTGCTTGATCTGCTGGAAAACATCCGCGACCGGTTCGGCATCGCCATCCTGTTCATCACCCACGACCTGCGCGTCGCCGCGCGGCTATGCGACCGCATCGCGGTGATGCAGCGTGGCAAAGTGGTGGAATTCGCTGAGACCGCGCGGCTGTTCAGCAGCCCGCAGCATGAATACACGCAGCAGCTTTTCGCCGCCCTGCCGGGGCGGCACTGGCTGGAGGCGGCCGCCTCTTAATCTGCCGGCACAGGCTGGACAGAAAGACAGGCGGGGCGGAAAGGAGGAACGCGATGTCGGACACCCTGGACGCGACCGTCGACCAAAGGCAGGTCGAAGCGGCCGTTGCAGACCTACGCGGCGATGCCGTGGACCTGCTGCTCGATCTGGTGCGTCACCCTTCCCTGCTGGGGCAGGAGCGCAGCGCGCAGGACCGCATGCGCGAGGTTTTCGCGGAAATGGACCTGCAGGTGGATGAATTCGCCATCGACGAGGCGAAGATCAGGGACCATCCGGGTTATTCCCCCTCCATCGTTTCCTATGATGGCCGCCATAATGTCGTCGGCATTCATGAGCCGCGACGCGGCAGGCATGGCCGTTCGCTGATCTTCAACGGCCATATCGACGTGGTGCCCGTGGGTGCCGAAAGCCTGTGGACAAAACCGCCATTCGAGCCCTGGATCAAGGATGATCGTCTCTACGGGCGTGGCGCCGGCGATATGAAAGCCGGCATCGTCGCCTACACCATGGCGCTGAAAGCCCTGCAGAGGCTCGGCCTCGAGCCGGCCGCGAAAGTGATCCTGCAGTCCGTGGTGGAAGAAGAATGCACCGGCAACGGCGCGCTGGCCTGCCTGGTGCATGGCTACACGGCCGACGCCGCCATCATCCCCGAACCCACGCCCGGCATCCTGCAGGCGCAGATGGGCGTGATGTGGCTGGCGCTGGAAGTCTCGGGCAAGCCGGTGCATGCCTCGGTGGCCCATACCGGCGTCGGCGCCATCGATTTCGCCACCTACATGTTCGGCGAGCTCAAGAAGCTGGAACAGCGCTGGAATGCGGCCGAGCACCGCCATGCCTGTTATCACAGGCACGAGCATCCGGTGAATTTCAACCTGGGCAGGATCCAGGGCGGCGAATGGGCCTCGTCGGTGCCGACCTCGGCGCGCGCCGATATCCGGCTCGGCTTCTATCCCGGCAAGAGCCCGGCCGAAGTGCGGACCGAGGTGGAAGCCCTGCTGGCCGACGCCTATCGCCGGCACCCGATGAGCAACAGCCTGACCTACCGCGTGATCTACGAAGGTTTCCAGGCCGAGGGTTTTGAACTCGACATGAACCAGCCGGTGATCACGACCTTGAGCGACTGCGTGCGCGACGTGACCGGCAAGACGGCGGACTACACCGCCTTCACCGGCACCACCGATGCCCGCTTCTTCAATCTCTATGGCAACACGCCGGCCACCTGCTATGGCCCCCATGCCGAGAACATCCACGGCATCGACGAATGGGTGTCCATCGACAGCATGATGGACGTCGCCAAGGTGCTGGCGCTGTTCATGACGCGCTGGTGCGGTGTGAACCGTCTCGAATCCTGATCCGATCCGGAGAGCGACATGACCGCCCTGCACGACCTGACCGCCCACGACCTGTGGATGGGCTATCGCACCGGCCGCATTTCCCCGGTGGAGGCGACCAGGGCCGCCCTGGCCCGCATCAAGGCCTGGGAGCCAAAGCTGAACGCCATGTATCTGGTCGACGAGCCCGGCGCCCTGGCCCAGGCCAAGGCGGCGGAACAGCGCTGGCGCAAGGGCGATGCCCTGAGCCCGCTGGATGGCGTGCCGATCACGCTGAAGGAAAACATCGCCAGCAAGGGCGCGCCCACGCCCATCGGCACGGCTGCCGCCGAACTGACACCCAGCGTTATCGACGCCCCGCCGGCCGCGCGCGTGAAGGAAGCCGGCTGCGTCATTCTGGGCAAGACCACGATGCCGGATTTCGGCATGCTGGCCTCAGGCGTTTCCAGCCTGCATGGCACGACGCGCAATCCGTGGGACATCCGGCGCAACACGGCCGGCTCGTCATCGGGCGCCGGCGCCGCCGTGGCAGCCGGTTACGGCCCGCTGGCGCTGGGCACCGATATCGGCGGCAGCGTGCGCCTGCCGGCGGCCTATAACGGCATTTTCGCGCTGAAGCCCAGCCTGGGCCGCATCCCGATCAATCCGCCCTGGCTCGGCCGCGTCACCGGACCGATGACCCGCACGGTGATGGATTCCGCCCTGCTGATGAACCACCTGACCCGGCCGGATGCCCGTGACTACATGGCCCTGCCCTATCAGGAGACCGATTACCCCAAGCTGCTGGATGGCGAAGCCAAGGGTAAACGCATCGGTCTGCTGCTGGATATCGGCCACGGCACCAGGCCGCAGCCCGCCGTGCGCGAGGCCATCGAACGTGCGGCGAAGCTGTTCGCCGCTGCCGGTGCCCATGTCGAACCGGTGAAGCCTTTCGTGACCGCGACGATGATGAACGGGCTGGACACCATGTTCCGCTCGCGCGCCTGGGCCGATTTCGAACTGATGCCGCCGGCGCGGCAGGCCAAGGTGCTGCCCTTCATCGCCGCGTGGTGCCGTGGCGCGGCAGCCTTCACCGCCGCCGAGGCCATGCGGGCGCTGGCCCAGGTCTTCGCCCTGCGCGAGGCCGCCGTGGCGGCAACCGAACCCTACGATTTCCTGCTGACGCCCACCTCGCCGATCACGGCCTATGCGGCGGAGGAAGCCTGCCCGGGCAACGATACCGAACGGCCCTTCGACCACATCTGTTTCACCGCCCCCTTCAACATGTCGGAACAGCCGGCGGCATCGATCTGCGCCGGCTATGACGAGGATGGCCTGCCGATCGGGCTGCAGATCGTCGGCCACCGTTTCGACGATGTCGGTGTGCTGCGGATGGCGCATGTCTTCGAACAGATGCGACCGGCCCTGCGCCCCTGGCCGGAACCGTGAGGCAATAGCAGACGCCATTACCCGGCTGGACTTGTATATACAATTGAACCTATACTTCCTGCACCAAACAGGGGCAGGAAGACGTCATGACCGGGCCAGACGCCTCCAGCGGGCCAACCCCGCGCTACCGGCGGGTCAAGGAATACATCGTCAAGCACATTGAGGCCGGCGACTGGCGCGCCGGCGACCAGGTGCCGTCGGAAAGCACCCTGGTGCGGCAGCTCAAGGTCAGCCGCATGACCGTGAACCGCGCCTTGCGGGAACTGACGCATGAGGGCCTGCTGGTACGTGTGCAGGGCACCGGCACTTTCGTGGCCGAGAAGCGCCCGATCTTCAACCTGGTCGAGTTACGCAACATCGCGGAGGAAATCCGCGAGCGTGGCCAGCGCCATTCCGCGCGGGTCGAACTGCTGAAAGGCGAGAAAGCCACCCCTGAGGTCGCCCGCGAGCTGGGCCTGGCCGCCGGCACCAGCGTCTACCATTCCCTGCTGGTGCACATGGCCGACGGCATCCCGCTGCAGGTGGAGGACCGCTTCGTCAATCCGCAGACCGCGCCGGGCTATCTGGAAACCGATTTCGAAACCGTGACGCCGAACGAATTCCTCATGCGTGCCGCGCCAGCCTCGGAGGTCGAGCATATCGTCGAGGCAGCCATGCCCGATGCCCGCATCCGCAAGCTGCTGAAGATGGCGGCCAGCGAGCCCTGCCTGCGCCTGCGCCGCCGCACCTGGTCGGGCAGCCAGATCGTGTCGGCCGCGACGCTCTGGTATCCAGGCCATGCCCACCGTTTCGCCACCCGTTTTTCCTATCGCGCCGACGGCACGTCGAAGCGCACCTACCTGTAAGTCAGAGGTTGTCATGTCCGCATCATCCCGCCGCGACAATTCCCGCGTCATCCGCAGCCCCCATGGCAGCGACCTGCATACCAGCAACTGGCAGATCGAGGCTGCCTACCGGATGATGCGCAACAACCTCGATCCCGATGTGGCCGAGAAGCCGGAGGAACTGGTGGTCTATGGCGGCATCGGCCGCGCGGCCCGCAACTGGCAAAGTTTCGACCAGATCCAGAAAGCCCTCACTGCGCTGAAACCCGACGAGACCCTGCTGGTGCAATCGGGCAAGCCGGTGGGCGTGTTCCGCACCCATGAGGATGCGCCGCGCGTGCTGATCGCCAATTCCAACCTGGTGCCGGCCTGGGCGAACTGGGAGCATTTCAACGAACTGGATCGCCAGGGCCTGATGATGTACGGCCAGATGACCGCCGGCTCGTGGATCTATATCGGCAGCCAGGGCATCGTGCAGGGCACCTACGAGACCTTCGTGGAAATGGGCCGCCAGCATTACGGCGGCAGGCTGAAAGGTCGCTGGATCCTGACGGCCGGCCTTGGCGGCATGGGTGGCGCCCAGGCCCTGGCCGCCACCATGGCCGGTGCCTCGATGATCGCCATCGAATGCCAACCCTCGCGCATCGAAATGCGCCTGCGCACCGGCTATCTCGACATGCAGGCCGGCAGCCTGGATGAGGCGCTGGCCATGCTGGATGACGCGAAGAAGGCCGGACGGGCGGTCTCGATCGGCCTGCTGGGCAATGCCGCCGAAATCCTGCCCGAGATGGTGAAGCGCGGCATCCGCCCGGACGCGGTAACAGATCAGACCAGTGCCCACGATCCGCTGAACGGTTATCTGCCGGCCGGCTGGAGCCTGGACAAATGGGAGAAGGCCAAGGAACACGATCCCCAGGCCGTGGTCGCCGCCGCAAAGGCCTCGATGGCCGAGCATGTGCGCGCCATGCTGGTCTTCCAGAAGATGGGCATTCCGACGTTCGATTACGGCAACAACATCCGCCAGATGGCCAAGGAAGTGGGCGTGACGGAAGCCTTCGATTTTCCCGGCTTCGTACCCGCCTATATCCGGCCATTGTTCTGCAAAGGCATCGGCCCGTTCCGCTGGGTGGCCCTCTCGGGCGACCCGGAGGACATCTACAAGACCGACGCCAAGGTGAAGGAGCTGATCCCCGACGATCCGCACCTGCATACTTGGCTCGACATGGCCGCCAAGCGGATCAAGTTCCAGGGCCTGCCGGCGCGCATCTGCTGGGTCGGCCTGGGCCAGCGCCATCGCCTGGGGCTTGCCTTTAACGAGATGGTGGCGAAAGGCGAACTGAAAGGCCCCATCGTGATCGGCCGCGACCACCTCGATTCCGGTTCGGTCGCGAGTCCCAACCGCGAGACCGAGGCCATGAAGGACGGCTCGGATGCCGTGTCCGACTGGCCCTTGCTGAATGCCCTGCTCAATACCGCTTCGGGTGCCACCTGGGTGTCGTTGCATCATGGCGGCGGCGTCGGCATGGGCTTCTCGCAGCATGCCGGCGTGGTGATCGTGGCCGACGGCACGCCGGCGGCGGCGCGACGACTGGAACGCGTGCTGTGGAACGATCCTGCCACCGGCGTGATGCGTCACGCCGATGCCGGTTATGACATCGCGGTGAAATGCGCACAGGAGCAGGGCCTGAACCTGCCTTTCCTGGTAAAATAACACCGCCGATTCAGAATCGGCCTGCCGCGAGGAAGGGATTCCGGTCTATGCTATCCATCGATATGGAGCCCGGGCCGCCTTGCCGCAATTGTCCATCCAACGCCTGAACCCCCGCCGCCTCATCACGGGCGGCGCGGTCCTGGCCATCCTTTTGATGTTGGGTGTCGTGGGCTGGATGCTTCGGCCTGGCAGCCGCGGCGATGACCGCTATTACGTGCCGGGCGTGACTCCGACCCGGGAGGAATGCGTGATCGCGAAGATGAAGAGCTACGCCCGCATCGATCGTCAGGTCATGATGAGCATTGCCAACGAATGCGAACTCACCGTGCAGAGCATCGAAGGGCATGAAAAGCTGCGCAAGGCCTGGGAAGAACGTCAGGCTGTGCGCGAAGCGACTCCCAAACCTGCCGCGCCAGCCGCAGAACCGGCACCGGAAGGCGACCGCCTGCGCCGGGTCTGGCGCTAGTCAGGTCAGGATACAGCGTCCTCCACCACACAGCCGGGCCAATCCGATCCCGCTGGCAGCCGCCGTGCCGAAAACGGCGTGCCGGTCTGCACATGACGGTAGTGCAGCACCTCGCCTTCCAGTCTATCGATAATATAGCGGTGGCGAATATCTGCGCGCGCTCCATCGACCATATGGACGTGCGTGGCCAGGATATTACCGCCCGATGTCCAGCGGCCTATCTGCCGCTCAACGCGCTCGGATTTGCAATCCCTGAAATAACGAAACTCAATATCGAAGAACCCATCCGGACGGCGGTTGGACAGCCATTGCACGAACATCCCGCCGCCGAGCTTGCGTTCGCCATACCACAGACCCGTCAGGTCCATGGCAAAGGCGGGCAGGGACAATACCGATAGCAGGAAACCGATCAGACTGATCCGGAAGATCATATTCGCCACCTCAATGCGCTCCTTGAAACTGGGTGCGCACCAGATCGGCAAACAACCCGCCCTGCCGCACCAGGTCGTCGAAGCTGCCACGCTCGATAATGCGGCCCTGCTGCAGCACGAGAATCAGGTCGGCCTGCCGGACGGTGGCAAGGCGATGAGCGATGATGAAAGTGGTGCGGTTACGCATAAGGGCATCCAGGGCCTTCTGGATACGCGCCTCGGTGGCGGCATCCAGCGCCGAGGTTGCCTCGTCCAGGATCAGGACTGGCGGATTCTTGAGCAGAGCCCGGGCTATCGCCAGCCGCTGGCGCTCACCGCCGCTTAAATTCACCCCTCGTTCGCCGACCAGCGTGCCATAGCCCTTGGGCTGACGCATGATGAAGTCATGCGCCTCGGCCAGCCTTGCCGCCTGCTCCACCTCGGCGTCACTTGCCTCGGGTCGTCCGATGCGGATGTTGTCGGCGATCGAGCGGTGGAATACCGCGCTGTCCTGGAACACCACACCGATATTGCGGCGCAGGCTTTCCAGCGTGTAGTCGCGGATGTCGGTACCGTCGATCAGGATGCGGCCCGATTGCGGATCCCACAGCCGGCTGAGCAGGGCCATCGATGAAGTTTTGCCCGAACCGGTGGGGCCGACCAACGCCACCGTCCTGCCGGCCGGCACATCGAAGCTGAGATCAGTGACTGCCAGCCGGGCCGTGTCGTAGGACAGCGTGACGTTCTCGAACACCACGTCGCCTCTCAGGGTGCCGGCGTCGCGGGCGCCGGGTCTGTCGCGCACGGCAGCCTCGGTATCGAGGACCTGGAAGAACTCACCCAGGCTGTGCATCTGGAAGAACATGCGGCTGACGAATCCCATGGCAGCTTCCAGCCGGCCGATCAGCATGGTGGCGAAACCCATGAAGCTGACGATCTCGCCGACCGTGGTTTCGCCATGCAGATGCAGCCAGCTGCCCAGCACGAAGATGGCGATGATGGTGATGGTCGAGGCCATGCGGCTGAGTACGGTCATCAGCGCCCAGAGATTGAGCACCGGAAATTGCGCCTTCAGCAGGCGCTCCATCACGGCTGCGAGGTCGCGGGCTTCCAGGGCCAGCCGTACGAAGCTCTGCACCAGAACCACGTTGCCCAACGCGTCGCCGGCGCGCGCAGCGAGTTCAGAATGATAGGCCTCGACACGGCCCTGCGCCTTTTCGGTTTTCGCGACCACAATGGCGCTGACCAAAGCAAAAACCACGATTAGCGCGATCAGCAGCAGGCCCAGCCGCCAGTTGAGGTATAGCGACAAGGGAAGCAGCGCGAGCACCGCCACGAAGGTGGAAAGATGCTCGCGGAAGAAGGCAAGCCAGAGGCCGAACAGGTTGTCGGCGCCATTCAGCATGATCTTGAGCAGCGTGCCGGAATGGGTGCCGCTGTGGAAGGCGGCCGGCAGACTGAGCACGTGTTCGAAATACAGCGCCATGGCAGCCAGGCGACGGCGATGGGCCAGGCGGTCGGCATGCAAGGCAACAAGGATCCCGGCCATGATGCCGCCGATGCCGGCCACACACCAGATCAGCAGCAACTGGATGGTTTCCGCCCAGCTTTCATCCGGCGACAAACCGGCGGAATTAGACAGCACGTCGATGATGCGACCGAACAGGATCGGCTCGATGAAACCCACACCGGCCAAACCGATATTGGCCAGCGCCAGCAGGACGGCCAGCGGCCGCTCGGGCTTCAGCAGGCCCAACACCCGGGCATAGATTCGAACGAAATCCATGTACCAAGTATGAAGCGCGGCCAACCGGGCCGCTAGGCCTTGCCGCAGAGGCAGGATCGGCGATAGTGCGTCGAGTTCCCGTTACCATACAGCCGGAGAGTTCGATGACTGTTTCGCCCAAGCCTGCCTCTGCCCGGGAGCGACTGGAAGCCTGCCTGGCAAAGGCCACCGATCCGGCCGGCGAAGGCAGTCGTGTTTTTACCCGCCTGTATGCCGAGCGTGCCCGGGCCGAGGCCGAGGCCGCCGACACCCGGGTCCGGCAGGGCCTGCCGCTCGGCCCGCTGGATGGCCGGATCGTTTCGGTCAAGGACCTGTTCGACATGCCCGGAGAGCCGACCACGGCGGGCTCGAAACTGCTGCGGGACGCCCCGCCCGCCACGGCCATGGCACCGGCAATCGCCCGGTTACGCCAGGCCGGCGCCGTGATCATCGGTAAGACCAACATGACCGAATTCGCCTTCTCCGGCGTGGGCATCAACCCGCATTACGGCACCCCGGGCAATCCGGCCGACCGCAGCCGGATTCCGGGCGGCTCGAGCTCCGGCGGTGCGGTTTCGGTCGCCGACGGCATGGCCGAGATCACCATCGGTTCGGATACCGGCGGCTCGACCCGGATTCCGGCCGCGATGTGCGGCATCGTCGGCCTCAAGCCGAGCCAATACCGGGTGCCGACTGCAGGCGCCTTCCCGCTTTCCTTCGCGCTCGACAGCATCGGCCCGATGGCCGGCAGCGTCGCCGACTGCGCCCTGGCCGATGCGGTGATGGCGGGCGAGACGCCGCAGCCGCTCAATCCCGCCCCGCTGCCAGGTCTGCGCTTCGGCATTCCCCAAGGCCCATTGCTGGAGGGCATGGAACCGGAAGTGGCCCGGGCCTTTGAGGCAGCATTGGGCCGTCTGGGCAAGGCTGGGGTGCCGCTCGCCGACCACCCCCTGCCACTGTTGGCAGAAATGCAGGCCGTAAATGCCAAAGGCGGGTTTGCCGCTTCCGAGGCCTTTTTTGTGCATCAGGCCGCCCTGGACAGCCGGCCGGAGGATTTCGACCCGCTGGTGCGTGGCCGGATCGAACGCGGACGGGCGGTATCGGCTACTGATTACATATTTATGCAGCGCCGCCGCACCGAACTGATCCGGGCCATGGATGCCGATCTAGCCGACCTGGATGCCCTGATCCTGCCGACCACCCCAATCCGGGCGCCGAAAATCGCCGATCTGGCCGCCAGCGAAGCGGCCTTCACGGCCGCCAACATGCTGCTGCTGCGTAATACCTCAGTGGGGAACTTCTTTGATCTCTGCGCTATTTCCCTGCCCCTGCCGGCCGGCCTGCGCCCCGGGGAACTCCCCGTCGGCCTGATGCTGGTGGCCCGGAACGGCCAGGATCGGCGCCTGCTGCGGATGGCAGCGGCGGTGGAACGGCTGCTGGCATAATAAAAAACAGCCTTCTGAATCAAAAGGCTATTCTATTTGACCGAGGCGGCTGCAGGCCTTATCGTTCACGGCATGAACGACAAAACGGGCAAATCAGGCGAAAGCGGCTCCGACGCGGCCACGATGGTGGCCCTGCTATCGGCCGTGGATGGCGCCGAGCAGCACACCCAGCGCAGCCTGGCCAGCCAGCTCGACATGGCGCTTGGCCTCGCCAATGCCCTGCTGCGCCGTTGCGTATCAAAGGGTCTGATCAAGATTCAGACCGCGCCGGCGCGCCGGTATGCCTATTACCTCACGCCAAAAGGCTTTGCCGAAAAGAGCCGGCTGGTGGCGGAATACCTCGCCACGTCCCTGAATTTTTTCCGTCATGCCCGCAGCCAGTATGAAGATTCCTTCCAGGTCCTGCTGGCTCGCGGCATGACCAGGGTCGCGATCGCCGGCAATGGCGAGCTGGCGGAGATTGCCCTTCTGTCAGCATCCTCCGTCGGGGTTACCGTCACAGCCGTGATCGCGCCCGGCCGTAATATCGAACATTTCCACGGCCACCCGGTGGTTAGAGACCTGGATGCCGCCATTGCGGCAGGCGCAGAGGCGGTGGTTATCGCAGACAGCACTGCGCCGCAGCAGATATACGATCAACTCATCGCATTGCTGAGCCAGGAACGTCTGATTGCGCCACGATTGCTGCATATCACGCCGCAAAACGCGCCTTCGCAAAAGCGGGAGCGGGCGGCATGACAAAATGGTATGCGGTTTATACCCAGCCCGGCAAGGAAGCGATGGCCGCACGCGAGCTGGGAAACCAGAATTTCGGGGTCTATCTGCCGCTCTATCAGAAACTACGCCGGCAGGCCGGACGCACCGGCATCGTGGATGCTCCGCTGTTTCCGCGGTACCTGTTCGTTGGCATCGATACGGAAAACCAGCGCTGGCGCTCGGTGAACGGCACGCGCGGGGTCGTCGGCCTGGTGATGAGCGGCGACAGGCCGATTCCGGTGCCCGATCCCGTCATCGCGGAAATCCGGTCCCGAGAGGATGAAAAGGGCTATATCCGCCTGAACCCGCCCGGCTTCCGGCGGGGCCAGACATTGCGAATCGTCGAGGGCCCAATGGCCGATACCGAGGCCCTGTTCGAGGAAGCCGTGGATGGTAACCGCGCCATCCTGCTGATCTCCCTGCTGGGTCGGCTGGTGCGGACCCAGATGCCGCTTCGACAGGTCGCGGCGGCCTGAATGGCCCCCTAGCCAGTCCTGTATTTGAGGCGTATAAGCCCGCCGCCATGAGCAAGTCTGCCCCCGCGAAAGCCGCCCAAGCCGCCGAGCCGGCCAAGATCGGCATTGTCAGCCTCGGCTGCCCGAAGGCACTGGTCGATTCCGAGCGCATCATCACCAAGCTGCGCGCCGAAGGCTATGCCATTTCCGGTTCCTACGATGCCGCCGATGTGGTGCTGGTGAATACATGCGGATTCCTCGACAGCGCCAAGCAAGAATCGCTGGAGGCGATCGGCGAGGCCATGCGGGAGAATGGCCGCGTAATTGTTACCGGTTGCATGGGCGTGGAAGCAGAAAAGATCCGCGGCATGTTCCCCGATGTGCTGGCGGTGACCGGGCCACAGCAATACGAAGCTGTGGTGGAGGCCGTGCATGATGCTGCCCCGCCGGCACATGATCCCTTCGTCGACCTGGTGCCGCCCCAGGGCATCAAGCTGACACCCCGCCATTACGCCTATCTGAAAATTTCAGAGGGCTGCAACCACAGCTGCAGCTTCTGCATCATACCGTCCATGCGCGGCAAACTGAAAAGCCGGCAGGCCAACGATGTGCTGTATGAGGCGGAACGGCTGGTGAAAGCCGGCGTGAAGGAACTGCTGGTGATCTCGCAGGATACCTCGGCCTATGGCGTCGATATCAAGCACGCCGAAAGCCAGTGGCGTGATCGCAAGGTGAAAGCGCGCCTGACCGAACTGGCCGCCGCCATGGGCAGCCTTGGCGCCTGGGTACGGCTGCACTATGTCTATCCCTATCCGCATGTGGACGAGATCATCCCGCTGATGGCGGAAGGCAAAATCCTTCCGTATCTCGACATCCCGTTCCAGCATGCCGAGCCGCGCGTATTGAAAAGCATGCGCCGGCCCGGCAACCAGGAAAAGGTCCTGCAGCGCATCAAGGCCTGGCGAGGAATTTGCCCCGACCTCGCCATCCGCTCGACCTTCATAGTCGGTTTCCCCGGCGAGACCGAGGCGGATTTCGAATTCCTGCTGGACTGGCTGGAAGAAGCCGAACTCGACCGCGTCGGCTGTTTCAAATACGAAAACGTCGAAGGCGCAAGCGCCAACGATCTACCCGGTCACGTTGCTGACGAGGTGAAGCAGGAACGCTGGGAACGCTTCATGGCAACACAGCAGAAGATCAGCGCCAGGCGGCTGAAACGTTTTGTCGGCCGCACACTGGATGTGCTGATAGACGAAACCAAACGCACCACGGCCGTTGGACGCAGTTTCGCCGATGCCCCGGAAATCGATGGGGTCGTAAAAGTAAAAAATGCCACCGGCGTTAAGGTCGGCGACATGGTCAAGGTAAGAATTGAAAAGGCTGATGCCTACGACTTGAGTGGAAGATTGTGATAAATTGCTTCCGATAGCTCCAGCCCCCTGAACGTCTGAATGTATTCAATAAACTTCCTAAAGAACGAGTTCTTAGCATCTCGTGATCAGACGTAGAATTCATAATAAAAACCAAATTATCTAAATAATTAGCCCTGCCGCCAAAAGCCAGGCCAGTGGCTTCCCCTGACAATCAGGCGGTTCTGCTGAGCGCCCGCGCTTCAAAATATCGGACTTCCCCCGGAGTCCCGGCCGCTGCATGGAGCCCCGCGAAGACCCGTCCAATGCCCACCAGGATGGGCTGCTCATTGCCGAGCGAGGCCAGCCCTTCTGCCAGGTTGTCCAGCCGGCCCGCCCAGCGCGCTTCTTCCGGACGGGATACGGCCGCCAGGGCCACGACCGGCGTAGCGGGGGAAAGGCCCTCAGCAATCAGCCGCGCAGCAAACGCGTCGCCGGTACGGCCGCCCATATAAACCATCAGCGAGGTTTCGGGATCGGCCAGGCCACGCCAGTCGAGGTCCTGCGGCAGGCCGCCCTGACGCGAATGCCCGGTGACGAAACGCACTGAATGCGCTGCCTCGCGATGGGTGAGCGACACACCGAGCCGGCTGGCCGCCGCCACCGCCGCCGTGATGCCCGGCACGACATCCACCGGAATGCCCTGCGCCTGCAATGCGGCAATTTCCTCGCCGGCGCGGCCGAAGATCATCGGATCGCCGGATTTCAGCCGCACAACGCGTTTGCCCTGGCGCGCCAGCTTGATCATCAGCGCGTTGATGTCGTCCTGCCGACAACTCGCGCGGCCGCCGCGTTTGCCCACCATCATGCGGCGGGCCTCGCGGCGCGCCAGTTCCAGCACGCCATCCGACACCAGATCGTCGAACAGGATCACGTCTGCCGCCTGCAGCGCCCGCATGCCTTTTATGGTCAGCAGCTCGGCATCGCCCGGCCCGGCGCCAACCAAAGTGACATGGCCGGCATCAGCCTCCGGCTGCATGCGCAGCAGATCGACATCGGACGGCACAGCCGGTTCAAGAAAGGCGCGTTCGGCAAACCGCTGCCAAAAAGCACGGCGCTGCGTGGGCGTCGGCAGGCGGCCTGCCAGCGACGCGCGGATGCGCTTGGCGGCGGCGGCCCAGGCGCCCAGCGTGGCCGGCAGCAGGGTTTCGATGCGCCGCCGCACCGCCTGGGCCAGCACCGGCGCCGCCCCATCGGTTGAGATGCCGATCACCAGCGGCGAGCGGTTGACGATGGAGCCGAACTGCACGTCGCCATGGCCGGGCTTGTCGATGGCGCTGCAGATCGCGCCGGCGCTGCGTGCGGCGGCATGAAACGCCGCCGCCACCTGCTCATCGGCCGCATCGATCACCGCCATGACCGCGCCGGCAAGATCGCTTGGCTGCCAGGCTCGCATATGCAAAACGATGCTGTCCTGCAGGGCCCGCAATTCAGCCCCGGGCAACGGCGCAAAAACCTCCACCCGCGCGCCGGCCGCGGCCAGCAATTCGGCCTTCCATGCTGCGGGCGCTTCGTTGCCCGCTACCACGGCGCGCTTGCCGTGCAGGTCGATGAACAGCGGCAGCACGGCCAGCGGCGCGATGCGCCGCACGGCCGGAGGTACCGTGACGTCAGCCGGCTTTCTGGATGCTGAACCCATCGATGATCCTCCGGATTTCACTGCGGCAGGAACCGCAATTGCCGCCGGCCTGGGTTGCGGCCGTCACGGCCTCCACCGTGCCGCAGCCGCCCGCAACCGCCGCAGCAATCTGCCTGGCGCCGACATCGAAGCATGCGCAGACGATGGCACCGCGATCCGGCTGGTCCGCGCCGGTGCGACCGGCCAGCAGGCGCAGCCGCGCCGTGGCCGTGGCGAATGGCGCATCAAGCTGGTCGGCGGCCCAGGCGCGTGATACCGCCACCGGCTGCGGCGCGATGAACAGCGCCCCAATCAGGCGCTCGTCGCGGAAGGCGGCGAACCGATGCTGGCCGGCAGCGTCATCGTGATAAGCTAGCAGTTCGATGCCAGCATCGCTTTCAATGCCGAAAAGGA
This sequence comes from Ferrovibrio sp., assembly GCF_046297595.1. Taxonomy (GTDB): domain Bacteria; phylum Pseudomonadota; class Alphaproteobacteria; order Ferrovibrionales; family Ferrovibrionaceae; genus Ferrovibrio. Next base: position 210,194 of record NZ_JBKBHT010000003.1, read on the forward strand.
CGCGGGCCAGTATCGTCCAGTCCTGCGGCAGGATCCGATCGGCCAGTTCCAGCCGCCACCCCGCGCGCGCCGGCGCCAGCGTCCAGTAGCCGACCGGCGGCGGGGCGGGCCTTTTTGCCAGCACGGCGAAGCCATACCAGCTAGCGGCATAGGGCTGCACGGCAACGGGCGTGAATTTCAGTTCCGGCTGGCCCGAGACCGGATCGGTGGCCGGGTTGACCAGTACATCCACACGCGCCTGCGCGCTGAATTGATCCGTCCAGTGCAGCGGCGCGAAGACCGTGCCGCGCTGCTGCTCCTCGCTGACTAGCGCGCGCAGGATCGCATGGCCGCGCGGATTGTGCAGCATCACGAGGCTGGCCGGAGCAATGCCATGGGCCGCGGCATCGGCCGGGTGGATTTCCAGAAAAGGTTCGGCGATATGGCCCATCAGGCGCGGCGAGCGGCCCGTGCGTGTCATGGTATGCCACTGGTCGCGGATGCGGCCGGTATTGAGCACCAGCGGATGATCTTCACCGGGCAGCTCGGCGGCCGCACGCCATGGCGTGGCGATGAACCGCGCCTTGCGGTCGGGTGTATAGAACCGGCCGTCGGCGAAAAAGCGCCGCTCGTCATTACGCGGCTGTCCAGCCGGCCAGGGCCACTGGAACGGCGCGAGCGATTCATAATCGGCAGGCGTGATATCGCCCAGCTCGGAAATATCGAAATCCCGTCGCCCATCATTCTCCACGCCGCTGAGCCGGGCATATTCGGCAAATATCTCGGCCGGTTTTTCGTAGCCAAAGGCATCGGCCCAGCCCATCCGGCAGCCGACCTGGGCAAATATCCACCAGTCGGGCTTCGCTTCGCCAGGCAGCGGCAGGAAGTTGCGTTGACGAGAGATGCGGCGTTCGGAATTGGTGACAGTGCCGTCCTTCTCGCCCCAGGCCGCCGCCGGCAGCAGCACATGGGCATGGCGCGCCGTGTCGGTCACCTGCAGGACATCCGACACGACGACAAAGGGGCAGGCCCGCAATGCTGCCTGCACATCGTCAGCATCGGGCAGGCTGTCCACCGGATTGGTGCCGGCGATCCAGATCGCCTTCACGCGGCCGTCCTTCACGGCGCGGAACAGGTCCACCGCCTTCAGGCCCGGCTTGTCGGCGATGCGCGGCGCGGCCCAGAAATCCTGCACGATGCGACGATGATCCGGGTTCTCCAGCTCCATGTGGCAGGCGAGCTGGTTGGCCAGGCCGCCCACCTCGCGACCGCCCATGGCATTGGGCTGGCCGGTGATCGAGAATGGTCCCATGCCGGGGTGGCCAATGCGGCCGGTGAACAGATGGCAGTTGATGATGGCATTCACCTTGTCGGTGCCACAACTCGACTGGTTCACGCCCTGGGAATAGGCCGTCACCACGCGCTCATGCCGGGCGAAGAGATCGTAGAAACGTTTCAGCTCGGCCTGGCTGAGGCCCGTGATCGCGGCAATCTCGGTTTGCAGCAGGCTACGGGCAGCCGCCAATGCCGCCGGCAAACCGCTGGTATGCCGCGCGACATAGCCGGCACCGATCTTACCCAGCCCCTCCAGATGCGCCAGAAGGCCATTGAACAAAGCCACGTCGGATCCGGGTTTCAGCGCCAGATGCAGATCGGCACTGCGCGCCGTCATGGTACGGCGCGGATCGATCACCACGATGGTCAGTTCTGGCCGCTCGGCCTTGGCGGCCATCAGGCGCTGGAACAGCACCGGATGGCACCAGGCCAGGTTGGACCCGACCAGCACCACCAGATCGGCCAGTTCGAGGTCGGCATAGACGCCCGGTACCGTATCGCTGCCAAAAGCGCGCTTGTGGCCCGCCACGGCTGAAGCCATGCAGAGCCGCGAATTGGTGTCGATGTTGCCCGAGCCGATGAAGCCCTTCATCAGCTTGTTGGCGACGTAATAATCCTCGGTCAGTAGTTGCCCCGAGACATAGAAGGCCACCGAGTCCGGGCCATGCTGCGCGATGGTGTCGGAGAAAACCTGCGCCACACGATCCAGTGCCGTATTCCAATTCACCCGCTGGCCATCCATCACGGGGTGCAGCAGACGGCCTTCCAGGCCCAGCGTCTCGGCCAGCGCCGACCCTTTCGAGCAGATGCGGCCGGCATTGGCCGGGTGAGCCGGATCGCCCTGCGCGGCGATGCCGCCATTGGCTTCGTGCCGCAGCCGCAGGCCGCAGCCCACCCCGCAATAGGGGCAGGTGCTGCGGGTTTCGGGCGCGGCGCTCATGCTGCCTCAGGCGGCCTGCATCGCCCGGCCGGGCCAGGCAAGCTGCACGCGACCATGCTCCAGCCGTACGGCGATGGTGCGGGTGCAGCCATGGTCGGCGCCCTGGGCCTCGCCGGTGGCCAAGCTGATCACCCAGTTATGCAGGGGGCACGTCACGCTGTCGCCTTGGACGATACCCTGTGACAACGGCCCGCCCTTGTGCGGGCATTTGTCGTCCATTGCGAATAGTTTGTCGTCCATGGTGCGGAATATGGCGATGTCGCCACCTGCCGTCTTCACCACGCGGGCACCGCGCTTTGGAATGTCGTCCAGCGTGCCGATATCGATCCAGTCGCCAATCATGGTTGTAAGGGTCATGGCGCCCTCCCTATTCGGCGGCATGGGCCAGCCGCAGATCGGCCAGCGGCTTGAATTCATGGGCGAAGGCGCCGTTGACGCGCTCGCCCCAGGGATCGACCTGCGCCACCTTCTGCGCCTGCACGAAGCGGGCGAACAGCGCGCGGCGGCGTTCATGATCCTCGACGATCTGCTGCTTTACGGTATCGAGGCCGACGCGATGCAGCCATTTGTGGATACGGTCCAGGTAATGCGCCTGCTCGCGATAGAGCTGCATGAGGGCTCCGGTATATTCCAGAACCTCTTCCTCGGTTTCCAGCTTGCACAGCAGGATGGTCTGCTTCACTTCCAGACCCGCCGCGCCGGCGATGTGGAATTCATAGCCGGAATCGACGCAGATAATGCCGATATCCTTCACTGTCGCCTCGGCGCAGTTGCGCGGACAGCCCGAGACGCCGAGCTTCACCTTGTGCGGCGTCCAGCTGCCCCAGGTGAATTTCTCCAGCTTGATGCCAAGCCCGGTGGAATCCTGGGTACCGAAGCGGCACCATTCGGTGCCGACGCAGGTCTTCACCGTGCGCAGGCCCTTGGCATAGGCATGGCCCGACACCATGCCGGCGGCATTGAGATCGGCCCAGACGCCCGGCAGGTCTTCCTTCTTCACGCCCAGCAGGTCGATACGCTGACCACCGGTCACCTTCACGGTGGGGATGTTGAACTTGTCGGCCACGTCGGCAATGGCGCGCAATTCCTTGGCGCTGGTGACGCCGCCCCACATGCGCGGCACCACCGAATAGGTGCCATCCTTCTGGATGTTGGCATGGGCGCGTTCGTTGATGAAGCGGGACTGGTTGTCGTCCACATACTCGCCGGGCCAGGTCGCCAGCAGGTAATAATTCAATGCCGGGCGGCATTTGCTGCAGCCGCAGGAGGTCTTCCATTCCAACTCCTGCATCACCGCCGGAATCGATTTCAGCTCCTTGGCCACGATTAGCCGGCGGATGTCGTCATGGCCCAGATCGGTGCAGCCGCAGGCGGCCTTCGATGCCTTCGGCGTATAGGAATCGCCCAGCGTCAGGCCGATCAGCTTTTCCACCAGCCCGGTGCAGGACCCGCAGGAGGCCGAGGCCTTGGTGACGGCTCGTACTTCTTCCAGCGTAGTCAGGCCATTGGCTGTGATCGCACCGGTGATCTTGCTCTTGCACACGCCGTTGCAGCCGCAGATCTCTGCCTCATCCGGCAAGGCTGCAACGGCCGCCATAGGGTCCAGCGGGCTACCTCCCGCATAACCCTGGCCGAAAATCAGGGTTTCACGCATATCCGCGATGTCGGCGCCCTCGCGCAGAAGCTGGAAGAACCAGGCTCCGTCGCCGGTATCGCCGTACAGCACCGTGCCGATGACCCGGTTGTCCTTCAGCACCAGCCGGCGATAGACGCCACGCGCCGCATCGCGCAACACAATCTCCTCGCGGTCAGGCGCCTCGGCGAAGTCGCCGGCCGAAAACAAATCGATGCCGGTGACCTTGAGCTTGGTGGCCGTCACCGAGCCGTTATAGGCGGCCGGCTCGTCCACCAGCGTCTTGGCCAGCACGGCGGCCATCTCGTAGAGCGGCGCGACCAGGCCATAGGTGGCGCCGCGATGCTCGACGCATTCGCCCAGCGCGAAGATATCCGGGTCTGAGCTGCGCATCTGGTCGTCTACCACGATGCCGCGGTTGACGGTCAGGCCGGCCTGTTTGCCCAGCGCGGCATTGGGCCGGATGCCCACCGCCATCACCACCAGGTCGGCGGGAATATGCGTGCCGTCTTCCAGCTCGACCGCCTCCACCCGGCCATTGCCGGTGATTGCCTTGGTGTTGGCGCCGGTGAGCACACGGATGCCGCGTTCCTCGATGGCTTTTTTCAACAGATAGCCGGCGGCCGGATCGAGCTGGCGCTCCATCAGGGTCGGCATCAGATGCACCACTGTAACCTGCATGCCCTGCTCGGCCAGGCCGGCCGCCGCTTCCAGGCCCAGCAGGCCGCCGCCGATCACCACGGCATTGCCGCGTGACTTCGCGGCCAGGATCATGGCATCGACATCGTCCAGGTCACGGTAGCTCAGCACGCCCGGCAGAGTGTGGCCCGGCACGGGAATTATGAAGGGCACCGAACCGGTGGCGATCACCAGCTTGTCGTAGGGTTCGGTCAGGCCGTTATCGGTGGTTATGGTCTTTGCCGCACGGTCGATGGCGGTGACGCGCGTGCCCTTGTGCAGCGTGATGCCATGGTTGATGTACCAGCCATCGCCATGGATCACGATCTGCTCATAGGTCTTCTCGCCCGACAGCACGGGCGAAAGCATGATGCGGTCGTAATTCACCCGCGGTTCGGCGTTGAAGATCGTCACGGCATAGCGGCCGGGCGCGGCCTCGAACAGTTTCTCCAGCATGCGCCCGGGCGCCATGCCGTTGCCAATGATGACGAGACGTTCTTGCATGGCCTTGGACTCCTTCAGCCCTCTTACGCTGCCTGCACAGAGGGTGCGCGATGGCGGGCATAGAGGAACTCCAGGATCTGCTGGCGGCAGCGCGTGTATTCCGGATCGCTGGCCAGGGCCAGGCGGTTGCGCGGGCGCGGCAGATTCACATCGAGGATTTCCCCGATCGTGGCCGCCGGTCCATTGGTCATCATCACGACGCGATCCGAGAGCAGTACGGCCTCGTCCACGTCATGGGTGATCATGATCACGGTGTTTTTCAGTTTGGCGTGCAGTTCCATCACCGTGTCCTGCAGCGTCGCGCGGGTCAGCGCGTCCAGGGCGCCGAACGGCTCGTCCAGCAGCAGCACCTTTGGCTCCATCGCCAGTGCCCGGGCAATGCCGACGCGCTGCTTCATGCCGCCGGAGATTTCCTGTGGGCGCTTGTCTAGCGCGTGGTCCATGCCCACCAGCGCCAGGTTATGCCGGGTCCATTCGTCGCGTTCGGCGCTCGACTTCGCCCTGCCATGCACCTTGTCGACGGCCAGCCGCACGTTGTCGTAGACTGTCAGCCAGGGTAGCAGCGAATGGTTCTGGAACACCACGGCGCGGTCCGGGCCGGGAGCGTTGACCTCCTTGCCCTGCAGCAGCACGCCGCCATGGGTGGCGCGCAGCAGGCCTGCCACGACGTTGAGCAGGGTGGATTTGCCGCAGCCGGAATGGCCGATCAGGGCGACGAACTCGCCGCTGCCGATCTGCAGGTGGATATCGCGCAGGGCGATGAAGGGGCCATTGGCTCCCTTGAAGGTCATCCCGACGTCTTCGAAGCTGAGATAGGCGCTCATGGGGGGCTCCTGTTTCTGATTACCGATTGGCGCTGGGGCGGCGGGTGGCTAGGCTGCCGTCATTCACTTCGCGCGGCTGGGCCGGCGCGGCGGGACGGGCCGACGATACATACGAACCGTCGAAGAACAGGTCGGCGCCCATCTCGATCGGCGCGCTGGCCTGAGCCAGTTGCCACGGGCCCGCATGCAGTCCCTCGGGTTTGCGGTCGATCAGCGGGAAGGGCTTGTCCAGCGCGGCGGCGGCCTCGCGATAGAGGTCGGTACGGTAGACCGCATCGGCCACGGCGGAAATGTCAGTAGCCGGGTCGATCAACTTCCAGCGCCGCATCTCGGTCAGATACCATTCGGCCTGGCTGCGCCAGGGGAAATTGGCGCTGTAGCGGCTGAACACGAAGAAATCGGGCATGTGCTCGGGGCTGACATCCAGGCCGTAGCGCACTACGCCCAGCATGCTGAGGCGGATCGCCTCGGCCGCCTGCGGGCCGATATAATCGGGTCGCGCCAGGATCTCGACGCCCTCCAGCCGGTTTTCCGGCCGGTCGAGCCATTCGGCGGCCTCAATCAGGGCCATCAGCATCTGCTTGTGGGTGAGCGGATTGCGCTCGCCCCAGTCGCGATTGACGCCGATCACCTTTTCCACGCGGTTGTTCCAGATCTCATAGCCTGAGATCAGGATGCGGCCCACACCGCGCAGCACGGCCAGGGAGTTCCACGGATCGCCGACGCAGAAGCCATCGATCTCGCCGGCAGCCAGACGGTCGGTCATCTGGGGAGGCGGCACCACCGCCAGGTTGACATCGCGATCCGGGTCGATCCCGGCAGAGGCCAGCCAGTAACGCAGCTGGATCTGGTGCGAGGAATAATTGAACACGGTGGCAAAGGTCAGCTTGTCGCGCCCGGCCTTGCGATCAGCGGTGATCAGCCGGCGCAGCACGTTGCCGGCCTCGAGCCGGTCCTGCGCCAGGGCCGGTTCGGCATCGACCAGGCGGTTCCACAGCCTGGTGGAGATGGTGACGGCGTTGCCGTTCAGGTTCAGTACGAAACTGGTTATCTGCGGCTTCTTCCAGCCGCCTGCCCCCAGCGTGGCCGCCAGCGGCATCGGCGCCAACATATGGGCCGCATCCAGCGCGCCAAGCGCCACCTTGTCGCGCATATTCGCCCAGGAGGGTTCGCGCACCAGGGTGACGTCCAGCCCCTGGCGCGCGAAGAAGCCCTTTTCCTTCGCGGCGATCAACACCGCGCTGTCGGTCAGCGCGATGAAGCCGATCCGCATCGGTGTGAGGACCGCCGGCGTGGCGGTCCGCACGGTTTTTGTCTTGGCTGGACGTCGCGCCATCACGGGCCTCTTATTGCTGGCTGTAGCCGCCGATGCGGCTGCCGACGAAGGCGATCATGCGGTCGAGCATGAATCCGACCAGGCCCACATAGATCAGCGCCAGGATAATCTCGCTGATCAACGAGCTGTTCCAGGCATCCCAGATGAAGAAGCCGATACCGACGCCACCGATCAGCATCTCGGCCGCGACGATGGCGAGCCAGGAGAGGCCGATGCCGATCTTCAGGCCGGTGAACATGAAGGGCACCGTGGCTGGCAGCATCACCTTGAAGAAATACTCGAACCCGTTGAGCTGCAGCACGCGGGCTACGTTGCGGTAATCCTGCGGGATGTTACGGATGCCAACGGCGGTATTGAGGATGATCGGCCAGACCGCCGTGATGGCGATGACGAAGATTGCCGAGGGATCGGCGTGGCGGAAAGCTGCCAACGACAGCGGCAGCCAGGCCAGCGGCGGCACGGTGCGCAGAACCTGGAAGATCGGATCGAGCCCGCGGAAGGCCAGGGTCGACTGGCCGATCAGCACGCCGAGCGCGATGCCGACGCCGGCGGCGATGGCAAAGCCGATCGCCACGCGCTGCAGGCTGGAAGCCAGGTGCCAGAACAGGCCTTTGTCGAGATTGCCCTTGTCGTAGAAGGGATCGACGATCAGTTCCCAGGTATCGGTCAGCACGGTGGATGGCGGGGGCAGGGTTGCATCGGGGCTTGAGCAGGCGATCTCCCAGATTGCCAGCAGCAGGCCCATAAACAGGATCGGCGGCAGTACGCGGCTGACGAACATGCGCAGGCCGCTTGCCACGCGCGGCGCCAGCGTGGCGAGGATACCCTCGCCACCCAGGTCCGCCTTGGTCAGAACATCGGTTTTCACAGCCATGGACAGCTCCTTGTCGTGGGCGGACATCGGGGTCACACGCGGGTGATGGCTTGGCTTTTCAGGTAAGCCATCGGGTTTTCCGGATCGAATACCTTGCCGTCGAAGAAGGTTTCCTTGCCGCGCGAGGTCGATTTCGGAATCTCGGCATCGCTGGTGCCGAGCGACTTGGCCGCCTCGCGCCACAGGTCTTCACGGTTGACCTTCTTGATCAGACCCTTGGCGTCGAAATCGGTGGGCAGATAGCCCCAACGCATATCCTCTGTGAGGAACCACAGGTCATGGCTCTGGTACGGATAGGAGGCATTGCCACGCCAGAACTTCATCATCAGAGGATTATTCACATCGGCGGTCACCTTGCGGCCACCGTCGCCGTAATCGACGATACCTTTGGCACGGTCGAGGATGTCGTTTACCGGCACCTTGAACCAGTCGCGGCCGCCGACGATCTTGCACATCTCCTCCTTGTTCTCCATCTTGTCGCACCATTGCTGGGCTTCCATGGTCGCCATCAGAATCGCCTTGGCTGCCTTCGGATTCTTGTCGACCCAGTCGGACCGCAAACCGAGCGACTTCTCAGGGTGGTCGTTCCACAACTCGCCGGTCATCAGCGCAGTGAAGCCGATCTTCTGGTGGATGAGCTGGAGGTTCCACGGTTCGCAGACGCAGAAGGCCTCCATCGCATTGACCTTCATGTTCGCCACCATCTGCGGCGGCGGCACCACGATGGTGGAAATATCCTTGTCTGGATCGATGCCCGCGGCCGCCATCCAGTAGCGGATCCACAGATCATGCGTACCGCCAGGGAAGGTCATGGCGGCTTTGATTTCCTTGCCGCCGGCCTTGGCCTTCTTCAGCGCCTCGCCGAAGGTCTTGGCATCCTTGGTGACATTCATGCCGGCATAGGCGCTCGACACCGAGATGCCCTGCCCGTTCAGGTTCAGTCGGGCAAGAATGTACATCGGCACCGGCACGTTGCCCTTGGTGACCTTGCCCGATGAAATCAGATACGGCATCGGCGTGAGGATATGTGCGCCGGTGATGCCGCCACCGGCTTCGCCCAGTTCGATATTGTCGCGCGTGGCGCCCCAGGAGGCCTGCTTCTCGATACTCATGTCGGGCAGGCCGTATTTGGCGAACATGCCCTTTTCCTTGGCGATGATCAGCGGCGAGGCATCGGTAAGCGCGATGTAACCCAGCTTGGTGCCCTTCACCTCGGGTCCTGCGGCCTGGGCGAAGGCGCCGGCGGGAAACTGCAGCCTAGCCGCAGCCATCACCGCGGCGGCGCCGGTGGCGGATTTCAGCAACTGACGACGATTGAACACAGCCATGTCGATCCCCTTTTTGTCCCTGCTGCCGGGTCGTTGCCCGGCCTCGCGGCCATAAAAAAAGCGCCCTGCAATCGAAACCTCGGAGCCGAGGCCGGATTGCGGGACGCCATTGTCCGTTTGCGATCGACGCTGCTGCTTTGCCTGGGGAGGCGGGGCGGAAGGCCGATCAATCCGCTGCGCCGTTGCAGCGGGTCTCGGTCTTCTCAAAGCAGGATATGTGCCAGACCCAGGAAACCCGGTTTTTCAAGCTTCTGGCTGGGTTGCCCCAATGGCCGCACTTTGCTGCGCTGCACAAAATGAGGGCAGCTGCCTATTTCTTTTTAAGCAGATCGGCAAAGGTCAGCAGGTTCTCCGCCACATCCACCAGACGCTGCTGGCGATCCATGGCGAGCTTACGCAGGGCCGCATAGGCTTCGTCCTCGCCCAGCCCCCGCTCGCGCATCAAAAGGCCCTTGGCCCGGTCGATGATCTTACGTTCGTTGAGGCTGGCCCGGGTTTTCTGCAATTCCTCGCGCAGGGCCTGGAATTCGCGAAACCGCGCGATCGCAACGTCGACGATCGGCTTCACCCGGTTCACGTTGAGCCCATCGATGATATAGGCCGAGACGCCGGCCTGCATCGCCTGCTGGATCATCGATTCGTCTGACTGGTCGACGAACATCACCACGGGACGCGGCTGTTCGGCGTTGATCTGGCGCATGCTGTCGATGGTGTCCCGCGAAGGCGATTCCATGTCGACGATGATGACATCCGGCGCGATTTCCTGCACCCGCTGCGCGTTCAGGTCCCGTGGCGCAAGCTGTGCGACGAGATCATAATTCTGCTCACGCAAAGCCGCAGCCAGCACGCCCGCGCGCTCGGGATTTTCGTCGATCAAAAGAATACGCACGCCGGCCACGGCCCTGCACCCTGCTCTGTCAGCCCTGTTTTCAAGCAAGATGCATACCGGAGCGGCAGACGGGTGACGCGTGGTCTACGGCGACAACAAAAAACCCGCCAAGTGTTTGACCTGACCGGTTTCCAGATAGGTGCGACATCAAGTGTGAACAGGTTTGTCAGTCGTGCTCTATTACTGCAATTTGCAGAGCTTGAAGCGTGCAACCGTGCTGCTGGCCTTACGCAACACTTCTGGTTTTGATAATGCCAAGAATTAAGTGATTTAACACGAAGCCATGGCTGGGGGTTGGCTTAGCAACAGACGATGATAATAGACGTTTTTATGTTGCTGACGGTGCATAAGCAGTGTTCAACAGGACATAAAATCATAGGTAGTATTAAAATTTATAATAATCCTATTGGTTGTTATTTTTTGTCTTGCCATACCCCCCGCTCAGTCGATGGCAGTAATAATGTTACAAAGACCATCAAAAATATTAATCTTGCCTCTAAGATTACGTTCATTGTATGAACATCGAGAAATTGGCTGCGGGATGATCGGCCTGCGGTAGCTATGGTGCTATAAAATCTTAGCTTTAACCAATGGGTTGCTTTTCCGGCAACACCATATCGAGCACAAAGCTTGAACCACAAAACTCACAATTGATGTCAAATTCCGCCATAGCCCCCCGGATAGAAGTTTTACTGCGGCAATAAAATGTTCGTTAGTTGTGCGGCTAGGAGTTCTTCTTGACTCTCGTTCCTGTGATTCTTTGTGGCGGCGCCGGCTCGCGCCTGTGGCCCATTTCCCGCGAGTTGCACCCTAAGCCGTTTATTAAGATGCGGGACGGCGAAAGTCTTTTACAGAAAGCTTTCCTGCGCAGCATTAGCCTGCCAGAGGTCAGTACCGTGCTGACTGTTACTAACCGCGAATTCCTGTTCCAGACTAAGGATGAATACCGCGCGATCAATCATGCCGGCCTTGCCACCCCCTTCATTCTGGAACCGTTCGGCCGCAACACGGCGGCCGCCATTATAACCGCCGCGCTGCAAGTCAGCCGCAACCAAGGACCGGACACGATCCTGCTGGTCCTGCCTGCCGACCACCTGATTAATGATATGCCCGCCTTCGGCATCGCCGTAGAGACGGCCTGCCGGATTGCCCAGCAAGGCAGGCTGGTCACCTTCGGGATACAACCCACCCATGCCGAAACCGGCTACGGCTATATCGAGGCCGAGGGTAATACCGTCTTGCGCTTCGTCGAAAAACCTTCGCTAGGCAATGCCCAGGCCTATTTGGCGAGCGGCCGACACCTTTGGAATTCCGGTATGCTCTGTTTCACGGCCGCTGCTTTCCTTGAGGAAGCCGCGCACCATTGCCGCGATGTGCTGGATAGAGTGACGAACTGCCTCGACCGCTCGACCATTGCTATAGAAGGTAAGGGCTATCAGGTCGAACTCGACTCCGAGAGCTTCCACGCGGTCCCAGATATATCCGTCGATTTCGCCATCATGGAAAAGACCGACCGGGCCGCCGTTGTGCCCTGCGATATCGGCTGGAACGACATTGGTTCCTGGACCGCACTGGCCGATCTCACGCCGCCCGATGCGGATGGCAACCGGATCGAAGGAACGGCTATCCTGCATGCAACCAAGAACTGCTACATTCAAAGCCATAACCGCATCGTCGGTATGACCGGCGTACAGGATCTGATTGTCATCGATACGCCCGATGCCCTGTTGATACTCAGCCGCAATCAGGCTCAAGATGTGAAGCATATCTACAATATGCTAAAGACACATGAGCACGAAGCCTACAAGCTACACCGCACTGTGTATCGTCCCTGGGGTACCTATACGGTGCTGGAAGAGGGCAATCGCTTCAAGATCAAACGCATCGAAGTGAAACCCGGTGCATCGCTGTCGCTGCAAATGCACCACCACCGTAGCGAACATTGGATAGTCGTCAGCGGCACCGCCAAGGTGGTCAACGGCGATCAGGAGTTCATGATCCAGGCCAACCAGTCCACTTATATCCCGGCTGGACACAAGCATCGTTTAGAAAACCCGGGAACATCAACCCTCGTCATGATTGAAGTGCAGAGCGGCGAATATCTTGGTGAGGACGATATCGTCCGCTTCCAAGATGCCTATGGCCGCGCCTAAAACAGACAAGAAGAAAAAATGCAGACAAATAAGATTGCGCTTATCACCGGCGTCACCGGCCAGGACGGCGCCTATCTCGCCGAATTCCTGTTGCAAAAGGGCTATGAAGTTCATGGCATCAAGCGACGCACTTCACTGTTCAATACAGACCGAATCGATCATCTGTACCAAGATCCCCATGTGGACAATCGCCGCTTCATACTGCATCACGGCGACCTGACCGACTCTATGAGCTTGATCCGCGTCATCCAGCAAGTGCAGCCGAACGAGATATACAACCTTGCCGCACAGAGCCATGTCGCAGTCAGTTTCGAGGAGCCAGAATACACGGCCAACTCCGATGCGCTTGGCGCGCTACGCATCCTGGAGGCCATTCGCATCCTGGGGCTGGAGAAGAAGACCCGCTTCTATCAGGCCTCGACCTCTGAGCTTTACGGCCTGGTGCAGGAAATTCCGCAAAAGGAAACCACGCCCTTTTACCCACGTAGTCCTTATGCAGTCGCCAAGCTCTATGCCTATTGGATCACGGTGAACTACCGCGAAGCCTATGGCATCTATGCCTGCAACGGCATCCTGTTCAATCATGAATCGCCCTTGCGGGGAGAGACCTTCGTCACCCGCAAGATTACCCGCGCATTGGCTCGCATCAAACTGGGACTGCAGGACTGCCTCTACCTCGGCAACATGAATGCGCGCCGCGACTGGGGCCATGCCCGCGACTATGTAGAGATGCAGTGGTTGATGCTGCAGCAGGACAAACCCGAAGACTTCGTCATCGCCACCGGCGAGCAATATAGCGTGCGTGAATTCGTCGAAATCGCCGCGCAGGAAGTTGGGATCAAGGTCACCTGGAAAGGCGAAGGCGTCGAGGAAAAGGGCTATACCGATGACGGCAAATGTATTGTTGCTGTCGATCCGCGTTATTTCCGCCCCACCGAAGTCGAAACGTTGCTTGGCGACGCCAGTAAGGCGCATCAGAAGCTGGGCTGGAAGCCACGCACAAGCTTCACCGAATTGGTACGCGAGATGATGCGGGAAGACCTGAAGGCTGCCGAACGCGACGAACTGGTGCAGCGCCACGGCTTCGCCACCTTTAATTACCACGAATAATGCAAATGCCCGCGACACCCCCGAAAAAGACGGACCGCATTTTCGTAGCCGGCCATCGTGGCATGGTCGGATCGGCGCTTTTGCGCCGGCTGCAACTAGCCGGCTATAACAATATCATCACGCGCAGCCGTGCCGAACTCGACCTCACCGACCAGGCTGCCGTGGGCAACTTTCTGCAGCAGCAGAAACCGGCCTATGTGATGGTGGCGGCAGCCAAGGTAGGGGGCATTCATGCCAATAACACCTATCGGGCAGAGTTCCTCTATCAGAACCTGATGATCGAGGCGAATCTCGTACATGCCGCGCATCTCGCCGGCGTACAAAACATGATGTTTCTCGGCTCAAGCTGCATTTATCCGCGTGACTGCCCGCAGCCGATTCGCGAAGACTATTTGCTGACTGGGCCACTGGAATTCACCAACGAACCTTATGCCATTGCCAAGATCGCAGGCATCAAGCTCTGCGACGAATACAACCGTCAGTACGGCCGACAATATATCTCGCTTATGCCAACCAATCTCTATGGCCCGAACGACAATTACGATCTTGCCAACAGCCATGTGCTACCTGCGTTGTTGCGCAAAACGCATGAGGCGCGCCTGGCCGGCAAGCGGGAACTGGTGGTCTGGGGTAGTGGCAAGCCAATGCGCGAGTTTCTGTACGTTGATGACTTGGCCGATGCCTGTGTTTTCCTGATGGAGCGCGGCTATGACGGCCCGCTATTAAATGTCGGCACTGGCGAGGACGTCACCATCCGCCAGCTGGCTGAGCTGGTTCTAGAAACTGTGGGCTTCGAGGGCGAGATCATTTTCGATGCCACTAAACCTGACGGAACGCCGCGCAAACTTCTTGATGTCTCCGCTCTTGCCGCACAGGGCTGGCGCTACAAGACGTCCCTGCGCGAGGGTTTGAAATTGACCTATCGTTCCTTCCTAGATACCGGCTCCAACGCCTAGTCGGCCTGCCGGTTTCCTCGTGACACCTCCCACCATCTCGGTACTACTGCCGGTTCGCAACGGCCTCGCCACCCTTGGCGCAGCCATTTCCTCGGTGCTGAACCAGAGCTTCGACGATTTTGAGCTGCTGGTACTCGATGACGGCTCCGATGACGGCACGCCCGACTACGTGCGTGGCTTGAAAGATCCCCGTATCCGTCTCTTCCAGGATGGCGTAAAACGCGGCCTGGCTACGCGACTAAATCAAGGCATCGACAATGCCCGCGGTCGCTATCTGGCACGGATGGATGCCGACGACATCAGTTTCCCGACCCGCTTCGCCCAGCAGGTCGCCGCCTTGGATGCACAGCCGGAAATCGACCTGCTCGGTTGCCGCGCCGTGGTTTTTCATGATGACGGTTCGATCATTGGACTGCTGCCCTACGCCGGGAGCCATGCGCAGCTCTGCGCGCGCCCATGGCGCAACATTCCGCTGCCACATCCAACTTGGATGGGACGTGCCGAGTGGTTTCGTCGACATCACTACAAGCACCCGGAAGCCTTGCGCGCCGAGGACCAGGAATTATTGCTACGTAGCTTGGACAGCAGCCACTTCGCCTGCCTTGACAAAATTCTACTCGGCTATCGTCAGACATCCTTCCGGCTTGGTGTTACTCTGCAGGGGCGGCGCAGCCTGTTGACCGCGCAGATTCGTATTTTTGCTGCACGAAAACAATGGGGCAATATCGCCGCCGCTGCCTTACTGACTGGCTTCAAATCCATCATCGATATTGCAGCAGCGCTGCCGCATTGCCAGCATCTGTATTTCATGCGCATGAGCGGCGCAGTGCCGCCCGACGCCGCACAAATTCTGCGGAATCTGCTCGGTCACCCCGGAATGGCAACATACTCTACTGAGAAGGCTGCACGATGAACGTCCTTATAACCGGTGGCGCCGGTTATATCGGCTCGCATACCTGCCTGAGTTTGCTGGCGGCCGGACATTGCGTAATCGTGCTCGACAATCTCAGCAACAGCTCAGCCGCGGCGCTCGACCGATGCCGCATGATCAGCGGCCAAGATATCACTTTCATAAAGGCCGATGTCCGCGACCATGCTGTTGTTACTGAAGCCCTTAAGCGACATGAAGTCGATGCCGTCATACATTTCGCCGGCCTGAAGGCAGTCGGCGAGTCGGTAGAGAAACCGCTGAGCTACTACCAGAACAACGTGACAGGAACGATCACGCTCTGCGCCGCCATGACCGAAGCGGGCGTGCATAGACTGGCTTTCAGCTCATCCGCTACGGTTTATGGTACGCCTGCGGTGTTGCCTGTGCACGAAGGACTGCCGTGCAGCACATCGAATCCCTATGGCCGCACCAAGCTGGTCTGTGAGGAAATCCTTTCAGATTTGGCAAACGCCGATCCGCGCTGGAGCATCGTCTCACTGCGCTACTTCAACCCGGTCGGCGCACACATATCCGGTCGCATCGGCGAGGATCCGCGCGGCACGCCGAACAATCTTATGCCCTATATCAGCCAGGTAGCCGTCGGCCGTCGGCCGCATCTGACAATTTTCGGCGATGACTACGCGACCAGAGATGGCACCGGCGTGAGAGATTACATCCACGTCGTCGACCTAGCCGAGGGTCACGTTGCCGCACTGGGTCTCCTCAACCGGAAAACGGGCTTTTCAGCCATTAATCTGGGCACTGGCCGCGGCTATTCGGTGTTGGAAGTGCTGCAGGCTTTCGAACGGGCCAGCGGCCGGCGAGTGCCATATGTCGTGGCGGAACGCCGCGCCGGCGATGTGGCGGAATGCTGGGCCGATGCGGGCCTGGCGGAAAAGTTGCTGGGCTGGCGGGCCCGGCGCGATATCGATGAAATGTGTGCCGATACCTGGCGTTGGCAGAGCGGCAACCCGTATGGTTATGCAGACGCGTAGATCCTTATGAGCAACAACCACCCAATGAGCAGCACTGATAGCCTGCCCCCCGTTCCGGCGCAACATGACAATGCTGCGGTGATAACCATATCTGCCGGACACAAGCCGACCTTGGCTTACTTGCGCGAAAGCATGCAGGCATCGAATATCCTTCGCGTTCTGGTCTGGCGTGACCTCAAGGTCCGTTACAAGCAGACCGTGGTCGGCGTTGCATGGGCTGTCTTCCAGCCCATCTTCACATTGATCATCTACAGTATCGTCTTCGGGCATTTCGCGAAATTCCCCTCTGCCGGCCTACCCTATCCTGTATTCGTCTTTGCTGCGCTGCTGCCATGGCAATACGCGGCGCGCATCCTGAACGAGGGCAGTTCCAGCGTTGCCGGCAATGCGAACCTAGTCACAAAAATCTATTTCCCGCGGCTGATTCTGCCTATGAGCGTGGTTTTCTCCGCGCTCGTCGATCTGCTGATCGGTCTCATGGTGACCTTTGCCGTCATGGCTTTCTACGGGGTTGCGCCGAGCTGGCATATCATTGCCCTTCCCCTGTTCTGGCTGTGGACGACCATGGTGGCCGTCTCGGTCATGCTTTGGTTCGCGGCACTTGACGTTCTGTATCGCGACATCCGGTTCGTTCTGCCGATCATCTCCCAGCTGCTGCTGTATGTGTCGCCGATCGTCTATCCAGTCGACATGATCCCCGAGCGCTGGCGGCTGCTGTATTACATGAACCCGTTCGCCATCATGGCTGACGGGTTCCGGTGGAGTCTGTTCGGCACGCCATTCAAGGCGCCGATCGAGTCCGTTCTGGGCGCCGGCTTCATCGTCATCGTACTAACCATCGGCGGGCTGCGCTGCTTCCAGCGGACCGAGAGAATCTTCGCCGACCGGATTTGAGGAACCGTCCTGTATGAGTAATCCAGCATGAGTAAAATTGTCGTCCGGGCCGAGAACCTCTCCAAGCGGTACCAGCTGGGTGGGTATGAGCCCGCGCGCACGCTGGGCGAAACCGTAAGTCGCGCCGTTTCCGGTCTGTTGCATTCCGGCCGGCACAATGAGCGGGCGGAGCCGGCATCGACGTTCTGGGCGCTGAAGGATGTGTCCTTCGAAGTGAAGCAAGGCGAACGCATCGGCATCATCGGCAGCAATGGCGCGGGCAAGAGCACTCTGCTGAAGATTCTGTCGCGCGTCGTGCAGCCCACCCGCGGCAGCGCCACGCTAGTTGGCCGGGTCGGCTCGTTGCTGGAAGTTGGCACCGGTTTCCATCCGGAACTGACCGGCCGGGAGAATGTCTATCTGAACGGCGCCATTCTGGGGCTGCCGCGGGCCGATATCGACCGGCACTTCGACAGCATCGTCGACTTCGCCGGCGTGGAGCAGTTTATCGATACGCCGGTGAAGCGGTATTCCAGCGGCATGAGCGTGCGACTGGCTTTTGCCGTTGCCGCACATCTTGAGCCGGAAATACTGATCGTGGACGAAGTCTTGGCAGTCGGCGATGCCAGCTTCCAGCGCAAGAGCATCGGCCGCATGGAGAATGCCGCCGAAGAAGGCCGCACCATTCTTTTTGTTAGTCATTCCATGCCGTCGGTGCGCAAGCTCTGCCCGAAATCGCTGTATCTGGAAAAGGGCCAGGCGAAAGCCTTCGGGCCGACTGAACAGATCATCGAGCAGTATCTGGGCAACGCACTGTATACCGATGCCGCCGAGCGCGAGTTCCCGGATAAGCCCCATCTCGATGGCGTGATTCGCCGCATTGCGGTAACAGACAGCGCCGGTCGCCCCATTCGCGAATTTGGCCTCGATCAGCAGGCATACATCGAGATTGAATACGAATTGAAGCGCGACGTGCGCGATTGTATCGTTATCTGCGCCATTGGCCGCGATGGCGCTTACATCTACCAGACCTATGACACGGATTTGGATCCCGAGCTTCTGATCTATCGCAAAGCAGGCTGGTACAAAGGGCGGCTGCCGCTGCCTAAGCGGCTGCTCACCGGCGGTACCTATACCATCTACCCCTCTCTAGCGATCGGCTTGCATGGCGAATATGGCCACGATGGTCAGCCGGATGCAGTCAGCTTCGCAATTAACGAGGACGATCAGAGCGGCAACATGCAGATCAAGAGCTGGTCACAGCATCGAGGCATGATGATCGTTGCCGAAATTGGCTGGGATACAGAACGGCTAGAAAGCCCCGCCGCCAAATGAACTCGATATGCCGTTTCTGCGGCGAATCTCTAGTAGAGACAGGTCGAACCTGCTCCGACCGTCCCGAGCTGGCGGTGATGCGTTGCGCCGCTTGCGCTCTTGTACAGATTGCTGACATCGGGCATGTGCAGATCGACCACTATGCCGCGGATGACTATTTCCCCTTGGACAGTGCGCCAATTTATGAACGCGAGGCTCACTGGAACATCAAGCGTATAGCGCGCTTGGAGGCGCTGCTACCGAATGCCCATAAGCGCCATATTCTCGATTTCGGCTGCGGCATTGGCGGCTTCCTACGGCGCGCCGCAGGCCATTTCGCCAGCGTAACCGGTTTTGACCTCAGCAGCCGCCTAGTAAAAAGCCATCGCGCAGCGGGCTTTGCCTGCACCAACACGCTGGATGAGTTGCCGGCTGATATCGACACCATTGTTCTGTTTCATGTTCTTGAACATGTGGCATATCCGTGGGATACGCTAATATTGCTTCGGGAACGCTTCCCCAAGGCCGACCGATTTGTCCTCGAGGTTCCGAACACCGACGAAGCGCTCAACACTGCCTTTACCAGTGAGGCTTATGCGCGCAATCACTACAGCGCAGATCATATCTGGTATTTCACCAACAAGACGCTGCGTGCGGTTGCTGAGCGTGCCGGACTAGATGTCCTCCTGGACACCCAATTGCAGCGCTATACTCTGGGGAACACCTTCGGATGGCTGGCCGAGGGTCGCGGTGGCGGCCAGAACAAGTGGCCCCGTTTTAACGACACTGCCTTAAATGACGCCTACGAGCAGGCCCTTATTGACCAAGGGCTGGCCGATTCCGTTTTCATGATTTGCAACCCGCGATGACTGCACCAGCGAATATCCTACTGATCGGCGGCGGCCGCATGGGTCAACGCCATTTACGCGGCCTGTTTCGTCATGCGGTGAACCTTCATCTGGTAGAGCCAAGCTCCGAAGCCATGGATGCCTGCGTCCGGATCGTCGCCGATTATCCCGATGCGACCCTCGCGGCCTTTCCGTCAATAAGCGCCCTGCCGCCTGACGTCACCTATATGGCCGCCGTAATGGCCGAGACCGCCGCTGGACGATTGGAGCGCTTCCAGCAAATACTGGCTCTTGGCGTGCAGAACATCCTGGTCGAAAAGCCGCTCGAGCAGAGCCGCGCGCGCGTTGCCGCCATGGTCGAGGCAGCACGCATTAGCGCGTGCCGCGTGTGGTCGAACCACTACCGCCGCAATCTGCCGGGATTCAAGCCGCTTGTTGGCAAGGGCCCCTACGTGATTTCTGTCTCATCAGGTGCAATGGGCCTAGGCTGCAATGGTATCCACTGGCTGGATTTCGCTCTGCATCTTTCTGGTTGCAAGAGCGGCCGGATGCTGTTCGGTGAAATCGACTCTACTCCGATCCAATCCGGGCGTGGATCGCAGTTCCAAGATTACGGCGGACGCGGCCTTTTCGCCTTTCCGGACGGATCGCGTCTTTTTCTATCCTGCACTGCGGCCAGTTCCGCACCGACTGCATTCTCCATTCTCGGCCCACACCTGCATTGGGTAGTAGACCAGCACGCCGACACGGCCAGCCAGCACTGGCGAACGCCGGACAGCAGAAAGCCGAACTACCTGTATGGCGCAGATTACGAGACTCGCTCCGCACGAGGCCTTGAGCAGGCCGATCTGGCAGAACAGACCAGTGAGTGGCTAGCAGCGTTGCTGGCCGGCCGCAATCCTAGTAATCCCCTGCTGAGTCAAACAGCCCCGGCTTACGAATTGCTGTTTGACTTGCTCGAAATCAGCGGAAGAAGAGACTTCGCTTTCACCTAATGACGATTTTCAGCTTCATAATCGGGTTTGTCGCAGCCCTTGTAGTCACGGAGTTGCTGTTTCGCCTCTGGCATCGCAGGACTTACGGGCGCGACTATTTCGTCGCAATCAAATTCCCTTGGGACCGTGGACACGTCGTGTCGCATCCCTTCCTTACCTTCGCCTACCGTAAACACGGTATCATCGATATCAACCAGACGATCCCATATGCGCTCTGGCCTGATCGATTTTATTCGTTCAGGCAGCCTCTGCGTCTGAATAATATGGGACATTTCGGTGACGACTTCCGCATTGAGAAGCCTGATGGCGTATTGCGCGTCGCCTGCCTAGGCTCATCGGGAACGGCCAACAGCATCGCCGATGACGAGCGGGACTGGTCTTATCCAGAACTGCTGCGCGAGAAGCTGCTCACCGACCCCGGCATTGCAAGAAAATATCACGATGTCGAGGTACTGAACTGTGGGATCGGCGGCTGGACTACGCTTGATGTCCTCGTCAACTACACTCTTAATATCACCCACCTAAAACCCGATGCGATCATTTTCTATCAGGGCCTGAATGACCTGCCGCTGCACCTGATGGATGATTACGCTTTGGACTATACGCATGGCCGACGCAACCTTGGTGAAGCACTCCACGTCATCAAGCGGGGCTACTGGTTGCCGAAGATTCGCTGGTGGCACAGCTATGAATTTGCGAAGGACCGGCTGGTCGGCACTGGCAATGTCCGCAACGAAGTTCTGGCCCGCGTGGAAACCAGCATTCCAGATTACAGTCGCCCCTATCGACCGCTTGTGGCCGAAGAAATGGCGTTGCGTAACCTTCTCATCCTTGCCCGGGCTCATGGCAGCCATATCATTATTTCTTCGTACGTTTTCTATCTTCACAATGATTCGCAGCGGAATCGCAAGCTGCGCGAGGGTGTAACCCTTCAGAACCAGCTATACAGACGCCTGGCGGGTGAATTCGGCGCCCCCTTCGTCGATCTGGATGCACTGATGCCGCGCGATCGAGAACATTTCGTCGACGCAGTGCATTTCACTCCGCAAGGCATGCGCTTTATGGCTGAGCATCTGGGTAATGCGCTGCTGCGCGACATCCATCTGGCCACAACCGAGGCAGAGTCGTGAGCACGTTGGCCTTCGCGGAAACAGTGGGGCAGGCCAAGGCGGCACTGATAGCAGATTCGGCCTGTATCCTCGTAGCAGTTACGCCCGTGGTCGACGATTGGGCAGAGCGGGAGGGCCATACATACTGGCGTGCCGATGCCCTTATGCCCGAAAACTGTTTCGCTGAACTCGCCCAGACTACTATCGACCTTGTCGAAGCGGCAGCGGATCGCGTTGACACCCTGAAACGTGGAATCTTGCTTGCCAATCCGCATGACGCTGACATTTCTCTGCGCGGCTATTTCCATTACCTAAAGGCTAATCTGGACGGTTATTTTATTCGGTTGGAGCAGATCGCCGCCGCACTGACCATACTGAAACCCGCGCGCTTGATCGCATTCCGGCTGCCCGATGAGCCAGTCCAGACGGGTATTACTTCGTTTGACAAACCGGTCTGGGGAGCGACCAGCCGCCTCGCTCCGCGCGTAGCCGAGGCTCGCCATATTCCCGTCGACTGGCTTGATCATCCGGGCGACAATCCATTGGCACCCGCACCAGCAGCACCGACCGAACCAGAAACACTCTCGCTCTCTCCGGCTGCAATTCACCCCTCTGCCGCCAAACCCGCTCTTTGGGTGCGTATTTTACATCGCCTGTTCCCGGCGCGGCAGTCTGGCGCTGCCACCCGCACCGCCAACAATGCCCCGCTGCTTCTACACGCGCAATTCAAAGACCTAGGCGACGCTATCATAGAGAACTGGGTCGCACGTGGTGGCGAGATCGCGACCATGCAGGAATTCCTCGACCGCTATGCCGACCCTGACAGCATTCAGCCAGCCGATCAGGAGACTTGCCGTTTACTTTGGCAGGCGATACTGAACGATCCTGAGATTCATGCCATGTTGACCCGATATGGGGTACCGCTCTTCTCTTGTATCGAAGGCCAATGGCGAACCATTGTCGTAGACCTTTTTCCGGCTCTGCTCAGTCTTCAACGACGGGCTCGCCAGGCTTTGTCGCGACGCGACCGGAACGTAGTTTTCCTGGCTGGCGGCATGGTCGACTCGAATTACATCTGGGGCCGAGCGGCTCATCGAGCGGGCGCGCCATTCGTGTCACATCATTACGGCGGCTTCCTTGGATATGCGTTACTGCCCATGCATGAGCGCTATGACATGGCCGACTGCGATTATTTCCTATGCGGCGGCCTAGAATCCGCAGAGACCTTCCGCCAACCATCACCGCTTACCCGCTGGCGTGCTAGCACCCGCCGTGCGCGCCCCGTAGCGGTGGGCATGCCGTGGGTTGAGGAGATCATGCAGACCAGCCGCAAGCACGCTGCTGTTGCGCAGCGCGGCCAGAGACGCCTTATGGTGATTCTTAATGCCATGGTCGGCGATTGCCGATACATGGGATATGTATTTCCTTCCGAACTGGCCTATTGGCGTTTCTGTAAAACCCTGATCGAACGGCTTGCGATAATTCCAGATATGGAGATCATCGTTAAGCCACCTCTGCACAGCCGCTATCCGCAATTGAGATCGCCAGTCGAAGACTGGATTAGAACGCTGACGGCTCCGAATATATCAATTCTACCGGAAATTCCCCTTCGGGATTGCCTGGATCGAGCTGATGCCTTCGTCACCGAAAGTCCAAGCACGCCACTGCTACATCTAATCGCAACCGACAAGCCAGTCCTTGCTTATATTGACCGGGAGGTATATCGGCTGCAGCCTGGTGCACGAGATGCTCTGCGCCGGCGCTGTGCCGTATTCGCCGAAACCGAGGCGGATTTCCTGGCCGAGACCACTGCCTTCGCCAAGCAGCCAAGATGGTCGACAACTCCGGTTGACGATGACTTCCTGTATAAATACGTGATCGGGCGAGGCCAAGCCGCGCAGCGTGCGGTCGACTTCCTATTCGCAGCCGCCAGGCGGCACCCTCTTTCCGATGCAGCTCTCGATCGGATTTCACACGGCCATACGGGTCAGGAAGCGGCATGACGCGCCTGAATAACAACGCTGCCGTCACGATCATGGGCACTGGCGAGATGGCCGCAGCCTATATAAGCGCCCTGCTAACACTCGGGGTGCCTGCCGAGCATATCAGAGTCACCGGACGAAGCGCGGAGAAGTATACCGCGCTGGCCCATCGCTTCGGTATTCAGGGGCTAAGCCTACCTGCGCTACGTGGTGATGGCCCGGCAATCTTGGCCGTCACGCAAGACGCCTTGCCGGCCGTCACGCGCCAGGCCTTGGCGGCCGGTTTCCGCCATCTTCTGATCGAGAAACCGGGCGCACTTTCCTCAACAGCTCTAGCCGGCCTAACGAAAGATGTTGCCGACGCCAAGGCAAATGCATTTGTCGCTTTCAACCGCCGTTTCTACCCATCCGTAATTGCCTTGCGCAACGCTATTGCAGAGGATGGGGGGATCCGCACTGTGTTTTTCGAGTTCACCGAGGTCGAACGCCTGGTTCTCGCCGAACAAGAAATGAAGCGGCTACCGAAAATTGTTACTGATCGCTGGGGATTATCGAACTCCACTCATGTAATTGATCTTGTTGTCTTCCTTATGGGTAAGCCCGTAACGATGTCGCCACTGCAGGAAGGCAGCCTACCTTGGCATGAAACTGCTGCATCTTTCGCAGGGTCAGGGCGGAGCGAACGTGGCGCCATCTTCAGTTATCTGGCCAGTTGGGGCACTGCTGGACGCTGGCGAGTGGAAGTAACCACACCCGCCCGGCGCCTGTTCTTGTGCCCCCTGGAGACCCTGCAGGTGCAGATGAAGAACTCTTTCAGCGTCGAACCCATCGTCATTGCCAGCGAGCCGACCAACGTCAAGCCAGGCTTGGCTGGTATGCTTGCCGAATTCCTGCAGCCGCATGGCGCGAGGCCGACAAATCTGCCCGACCTGTACGAAAGCGTCCAGACCCTGCGGATCGCTGAGACTATTTGCGGCTACACTCAGAATAGCGTTGCCTAGCATCCACGATTCCAACAATTGCATATCCAGGAGAAAGCAATATGACGAAGGGCTTCCAATTCACCACAGACATGATCCAGAGCGCGCCGTGGCCCATGCCGAAGAAAGTCTATTTCATCGCGGAAATCGGCATCAATCATAACGGCAGCCTGGACATCGCCCGCAAGCTGATCGATGAGGCGAAGGAATGCGGCTGCGACGCCGTCAAATTCCAGAAGCGCACCATCGATATCGTCTATTCGCCGGACGTTCTGGCCCAGCCGCGCGAAAGCCCCTGGGGTACCACCCAGCGCCAGCAGAAGGAAGGCCTGGAATTCGGCAAGAAGGAATACGATGCCATCGATGCCTATTGCCGTGAGAAGGCCATCGACTGGTTTGCCTCGGCCTGGGACATCCCCAGCCAGGAATTCCTGCGTCAGTACAACTCCCCCTACAACAAGGTCGCCTCAGCCATGGCGACCCATCAGCCTTTCCTTGAAGTCGTCGCCTCCGAAAAGAAGCCGACCTTCCTGTCGACCGGCATGTGCACGCTGGAACAGGTCGATGCGGCAGTCGCCATCTTCAAGAAACACAACTGCCCCATCGTGCTGATGCACACGGTCTCGACCTATCCGAGCCCGGAAGAAACCCTGAACCTGCGCTGCATCACCACCCTGCGCGAGCGTTA
This sequence comes from Ferrovibrio sp., assembly GCF_046297595.1. GTDB lineage: Bacteria > Pseudomonadota > Alphaproteobacteria > Ferrovibrionales > Ferrovibrionaceae > Ferrovibrio. Next base: position 235,448 of record NZ_JBKBHT010000003.1, read on the forward strand.
CAATGTGCCGGTCGGCTATTCCGGCCATGAAGCGTCCGTATCGCCCAGCCTGATCGCCGCCATGATGGGCGCCGTGGCCATCGAGCGCCACATCACGCTTGACCGTGCCATGTATGGCAGCGACCAGGCCGCATCGCTGGAGCATGCCGGTCTGGCCCAGCTTGTTTCCACCGTAAAGAAAATTCCCGCCGTGCTCGGCTCCGGCGAGAAGACCGTCAGCGACGCCGAAATGGCCGTGGCCAAAAAGCTGCGCTACTGGTAAGCCGATGATCTACTGCTTCGATATCGATGGCACCCTGTGCACGAACACGTACGGTGCCTACGAAAAGGCGGAGCCATGGCCCGACCGGATCGCCATCGTCAACGCGCTTTACGATCAGGGTCATACGATCAAACTCTTCACGGCACGCGGCACTACCACGGGCATCGACTGGCGCGCGGTCACCGAGGCCCAGATGAGCCGCTGGGGCGTGCGATATCATCAGTTGATCCTTGGCAAGCCGGAAGCCGACATCTTCATCGACGACCGCGCCTTCAATTCCGAGACCTGGGACTGGAGCTCGCACAGGTGACCGCCGATCCGGACAATAAACAAGCCGCTTCAGTCATGGAGCGGGCTGAATACCTCAAGTTGTCTTACGACCCAGTGAAGGCGCCTTTCACCAGCTACCCTGCCAAGCTAGCAAAGTATGTTGGCGAACGCTGGTTCGCACGACGCGGTCGACTGCTGGATATTGGCTGCGGGCGAGGTGAATTCCTGAGCGCCTTCGCCTCGCTCGGGTACGGTGCCGTTGGGATCGATATTTCGCCCGCTGCGCCGGACTTTGCCCCCGAACACGAAGTTCATGTCGCCAATCTCGAAACCGACCCCCTGCCGGTTCCCGCGAACAGCTTCGATCACGTTTACTCCAAGTCGGTCATCGAGCACCTTCGCAACCCCGATGCCTTTCTCGCCAAGGCTTTCGCCGCTCTGGTTCCTGGTGGCGACGCCGTGATCATGACGCCGAGCTGGATTCACAATGCCTGGGGCCCGTTTTACATTGACCACACGCATGTGACACCTTTCACTGGCCCCAGCCTGGAGCAGGCCATGCAGCTCGCCGGATTCGAGAATGTCCGCGTTATTCATTTCTATCAGTTGCCGTCGGTATGGCGCTGGCCGGCTATGGCCTGGATTTGCCGCCTGATCGCATGGCTGCCGCTGCCGTTCCGGCCGATGCATCCGACGGCTCCTTGGCCGAACGAAGTCAACAAATTCATTCGCTTCTCGAACGAGGTCATGCTGTTGGCCTACGGAACGAAGCCGAGTATCTGAGCAAGTATCCATGAAGACCTATGCCATCATTCCGGCGCGCGGCGGCTCCAAGGGCGTGCCCGGCAAGAACATCAAGCCGCTTGGCGGCTTTCCGCTGATTGCCTATTCGGTTCTCGCAGGCCTGCATGCCGGCTACGACAAGGTCTTCGTCTCCACCGACGATCAGGGTATCGCCGATATCGCGGCGAAGTTCGGCGCCGAGGTGCCGTTCCTGCGCCCGGCCGAAATGGCTGGCGATCGCGCACCCGACCGCGCCTATATCCAGCACGCGCTGGATTTCTGGCGCGACAAAGGCGCCGAGCCTGATGCCCTGGCGATCCTGCGGCCGACCACGCCATTGCGCGACCCGGCCATCCTCCGCGAGGCCACGGCACTGCTGGCCGCTCGCCCAGATGCCACCGGCCTGCGCTCGGTGCATCCGCTGCCCGAGCCGCCGCAGAAGATGATGGGTCTCGAGGATGGCTGGCTCACCGGCCTTTTCCCACATGATCCACGGCCCGAATATTACAACCTGCCGCGCCAGGCCTTCCCGGCGGCCTACCAGCCGAACGGTTATGTCGATATCGTCACCACGGCCCATATCCGGGCAACGCCGCCCGATGCCGGCATCTTCGGCCCAAAGGTGCTAGGCCAGCCGACACCCGTCTCGGTCGAGGTCGACACGATTGAGGAATTCGAACTGCTCGAATACCAGATCGGGCGTCGCCGCCCGGTCATTCTCGATTATCTGCAAGCCCGCTAACCACCAACCAAACCGCGATACTGGAAACGCTTCATGGCTGCCTTTGCCTTCTCCCGCATGCCCGTCACCCGTCCGCCAGTCAAGACGCAGTATCGCTGCGTGCAGACGGCGCTGCCCGTTCCGGAATCCCTGCCGATCCTGAACGACCTGGAGCAGTTCGAATCGCGCTCGATGCACGGCCAGATGCCGGTGGTGTGGGACCGTGCAGAGGACTTTCAGGTGTTCGACCGCTGGGGCAACACCTGGATCGACTACACCTCCACGATCTTTGTCGCCAATGCCGGGCATGCCAATCCGCGCATCGTCAAGGCCCTGCGAGAGGTGATCGATCACGGCCTGCTGCATACCTATTCCTATGCTACCGAGATACGCGCGAAATTCCTGCGCCGCCTGATCGAAGTCACCCCGGAGCAGTTCGACAAGGCCTATCTGATGTCCTCCGGTACCGAGGCGACCGAGGCAGTGGTCAAGCTGATGCGCATGAACGGCCAACGCCGCGGTAAACGCCGCCTCGGCATCATGTCCTTCGAGGGCGCCTATCACGGCCGCACACAGGGTGCCGCGATGATCGGCGGCACTGCCGCCGGGCGCACCTGGATCGGCTTCGAGGATCCGAATGTCCATCAGGTGCCGTTCCCCTACACATGGTCGTTGAAAAACGGCGAAACCGGCCGCGACCGCTTCAACGCGCATCTCGATCTGCTGCGCGGCAAGGGGCTTGACCTCGCCAAGGATCTCTGTGGTTTCATGTTCGAGGCCTATATCGGCTGGGCCGCGGCCTTCATTCCCACCGATTATGTGCAGGCGGCGGCGGAATTCGCTAAGGCCAACGGTATCCTGCTGGGCTTCGACGAAGTGCAGGGGGGGTTCGGTCGCACCGGTAAAATGTTCGTGCATGAACATTATGGTGTCGAGCCGGATCTGATCGCTACCGGCAAGGGCATCAGCTCCAGCCTGCCGCTTTCAGCGGTGCTGGGCCGCAAAGAGTTGCTCGATCTGCCCGATGTCGGTTCGATGTCTTCGACGCATTCCGCCAACCCCCTGGTCTGCGCTGCAGGCCTTGCCAATCTCGATGAGATTGTGAGCCGCGATCTGTGTGGCGCTGCGGCTCGCATGGGCAGAATCATGCTCGACCGGCTCCGCGCCATACAAGCAAAATACCCGGACCGCATCTCTCACGTGATTGGGGAGGGCATGCTGGCTGCACTGATCTTTAAGAAGCCCGGTAGCGACGAGCCAGATGGCCTGACCGCGAGCCTGATCTGCCAGCGTGCCATGCACAAGGGAGTTCTTCTCGTGCATACAGGCCGCGAATCGATAAAGTTCGGCCCGCCCCTCACCATGCCGGAAGACGTCATGAATGAAGGCATGGATGTGCTTGAGGAGTCGATCGAAGAGATCATTGCGGAACAGGCGGTCGCGGCATGACCATGCTCCGGCATGTCGGTATCGTCGTGTCCGATCTGGAGCGTGCGCTGTTCTTCTATCGCGACTTACTCGGCTTCTCTGAAGCGCGCATCATGGACGAGAGCGGCGACTTCATCGACGCCATTCTCGGGATGAATAAAGCGCATTTGCGCACGGTGAAGTTGGCTAGCGCCGACAATGCGTCGCAGATCGAACTCCTAGAATTCATGAATCCGTTGGTTCGCGATATCAACCGTAACATCGACTTAAGCACACGCGGCCCAACGCATATCGCTCTGACGGTCGACGGGCTTGAAGCTTTGCATCAGCGTATGAGCGCAGCAGGCGTGGAATTCACTACAGCCCCCAGAAGGTCGGTCGACGGCAGAGCGCTAGTCACTTTCTGTCGCGATCCAGACGGCACCTATGTTGAGCTTGTCGAATTATTGGAGCCGCCGCAATGACAATTCCAGTTGGAATCATGCAAGGCCGTCTGCTGCCGCCCTACGACGGGCGATTCCAGGCTTTCCCTGCCCGTGCCTGGCGCGAAGAGTTTCCGCTTGCCGCAGAGGCAGGCCTGTCATGCATCGAATGGATCTACGAAAAACCGCATGAGCAGGACAATCCGCTCCGCACCGATATCGGACTGGCTGAATTGCGGGCGCTATCCGCCTCCAGCGGCGTGCGTGTGCGGTCGATTTGCGCCGACTACTACATGACTGAGCGTCTGGTAGATGAAGGCGCCGTCGTGCAGGCTGCCAATATCGAACATCTTAAATGGCTGATTGGCCGCGCCAGTCTACTAGAAATTACCTACATCGTACTGCCCTTCGTTGACGCCTCCTCGCTCAGAAGTGAGGCGGCGCTCGCCGCGGTAATCGCGGTACTACGCGATCTCGCTCCGCATACTGCGAGTTATGGCGTCGAACTACATCTTGAGACCGATCTGCCGCCCGCTACGTTCCGAGAACTTCTTGCCGCCATCGGGCACGAAAAGGTGAAAGCTAATTTTGACATCGGAAACAGCGCCTCACTGGGCTACGATCCGGTGGAGGAGCTGACTGCATTGGCGCCATATCTAGGCAGCGTGCATGTGAAAGACCGTAAACTTGGCGGATCCACTCAGCCGCTCGGTACGGGCAATGCCGATCTGCCCGCAGCTTTTCGTATGATCCGCAAGACGGGCTTTGAGCGCTGGCTGATTCTGCAGGCAGCTCGCGGCGAAGATGGCGGCGAAGTCGAGCTCGCCCGCCACAACCGCGATCTGACCGAAAAGCTCTGGGAGGCTGCGGCCTGACATGGAACTCGGCTTAGCGGGCAAGCTCATCCTGGTCTCAGGCGCGAGCCGCGGCATCGGCTTGGCAATTGCCCAGGCTTTTGCCCAGGAAGGCGCTCGCGTGGCCATGGTGGCGCGCATGCAGCAACCCCTGACTGAAGCCATCAGCAGCATAACCGCCCGCAGCGAGGTGCGCGGCTTCACTGCCGACATGACCCGCGATGAGGAAATCCTCGCCACGCTGGATTCTGTAGAACGAAGCATGGGGCCTATCGATGCCGCCATTGCCAATGTGGGCAGCGGCATGTCGCAAGCTGGCCATGCCGTGCCGCAGGCCGAATGGCAACGCGTACTGTCGCTCAATCTCCTCGGCGCGACAGCGCTGGCTGCCTATGCCATTGATCGGCTGGCCCCCCGGCAGGGCAGCCTGACCATGATCTCATCTATTGCTGGTCTGGAAGCAGTGGGCGCCCCCGCCCCCTATGCCGCCGCAAAAGCTGGCCTGCAGGCGGCTGTAAAAAGCCTGGCGCGCAGCGCCGGCCCGCTAGGAGTGCGCGTCAACGCGGTAGCGCCTGGTAACGTGATGTTTCCGGGCGGCACTTGGGATCGTAAGCTGTTGGAGAATCCCGCTGGTGTCCAGGCCATGCTGCAGAGCGAGGTTCCGTTGCGCCGTTTTGCCAAACCGGAGGAAATCGCCGATGTCGTGGTTTTCTTGGCTTCGGACCGCGCTAGTTTTGTAACAGGCTCAACCTGGGTGGTGGATGGTGGACAAACACGTGGCTTCTGACAGCAAACCCGCTTCTGGCGCAGATCCCCGCTTAGCGGCGGTACAAGGGATTTTCCAGCGTTCAATCGCCCTGAAACAGACGACCCAGGAGAATTACCTTGGTCCGCTTCTGGCCATGGCAGACCTCTGTGTCGCATCTCTCGTTGGCGGCGGCAAAATTCTAATGTGCGGCAATGGGGGATCCGCCGCAGATGCCCAGCACCTCGCTGCCGAGCTTCTGGTGCGCCTCCGTCCGGACGTGAACCGCGACGGCATTCCTGCGATTGCCCTAGCACTGGATCCGTCTTCGATGACCGCCTGTGGTAACGATTACAGCTACGAGGTCTTCTACGAGCGCATGACCCGTACGCTGGGCCGCAAGGGCGATGTACTGCTAGGCATCACCACTTCTGGAAAATCGCCGAACGTTTTAGGCGCCATGAGGGTTGCGCGCGAGAAAGGCATGCCTGTGATCGGCTTTCTGGGCGGCGACGGCGGCCCCGCGCTGCCGCTCTGCGATATCGCCTTCGTAGTGCCAAGCAAGGAAACCGGGCGCATCCAAGAAGTCCACATCACCGCCGGCCATGCTCTTATGGAACTTATCGAGGATGGCCTTCTGGCTGCCGGCGCGATCCAGAGAATTAAAGCCTGATCATGACCATGCCACGCAGCCCCCTTGCCAGTGCGCCTGCCTCCGTTCGGATGGCTTTCGACCTGTCAGGCCGCACTGCAGTCATCACAGGCGGGGCCGGACTGCTCGGTCAGCGTCATGCTGCTGCCGTGGCGGAAATGGGCGCGACCCCGATACTTGTGGATTCCAACATCACAGCTGCACGACAGATCGCCGAACAGATCGCTGCTCGTTATGGCGTAGCTGCAGCAGCCTACGGCATCGACATCACCGACTCGCAGCAGGTGGATGAACTGGCCGCGGAACTCCGCGCCCGCGGCAATGTTGATATCCTGATCAACAATGCGGCCCGCAATCCGAAGGTCGAGGATGGCAACATTAACTTCAGTCGTTTGGAAAATTTCCCGCTTTCCGAATGGCAGAATGATATCGCTGTCGGCCTGACCGGCGCCTTCCTGCTCAGCCGCACCTTCGGCGAAGACATGGCACGCCAGGGCAAAGGTGTTATACTCAACGTCGCCTCCGATCTAGCCGTCATTGCACCCGATCAGCGGCTCTATCGCAAGGATGGCGTTCCCGAAACCCAACAACCGGTCAAGCCTGTAACATATTCTGTTGTGAAGGCCGGTCTGATTGGTCTGACTCGATACCTCTCGACCTACTGGATCAACCGGGGCGTTCGATGCAACGCCATCAGCCCGGGCGGCGTCTACGCCGGGCAGGATGAGGTTTTCCTGAGCCGTATCGAGCAATTAATCCCACTTGGACGCATGGCGCACAGGGACGAATACAAGGCCGCGATCGTTTTTCTGGTCTCGGATGCTTCATCTTATATGAACGGCGCAAACCTGATCGTGGATGGCGGCCGCACGAGCTGGTGACGACGGAGTACTCAATGCAGATTGTCAAAGCGATCACACGCGGCGTTCGTCAAAGCCTGACGGTCGCCCCCCGAACGCTCCGCGCCATCCCGCGCGCCCTGATAGCTATACCACAGATACTGAACACGGTCCCTGCCATCGAGGAGTACCAGATTCAGCGCCGCATCCGCCGCGAATTTGACAAAAGCCGCCCGCATGGCGTTCTACCAGTCCAGCTCGCTATTGAGACTGTTAATCGCTGCAATGCAGCCTGCGTGATGTGCCCCTACCCGACATTGCAACGCACCAAGGGGATCATGTCGGCCGAAACTCACAAGCTGATCGTTGACAAAGTGGCTGCCTGGGGTGCGCCGATTCAGCTTATCAGTCACGCCGGAATGGGCGAGCCACTGCTGGACCGCACGATCGTCGAAAAGATCCGTTATGAGAAAAGCGTATTCCCAAAGGCACGCGTCGCCATCTACTCGAATGTCAGCGCGCTGGAAGAGCATCGTGCAGAGCAGCTCTTCGATGCCAAACTAGACATTCTCTCCGTCAGCCTGAATGCCTTCTCCAAAGACGTATATGAAACAGTAATGAAGCTGCCTTACGAACGAACGCAGAAGAATCTGCACCGCTTCATCGAGATGAACAATGTTCGCGGCAAACCTGTTGAAATCCACGTTTCGCTGATTCCCACCGAGCACCACACAAAAGAGGAAATCCAGGCCTTCCGCGATTACTGGACACCGCTAGTGCATAATGTTGTCATCCCACCCTATATTGGCTGGGGAGGGCATTTCGAGACCAAGACGCGAAAACGCCAGTATTCCTGCCGCTACGTCTGGCAGGTCATGCAGGTGGACTGGGATGGCACCGTTGCCATGTGCTGCGAGGATTACGAAACCAAGTTCCCGCTCGGCAATCTGACAAAACAATCGCCGCAGGACGTCTACAACAGCGAGATGTTCCAGGAGCAGCGGCGACGTCAGGTTGATGGTGATTTCGAGATGCCAGACATCTGCAAAAACTGCATCGAATCACAAGATGTCGCCCGCGATTTCTGGAAGACAGCCACCGTCATTCCCGCTCCGGCCCCTTCGAAGTGACACAGGCATCATGCTGACTGGTACCATCGGCAACTTTTTCCGCCAGTCGTTATATGGCGTCTATAAGCATAGCCTCGGCCGGGTGCTGGGCTGGGGCCTGACGATCAACTATTTTGGCTTCCCTGCCGGCCATTCGCCAGTGCCCAGCCCGGCACGTCACTATATCGATACCTTCCTCACTCACTATGACGATGCTGTGCATGGCCGCGTAGTTGAGTTCATGCCGCCATATTACCGTGATCGCTATCAGCATCGCCCCACCGTAACCGACTATGAGGTCTGGGACACCGTCGAAGCGCCGGGCGCAACCATTGTGGGCGACCTGCAGGCGGCAGGCCATCTGCCGGATGGCTGCTTTAACACCTTCCTATGTACACACGTCTTGTGCAATGTGCCTCGCCCATGGCTGGCGGTACAGGAGATGCACCGGCTTCTGGCCCCAGGCGGAGTGGTGTTATGCACCGTACCGATGGTACTGCAAGGCTATGCCCCACACCCTGGGGACTACTGGCGCATGACGCCGGACTCCCTACGGCTATTGTTTGCTGATTTCACACGCATCGAAATTCATACTTATGGCAATGCAGCGACGGCATCGGGCTCGCCCCAGTATCTGATGAAGCATCATTTCTCGCCGCAGGTTCTGGACTTTCATGATCCAGGATGCCCAAGCATCGTAGCCTGCGCCGCTTGGAAATGATTATGTCAAAACCGCTGCGAGTTTTTGTCGATCATGGTGAGGCGTATGGCAATCTCGGCGACGAAGCCATGCTGTCAAATGCTCTGCGCCGCCTTCAGGCGCAACTCGGCGAGTGCATTTTCGTTATTCCACGAGAGGGTACGCGCCCACTTCCGGTTTTCGACGGTTGGCGCGTCGAGGAAGTCCCCTCGCCGTTCCTTTTTTACATGGCAGTGCGAGACTGCCTCCAGGCGCTGTTGACGCGAATGCGAGGCCATGGCCTGCCACTAGCGGAATTAACTCTGCCCCAGATATCGGCCGCGGCACACCTGCTGTTCGGCCTCAAGAAACATGGAGTAGCGCGTAAAATATGTGGTGATCTCACCTCACTTATCGCCGCGCTCAGATCCTGCGATGCCTTTTATGGGGTCGGCGCCGCTGATTTTAATGACTTTAACGCGTTTGGCGCAGCTTACAAAACTTGGCTCTACGAGGCCGTACGCCCCTTCGTCGCGGTTTCTGCGGTAGGACCGCAGGGTTTCGGTCCGCTTACGCGCACCGATCTGAAGAGTCTTATGGCGCGTGCCTTCGATCGTCTGGACCTGCTCGCCTTTCGCGATCATGCGTTCAGTGCGGATTATACTCGCACCCTAGCCTTGTCGCACTGTCGCACGAAGATCACCGCTGACGAGGCGCTCAGCCTACCGCTTGCTTCTGATGCCGACCGTGATTCCTACCTGAAATCCGCCGGTTTGGCGCCGGCTGAAAATTTCATAGCCGTACATTGGCGATCGACAGATTACACGCAGGATACAGACCGATATTACGACAAGGTTGCCGCTGCCTTCGATACTGCTACGGAACTAACCGGGCTACGCCTCGTCTTCTTTCCGATGAGCTATGACGTCCACTCACGTCATGACAAGGATTGCGGAGCCGAACTGGCGGCCAGGATGAAACATTCCTCTCGCCTGCTGATGGCGCCGGTAACCAAGGACGTGCAATTGATCAAGACCAGCATTGCCGCAGCACGCTTCACACTCGGCCTATCCTATCATGTGCACGTCTTCGCTTTATCCGAGGGTAAACCCGCAATCATCATCTTCACCGGCGACTACTACCGTTTTAAATCCCATGGATTGGTAGACTTCTATGGCGCGCCCTCCACGGCCATAGACCTTGCGACGGCCGATGAGTCTGAATTGCGCACTGCCATCCAGGTGATACATAGTCAGCACGACAAGGCAGGCCACAAAATCAAGACCGTCAACGCCGAACTCGCCAAGCGTAACGACTGGGTCATTAGTGAAATGGCCGCATTGCTGCGCCTGAAGGGCCGCCTGACGTGAACCTGCTCAGCCGCCTACTCGGCAAACAAGCTCGGCCCGTGAATTGGGGTGACTTACGCCGTCTGACTCCGATCAGCGCCGCCTTCGGTCAGGATCGAGGCACGCCTGTTCGCCGCCATTATATCGAAGCCTTTCTCGACAGCTGCCGCGCCGACCTGCATGGCCGTGTCCTGGAGGTCGGCGATGATCGCTACGCGCAGGCCTTCGCCGCAGCGGACGCCACCATTGACGTGCTCAGCCCTTCGGCAGAAACGCCAAAGGTGACAGTCGTCGGCGATTTGATGACCGGTGACGGCATACCAGATGAACGGTTCGACGCCATTATCCTCACTCAGGTTCTGCATGTGATCTACGACATGCGCGCATCGATCGCGACCGCCCACCGGGCACTCAGGCCAGGCGGTGTGCTGCTGGCTAGCTTGCCAGCGCTGACTCAGATTAGCCGTTTCGATTACGACCGCTGGGGAGATTACTGGCGCGTCACCGACATGGCCGCACAGCGTCTTTTCGACGAGGCTTTCCCCGGTGGCTCCGTAACCACCACCGCCTATGGCAACATCCTAACCGCCACCGCTTCACTCTATGGCGTTTCTGCACAGGAATTGAGCGCCGCCGAGCTGTCGCATTATGACCCCGACTATCAGATTCTGGTCGGCGTACGGGCACAGAAAGCGGATCACTGATGCTGATGCGCGTCCTCCGGGCACCACGCAGCCTTTGGCGGCTCGGCCAAAACCACGTCGCTGCTTGGCGCAAACGACGCGAACCCAAGGGATTGATCCTTCTGTATCACCGAGTGGCGGCACTGGAGTCCGATCCGCAGCTGCTGGCGGTCACACCGGAGAACTTCGATCGCCATATCGCACTACTAAAGACGCTAGGCACCCCAATGCATCTAAGCGATATGATTGCCGCCGCCGCCGCCGGACGACTGCCTCGCCGAGCCATTGCCGTGACTTTTGATGACGGCTATGCAGATAACCTGTATTACGCCAAGCCCATCCTGCAGCGCCATGCTGTGCCCGCGACGGTATTCATCGCCACCGATTTCATCGAACGCCAACGCGAATACTGGTGGGACGTGATCGAGCGTGCAATTCTTGCGCCCACGCCGCTGCCTGATCCGCTGATCCTGCCTTTCCCCGAGGGGCCACGGCAGTGGCCGGCGAGCGGCGACTTTTTGCCGGCGCCTGGATGGTCGGTCCTGTCGTCGGACGATCCCTCGCCGCGACACAGCCTCTATCGCGCCCTCATGACTGCCATCAATCCTCTGTCGCGCGATCAGCGAGACAAAGTGCTATCGGCCTTGGTGACTGCGGCCCAGATACCGGAGGAAGCTCGAGACAGCCATCGTCCGCTCACCCGCGCTGAGGTCGTCACGCTGGCAGAAGGGAATGTGGTTACCATTGGCGCCCATAGCCATCATCATCCCCGTCTCTCTGGACTGTCGGCGGCCGAACAGGAGACAGAAATCGACACCGGACGGCAGCGCCTTACTGCTTGGCTGGGCCAAGATATAGACACCTTTGCCTTTCCTTACGGAAATCTGGACGCCTATTCAGGTGAAACCGTATCTCTGATAAAGCGCAAGGGCTTTGTCCTTTCCTGCTCCAACTATCCCGGACTGGTACGTGGTGATACCGACCGATACCAGCTGCCGCGCCTGTTGGTACGTAATATTACCCCTCAGGCATTGCAGAATCTGATTATCGAGAGTTTCGACCACCTGGAACCGGGCTTGAGGGCATGAACATCCTTCAAGTTAACACCGCTTATCATCAGGGTGGCGCGGCGATGGTGGCAGCCAATCTACAACGCCGCTATCAAGCGCTGGGACACCATGCATGGATGGCTGTTGGCCATACAACGCAAAAGCACAGTGATGTTTTTGTCATTCCAAACGAACCGCCCGCTCCGACAGCGCCGCCATTGCAACCTCGCCATACGTTCCGTGGATTCGCCCAGCGCATTATACGCCGGCTGGGCCTGAATCCGCATTCGGGTAGAATGCAGGCATCGCTACGCAGACAATCCGAACCAGGTTACGAGGATTTCGATTTTCCCGGAACGAGAATGCTACTCGATCTGCCCCCGGCAGAGCCGGATATCCTGCATTGTCACAATCTGCATGGTGATTATTTCGATCTTCGACTATTGCCCCAGCTATCGGCCAAATTGCCGGTGATCTGCAATCTACACGATGCTTGGATGCTGGCTGGGCATTGCGCGCATTCTTTCGATTGTGAGCGCTGGCGTAACGGTTGTGGCGCATGCCCCGACCTCACCATACCACCAGCCATCCCAGTCGACCGCAGCGCCGAGAATTGGCAACGCAAAGCGGCAATCTACCGCGCCAGCCGCCTGCATGTGACTACGCCCTCCCGTTGGCTGATGCAGAAAGTCAAAGCATCTATGCTGGCTCCGGCCTTGCAATCGGCGCGAGTGATTCCCAACGGCGTGGATATGCAATGGTTCAAACCAGGCAACAAGATTGCGGCGCGGCGCGCTCTGAATCTGCCTGAGGATGACCTTATTCTGATGTTTGCCGCAAACGGCATCAAGGGCAATGTCTGGAAAGACATCGCCACTCTGCGCGATTGCCTGGCGCGGCTAACCCCACCGGCCGGTCGTCAGCTACGGCTGCTCGCGTTGGGCGAGACGAGCGCACCTGAACAGGTCGGTCAGGCGACAATTTCCTATGTGCCGCATGTATCGTCGCCTGATCGTATGGCCAGCTACTACCAGGCCACTGATTTTTACGTGCATGCTGCGCGGGCTGACACATTCCCCAATGTGGTGATCGAAGCCCTGGCTTGCGGCACGCCAGTTGCGGCAACCGCCGTGGGCGGCATTCCGGAACAAATCCGCAGTCTGCATGTCCCTGGCACGGCACACGACCAACAGGCATGGCCTGCCGAAAGCGCCACGGGCCTACTCACGCCGCGCGACCCTATCGCCCTGGCGACGGCCTTAAATTACATCCTCGACAAGCCGGACCTAATCGCCATGCTCGCGGCTAACGCCGCGCGAGATGCCGCCGCCCGCTTCGATCTCGACCGCCAGGTAGCTGCACTGCTGACTTGGTACGAGGAAATCCTGAGCGAAGCGCCTTCCCTGGAAACCGCAGACCCTTCATCACCACATATTCTCCCCCCCCGACTCTGATGACCAATTCCATTTCTGTTACGCCCGCCACCCCAGTCGTTTCTGTCGTTCTGGGATCGTATAATCGCCTCGCCTTCCTCAAGAGCACAGTGGAAAGCATTCGCCGCGAGATTGACGCTCTGCAAGGCGCCGGCGAGATTATCGTCGTGGACGGCGGCTCGACTGACGGCAGCATCGCCTGGCTAACCGCACAGAAGGATATTGTCAGCATTATCCAACATAATCGCGGCGAATGGCGTGGGCGGCAGATTCGTCGCCGCTCCTGGGGTTACTTCATGAATCTCGGATTCAAGGCCGCCCAGGGCAAATACATCTGCATGGTCAGCGACGACTGCCTTCTGCATCGCAACAGTCTGCGCAACGGCATCGCACATTTCGAGAGTCATCTGGCTAAGGGCGAAAAAATCGGCGCAGTTGCATTCTACTGGCGCAACTGGCCCGAGCAGGCGCAATATCGGGTCGGTTTGACGCTGGGCCGGCGCATGTTCGTCAATCACGGCCTCTATCTCAATGACGCACTGACCGAAATCGGCTATATCGACGAGGAACATTACTCCTTCTACCATGCCGACGGCGACCTCTGCCTGAAGCTCTGGGACAGAGGCTGGGCCTGCATCGATTGCACCGATGCCTATGTCGAGCATTTTTCTGACGCCAACACCGAAGTGCGTGCCAGCAATTTAGTCGGACAGAACAGGGACTGGAACGTATTTTTGTCGCGGTGGACCGCACTGGTCGACCCCACCAATCCGCATAGTCTTGGCGGGTGGATCGAGCGCGACCATGAGGACACCGACCAGACATGGCGTCAGTTTCCGGCTGACGAACTGCGCCGGATGAAATGGACCAACTGGCGCCGCGCCGTCGAGCGCCGCGTACCAGGCCTTTCCCGGCTGAAGAGCCTGGCAAGCCGGCGCGGCCGAATTCTGTAGAAGAGCGAACACTATGACCAACATTCCGCGCTCCACTTCGGGCCAACCCGCGCCGGCAAACGGCACCAAGCTGCATCTGGGCTGCGGCCAGCGTTATCTGGATGGTTATCTGAATATCGATTTTCCGCTAAACAATCACACAGTGCAGCAGGCCAGCGTTGCCGATCTACATGCCGATATCTGCGGTTTGCACTATGCGCCGGGGTCGATTGCAGAAGTTCGCCTTCACCATGTGTTCGAACATTTTCGTCGCCCTGTAGCCAGCGCTCTACTGGCCACGTGGCATGGCTGGCTGGCCGATGGCGGTCGTCTGCATATCGAGGTCCCCGATATGCTGCGCACTCTACTGACGCTGCTGCATCCGCTACGCAGTTTCAATGATCGCGCAGTGGCTGAGCGTCATCTGTTTGGTTCGCATGAGGCGGACTGGGCCGCCCATTATGAGGGGTATACGGCCAAAGACTTGTGCCATATGGTCAAATGTTTTGGCTTTGAGCCGATAGAGATTCGGCGCAACGGTTGGAAACAGACTCACAATATTGAGATTATCGCTGTCAAACCACCGGGGTCAGCGCTCGACCATATGACCGCCGCTCGGACATTCTTGCGCAACTTTCTCGTCGACGATACGGAGGGGGAGCTGGCATTACTGGAAACCTGGATGGTCATGTTCGCGGCCCAGTACGCGCGCGGCCAAGCATCGAAATGACGCCAACTATCTCTGTCGTCATCCCGACATGGAACCGCGCGGATATGATCGGAACCGCGATACGAAGTGCGTTGGCCCAGACTATGCCCCCCTTGGAGGTGCTGGTCTGCGATGACGGATCGACCGATACAACCCGGAAGATCGTATACGAATTGGGGGACGCCCGAATTCGCTGGCTGGCCGGACCGCGCGGCGGTCGGCCCTCGATACCCCGCAACCGCGGTCTGCGCGCCGCTAAAGGTGAGTGGATCGCCTTTATCGACAGCGACGACGAATGGCTGCCAGGCAAGCTGGCCCGGCAATTATCAGCTATGGCGATATCAGGTCGCCGCGCAAGCTGCACCGAGGCGATCCGCGTCGTTCCGGACGACGACAGCCAGAATCCACTGCTTGGGCGCACCGATCCGGTGATCCGATTGCCTGAGTTGCTGCTCGACAATCAGGTAATCTGCAGTTCGGTGGTCATTCACCGCTCCCTTCTGGACCACGCCATCGGCTTCCCCGAGCAGAAGAATTTGACCGTGGGTGAGGATTATGCGCTCTGGCTCCGCATTGCCTGTTTAACGGATTTCGACTTCATCTCCGAACCGCTGCTCCGTTACCGGGATAACCCGGCCTCAAGTATTCGGGCGGCAAGCCCCGATGGTTGGACGCAACATATCACGGTGGTCGACAATTTTGCAGCCTGGTGCCGTGACCAGGGATCGACAATGGCAGTGCCCCTGCAACTGGCGCGTCAGGAGATCCGTAATACCAAAGAACGCCGGCGCGCCGCCAGACGCGCGCAATGGCGGGGCCGTGCCTCGCGGGCCCTTGGTCCGCTGCGATCGGTTCTGCGACGCCTGCATGCGGCGGGGCGCACATGAACGTCGAACTTCTGCCGGCTGGCAGTATCCGCAGCGTGGATGTTGTCATACCGCTGTATAATACAAAAGATTTCATCCTCGAGGCCATTCAGTCCATCCTCGACCAGACATACCCGGTCAATGCCGTTCTGGTTGTCGACGACGGGTCCAAGGATGGGTCGCCCGAACTGGTGGAGCAGAGCTTCGCAGACGACCCCAGGGTCCGTCTTTTACGGAAGCCGCATTCTGGCCTCAGCGACACTCGCAATCATGGCTGTCGACAGGCGACTGCCGAATACATCGCCTTCCTCGACAGCGACGATGTCTGGGAACCTCACAAGCTAGAGATGCAAATGGCTCTGTTCGCCACCTCGCCGCTCAGGCCCGGTGTTGTCTACTGCAATTACAGCGCCATGACCGCGGATGGCAGCCCGCTTGAAACCGAGAGAATCATCGCACCCACGCTGCGCGGACAGATCTTCGATCCCCTGCTGTCCGGCAACTACATCTCCGGCTCCGCCTCGGCCGTGGTCCTGAAGCGTGAATTGCTGAAGCAGGTTGGTCTGTTTGATACAAGCCTGAAGTTTGCTGAAGATTGGGATTTCTGGCTCCGGTTGGCACATGCGACCACTTTTGATTTTGCGGATCAGCCGTTGGTACGCCTGCGTCGACATCCAAACCAAATGCAGACTGGCCATACGCTGACCCGTCTGATCCGCCAGGTCGAGGCACAGATCGTCATCTGGGGCAAATGGCAGGAAGCGGTGGCCAGGAACGTCAATGCGCAGGTCGTAATAAAGGAAAACCTGAACTGCCTGACCACTGCCTCGGATATTGCGCCATGGCGCCTCTTCGCCTGTCTGCGGGAGATCGAGGCGATGTATGCGCGCGTCCGCCCCTATACTTTCGCAACCCGGCTCTACGGCCCCCCCTTCCTGCGCCCTCTGCGGCTTTGCATAACGATGCTGACATATCCGATAAAGCGCCACATCAGGAAGCTTGCGATAAAAACTGGCTTTCGCCCCCTCCAGTTCCTGCGCACGGCGCGTGCCTTTTTCACGGCAGCGCGCTGAATGCACATCATCCTGTATTGTAGGTTATTCTGCACATGATTGTGATTCGCCTTCTCGGCGGTCTCGGCAACCAGATGTTTCAGTATGCTTTCGGGCGCCGTCTGGCGTTAGAACGCGGGGTACCACTGAAACTGGATATCGAGAGCTTCCGGTCCGACAAGCTGCGCAATTACGAGCTTGGCCACTTAAACATTAAGGCAGAGCTGGCGCACAAAGCCGATCTCGCGAACATGATTCCATGGCCGCAACGGCTGCATCCGCGCTTGGCGCGCCTGGGTCGATACTGGCCGAGCCGGATGCCGACGGTGCATGAGCGCGGCTTCCAGTTTAATCCGGCAGCCCTGAATTGCGGCTCGTCGGCCTATCTGATCGGGTATTGGCAGAGCGAGCGCTATTTCAGCACCATCGCCGACACTATCCGCGCCGAATTTCAGCCGGTCCAGCCACTCTCGGCGCAGCGCATAGCACTGGCCGAACAAATGGCCACAGTTAACGCCATTTCCTTGCATGTGCGCCGCGGCGATTATGCCAGCAACCCTGTGACGCTGGAACATCATGGCCTCTGTCCGATCGAATGGTATGTCGAAGCGATGGGCCGCATGGCCGAGCGGATAATTGATCCGGTCTTTTTTGTCTTCAGTGACGACCCGGAATGGACCCGCTCCAACCTGCCGCATCGCTGGCCGTTGGTCTTCGTCGACCCGCAGGGAGACGGCCGCGATTTCGAGGACATGCATCTGATGGCGCGTTGCCGCCATCATATCACCGCGAATAGCTCATTCAGCTGGTGGGGGGCATGGCTCAATCCCCGCCCTGACAAACTCGTATTCGCGCCGCGCCGCTGGTTCGCGACAAATGCGCTCGATACTCGCGACCTGATTCCTGACACATGGAGCCGCTTGTGACATCCCCACGCGTCAGCGTTATTCTGCCGCTCTACAACGGTGCCGACCAGGTCGGCGAGGCAATCCAGAGTATTCTTTCACAAACCTTCGTCGATTTCGAATTGATCGTGATCAACGACGGCTCGAAAGACGATTCGTCTGCCGTAGTACGGTCTTTCTCTGATCCGCGCTTACGCCTGATCGAACAGGAGAATCGTGGCCTCGCGGCCACCCTTAATCTCGGAATCGAGATGGCGCGCGGAGAATTCATCGCCCGTCAGGATCACGACGACCTCTCCATGCCCGACCGCCTGGAGAAGCAGGTCGCCTTTCTGTCCACTCATCCAGATCATGCCTTGCTGGGCACCCGCTCACGAATACACGTGAATAATACACCGACCGAACGCGGTCATGACCATCCGCTCGATGACATGAATATCCGCTTCGAGTTGCTGTTCGATTCGCAGTTTGTCCACAGTTCTGTAATGCTGCGCCGCGACGCTGTGCGGGCGATCGGCGGCTATACCACCGACCCGCAACGCCAACCACCGGAAGACTTTGAACTCTGGTCCCGCCTTGCCCGCCGGCACCGCATGGCTAATCTGCCGGATCGACTGGTTATATACCGTGAAATGCCGACCAGCATCAGCCGTACCGTCTCGTTTCAAGACAAGGTGGCATTGATCAGTGCCGAGAACCTGGCAGCTACCCTGGGACTGAGCCAGCCCAGCCAGGAAATGCATGACGCAGCCTCCCTTCTGCTCCGCTCTAGTACCCGCCTGTCCCGCCACCCAAATTATCAGCTCATGACCAGCATCATCCGCCGTGCGGCAGAACGGATAGCTCAGGGACGGCAGGACGAGGAATTTACCAGCCGCCTGCGCTATCGTCTCGCCTCCCTTCGCTACCACTACATGAACTACAGGCACCCATACCTGAGGACTGCCCTATCTGCGGCACGACCGCTGGCCCAGCGCCTGATCAACCTAATACGCTGAAACAGAACCACACGGTATGCGCCTTCTATTTTGCTGCGAATTCTACGCGCCAAGCGTCGGCGGCGTTCAGGAGGTCATGCGACAAATCGCCGAACGCATGGTCGCACGCGGCCACGAGGTGACGGTGGCGACTACAAAACTGGCAGCTCGCCACTTCTCCGAACTTAACGGCGTGCATATAAAGGAGTTTGGGATAACCGGAAACTCGGCCGGCAGAATCGTGGGCGAGGTCGAGCGCTATCGACAGTTTGTGCTCGATTTTCCCGCCGATGCCATTCTGATCAAGGCCGCACAGCAATGGACTTTCGACGCCCTGCTGCCCATCCTTGATCGCATCCACTCTAGAAAAGTCTTCATCCCCTGCGGCTTCTCCGGCCTGCACAATCCGGCCTTCGCACAATATTTTCGTGAATTACCGAAGCACTTAGCCGCCTTCGACCGCCTGATCTTCTATGCCAATCAGTATCGGGATATCGATTTCGCCCGCCAGCACGGGCTGCAGAACTGGGTGGTGATCCCAAATGGTGCCGACGAGCGGGAATTCGGACCAATTCCGCAGGCGAACGATCTGCGCAAAAAACTGGGCATCACACCACAACATTTTGTTTTCTCTACAGTCGGCAGCTTGACCGGTCGCAAGGGCCATCTTGAACTGGCTATGGCGTTCGCTCGTATGAGAACACATGGCCGCGCGGTGACTCTGATACTTAACGGTAACGCGCTACTGCCGCCGCAGATCGACAGATTTAAACGGCATGCAGATGACATGGCGGCGCCTTCCACAATGACCTATATCCGGAATCTGGCCCGCAG